>CAVSMB010000036.1:0-96033 GCA_963728925.1 uncultured Actinomycetes bacterium | reverse complement strand
GCCCGCGATCGGCCGCATCCCAGCCGGTCAGCGTCGGCGAGCACGGCCGATGGCGTGCGAGGCGACCGGGAATGCGATCGGTACCGGGTTGACCCACATTCGCCGTTCGCTCTCGACCTCGAAGCCGGCGGCCTCGATGGCGGCGAGCGTATCGCGAGCCGTGTGGCACCCGCCGAACGCCAGCGGCCAGAACGCCCAGTCCACCGCGCGCTGGCTGAGGGCGACCGCCGGGCGGTCCGAGAGCACGTGCTCGTAGAAGCGCAGCTCGCCGCCGGGGCGCAGCACGCGCCGCAGCTCGACGAGTGCGTGGCCCTGGTCGGGCACCGTGCACAGGACGAGACACGCGACCGCAACGTCAAAGGACGCGTCGCGGGCGGGCAAGCAGTCGGCGACGCCGTCGACGACCTCGACGCGGATACTGACGCGGGCGGCGGCGGCGCGCGCCCGTTCGCGCAGGTACGGCTCCGGCTCGACGGCCAGCACCTCCTCGACCGTCGCCGGATAGTGCGCAAAGTTGCTCCCAGTGCCTGCGCCGACCTCGATCACGCGGCCCGACAGCCCGGCCAGAAGCTCGTCTCGGTGGCGGCGTATCTCCGCCGGCTCATGCCGGCTCATCAGCGACCACAGCCGCGCGAATCCCGGATGGCGGACGGAGAGCGGCACCGACGGTCCGATTGTGACGTACACGACTGCGACGCCGGCGACTCGCCCGCCGCCTACCTGACTCGCCGTTGCACGGCTGCGCGTCACGGCACCGGGACTGGCTCGAGTCGCCGGTCATCCCGCGCATCGCCCCGATCACGCACTCCGGCCGCTGCTCACCATCTTGCCACTGTTCGTCATTCAGCGCCGCCACATCACCGTCGAGCCGCTGACCGGCGGAACTCGGGCGCGATGACCGCCCGCTACGCGCGCATCAAGACGCCACCCTGCGGCGCGAGTGGGAGCGCCACCAGCAGCGCATCAACGTCCGCGGCGAAGTCATCCCGCTCGATCCCGACGGGCCGCTCTCCGACGCCGGGTGGGCCAAAGGAGAACCTCGCCCGCGCCAAGCAGACGCTGCCCAACGGCTATTGCGGCCTGCCTGCAGCAGTCCTGCCCGCACCCGAACGCGTGCCTGACCTGCGACCACTTCCTGACCACCGCCGCGATCAGCTGGACCGAACCCAGGCGATGATCGCGACCGCCCGCGCCGAAGGTCGGGCGGATCGTCGAGATCAACCAGCCCGTCGAGGCCAACCTGCGGATCATCGACGGATCCAGGCGCTCGACCGCGAGGCGACCGATGGCCCCTGAGCCGCTGGCGGCCACGGCGACTCGCCGCCACCAAGATGCCGTCGCGCCAACCGAGCTGGCCCTGCACGAACTCGACGCCGCGGGCGAGGCCATCTCGCGTCGCCGTTGCCAGGCGCGCCGGCATCTCGCGCCAATGGCTCTACACCCAGCCGCAGTCTGCGGGCAGAGATCGAGCAGCTGCGCGAACGCAACCCGCTCGCTGGCGCCGTCGGAGTGCCCAACAGCGAGCGCGCGCGGGAGCGGTCGCTGCGCCAGCGCAACGAGACGCTGCTGGCAGACAACCGGCGACTGTGCGCCGAGAACGACCAGCTGCGCGCCGAGCTGGCCGTCCTCTACGGACAACTTCGCGAGCCGCAGCAGCGCTGAACCGTTGCAGCCCGCTCTTCTCGCTCGACCGCGGCCCGTGTCGCGTCCATCCACGTCGTCCGCCCACTCGCGGCCGAGCGCTCGGCGCGGCGTCCCAGCCCCCGTCGCGGATCGCGACGGTCACTAACCATGAGAGGCCGCGGTCGTCGAGGGTGACGTCCCCCCCGGGTTCTGTCCCACCCCGCGATTAGGCTCGTCCCTCCAATCCACTCGACTTTCGCGCTTTCAGGCGAGGGTGGCGGCCAATGCTTGCTGAATTGCGGTGATTTTCCGTTGGTAGGGGGCGTGGAGTCGACCTGGTGAGTATTGGGCGGCGATGGTGGTGCGTCGCAGCTTGGCGAGCATGTCGGCGAAGGAGGGGTTGGTCTTGGTTTGGTACCACGGCGCGCGGGCGCGGTGCTCGTCGACGTCGGTTTGGTGATCGCCGTGCAGTGCGTACCAGATGATCGTCAGGGTCATGCAGATGAACTGGAAGGGGACGGTGCGCTCGACGGCGCGCTGGGTGCGGTTGCGCGCATGGCCGACGCCGGCGAGCTGCTTGGCCTCTTCGAAGGACACCTCGATCGGCCAGCGGTCGCCGTAGCGTTCGATCAGCGCGGCGGGGTTGGCGTCAAGGTCGGTGGACAGCAGCGCGAGCTGGTAGCCGGTGGGCTTGGTGGTGTCGCGGATGAGCAGCACTTGCACGGGCGTGTAGCCGAGCGTGCCGTGCCACAGGCAGCGGAAGGCGTGGACCTCGACCGCTTCCTGCTTGCCGTAGCGGCGGGCGGTGGTCTGCTGCCAGGTGGTGGCGGGGTCGCGCGCGAGCTGCGCGAGGCTGGGCAGCCGCGCGCCTTTGAGCGCGGGCCGGCCACGGCGGCCGGTGCGCGGCGGCGCGAGCGCATACAGCGCGGCGTCCTTGCGCGGGCGGACGGTCAGCGTCACGCGGCCGGGCAAGCCGCGCCAAGCGCCCGCGCCGTACGCCGAGTCGCCGACGACATGCACCACGCGCTGGGGGTAGCGAGCGGCGATCAGGTCGACCATTGCGCGTGCGAGCTCGGGTTTTGCCGGCCGCTCGGGATCGCGCTCGCCCTTCGCGATGTGCTTGCGCCGCGGCTGCCAGAGGCGGAACAGGACGGGCAGGCAGAGCGTGCGCGCAAGGAACGGGAGCCTGACGTTGATCCCGACGACGACCCAGTTGTTGCCCCACGCGACCGCCGCACGGTCGGTGTTGGCGGTCGCGTCGTGGTGCCAGAACGTGGCGTGGATCTTGCGACCCAGGCGGTGCAGCAGCGTGTCGTCGATCGCCAGCACCAGCGGCGCGCCCGGCTCGATCAACCGCTCCACGATGACATCTACCAGGCGCAGGCCGAGCTCGTCGGGCTGCCAGCGCGCGTGGCTGAAGAAGCGATGCGCGCGGGCGTGATGCCACACCCCCGACAACCTCGCGCCGACGAGCATCCCCGTGACCGTGCGCAGCCCGGTCTGCGCGATCTGACCGACAACCAACGCACGGAACGTCAGGAATGTCGGGCGGGTGAAGCATGGCGCCAAGAGGACGAGCAGCCCCTCCAGCGAAGAAGGCAGACCGAGCATCGGCGGCAACCCCCCGGTGGGCGCCGCGGATCGGGCGGCCACCCGCCCGCGGCATCGACATGGACGCCCACCGGTTCGGGAAAGCCGCCGATGCTCCTTCCCCGCCGCCCGCTCAGGTCGCCGTCGCGCTCAGCCCACGCCGACCATCACCAACACCCAACTCACCCCGCCAAGAACTGCGAAAGTCGAGCAATCCAACGACTGGCAGATAAACGGGGTTACCAGTATCTCCAGGCTCGCGTGTCGGGATCGCGGTGGAGAGTGGTGCAAGCCGTCGGCGACATGTCGCGGCGTTGTCTACCGCGATCGGGGTGCGGCTACTGGTGGGGGTTGGTGACTCCTTGTCTGCCCTGTGCTTTGCTTGGGTGCCGATGAATCGGACGCGGTTGCTCTACTCGGCTGTGCTCGCGGGCGCTGCCTGCCTCGTGCTCGAGGTGGCGACTGGTCTTATCCTCTGGATCGCTGTCCCCAGCGGGCAGGGACCGCGTTTTCGCGGGCGTGGGGCCGAACACTCCTTCCTCGGCATCGACCGCTTGACCTGGATCGACCTGCATGACTGGGTCGGGTTGTTGCTGGCAGCCGTCATTGTCGTCCACGTCGGCTTGAACTGGCGCTGGGTGACCAAGCAGACCCGCCTGCTGCTCGCCGGGCCGCGTCCGTGACCGACAGCCGCGCCTCCCGAGAGCGTGAGCAGAACACGCCAGCGCCACCGAGGCGAAGCTGTCGTCGTGGTCGCGGTGCAGGGTGCTCGACGCGTGCGTGATCGTGGTTCACGACCGCTACGGCCGCACACGACCAGCCGGCGCATGGACCGCGCCGGCGGCCCGCGATTCGGCGCTCGAGGAGGACCCCGACGTGCTGGTGGACTGGCGTAGCGATACCGACGCCGGCGAGCCGCCGCCCTGCCGGCGCGCTGCGGGAGCCCGGCGGAGTTGCGAATGGTGTATGAGTGAGGTCATGATGGTCGTCCCTGGGCGCGTCAGCGCGGCCCGGCGCAGCGCGTTGAACGCGCTCGCGCGCAGCCGACAGCGAGGTGGGCTGAAAGCGTGAACGATCGGGTCGTCATCGATAGGCGCTTCAATGGCCCGCCGAACTCCGCGAATGGGGGTTACACGTGTGGTCTGGTGGGCACGGTGGTCAAGGCGCCGGCGGTCCGCGTGTCACTGCGCGAGCCGCCACCGCTGGAGGTGCCGCTGCTGCGCCGCCGCGAAGCCGACGGCTCGGTTTCGCTGCTCAGCGGCGACGACGTCATCGCCACGGCCGTGCCCGCCGCCGTTCAGGCGCAGCCCCCGCCGGCGCCGACGGTCGAGGAGGCCGAGATCGCGACGCGGAGGTACGTGGGCTTCGCGCACCACAGGTTCCCGACGTGCTTCGTCTGCGGGACGGCGCGCGACGACGGCCTGCGGATCTACGCCGGTCGCGTCGGGGACAGCCCCCTCATCGCTTCCCCGTGGACCCCGGAGTCCGACGATCCGCTGCTTGCGTGGGCGGTGCTCGACTGCCCGAGCGCGTACGCGATCGAGTCCGTCGATCACCGCGCTCAGATCGTTGTCCTCGCGTCGCTCACCGTCGAGCTGCGGGAGCGCCCGCGCGCCGGGGAGCGGCACGTCGTCGTCGCGTGGCCGGTCGGTAGCGACGGCCGCAAGCACCAGTCGGCTTCTGCGCTCTACGACGCGGCGGGACGCGTCCTCGCCGTCGCCGACTCGCTGTGGATCGAGCTGCGAGACCCCGCCGCTTTCGGCGGCTGAGCCGTCCGAGCGCGCGCATGCGGCGCGTCCTGGGGTCTGCTCCGATGCTGTGCAGTGATCAGAGCGCCCCGTGCCGGGCAGGGCGGCCCGGCACGACGGTTCGCTACTGGGCCACGAAGCCGCCATCGACGGGCATGGCCACCCCGGTCACGAACGAGGCGGCATCCGAGCACAGCCAGACGACGGCTTGGGCAACCTCCGCCGGCGAGCCCATCCGGCCGACCGGCTCCAGCGCGGTGAACTGCGCCTCGGCCTCGGCGTCACCGCCGACGATGCGATCGATCATCGCCGTCTGGATGACCCCTCGGCAGACGGCGTTGACGCGTATGCCCTGCTCGGCGTACTCGATCGCCGCCGTCCGCGTCAGCCCCGCGACGCCGTGCTTGGTGGCGACGTAGGCGGGGAGATTGGCAAAGCCGACGAGCCCCGCGACCGACGACGTGTTCACGATCGCCCCGCCCCCCTGCTGCAGCATCTGCGGGATCTCGTGTTTCATGCACAACCACACGCCCTTCAGGTTGATCGCGATCGTGCGGTCCCAGTTCGCTTCTGCGCAGTCGGCCGTTGCCGCCATGTCGCCCTCGATGCCGGCGTTGTTGTGGGCGCAGTCCAGACGGCCGTAGGTCTCGACGGTCTGGCGGACGAGCGCCTCCACGTCGGCCGTCTGCGATACGTCTGCGCGCACGAACGTCGCCTCGCCGCCGTTCGCCTGGATCTGCCCGACGGTCTCCTCGCCGCCGTCGACCACCACGTCGGAGACCATGACGCGTGCTCCGCCACCAGCGAACGCCAGCGCCGACGCGCGGCCGATCCCCGCGGCCGCGCACGTCACCAGCGCGACCTTGTCCTCCAACTCACCAGCCATTCGTCCCTCCTCCAAGACCTCCGGCGGCGGCGGCTGCCTCCGTGAGTGTAGGGGGCTCGCGCCGGACCTGGGCCGACCTGTCACCGCGAGGGCAGACCATTGTCCGGATCAACGCCGATCGCTGTGGTCGCGGACTCCCTCGCGCTGCCCGCCTCCCCGAGCCGCACGGTGAGCCCCATCTTCTCGAGCATGCGTTTCATACCGTCGCCCATGTGATGTGCGGCCACGGCTTCGACCTCGTGGTCGCGTAGGAAACGCGCGACGCGGGCGTGGTGCGAGCCCTCACTGCCGGAGTCGTGGAGGCTGTCCCACGACGTCGAACTCCTGCCAGTCCTCGATTCCGCCGGGAGGATCGCCTACGCCGGACGCCCAGGGCGCGACGCCCACGGGCTGGACGGTGTCGTACTTCAACAACTCGGTGTCGACGGACACGATCCGCGTCTACGTCATTTGCGCGTCCCCGTAGCTCGCCGGCCGCTGGTGAGCCCATGCGGCCGAGCGCCACGTTCGCCGTGGCAGGTTCGGGGTGGCCGACGCGGCGGCACGCCAACCGCTGCGCGGTCTCGGGCCTCGCGACGAGCGGCTACGCTCCGCGCCGTCTGCTCAAGCGCGGGGGCGCGCTGCCCGGCGCAGCGCTCGTCGGCGACGCCGAGCGCGAGTTCAAACGGTGTGCCGTACGCGGCGACCGCGATCAGCCCGACCCCCCGTCACGCCGACCACGGTGACCGGCAGCCCGCGATAGAACGCATCGGTCCTCACGACAACCGCCT
The DNA here is from genome assembly GCA_963728925.1 of uncultured Actinomycetes bacterium. Lineage (GTDB taxonomy): Bacteria > Actinomycetota > Thermoleophilia > Solirubrobacterales > Solirubrobacteraceae > JBBPZA01. The sequence continues at coordinate 89,416 of CAVSMB010000036.1, read as the reverse complement.
CACGCGGCATGGCCGACCTCTCTGCTCGGGTCATCGCCCAACCGGGAGAGGGGTTGTGAGTAACCGCGGGCCCGGAAGGCCGCGTGAGCGTGCCCGGCGTGCTCGCCGCGTCAAGGAGCACCGCTGCGCGGCGGCTACGTCGGCCCTGACGGGCTGCCCTTGACCCGCCTGCGCGCGCCGGACTTCTCGCGCTCACCTTCCGGCACCGGGGGTGAGAAACAGCACCACAGGCACCGGCGCCAATTGCAGTCGTCGCGGCGACGTCGCTTACTCCAACGGCGGCGGCGGCGGCGCTGGCCTTGGCCGCAGGACGACGAAGGCGCTGTATTCGAAGTAGAGGTCGGTCCACTGACTGCCGTCGCGGGCAGGCGGCGCCTGTCGAAACCCTGATTGCATCGCGTTGTAGGTGACGTGCAGCTCGTCGCCGCAGGCCATGTGCTCCCCGAGCACGAGCGCGAGGCGCTCGACGAGCGCCGGCATCGTCGCGGCGGCGAGCCAGAACACGCGCACGCTCTGCTCTTCGGCGCCGACGATGCCCTCGGGCCATTCGGTGGACTCGTCGGGGTAGTAGCGGTCGTTGCTCATGGAAGGCCTCCCGGGGAGGTCGCCGCTGCGGGCGTGGCCGGTGGGGCGCCGTTGCCGGTGGCGTTGACGATGCGCTTGAGATCACGGTCGCGGTACCACGGGCGCAGCGCCAGCCAGGCGGGTGGGAGGCGGCCGTAGATGAGCAGCGCGGTGTCGTTGTCGGCTTGGCGGACGTGGTTGGGGGCGGCGAGCGGTTTGAAGTCGTGGCTGTAGGTCCGTGAGCCGAGGTCGAGCTCGAGGCGTTGGCGGTGGGTGGAGATCCGCTCGATCTCCTCCTCCCCAAGGACCGCGCGCAGGTATTCCAGGGTGGCGCGGTCCCCGATCCCCGACCCGAACAGGCATGCGCGGTGGTTGGCGACGATCGTCTCGGCGCGATCGCGACCCCAGCGATCTGAGATCTGCGACACGTTCTGAAACACCGACAGCAGCTGCACGCCCTGGCCGGGGCCGGTCGAGGCGAGCTCGTCGAGGTTAGGCAAAGGCGCGACGTTGGCGGCCTCGTCGAGGCACAGCAGCAGCAGCGGGTCGATCGCGCGGCCCGTCGCGGTCGAACGATCAAAGGCGGCGGCGACGACGTCGGCGACCAGCGCGGCGAACAGCCCGCGCAACCGGCGTTGATCTTGGGCGGGGGCGACGAGGTACAGCGTGTTGCGCCCCGACAGGAGCCAGTCGGCGTCGATCGTCGCGGTCGCGTCGGTCGCCGCGGCGACCCGCGGTTCCTCCCACGCGTCAAGCGCCGTCGCCGCGGTCTACAGCACCGATGACCGGAAACGCTCGTCGGCGTCCCACACCGACTGCAGCGCGTCCAATCCCGCGCTGGCGCCGAGGACGCTGCTGCTCTGCAGCGCCTGGTGGGGGATCTGCTGCTCGGTGCGGGCGATCCAGGAGAGGACGTCGCCCATCGTCGCGCGCTCGTGCGCCGCGGCGAGCAGCAGCGGCGCGAGATACCTGGCGGCCGCCGGCCGCCAGAACGACTCATCCGGCGAGTTGCCGGCGCGCTCGCCGACCTGCAGCAGCCGCGCCGCGGTACGCCGCGCGGCCTCCCAGGTCGTCGACGCGGCGACCGGCGACCACCCGGCGCTCGGAAGTCCGGTCGAGCCGGTCGGGTCAAAGACCCGCACGTCACCCTGCCCCGTCCGGGCGGCGTAGGTGTCATGGGTCAGGTCGCCCTTCACCGACGTGGCGAGCACGGGTCCGTCCCACTCCAGCAACGCGGGGACAACCAGCCCGGTCGTCTTGCCCGCTTGGGCGGGCGCGATGACCATCACCGACGCGCGCGGCTCGGCGGCGACCAGCGCTTCCTCGCGGTCGCCGCCAAGCGCCTCGCGCACCTGTTCCCGCAGCGGCCGAAGCGGCCCGGTTTCTGGAAGCGCCGCCAGCGCCTGGCCGAGGTCATCGAGGCGCTGATCGGCGAGTTCGCGCGACTGAGCCCGGGCTTTGATCACGATCTGCTCGTCGTGGACTCCACCCCGGTCGAGTGCGCCCGCTCGGTGGAGACCGTCCGCCGCAGCGCTCTGGGCGATGCCGCCGACTACGGGTATTGCCGCAGCCACAGCCGCTTCTTCTGGGGCTTTCGCCTGCACGGCCTGTTCGCGCTGGATGGCACCCCACGCGCGATCGCGCTGACCAGCCCCAAACGCGACGAACGCGACGTCTGCCTGGAGCTGGTCGAGCGCTGCTCGCGCACCGGGCCGCTGATCGTCATCGGAGACAAGGGCTACACCAGCCGCAACTTTCACGCCCAAATGCTCGACCGCCACGCCCAGATCGTCCGCCCGCGCCGCAAAGACGAACCCGGCCCCGGACCGCACCTGGCCCCGATCCGCCAACGCATCGAGAGCATCTTCTGGACCTTCAAGGACCTGCTCACCCTCGAACGCCACGGCGCCCGCACCCTCCACGGCCTCAGAGCCCGCATCAGCCAACGCCTGCTCGCCCTCACCGCGGCATCGCCCTCAACCACCAACTCGGCCGCCCCAGCCGCGCACTCGCGACCTACACCGCCTGAAGGCATGGAACTACTCATCTAGTCCGTCGGGCGTAGCCGGCCCGGCGCCGGCCGATCGCCGGCCCCGACCCCTCCGCCGCCTCCGTGCCGCCGTCGAGCACCGCCTGACCCTCGGCGACGCTGAAGCGGCGCTCATAGAGCGCCTTGCCGACGATCACGCCGGCGAGGTTGACCTGGCGCAGCCCGGCGAGAGCGCGCAGGTCGTCCAGCGAGCCCACGCCACCCGAGTACAGGAAGCGCCCACGCACGACCTCGGCGATGCGCCGGACCTCCTCGGGGTCGATGCCCTCGAGCATGCCGTCGCGCTCGACGCTCGTGTAGGCGAACTGCCGAACGCCGCGGTTCTGCAGGCAGCGGATGACCGCATCGGCCGGCATCTGGGTGGTCTCCGTCCAGCCCGCGGTCGAGACGTGGCCTCCGCGCACGTCGACGGACACCAGCACGCGGTTCTCGTAGGCGTGGAGCACCTCATCGAGGAAGTCCACGTCGGTGTAGGCGGCAGTGCCCAGCACCACGCGTGAAGCGCCGGCGCGCAGCGCGTCGCGCACGCTCACCAGGTCGCGCAGCCCGCCGCCGAACTGCACGCGGACCGCGACCTGGGCGGTGATGCGCTCGAGCTGTGCGAGGTTGGCCGGCCGGCCGCTGCGCGCGCCGTCGAGGTCGACCACGTGGAGGTAGCGCGCCCCCTGCTCCGCCCACGTTCGCGCCGCGTGGAGCGGGTCCTCGTCGTAGACCGTCTTGTCCTCGAACCGGCCCTGGACGAGCCGCACGGCCTTGCCCTCGAGGATGTCGACGGCCGGGTAGAGGATCACGCCCGTACCCGCGCGCACAGCCGCGTGAAGTTGCCCAGCAGCGCGAGGCCGTTGCTCGAGGACTTCTCGGGATGGAACTGGCTGCCCATCACGTTCCCGCGCGCGACCACGCTCACGAACGGCGAGCCGTACTCGCTGCATCCCAGCGCGTCCTGCGCGTCGGCGGGCTCGGGCACGTAGGAGTGCACGTGGTAGAAGGTCGCCGGGTCGGGCAGGCCGTCGAGCAGCGGGTGCTCGCGCGTCCAGCGGACCTCGTTCCATCCGATGTGGGGCAGGGTCAGCCCCCGCGCGTCGAGGCGCCGCACCCGTCCTCGCAGCAGGCCGAGCGCGTCGGCGCCCTCGTGCTCCTCGGAGCCCTCGAAGAGCAGCTGCATCCCCATGCAGGAGCCGAACAGCGGCATCCCGTCGCGCGCGCAGTCGACCAGGACCTCCTCGAGCCCGAGCTCTCGAAGCGCGCGCATCGCCGCCGGGACCGCTCCGACGCCGGGAAGCAGCAGGCCGTCGGCCGCGCCCAGCGTCTCGGGGACGCGGGTGATGATCGTGTTCGCGCCGACGCGCTCGAGCGCCTTCTCGACGGAGCGGCGGTTGCCCATCCCGTAGTCGACGATGGCGATCCGGGGGACGCCGGTCACGTCAGCGTCCCCTTTGTGCTCGGCACGCCGGTCTCACCCGGGTCGACGGCCACCGCCTGGCGCAGGGCGCGCGCGAACGCCTTGAAGGCAGCCTCGATCATGTGGTGGGCGTTGGTCCCGGCGTCGACGCGCACGTGCAGGGTGAGCTTCGCGGCGTTGGCCACCGCGCGGAAGAACTCCTCGGCGAGCTCGTGGTCGAAGTTGCCGATCGCCCCCGGCGGGAGCTCGACCCGCCACGCGCAGAACGGCCGGCCCGACACGTCGAGCGCGCACGTGCCCAGCGCCTCGTCCATGGGGACGAGCGCGTGGCCGTACCGGGTGATCCCGGCGCGGTCGCCAAGCGCCTCGTCGAGCGCGTGGCCCAGGCAGAGCCCGGTGTCCTCGACGGTGTGGTGCGCGCCCGTGGCGAGATCGCCCGTCGCCTGGACGTCGAGATCCAGGCGCCCGTGACGGGCCAGGAGGTCGAGCATGTGGTCGAGGAAGCCCACCCCGGTGCGGCGGTCGCCTGCGCCGTCGCCGTCGAGGTCCAGGCGTAGGGAGATCCGCGTCTCCTTGGTCTCACGGTCGATGGCGGCGCTGCGGCTCATGGACGCCCGGGATTCTGACCAATGCGGGCCTCCATCGACCGCGCGTGGACCTCGAAGCCCTCGGCCCGCGCCAGCGCAGCGCCGGGCGAGGCGAGCGCGGACGCGGAGTCGCCCACCCTCACCTCCGTCACGCGGCGGCGGAAGACGCGCGGCGAGAGCGCCGACGCGAAGCGCGCCGCGCCGCCGGTGGGCAGCACGTGGTTGGAGCCCACCAGGTAGTCGCCGAACGCGGTGGCGCTCGCGCGGCCGACGAACACCGCCCCCGCGACGCGGCCCGCCACGTGATCCTCGACGTCCTCTCCGACGAGCTGCAGGTGCTCCGGCGCCAGCGCGTCGGCGAGGGCGAGCGCCGCGGCGGCGTCGCGCGTCGCGACGAGCACGCAGGGAACGCCGCCCGTCGCGTCGAGGTCGATCTCCAGGCACCCGAGCACCGCGTGGTCGGGCGAGATCGCCACCACGAGCGAGCCGGGGCCGTGCTCGGCCTGGGCGGCGAGGTCGAGCGCCGCGAGGGGCGCGGCCGCCGCGTCGGTGATCACGACGACGAGCTCGCTCGGCCCGGCCAGCCCGTCGATGCCGACCCGGCCGAAGAGCTGGCGCTTGGCCTCGGTGACGTAGGCGTTGCCGGGGCCGACGATGACGTCGACGGGCGCCACCGTGTCTGTGCCGTAGGCGAGCGCGGCGATCGCCTGGGCGCCGCCCATCGCGTAGACCTCGTCGACCCCGCACAGCGCGCACGCTCCGAGGATCACCGGGTCGACGGGCGGCGGCGAGCAGATCACGACGCGGTCGACACCGGCCGTGCGCGCGGTGACGGCGCCCATGACCACCGTGCTCGGGTAGGGCGCCCGGCCGCCCGGGACATAGACCGCTGCGGAGGCGACGGCCGTCTCGCGCACGACCACGCGCTGGCCCTTGGCCAGGGCCACCTCGGTCTCGGGCGGCCCGAGCTGCGCGCGGGCCACCGCGGCGACGTTCTCGCGTGCGAGCTCCAGCGCGTCGCGGACATCGGGGGCCAGTTCCTCGAAGCGCGGCGGGGCCGCCGCCGCGGCCTCGCCGTCGAAGCGCTCGGTCAGCTCCACCACCGCGGCGTCCCCCTCGGCGCGGACGCGGGCTAGGATCGCCGCCACGTCGGCGACGACGTCCGCGGGCGGCGGCGCCAGCGCGCGGATCTCTGCGGCCAGGGCGGCGGGATCGCCGTCCAGCGTGCGCCGTTCAAGCCGCACGCAGCCGCTCCACCACGCCGTCGATCTCGCGCCGCTCACCCACGCAGCCGCTCCACGACGTCGTCGACCTTCGCGGCCTTGAGCTTGTGGGCCACCGGGTTGGCGATCAGCCGCGCGGTGCAGGCCGCGATCTCCTCGCGGATGACCAGCCCGTTCTCGCGCAGCGTGGTGCCGGTCGCCGTGAGGTCGACGATCGCCTCGACCAGGCCGGTGAGCGGGGCGAGCTCGACCGACCCCTTGACCTCGACGATCTCCGCCTGGCGCCCGGTGCGCTCGAACCATCGGGCGGCGATGCGCGGGTACTTCGTAGCAACGCGCATCACGCCGAGGCGCCGCAGGGCCCGCACGGCGGGGTCCGGCCCGTCGACGGTCGCGAGCACCATGCGGCAGGCGCCGAAGCCGAGGTCCAGCAGCTCGTAGACGTCGCGCTCGGACTGCTCCATGAGCACATCCTTGCCGGTGATCCCGAGGTCGGCGGCGCCCGCCTCGACGTAGGTCGGGACGTCGGAGGGGCGCATGGTCACGATCCCGGCCTCGCGGAAGATCAGCTTGCGGTCGTTGGCCCACACCTCGGCGGTGTCGACGCCGAGCCGGTCGAGCAGGTCCAGCGTGCCCGCGAAGAGCGCGCCGCGCGGGACGGCGACGGTGAGATCGTTCATGGGCGCGGCTCCTCCCCCTCCGGCTCGCGCTCCTCTCCGGCCAGCGCCATGTGCAGCCGCTCGACGTTGAGGCCGAAGCCGACGGCCGGCAGCGGGCGGCCGAGCCGGCCCAGCAGCTCGTCGTAGCGCCCGCCGCCTCCCAGCGGCTCGCCGAGCGCGGGGTCGTAGACCTCGAAGACCGCGCCGGTGTAGTAGCCGAGGTCGCGCGAGAGCCCGAGGTCGAAGATGACCCGCTCGGCCACGGCGGGGCCGAGCAGTGCATGGACGGCGCGCATCCCGTCGACCGCCTCGCCCGCCGCGTCGAGCGCCTCCGGGCCACCGCGCGTCTGGGGGACGCGCAGCAGGAGATCGGCCGCCTCGGCGGGCAGGTGCAGCGCGCCGATCTCGCGCTCGACGCCGACGAAGTCGCGGGTCACGAGCTCGTGGATCAGCGGGCCGCGGTCCTCGAGCCCGACGCCGAGCGCGTCGAGCAGCGCCGGGTAGAGCCCGACGTCGCCGAGGCCGATCCGGTAGCCGCGCAGCCCGACGGCGTCGAGCGCCGTGCAGAGCAGGGTCAGCGTCTCCGCCGTCCCCTCCGGCGCCGGCGAGCCGATCAACTCGACGCCGGACTGCAGGAACTCGCGCGTCTGGCCGCGGTGCACGCGCACGGGCCGGTAGGCGTGCCCGACGTAGGAGAAGCGCAGCGGCGGCGCCACCCCGGCGTAGCGCGTCGCGGCGACCCTGGCGATCGGCACCGTCATGTCCGAGCGCAGCACCAGCACGTCGCCGTGCGCGTCGAAGAGGCGGTAGGCCGGGCTCACCCCTGCGGGCACCAGCTCTGACTCGTACTCCAGCGCGGGCGTGTAGACCTCCCCGTAGCCGGCCCTCTCGAACACGCCCCGAAGGCGCTCGGTGATCGCACGCAGCTCGCGCATCTCGTCGGGCAGCACGTCGCGGGTCCCGGAGGGGATGCGGTGGATCATCGCCTGACTCGAAGTCCAGACCCGGCCACGCCCCTAGGCGTGAACGGGCTCCGTCGCGACGCGCTCGATGCGGGCGCCGAGCTCGCGCAGGCGCTCGTCGATGCGCTCGTAGCCGCGGTCGATCTGCCGGATGTTGCCGATCTCCGAGCGCCCGTCGGCCCCGAGGGCGGCGATGACCATTGCCATGCCGGCCCGGATGTCGGGCGACTCGACGCGCTCGCCGCGCAGCCGGCACGGGCCCACGACGATCGCCCGGTGGGGATCGCAGAGCACGATGTCGGCGCCCATCGTCTTGAGCTTGTCGGTGAAGATCAGGCGGTTCTCGAACATCCACTCGTGGATGAGGACCGAGCCCGCGCACTGCGTCGCCAAGGCGACGGCGATGCTCGTGAGGTCGGCCGGGAAGGCCGGCCACGGCCCGTCCTGCACCGTGAGCTTGTATCCGCCGACGTCGCGGACGACGATCAGCTGTTGCGCGCCGGGGACGACCACGTCGCCGTCGTCGAGCTCCGAGCGCAGCCCGAGCCGCTCGAACACGAGCCTGATCATCCGCAGGTCGCCGGGAACCACCCCCTTGATGCGCAGCTCACCGCCGGTGACCCCCGCGAGGGCCATGAAGCTCCCGATCTCGATGTGGTCGGGTGCCACGTCGTGCTCGCAGCCGTGCAGGTCGGCGCGGCCGTGGACGGTCATGACGTTCGACCCGATGCCCTGGATGTCGGCCCCCATCTTCACGAGCATGCGCGCGAGGTCCTGGATGTGCGGCTCGCACGCCGCGTTGCCGATCACGGTGGAGCCGCGTGTCAACGCGGCGGCCATCAGCGCGTTCTCGGTGGCCATGACCGAGGGCTCGTCCATGAAGACGTCGCCGGCCCGCAGGCCCCCGGCGGGCGCGGTCACCGTGATGTCGCGTTCGGCGTCGACCACCGCGCCCAGCGCGCGGAAGGCGTCGAGGTGCGGATCCAGCCGGCGACGGCCGATCACGTCGCCTCCGGGAGGGGGCATGATCGCCTGACCGAAGCGCGCCAGGAGCGGCGCCGCGAGCAGGAACGAGGCGCGGATACGGGTTGAGAGATCGCGGTCGATCTCCTGGTGGTCGACGTCGGCGGCGCACACCACGAGCTCGTTCTCGCCGCGCCATTCGGCACGGGCGCCGAGCTCGCGCACGAGCGCGACCATGGTGTTCACGTCGCTGATGCGCGGGACGTTCCGCAGCACGACCTCCTCGCCGGTCAGGACGGCGGCGGCGAGCAGGGGAAGGGCGGCGTTCTTGTTGCCGGCCGGGGTCACCGTGCCCGACAGCGGGACGCCACCGTGGATGACGAACTTCTCCATGGGCGGACGCGCACCGGAGGCCGGGCTGACCGGCTGGGCTGAGCGCTGGGCTAGGGTAACAGCCATGGTGCCCGGGACTGTTTCGCGGGAGGAGGCCTGGACCCTCTTCACGGAATGGACGGAATCCGAGTCGCTGCGCCGCCACGTGCTCGCCGTGGAGGCCGCCATGCGCGCCTACGCCCGGCGCTTCGGAGAGGACGAGGAGCTCTGGGCCGTGACCGGTCTGCTCCACGACCTGGACTACGAGCGCTACCCCGACCTCGAGACCGGGCATCCTCGCTACGCGCTGTCCGAGCTCGAGGCGCAGGGCTACCCGCCCGAGGTCGTCCGTGCCGTCGCCTCGCACGCCGACTTCCTGGGCGTCTCGCGCGACAGCCCGATGGAGAAGACGCTGTACGCGGTCGACGAGCTGAGCGGCTTCGTGATGGCCGTCGCGCTCGTCCGGCCGGACGGGATCCACGGCATGACGCCGAAGTCGGTGAAGAAGAAGCTCAAGCAGCCGAGCTTCGCCGCCGCGGTCGACCGCGACGCCCTGCTCGCCGGCGCCCAGGACCTCGGGGTCGACTTCGACGAGCACCTCGCCGTCATGATCGCTGCACTCGAGCCGCGCGCGCCCGAGCTCGGGCTCGACGGGCGCGATGGGGCTTGAGGGCCGCTGACGGTGGCCGACGCGCTGCGCGTCACGGTTCTGGAAGGCGACCAGACCGGCCAGGAGCTGCTCGAACAGGCGCTTCGTGTCCTCGACCCCGAGCTTCTGAGCTTCCCGGTCGAGCTCGACCGCCACGATCTCTCCCTCGAGCGTCGCCGCGCCACCGACAACCAGGTCGTCCGCGACGCCGCGGCGGCCATGCGCGAATCGGGCTACGGCATCAAGGCCGCCACCGTCACGCCCGAGGGAGCCGACGACGTCGGTTCCCCCAACCGCATCCTGCGCGAGGAGGTCGGCGGCAAGGTCATCGTTCGCACCGGCCGCCGCATCCCGGGCGTGACGCCCGTGGCCGGCATCCACTACCCGATCGCCGTCGTGCGGATGGCGGTCGACGACGCCTACGGCGCCGAGCAGTGGCGGGAGAGCGACGACGGCGACGAGATCGCCTTTCGCACCGAGCGCATCAGCCGGTCGACCTGCCGCGCGGTCGCCGAGTACGCCTTCCGGACCGCCGAGTGGATGGGCGGCCGCGTCTACGGCGGGCCGAAGTGGACGGTGTCGCCCGTCTACGAGGGCATGCTCAAGGAGGAGATGGACGCCGCGGCGGCGCGCCACGACGACGTCGCCTACACCCCCGTGCTGATCGACGCCACCTACGCGGGCCTCGTGACCGGCGCGGCGGACGGTCCGCTGGTCATCCCCTCCCTCAACCGCGACGGCGACTGCCTTTCAGACCTCGTGCTCCCGCTGTTCGGCTCGATCGCCGGAGCCGAGTCCGTGCTGCTTGCCTTCGACGACGAGTTCGGCACGCGCGTGGCGATGGCCGAGGCGCCGCACGGGACCGCGCCCGCGCTCGAGGGCAAGGACGTAGCGAACCCGATGGCCATGATCCTCGCGGGCGGCGCCGTCCTGCACCATGCCGCCGAGCGCGGCCACGAGGCGGCCCAGTCCGCCTCACGCGCGATCTACGAGGCCGTGCTCGAGGCGACCGCGAGCGGCGTGCGCACCACCGACCTCGGCGGCCATGCGGCGACGAGCGAGTTCACCGACGAGGTGATCGAGCGCGTGCGCACCAAGGTCGAGGTCTGGGCCTCGCTCTGAGGGCGCGGGCCTAGGTCACCCTCGCTCGCCGGTCCTCCGCGTCGAGCTCGGCGATCTGGTGGTCGGTGAGCCTGCGCGTGCGGTGGCGGCTGTGGCCGACGGGCAGGCCGGCCTCGCGCCGAAGCGGGTCGCGCAGGTGCTTGACGCGACGGCGCCGGTAGGCGATCCGCTGGACCGAGAGCACGGCGACGCCGGAGATCACCAAGCAGGCGAGGTTGATCGCGAGCTGGACGATCGAGCCGCGCCACTCCGACCAGTCCTGATAGGCGAAGGCGACGCCGATGTTGGCGGCCGCCGGGATGGTGGTGATCGAGACGAGCACGCCGATGAGCGCGCCCGACTTCGCCGCGGTCAGCGACAGCACGCCCGCCGCCCCGGCACAGATGGCGACGAAGACCGTGAAGAAGTCGGGGCTCGAGATCACGTCGGCGATCGAGTGGTTGGCGGTGGTGAAGGTGTCGGGCGTGACGCCGGTGAGCCGGAAGATGACCGTGCACAGCCACGTCGCCGCGATCCCGACGGGGAAGCCCACGATCAGCGCGCGGGCCGACCGCCAGGCCAGGCTGCGGCGTCGCTGGACGACGGCCACGCACAGCCCCGCGAGGGGGCCGAACTCCGGCCCGACGATCATCGCCCCGATGATGAGGATCGGCGTGTCGAGGAAGATCCCGACGGCCGCGATGAGCATGGCGAGGACCATGAAGGCGACGAAGCTGGCCGAAAGCTCGGCGTTCTCGGAGGTCCGCGCCTCGATCTCCTCCCACACCACGGCGTCGGAGATCGCGCCGGAGGCGGCGTGCTCCGCGCGCTTGGAGCCGTCCGAGATCTCGGTGTCGATCTGCTCGATGGCGATCGAGCCCAGCTCGGGCACGCGGAGCTCGCGCAGGTCGGACACGATCACGCTCGCGTCCTCGCGGGCGACGTCGGCGAGGATCACGTCACCCTCCGGTCGCTTGGCCGCGTTGGGCAGGTGGACGACGTTGGTGACGGATTCGTGGGCGCAGAAGAGCTCGAGCACGTGAGGCGCGCAGTCCTGCGGCGCGACGATCCGCATGTGCAGCATGGAGCGAGACTACGCCCGTGAGGGGCGTTAGTGATCGACCGGTTCTGCGGGTGCCGCGGTCGGCTGCTCCGCGACGTAGGGCTCCAGGCCGCCGCGGATCGAGCGCGGGATCGGAACTTTGCCGCCGCCGTCGATGGCGACGAACACGTGACGGACCTCGCCTTCCACGACCGTCCCACCGGCGTTGGTGATGCCGAAGCGCGTGGTCATCGCCGTCGTGCCGAGCCGAGCGATCTCGAGGGCGACGTCGATGAGCTCGTCGAAGCGCGCCGGTGAGCGGAAGCGCAGCGTCGCCTCGGCGACGACCATGTCGACCCCCTGCTCGGCCATCCCGGCGTAGGGCCCGATCGCCTCGCGCCACAGCTCGGTGATCGCGACGTCGAAGAAGGACAGGTAGTGCGCGTTGAACACCCAGCCCTGTGGGTCGCACTCGCCGTAGCGGACGCGGAGCCGGTGGACGAACGGCGCGGGCATCGCGGCGGTCAGCGTACCGCGCCCGCGCTCGTGCGCACGCGCGCAACGTCAGCCCGACCGCCCCCGCGCCCTTCTCCCCCGCGCAAGATCTGTTGCAGGCTCCGGCCATGATTTTGGCTCTGCGCCGCGGATCGGGGTGCCGGGCACATACGAACATGGGTTCCGTCCGCGGGTCGTCGTAGCTTGGCGAACGCATGTTCCGGTCTCTTCCATCCCGGTATGCGACAGCCACCCGCTCGTCGTCCCCCGCGCCGGCCCTCCGATTGCTCGGCGCCGTCGTCGCGTTCGCCACGCTCGACGCCGTCCAGCCCGCCGGCGCCGGGACGTGCGAGCAGGTCTCACAGCCGCATCCGCACCGGCGTCCGCTGCGCTCGCATCGCGCACGGCGCGCCGGGGCGGTGTCGGCACGCTCCCAGAGCTGCACCAGCCCGGTCGAGCGGCCCGCGCCCGCAGCGCGCCGCCGCGTCAGCCGCTGACCACGGCGGCCACTGCGTCTTCGACGGGGACCTCGCCACCGTTCACGTACGCCACGATCCTCGCGGCGCGAGGCTCGTGGACGATCGCCGCCAGGACCCCGGCGACGTCGTCGCGGCTCACCTCACCGTGGAAGGGCTCGCGATCGAGCCGCACCGTCCCCGTGCCGGGGTCGTCGCTCAGCGACCCGGGGCGTACAACCGTCCACGCGAGGTCGCTGTCCATGATCGCTTGGTCGGCCTGCGCCTTGGCCTGCAGGTAGACGGCGAAGACCTCCTCGCCTGCGGGAGGCGCCTCTGCGCCGATCGAGCTCACGATCACGTACCGGTCCACTCCCGCCGACTGCGCCGCGTCTCGCAACTTGATCGCCGCGTCGCGGTCAACCGTGCGCTTGCGCTCCGCCCCGCTGCCCGGCCCCGCCCCTGCCGCGAAGACCACGACATCGGCACCGGCGACGGCTTCGCCGACTTCCCCGACCGCCGCCGCCTCGAGGTCGCAGACCACGGGCACGGCACCGTCGTCGCGAAGGTCGTCGGCCTGCTCCTCCCGTCGGATGACGCCCCGAACCGCGTCCCCGCGTCCGCTGAGGAGCCGGGCGAGCCGGCGCGCGATCTTCCCGTGTCCCCCGACGATCACGACGTCCATGACGCAGAGTGTGCCACGACGCGGGCGGCGGCAGGGCACCGCGGTGTAGCGCCATCATCGGCGCGCGAATCCAACGTTTGGTCTGTGTCTCCACTGACGCCGAGCGGTGGTGTCGGGACCGCTCGATCGATGTCGTCGTCGACTCGGCGTCGAGGTCGGAGCTGGCCCGCGTGCGCCGGTTACCGGTGCCGAGTCGAAAAGCGGGCGTAATGCCGGCGCCGGCGATGAGACGCATCTCCTGCCGGCCAGTGGATCGTCGGTGCGGCGGGGTTAGCCTTGTTCACCGGCCGCGAGGAGGCGCACCATGGCGACGACGAGCGAGGGGACGGCGCGTCCCATAGCGGCATCCACGGCCTAGCACCGACCAGCGTGCGCAACGACTAGCGACAGACAAGAAAGCTTCGATCTCGCACGCGTGATGGCGCCACCCTGCCCACGAACGAGGCGGCCCCCGGCATCGGCATGGCGGGGGGCAGCGCCAACCGTCGGGCGGTCGGGCGTGAACGGGCCGCGGCGGGGCCGAAACTACGAAGCGCCCGATCCTTGCGGACCGGGCGCTTCCAAGAAGAACCGGCGGCGACCTACTCTCCCGGGCCCTTGCGGGCCAAGTACCATCGGCGCTGAGGGGCTTAACGGCTCTGTTCGGAATGGGAAGAGGTGTTTCCCCCTCGCACTGACCACCGGAAATCGAGCGAGACCCGGCCGGGCGACGTCCCGATGCTTCCGGACGCGTCCCGAGCCCGGCCTCCTCACGGGCCTTGATAACCGCACAGCTTGCCGAACGAGCACCACCAGCCAGATCAAAAAGATCCGTCAAGCCCTCGACCCATTAGTACCGGTCTCCTTCGCGTGTTACCACACTTCCAGATCCGGCCTATCAACCTGGTGATCTACCAGGGGTCTTACTCCCTCGAAGGGATGGGAGAGCTCATCTCGAGGTCGGCTTCCCGCTTAGATGCCTTCAGCGGTTATCCGATCCGCACGTAGCTAACCTGCAGTGCCCTTGGCAGGACAACAGATACACCAGAGGTGCGTTCATCCCGGTCCTCTCGTACTAGGGACGACTCCTCTCAACTCTCCAACGCCCACGGCAGATAGGGACCGAACTGTCTCACGACGTTCTGAACCCAGCTCGCGTACCGCTTTAATGGGCGAACAGCCCAACCCTTGGGACCTACTACAGCCCCAGGATGCGACGAGCCGACATCGAGGTGCCAAACCGGGCCGTCGATGTGGACTCTTGGGCCCGATAAGCCTGTTATCCCCGGAGTACCTTTTATCCGTTGAGCGACGGCACTTCCACTTGCTACCGCCGGATCACTAAGGCCTGCTTTCGCACCTGCTCGACCTGTCGGTCTCACAGTCAAGCTCCCTTGTTGCCTTTACACTCTACGCACGATTTCCGGCCGTGCTGAGGGAACCTTTGCGCGCCTCCGTTACATTTTGGGAGGCGACCGCCCCAGTCAAACTACCCGCCTGACACTGTTCACCACCCGGATCACGGTGCGTTGTTAGAAGCCCAATACATCAAGGGTGGTATCTCAAGGGCAGCTCCGCACCGGCCGCAGCCGGCGCTTCCCAGCCTCCCACCTATCCTGAGCGAGATGGACCGAACTCCAATGCCAGGGTGTAGTAAAGGTTCACGGGGTCTTTCCGTCTTGCCGCGGGTACTCGGCATCTTCACCGAGACTGCAATTTCACCGAGCCCCTCGTTGAGACAGCGTTCAAGTCGTTACGCCATTCGTGCAGGTCGGAACTTACCCGACAAGGAATTTCGCTACCTTAGGACCGTTATAGTTACGGCCGCCGTTTACCGGGGCTTAGTTTCGGTGCTTCGAGCCGAAGCCCTAACACCTCCACGTAACCTTCCGGCACCGGGCAGGCGTCAGCCCCTATACGTCGTCTTTCGACTTAGCAGAGACCTGTGTTTTTGGTAAACAGTCGCTTGAACCTATTCACTGCGGCCCGCTCGGACTCCGGCCGCGAGGGCCTTCATCCTACGGGGGCGCCCCTTCTCCCGAAGTTACGGGGCGATTTTGCCGAGTTCCTTAACGAGGGTTATCTCGATCACCTTAGTATTCTCTACTTGCCCACCTGTGTCGGTTTTGGTACGGGCACGCGCATCCTTCCTAGAGGCTTTTCTCGGAGGTATGGCGTCAGGGACTCGCCGGCTATGTGCCAGCTGGCATCGCACCTCAGGTTATGCGGCCCCGCATTTCACTAGGGCCACCCCTACATGCTTACCCCAGGACGACCATCGCCTGGGATCCCTTAGCCTTCCTCGTCCCCCCATCGGTCAAATGGTTGCGACGTGGTACAGGAATATCAACCTGTTCGCCATCGACTACGCCTTTCGGCCTCGCCTTAGGACCCGACTAACCCTGAGCAGACGAACTTTACTCAGGAAACCTTGGGCAATCGGTGGAGGGGATTCTCACCCCTCTTTCGTTACTCATGCCGGCATTCTCACTTCGCGTGCCTCCACGGCTGGCTTCCGCCGCCGCTTCGCAGGCCTGCGAACGCTCTCCTACCGCGCGATCGGCCTCGAAGGCCTCACGCACCCGCAGCTTCGGTGGCTAGCTTGAGCCCCGTTACATTGTCCGCGCCCGATCACTTGACCAGTGAGCTGTTACGCACTCTTTCAAGGGTGGCTGCCTCTAAGCCAACCTCCTGGTTGTCTCTGCAGTCGGACATCGTTTCCCACTTAGCTAGCACTTGGGGACCTTAGCTGGCGGTCTGGGCTGTTTCCCTTTTGACGCTGAAGTTTATCCCCCAGCAACTGACTCCCGGCGTACACGTCGATGGTCTTCGGAGTTTGTCTGAAGTCGGTAACCTGGTAGGGCCCCTAGTCCAAACAGTGCTCTACGGCCATGACGCAATTCAGCCGAGGCTATACCTAAATATATTTCGGAGAGAACCAGATATCTCTGAGCTTGATTAGCCTTTCACTCCGACCCACAGGTCATCCGCCCAGTTTTCAACCTAGGTCGGTTCGGTCCTCCACGGGGTCTTACCCCCGCTTCAACCTGCCCATGGGTAGCTCGCTCAGTTTCGGGTATACCGCCTGCGACTGAATCGCCCTGTTCGGACTCGCTTTCGCTGTGGCTCCGCTCATCGCTTAACCTCGCCGCAGACGAGTAACTCGCCGGCTCGTTATGCAAAAAGCATGCGGTCACGGATCAATGTCCGCTCCCACCGCTTGTAGGCACGCGGTTTCAGGTACTATTTCACTCCCCTTCCGGGGTACTTTTCACCTTTCCCTCACGGTACTAGTCCGCTATCGGTCACCAGGGAGTACTTAGCCTTGGAGGGTGGTCCCCCCAGATTCAGTCCGCGTTTCACGAGTGCGGACTTACTCAGGGACCGTCGCGGAAGACCGGTCGGTTTCGTCTACGGGACGGTTGCCCTCTATGGTGCGCGGTTCCACGCGCTTCGACTACCGATCGGCTTTCTGACTTCCGCCGGGTCGACGACGACCCGGACCAACGGCCCTACGACCCCCGGCACGCAACGCGTCGTCGCTTACACGTACCGGGTTTAGGCTCTTCCCCTTTCGCTCGCCACTACTCGGGGAGTCTCGGTTGATTTCCTTTCCTCGGGGTACTGAGATGTTTCACTTCCCCCGCTTGTCCTCGACCCGGCTATGTGTTCACCGGGCGATAGCGCCGCATTACCAACGCTGGGTTGCCCCATTCGGGAATCCGCGGATCAAAGGCTGTTCAGCGCCTACCCGCGGCTTATCGCAGCCGTCCACGCCCTTCATCGACTCCTGGTGCCAAGGCATCCACCGTGTGCCCTTACTATCTTGACGGTGATCTCGAGGCCGATGACTCGGCCCCGTGCAAACGCCGCTCGCCTCCCCCCACGCCCCGAAGGACGCGCGGCGAGACCCGCGACGCTCGGTGATACCCGTTTGGCAATTGCTGTGCGGTTGTCAAGGACCGTGAAGAGGCGGGACGCACGCGAACGCGGCCTTACGCTCGAGGCGGGTCGGCCACCGGCGCGCGCCGGTCTCTCAAAACTCGACAGCATGCGGGCTCGTACCGCGCGGTATGCGCGGCAGCCCCGCCAGCTCCTGGTCGACGTTCCTAGTGGCCGGCCCTCGGTGACCGTTCCCGGCGGGCCCCGCGAGCGGGGCGACCGTCGCCCAGAGGGCGGCAGTGCTGAGCCGGCGCTCAGGCGCGCGATTCGGGCGATCGTCGCCCGAAGGCGGCGGCGCTCGAGCTCACGCTCCAGACGCGCGACTCACGGCCGGGTGGGCCGAAGGTCCGGTGCCTCGCAAGGAGGCTCCCTAGAAAGGAGGTGATCCAGCCGCAGCTTCCGCTACGGCTACCTTGTTACGACTTCACCCCAGTCACAGGCCCCACCTTCGACGGCTCCCTCCCTCAAAGAGGGTTAGGCCACCGGCTTCGGGTGTTGCCTACTCCCGTGGTGTGACGGGCGGTGTGTACAAGGCCCGGGAACGTATTCACCGCAGCGTTGCTGATCTGCGATTACTAGCAACTCCGCCTTCATGCAGGCGAGTTTCAGCCTGCAATCCGAACCGAGACGCGCTTTGAGGGATTCGCTCCACCTCGCGGTATCGCAACCCTCTGTACGCGCCAATGTAGCACGTGTGTAGCCCTGGACATAAGGGGCATGAGGACTTGACGTCATCCCCACCTTCCTCCGGTTTGTCACCGGCAGTCTCGCATGAGTCCCCAACTAAATGCTGGCAACATGCGACGGGGGTTGCGCTCGTTGCGGGACTTAACCCAACATCTCACGACACGAGCTGACGACAGCCATGCACCACCTGTGATCCTGCCCCGAAGGGAAACCCTGTTTCCAGAGTGGTCAGGAACATGTCAAGCCCAGGTAAGGTTCTTCGCGTTGCGTCGAATTAAACCACATGCTCCGCTGCTTGTGCGGGCCCCCGTCAATTCCTTTGAGTTTTAGCCTTGCGGCCGTACTCCCCAGGCGGGGCACTTAATGCGTTAGCGCCGGCACGGGGGGAGTCGACACCCCCCACACCTAGTGCCCATCGTTTACGGCGTGGACTACCAGGGTATCTAATCCTGTTTGCTCCCCACGCTTTCGCGTCTCAGCGTCAGTACCGTCCCAGCGAGCTGCCTTCGCCATCGGTGTTCCTCCTGATATCTGCGCATTTCACCGCTACACCAGGAATTCCACTCGCCTCTTCCGGACTCTAGCCCGACAGTATCCACCGGCATTCCAGGGTTGAGCCCTGGACTTTCACAGCGGACTTACCGGACCGCCTACACGCTCTTTACGCCCAATGATTCCGGACAACGCTTGCCCCCTACGTATTACCGCGGCTGCTGGCACGTAGTTAGCCGGGGCTTCTTCTGAAGGTACCGTCACTCCAACCGGCTATTCACCGGCGAAGCTTCGTCCCAACTGAAAGGGGTTTACAACCCGAAGGCCGTCTTCCCCCACGCGGCGTTGCTGCGTCACGCTTTCGCGCATTGCGCAAGATTCCCCACTGCTGCCTCCCGTAGGAGTCTGGGCCGTGTCTCAGTCCCAGTGTGGCTGATCGTCCTCTCAGACCAGCTACGCATCGTCGCCTTGGTGAGCCGTTACCTCACCAACAAGCTAATGCGCCGCGGGCCCATCCCGATGCGGAGGCCGAAGCTTCCTTTCCCCCTAAGGGCACATCTGGTATTAGCCCGGGTTTCCCCGGGTTGTCCCAGTCATCGGGGCAGGTAACCCACGTGTTACTCACCCGTTCGCGGCTCTGCCCCAGGCCGAAGCCTGGTTCGTCGCTCCACTTGCATGTGTTAAGCACGCCGCCAGCGTTCGTCCTGAGCCAGGATCAAACTCTCCGTGAAGTGCCCGGCGAACCGGGCGGTACGGACGGCCAATGGCCGACCGGTACGAAGAGTCCGTCCGCATCTTCGTCACGCGCGCCGTACACCAGGAGCGCGTGAATGCTGACGGGAAAATGTTGTTCCGTCGCGCGACCCACGAAGGGGCCGGTTGACGGGGTCAGGACCTGGACGCGATCCGACGGTGTTCATCGGATCACGCATGCTGTCGAGTTTTCAAAGACCGTCGCGCCCCTTCGGAAGGGTCTCTTCCCCGGGTCGCGTCCGGCGACCGTGGTCGCTCGGAGGCAGGACAGGCCAGTATAGCGCTGGCGCGACGGCCTCGGAAGACCGCCGAGCCGTCGCCGGCCGGCCGGCCGGCCGGCCGGGCACTGTAGCGCGATCTCTCCCGCGTCCGGCGATCAGTCCTCGCGCCGCAGGCGGGCGAAGCGTCGCCGCCCGACCTGGAGCACGGAGCCGTCGAGGGCGTCGGCGGGGATGTCGAGGGCGTCGGGCGCGACGACCTCGCCGTCCAGGCGGACGCCGCTCTGGGCGATGACGCGCCGAGCCTCGGACCGCGACATCCCGAAGGCCTCGGCGAGCACGGCCGGAAGGTGCGCCTGGCCGCCGTCGGCGGCGAAGGCCCGCTCGTCGAGGTCGGCGGGGACCTCGTGGAGAACGTGACGCGCGTCGAAGTCCGCCTCCGCGCGCTCGCTCGCCCCCTCGTCGTGCAGCTCGGCGACGAGGCGGCGCGCCAGCGCCCGCTTGGCGTCACGCGCCGCGAGGTCCTGTGGCGACGGCTCCCCGGCCAGGAGTGCGTACCACGCCGCCAGCGCCTCGTCGGGGATCCGCATCGTCTTGCCGTAGATCTCCTCGGGCGGCTCGGTCACGCCGATGTGGTTGCTCAACGACTTCGACATCTTCCGCTCGCCGTCGGTCCCGGCGAGGATCGGCATGGTCAGCACCGCCTGCTCGGGCACGCCGTAGGCGCGCTGCACGTCGCGGCCGAGCAGCAGGTTGAACTTCTGGTCGGTGCCGCCGAGCTCCACGTCGGCGCGGACGGCGACCGAGTCGTAGCCCTGCATGAGTGGGTAGAGCAGCTCGAGCACGGTTATCGGCCGCCCCTCCTCGTAGCGCTTGGCGAAGTCGTCGCGCTCCAGGAGCTGGGCCACGGTGGCCGTGCGGGCGAGGCGGAAGAGCTCCTCCATCCGCATGTCCAGCCACTCGGAGTTGCGCCGCACCTCGACGCGGTCGCGATCGAGCACGCGGAAGGCCTGCTCCTGGTAGGTGCGGGCGTTGTCCTCGATCTCGCCGGGATCGAGGACAGGCCGGGTCGTCGTGCGCCCGCTCGGATCGCCGACGCGCGCTGTGTAGTCGCCGATTATGAGGACGACGAGATGGCCGAGGTCCTGGAACTCGCGCAGCTTGCGCAGCACGACGGTGTGGCCCAGGTGGATGTCGGCACTCGTCGGGTCGATGCCGAGCTTGACCCGCAGCGGGCACCCCTGCCCTTCCGCTTCACGCAGCTTGGCCTCCAGGGCGCCTTCGGGAAGGCTGTCGACGGCGTTGCGCTCCAGCCAGGCGGCCGCACCCGCAGGCGAGGAAGGCGCGCTCACCCTGCCGCCCTCACAACGGACGACGGCGCGCTCACGCGGGCGACGGGCGAGAGGGTTCCATCCGGGCCAATGCTAGTCTCGGACCTCCTTCGCGGCGCCCTGCATCGCCGCTCGTCACGCCCGGGACACCTCCCGGTCGAGGCCAAACCAGCGCCACGCGGACCATGTGGCATCCAGAAGCGCCACGCCGACCATGAGCGACGAGCACAACATCGTCTACCTGCGCGGGCGCGGCGGGTCCGGCGACACCGCGCCCGAGCCGCCCGTCGCCTTCGCGAGCCCCGGCGGCGACGACGAGCCACCGCGCGCGCGGCCCAAGCTCAAGAAGCTGCGACTCGCGCTCATCCTCACCGGTCTGACGCTGCTCGCCGGCGTGTCACTCGTCTTCGGGATGATGATGGCCGTCGCCGCCGATCTGCCCGATCTCGAGAACCGGCAGATCTACAAGGGCGCGCGCAACTCGGTGATGTACGACGTGCAGGGGCGCCAGGTGGGGCTGATCACCGGCAGCCAGAACCAGATCATCGTCCCCTACTCCCAGATCAGCCCGGCGATGCGCAACGCGATCGTCGCCATCGAGGACAAGCGCTTCTACGAGAACCGCGGCATCGACGTCCGCAGCATCGGGCGCGCCCTCTACCAGGACCTGCTCAACAAGCGCGCGGCCCAGGGCGGCTCCACGGTCGCCCAGCAGTTCGTCAAGAACGCCCTCCAGACCCAGCAGACCCGGACGCTCTTCCAGAAGCTGCGTGAGGCGGCCCTTGCCTACCACCTGACCAAGAAGTGGTCCAAGAAGAAGATCCTCACCGAGTACCTCAACGCGATCTACTTCGGCAACGGCGCCTACGGGATCGAGTCGGCGGCGCGCACCTACTTCGGCACCCAGAGCGGGCAGAAGGTCTGCGGGGCCCCCGGGCTGCCCGGCTGCGCCGCCACGCTTCGCCCCGACCAGGCCGCGCTGATCGCGGGCGTGGTCGCCTCGCCGGCCGCTTACGATCCCGTCGCCCACCCCGCGGCCGCGAAGGCGCGTCGCAACCTCGTGCTGCTCAACATGCTCCAGCAGGGCTACATCGACCGGCCGATCTACCGGCGGTCGCTCGTCCAGGCGCTGCCGACCAAGGCCGACATCGAGCCTCCCCGCGAGGAGTCGCAGGCCCCGTACTTCACGACCTGGGTCAAGCAGCAGGTGGTCGACCGCTTCGGGGCCCAGCGCGCCTTCGCGGGCGGCCTGAAGATCAAGACAACGCTCGACCTGGACCTCCAGCGCGCCGCCCAGCAGGCGGTTGACGAGAACCTGGCCGGGGCGGGCCCCAACGCCGCGCTCGTGGCCATCGACAACCGCACCGGCGGCGTCGCCGCGATGGTCGGCGGGCTCAAGGGCTACAACGAGCAGCCCTTCAACCTCGCGACCCAGGGGCAGCGCCAGCCTGGCTCCGCGTTCAAGCCCTTCGTCCTCGCCACCGCGCTGAAGAACGGGGTCTCGCCCGACTCTGTGTGGGAGTCCAAGAGGAAGTTCTTCCGCGTTCCAAAGTCCAAGGACAAGGAGTACTTCCCGGTCAACAACTACAACGACGAGTACAGCGGGACGACGACGCTCACCGACGCCACCGCGCAGTCCGACAACTCGGTCTTCGCGGAGATGGGGATCAAGGTGGGGACGAAGAAGATCGCCCGGCTCGCCCGCAAGATGGGCATCCGCACACGCGTGTCCAGCAACTACGCGGTCACCCTCGGCGGCCTGAAGCAGGGCGTCACGCCCCTCGACATGGCGCACGCCTACCAGACGCTTGCGCGGCGCGGCCTGCGGATCACGGGCTCGCTCGGCGCCCAGAAGCGGGGTCCGGTGGGACTGCTCTCGGTACAGGACAAGAACGGCGACACCATCGCGCGCAACCGCTCCAAGGAGACGCGCATCCTCACGACCGACGTCGCGGACACCGAGACGGGGATGCTCGAGGGCGTGATCCAGGACGGCACCGGCACGTCGGCCCAGCTCGGCGACGGGACGTTCGAGGCCGGCAAGACGGGCACCACCGAGAACTACGGCGACGCGTGGTTCGTCGGCTACAACGAGTTCTACACGGTGGCCGTCTGGGTCGGGTACTCCGACCGGCTCCAGCCCATGAAGACCGAGTACAACGGCTCGGCCGTCGCCGGTGGCACCTTCCCGGCCGACATCTGGCGCTCGTTCATGGAGTCGGCGATGGGGATCCTCGGCGACCGCGGCGTGATCGACGAGCTCGATCAGGCCAAGCCCGACCGGATCCTGCCCAACGGCCTCCCCGCGAGCCAGTACAGCTTCGGCCCGGGCACCGGCGACGAGTCGGGTACCGGAGACGGCTCCGGCACCGGATATGACTCCGGGTCCGGGACCACCACCGACGAGTCGGGAACGTCCGACAGCTCGGGCGACGGCTCGGGCACGTCCGACAGCTCCGGCGACGGTTCCGCGACCTCCGACAGCTTGGGCGACGGCTCGGGCACGTCCGACAGCTCGGGCGACGGCTCCGGGACCTCGGGCTCAGGGGACGGCTCGGGCACGTCCGACGGCTCGGGCGACAGCACCGGCGACGGCACGGGCGGGACGTCGGGCTAGCCGCCCGGCGCGTCGCCCGGCGGCCGCGGCCGCGAGACGAAGCGGCTTCCGGCCCGGGCGAAGCGCCACGGCAGGTCCGCCGCCTTCGTGATCCCGATCCGCGGGCCGACCGCGAGTCGTGGCGCCCGTGCGCCGGCCGGGGGCGGGACGAGGCGGATCGGGCCGTCACGAAGGTCGCTGTCGTTGAGCTCCAGGCCGATCCCGAGGGCCTGGGTGAGCTTGCCCGGCCCCGAGCAGAGGCCCTCGAGGCGCACCAGCCCGCGACGCGCGCGCATCACGTCGACCCCTTCGAGCGGCTCGAGCGCCCGCACGAGCACGGCCGCGCCGATCCCCTCGGGCTCGGCGACGACGTTGAGCAGGGCGTGGATGCCGTAGGAGCGGTAGACGTAGGCGCGCCCCGGCGGGCCGAACAGCACGTGCGTGCGCGCCGTACGCCCGACGTGCGCGTGGCACGCCGGCTCGGAGTCGTGGTAGGCCTCGGTTTCCACGATCCGGCCGCCCACGCGCTCGTGCCACACCTCCCAGCCGACGAGCGCGCGGGCGAGGGCGACGACCGGCGCGGCGAAGGGATCGGCAGGGCCGCGCGCGGCGGGCGCGGCCGCGCCGGCGGACGGTTCGGGCGCGGGGAACGCGCTCATCGCCCGTCGAGAGCGGTGCGGGCGCGGCCGAGCTGCTCGCGCACGCGCCCCAGCGAGGTGCCGCCCTCAGAGACCTTGGACTCGAGCCAGCGGCCGCCGGCCAGCACCTCGTAGAACTCCTCGTCGAGCTCGGGGTGCTGGGCGGCGAGGGCCTCGCGATCGAGCTCCGAGAGCGACTCACCACGTTCCAGCGCACTGCGGACGAGCCCGGCTACCACGCCGTGCGCCTCGCGGAACGGCACCCCTCGGCGCACGAGCAGATCGGCGACGTCGGTCGCGGCGAGGAACTCGTCGCTCGCGGCCCGGGCCAGGCGCTCGCGGTCGAAGGTGATGGTCTCGAGCATCCCGCGCGCCGCCGCAAGGGACAGGTCGATGGTGTCGACCGCGTCGAAGAGGTGCTCCTTGTCCTCCTGCAGGTCCTTGTTGTAGGTCAGCGGCAGCCCGTGCATGACCCCGTGGAGAGCGACGAGATGGCCGGCGACCCGCGGCGCCTTCGCACGCAGCAGCTCCGCGGCGTCGGGGTTCTTCTTCTGGGGCATGATCGAGGAGCCCGACGCCCACGCGTCGGCCACCCGGCAGAAGCCGAACTCCTCGCTCGACCACAGGACGATCTCCGCCCCTAGCCGCGACAGGTGGGTCGCGCACGTCGCGGCGGCGCCGAGGTAGTCCAGCACGAAGTCGCGGTTGGAGACCGCGTCGATCGAGTTCTCGGCGACGCCGGCGAAGCCGAGCTGCGCGGCGACCGCGGCTCGGTCGGTGTCGAAGTTGACCCCGGCCAGCGCGCCCGCGCCGAGCGGCAGCCGACCGGTCGCGGCGGACGCGGCCGCGAAGCGCCGCAGGTCGCGCTCGAGCATCCAGAAGTAGGCGAGCAGGTGGTGGGACAGGTAGACGGGCTGCGCGCGCTGCAGATGGGTGTAGCCGGGCATCGCCCAATCAAGGTGTCGCTCGGCCAGGTCGGCCAGCGCCGCCATGACGTCACGCACCGCCTCGCCGGTCCCGGCGGCGTGGGCCCGCACGAAGAGCGCCATGTCGGTCGCGACCTGGTCGTTGCGCGAGCGGGCCGTGTGGAGCTTGCCGCCCACGGGGCCGACGATCTCGGTGAGCCGCCGTTCGACGGCCATGTGGATGTCCTCGTCGTCGTCGGCGAACGCGAAGGCGCCATCGTCGAGCTCGCGCTCCACGGCCGCCAGCCCGCCGAGCAGCTCGTCGCGCTCGTCCTCGCTGATGATCCCGCGGGCGGCGAGCATCGACGCGTGGGCGCGCGACTGCGCGACGTCGTAGGGAGCCAGCCGCCAGTCGAAGCCGATCGACGCGTTCAGTCGTCGGAAGACGGGATCCTGCGGCTCGGAGAAGCGCGACATCGGGCCGCGGAGTCTACGAACGCCCGCGCGACCGGACCGACGAGGCGCTCCTGAGCGCCGCGAACCGGTCCCTGGCAAGGACGCAGTGAGAGCGTGGCGTACTCCGCACGCGAGCGAGCGAGGACGTCGCCAGGGGCGGTCGCGCGGCGCTCAGGCTCCGCACGTGAGCCGGCGATGACGCCGCCAGGGGCGGCCAGGCGGCGCTCAGGGCGAGAAGTTGTGGTTGATCTGGCTGACTTGCGTGGCGAGCGCGCAGCCGAGCAGGTAGAGGCTGATTCCCCAGCCGGCGTAGGCGTTGCGGGCGCGCGGGTACCAGCGGCTCTCGGGGTCGCGGCCCGCCGACCACGCGACGGGGACGAAGAAGACCAGGCCCGCGCCGATGAGCACCCACGGGGTCCAGCCCGTCACGAGATAGGTGGCGTCGAGCCGGAAGCCCGAGGCGACGTCGGTGATCACGTGGCGCCACAGGATCACCGGCAGGGCGCAGGCGAGCAGGAAGCCGGCGGCGCCGACGCGCCGAGCCTGTCGCCGGCGCGCCACCTCGGAGTGCTGCCTGTCCATCTGCCGCGATTATGGCAGCGGCCATGCCCACCCCGACCGTCCGACAGGCCAGGCCGCAGGATTCCGGCGCGCCCGATCTCCTCTACCTCTCGGCCGCCGCCCACTACGACCGCTTTGCCGGCTCGCGCGAGCGCGCGCTGCGCATCCTCCGGGCCCTCTACGGGCAGCCCGGCCACTCGGCGAGCTACGAGGTCTGCCTGGTGGCGGAGCTCGAAGGCCGGCCGGCCGGCGTGCTGGCGGGCTTCCCGGTCGAGGAGGAGGGTCGCTGTACCAGGCGCTTCCTTCGCGGCGCGATGCTGCGGATCCCGCTGACCCGCTGGCCCGGCATCGCCCGCTCCATGTGGGTGGCCGCCCAGCTCACCCCGCCGCCTCCGCCCGGCTCGTGGTACGTCGACGCGCTCGCCGTGCACCCGGCGGCCCGCCGCCGCGGCGTCGCCTCTGCGCTGCTCGACGCCGCCGGCGCCCGCGCGCTCGAGGAGGGCTGCCGCTTCCTCGCCCTCGACACCGACCTCGAGAACGCCGCCGCCCGCGCGACCTACGAGCGCAACGGCATGACGGCCGGCGAGCTGCACCGCGCGAGCGCGGGCCAGCGACGGGCCGTGGCGGCCACCGGCTTCGTGGGCTACGCCAGGCGGCTGCGAGCTCCGGTCGGCTAGGCCTCTGGCTACGCCGGCGCGCGCGAGCGCACGACCTCGCCCAGCGCCTGCGCGACGCGCGCCACCTGTCCCTCGGTCAGCTCGGGGAAGAACGGCAGCGCCAGCGAGCGCGCCGCGACGTCCTCGCAGACCGGGAACTCTCCCTCGCGGTGGCCGAAGCGCTCGCGGTAGAACGACATCAGGTGGATGGCCGGGAGGTAGGGCTTGGAGTCGACGCCGCGCTCGCGCAGCGCGGGCACAGCCGCGTCGCGGTCGACGCCGGGCGGGAGCTGCACGACGTAGACGAACCAGCCGCGCACGTCGCCGCCCTCGTCCGGGCAGGGCAGCTCCAGGCCGTCCTGCGCCGCGAGGCCGGCGAGCGCCTCGCCGTAGCTCGCCGCGACGCGAGCGCGGTCGGCGAGCATCGCGTCAAGGCGCTCGAGCTGGGCCAGGCCGAGCGCGCACTGCAGGTCTGAGAGGCGGTAGTTGAAGCCCAGCCGGTCGTGGTCGAGCCAGCCCATGTCGGGGGCGCGGCCCTGGTTGCGCTCGGCGTCGACCGAGACCTTCACGGCCTCCTCACCCGTCGTCACCATCCCGCCCTCGCCGGTGGTGAGCTGCTTGTTCGCGTAGAACCCGAAGACCGCCGGATGCCCGCGGCCGCCGACCGCGACGCCGTCGGCATGGACGGCGCCCAGCGCCTCGCACGCGTCCTCGACGATCGGCAGGCCGTGGCGCTCGAGCGCCGGCAGATCGGCCGGGTAGCCGAAGATGTGGACGGGGAGCAGCGCCGTGGTGCGGCCGGTGACCGCCGCGGCGGCGGCCGCCGGGTCGAGGTTCAGGGTGCGCCGGTCGATGTCGGCGAAGACCGGCCGCGCACGCTCGTAGAGGACCGAGTTGGCGGAGGCCACGAAGGACAGCGGGCTCGTGACCACTTCGTCGCCCTCCCCCACGCCGAGCGCGCGAAGCCCGAGGTGCAGACCCGCGGTACCGCTGGACACCGCGCTCGCGTGAGGCACGCCGAGGCGGGCGGCGAACGCCTCCTCGAACTGCGCCAGGCGCGGGCCGAGCGAGAGCCGGCGCGAGCGCAGCACGCCGAGGACGAGCTCCTCCTCGCGCGCGCCGATCACCGGCCGCGCGAGGGGAATCGGCTCGACGCCGCGCTCGTCGGTCATGCCGGACCTGCGGGCGAGCACCGCGCGGGCCGGATCGCACCCGCCACGCCGGCCGGCCGGGCGCGGGGGCCGGTCACGCCTTCGTGATCGCGCGGTCGCCCTGCATCGCGTATTCGAGCGAATCGACGAGCGCCTCCCAGGACGCCTCGATGACGTTCTCCGACACGCCGATCGATCCCCACACCTCCCGGCCGTCGGAGGCGTCGAGGAGCACGCGCGTCACCGCACCCGAGCCCTTGGTCTCGTCGAGGATGCGAACCTTGAAGTTCACGAGCTCGATCTCGTCGAGCTGCGGGTGGATCTCCGTGATCGCGGCCCGCAGCGCGCAGTCCAGCGCGTTGACCGGGCCGTTGCCCTCCGCGGTGCGGACGTAGCGCTCGCCGTCGACCCAGATCTTGATCGTCGCCTCGGTCTCTACCCGCCCGTCCGCTCGCTTCTCGACGATCGCTCGCCAGGACTCCAGCCGGAAGAGCGGCTCGTAGTCCCCGGCCTCCTTGCGCAGGAGCAGGTCGAACGAGCCGTCGGCAGCCTCGTACTGGTAGCCGCGATGCTCGAGGTCCTTGACGCGCCCGACGACGCGCCGCGCCGCCTCCCCGTCGAGGCCGATCCCCGCCTCGGCGGCGCGTGACTCGACGGTCCCCTTGCCCGAGAGCTCGGAGATGAGAAGGTCGCGCCGGTTGCCGACCAGCGCGGGATCGAGGTGCTCGAAGGTCGCCGGGTCAGCGTTGACGCCCGCGATGTGCATCCCGCCCTTGTGCGCGAAGGCGTTCTTCCCCACGTAGGGCTGGTCGGGGTGCGGGGTCAGGTTGAGCAGCTCGTCGGCGAAGTGCGCGGCCTCGGTGAGCGAGGCGAGCTGCTCGTCGGTCACGCACGGGCGGCCGAGCTTGAGCTGGAGGTTGGGGATGATCGAGACGAGGTTCGCGTTGCCGCAGCGCTCGCCGTAGCCGTTGATCGTGCCCTGCACGTGGGTCACGCCGCGACAGACGGCCTCGAGCGTGTTGGCCACCGCGCACTCGGCGTCGTTGTGGCAGTGGATCCCGACCACGACCTCGGTGCCCGCGAAGGCCTCGAGCACCTCGTCGATCGCGGCGCCGATCCCCTCGGGCAGCGTGCCGCCGTTGGTGTCGCATGGCACGACGGTCTCCGCGCCCGCCTCCGCGGCGGCGCGCAGGCAGCGCAACGCGTAGACCGGATCGTCGCGCCAGCCGTCGAAGAAGTGCTCGGCGTCGTAGACGACGCGCTTGCCCTGGGCGACCAGGAAGGCCACCGAGTCGGCGATCATGCGCAGGTTCTCCTCGGGGTCGACGCGCACGACCTTCTCGAGATGCAGGCCCCAGGTCTTCCCGACCAGCGTGCAGACCGGCGCGAAGCACTCGGCGAGGACCCGCAGGCCGGGATCGTCGTCCGCCCGCGTGTCGCGGCGGCGCGTCATCCCGAAGGCGGCGATCTCCGCGTGCGCGAGGCGTTCGGTGCCGAGCAGCGCGAAGAGCTCGAGCTCCTTGGGATTGGAGGACGGGAAGCCCGCCTCGATCAGGTGGATGCCGAGCGCGTCGAGGCGGTGCACGAGCCGCAGCTTCTCCTCGGCCGAGAGCGACATCCCCTCGCCCTGCATGCCGTCACGCAGGGTGGTGTCGTAGAGCTGGATGGGGCGGGTCAACGCTCGGGACGCGAGAGGACGGGCACGGGATCGAGCCACTGACGGTAGCGCTCGTTCCGTCCGCAGATGGCCGCCTCGAACACCGACTGGATCCCGCGCGTGACCGGGCCTGGCTCGCCCCCGCCGATGTCGTGGTCGTCGACCTGGCGGATCGGGACGATCTCCGCCGCCGTGCCCGAGCAGAAGACCTCGTCGGCGAGGTAGAGCTCGGCGCGAGCGACGTCGCGCTCGACGACGGTGTGGCCGAGGTCGCGAGCGATCTCGATCACCGAGCGGCGCGTGATGCCGTCGAGGATGCTCGCGGTCTGGGGCGGCGTGAAGATCGTGCCGTCGGCGACCACGTAGAGGTTCTCGCCCGAGCCCTCGCACACGTTGCCCTTGTCGTCGAGGAGGATCGCCTCCTCGTAGCCGCCCTTCACGCTCTCGACCTTGGCGAGCACGCTGTTGAGGTACTGGCCCGAGGCCTTGGCGTGGGGGATCAGCGAGTCGGGGCTGATCCGGCGCCACGAGGAGACCTTCGCGCGCACGCCGAGGCGCTTGCCCTCCTCGCCCAGGTACGCGCCCCACGGCCACGCGGCGATCGTCACGTCGACCGGCGCGTCCAGCGGGTTCAGCCCCATCTGGCCGTACCCGCGATACACGAGCGGGCGGATGTAGCAGGACTCCAGGCCGTTGCGCCCGATCAGGTCGAGCGTCGCGGTGCGCAGCTCCTCGAGCTCGTAGGGGACCGGCATGTAGTAGAGCTCGGCGGACTTGTAGAGGCGCTCGAGGTGCTCGCGGTGACGGAACACCGCGGGGCCGTCGGCCGTGTCGTAGCAGCGCACCCCTTCGAAGACGCCCGTGCCGTAGTGCAGGCCGTGGGTCAGCACGTGGACCTTGGCGTCCTCCCAGGCGACGAACTCCCCGTTCATCCAGATGACCTCGACTGGCTGCACGTGCTGCTCCTAGAGGTTGGACAGGACGGCCTCGGTGGCGATCGCCGTCGTGGCGTCCCCTCCGAGGTCCACGGTGCGAAGACCGCCCTCGAGCGCGCGATCGACCGCCGATTCTAGAGCCGCGGCGTCGTCCGGTCGACCGAGGCCGTGGCGCAGCATGAGCGCGGCCGAGAGGAACATCGCGAGCGGGTTGGCGATCCCGCGCCCGGCGATGTCGGGCGCCGAGCCGTGGACCGGCTCGAAGAGCCCGGGGGCGCCCGGGCTCGAACGCGAATCCTCCCCGGTCTCCCCGCCGAGCGAGGCGCTGGGCAGCAGCCCGATCGAGCCGGTCAGCATCGCGGCCTCGTCGCTGAGGATGTCGCCGAACATGTTCTCGGTGAGGATCACGTCGAAGCGGCGCGGCGAGGCGACGAGCTGCATCGCGGCGTTGTCGACGAGCACGTGCTCGAGGTGGACGTCCGGGAACTCCTCGGCCTGGACGCGGGTGACGACCTCGCGCCACAGCCGCGAGGTCTCGAGCACGTTGGCCTTGTCGACGCTCGTCACGTGCGACCGCGCCGCCTCGAACCCCACGCGGGCGATCCGCTCGACCTCTCCAACGCTGTAGACGCACTCGTCGCTGGCTCGGTCGCCGGCGCGCTCCTTCGCGCCGAAGTAGATCCCGCCCGTCAGCTCACGGACGACGAGCAGGTCGGTGCCCTCGATGATCTCGGGACGCAGCGGGCTCGCGTCGTAGAGCGCGCGAAGCGGGCGGACCGGCCGCAGGTTCGCGTAGAGCCCGAGGCCCTTGCGCAGGCCGAGCAGGCCCTGCTCGGGCCTCGGCGCCGCCGGGTTGGTCGTGTCCCACTTCGGGCCGCCGACCGCTGCGAGCAGCACCGCGTCGGCTCGGCGGCAGGCCTCGAGCGTCTCGTCGGTGAGCGCGACACCGTGCACGTCGATCGCCGCACCGCCGAAGAGGTGGGGCTCGAAGGTCACGCCGCCGAGGCGCTCGAGGATCTCGACGGCCGGCGCCATGACCTCGGGCCCGATGCCGTCGCCGGGCAGGGTGACGATGTGCTGGGCCACGACGTCAGATGATGCCGAACAGGCTCGACCGGAACTTCTCGGTGCCCACCCCGAGCTGCAGGCCGGCGAACCCGTGGGCGCGGGCGTAGGCCAGCTCCCTGCTCAGGTCGCCGACCCCGTTGCTGCCGGGCCGGCCGAGGAAGTCGAGCGTCGAGAGCACGCCGAAGGCCTGGCCTTGGCGGTTGAGGAAGCCGCTCCCCGAGTCGCCCGGGATCCCGGGCGTCGCCGTGAGGACCACGTGGTTCCAGCCGCCGTCCTCGTTGCTGAGCACGACCCCGTTCTTGGGGCTGAGCAGCGCGATGCCCAGGCGCAGCTCCGAGTTGCCGTAGGTGAAGACCTTCTCGCCCCTGGCCGCCGTGCCCAGGCCGCTGGGGCCGCCGAACTTCGGCACTGACGGGTTGACGCGGTCCAGGTCGGCCGGGTCGATGCGGACGAGCGCGAGGTCGTTGAACCGGCACGTGTCCTTGTCGGGCTCGCCCGCCTTGCGCATGGCCAGCCACGAGTTGTAGACCAGGGTCCCCGGACGGCTCGCGCCCTGGATGGCCACCGGCGTGCCGAGCGGCCGCGAGCCGGTGCTGCAGCCGTCGGTGTCGGACTCACCGCCGGTCGAGGAGCAGTGCGCAGCCTGGCCCAGGTAGACGTCCTTGCCGTCGTAGAAGACGAAGTTCGACGTGCACTGACCGCCCTTGGTGCGCGTCTGGACCCCGGGGGTGATCTTCGCGCGCGAGGCGGGCGCCCACGCCGGCGCGCTGTCGCGCGGCGCGTCGAAGCCGACACCGCAGCCCGCGCCCGACAGGGCGAGGAGGGCCAGCGTCGCGAGGATCGCGGCACGCCAGGGCACGGCTCCCAACGCTACCTAGAGCGACGTGGTGACCGGGCCGGCGCGCTCGCGGTCGCGCTCGTACTCGACGATCGCGTCCTCTTCCTGCAGCGAGGCCGCGATGTCGTCGAGCCCGTTGAGGAGGCGGTGCTTGATCTCGGGGTCGATCTCGAAGCGCACCGCACGCCCCTCGAAGCGAACCTCCTGGGCCTCGAGGTCGATCTCGGCCTCGCCGGCCCGCGCGAGGGCCTGGCACTCCTCCTCGGGCAGGCCCACCGGCAGCAGGCCGATCTTCGTGCAGTTGGAGTGGAAGATGTCGGCGAAGCTCGGGGCGACGACGGCTTCGAAGCCGTAGTCCTCCAGGGCCCACGGGGCGTGCTCGCGCGAGGAGCCGCAGCCGAAGTTGCGCCCGGCGACGAGGATCGGGTTGGCCGGCAGCTCGAAGCCGGGCTCCTTGCGCCAGTCGTGGAAGAGGAACTCGCCGAAGCCGGTGCGCTCGACGCGCTTGAGGAACTGCTTGGGGATGATCTGGTCCGTGTCGACGTCGGCGCGGTCGAGGTGGGTGACGTGGCCGGTGATCGTGCGCAATGGATCCACGGCAGGGTTACCTCCGCGGGGCGTCCAGCCCCGCGTCCTGAGACGGCCCGCCGACATCCGATCGTCGTTGACCGGCCGCGCTGCGCGCGACCTCCCACTCGCGGATGTCGACGAAGTGACCCTCGATGGCCGCGGCAGCCGCCATCTGGGGTGAGACGAGGTGGCTGCGCGCGCCCCTGCCCTGGCGCCCCTCGAAGTTGCGGTTGGAGGTCGAGGCGACGCGCTCGCCCGGGGCGGCGATGTCAGGGTTCATGCCCAGGCACATCGAGCATCCCGCGCTGCGCCAGTCGAAACCGGCGGCCTCGAAGACGCGGTCCAGGCCCTCGCGCTCGGCCTGCAGGCGGACCTGCTGGGAGCCGGGGACGACCATCGCGTCGACGTGGTCGGCTACGCGCCGCCCCTGGACCATGCTCGCGGCGGCGCGCAGGTCGCCGATGCGGCTGTTGGTGCACGAGCCGATGAAGACACGGTCCAGGCGGACCTCCCGCATGGGCGTGCCGGGCTCGAGGGCCATGTAGCGCAGCGCGCGCTCCTCGCCCTCGGTGCTCGGCTCGGGGACGCTCTCGGCCACGCCGACGACCTGGCCGGGGGTGGTGCCCCAGGTGACCTGGGGCGAGAGCGCCGCCGCGTCGACGACGACCTCCTTGTCGAAGCCGGCGCCGCGGTCGGTGCGCAGCTCGCGCCAGCCGGCCACCGCCTCGTCGAGCTCGGACTCCGGCGGTGCGCCCGGCCGGCCCTGCACCCACGCGAAGGTTGTGTCGTCGGGAGCGACCATCCCGGCCCGGCCGCCGGCCTCGATGGTCATGTTGCAGATCGTCATGCGGCCCTCCATCGAGAGCGCCTCGATCGCCGGCCCGGCGTACTCGACGACGTGGCCGGCCGCGCCGTCCACGCCGATCTGGCCGATGGTCGCGAGGATGAGGTCCTTGGCGGTGATCCCGCTTCCCGGCTCGCCGTTGTAGCGGATGCGCATGGAACGGGGCTTGCGCTGCACGAGGCACTGGGTTGCGAGCACGTGCTCGACCTCGCTTGTCCCGATCCCGAAGGCCAGCGCGCCGAAGGCGCCGTGGGTCGCGGTGTGCGAGTCGCCGCAGACGATGGTCATCCCGGGCTGGGTCACCCCGAGCTCGGGGCCGATCACGTGGACGATGCCCTGGTGCTCGGAGCCCAGCGAGTAGAGCGGGACGCCGAACTGCGCGCAGTTGCGCTCGAGCGTCTCGACCTGGACGCGGGAGAGCTCGTCGCGGATCCGCGCGGCGACCGGCGTGCCGTCGGTCGGCACGTTGTGGTCGGCGGTCGCCAGCGTGCGGTCGGGGCGGCGCACCGCGCGGCCGGCGAGGCGCAGGCCGTCGAACGCCTGGGGGCTCGTGACCTCGTGGACGAGGTGCAGGTCGACGTAGAGCAGGCCCGGCAAGACGTCGTGGGCGTCCCAGATCTTCTCGAACAGGGTGGTCGGCGGCGTGGGTGGGTCGGTGGTCGGCGGCATCGGTCGGTCAGCTCCTTCGCAGGCCGGCGGAGACGACGGCGAGCAGGCTCGCCTGATCCCGCCCCGGGTTCTCGAAGTGGTGGGGAAGGTCGGCATCGAAGGTCACGGAGTCCCCGGTGCGCAGGTCGTGGCGCGCGCCGTCGATGACGAGCTTCACGCGCCCGGACTCGACCACCGCCGTCTCGCGGCTGCCGGCCTCGTGCATGGGCGGGTCGCCCGCGCCGCCGGTCTTGGCTCCGGGGGCCAGCGTATGGCTCGAGACCTCGGCGCGCTGGCCCGGCAGCGGCGGCGTGAGGACCTCGTAGCGGTGCCCGCGACGGCCGCCGCTGCGGCCCTCGCCGCGGCGGACGACGGACACCGAGCCGCCCTCGTCGAGGCGCAGGAGCTGGGAGAGGCGCAGATCCAGGCCGGCGGCGATCCGCGCGGCGACGGCAAGCGTCGGGCTCGTCTCGCCGCGCTCGACCTGTGACAGCATCGGCGCGCTGACCCCGCAGCGATCGGCGAGGTCGCGCAGCGAGAGGTCCATGCCCTCGCGCAGCGCGCGCACGCGCGGGCCCAGCGGGACCGTGGTCACGGGCTCGAGGGCAACGCTCATTACGAGCGTACGTTATCACGTACAGGACGTGGCGGCGGCTACCCTCCCGGCCCGTGCCCGCCTCAGACTTCCAGCGCCCCGACGCGCTCGTCCTCGCCGTCGGCGGCGTCGTCGGCGAGGCGTGGATGACCGGCCTGCTCGGCGGGCTCGAGGACGCGACCGGCGTGGACTTCCGCGAGTGCGAGTACCTGGTGGGCTCCTCAGCGGGCTCGATCGTCGCGGCCAACCTCGCCGCCGGCCGCTCGCCGCGGCGGCCCGCCGAGGCCGACATGGACATCACCCCGCGCGAGGAGCCGCGCGAGCCCGGCGCGGCCGAGGCCCTGGCCCGCGCCGCGGTGCGGTGGTCGGTCGCGCTCACCGGCCCGCTGGTCATCCGCGCGGCCCCGCTCGGCGCCCCGACGCGGGCGATCAGCCGGCGGGCCATGCTCGCCGCGTTGCCGCGCGGCGAGGAGCGGCTCGACGAGCTGACGCGCGAGATCGAGCGGCTGGGTGTGCGCTTCGACGGCCGCCTGCGGATCGCCACGGTCGACCGCGCGACCGGGCGCCGGGTGGTGTTCGGCGCCCCGGGCGCGCCGCGGGCCACGGTCGCCGAGGCGGTCACCGCGTCGTGCTCGATCCCGGGACGCTTCCGGCCGATGAAGATCGGGGAGCGTGAGTACCTCGACGCCGGGGCCTGGAGCCCGTCGAACATCGACGCTGCCCCCGTGGGGGCCAACGCCCGCATCCTGTGCCTCAACTCCGCGTCGGCCTTGGCCGGAGGCGTGCTCTCGCGCGGCGGCCCGGTCGTCGCCCTGGTCCGCGCGACGGCGGGCGTCGAGGCGCTCGCGATGCGTCGCAAGGGCGCGCACGTCGACGTGCTGGGCCCCGACCAGCGCGCCGCGGACGCGATGGGCGTCGAGCTCATGGACCCCGCCCGGCGCGCCGCCGCCCTGGCCGCCGGCTACGAGCAGGGGCTCACGATCGGGGAGGGCCGCGGCGCGCGGGCGGGCGACGCAGCCTGAGCGCGCCCCGCCCTACGGGGTCGGCTCGAGCTCGGCGACCCGCGCCTCGTCGGGCACGCGCTCGCGGGCCTTGCGCACGACGTTGGAGAGCGCACGCACATAGGCGCGCGCGGCGGCCTCGATGATGTCGGTCGAGACGCCCTGACCCGAGGCGCTCTGCCCCTCGAGCTCGAGGACGACGGAGGTCTCCCCCAGCGCGTCCTGACCGCCGGTGACCGCGTCGACGCGGAACTCACGCAGCTTCGCCTCGATCCCCGTCGCCGAGTTCAGCGCGCGAAAGATCGCGTCGACCGGGCCGTCGCCGGTGAAGTTGCCGGTGACTTCCTCGCCGTCGGGCGTGCGCACCGCGACCGTCGCGTGCGGCGGCCTCCGCGAGGACGCCTCGACGTCGAACCACAGCAGCTCGAAGCCGGTGACCGTCTCGCGCAGCTCGTCGGTGACGAGCGCCTCGAGGTCCATCGCGGTCACGTGCTTCTTCTTGTCGGCGATCTCCTTGAAGCGCTTGAAGGCCTGGTTGAGCCCATGGCCCGAGACCTCGAAGCCGAGATCGGACAGCGCCCGCTGGAGCGCGTGGCGGCCGGAGTGCTTGCCGAGCACGATCGCGTTGGCGTCGAGGCCCACGGTCGTCGCGTCCATGATCTCGTAGGTCGTGCGCTCCTTGAGCACGCCGTCCTGGTGGATGCCCGACTCGTGGGCGAACGCATTGCGGCCGACGATCGCCTTGTTGGGCTGCACCACGTAGCCGGTCAGCCGCGAGACGAGCCGGCTCGTCCGCGAGATCTCGCGGGTGTCACAGCCCGTGCCCAGGTCGCCGATGTCCGCGCGGCGCGTGTGCAGGAGCATCACGATCTCCTCGAGCGAGGCGTTGCCCGCCCGCTCCCCGATCCCGTTGACGGCGCACTCGACCTGGCGCGCGCCGGCCATCACGCCGGCGAACGAGTTGGCGACCGCGAGGCCGAGGTCGTCGTGGCAGTGCACGGACAGCACGACGTCCTTCAGGGCCGGGACGAGCTCGTAGAGGCGCCGCAGGTAGGCGTCGAACTCCTGGGGCATCGTGTAGCCGACGGTGTCGGGGACGTTGATCGTCGTCGCGCCCTCGTCGATGGCGATCTGGCACACCTCGGCCGTGAACTCGAGCTCGGCGCGCGTCGCGTCCATGGGCGAGAACTCGACGTCGTCGACGTAGCCCCGGGCGTGGGCGACCGCCGCGCGGGTCTGGCCCTTGACGTCCTCGCGCGTGGTCTGGAGCTGATGGCGGATGTGGATGTCCGAGGTCGAGATGAAGGTGTGGATGCGCGGCCGCGCGGCGTCGGAGACGGCGTTGTAGGCCGCGTCGATGTCCTGCTGGTGGGTGCGGGCCAGCCCGGCCACGATCGGTCCCTCGACCTCCCGCGAGATCGCCTGCACGGCCTCGAAGTCCCCCGGCGAGGTGATCGGGAAGCCCGCCTCGATCACGTCGACGCCCAGGCGCGCGAGCTGGTGGGCGATCTCGAGCTTCTCCGCCGTGTTGAGCGAGATGCCGGGCGACTGCTCGCCGTCGCGCAGCGTGGTGTCGAAGATCAGTACTCGATTGGGATCCATCGGTCGCTCCTTGTCTCTCGTCCTGCGGCTTCTTCTCGGCTGGTTTGCGGCATCGCGGCCGCCACGCGCTATTCCCCCCGAGGGGGGAGGAGAAGAAGGCGAAGGTCGAGCAGGTGCGACATTCCTGCCGGAATGTACCACGCGGCGTAAGATCGCCCGAGCGGCTCGGTTGTCCGACCAGACCGACCGATCCACCGGAGGTGGAAGCCATGAGGAAGCAGGCCCTGACGATGGTCGCCGCGATCACGGCTCTCGCGCTGGGCGCGACGAGCGCGGCAGCGGCGACCACGCGCTACGCGTCGGTCTCCGGGGGCGGCGTGGCCCCGTGCACGAACGCTGCGCTGCCCTGCACCTTGCCCAAGGCCGTCGCTGCCGCCAGCTCCCCCGACGAGGTCCTGGTGCGGGCTGGGACCTACCAGCTCTCCGCGCCGCTCAACCTCCTCGGGATCACCGTGCGAGGCGCCACCGGCGCGGCGCGGCCGCGCATCATCGGGGCGGCGACGGCGCAGGTCCCGGTCAACGCCGTGGAGAGCACCCTGCGCCACCTCACGCTCGAGCACGGGACGGGGGGCAACTGGACGCTCGACGCCACCAACGCGACGCTCGACTCCCTGATCGTCAGGGGCTTCGGGCCTGCGCACGAGGGAATGGTCATCCGCGGGCAGACCGTGCTTCGCAACACGGTGTCGACCACGTCGGGTACGGGCAATCCAGCGGCAATCCTCGGCGCCGACGGCGACTTCGACCTGCTGAACGTGACGGCGTGGTCGACCAGCGCACAATCGATCGGGATCGTCATCCGGTCGAACACGACGGCGACGAGCGCGAAGCTCCGCAATACCATCGCCTACGGGGCCACGGACATCGACGCGCTGGGAACGCCGTCCCTGCCCACCACCGTCGTGACCGCTTACGACAACTTCGACACCAAGCAGGCGACGAACGCGACGATCTCCCAGAGCTTCAACCAGACCGCCGCGCCCAAGGTGGTCAACGCCGCGAGCGGCGACGTCCATCAGCTCTCGAGCTCGCCGACGATCGACGCGGGCACCGCCTCCGGCGTGCCGGCGATCGACTACGACGGCGACCTTCGCGACGTCGGCGCCGACCCCGACATCGGGGCCGACGAGCGGACGCCGGCGCCCGCCGTGCAGACGCTGAGCGCAGTGGACGTCGGTTCGACGGTCGCGCGCATCCGCGCGAACGTCTCGCCCGCCGGCTCGCTGACGAGCTGGCGCTTCAACTGGGGCAAGACGCTCGCCTACGAGCTCACGCCGTTCCTGCTCTTCCCGAGCCACGTGGGCCCCGACATCTTCGGCCACATCCTCGACCTCAAGCTCGTCAACCTGCAGCCGAGCACGACCTACCACTACCGGGTACGCGCGAGCAACGTCGTCGGGTCCGCGACCGGATCGGACCTCACCTTCACCACCGACTCGCCCGGAACCCCCGACCCGGGCGGCTCCGGCCCCGACCCGGGAACCGGCGGGGGCGGGTCCGGCGGGGGCGGGTCAAGCGGCGGCGGAAACACCGGCGGCAACCCGGGCGGCCCGATCACGCTCGGGAAGCTCAAGCTCACCGCCAAGCGCTTCCGCGCCGGCAAGAAGCCGACCGCGCTCGTCGCGGCCGCGGCCGCCAGGAAGAAGAAGGCGCCGGTGGGGACCACGCTCAAGGTCAAGCTCTCGGCCGCGACCACGCTCTCGCACACGGCGACGTTGACCATCTTCGTCGAGCAGCAGGGCAAAGGCCGGCGCAAGGGCAAGGACTGCGTCAAGGCGTCCAAGGCGCCGAAGTCGGCCAAGCGCTGCACGCGCTGGGTCACCCGCGGCACGCTCGTCCGCGCCGCCGCTGCCGGCACCAACAAGATCGCCTTCAGCGGCCGCCTCGGGAAGAAGAAGCTCAAGCCCGCCAAGTACCGCTTCCGCGTCACGGCCGCCGACGCGGGCGCCACCTCCAAGACCCGGAAACGCTCCTTCAGCATCGTGTAGTCACTCACCCGCACCGCCGAGAGGAGACGCCCCATGCAGCTCGGACGCACCCACGTCGTCGCCGCCTTCACCACCTGTGCGGGGGCGGTAGCCGTGACCGGCGGCCTCGCGCTCGCGCGCTCCGGCGACGACCCGCCGGCAGCGCGTCCTGCCCAGGGCGGCACCCCGCCGGCCGCCTACGCCAAGGCGGCAGGCGTCCAGCCGAAGAACGTCCCGGTCGGCGCGTACCGGCGGGTGCTCGCCTTCCGCATCCCGTCGGGCGAGTACCTCGTCGTCGCGCGCGCCACGCTCGCGACCAAGAAGGCGGCCGGCGCGGACTGCCGGCTGAGGGGAGGCTCGCAGACGATCGACAGCGCGAGCCAGGACCTCTCGCCCGCTCCGGGCAGCGGCACCAGGTCGACGGTGAACCTCCAGTTCACCGGCGAGACCGGAGGAGTGGTCGAGCTGTCCTGCCGCGCCGGTGCGAGGTGGTTCGCCTCCGATTCGAAGCTCACCGCGGTCGCCGTCACGGTCCTCGACCTGCCGTCGTGACGGTCAGGGGACGAGCACGACCTTGCCGACGTTCGCGCGCTCGGCCAGCAGGCGGTGGGCCCGGGGGGCCTGAGCGAAGGGCACCGCCTCGGCGACCACGGGGCGGATGGTCCCGTCCTGGAGCAGCTCGACGAGCGGATCGATCCAGGCCTGGAGCGTGCCCGCCTCGTCCCACAGGCGCAGCATGTTGAGCCCGATCACCGCCTTTGACTCCGACGTCTGCTTGATGAGGTTGAAGCGCGGCATGCGCGCCGCGGCGCTCACGGCGGTCACGAGGTTGCGCTTCTCGCCCGACATCACCGACGAGGCGCCGAAGGCGACGAGACGGCCGCCGGGCCGCAGCAGGTCGTAGCTGCGGCGGAAGCTCCGCCCGCCCAG
This sequence comes from uncultured Actinomycetes bacterium, assembly GCA_963728925.1. Lineage (GTDB taxonomy): Bacteria > Actinomycetota > Thermoleophilia > Solirubrobacterales > Solirubrobacteraceae > JBBPZA01. The sequence goes on along the minus strand of CAVSMB010000036.1, from coordinate 49,187 downwards.
CGCGTCCATGATCACGTCCATCCTCGGCACCGCCTTCTCCCACCCCGAGCGCGTGTAGTCGATGGCGTGGTCGACGCCGGCCGCCCGGATCGCCTCGTGCTTGCGCGGCGAGGCAGTGCCCCAGACCTCGGCGCCAACCCGCTTGGCGATCTGGGTCGCGAAGATGCCCACGCCGCCGGCCGCGGCGTGGACGAGCACGCGCTCTCCCGGGTGGAGCGAGCCGAAGCGAACCAGCCCCGCCCATGCCGTCGAGGCGTTGACCGGAATCGCCGCCCCCTCCTCGAAGCTCAGCCCGTTGGGAAGCGCGATGACGTCCGCAGCACGAACCTTGACCTGCTCCGCGTAGCCGCCGAAGCGCGTCCCGGCCATCACGCGGTCGCCCTCGGCGAACGCATCGACGGCCGGCCCGACCGCCGCCACCGTCCCGGCGACCTCGTAGCCCACCACCGCCGGCGGCTTGGGAGCATCCGGGTAGAGCCCGACGCGGGCCATGGTGTCGGCGAAGGCGACCCCGGCCGCCGCGACGTCGATGAGCACCTCGTCGCCCAGCGGCCGCCCGGGCGCCGGGCGCTCCTGGACCTGCAGCACGTCGGGCGGCCCGTGCTGCGTGATGACGACTGCGCGCACCGCTCCTGACCGCCTACGCCGTCGGAACGATCAGCACCGGCCGGTCGGCGATGTGCAGCAGCCGGTAGGGCGTCGACCCGACGAGCACGCCCTTGAGCGGCCGCTCCCCGAGGCTGCCGACGACGATCATCCGGGCGTCGTGCTGGTTGGCGACGTCGACGAGCGCCTGCGCCGGGTCCTGTTCGACGATCTCCGCCTCGATCGGCACCTGCTGGGCCTCGGCGTGGTGGCGGGCGTGGCTCATGACCTCCTCGGCGCGTTCGCGCAGCGCCTTGGCGTAGTCGGGGACCTCGCCGCCCAGGCGGCTCACCTCGTAGGCGAACACGACGATGACGCGGTCGCCGAGCAGGTGCCCGACCCCCAACGCGGTGTCGAGCGCCGCGCGGCCCGCGTCCGACCCGTCGTAGCCGACGACGACGGCGGGCATCAGGTACGCGCCGTCCCGCTCTCCAGGAGCTTCGGGTCCGCCGTCTCGGGCTTTCGCCCGAAGAACTCCGGGTGGCCCTGGGAACGCCAAATGAGCATGAGGATGACCCCGAGGAGCAGGGACGCGATCCCGATCACCAGGGGTGGCCCGATGCCGAACCACGAGTCCCCGGACTCCGAGTTCTCTGGCTTCGACAGGTCGATGCACGACTTGACGAACACATAGGTGAGGATGATCCCGCCGAGCGTAGGGGCGATCCCGATGAGGATCAGGTTCTTGGCCGAGCGCAGCAGCTCGCGTCGATAGTAGATGACGCAAGCGAAGCCGCTGAGCGCGTAGTAGAAGGCGATCATCAGCCCGAGCGCGGCGAGCGAGTCGAAGAGCACGTTCTCGCTGATGATAGTCAGCCCGACGTACCAGACGATCGACAGCGACCCCATGAGGATCGTCGAAATGTGCGGCGTGAGGTAGCGCGGGTGGATGTCGCCCAGGCTCTTGGGGGCCGCCTTGGCCCGCGCCATGGACAGCGATGTTCGCGCCGTCGGCAGGATCGTCGTCTGCGTCGACGCCGCCGCCGATGAGAGCACCGCGATGATGAGGATCTTGTCGAGCGGCGAGCCGAAGACGCTGGTGCCCAGCGAGCTCAGGACGTCGTCGGAGTTCTTGACCAGCGTGTCGACTCCGTCGTAGGCCTGCGCAGCGACGGCGACGACCACGTAGATCAGCACGAGGATGATCGTCGAGACGACGGCCGCCTTCCCGGGCCCTTCGTTGCTGTTCTCGCTCTCCTCGTTGACGGTCACCGTGCTGTCCCACCCCCAGTAGATGAAGACCGCGAGCAGTACGCCGGAGGTCAGCGCGCTCGTCGAGTCGATCGCGAAGGGCGAGAACCACGACAGCTCGGGGTTCACGGAGTCGGGCCCGGCGCTGCCGGCGTAGACCTTGACGAGCGCCACCACGGCGAAGACGGCGAGGGTCAAGATCTCGGCCCCGAGCAGAAACCACTGGGTCCGCGCGCTCAACTCGATGCCGATCGTCGTGATCGCGGTCATAATCGCGATCCACACGACGCCCACGAGCGTCACGGCGAAGACCGAGTCCGCCGCGCTTTGCCAGCCGAAGAGCAGGAAGGTGTACAGGCCGGCGATCTGGGCGAGATTCGCCATCACGATGACGTCGGCCACGATGATGGCCCAGCCGCCCATCCAGCCGGCGAAGGGGCCCATGCCCCGCGTCACCCAGGAGAACGTCGTGCCGCAGTCCGGATCCGCGCGGTTCATGTAGTAGTACGACGCGGCGATGAACAGCATCGGGATGAACGAGACCCACAGGATCGCCGGGCTCTGGAAGCCGACAGCCGCAGCGATGAATCCGAGCGTCGCCGCCAGGCTGTAGCCCGGCGCCGTCGAGGCGACCCCGATCACCACGCTGGACATGAACCCCAGGGCGTTCTTCTTGAGGCCCTTGTCCTCTGCCACGTACCGGCCGCCACCGGGCTCGGTCAGCGTTGCGCTCTCCACCTCGGCACTCCTCCCTCTGATTCGGAGCGCCCATCATCGCGGCTTTCGCGCCTGCGCGGCAACAGCGAAGCGCAGAAGATCGCCCGGGTGGAGTTGTACGAAATGTCTAAGAGGCGAGCGCCGCGGCGCCGGCGGGGCCCGTTACAGGGCGACGGTGCGGCCGTCGACGAAGCCCTCGACCGCGACGATCTCGTCCACCACCTCGCGCGGCACCGGCGTGTCGGTGGTCACCGCCATCGCCGCGACGCGCCCGACGACCTGGTCGGCCTCGTCGGGCTCGCGGCCCACGTTGGCCGACACGATGTTGACGCCGTGGGCCCCGAAGACCGACCCCATGCGGCCGATCATGCCCGGGACGTCCTGGTAGCGGAAGAACGAGATGTAGGGGTCGAGCTGAACGTTGAACCGCTGGCCCCACACCTCGAGCAGGTGGGGGCGGTCGCGACGGCCCAGGCACGTGCCGACGATGCGCGTGCGCTGCTCGCCGGACCGCACGGCGACGCGGACGAGATCGGTGAAGTCGCGCGCGGTGCCCGACTTGGTCTCCTGGACGCCGATCCCCCGCTCCTCGGCGAGGCTGGGAGCGTTGACGAGGTTGACCTCCTCCTCCGTGTGACCGGCGAGCAGACCGTGGAGGACCGAGAGGGTGAGCAGCCGCGTGTCGTGCTCGGCGAGCCGGCCGAGGTACTCGACCTCGACCGCGTCGACTGACGAACCCTCGGCGAGCGTCATGGCGATCCGCCCGAGGGCACGGCACAGCGGGAGGAACGGCCCGAGCGCCTCCATGTCCTCGGGCGCGATGGCCGGGATGTTCACCGCCGTGGCGACCACGCCGCCGGTGAGCGCTGCGACGACCTGCTCGGCGGTCTGGATCCCAGCGCGGTCCTGGGCCTCGGTCGTCGAGGCGCCGAGGTGCGGGGTCACGACGACGTTGGGGTAGCCGAACAGCGGGTGCTCGGTGATCGGCTCCTCCTGGAAGACGTCGAGCGCCGCGCCGGCGACCTTGCCGGCATCCAGCGCATCCTTGAGCGCCTCGTCGACGAGCAGCTCGCCGCGCGCGCAGTTGATCACCCGCACGCCGTCGCGCATCAGGGCGAACGCCTCGGCGTCCAGCCACCCGCGCGTCTCGGGCGTCTTGGGCAGGTGCAGGGTGATGAAGTCGGCCCGCGCGTAGAGGTCGGCCGAGCTCTCGGCCTTCTCGACGCCCAGCTCGCGGAAGCGCTCGGCCGACACGAACGGGTCGAAGGCCAGCACGCGCATCCCGAAGGCGTTCGCCCGGTGGGCGACGAGCTGGCCGATGCGGCCGAAGCCCAGGACGCCCAGCGTCTTCTCGTAGAGCTCGGCGCCGCCGAACCTCGAGCGCTCCCAGCGGCCGGCGATCAGCGACGCGTGGGCCTGCGGGATGTTGCGGGCGAGCGCGAGCATGAGCGCCATGGTGTGCTCGGCGGCCGCGACGACGTTGGACTGGGGGGCGTTGGCGACGATGATGCCGCGCTTGGTGGCGGCCTCGACGTCGACGTTGTCCACGCCGATCCCGGCCCGCCCGATGACGCGCAGGTTGTCGGCCCGGTCGATGAGCCCGGCGTCGAGGCGCGTCGCCGAGCGGATGAGGATCCCGTGGTAGGCGCCGATGCGCTCGGCGAGCTGCTCGTCGGACCACTCGACCCCGACGTCCACGTCGAAGCCCGCGTCGCGAAGGAGGCCGACGCCCGAGTCGGCGATCTTCTCCTTGACGAGGATCCGCAGGTCGCCGTTGCCGTTGCTCGTCACGCGCTCGGCGCCGCGGCCGGGACGCCGGCGTCGAGGAAGACCCGCTGGGCTGCGCCGACCCCGGTGCCGAGCTCCACCTCGTAACCGAGCTCGGCGAGCACCATCTCCAGGCCGGCGAGGGTGGTGATGATGTCGTAAGCGCCGAAGTAGCCGCAGTGGGCGATGCGCAGGATGCGGCCCTTGAGCTGCTCCTGGCCGCCGTTGGCGGTGATGCCGTGCACGTCGCGCAGCAGACCGGGGACCTTGCCGCCGTCGATCGAGTCGGGCAGCTCGACCGCGGTAACCACGGTCGCGCGCTCATCGGGGTCCCCGTAGAGGTCCAGCCCGACGGCGCGTACACCGGCGCGCGTGGCGCGGGCCAGCAGGTCGTGGCGTGCGAGGACGTTCTCGAAGCCCTCCCGCTCGATGAGGTCCAGGGCGACGTCGAGGCCCCGGACGAGGGTGACCGCGGGGGTGAACGGGCTCGAGCCCTTGGCCTGCGCCTTGCGCGTCTTGGCCCAATCGAAGTAGTAGCGCCCGCCCGGGCCGGCGCCGGCGTGCTCGAAGGCGCGCTCGGACACGCTCGCGAAGGCGAGCCCGGGCGGCGTCATGAGCGCCTTCTGCGAGCCCGACACGACGACGTCGACGCCCCACTCGTCCTGGCGCAGCTCGGCGGCGCCCAGGCCGGACACGGCGTCGATCGCGAGGATGACGTCGTGCGAGCGGGCGACCTCGGCGATCGCCTGGACGTCGTGGACGACACCCGTCGAGGTCTCCGACAGCGTCGCGAAGGCGACGCGCACGTCGGGGTTGGAGGCGAGCAGACCGTCGATCTCGGCGGGGTCGAGGCGCGTTCCCCAGCCCGGCTCGTGGCGGATGGTGCGCGCGCCGTAGGCGTCGCACAGCTCGATCCAGCGCTCGCCGAACTTGCCCGTCGCGCAGGCCAGCGCCGACTGGTCGGGGCGCACGAGGTTCGCGACCGCGGACTCCATGGCGCCCGAGCCGCTGGAGGCGAAGACGAGCACGTCGTTACCGGTCTGGAAGACGCCCGGGAGCCGGCGGAGGACCCGCTCGTAGAGCGCGTCGAAGGCGGGCGAGCGGTGGTAGGGAACCGGCTCGGCCATCGCGTTGGAGACGGCCGGCGGGACCGGGGTCGGCCCCGCGGTCATCAGGTACTCCTTGATGAACGGATTGGGCGTCGGCATGAGCGGGCCGGAGAGGTTAGCGAAGGCCCGGGCGGCGCCCGGGACGTCGCTCAGGACACACCGGCGAGGACGATCAGGAGCGCCCAGCCGACGAGCGAGAGCGCGCCGATGGCCACCCCGACGATGCCCATGATCATGCCGGCCCGCGCCGATCCGGCGCCGCGCGAGGTCTCCCCCCGCTGCACGCTGCGTCCGGCCTGGACGCCGAAGACCCAGGCGAGGATCGACAGCGGGAGGTTGACGAAGAAGAGGACCCCGAAGCCGAGCGTCAACCAGAGCACGAGCCCGGCGATCCCGAGCACGAGCGCCGCGGTCGCCTTCCCGTTGTCGCGCTCGACGCCCACCGGCGGGTACGCCGGCCAGGCTCGCGGAGGCGGAGCGCCGAGATAGGTCGCGGGCGGCGCGGGCGGCGCGGGCCAGCCGCCGGAGCTAGTTGGCATGCGAAGCCACAGGGTCTCGGCGGTGGCGACGGGCGCGACGGGCGGTGCGGCCGGCGCCTCGGGTCGCGGGTCAGGGGAAGCGGGCGGAGACGCTCCGGGCGGGCCGGTCAGCGGCGACGGCGCGCCCGGCGGCGGCTCGGAGGGCGCCGCGGGGTGCGCGGCTTGGGGCGCGGCGTCGAGGATCGGCGAGGGCGGGCCCGGCGGCCGCTCCGAGGGCGCGGCGGGGCGTGGGGCCCCGGGCGGGGCATCGAGGATCGGCGAGGGCGGGCCCTGCGGCGCCGGGGCCCCCGGGTTCGTCGTCACCTCGCCCGTGTGCGCGGTGGCCTCGGCGAACGGGCCGGGCACGCGTCGCTGGTCGGCCGGGGACGGATCCGTTTGCGCCTCGGGGGCCAGGACCGGATGCTCGTCGGTGGGCTTGTCGGCGTCGTCGGTCACGGCGTCAGGCGTTCTGGCGGCGCTCCCACTCCCGCTGGAACTGGTCGCGGAGCTCGTCGCTGAGCAGAAAGCCGAGCGCCCAGGCGATGATCGCCAGCCCGCCGATCACGGTGCCGACGATCCCAAGCAGCATCCCGGCCTGGGCCATGCCCCTCCGCTCGGCGGTCTCACCACGGTCGACCTTGCGCCGTCCCTGCACGCCGAACGCCCAGGCCATGATCGAGCAGGGCAGGTTGAGGACGAAGACGAGCCCGAAGCCCGCCGCGAAGAAGAGCACGAGCCCCGCGATCCCGAGCACGAGCGACGCGAGCGCCTGCCCGTTGCCGGCCGGGCGGGCGGCCACGGGGACGGGCCCGCCCGCCGGGCGAGCGGGCGCGCCGCCGGCCCGCCACCAGTCACGCCGGTCGGTCACGGCCGGCCCGCGTCTTGGCGTAGGCGGCGCCGCGCCGGGCTTGGCGGCCCCGCCGCCGGCGACCGACCCGAGCGGCGAGGGCCGGGCCGCCTCGACGCCGGCCGCATGCTCCGGACGGGGCTCGGCGGCCGGGAGCGGGTCGGGCTCAGGGAGGCTGTGCCACTCGCGCGGCGCTTGCGCTCCCGGGGCCTTCGGCGGCAGCCACTCGGGCCTGGGCTCCTCGCTCATCGCGCAGATGATCGCAGGAGCCGGGCGGCTCAGAACTCGGTCTCGATCCAGCTCATCATGCTGCGCAGCTCGCGGCCCTCGCGCTCGACCTGGTGGTCGGCCTGCTCGGCGCGCATGCGCTGGAAGTTCTCCTGGCCGGCGCGGTTCTCGGCGATCCACTCGCGGGCGAACTCGCCGGACTGGATCTCGCCCAGGATCCGCTTCATCTCCTCGCGCGTCTCGGCGTTGATGACGCGCTTGCCGCGCGTGAGGTCGCCGTACTCGGCCGTATTCGAGATCGAGTACCGCATGCCCGTGATGCCCTTCTCGTACATGAGGTCGACGATCAGCTTGAGCTCGTGCAGGCACTCGAAGTAGGCCAGGCGCGGGTCGTAGCCGGCGTCGACGAGCGTCTCGTAGCCCGCCCGCACGAGCTCGGACACGCCGCCGCACAGCACCGCCTGCTCGCCGAAGAGGTCCGTCTCGGTCTCGTCCTTGAAGCTCGTCTCGATGACCCCTCCGCGGGTGCAGCCGATGCCCTTCGCGTAGGCGAGCGCGAGCTCCTTGGCGCGGCCGGTCGCGTCCTGGGCGACGGCGAGCAGACCGGGGACGCCCTCGCCCTCGGTGAACTGGCGGCGCACGAGGTGACCAGGCCCCTTGGGGGCGACCATCGCGACGTCGACCTCCGCCGGCGCGACGATCTGCTCGAAGTGGATGGCGAAGCCGTGGGCGAACATGAGCAGGTTGCCGGGGGCGATCCCGTCGCTGATCTCGGCGGACCAGATGTCGGCCTGCTTCTCGTCGGGGAGCAGGACCATGACGACGTCTCCTCGCGAGGCGGCGTCTGCGATCGGCAGCACCTCGAGGCCGTGTTCGCGCGCCTTGTCGACGGACGAGGAGCCCTCGCGCAGCCCGACGACGACGTCGACGCCCGAGTCCTTGAGGTTCAGTGCGTGCGCGTGCCCCTGGGACCCGAAGCCCAGGATCGCGACGGTCTTGCCGTCGAGCAGCGAGAGATCGGCGTCGTCGTCGTAGAACATGGCGCGGGACGCTAGCAGGGGCTCCCGGCCGCCCGTGGGCGCCTAGGCGCTCGCCGCCGCGACCAGCGTCCGGGCCGGGATCGCGACCTTTTCTGCCTCCCGCAGGTAGGGCTCCAGACGGCTCTCCAGGTCCCGTCGGACGGTCTCACGCTCCCCCTCGCCCAAGCCTTCGATCAGGTCGCGAAACGGACGCGAGAGGTCCATCGTCGTGTCCCAGTAGGCGTCGACCGAGGCGTAGCGGTTCTCGAAGTCCAGCGCGTCGACCTCGACGTCTGCGAAGCCTGCGTCCGCGAGCAGCTCACCCATCCGGCCCGGGGGCGAGAAGGCGAACATCCCCGGGCCGGCCGGGTCGCGCCGCTCGGTCAGGCCCCGCTCCACCAGCACGGTGGTGGGCAGCGTCGCCCACACGTTGCGCGCCGGGTCGTCCCATGCCGCGAGCGCCACCCGGCCGCCGGGGCGAAGCACGCGCCGCGCCTCGCGCAGGGCGGCGCCGGGGTCCGCGGCGAGCATGAAGCCCCACCGGCACAGCACCGCGTCGACGGAGGCGGTCCCCAGGTCGAGCCACTCCATCTCGAGCACGCGGAACTCCACGTTGTCGGAGCCGAGCTCACGCGCGCGGGCACGGCTGGCGTCGAGCATCTCCTCCGCGAAGTCGGAGGAGATCAGCCCGCCGCCGGCCGGGCGGACGAGCTCGGCCGCCAGCAGCCCGGTGTCGCCCGGCCCGGCGGCGAGCTCGAGCAGCAGCTGCCCGGGCTGCGGCTCGATCGCGTCGATGAGCCACCGCGACACCGGGAGGGCGGCGCGCTGGAGCTCGTCGCGGCGGCGTGACCAGCCCTCGGCCGAGCGCGACCACTGCTCGTGCGTCGCATCTCGGTAGCGCTCGGGGTCCACGGCCGAGAAGTGTGCCGGTCAGCGCAGCTCGCCGCGCCGCAGCTTTCCCGACGCCGTGCGCGGCAGCCCGGCCGCGACGCGCACCTCCTTCGGGACCTTGAAGCGCGCGAGGCGTTGGGCGACGTGCGCGCGCAGCTCCTCCTCCGTCGGCCGCGCTCCATCGCGCAGGACGACGGTCGCCACGATCGCCTCCCCCCACTCGGGGTCGTGCCGTCCGTGCACGGCGGCCTCGGCGACGCCCGGATGCTCCAGCAGCGCAGCCTCCACCTCGGTCGGCGCGACGTTCTCGCCCCCGCTCACGATGGTGTCGGCGCCGCGGCCGGTCACGGACAGCCGCGCGCGCTCGTCGAGCATCCCAAGGTCGCCGGTGTGCAGCCAGCCGTCGGGAGCGACGGCGCCGGGCGCCACGGTCGGCCCGGCGACGAGGATCTCTCCGTCAGGGGCGATCGCCACCTGAGTGCAGACGAGCGGGACGCCGTCGGTCGCCACCTGCGAGGCCGCCTGGGTCAGGCCGTAGGTCTCGGCGACCGGCAGCCCGGCCTCGCGCGCGCGGCGCTCGAGCGCGGGCTCAAGCGGCGCCCCGCCGATCAGCGCCCAGCGAAGGTCCGGCGGGCGCCGCAGCCCGGCGTCGAGGAGCCGGGCAGCCATCGTGGGCACGAGCGACACCACGGTGATGCGTTCGCCCTCGAGCGACGCGAGAACGCGGTCGGTGTCGAATCGCGGGTGAACGACGGCCGTGGTGCCCGCGATCGCGCTGCGGACAAGGATCGAGAGGCCCCCGACGTGGGTGAGCGGCAGCGGGCACAGCCAGCGCTCGGAGGCGTCGAGGCCGAGCGCGACGGCCGAGCCCATCGCGCTCCACAGCAGGTTCCCGTAGGTGAGCTGCACCGGCGTGGCGGCGCCCGAGGTCCCCGACGTGTGCACGACGACCGCCGGCGCGTCGAGATCGTGGGGTGCAAGAGACGGTGCGCCTCCCGCTGCGGGCCCCTCGAGCGGCGCGTCGACGACGAGCGCCGCACTGCCCGTCTGCGCGGCGTGCTCGCGCTCACCCAGGCGCAGGTCGACCGGCATCGCGACCGCGCCGAGCCGCAGGCACGCGTGCAGCGCGACGACGAAGGCCTCGCCGGCCTCAAGGAACAGGGCGACGCGGTCACCGGGCTCGATGCCTCGCGCGGCGAGCGCCGAGGCCCCGGCGGCGGCGCCGGCATCGAGCTCAGCGTAGGAGAGGGTCGCCCCGGGGACCTCGAGCGCCGGGCGCTCCGGCGCCACGGCGGCCGCCCGCGGCAGCCAGGCGGGGACGTGCATGCGGGTGAGGCTAGAGGGGCGCCCCGGGGGATCCTCTAGGGTGCCCGCCGTGGCCGTCACCTGGACGCCCGCCGGGGACTACTCGGACATCCGCTTCGAGACCTCGGGCGACGGCATCGCCAAGATCACCATCGACCGCCCGGACGTGCGCAACGCCTTCCGGCCCCAGACGGTTGTCGAGCTCTCGCGCGCCTTCGAGGCGGCGCGCGAGGACCGCGCGGTCGGGGTCGTCGTGCTCAGCGGCGAGGGCCCGCTCGCCTTCTGCTCGGGTGGCGACCAGCGCGTCCGCGGCGATGCGGGCTACCTCGAGGACCCCGCCGCCTCCGACCGGATCGGCCGCTTCCACGTCACCGATCTTCACGTGCAGATCCGCAGGCTGCCCAAGCCGGTGGTCGCCATGGTGGCGGGCTACGCGATCGGCGGCGGCCACGTCCTCCACCTCGTGTGCGACCTCACCATCGCCGCCGACAACGCCCGCTTCGGGCAGGTCGGGCCGCGCGTCGGCTCGTTCGACGGCGGCTTCGGCGCGAGCCTGCTGGCCGACCTGGTCGGAGCGAAGAAGGCGAAGGAGATCTGGTTCCTGTGCCGTCAGTACGACGCCGCGCAGGCGCTCGACATGGGGCTCGTGAACACCGTGGTGCCGCTCGAGCGGCTCGAGGAGGAGACCGTCGCCTGGTGTCGCGAGATGCTCGCCCTCTCCCCCTTCGCCCTGCGGCTACTCAAGGCGTCCTTCCACGCCTCCGAGGACGGCTACGCGGGACTGCAGCAGCTCGCCCACGACGCGAACCTCCTGTTCTACGGCTCCGACGAGGCGCAGGAGGGCCGCGACGCCTACGTCGAGAAGCGCCCAGCCGACTTCACGAAGTTCCCCAGGCGCCCCTGAGAGCGTGCCCGCCGGCAGCGCCCGCATCTGGCTGATGGCCGCCCGGCCGCGGACGCTGCCGGCCGCCGTCGCGCCGGTGCTCGTCGGAACGGCGCTCGCCGCCCACGACGGCGAGTTCCACTGGCTCGCGTTCGCCGCGACGCTGATCGGCGCGCTGTTCATCCAGGTCGGAACCAACCTGTCGAACGACTACTCCGACGCCCGCCGCGGCGCCGACGCCGAGGACCGCCTCGGCCCCGTCCGCGTCACCGCCGGCGGGCTCGTGCCGCCGCGCCAGGTGCTCGTCGCGACGTGGTTCTCCTTCGGCGTCGCCGTCCTCGTCGGGATCTACCTCATTGCGATCGCCGGCTGGCAGCTGCTGGTCATCGGCGCCGCGTCGATCCTCGCCGGCGTGCTCTACACCGGCGGCCCGCGGCCCTACGGCTACGAGGGGCTGGGCGAGCTCTTCGTGTTCCTCTTCTTCGGCATCGTCGCGGTGACCGGGTCCTACTTCGTCCAGACCGAGGAGATGGCGTGGGAGGCCCTCGCCTTCGCCGTCCCCGTCGGATTGCTGGCCTCGGCGATCCTCGTGGTCAACAACGTGCGCGACATCGACACCGACCGGCGCGCGGGCAAGAAGACGCTGGTCGTGCGCCTCGGGCGCCACCGCGCGCGCGGGCTCTTCGCGGCCATGGTCTACGGCGCCTTCTTGTGCCCGCCGCTGATCTGGCTGCTCGGCGGCGCCGGCCTGTCGGCGTGGCTGCTCCTCCCGTGGCTCGCGCTGCCGCTCGCGGTCCCGCTCGTCCGCCTCGTCCGCAACCGCACCGACGGGCCCTCCCTCAACGAGGCCCTCGGGCGCACGGGACTGCTGCAGCTCGCCTTCTGCGTGCTGCTCGCGGCCGCGCTGCTCCTGAGCTGAGCGCGCGATGGAGCTGGCCGTCCACGAGCGGGCCTACCGGTTCCGCGCGCCGCTGCCGACGGCGCACGGGACGCTCGAGCGCCGCGAGGTGCTGCTGGTCTCGGTGACCGACCGCGACGGAGTGACCGGCTGGGGCGAGGCGGCGCCGCTCGAGCCCTACGACGGCGTCTCGCTCGCTGCGACGCGCACCGCGCTCGAGGCCTACGCCCGCGTGCTTTCGCGGAGCGAGGGCATGCTGCCCGGCGACCGCCTCGACGCGTGTCGCGACGCCGCCGACCTCCCTCAGGCGCTCGCCGGCCTCGACCTCGCGCTGTGGGACCTGCGCGGGCGACGCGAGCGGCGGCCGGTGGCCGCCATGCTTGCCCGCGAGCCCGCCGCGAGCGTGCCGGTCAACGCGACGATCGGCGCGCTTGACCGCGCCGGGGCGGGCGCCGAGGCGGCCGACGCCGTGCGCCGCGGCTTTGGCTGCGTCAAGCTCAAGGTGGGCGTCGGCGACGACGCGGGGCGCGTCGCCGCCGTGCGCGCGGCGGTGGGACCCGAGGTCGACCTGCGTCTCGACGCCAACGGGGCCTGGGGCCCGCGCGAGGCGATCGCCGCCATCGGTGCGCTGCAGGCCGCGGGCCTCGAGCTCGTCGAGGAGCCTGCGCACGGCCTCGCCGGGCTGCGCGAGGTCCGCGAGGGCGTCGCGGTGCGCATCGCGATGGACGAGACCGGCGCGCAGCCGCGCGCGCTGCTCTCGGGCGCCGCCGACGCGGTATGCCTGAAGCTCTCGCGCTCGGGAGGGATCTCCCCCCTGCTGGCCGACGCGGTTGCCGTGCGGGCCACGGGCGCGGACGTCTACCTCGCCTCGACTTTCGAGGGCCCAGTCGGCGTCGCGGCGGCCCTGCACGCCGCCGCCGCCCTCGCCCCGCTGCCGGCGTGCGGGCTCGCCACCGTCGGCCTCTTCGCCGACATCGACGATCCCTTCCCACCGCGCGACGGGGCGATCGCGGTGCCGACCGGGCCGGGGCTCGGCGTCGATCCGGTCTAGCGGCGGGCCGCCCGTCGACCCCGGAGGACGGTCCCTCGACCGCCCTCCGAAGCCCCCGGAACGGTCCTCAGCTGGAGTAGCGCTTGGCCTTGAGCGTGAGCAGGCCCAGGCCGTCCGTCTTGTACTGCTCGTCCTTCGCCTCGAGCTGGGCGAGCGTGAGGCCCGAGTGGACCCACTGCGCGCCGCTTCCCGGGCGCCAGACGGCCGAGTACCCGCCGTCGGCGAGGTCGACCGAGACGATGCGCAGGCCCTGCGTGTAGTAGTCGAGGGAGATCGAGTCGAACTGCGACTGGGTCAGCCCGGCGTGCCAGCGCTCCGTGCCTGTTCCACTTCGCCACACGGCCGTGAAGGAGCCGTTCGTCCGCACCAGCCGCGTCATCCGCAGGCCCTGGGCGAGAAGCTGCTCGTCGAGGTCCACGACCTCGTCGAAGCCCTTCCCGGTCACCCACCGCTGGCCGCCGTTGCCGGCGCGCCACACGCCCAGGACGCCGTTATCGGAGCGCTCGATCGCGGCGAGCCGGCGTCCGGCTTGGAACTGCGCGTCGTCCTGCTGCTTGAAGTCCTGCGCCGAGAGCCACGCCTGCCAGTGCTGCGCACCTGAGCCGGGGCGCCAGATCGCGGTGTAGGTCCCGAGGGTGTCGTAGAAGTCGACGTCCGCGAGGCGCAGGCCGCTCTGGAAATGAGCCGTGTCCAGCTCCTTGAACTCCTGGGCCTCCTGACCGGTGACCCAGAAGTACGAGCTGCCAAGCGGACGCCAGACCGCGAGGAATCCCTTGTAGTAGTGCGGCATGAGCCGCTCCTTCCGTCCGTGGGGGAAACGTGTCGCTGGTGCAACCGTTCCGGACCGCCCGTCTTACGCGACCGTGACGAGAGACCCTGGCTCTGCCGCGCTAGGAGGGCGGCAGCCCCTCCAGGAACTCGGCCAGCGCCTCGGCGGTCCGGCCGGGAGCGTCCTCCCACACGAAGTGGCCCGCGCCCTCGACGACGTCGAGCTGCGCGCCGGGGATCTCCTTCGCCAGGCGGTGCGCGCTCGCGACCGGCGCGAAGGGGTCGTTCTCGCCCCACTCCAGCAGCGTCGGCACGCCAAGCGCGGCGAGGCGGCCCTCGTAGGGGCCGAGCTTCTCGAAGTCCCCGGAGCGGTAGAGCTCGAGTTGGCCGCGGCGGCGCTCCTCGTCGCCAAAGGCCTTGAAGTAGTGGGCGACGGCCTCATCGGTCACCCCGGGGCTCACCGCCCGCAGGGCGCCGGCGAGGCCCTGGAGGGTCATCTGCTCCACCAGCTCCTCGCCCTGGCCCTCCGTCCGCATCGCGAGGGCGAGGCCGTGCCACTTGCCGTCGGCGAAGAAGCCGGTGTCCGAGATGACCAGCGCGCGGACCGCCTCGGGGTGGTCGCACGCCCAGCGCAGGCCGATCAGCCCGCCCCAGTCGTGGACGACGAGCGCCACCCGCTCGAGGCCGAGCTCGGCGCGGAAGCGCTCGACCGCCTCGATGTGGCGTTCCCACGTCCCCGGAGGGTCGGCGATCGAGTCGCCGAAGCCGGGGAGGTCGGGGGCGACGGCGCGCCAGCCCGCACCCGCAGCCGCGCGCATCGCCTCGCGCCACATGAAGGAGGACTCCGGATAGCCGTGGAGGAAGAGCGCATCGCCCTTCGACGGCCCCTGGGGCACGGCCTCGCGGTAGGCGAGCCCGGCCGCGACCGCGCTCACGTCACCTCGTTCAAGCGGCCCGTCTCGACGTCGTAGACGAAGCCGCGCACGCTGTCCTTGTTCGGGACGAACGGGCTCGACTTGATGCGTGCGATCGACTGGCGGACGTCCTCCTCGAGGTCGCCGAACGCCTCGGCCGACCACGTCGGCTTGACGCCCACGTCGTCCTGGATCGAGCGCTTGAAGTCGTCGTCGGTGAAGGTGAGCATCCCGCAGTCCGTGTGGTGGATGAGGATGATCTCCTCGGTCCCGAGCAGGCGCTGGGAGATCGCCAGCGAGCGGATCTCGTCGTCGGTGACCACGCCCCCGGCGTTGCGGATCACGTGGGCCTCGCCCTCGTTCAGGCCCAGCAGCAGCGCGGGCATGACGCGCGCGTCCATGCACGCGACGACGGCGACCTTCTTGGACGGGGGCAGCGGCAGGCCACCCTTGTCGAAGGTCTCGGCGTAGCGCTCGTTGTTGGTCAGCAGATCGTCAGTGGCGCTCATCGTCTCGCTCCTGGTCGTTGCTGCACAGGTGCCGCGAGCCTACTAGACAGACCTGGTTGGGAATGCGCCGGAGCTCATGCGCTCGAGCCCTTGTTGGCCGCCGTGCCGACCTCGAACCACTTGAAGCGGTTGGCGGGGCCGTCGATCTTGACGTCGATGTTCGCCTTGACGTCGTCGGTGTAGCGGGCCTTGCAGGTCAGGCTTCGCCGGCTGACCGCGTCGTACTCCGCCGGGCAGGTCAGCGTGGCGACGTCGTACCCCAACCGCCGCTTGTTGTCGCGGTAGTAGCGGCGGATGCTGTCGACGAGCGGGCCGTTGTCGTAGGTCGCCGACGTGATGCGCTTCGTCAGCGAGCCGCTGTCGTCGCGCTCACGCACGGCGACGCGGACGTCGCCGCCCTCGGCGGTCCGGCCCGTGCAGGAGAAGCTCGTCCCGGCCTTCTTGTCGACACCCGGCGGACAGCTCGCGGTGGTCGAGGACTCCAGGCGCGAGGTGAGGAACCGGGAGACGTCGCGCTGGACCGTCGCGTCGTCGAGCGTGTCGTCCCCGCCGCCAGTCGCGACCACGGCGATGACGACGACCGCGGCGATCGCGCTCAGGGCGCCGACGACGATCGCGATGACGAGGCCGCGCCGGCCACCGCCCTTCGCCGACCCACTCGCCCCGTAGGGTGGCGCGGGCCCGGGCCACGCGGCGCCGGGCGCAGGCGCGCCTGGCGGCCCGCCCCCCGGCGACGCGGCGCCGTGCAGGGCAACGCCCGGCAGCGGCTGGCCCGGCGGGCCCGGCGGGGTCGGCGCGCCGTAGCCGGCGCCGACGGGCGCAGGGGCCACGCTCGTCGGCGAGGCGCCATGCGCCGGGCCGACCTGCGTCGCGCCGGCGACGGGCCCAGAGGGGTGCGCCGCGAGCGCGGCCCTGGCCTCGCGGACGAAGTCCCCGGCGGTCTGGTAGCGGCGGTCGGGGTCCTTCTCCAGCGCGCGGGCCACGACGGCATCGAGGCCCGGCGGGATCCACGGCGCGAGCACGCTCGGCGGCGGCGCGGTGTCGCGGAGGTGGGCCAGCGCCTTGGCGGGCAGCGTCGGCTTCGCGAACGGGACCTGGCCGGTGAGGGTCCGGTAGAAGACGCAGCCCAGCGCGTACACGTCGACCCGAGCGTCGATCCCGCGGCCCTCGAAGCGCTCGGGAGCCATGTAGTCGGGCGAGCCGACGATCTGGCCGGCCATGGTCAGCCCGCCGACCGAGCTCTCGGCTGTCGCGCGCTTGGTCAGCCCGAAGTCGGTCAGGTAGACCCAGTCGGCGCGACCGTGCTTGTTCCCGAGCAGGATGTTCGCGGGCTTGACGTCGCGATGGATGAGCCCGGCCGCGTGCGCGGCGTCGAGCGCCGACGCGGCCTGCGCGATGATGTCGACGGCGCGGTCGGGCGCCAGCCGGCCCTCGCGGGTGAGCACCTGGTCGAGGTCCGATCCCTCGACGTAGCGCATGATCACGTAGAGGACGCCGCGCTCCTCCCCGGCCGCGTGGACGGGCACGATGTGCTCGTCGTCGAGCGCCCCGGCCGAGCGCCATTCCTCCTCGAAGCGACGGCGGAAGGCGGGGTCCGCGGCGAGCGCGGGCGCGATCACCTTGAGCGCCACGCGGCGGCCGATGGTCTCCTGGACGGCGAGGTAGACCACGCCCATCCCGCCCCGGCCCATCAGGGCCTCGATGCGGCATCCTGCCAGCGTCGATCCGACGGACAGCTCGACCATCGCTCCCGCTTCTACCAGATACGGGAGTCGTGACCGCGCAGCTACAGGCCACTGCGCAACGCCAGGACGCACGCGGCGTGGGCCTCGAGGTCGGCCCGTCCGAGCTCTCCGGACTGCGCCGCGCGCAGCAGCGCGCCCGAGGCGCTCACGCCGTTCGCGTAGCTCTGGGCGAAGAGGAGCAGGTCGTTGCCCGCCTGCGCGCGCGCACGCCGAGCCGCGATGGCGAGCCGAAGCGGTCGAGCGCGCGGACGTCGAGGTCGTCGGTGATCGACACGCCGGTGAACCCGAGCCGCTCGCGCAGCTCGGTGCTCGACACACGCCGCGAGAGCAGCGCGGGGGCCGACGGATCGAGGGCCGCGTAGATCGACGTGCTCGCCATGACCATCGGGACGCCGGCGCCGAAGGCGGCGAGGAACGGCGCCTCGTCGACGCTGCGCAGGAAGTCCAGTGACCGCGTGGACCGGTTCGGCGCGACGTCCTCGTCGACAGTGGCGTCGCCGATGACCGGGAAGTGCTTGGCGGTGGCGACCACGCCGCCGTCCGCCAGGCCCTGTGCGAAGGGCACGCCGGTGCGCTGCACCGACGCCGGCGTCGACCCGTACGCGCGACCGAGACGGCGCACGACCGAGCCGCGGCGGCCGATGTCGAGCACCGGCGCGAGGTCGACGTTGACCCCGACCCCGCGCAGGTTGGCAGCGGTGGCGCGCCCGACGCGGCGGGCGTAGTCGGCGTCCTTGATCGCACCGACCTGGCGGGGCGAACGGGTGGGCGCGCCCGAGAGCCGTTTCACGAGCCCGCCCTCCTGGTCGATCATGATCAGCAGCGGCTGGCGCAGGGCGGCGGGCCGCTCGATGGCCTGCAGCCGCGCGACGGTCCGCGCGAGCGCCGCCCGAGAGCCGATGTTGCGGCCGAAGAGGATGACTCCCGCCACCTCACCCCGCGCGATCCGCCGGGTCAGGCGCCCCGGGGGCGTCGTCCCCGCGTACCCGAGCACGAGGCGCTGGCCGACGAGCTGGCGAAGGGTGAGCGCGCCGGTCGGGTTTGCCGCCGACGCCTGGGTGGCGCCGGCGAGGGCAACGAGGAGGGGAAGGATCGCAGCGGCGGCGCGGCGCATCGGGGGCATGAAACCGTCGTCGGTGGACGAGTTGCGGCTCAGAGAAGCGCGGCGACGGCCGCGGGGCGCTCGAGGTGGGCGGCGTGGCCGGCGCCGGGAACGACGTGGACGGACGCGTCGTGCAGCCGCGGCGCCATCTCAGTCGCGATCGCGCGGAACCTCGGGTCGCGCTCGCCGGCGAGCAGCGCGACGGGCATGGTCAGCTCTTCCAGGCGGTCCCAGAGGGACGCCATCACGCCGGTCCCGAGCCCGCGCAACGCCGCCGCGAGGCCCTCCGGAGTCGAGCGCAGGCGGTCCTCGTGGGCGGCAGCGACCACGGCCGGCGGCTGACCGGCGAAGAGCGGCTGCGCCGCCCAGCGGCGGGCGAAGGGCTCGAGGCCCTCGCGCTCGAGCTCGGCGGCGAGCGCCTCGTCGGCGCGCCTCCGGGCCATGCGCTGCGCCGGGTCGGCGATGCCCGGCGAGGCGCCGAGCAGGACCAGCCGCTCGACGCGGCCGGAATGGGCCAGCGCCGTGGCGAGAGCGAGCCGGCCGCCCATCGAGTAGCCCCCAAGCGTGAAGGGCCCCGCGACGAGCCCGGCGACGTCCTCGACGACCGCGTCGAAGCTCGCCGGGCGCCGGCCTGAGGCCGTCCCGTGGCCTCGAAGGTCGGGCGCGAGCACCCGGTAGCGTTCGCCGACCTCGGCGGCGACGGAGCGCCAGCTCGCGCCAGTCTGCGTAAAGCCGTGCAGGAGCACGAGATCGCCCGCCATCCGCCCCATCATGCCCGCCGACGCCCACCTCCTCCTCCGTGCCTTTGTCGACGAGCTCGCGCGCTGCGGGATGCGCCATGCGTGCACCTCGCCGGGATCGCGGTCCTCGCCGCTCGTGCTGGCCCTCGCGCGCGAGCCGCGGCTGCGCGCGTGGTCGCACATCGACGAGCGCTGCGCGGGCTTCTTCGCGCTCGGGCTGGCGAAGATGACCGGCGTCCCCGCCGCCGTCGCCGTGACCTCGGGGACCGCCGGCGCCCACCTGGCGCCGGCGGTCATCGAGGCCTTCCAGGCGCGCGTCCCGATGCTCGTGCTGACCGCCGACCGCCCGCCCGAGCTGCGCGAGGTCGGCGCCGGCCAGACCATCGACCAGCTCGGCCTCTACGGGACGGCGGCCAAGTGGTTCTTCGAGATCGGGACCCACGAGGCGACGCCCGACCGCATGCGCTGGGCTCGCGCGCTCGCGTGCCGCGCCTACTGGACCGCGCTGGACGGCCGGGCCGGGCCCGTGCACCTGAACTTCGCCCTGCGCGAGCCGCTCGTCCCCCCGGCACCGCTGCCCGACGAGCCCGGCGCGGGCGGCCGCGCCGGGGATCGCCCGTGGCTCACGCGCCCGCGCACCGCCGCGACGCCCGGCGACGCCGTCGTCGAGCAGCTCGCCGCGGAGGTCGGGCGACGGCCGCGCGGGGTCGTCGTCGCCGGCCGCGAGGAGCGCCACCGCGAGCTGCCCGCCGCGCTTGAGCGCTTCGCCCGCGCCGCCGGCTTCCCGCTGCTGGCCGACCCGCTGTCGGGGGCGCGGCGCGGCCCGGCCGCCATCGCGCACTACGACCTGCTGCTGCGCTCCGAGCGCTTTGCCGCCGGTCACCGTCCCCAGCTCGTCCTGCGCGTCGGCGACCTTCCGACCTCCAAGCCGCTGCGAACGTGGCTCGCAGAGGCACCCGATGCGCTGCAGCTCGCCTTCGACCCCGAGGGCGCCTGGCAGGACCCCGACGCGGTGGTCTCCACCCTGCTCGAGGCCGATCCCGCCGAGGGGCTGAACGCGATCGCTGCGCGCTTGGAGTCCGCGAGCCACGCCCCCGAGGCCGGGTGGAGCGATGACTGGCATGCGGCCGACCGGACGGCCGCCGAGCGGATCGCCGCCACTCTCGGCACGGGGCTGTCCGAGCCACGCGTCGCCGCCGAGCTCGGCGTCCGCCTGCCCGCCTACGCGACGCTGTTCGTCGCGTCCTCGATGCCCGTCCGCGACGTCGAGAGCTTCTTCCCGGCTCGCGAGGCGCAGCCGCGCGTGCTCTCCAACCGCGGGGCCAACGGGATCGACGGGACAGTGTCCGGCGCCTTCGGGGCGGCGGCGGCCGGCGCGGGGCCGGTGGTGCTGCTGATCGGCGACGTCGCGCTGCTCCACGACATCGGCGGGCTGCTCGCGGCCCAGCGTCTCGGCCTCGACCTGGTGATCGTGCTCGTCAACAACGACGGGGGTGGGATCTTCCACTTCCTCCCGATCGCCGGACAGGACGCCTTCGAGGAGCACGTCGCCACCCCGCACGGGGTGCCCACCGGCCGCCTGGCGGCTCTCTTCGGGCTCGAGCACGAGCCCGTCGCCGACCCTCCGGCCCTGCGCGCCGCGCTGGACCGTGCGCTGGGCGCCGGGGGCACAACGCTGATCGAGGTGCGCACGGACCGGGAGGAGAACCGTGAGCTGCACCGTCGGCTGGCCGAGGCGGTCGTCGAGGCCGTCGGCGGGTGAGCCGCGCTGCCGGTCCCGCCTCGGGCCGCCCGACGGCCGCGCCCGTGCGCGCGTCGCGCTGGCGACCGCGGCCGGGGCAGCTCGTCCAGCAGCTCTCGGGCCTGTGGCTGTTCGGCACCGGCGAGGCGCTGCTCGTCCACGCCGGCCTGGGCGTGTCGCCGTGGACCGTGCTCGCGCAGGGCGTCTCGCGGCAGACGCCGCTGGCGGTGGGGCAGGCCACGATCGCGATCTCCTTCCTCGTGCTGCTGGCGTGGATCCCGCTTGGTCAGGCGCCGGGGCTCGGGACGTTGCTCAACGCGATCCTGATCGGCGTCGCCATCGACGTGACCCTGTCCTACCTCCCGGGCCGCGGGCCGCTCGCCGTGCGCCTCGCCGAGATCCCGGTCGCCATCGGCCTGGTGGCCATCGGCAGCGGCCTGTACTTGACCACCCTGCTGGGTCCGGGCCCGCGCGACGGGCTGATGACCGGCTTGCACACGCGCACCGGACGCTCCCTGCGCCTCATGCGCACGCTCATCGAAGGGAGCGCGCTGATCGTCGGCTGGCTGCTGGGCGGCACGGTGGGGATCGGCACGGTCGCCTTCGCGCTGGGCATCGGTCCCGCGGTCCAGGCCGCCGTGCACGCGCTCGGAAGCGGCGACGACCGCCGGCTCTAGCTACCCGGGCCAGGCCGCGGTGCGCGCGTCGGGCGGCGGCCGCTCGCCGTGACGGAGGCGGCATGTGTGCGACGCGTCACGGAGCGGAAGGAGCGTGCGAAGGACGGTGTCTGCAGGGCTATGGAGACGGCGATCCGATCGCGCCTTGCCGGCCTCGCGCTGCTCGTCGCGCTGCTCGTCGCGCTGCTGCTCTCGGTGCCCGGCCTGCGCCCCGTCGTCGACGCGCTCGGCGACATGCGCCCGGGTTGGATCGCCGTCGCTGTCGCGCTCGAGCTGCTCTCGTGCCTGAGTTTCGTCGTCGTCTTCCGGCTCTTCTTCCCGGGCGTTCAGGCGCGCGCGGCGAGGAGGCTCGCGTGGTCGGAGATGGGCAGCGGCGCGCTGCTGCCCGGCGGTGGGGTCGTGGGCGTCGCGGTCGGCGGCTGGCTCCTGCGCCTCGCCGGAATGCCGACCGACCAGGTCGTACGGCGCTCGAGCGGCCTGTTCTTCCTGACGAGCGGCGCGAGCGCGCTCGCGCTCGCCGGGGCGGGCGTCGCCGGGGTCGCGTTCGGGCCCCATGACCTCGCCCGCTCGGGACTGCCGATCGCCGGCGCGGTGGCGGCGACGCTCGGCGTCCTCGCCCTGCCGGCGCTGACCCGGCGCCTGGGCGTTCAGCGCGGCTGGCGCGCCGACGCCGCCGATGGGATCGTGCTCGCGCGGCGCGCGCTCGTGCGCCCCGGCTGGCGCGTGCTCGGCGCCCTCGGCTATCTGCTCTTCGACATCGCCGTCCTGTGGGCGACCTTCGCTGCGCTCGGCGTGCACGCGTCGATCGCCGCGCTCGTCCTCGCCTACGTGATCGGCTACCTGGGCAACCTCGTCCCTCTGCCCGGCGGCGTGGGCGTGCTGGACGCGGGCCTCGTCGGGGCACTCGTCCTCTACGGGCTGCCGGCGACGGACGCCGGCGCCGCGGTGCTTGTCTATCACGCGATCGCCTTCTGGATCCCGGGCGCGGGCGGCGCGCTCGCTTACGGGCTGCTGCGCCGCCGCCTCGCCGACGCCGTCCCGGGCGGTCCAGGCAGCGCCTCGGCGCGCCGCGCTTCGGATCAGTCAGGGCCGTGCGACGGCCGCCCGATGCGACCGGGTGCCGCGCTCCCCGCGCGCCTTCCAAGGGATCCCCACGGCGCGCCTTCGTCCCTCAGTCGATCAGCCGCTTCTCCTGGCGCCACACCGCGAGGCGCCACATGACCAAGGCGAAGGCGAGAAGGGCCGCGGCGTGGCCGACGTCGGCCCAGCGCAGGCCGAAGATCACGGCGTCGCGCACGAGCTGCACGCAGTGGTAGAGCGGGTTGAGCTGCGCGATGACCTGCACACCCTCCGGCAGCGCGGAGATCGGGAAGAACGTCCCGGCGACGAGGAAGAGCGGAGTGATGACCGCGCTCGTCACGTAGTTGAAGTTGTCGATCCCCTTCGCCACCGCCGAGATGAGCACGCCGAAGGCGCAGAAGCCGAAGCCGGTCACCAAGCCGACGAGCGGGACGAGCACGACGCCCGGCAGCGGCCGCAGTCCGAAGGCGACGGCGACGAGCAGCGGCGCCATGCAGTACACCCCCGCGCGGCAGGCGACCCACAGGATCTCGGCCGTCACCAGCTCCTCGACGTCGACGGGCGCCGCAAGCAGGGCGTCATAGGTTCGCTGGAACTCGCGCCGGATGAAGGTGTTGAACATGCCCGGGAAGACCGAGGAGAAGAGCGCCGCGCTCGCCACCACGCCGGTGCCCACGTACTCCACGTAGTCGATCCCGTTGACGCTGGAGACCAGCGCCCCGAAGCCGAAGCCGAAGGCGACCAGGTAGATCGTCGGCTCGACGATCGACGAGAAGGTCGTCGCCTTCCAGAAGCGCCGGAAGACCACGACGTCGCGGCTCATGACGCCGGTGATCGCCGCGGGATCGAGGCGGCGCGGGCGACGGTCGCTCACGCGATCTCCTCCCCGGTCAGCGCGACGAAGGCGTCCTCGAGCGTCGCCACGCGCGGCTCGCCCGCGGGGGCGTCGCCGTCGAGGCGCTCGGCGAAGAGCACGGCCACCGCGGTGCCGCTGCGCCGCGTGGTCCACCCGCGCCGTCGCCCGTCCTCGGTCACCTCGGCGAGGCGCGCGGGCGGCCCGTAGACCTCGATCACGCGCTCCCCCGCGTAGCGGCGCACGACCTCGCTGGGCGGCCCCTGGGCGACCACCCGGCCGGCCGCCATCACGGCCACCACGTCGGCGAGGCGCTCGGCCTCCTCGATGTAGTGCGTCGACATCAGCACGGTGACGCCCTCCGCGCGCCGTCCGTCGATGAGCGACCACAGCTCCTGGCGCACCTGCGGATCCAGCCCGACGGTCGGCTCGTCGAGCAGCAGCAGCCGCGGCTCGTGGACGAGCCCGCGCGCGATGAGCAGCCGCCGCCGCATCCCGCCCGAGAGCTCTGAGACCTTCGTGTCGGCGCGGTCGCGGAGGTTCGCGATCCCCATGGCGCGCTCCACCGCCGCGCCGCGCTCCGCCCGCGCGACGCGATACAGGCGCGCGAAGACCTCGAGGATCTGGCGGACGCTGAGCTCGGTGTCGAGGTTGTCGAGTTGCGGCACGACGCCCATCTGGGCCCGCGCCTGCTTGGACTCCGCAGGGATCGGGTGTCCGAGGACCGAGATCTCGCCCTCGTCGGCGATCGCCTGGGCGGTCAGCGTGCGCATCGTCGTCGACTTGCCGGCGCCGTTGGGCCCGAGCAGCCCGAAGCAGGTCCCGGTCGGGACCTCGAGGTCGAGGCCGTCGACGGCGGTGATCTCGCCGAAGCGCTTGACCAGCCCGCGCAGGGAGATGGCGGATCGCTCCATGGCATCCAGGGTAGGAACCGCCCGGCTTGGCACGATGTGCTCATGGACGCGATCCCCGTCGGCCTCGTCGGCTTCGGTCTCGCGGGGCGCGACTTCCATGCGCCGTTCATCGAGGCGACGGATGGGCTCGAGCTCGTGGCCGTGGTCACGTCGCGCGCCGAGGAGGTCGCCGCACGGCATCCCGGGGCCGAGGTGCTCTCCGACGCCGCGCACCTGTGGGGCCGCTGCGAGCTCGTCGTGATCGCCGCGCCCAACCGGGTCCACGCCCCGCTTGCCCTCGAAGCGATCGCCGCGGGCGTCGCCGTGGTCGTCGACAAGCCGCTGGCCGTGACGGCCGCCGAGGCGGCCAGCGTGGTCTCTCGCGCACGTGACGCGGGCGTCCCGCTCAGCGCGTTCCACAACCGGCGCTGGGACGACGACTTCCTCACCGTTCGCCGGCTGCTCGCCCAGGGCGCGCTCGGCGAGGTCGTGCGCGTCGAGTCTCGCTTCGAGCGCTTCCGGCCCGCGGTGAGCGGCGGGCGCTGGCGAGAGTCGCCCGATCCGGCTGACGGCGGAGGCACGCTGCTCGACCTTGGCAGCCACCTCGTCGACCAGGCTCGCGTGCTCCTGGGCCCGGCGCTGCGCGTCTACGCCGAGGTCGGCCGGCGACGGCACGGCGCGGTCGTCGACGACGACGCGTTCCTCGCGCTCGAGCATCCGGGCGACGTCCGCGCGCACCTGCGGATGGGCGCCGTGGCGCCGTTGCACGGCGAGCGCTTCGCGGTCACCGGCCTGCGTGCGGGCTTCGTCACCGAGGGGATGGACCCCCAGGAACAGGCCCTGCGGGCCGGCCCCACGCCGGGCGAGCCGGGCTTCGCGGGGGCACCGCGCGCCGGGCGGCTCGTCGGCGCCGACGGAGCCCGCGCCGTCGCTCTGGAGCGCGGCGACTACGGCGCCTTCTACCGGGCAGTGCCCGAGTGGCTGCGCGACGGCGCCCCGCCGCCCGTGGACCCGGAGGACGCGGTGGCGGTGTTGCGGGTCATCGAGGCGGCCCGCACAAGCGCCGCCGAATGCCGGGTCGTCGACGAGCCCGAGAGAGCGCCGTGAGCGCCGGGCGGGGCCGCGGAGGGCCGGCGAGGACCGCGCGCTCGAGCTGGCGCTGCTCGACGACCTCTACGCCCACTGGGCCCGCGGCGAGTTCTTCGCCACCCAGGAGCTCTACGACCCGGCGCTGGAGTTCGTCTTCGGCGACGACTCCCCGAGTCCGGCGTCCACCAGGGGATCGAGGGCATGGGAGCCGCCTTCGTCGCATGGCTGCGCGCCTGGGAGCTGTGGCGTTCGCGCGCCGACGAGTACCGCGTCGCGCCCGACGGGCCGATCGTGGTCCTGGCCACCTTCCACGGGAGGGGGAAGGGGAGCCAGGCGGACGTCGTGAGCCTGGGCGCCAACGTGTGGACGTTCCGCGACGGCCGCGTGGTGCGGCTGGAGATCCACGCGGCACGGCGCGATGCGCTCGCGCTGCTCAGCCCGAGAGGACCGGAAGCAGTGCCTGGAGCTTGATCTCGGTCTCGGCCAGCTCGGCTGCCGGATCGGAGTCGCGCACCACCCCCACCCCGGCGTAGCAGCGGGCCACCGCTCCGTCGAGCAACGCGCAGCGCAGCGCCACGCAGAACTCGCCGTCCTCGAAGGCGTCGGTCCACCCCACTGCGCCCGCGTACCAGCCGCGGTCCAGGCCCTCCAGGGCTGGGATGAGCGGGACGGCGCGATCGTGGGGCTCGCCGCCGACTGCCGGCGTGGGATGGAGCAGGCCGGCGAGCTCGACGACCGGGATCGGCTTGCGCAGCTGCGCGCGGATGGGCGTCGCGAGGTGCTGGATGTTCGCCACCTGGACGATCTGCGGCTCGGGCGCCGCCGCGAGCCAGACCGAGCGGGGGCCCAGCACGCGCTCGATGCGCCGGGCGACGATCGCCTGCTCCTCGCGATCCTTGTCCGAGCGCATCAGCTGCTCGCCGAGGTGCGCGTCGACGGCGGGGTCCGCGCTGCGGCGCGCGGAGCCGGCGAGCGCGACGGTGCTCGCGCGCAGGCCTTCCCGGCGGACGAGCAGCTCGGGGCTGGCGGCCAGGAAGGCGCGCTCGCCGCGACCGGCGCAGACCACATAGCAGGCGGGGAAGGCCTCGCGCAGGACGCCGTAGACCGCCGCGGGGTCGTAGGGCGCCGGCGCGTCGACGAGGACCTCGCGCGCGAGCACGACCTTCTCGATCCTGCCAGCCGCGATCCACTCCGCCGCGCGGACCACGGCGGCCTCGTAGTGCTCGGGAGGCATCGGGCCGGTGATCGAGTAGCGGCCGGCCGGCGAGGGGTCCAGCAGCGGCAGGCCGTCGGCGCGCAGCCGCGCCGCCCGGCGCGACAGGTGCGCGAGGAGATCCTCGGCGGTGTCGTCGGGCGCGGCGAGCGCGGCGAGCGTCATGCGCACGTCGTCGCCCTGACGCGCGAGCGCCACCTCGGGCACCGAGAGCGCGGCCGCGTCGAAGCCTGCCCAGTGGCGCGCGCGGGCACCGTTGGGCGCGAACGCGAAGCCACCCACGGCGACCAGGCCGGCGCCACGCGGCCCGTCGGGGGGATCGGCGATCGCCGTCGCGAGCAGCCCGCGCCAGCGGCGGGCGACGCGGACGAAGCGATCGGGCCCGGCGGGTCCGTCGGGCCGGATCGCCCGCAGCTCGCCGAGGGTGGCCAGCGCGAAGCGGTCGCGGTCGGGCTGCTCGAAGGTGAACCACGGCTCCTCCGGCCGGCGCGAGGCGAAGGCGACGGCGCTCGGATCGATCGCCGGGTCCACCCGCACGGTCAGCGCCGCGAGCACCTCGCGGCCGCGGCGGCGCGCGGCGCGCACGGCGTCGTCGAGGCGTGTCGCGAGCCGCTCCGCGTCGTGCGGGGAGAGAGCGAACGGCTCGGGGCGGTGAAGCAGCGTCGTCGTCATCGTCAGGAATCCGGAGGCCGCGTCGCCGGCGGCTCGCCGCGCCCCTAGGTCTCGCCGCGCCCGCGCGATATCGCGATCTCGCCTGTGCGGACCATCTCCACCAGTCCGAAGGGGCGCACCATGCGCTCGAACGCCTCGATCTTGTCGTCGGTGCCGGTCACCTCGATGGTGATCGACCGCTTGGTGAGGTCGACGACCTTGCCGCGGAAGATCTCGGCGATCTGCATGACCTCGCCCCGCGCGGACCCGTCGGCGGCGATCTTGAAGAGCGCGAGCTCGCGCGCGACGGTCTCCTCGGGCTCGAGGTCGCGGATCTTCAGGACGTTGACGAGCTTGTGGAGCTGCTTGACGACCTGGTCGATGGGGTGCGCCCCGCCGTCGACGGTCAGTGTGAGGCGCGACAGGCGCTCGTCGTCGGTCGGCCCGACCGCAAGCGTGTCGATGTTGAACCCGCGCCGTGCGAACAGCCCGGCGACGCGGGTCAGGACGCCCGGCTGGTTCTCGGTGAGGATCGAGAGGATGTGCTTGCGGCCGGTGCGCAGGCCGCTCGCCGCCTCGAGCTGCTCGAGGCTGACGAGCTCCTTGGTCCCTGGCTCACCCATGGCGACGCCCCTAGCCGACCATGTCCCGCGCGGGCTGGCCGGCGGGGATCATGGGGTAGGTGTTCTCCTCGCGGGTGACGCGGACGTCGACGAGCACCGGGCCCTCGGTGGCGATCGCCTCGCGCATGCCCTCGAGCAGCGTGGTCTTGTCCTCCAGCCGGATCCCCGTCGCGCCGTAGGCCTCGGCGAGCTTGACGAAGTCGGGCGAGGAGCCCATGTCGACGTGGCTGTAGCGCCCATCCCAGAAGAGCTCCTGCCACTGGCGCACCATGCCGAGGTAGCCGTTGTTCATGATGAACACCTTGATCGGGATGTCGTGCTCGACGCACGTCGCCAGCTCCTGCATGTTCATCTGCACCGAGCCGTCGCCGGCGATCGTGCACACGAGCTGGTCCGGGCAGCCCACCTTGGCGCCCATGGCCGACGGCAGGCCGAAGCCCATCGTGCCAAGACCGCCGGAGTTGATCCACCGGTTGGGCCGCGCGAAGGGGAAGTACTGGGCGGCCCACATCTGGTGCTGGCCGACGTCGGAGGTGAGGATGCAGTCGCCGCCGGTGGCCTCGTAAAGCGCCTGGATCATGCGCTGGGGCTTGACCTCGGCGTCCGCGGACTCCTCGTAGCGCAGGGGGTGCTGGCGCTGCCAGTCCTGGATGCGCGACCACCACGCGTCCAGGCGGCCGGACTCGGCCTCGAGCGCCCGGTACTCGGCGGTGAGGCGCGGGAGGATGTTCTTGACGTCGCCGACGATCGGGATGTGGGCCGGGACGTTCTTGGAGATCTCGGCGGGGTCGATGTCGATGTGGATGAACTTCGCCCGCGGCGCGAACTCCGAGAGCTTGCCGGTGATGCGGTCGTCGAACCGCGCGCCGATCGCGATGATCAGGTCGGCTTCGTCCATCGCGTAGTTGGCGGTGCGGGTGCCGTGCATGCCGAGCATCCCGAGCCACTGCTCGTGGGTGCCGGGAAAGCCGCCGAGGCCGTTGACCGTGCAGGTGATCGGGAAGCGATCGGCGGTGGCCAGCTCGGTGAGCTCGGCCGACGCGCCGCCCAGGATGACCCCGCCGCCGGCGTAGATGACCGGGCGGCGCGCGTTGGCGATCGCCTTGGCGGCCAGTCGGATCTGCTTCTGGTTGCCGTCGGTCGTCGGCTGGTAGCCGGGCAGGTGAACGCTGGCGACCGGCTCGTAGGCGATGTCGGCCCGCGAGAGGTCCTGCGGGATGTCGACGAGCACGGGCCCCGGGCGCCCGGTACGGGCGAGGTGGAAGGCCTCGTGGACCGCGCGCGGGAGGTGCGTCGGGTCCTTGATCATGAAGCTGTGCTTGACGATCGGCATGGTGATGCCGAAGGTGTCGGCCTCCTGGAAGCCGTCGGTACCGAGCAGGTCGGTGCGGACCTGGCCGGTGATGAACACGGTGGGCACGGAGTCGAGCATCGCGTCGCAGATCGGCGTCACGAGGTTGGTGGCCCCGGGGCCGCTAGTGCCGAAGGCGACGCCGACCTTGCCGGTGGCCTTCGCGTAGCCCTCCGCCGCGTGCCCGCCGCCGGCCTCGTGGCGGACGAGGATGTGGCGCACGCCGCCGTCGACGAGCGCGTCGTAGGTGGGGAGGTTGGCGCCGCCGGGAAGCCCGAATACCGCCTGCACGCCCTCGGCCTTCAGGCATTCCATGAGAGCGTCGGCTGCGCGCATCGCTCGTGTTCCTCGGGTCGGCGGGACAGAGAGGGCCGCGGGCAACGGGTGCCAGGCGGCCGGAAACGTCAGTGTAGCGCGCCTTTTTCGGCCCGCCGAGCGCCGGCGGCGCGGTTCGGGCGTGCCCTCGTCAGCCTCGCTGGGCGCGCAGCTCGCGCTCCATGTTCTCCGAGACGATCGCCTCGTCGGGGAACTCCAGCTCGGTCCCGCAACGGGTGCAGATCGCGTCGTGGAGCTTGACCACGCGGCCGCACCCGGGGCACTCGCGGCGCAGCTCCTCCTTGTCCCAGCGGTAGGCCAGCGCGGCGGCCAGCCCGATCACCGGGACGAAGGTCGAAACAATGAACCAGATGAAGAACGAGCTGCCCTTGATCTTGCCGACGATCCCGCCGGCGAGCCCGAACGCGAGCGCGATAACGACGAAGGCGCCGCCGGCCATGTCGAGGGTCTCCTAGATGTGGCGCAGGGCCCAGATCACGGCCGCGACCGCCACCACCGCCACGAGGACGTAGAACAGCGTCACGACCAGGCCGACGACGAGGCCGGCGGCCAGCTTGAGCACCAGCAGGCCGATCATGATGAAGACGACGACCGCGAGGGCGCGCTTGACGAGGGACGGCTTGGCTGCTTCTTCCATGGTCTGACAAAGAGTAGACGGCGCGCTTGGTCGGCTCTCCGGTCAGAGGGGCGCCGGTGCCCTCGGGCGCTCGGCGTCAGTCGTAGGTGCGCTTCAGGTGACCGAAGCGGTCGCCTTCGGCGGGTGGCGTCGCTGCGACGCGCGCGAGCCGATGGCGGCGAACGGCCGGACCACTGGCAGCCGGGACGTCCGCCGACGGCCGACGTGCCGGCACGAGGATGAGGCGAGCACGTGAAGAGAGGGGCATGTGGAGGATGCTGCCGCCCGACGGCGCGCGAATCTTCGTACGAGTGTCGAAACTTCGCGCAGCCACTATCGACATTCGGTCGAGCGGCCTCGGCCGGCTCAAGCGCGCGCGAGGCGGATCGCCTCGGCGAGCACCGGCCGCATCTGGACGGGCAGCTTGCGGCGCACGCGCCAGCGCGCGCCTGCGAAGGCGAGGTTCGCCACCGTCGCGAAGCCCTCCTCGTCGGCGCGCAGCGCCAGAAGCAGGTGCGCGACGCGGTCGCCCCACGGCAAGTCGGGCTCGGGGACCCGCACGCACCAGCACATCACCGTCCGCCCCCCGGGCCGAACGAGCAGCGCCCCCGCCTCGCCGACGAGCCACACCCCGAGGCGCCCCTGCTCGAGCACGAGTCCGGATCGCTGCAGCAGCTCGCGGGTGTCGTGATCGACCAGGTCGCCGAGGAAGCCGAGCGCTCGCCGCTCGGCGGGGGTGGTCGCGCCGAGCTCGTCGACCACCCCCTCCGGGCCAAGCCCCTCGACCGCCTGCGTCCCGCCGGCCTTCTCGACCGCCGGGCGCCGCTTCGGACGCACCACGTTCGCACCGCGGCGCGCGTAGAGGGCCGGGATGATGTAGGCCTTGGCGAGGGCGATCGCCGAGACCGGCGCGGCCAGCGGCTCGAGCGCCGTCAACACTCCCGCAGTCGCCAGGAACGGGACCGTGTGGGCGACCGTCGTCAGCGTCCACAGCCGCTCGCGGCGGCGCAGCGCGCGCTCGTCCGCGCGCGCGCGCCAGTGCACGGTGGCGACCTCCGGGAGGGCCGCGTCGGTGACGTCAGCGGCGGCGATGCCGGTACTCCGCGCGTCGGCGTGGGCGGCCTAGCCGCCCGCGATCGGCCGCCGCATGATCACCAGCTCGGCGTCGGCCGGCAGCTCGCGCACCATGTCGGCATGGCCCGGTCCCGTCGAGACGACCCCGAAGTACCCACGGTCGAGCTCGGCCCGAAAGGCGGCGGCGGCCGCGTCGATCGCGTCCTGGTCGGAGGCGTTCCATTCCGCCAGCGTCGTGTGTCCTGTCTGGTCCATGCGGACGAGTCGCGCCATCCACTGCTCCTTCCGAACGAGGTTGTCCCAATGGTACGCCCGCGCACCGCCTGCGGATGCGGTGAATTGCGCCGGGTGGGCCCTGCCCTCACGCGCCTATCTGCTCGCGGATGAGGCGGCTGACCTCGCCGCCGTCCGCGCGGCCCTTGGTCGCGCGCATGACGTGGCCGACGATCTGGCCGATCGCGGCGCCCCGGCCGGCGCGGATCGACGCGACGGCGTCGGGGTTGGCGTCGATGGCCGCCGCCACGACGCCGGCGAGCGCGTCGCCGTCCCCCATCGCGCCGAGCCCCTCGGCCTCGACGATGTCGCCTGGGTCGCCCCCCTCGGCCACGAGCCGGTCGAGCACCTGGCGCGCCGCGGCCGAGGTGATCTTCTTCTCCTCTACCATCCGAACGAGCGCGGCGAGCGCCGCCGCCGTCACTCGGGACTGCGCAGGATCGGCCAACTCGAGCCGCGTGCGGAGCTCGCCGACCCAGTTCGCCACGGGCTGGGCCGGGAGCGACGGGTCGGCCTCGCGGACGCGGTCGAAGAAGTCACCCTGCATGGGCCGCATCGCAAGCAGATGGGCGCTCTCGGCGTCGAGCTCGGCCTCGTAGCCCGCAAGCCGCGCGACGACCGACTTCGCGGGCAGTGCGGAGCGAGCCCGCTCGCGCATCTCGCCCGACACCACGATCGGCACGAGATCGGGCTCGGGGAAGTAGCGGTAGTCGTGCGCCTCCTCCTTGGAGCGCAGCGGCGTGAGCGTGCCCGACTGGGGATCGAAGTGGAGCGTCTCCTGCTCGACCGCCGCACCCGCGTCGAGGATCGCCGTCTGGCGCTCGATCTCCGCCACCAGCCCGCGCTCGAGGAAGCGGAAGGAGTTCATGTTCTTGAGCTCGGTCTTCGTGCCCAGTCCTGTGCTCCCCGCGGGCCGGAGCGACACGTTCGCGTCCGCCCGCAGCGACCCCTCCTCCATGTTCACGTCGCTCACCCCGAGCTGGC
This sequence comes from uncultured Actinomycetes bacterium, assembly GCA_963728925.1. Lineage (GTDB taxonomy): Bacteria > Actinomycetota > Thermoleophilia > Solirubrobacterales > Solirubrobacteraceae > JBBPZA01. Next base: position 16,886 of record CAVSMB010000036.1, on the reverse strand, counting down.
GCAGCGTCTCGCGCAGCAGGGTCAGCCACTCTCGCGCGCGCTCGGGGGAGTGCAGGTCGGGCTCGGTGACGATCTCGACGAGCGGCGTGCCACCCCTGTTGAAGTCGACCACGCTGACGTCCGACCCGTGGATGCGCCCGCTCGAGCCGAGGTGTACGAGCTTGGCCGCGTCCTCCTCGAGGTGCACGCGGTGGACGCGGACCTCGCCGAGCCGCCCGCCGCGGCACAGCGGGATGTCGTACTGGCTGATCTGGTAGCCCTTCGGGGAGTCGGGATAGAAGTAGTTCTTGCGGTGGAAGATCGAGCGCGGCGCCAGCTCGCATCCGAGGGCGAGCCCGATCTGCAGCCCGAAGGTCACGGCGCGCTCGTTGGTCACCGGCAGGGCGCCGGGGAGCGCGAGGCACACCGGGCACGTGTGGGTGTTGGGCGGGTCGCCGAAGGAGATCTCGCACCCGCAGAACATCTTCGTGCGGGTGGAGAGCTGGACGTGAATCTCCAGCCCGATGACGGGCTCCCACGTCAAGAGCTCGGGAGATCGTGGGGTCGGGTCGGTCAAGACCGAGCCTCCCGCCCGTCGAAGCCGATCGCCTGCTCGAGCGCGTAGGCCGCGCCGAGGATTCGGTTCTCGCTGAACGCCGGCCCGGCGATCTGGAAGCCCGTGGGGAGGCCGTCGCTCACGCCGTTGGGGATCGAGATGGCGGGGATCCCGGCCAGCGGCATCGGAACCGTGCAGTAGTCGTTGAGGTACATCGAGAGCGGGTCGTCGGTCTTCGCGCCGAGCGGGAAGGCGACGGTCGGGCTCGTCGGCGTCACCACGAAGTCGAAGCGCTCGAAGGCGGCGCGGAAGTCCTCGGAGATCTTCGTGCGGACCTTCTGGGCGCGCCCGTAGTAGGCGTCGTAGTAGCCGCTGGACAGCGCGTAGGTCCCGAGCATGATGCGGCGCTTGACCTCGGGGCCGAAGCCCTGCGCGCGCGTGCGCTCGTACATCGCACGCAGCCCGTCCTCCCCGTCGACGCGCAGTCCGTAGCGCACCCCGTCGTAGCGGGCGAGGTTCGAGGAGGCCTCGGCCGGGGCGATCAGGTAGTACGCCGAGAGCGCGTGGGGCGCGTGCGGGAGATGCGTCTCCTCGACCGTCGCCCCGAGCGCCTCCGCCGTGCGCAGGGTGGCGCGGAACGCCTCGGCGACCCCCGGCTCGATGCCCTCGGCGTCCTCGGAGAGCTCGGACGGCACGCCGAGGCGCGCGCCGGAGAGGTCCTCGTCCGTCGGCACGCGGATGGGCTCGGGGAACGGAATGGAGGTGGAGTCGCGCGGATCGTGGCCGACCATGTGCCCGAAGAGCAGCGCCGCGTCGGCGACGGTGCGGGTCAGCGGGCCCGCCTGGTCGAGCGAGGAGGCGAAGGCGATCATCCCGTAGCGCGAGACCGCACCGTAGGTCGGCTTGAGGCCCACGATGCCCGAGAGCGCGGCGGGCTGCCGGATCGAGCCTCCGGTGTCGGTGCCGATGGCCCACGGCGCGAGGCCCGAGGCGACCGCCGCCGCGCTGCCGCCGCTCGAGCCGCCCGGGACGCGCTCGCGGTCCCACGGGTTGCGGACAGGGCCGTAGGCGGAGTTCTCGTTCGAGGAGCCCATCGCGAACTCGTCCTGGTTGGTCTTGCCGAGCAGCGGCGCGCCGGCATCCGCCAGCCTGCTGACGACGCTCGCCGTGTACGGCGGCCGGTAGCCCTCCAGGACCCGCGAGCCGGCCTGGCTGGGAACGCCCTCGGTGCAGAAGAGGTCCTTGACCGCCAGCGGGACTCCGCCGAGCGGCGCGTCGCCCGCGGCCGCTTCGGCCGGCGGGCCGTCGGCGACCCACAGGAAGGCATTGAGCTCGTCGGCCGCCGCGCGCTCGCGGTAGGCCTCGAACAGCTCGTGGGCGCCCAGCTCGCCCGCGCGAACGCGGCGTGCCGCCTCGGTCGCGGTGAGGTCGACGAGCTCGCTCACGAAGCGCCCGGGCTCGGAACCTCGAAGCCGTCGTCGGCCACCGCGGGAGCCTGCGAGAGGGCGACCTCGCGGGGCAGCGAGGGCTGGGGCTCGTCGGGACGCAGCACGTTGACGACGTCGACCACGTGCGAGGTCGGCTCGACCTCGTCGAGATCGAGCTCTGAGACCTTCTCGATGTGGTCGAGCACCGCCGAGAGCTCGCTCGCCATCCGGTCGACCTCCTCGTCGGAGAGCGCGAGGCGTGCGAGCGCGGCCACGTGCAGCACCTGGGCGCGATCGATCATGCCCCGCCGATTCTAGGACCGCTGCGGGAGGCGGCCGGGGTCACCTGGAGGCGGCCGGCGTCACGAAGGCGGGGCCGGAGGGGCCCCGGGCCCGCCCTCGGGTGGCGGCCCCGGCTGCTCCTGGACACGGGTCGCGTCGTCGGGGCGCGGCGAGACCTGGGTCGCGCCCGCCGGGGCCGGCTCGGCCGGCGGGCCGGCCGCCTCCGGGCCCGGCGACGGTGGCGGCCGGGTCGGTGTTTGCGACTGCGACTGCAGGCGCGTCGCGGCCGAGCCGAACGAGGCGTTCTCGTCGCGCATCGACAGGTACCCTCCGACGGTGATCGCCAATGCGGCCAGCAACCCGAGGTAGGCGCCGATCTGCACCGAGATCAGCTCGTTGGGGCCGGGCTGGTTGACGATCCGGTAGAGGATCAGCAGCGTCGCGACGGCGCCCATCGCCGTCACCAGCACGCTCGCGCTCAACGGGAGCGCGACCGTGCGCTGACCCATGGTGAGCACGGCCAGCCCGAGGGCGACGACGACCGTGAGGAACAGGTAGAGGTCGACCCAGCTGAAGACCTGCCACGCGTTGGCGGCCACCGACGTTCCCTCGACCCCGTACCAGTCGAGGAACATGACCAGGAACAGCACGGCGGCTCCCGCCGCCGCGACCATCTCTCCCAGGCGCAGCCGGTTGACGTCCATCGGGCCGGACTCTAGCCAGCGGTCTGCGCGGTCGCCCCGCCGCGGGCGGCGATCGCCTCGGCGGCCGTGAGCGTGTTCCGCAGGAGCATCGCGATGGTCATCGGGCCGACGCCCCCGGGGACCGGGGTGATGAAGCGGGCCCGCTGCGCCGCCGCCTCGTACTCGACGTCGCCGACAAGCCCACCCTCCACGCGGTTCATGCCGACGTCGACGACGGCGGCGCCCGGCTTGACCCAGTCGCCCCGCACGAGCTCGGGCACGCCGACCGCGGCGACGAGCACGTCCGCGCGCCGGCAGACCTCGGGCAGCTCGCGCGTGCGCGAGTGGCAGACGGTGACCGTCGCGTTGCGCTCGAGCAGGAGGTGGAAGAGGGGCTTGCCGACGAGGTTCGAGCGGCCCACGACCACCGCTTCGGCGCCCTCGAGCGCGACGTCGTGGGCGTCGAGCAGCTCGATGACGCCGGTCGGCGTGCACGGCCGCAGGCCCGGCCGGCCGGAGGCGAGCAGCCCGGCGCTGACCGGCGTCAGACCGTCGACGTCCTTCGCCGCCGAGATCGCCGAGGAGAGCGCGTCGCCGTCGAGGTGGTCCGGAACGGGGAGCTGCAGGAGGATGCCGCTCACGCGCTCGTCGGCGTTGAGCTCGACAATCAGCCCCGCGACCTCCTCGTGGGCGCTGTCGGCGGCCAGCCGGTGGTCGAAGCCGGCCATGCCGACCTCGTTGGTGGCACGCTGCTTGCCGCCGACGTAGATCTGCGACGCGGCGTCCTCGCCCACGATGATCGTCGCGAGGCCGGGCCGCGGCCGGCCGGCGGCGACGAGCGCCTCGACCTCCTCGCCGACCCGGGCCCGAACGCGAGCGGCGATCGCCTTGCCGTCGATGACCGTGGCCGCCATGGGCGGGACGATAGCTGCGGCTCGACGGGACGGCCCGCGGGCGACGCGGGCCGGGCCGCCGGCCGATTCGGTCCCGGCCGTGGGCCGGCCGAGCCGCAGGATCCTCACTGGATGCGCCGCCTCGCGGAGTCGTGTGGCGCCGGAGCGGCGGGCGGCGCGGCTACCCGCGCCGTTCGATCGGGGCGTAGGCGGCGACGAGCTTGCGCTCCGAGCGGTCCTTGGCGAAGCGCACGACGACGATGCCGCCCGGCTCGACGCCGGTGATGACGCCCTCGCCGAAGGCCGCGTGGACAACGTCGTCGCCCAGCGACAGCGACGGGGCCGCCTCGTCGTGCGTCTCGCCCCACGAGGTCGCGCGACCCCGCTCGGCGCCGTTGACCGCCCCGCCCGGGCGCCAGCCCGCGCCGACGGGCACGCGCGTCTGGCGGTCGGTGAGGTCGTGGGGGATCTCGTCGACGAACCGGCTGCGCACGCCGAAGGTCCGCGCGCCGAAGAGGCTGCGCGAGCGGGCCCAGGTCACGTACAGCCCGCGCTGCGCGCGCGTGATCCCGACGTAGGCGAGGCGGCGCTCCTCCTCCAGGCCGCCTTCATCGAGAGCGCGCGAGTGGGGGAAGACGCCCTCCTCGACGCCGATGAGGAAGACGATCGGATACTCGAGGCCCTTGGCGTTGTGGAGCGTCATCAGCGTCACGAGGCCCTGGTCGTCGCGCAGGTTGTCGGTGTCGGCGAGCAGCGCGATCTGCTGGAGGAAGCCGTCGAGCGATGGTTCCTCGGCGGCGCGGTCGTACTCGCGACCGACGTTGACGAGCTCCTCGAGGTTCTCGATGCGGCCCTGCGCCTCGATCGTGCGCTCGGCCTCCAGCGCCTCGAGGTAGCCCGACTCGCGCAGCACCTCCTCGAGCAGCTCGCCGATCGGCGCGCCGGCCTGCGCGCGCTCGCGCAGCACGGCCATCGTGCCCATGAAGCGCCCGATCGACTTGACGGCCGCCGTGCCGAGGCCGCGGACCGCCTCGGGGTCGGCGGCGGCGTCCCAGATCGGCTCGTCCATCGTCGAGGCGTGGGAGAGCACCCGCGAGAGCGAGGTCTGCCCGATACCGCGCTTGGGCGAGTTGGCCACGCGCTGGAACGCGCCGGCGTCTTGGGGATTGGAGAGGAAGGTGAGGTAGGCCATGGCGTCGCGGATCTCCGCGCGCTCGTAGAACTTCGTCCCGCCGATGACCTGGTAGCCGATCTGCGCGCGCACGAGCGTGTCCTCCAGCACCCGCGACTGCGCGTTGGTCCGGTAGAAGACCGCGAGCTCCTCGCGGCTGACCCCCTCGTCGACCAGCCGCTCGATCTCCCCGGCGACGTAGCGCGCCTCGGCGTGCTCGTCGTCCATCTCGCGCACGATGATCGGATCGCCCTTTCCGAGATCGGTCCACAGCCGCTTGCTCTTGCGCCCCCGGTTGTGGCTGATCACCGCGTTGGCCGCATCGAGGATCGTCTGCGTCGAGCGGTAGTTCTGCTCGAGCTTGACGACGTGGGCTTCGGGCCAGTCGTCCTCGAACTGAAGAATGTTCGTTATGTCCGCGCCGCGGAAGCCGTAGACAGACTGATCGTCATCGCCGACGACCGCCAGGTTGCGGTGCTCGGACGCGAGGAGCTGGAGCCAGCGGTACTGGGCGTGGTTGGTGTCCTGGTACTCGTCAACGAGCACGTGGCGGAAGACAGAGGCGTAGCGGTCGCGGACCTCGGGGAAGAGCTCGAGGACGTTGACCGCGCGGACGAGGAGGTCGTCGAAGTCCATCGCGTTCATGCGGTGGATCTCGCGCTCGTAGGCCTCGTAGACGTCGGCGGCCGTCTGCTCGAAGAAGGAGCCGACCATCTGGCGGTAGTCCTCGGCCGAGCGCAGCTTGTTCTTGGCGTCGGAGATCTGGCCGTGGATCGCGGCGGGGGTGAAGCGCTTGGGGTCGACGCCGAGATCGTCGAGGCAGCGCTTGACGAGGCGCCGCGCGTCGGCCTGATCGTAGATCGTGAACTGCTTGGTGTAGCCCAGGCGCGGCGCTTCGGCCCGAAGCATTCGCGCGCAGGCGGAGTGGAAGGTCATGACCCACATCGCGCGGGTCATGCGGCCCACCAGCATCTCGACGCGCTCGCGCATCTCCTGGGCCGCCTTGTTGGTGAAGGTGATCGCGAGGATCTCGCCCGCGTGGGCGCGGCGCGTGTGCACCAGCCATGCGATGCGGTGGGTGAGCACGCGGGTCTTGCCCGAGCCGGCCCCGGCGAGGATCAGCAGCGGACCGCCGGGATGGGTCACGGCCTCGCGCTGCTCGGGGTTCAGGTGGTCGAGCAGGTCGTCGGGATAGGGCGCCTCGTCGGGCATCGCGGCGAACGGTAGCGACGTGATCGGCGCGCCCCGGTGGCTCTCAGCCCGACGGTCGCGGGCGCTCGAGCACCCGGCCGCTGGGCGGCGCGAAGCCCAACCTGTGTAGAGCCCGTGGGCGTCGAGGGTGTGCAGCATCCAGCGACAGCCGGCCTGCGGGCCGCGCTCTACGGCCTCGCGGACGAGCTCGACCCCGAGCCCGAGCCCGCGGGCCTCGGGCAGCACGAAGACGTCCGCGAGGTAGGCGATCACCCTCCCGTCGGAGATCACGCGGGCGAAGCCGAGCTGGCCGCCGTCGCCGCCGTACAGCCCGACGACGCGGCTCGACCCGGCGAGCGTCGCCTCCACCTCCTCCCGCGAGCGCCCGAGGGCCCAGTAGGCCTCGGTGGAGAGGAAGCGGTGGACGAGACCGACGTCGATCCGCGCCGGGTCGTCGTCGAGCTCGAAGCCGCCGGGAAGGGCGCGTCGCATCGCCGCCTACCGTAGTCGCGTGGGGCTGGTCGACGACATCCGGGCGGCGTGCGGCCGTGTCGCCCAGCGCGCTCGGCAGGTGCGGATCGATGAACGGCGGCTGGACACCTAGGCGGCCGAACTGGACACGACCGGCGCCGCCGCCGAGGAGTCCCAGGGGATAACCGACGCAGGCGACCACGAGACCCGGGCAGCCTTCACGGTCTGCCTCGACGCGATCAATTTCGGGTCGGGCTGGTTCCCGACCCTGCGCAAGCGCGCAGGGCGCTCCGGGTACAACACGGTCGCGCTCGGCCTGCGCGAGCGCTTCGCGGCGGCGGCCGGCCCGCCGTCCGCCGCCGAGCTGGCGTGGATCGACCCCGCGCAGGTCGCCGGCTGGCTGCGCCAGGACCCCGGCCACGAGCTCATGGCCCTGTACGCGACCGCGCTGCGCGAGCTCGGGCGACGGGTCGCCGCCGAGCACGGGTCGAGCTTCCTCGCGCTGGCGCGCCGGTCGACCACCGCCGTCGGCCTCGTCGAGCACATGGCGACCTGGCCGACGTGGCACGACGTCTCGACCTACGACGGCGAGCCAGTGCCGTTCTTCAAGCGCGCGCAGATCCTCGCCGCCGACCTGCACCTCGGCGGGGTGACGAGCTTCGGCGACCTCGCGCGTCTCACGCTGTTCGCCGACAACCTCGTCCCCCACGTGCTGCGCCTCGACGGAGTCCTGAGCCTCGATCCCGTCCTGACGGCGCGCATCGACGCGGGCGAGCTGCTCGAGCACGGCTCGCCCGAGGAGGTCGAGCTGCGCGCGTGCGCGCTGCACGCCGTCGAGCAGCTCGCTGCCCGTCGCCCGGACGCGACGCCGCAGGAGCTCGACTTCATCCTCTGGACGCGCGGTGGCGGGCCCCGCTACAAGGCCGTCCCCCGTCCGCGGTCGCGCACGACGGCCTACTGACGGCGCCCGGCGACGGTGCGACAATCGCCGGCGAGATGTCGCGTTGTCGCCAGCAGGTGGTGATCGACGCGCCGCTGAGCGCGGTGTGGGAGCTCGTGGGCGACCCGAACCGGCATCCGGCGTGGTGGCCGCGCGTGCTCGAGGTCGAGTGCGACGACTTCGCCCAGGGGTGCACCTACCGGCAGGTCACTCGCGGCCCGCTCGGGGCGCGCGAGGACACGATCGTGCTCGAGCACGTCGAGGACTACCGCGAGGTCCGCATCCGCTGCCTGGAGACCGGCACGTACATGCGCTGGGTGATCACCGGCGCGCAGGGCGCCACCTTCGTCGACGCCGAGTTCGGCTGCGACCCGGCGACGGCGCCCCTGCGGGCCTGGGATGCGATCACCGGACGGCGCTACTTCCGGCGCTGGATGGACGAGGCGGTGCAGAGCCTGCGCGAGGCGACCCGCCGCGAGCAGCCGGCCGCCCGGCCGTGACGGGCTCGCAGCCGACCGCCGACCCTGACCGGACCTTCAGCCGCCCGCCGGATTGGGCCCGCGCGCCGTCGGGCGCAACGGCCGCACGTCGGCGGGTGGCTGCTCGGCCTCGCCGCCCGCCAGATCGGAGATCGCGCGCTCGAGCGCTCCGATGCGGGCTGCGAGGCCCTTGATGGCGTCGGCCACGGGATCGGGCAGGTGGACCCAGTCGGCGTCGGGCCCCTCCGGGCGCCGGCCCTCGACGCGCACCGGGTGGCCAGGGTTTCCGACGACCGTCGAGTTGGGCGGCACGTCGTGGATGACCACCGAGTTGGCCCCGATCTTCGCGCCGTGCCCGACGCGGATCGGCCCGAGCAGCTTGGCGCCCGAGCCGACGGTCACGTTGTCCTCGATCGTCGGGTGGCGCTTGCCGGTGGCGAAGCCCGTGCCTCCGAGGGTGACGCCCTGGTACAGGGTCACGTCGTCGCCGATCTCGGCGGTCTCCCCGACCACCACGCCCATCCCGTGGTCGATGAAGAACCCGTCGCCGATACGCGCCGCCGGATGGATCTCGATCCCCGTGAGCGAGCGCGACGCATAGGCGATCACCCGCGGCGCGACCGGGACGCCGAGCTGGTCCAGGGCGTGGGCGAAGCGGTGCGAGAGGATCGCGTGGACGCCGGGCCACGTCACGACGATCTCCGTCGCCCCCACGCCGCGCGTCGCCGGGTCGCGGTCGCGAGCCGCGCCGACGTCGCGCCTGAGCTCGCCGGCAACCCGGGCGAGAGTCCCCAGCCCGAACATGGCGCGAAGCGTAGCGTTCCCCGTGGCGGGCGCTATCGTCGGCCGTGGCGATGGCCGCCCAACGCTGCTCGAGCTGCACGACGGAGAATCCCGAGGGCGCGCGCTTCTGCATGAACTGCGGAAGCGCCCTCGCGCGGCCGTGCGAGGTGTGCGGGGCCGAGAACCCCCCCGAGGCGCGCTTCTGCATGAACTGCGGAGCCGCGCGCAAGGACTCCACCGAGCCAAGCCGCCCGGCTCCCGATCCCGCACCGGCGGCGCCCACGGTGGCACCGGTGGCGCCGCCCGAGGAGCGCCGCGTGGTCAGCGTGCTCTTCGCCGACCTATCGGGCTACACCGCGGTGGCCGAGACGATGGACCCCGAGGCGCTCAAGGGGCTCGTCGAGCGCTGCCTGCGCCGCCTGCGCGACGAAGTCGACCGGCACGGCGGCACGGTGGACAAGTACATCGGCGACAACATCATGGCCCTGTTCGGCGCACCGGTCGCCCACGACAACGATCCCGAGCGCGCCGTCCGGGCCGGGCTGGCCATGCAGGACGCGATGGAGGAGCTCAACATCGAGCTGACCGCCGTGCACGGGCTCACCTTCGCCCTGCGCATCGGGGTGAACTCGGGGGAGGTCGCGGCGGGCGCGGTCGGCGACGGCTACACCGTCATCGGCGACACGGTCAACGTGGCCGCGCGGTTGCAGGCCGCCGCCAGACCCGGCTCGGTGACGGTCGGCGCGCGCACGTGGCGCGCCACCCGTGACGTGATCGACTACCGCCAGCTCGAGCCGCTGCAGCTCAAGGGGAAGGCGCAGGCCGTCCCCGCGTGGGAGGCCGGCGCCGTGCTGCGAACGCCCGCCGGCGCGGGACGCCGCGTGACCCCGTTCGTCGGCCGCGACGAGGAGCTCGACCTGCTCGAGTCGCTCTACGGGCGCGTCGTCCGCGAGGGGCGCCCGCACCTCGTCACGCTCGTCGGCCAGGCCGGCGTCGGCAAGTCGCGCATGCTGCGCGAGCTCGAGGCGCGGCTCGCGGGCCGGTCCGACGCGCCGGCCTTCAGGCACGGCCGCTCGCTGCCCTACGGCTCGGGGATCGTCTACTGGGCGCTCGGCGAGGTCATCCGGGACGAGGCCGACATCTGCGACGAGGACAGCTCGGTCATCGCCTGGGGCAAGCTGTCGACGGCGATCGAGCGGACGGTCGCCGGGCGCGCGGACGGCGACGAGCCGACCGACCGCCGCGCGGCGCTGATCGGTCGAGTGGTCGGCATCGAGGCCCCGCCCGACGTGCCCGTCGTCGAGGTCGACGACCCCCAGGAGATGCGCGAGCGCTTCTTCTCGGCGGCGCGCTCGCTCGTCGAGGGCCTCACCCGTCGTGGCCCGCTGGTCATCGCCTGGGAGGACGTTCACTGGGCCGACGACGGGATGCTCGACCTGGTCGAGTACCTCGCACAGTGGGTGGCGGGGCCACTGCTCGTCCTCTGCCTGACCCGCGAGGAGCTGCTCGAGCGGCGGCCCAGCTGGAGCGGCGGGCGGCGCAACGCGAGCTCGATCTTCCTCGCGCCGCTCGCGGAGGCCCACACCCGCGAGCTCGTCGCCGCGCTCATGGACGACGAGCACCCGGCCCAGGAGACCGTGGCGCTGGTGGCCGAGCGCGCGGGCGGCAACCCCCTGTTCGCCGAGGAGATGGCCCGCAGCCTCGTCGAGGAGGAGGGCAGCGACGCCACCGAGCTCCCCGACACCGTCCACGCGGTGCTGGCGAGCCGCCTCGACGCCCTGGCGCCGCTCGAGCGTCGGCTGGTGCAGGACGCGGCCGTGGTCGGCGAGCGCTTCTGGACCGGCGCGCTCGAGCACCTGCTCGACGCCGAGCCGCGGCCCCTACGCGCCGCGCTGAGCGCCCTGGAGGCCAAGGACATCGTCGTCGCGGCCGAAGGCCAGCGGCGGCTGATGAGCGCCATCGGCCTGCGCCCGGGCGACCAGGAGTTCTCCTTCAAGCACGTCCTCATCCGCGACGTCGCCTACGGCACGCTGCCCAAGGCGCTGCGCTCGGAGAAGCACTTCGAAGTCGGCGCCCTGATCGAGGAGCGGGCCGGAGACCGCGCCGAGGAGGTCGTGGCGCTCGTCGCCGAGCACTACGGTCGCGCGGCGACGCTCGCCGAGGAGGCCAGCGTGCCGGAGGACCGGATGGCCCGCATCCACGTCCGCGCGCTGCGCTCGCTCGAGGTGGCGGGCGATGCGGCGGGCGCCGTGCACTCGATGAACGAGGCGATCGCGCGCTACCGCGCCGCCCTGGACCTGCGCGGCGGCGAGCATCCCGACGCCGACGCGCGCATCGGCGAGAAGCTCGCCGACCTCGAGGCGCGCTCGGGACGCCTCGACGAGGCCGTCGCGGTGTGGACGCAGGCGCTCGGCCACCACGAGGCAGTCGGCGATCCCGTGCGCGTCGCCGCCCTGCACCGCAAGATCGGGGCCGCGCTGTGGCACGGCGGCGACCGCGACGGGGCGATCGAGCACTACCAGGCCGGCATCAACCTGCTGCGCGACGGCGAGCCCTGCGTCGAGCTCGTCGAGCTCTACGAGGAGGCGGCGACGCTGTACCTCAACACCGGGGACAACATGCTCGCGGTGTACGCCTCCGAGCGCGCGCTGCGACTCGCGGAGCGGCTCGCCGAGCCGCGTGTGGCGAGCCGCGCGTACGCGATCTTCGGCCGCGTCTTCGGGCGCATCGGCGATCAGGCCAAGGCGCGCGAGAACCTCGAGTGCTCCGTCGAGCTCTCACGGGGCCTGAGCCCCGACGAGACGGTCCGCGCGCTGCTCGCGCTCGGCGACTACCTCGACGTCGCCGAGGCCGACTACGCCGCCGCCCAGCGCGCGTGGGAGGAGGCGCTGGCCATCGCCCAGGAGATCGGAGACCTCCCCGATCAGGTCGAGCTCACGGCCCACCTCGCGCTCATCGCCGCCTTCCGGACCGACTGGGCGACGGCGGCGACCTATACGGCGACCAGCACCGAGCTCGCCGAGCGGGAGGGGATGGAGGTCAAGCTCGCGCTCCCCTACGGGCTCAACGGCTTGCTGCTGTGGAAGGCGGGCGACCTCGAGGCGGCCGAGCGGATGTTGCGCCGCGCCCACGACCTCGCCACCCGGGCCGGCTGGTCGGAGATCGAGTACTCGACCCTGCTCGGCCTCTCGATGGTCCTGCGCGACGGCGGCGACGCCGACGGCGCGGTCGCTGCTCTGGACACCGCCCTGGAGGTGTGCGAGCGCGCCGGCCTGGTCGCCCAGTCGATCGAGGCGATGTCGGCGCGCGCCATCGACCTGTCGCTGGCCGGTCGCGACCGCGAGGCGCGGGCCGGGGCGCAGGAGGCACTCGCGCTCGCCGGCCGGCTTCCCTACCGGGCGGGCCAGGCCGCGGCGGCGATGGCTGACGGCACGACCCGTGAGGACCCTGACGAGGCGGTCGGGGCCCTGCGCGAGGCCGCGGCGGCGTGGCGCGAGCTCGAGCGGGTCGGGGAGGCGCTCTACTGCGAGCTGCTCGTCGCGCGGGCGACGTGGTCGCGTGACCCCGCCGGCGCCCGCGCGGTCGCCGAGGCAGCGCTCGCCGGGCTCGGGAAGCACGGCATGGCCTCGTCGCAGGCCCCGGTGCTCGGGCTGCTCGACGACCCGGTGGCCCAGCCCGCCGCCTACGGGGCGAAGAACGGCGTGGAGATGTAGCGCTCGCCCGAGTCGGGGAGCACGACGACGATCCGCTTCCCGCGCGACTCGGGCCGGCGGGCGACCTCCAGCGCGCCCCACAGCGCCGCGCCGCAGGAGATCCCGGCGAGCACGCCCTCGCGCCGCGCGGCCTCGCGCGCGGTCTCGATGGCGTCCTCGTCGTCGACGGGGATGACCTCGTCGAGCAGCTCGCGGTCGAGTACCGCGGGCACGAAGCCCGCGCCGATCCCCTGGATCTTGTGCGGCCCCGGCGCCTGGCCTGAGAGCACCGCGGAGCTTCGCGGCTCGATGGCGACCACGCGCGTGGCCACGTCGCGCTCCTTCAGTGCGCGCCCAACGCCGGTGATCGTCCCTCCCGTGCCGACGCCCGCCACGAGCACGTCGACGCGGCCGTCGAGCGCCTCGAGGATCTCCGGCCCCGTCGCCCGGCGGTGCGCCTCGGGGTTCGCGGGGTTGGAGAACTGGTCGGGCACCCAGACGTCGTCGCGCTGGGCCAGCCGCCGCGCGGCCTGCACGGCCTCGTCCATCCCGCCCAGGGACTCGACCTCCTCGACCCGCGCACCGTACATGCGCAGCAGCGCCGAGCGCTCGCGGCTCATCCCCTGCGGCAGGGTGAGCACGAGCTCATAGCCCTTCGCCGCGCACACGAAGGCCAGCGCGATCCCGGTGTTGCCGCTCGTCGCCTCGACGATCGTGGTGCGGCCCGGTTCGATGCGCCCCTCGCCCTCGGCGGCCTCGATCATGGCGACGCCGATGCGGTCCTTGACGCTGCCACCGGGGTTGGCGGCCTCGAGCTTGCCGTAGAGCTCGACCCGGCTGTCCTGCGGCTCGAGGCGGGTCAGGCGGACCATCGGCGTACGTCCGACGTGCTCGGAGATGTTGATCGGGATTGCGGCCATTGCGGCCCGGCAACCCTAGCGTCGACAGCCGGTCGTGACGGCGGGCGTCCGCGTCGCCGTAGGCGAGCACGCGATCCAGGACGGTGCGTCCGTTGCCGCCGACCAGCACCGGCGGATGGGGTTCCTGCACCGGCTTGGGCCAGGAGTAGATCGCGTCGAAGTCGACGTGGGCGCCGTGGTAGCTCGCCTGCTCCTGCGTCCAGATCGCCCTGATCGCCTCGACGTGCTCGCGCATCACGCCGCCCTGCTGTCGCTCGCTGCACCCCTCGTCCCGGCACGGCCGCCCCGCCCGGTCGTACAGGCAATCGCGCTACCTGTGCTCTTTCGCACAACCGGCGGTTGAGGCGCCCGATAGAACGGCTTCCCGACCCAAGGAGACCACTGATGTCGCAGGTCACGCCATTTCCCGAGTCACTCCCGATCCGTGGACGGTCCGGCCGGGCCGTCCTGCTCGCGGGGCTCCTCGCACTGGCCGTCGCAGCCGTCCTCGTCCTGATCCTCGCTCTCGACAACGGCTCGACCTCGAGCCAGGAGAACGCAGGCGCGCCCCCTCAGCCGAGCCTGCGCTCGGACGGCGGCCCGGAGGAGAGTGGCGTCGCGGCGGCGGTCGGCACGCTCCCCAGCACCGGCCCGAACGAGAGCGCCATCGCTTCGTCCATCGCCGGCGGCTCGACCCAGCCGTCCAGCATCCCGGACGAGAGCACGATCTCCGCATCGGTCGCCGGCCGGTAGACCGGCTGCCAGTACATGGCGAGGCGCCGCTCCACGGAGCGGCGCCTCGCCTGTACGAACCCACTCAGCGCGGCGACGCGACGGTCGAGGAATACTTCTTCGACCAGCCCGACGTTGTCGCCGAGTTCACCCTCGACAAGTACTGGCCACCAACTGTCTGACCTACTTCGGTGAGTAAGGGCGTGTCGCGGTGCTCGGCGGGCTGATCTGACCGTCAGTCGTGAGGATCAGCCGTGCTTGGGGTGGTGAATGGGCCGCGCGGCGCGGCGATTGGCCGGGGGTGTGGTCGATCTGGCCGGTTTGCGGGGTCGCCGAGCTGGGCGGTGCGGCGAGCGGTCGACGTCGGCGGGGGCTGGCCGGGGGTTAGGGTGGCGGCAGCGCGTAGACGGCGTCGAGGGTGGCCTGGAAGACGTCGGCGTGGCGGAAGCCTTCGGGCAGACGCAGGATCGTGCGCCGCGCGCTGCGGATGATGCGGCCGGGCACGCAGAAGAGGATCCGGCGCAGCGTGGCGGCGGCGCGGCGCAGCGGCGCGTCGTCGGGTGCCTTGCCCGACGCGCCGGCGGCGGGGCACAGGTCGCAGCAGAATGCGGTGAGGTTGAGCGCGAGCAGCGCGCAGGTCAGCCAGACGCGGTTGGCGTGCTGGTCGCCGGAGGGCAGGTGCCGCAGCGCTTGGCCGAGCTTTGCTTCCTTCAGGCGCTCTTCGATCTGGGCACGGTGGCGGTGGAAGTGCTCGACCCAGCCGGTCGGCTGGTGTGGGATGTCGGTCAGGATGAAGCTGTAGCCGAAGACCGACGCGACCTCGCCGTCGAGCGCGAGCTGTAGCTGCTCGGGGTGGATCGTCTTGCGCCGCCGGGCGGTCAGGCTGCCGTCGGCGATCTTCTGGGCGCTGAACGGGACGCGGCGGACGATCAGCCGCAGCGGCTCGTGGCGCCAGCCGGTCGGCGTGTAGGTCGTCTCGGCGACCTGCGCGCCGGGCATCTCGAGCGCGTCGACCCAGGCGTCCTCGGCGATCTGGCCGAGCGCCTTCCACATCGCCTGGTTGCGCGGCACCGACACGGTGAAGCACGCGCGCTGCTGGCGTAGCGCCTCGAGCAGCTCGCTGGCGTAGTAGGCCGAGTCGATGCGCATCGTCACCGGCCCGTGCCCAGCCGGCAGCAGCGCGATCGCGCGCCGCGCGATCTTGGCGCACTCGGCGCCGCAGAGCTTCTCGCGGTTGCCGCCGACCAGCTCGCTCGTCAGCGCGCGGCCCCGCTGGGCCCAGAACGCGACGTGCGGCGCGTAGCTCATGCAACCGTGCCGGCTGCGCGCGGCGCCCTGCTTACGAGCGCCGTAGACGGTCACCTGCGTGGCATCCAGATCGATCGTCACCGGCTCGCCCGGATCGCGCCGCAACGCCTTGTCCAGGCGCTGCCCGGCCCTGGCCAGCGCGCGCTCGATCCGCTGCACGTGACAGCGCCGGAAGCGCTTGGCGTTCTGCAACGCGGCGGGCGCCGACGGCGTGCCCGCGACCGCCCGCAGCCGGGCGCCGGCGCCGTCGGCGCGCACGTCCTCGACGTGATCGAAGAACGACCCGCCGACCAGCTCGCACTCGGCCAGCGACACCACCAGCTCGCCCGGTGACAGGCCGCGCCGGCGGAGCTTGACCGGCCGCGCGCGGCGCTCAACCGCCAGCTCGGCGTCGATCAGCTCGGCCACCCGCAGGCGCCGGGACAGCTCACCCGACACGGCCAGGCCAGCGTACGGGGTGAGCGTCGGATCGTCGGCTCGCACCAGGATCCGTCCGGGCCGCCTGTCACCGTCAACAGACATCACCCGCTGGGTGACCTCCATTCACACCCGATGGCCGGACCCATCAACCGCCATGATCCCGGCTCAGCCGGACGGAAAGGCCCCGCGTTTGCGGGGCCTTTCTACTTCCTCACCAAGAGCGCGACGACCCGCCCGGACCGCCACCACGAGCAGCGCTACTCACTGATGTAGGTCTGAACCGCGGATCGAGACGATCATCGAGTCGCGATGGTCGGAGATCGCGCTTGACGACGAAGAACAGGCGCTCCTCGAAGGTCAAGAACGTCTTTACGAGGCGTGGCGACCGCGCCGGTAGGCGGCGTCCTACTGCCTTCCCATGACCGTCCTTACGCGCGCGGCAGCGTGCGGGCAGTCCACGTCTGCCGTAAGAGCGCTCTGACCTGTGGCTTACCGGTGCCTGGCGAGCGCCCCGCACACTTGGTGATCGTCCACTCAGACCGGCCAGTCCGCCGCCCTCACCAAGGAAAACACCAGATGCTGACCACCACCATCACGCCCAGCCAAACGCCGGTGATCCTGCTCGCCGGTCGCGAGTGCGCCGGCAGGCACGACCCCGCGCTGGACCACATCGCGCACTCCGTGCGCGGCAACGACGTCCACGTTCTCGCTCCCGCCAGCCCGCTCGCCGGCGAGCGGTGGCTCGTCGACGTGGCTGCTCGCGAGCAGGACGCTCGCCGGCGACTGGAGAGCTGGACCTCCGTGCTGGCGCTGTACGCCTCGCGCGTCGACGGCGAGGTCGGCGACGAGAACCCGCGCCTGGCGCTTGCCGACGCGCGGCGCGAACTCGGCGACGACGCGGTGCTGATGTCCGTGAGCATCTCGACGGCTTCGCCCGAGGTGCCGTCTGTGACGGCCGCCCGCCCCGGGTGGCTCGCCCG
>CAVSMB010000035.1:0-82758 GCA_963728925.1 uncultured Actinomycetes bacterium | reverse complement strand
AACCCGTGGCACTCGACTCGGGTGATGAGATCGTTCGCGAGTATCTCGGAGCCCTGAAGACGAGTCGCACGGCTGGACTCGGGGTCAAAGTCGCTCAGCGCTTCTACCGGCTGCGAAGGAACCCCGCGGTTTGCCACCTGGTTGACCTGACGCCGATCGCGGGCTCGACCGCCACCTTCGAGGAGGTTCCGCAGTCGCTCCGGGACTTCGACGCCGATGACAAAAAGTTCATCGCTGTGGCGGCGGCGGAAACGTGTGAACCGCAGATCTACACGGCGGTTGATGCTGAGTGGTGGGAACGTCGTCAAGACTTCGCGCGCGCTGGGCTCGACGTTCAATTCCCGTGCGCCGGTGACTTTCTCAGCAGCGGAGCGTGACCCGGGTGGGCGCAACCGATCCAGGCCCACGGGACCACCTCGTCACTCGCCGGCTGGAGCGCGCCCTGCGCCATCTCGCAGCGGACCTGATCGAGCAATCTCCGCTTGACGGGGCAGAGGCCCCGGAACGTCTTGCGCGGCATGTCATGGACGAGCTTCGGCGTGAGCTCGCCGCCCATGAGGACCCGTCTGACGACGAAGCGGGCCGAGTCAACGCCCTCCTCGCAGGAGCCATCCGCGACAGTTCAGACGCTGAGGTACTGGTCCCGGCGCGGCTTCTGCGCGGCATCAAGGGGCGGTCGCCGCTCGGTGATGTGCTGCCGCTTCCGCCGCTTCCCGCGACGCCTTTCAGCCAGAGCGATCTCTTGGTCAACGCCGAGGGACAGCCGAACGTCGGGTCCGAGCTGCGGGCCGAGCTTGCGTCGGCGGACTCGGTCGATCTGATCTGCGCGTTCGTGATCTGGTCGGGCGTGCGTCACCTGCGCGATGCGCTCGCGGCGGTGACCGCACGCGGCGGACGAGTTCGTGTGATCACCACGACGTACATGGGCGCCACGGAGAAGCGGGCGGTCGACGAGTTGGTCGGGCTGGGTGCCGACGTGCGGGTCGCTTTCGACGCGCGCACGACCAAGTTGCACGCGAAGGCCTGGCTGCTCCAGCGCAGCTCGGGGTTGAGCACCGCGTTCGTCGGCTCGTCGAATCTCTCGCACACGGCGCTATTCGACGGCCTCGAATGGAACGTGCGGTTGTCGTCGATGGATGTCGCACACGTGATCGACCGAGTGCGGATGACGTTCGAGAGCCACTGGGCGTCCGAGCACTTCGAGGCTTACGACCCGGCCACGAACGGCGACGAGCTGGTGCAGGCGTTGCGCGAACACGACCGGCGATCGCTCGGTGAGACCTCGACGATCTCGTTCGCGAACCTCGATGTCCGACCGTACCCACACCAGCAGCGCATGCTCGAGGCGCTGACGATCGAGCGGGAACGTCACGATCGGCACCGCAATTTCGTGGTCGCGGCCACAGGTACGGGCAAGACGGTCGTAGCGGCGCTCGACTACCGCCAGCTCGGCGAGCACGCCGGTGGCGGTGACCTCTCACTCCTGTTCGTCGCGCACCGGGAGGAGATCCTGCGGCAGTCGCTCGCCACCTATCGCGCGGTTATGCGCGATGGGTCGTTCGGCGAGATCCACGGAGGCGGCCGGATCGCCGAGGGCCGGCACGTCTTCGCGATGGTGCAGTCGCTTGGCGAGGCGCGCCTCGAGCAGATCGCTCCCGACACGTTCGACGTGCTTGTCGTGGACGAGTTCCACCACGCCGCCGCGGCGACGTATGACCGGCTGCTCAACCACCTCCAGCCGCGCGAGCTGCTCGGCCTGACCGCGACGCCTGAGCGCCTCGACGGCCAGGACGTCACCGTCTGGTTCGACCACCGGATCGCCGTCGAGCTTCGCCTCTGGGAGGCGATCGATCAGGGGTTCCTCGTCCCGTTCCAGTACTTCGGCGTCGCGGATGGCACAGACCTCAGCCAGGTGACCTGGCGCCGAGGCGGATACGTCACCGAGGAACTCAGCAACCTCCTCTCCAATGACGACCTGCGGGTGGCCAAGCTCCTGGAGGCTGTGCAGCGCATCGTGCTCGACCCGGGCTCCATGCGCGCTCTGGGGTTCTGCGCATCGAAAGAGCACGCGCGCTACATGGCGCGCAAGTTCACGGAGGCCGGCCTGGAGAGCATTGCGCTGACCGGTGATGACGCGCCTGCCGAGCGTGATCGACAGCTGCAGGCTCTGCGGGCTGGACAGCTTCGGTGCGTGTTCTCCGTCGAGGTTCTCGGTGAAGGCGTCGACGCGCCCGATGTCGACTGCTTGCTGCTCCTCCGTCCGACCTCATCCTCGACCGTGTTCACGCAGCAGCTCGGCCGTGGACTTCGTCGCGCCGCGGGCAAGAGTCACCTGACCGTCATCGACCTGATCGGCCAGCACCGCCGCGAGTTCCGGTTCGAGGATCGTCTACGCGCGATCCTCGACACTAGGCGAGGCGCTGTCGTGAAGCAGGTCCAGGAGGACTTCCCGTTTCTCCCCGCCGGCTGCACCGTCGATCTCGATCGACAGAGCCGCGAGATCGTCCTGGACAACCTGAAGGCGGCGGTGCGACGTTCGCGGTGGGCCACGCTCGTGCAGGACCTGCGCACCGAGCCTGACGAGGTCACGCTCGGCGAGTTCCTCGAGCGCCACGACCATCGGCTCGAGGACGTCTATCGCCCGGGCAGTTGGACGGCTCTACGCCGCGATGCAGGGTGCGCGACCGCAGCGGCCTCCGATTGCGAACTCGAGGGCAGGACGCTGAAGGCGCTCGGGCGCCTTACGCATCTCGACGACCCCGAGCGCGTGGCGTTCTACCTCGAAGTGCTCTCCGCCCGTGGCGCGCCCCGACAAGCGGCCTTCGACGAGCGACGGCGACGGCTGCTGACGATGCTCGCGTGGGGCCTCATGTCGGGTGCCGCCGGGCACGAGTCGCTTGACGCGTTCTTCGACTCGCTGTGGCGCGAGGAGGCGATCCGCGCCGAGTTGCGCGAGCTGCTCATGCTGGTCGACGAGCGCTCCCGCACGCCGGCGTCGCCGTCGCTGGTGGCGCCGGAGATTCCGCTGAATCTCCACGCGCGGTACTCGCGCCAGGAGATCGTCGCCGCGCTCGGGTTCGCCGGTGGTCCGAAACCGAAGGTCACACAGGGCGGCATCCTCTGGGTTCCACAGGCGAACAGCGACGTGTTCTTCGTCGACCTTCACAAGGCCGAGCGCGACTACTCGCCGACGACGATGTACCGCGACTACGCGATCAATCGCGAGCTGTTCCATTGGGAGTCGCAGTCGCGCCAGACGCCGCAGCAGCCGACCGTCCAGCGCTACATCAATCACCGCGCGAGCGGTTCGCGCGTGCTGCTCTTCGTGCGAGAGCGCAAGACCTTCGAGCTCGGCACGCAACCGTTCACCTTCCTCGGCCCGGTCGACTACGTGGATCACCGCGGGGAGCGACCCGTCGCGTTCACGTGGCGGCTCCCGATTCCGATGCCGGAAGCCCTGTTCGAGGTGGCCCGAAGCGTGGCGGCGGCGTAGCGGCCGCGTGTGCCGATACCGTCCGAGAGCATGTCCCGTCCCGTCGTCTCACGCCTCTGGATCGCCGCCGCCGAGCACGCGCTCGACGTCGAGCTGGTGGACCTGCCGCAGGAGGGCAAGGCGGAGGTTCGCTCACAGCTGCGCGTCGCCGCCGTCACCGCCGAGGAGCTGATCAACCTCGTCGCCGGGCCGCGCGGTGCGGCGCGATCAACGACGATTGCGGCACTCGTCGAGCGCTTCGGCGACCACGCGATCGACGTGGATTACATGGGAGCGGCGTTCATCGAGGAGGCTGTCGCCTCCGCGCTGGTGGAGTTCGGCATCGACCCCGCCGAGGCCGATCGTGTCGCCGTACGCTGTCGCGCTGCCGTGGCCGCGGCCGGCGCCGCGGTCGACACGCTGGCCGCGCTCACGACCAGCTGACTGGCCCGGCGAGAGGTACCAAACGGGTACATCCGCCGCACAACGTCCGACTCGCGCCGTCACGGCCGAGATCCCACAACCCACAACCCGCCGATTTACAGGTACATTTGCGTCAGCCGTGACCGCACATACCCAGCCGTTCCGGCTCCTGAGCACGGGTAAGGAACGGGTCGACGGTTCGAGTCCGTCAGAGGGCTTGGCTCTAGAAGCGAGATCGGGGGGATTTCGCCGGCTCGAAGGACCGGCGGGGGATTCCATCACGACCCCCGCTGCTTGTCGGACGGCCACACCACGGCCTCGGACCCTGAATCGCTGGCCCGGACGCCACGACCACACCTCACGCACGCTTCGGGCACGAGACGGTCGAACGGTGGATCACGACCGCTCTCGCACGGGGGTCAGGGCGAACATCCGCTAACCACCGCGAGCCGCGCCGGGGCGGGGCTCGCGGTGTTCAGCGTGAGCCTGGCTCAGCCGCGGCCGAGCAGCGTGGCGTTCAGGTCGGTCTGGTCGGTGAGGCCGTTGACGTTGGCCGCCTGCGGGCCGACGGCCGCGATCGGTACCTCGGCGCCGGTGTGCGACTCCGAGCCGAGGGGTCCGGTCGGGCCCGCCGGGACGGTGCCGTAGGCGACCCGGATCGGGGATCCGTCGACCGTCTTGAGCGTCGCGTAGGCCGAGGCCGGGGTCTGCTCCTCGGGGATGATCTGAGAGGTGTGCGAGTGGTCGGCGGTGACGACGATCAGCGTGTTGGGGGGTGAGCGCTTCAGGGCGACGCCGACGGCGTCGTCGAAGGCCACCGTCTCGCCGATCTGGCCGCACACGTCCGCGGCGTGATCGCGCTTGTCGATCGAGGCGCCCTCCACCTGGAGGAAGAACCCGTTGCGGTTGCGCTGGTCCAGCAGACTGGATCGCCTTGCGGGTCATCGCCGGGAGCGCCGGCTCGTTCGCCGGCCGGTTGCCCGGCACGCACGAGGTGTCGGTGCTGCCGGCGCCGTTCGTGGTGGCGATCAGCGGCTGGTACTCCTGGGTCATGTTGCCGGTGTTGAAGAGGCCCAGCAGCGGACGATCCTGCACCGACGAGACGCCGTCGAGCCCGGCGGCGGAGTCGACGTAGCGATAGTCCTTGTCGCCGCGGGCGTAGTCGAGGACGTTCTTGTCGCCGCCCGGGTTGAGCGGCTGCGTGAAGCGCGCCTTGCCGCCGCCCAGCAGCACGTCGATGTTGTGGTCGACCTCCTGCTCGGCGATCGAGCCCAGCCCGCCGCCGGCCTTGGTCTCGGTCGGGCACAGCGAGCGGGTGTCGTTGGGCCCCTGACAGGCGCGGTCGCTCATGTGCGAGGCGAGCACCGCCGGCGTCGCGTCTGTGATCTCCGCCGTCGAGACGTTCCCGACATGCTTGCCGGCCTGCTTGGCGCGCTCGAGCACCGTGTCGAAGCCGCTGTTGGTTCCGGGGACGTCGAGCGCGGAGCTCGGCCCCTGCGAGATGCGGTCATCGATGGTCTTCTTCCCCGTCGCCCAGGCGGTGCCGGTTGCGGCGGAGTCGGGGACGTAGTCCGGCAGATAGCTCGGGCCGGCGCCCGGCTTGAGCGAATAGGTCGTGTAGTTGCCGCTGAACGGCAGCGCGTCGAGGTTCAGGCGGCCGCCAGCGCCCTTGGCGTAGTAGCGCGCCAGCGTGATCTCCGAGGTGCCCATCCCGTCGCCGAGCAGCAGGATGACGTTCTTGGGCTTCTTGGAGCGGATCTGCGAGCGCAGAAGCTGCGAGTTGTCACGGTTGTCGCCGCTGCCGGCGGCAACCGTCCCTCCCAGCACGGCGAGCCCGGTCGCCCCGATGGCAGCCAGCGCTGCGATGCGCCGGTATCCGAGTCGTCGCATTGAGAACCTCCGGTTGGTGAACCGAGAGGCGAAGGGTGCTGGACGACGGGCCCTGCCCCGTGAAGATCCTGAAACCGCGCGGGAGACGACCTGTGAAGGCCCCCGGACCGCCGTTGGGCGCATCCCCAGGTTTGCGCGCTTAGCCTCGATTATCGGTGAGGGGTTCGTTCACCGATTTCGCTGTGGTCTGTGATCGGCGGCTGTAGCGGTAGTTGGGGCTTCCGGCGGCCCTGACGGAGCTGGGCTTAGCTCATTTGGTGGATCCTTCTCGGGCTATCTCTGGTTGAGTGCAGCGCGGTGGACGAGCGCCGGGGGGCGATGATCCCATGGTTGTGCAGTATTCCGCCGGACGGCGGCGAGTTCGTCGTCGCGTTTCGTCCGCTGGGTGCGGAACCATATCGGTAGAATCGTCCACCAAATCGGCTGAGCGATGGCCCGGACGGGACACGACCGCTTCACCAAGCCGACGGTCGCCGGGCACCGTCGGTATGAGGCGCTGCGCGCCTACTACGTGGAGGAGCTGTCGGCGGCGGAGATCGCCGGGCGGTTTGGTTATACGAAGGCGAGCGTGCAGACGCTGATCTCGCAGTACCGCCAGGCGGATGTGGGAGAGCTGTTCCAGGCCTCGCGGCCGGGGCCCAAGCGTCAGCCCAAGAAGGATGCCGCCCGCGAGCGGGCGCTCGAGCTGCGTCGCTCCCGGCACGGGATCGAGGAGATCGTCTCCGAGCTTGCACGGGCGGGGACGCCGCTGTCGCGCACGGCGGTGTGGGAGATCCTGCGCGAGGAAGGGCTCTCGCGGATGCCCAAGCTGCGTCAGGACAAGCCCGAGCCGGCGCCCGAACGGCTGGCGGCGGAGAAGGTGCGCGTCCTCGCAGAAGAGGACTGGCCGACCGAGGGCACGATCCAAACCCAGCACGCCGGCCTGTTCCTGTTGGTCCCGGAGCTGGTCGCGCTCGATCTGCTCGGACTGGTCGACGCGGCCGGCTGGCCGTCCACCAGCCAGCTTCCGGCGATCCGCTCGGTGCTGTCGCTGCTGGCGCTCAAGCTCTCAGGGCGCCGCCGGCGAAGCCACGTGCGCTCAGTCGTGCACGACCCGGCGCTGGGCGCCTTCGCCGGACTGAACGTGCTGCCCAAGACCTGGCATCTGACGACCTACTCCTACCGCACCAGCCGCTCCCAGCAGATCGCGTTCTTCGAGGCGCTGCAGCCCCGGCTCCGGGAGGCGGGGCTGATCGGCGAGCAGGGAGTGAACCTCGACTTTCACGCGATCATGAGCTACGGCGAGCAGGACACCGTGCTCGAGAAGCACTACGTTCCCCGCCGCTCGCAGCGGACCCGCTCGGTGCTGACGTTCATCGCTCAGGACGGGCAACAGCACACGATCCTCTACGCCAACGCCGAGCTCACCAGCCGCCAGCAGGCGGGCGAGGTGACCGACTTCTGCCGCTTCCACGAGCGCACCCACGGCCAGCTGCCCAAGCTGCTGGTGTTCGACGGCAAGCTCACGACCAACGAACACCTCGCCGAGCTCGACCAGATGGGCGTCGGATTCATCACCTTGCGCCAGCGCTACCCGAAGCTGATCCAGTCGCTGGAGGCGCTCCCGGCGAGCGCCTGGACCAAGACCCGGCTGGACCGCTCCGGCAAGCACAAGACCGCCAACTACCACGAAGACGCCGTCACGATCCAAGGCAGCGTCTTCCGCCAGCTCGCCGTGCAGCTCGGCCGCGATCAGCCGACCCTGATCCTCACCAACCAACAGCAGCTCACCCCCAAGCAGCTGATCGAACGCTACGGCCAACGCTGGGGCATCGCGAACCAACCCGCCGAGCAGATCCGCGCGTTCCACCTCGACTCGCTCTGCTCCCAGGTCCCGCTCGCCGTCGACTTCGACGTCGCGCTCACGGTCCTCGCCGACATCATCTACCGGCGGTTCGCCCGCGGCCTCCACACCGCCTACCGCAACCAAACCCCCGACACGATCCGCGACTACCTGATCGACGGGATCGGCGAGCTGCGCTTCACCCCCGGGCACATCGAGGTCGCACTACGCCGCCGCACCCACACCCCCGCACTACTCGACGCCGGCTACGAGAACCGCCAAGTCCAGGTTCCCTGGTGGGGCGGTCGCATCCTCAGCTACACCTTCCCCGCCCGATAAGACTCAACCGAATTACCGGACCGACAATCCAGGTTAGCGCTTGAGCTCGCGGCCGTCGAGAGCTTCATCCGCGCACACCAGGCCGACGTGCGGCTCGTGAGCGTCTCGATCGGCGGCAACGACGTGACCAAGTGCGCCAGGGTGCCGCTCGCGCAGGTCCCGGCGTGCGTCAACGACGCGGTCGCCGGCATCGACCGCAACCTCTCGCGGGCGGTCAGACACCTGCGTCGCGCCGCGGGGCCGAAGGCCGCGATCGTCGGCATCACCTATCGCGACGTCCTCCTGGGCGGCTGGGTGCGTCCCGGTGGCCGCATCCTCGCCGCCCCGTCGGTCGCCGTCTTCAAGACCCTCTTCAACCCGGCGCTCAAGAAGCAGTACGAGTCGGTCCGCGGCCGCTTCGTCGACGTCACCGCGGCGACCGGCGCGTACCTGCCGCTCACCCGGACCACGACGCTCGCGCCTTACGGCGAGATCCCCGTCGCCGTCGCCCAGGTCTGCCGGTCGACCTGGTACTGCAAGCTCGGCGACATCCACGCGACCGCACGCGGCTACCGTGTGATCGGCGCGCTCGTGGCCCGGACACTGCCGAGGATCGGCACTGTGCCCTTCACGGGCGGCTACACCCCACCCGCGCGCCGGACGGCCTCGTCGAGGCGTGGGTAGCGCGGATCGTCGCCGGGCAGCATGGCGCGCAGCGTCGCGCGCAGGGCGTCGAGATCGAGCGTGCCCGCCGAGATCATCGCCTCGAGGTCGGCCCAATCGCGCGTGCGGTCGAACATCACCTTGAACGCAGCGAGCTCGATCGGCCCGAGCACGGGGATGCGCGTGCCGCCGAAGGGCACCGTGCGCCGGTGGCGGGCCGCGTCGGCGTGGATCGGGACGGTGTCGAAGAACAGGTCGATCGGCGTCTCGTCCCACCACAGGCGCACCTGACCGTCGCGCGCGATCGCGTGCACCGTTCCGTCGGGCCGCGCGACGCTGTCGGGCAGCGCGCGCAAGGCCCGTTCGCAGTCGGCGGCAGGGACGAAGACGTTGAGGTCGATGTCGCTCGTCGCCCGCGGCTCGAGCGTCCAGTAGGCAAGCGCGATCGCCCCGCCGAAGGCGTGAGGGATCCGGCGCCGCGCCAACGCGCGGTGCAGGGCAACCAGGCGTTCGGGAAGCGTCACGCGGCGCGGCGCAGGGGCGGGAACGCGAGCGTGGCCCGATGCCTGGTGGGAAGCGCCTCGGCGAGCGCCAGGACGTCGTCCAGGCCGCGGGCGACCCGGGCGTGCTGGGCTGCCGACGGGGCGACGAGCGCCGGCGCGCGCTGCACCGCCAAGCGCGCCCCCATCGCCGCGAGCAGCCGGTCCAGCGTCTGGACCGATGGCTGCTTGCGACCCGCCTCGTAGGCGGAGACCGTCGCCTGGGAGGTCCGGGCGCGGCGTGCGAGCTCGGCCTGCGTGACGCCGGCGCGCTCGCGTGCCGCCCGTAGCACGGTCGCGGAATCCATGGGATCAGTATATCCAGTCAGATATAGGCAAACACACGCCGCCCCGCAAGCCGATCTCGAGCAAGCGATCCAGCGGGCGACGTTCGATCTCGCTCGGACATGCCACCTGTGCCTCGTCGCTAGTCGACCTGCAGGAGCTCTTCACCCGCCCGGCAGCGAGCTCCTCGCCGTCGGGTGATGGCGCGACCAAAGCGGTGCCATCGCGATGGTAATGTCCTACCATGCCCACGACCATAGACTCTGCCGGACGCCTCGTCATCCCCAAGGCGCTGCGCGATGAACTCGGGTTCTCACCCGGCATGGAGCTCGAGCTGGATGCGGTCGACGGGCGCCTCGAAGTGACCGCACCGTCGCGCGTCCGCGTCGAAGACGGTCCCCATGGGGTGCGCTTCGCGGCTGAGGATGCCGATCCGCTGAGCACTGAGCGCGTCCGTGAGCTGATCGAGAGGGGTCGGCGCTGACCGCGGACACCAGTGCGGTCGTCGCCGCATTGTCTGGTTGGCATGAACATCACGACACAGCGGCCGAGGCGCTGGAATCCGTCCACGCGCTTCCAGCCCACGCCGTGCTCGAGGCGTATTCGGTCTTGACGAGGCTCCCCGGCGGCCTGGCGGTCCCGGCGGCGACTGCTGCGCACGTGCTCGGCCGTCGCTTCGACCAAGACCCGTTGCGTCTTCCGAAGGCCCAGCACCGCGGTCTTCTGGCGACCCTGTCCCGAGCCGGTGTAGTCGGCGGCGCGAGCTACGACGGGCTCGTCGGCCTGGAGGCCGCGGCGCACGGATGCGAGTTGCGGACCCTTGATCGTCGTGCGCAGGACGCGTACCGCCGCCTCGGCGTTGCCTTTCGGGTCATCGGCGGCTGACGCGGCCGCCCGAGCGCTGTGGGCCTTTGCCTTGCGACGGCGCGGCGAAAGCGATCGAAGCGTGCCTCGAGGCGCTGCCGCCGGTCACGACCGCGATGGCGCCCTCGAGGTCCATTGGGCCAGCCTGGTTTGCGGCGCGCTCAGTGCCCGCCGGCGCGCTGCCACAACGCGAAGGCGGCGATCGAGATCGCGTCCGACAGCGCGCCGGGCAGCTCGCCGAACGCGCGGCGCTGCACGATGATCTTCTCGTCGGGGTCGGGCAGGCCGGCGGCCGGCGTCAGCCCGGTCGCTGCGAACGCGTGCACCCGCTCGGTCGAGTAGGCGGGGACGGCCCAGAACGACCCGAGCTCGCGCCACGACGAGGCGGCCAGCGAGCACTCCTCGCGCAGCTCGCGGACCGCAGCGGCGCCGGGCTCCTCACCCGGCTCGAGCTTGCCGGCCGGCAGCTCGACGGTCGGGGCCGGCGCGCCCGCGCGCGGCTGCACGACGACGACGACCGTCTCGCGCTCCGCCGCCACGATCGCCACCGACTCGGGATGGCGGACGAGCACGTTCAGTCCGGGCGCGTCGCCTCGTCGAGCAGCCGCTCGAACTCCGGGTCGTCGAACTCGGCGACCGCGCGCTCGTACTTCTCCATCCCCCAGCCCCAGAAGTCGAAGTCGATGCCCGACACGCCGTCCTGGATCGAGGCCCACAGGGTCCAGCCGTACTTCGACATCACGCCCCACAGCCGGGCGCGCGCGACTTTGTGGCGCAGCGGCCGTCCGTAGTAGGAGCCGACGAGCTCGCCGAGCTGCTCGGGCGCGAGGTTGGACTCGCTCCACACGTTGCCGAGCTCGAAGCACGCGTCGTTGTTGCCCGAGTACTCGTAGTCGATGAGCCAGAAGGAGCCGTCCCGCTTGAGGAGGAAGTTCTCGGCCAGCAGGTCGTTGTTGCACGGCACGGTGCCCTCGTCGCGGACCGCGAGCGCCTCGCGGATCGCGGCCGCCTGGGGCTCGAACTCGAGGTAGCGCTCGGGGAGGCGGAAGCCCCGCTCGCGGACGATGCCCAGGTAGCGCGGCTGGATGTCGAACATGTCGAAGTCGTCGCGGAAGCGCCGCGCGGAGTGCAGCCGGCGGCACGCCTGCGCGACCTCGCCGACGCGCCCGCCGTTGCGCAGGTCCTCGGCGCTCATGGTGCGGCCCTCAACGAACGCGAAGACCATCGTGTTGTGCTCGGGGAGGTAGCCGACGACCGGCGCGCCGACTCCGGCCTCGGCCGCGCGGACCGAGTTCTCGTACTCGTTGTCGCGGTCGATGGCGAGCAGTCCCGTGTCCTCGCTCCAGCGCCGCACGACGAAGGCCCCACGCTCGGTGACGACCTTGTGGTTCGCGTTGGTCAGGCCGCCCGGCAGCTCGCCAACCGTCCGCTCCCGCCCGCGCAGGGCGGGCACCATGTCCAGGATCTCCTCGAGGGGCGTCACCGGGCTCATCGCGCAGCCCGGCAACATTATCCCCGTGCAACGTGCCCGGGTGGTCGTCATCGGCGGCGGGATCGCCGGCTGCAGCGCCGCGTACCACCTGGCCAGGGCGGGCTGGAACGACGTGCTGCTGCTCGACAAGGGCGAGCTGACCGGCGGCTCGACCCACCACGCCGCGGGCCTCGTGACCCAGTTCAACCCGTCGGCGACGATGATGCGCTTCCGCCGCTACAGCGTCGAGCTCTACCGCGAGCTCGGCGTCTTCGAGGCGGTCGGGAGCGTGCGCATCGCGTCGAGCGAGGACGGGCTGCTCGACCTGCGCCGCGCGGCGAGCCGCGCCGCCGGCATCGGGCTCGAGGCGCAGCTCATCTCCCCAGGGGAGGTGCTCGAACGCCTCCCCGAGGCCGACGGCGACCCGATCCTCGGCGGCGTGTGGATGCCGGGCGACGGGCACGTCGACCCCCATATCGCCACCTACGCGGTCGCCGAGGCCGCGCGCTCGCTCGGCGTCGAGATCCGTACGCGCGCGCGTGTCACGGCGATCCGCCTCGGGCCGCGCCGCGTGGTGCGCGCCGTGGTGACCGACGAGGGGCCGATCGAGGCCGAGAGCGTGGTCAACGCGGCGGGCATCTGGGCTCCGCAGGTTGCGGCCATGGCCGGCGCCTTCATCCCCTCGGTTCCGGTCGACCATCAGCACGTCGCCATGCAGGCCGTGGCGGGGCACGAGCTGCCGCGCGATGCCCCTTGCTTCCGCGACCCCGACAACCTGGTCTACGGCAAGCCCGAGGCGGGCGGGATGCTGATCGGCGGCTACGAGCACGACCCGACCGCGCGCTGGGCCGACGGCGTCCCCTGGGACCACGGCTCGAGGCCCGTCGAGTCCGACATGGACCGCTTCGCGCCCCTGCTCGAGGGGGCGATCCGCCGCTTCCCCTTCCTCGAGCACGCCGGCGTCGTGCGACTGCTCTGCCACCCCGACGCGATGACCCCCGACGGCAACCCGCTGCTCGGCCCGATGCCCGGAGTGCCCGGCCTGTGGATCGCGGCGGGCCTGTCGCTCAACGGCTTCGGCGGCGCGGGCGGGATGGGCCGGAGCCTCGCCGAGTGGATGACCGACGGACGGGCGCAGCTCGACGTCGACGCCTACCGGGCGTGGCGCTTCGGCCCGCTGTACCGCGACGCGGCCTACGCGCAGGAGGCCGCGCGCGAGGCCTACCGCTACTACTACCGTCTCCGCTACCCGCTCGACACGAGCACGGCCGGCCGCGGCCGGCGCCTCAGCGCGCTGCACGGCCGCCTCGAGGAGCTCGGCGCGGTCTTCGGGACCAAGAACGGCTGGGAGCGCGCGGACTACTTCGAGCCCGGCGAGCGCTGGCGCCGGGCCGGGGAGGACCAGCGGAGCTTCGGGTGGAGCGAGCCGCCCTACCTGGCGCGGCTGGCCGAGGAGCACCGCGCCTTTCGCGAGCGCGTGGGGATCATCGACCTCAGCTCGTTCGGGAAGATCGCCGTGTCCGGGACCGGGGCGCTCGCGCTGCTCGAGCGCGTCTGCGACGCAGACGTCGACCGGCCGGTGGGCAGCGTCGTCTACACGCAGTTCCTCGACGCGCGCGGGGGCATCGTCGCCGACCTGACGGTGACGCGGCTGGCCGCCGAGCGCTTCCGGGTCGTGACGGGCGCGGGCGCGATCGACTCCGACCTGGGCTGGCTGCGCCTCAACGTTCGCTACGACGACGCACCCGTCCAGCTGCGCGACGAGACGGACGAGCTCGCGGTGATCGGGATCTGGGGGCCGCGGGCGCGCGACGCCCTCGCTGCCGTGACCGGGGACGACGTGTCGGGCGACGCGCTCCCGTTCCGCCGCGCGCTGGAGATCGCGATCGGGGGCGCCGCGGTCCTCGCCCAGCGCATCACCTTCGTCGGCGAGCTCGGCTACGAGCTCTACCTCGCGCCGGAGTGGGCGGTGCAGGTGTGGGACCGGCTGATGGACGCCGGGGGCGAGCACGGCATCCGCGCGGGCGGCTACCGCGTGCTCGAGGGGCTGCGGATCGAGAAGGGCTACCGCTACTTCGGCACCGACCTCACGGCGGGCGACACGCCCGACGAGGGCGGCGTCGGCTTCTGCGTCTCGAAGTCCAAGACGAACTTCAATGGCGCGGCCGCGCTCGCGCAGGCGCGCGAGACCGGGCCACGCCACCGGCTGCGGCCGCCGGGCGCGTGCGCACCTGCGCGCACGCCTTCACCGTCGGGCGCACCGTGGCGCTCGCCACGCTGCCGCCCGAGCTCGAGGAGGGGGCCCGCGTCACCGTCGAGGTGCTCGGCGAGCCCGTCGAGGCGCAGGTCGCGCCGGACGTGCTCTACGACCCACAGAACCTTCGCGTGCGCGCGCAGGGGCGCCTCACCCGCCAGCGCCGGGAGCGACCCGGCGAAGACGCGCCGACCTACCGGATCAGGCGCACCCGTATGGGCAGCTCGAGGCTCGCCCAGGCGCGGTCGGCGGTCAGGACCTCGGCGGGTGTGCTGCGCACCGCCAAGGCAAGGCAGCAGCGGTCTCCCAGCGACAGCGAATGGCCGCCGTCGAGCGAGCACATCGCACCAGCCAGCTCTGCGTCCTGCGCCGACAGGGGTTCGATCGTCACGCCTGCGCGTGCCGCCCCGTGACGCCGGGAGCACCTGATCGAGGGTGCGGTCGCGGGGCCAGGGCTCGCGGCCGCACCACACGCAGCGCGGGCCGTCGCGCTCGGCGATTCGCCCGAAAGCGGTCACGCGATCCGCTCCCGGGCGAGCGTCGCGCGCACCCGCGGGGAAGCCGTGCCCGTGACGATGCCGCCGCCCAGCGCGAAGGCGGCGGCGACCCAGAAGGCGGCCGGGTAGCCGGCCAGCGCCGCGACGGCGCCGATGAGCGGCGCGCCGAGGCCGAAGCCGAGGTCGAAGAAGGCGGTGTAGGTGCCGAGCGCCTCGGCGCGCCGCTGCTCCCCGGCGCCGGTGACGACCACGAGGGCGAGCGAGGGGAAGAGCATCGACCAGCCGGCCCCGACGAGCATGGCGCCGGCCGCCGCGAGCGTCCAGTGCCCCGCGAGCGCGATGATCGCGAGGCCGGCCGCCTCGGTGCCCGCCGCCATCGCCGCGCTGCGGCGGCCGCCCAGCCGGTCGGGCACACGGCTGCCGAGCAGTCGCGACCCAACCACGGCCGCGGCGAAGAGGACGAACACCAGCGTCCCGTGCCCGCCGCGCGAGGCGAGGTGCAGGACGATGAACGCCGAGATGGCAGCGTTGCCCACGGCCGCCATCGCGAGCGCGAAGCCTGGTCGCAGGGCGGCCACCGGCAGCAGCGAGCGCCGCTCGGGCGCCGTGCGGAAGCTGCGCACCTCGGGGATGCGCATCGCGACGAGGGCGCCGGCCAGCGGGGCGAGCGCGGCAAAGGCCCACACGGCGTCGTAGCCGCCGAGCGAGAGCACCCCCTCCCCGATCGCGGGGCCGAGCGACAGGCCGATCCAGATCGACAGCCCGAAGAGCCCGATGATCTGCCCCTGACGATCGGCCGGCGCGAGGTCGACGACCCACGCCGTGCCCGCCGTGAACACCAGTCCTTCGCCCACGCCGAGCACGAGGCGCGCGAAGAGCAGGCCGACCACCCCGAGGGGGAGGAAGTACAGCGCGCCGGCAGCGCCGAGCGCGAGCGTGCCGGCCAGCACCACCGTCCGCCGTCCGCGCGCGTCGGCGACGCGACCGGCGAGCGGACGGGTGACGATCGCCGCGAGGGCGAAGGCCCCGATGACCACTCCCACCGCGACGTCGCTGGAGTCCAGCGGCCCGCGCACGTACCGGGGCAGGACCGGCAGCACCGACCCGACGGCGAGGAAGCCGAGCACGCAGGCGACGAAGACGCCGGCGAAGGCGAGCCTCGGCGATGACCCGGGCGTCGAGGGGGCGGACGGGCTCGTCGTGGTGGCCGCGCCGTCCATCCGTCCGAGGGTAGACCGCCGGATGTTGCGCGGGATGCCCGCGTCCCCGATCTCGCGCGGGTCTGTACTAAACTCTCCTGTCCGAGCGCCGGGCGGCGCTTTTTTTCCGCCCGCGCCCGATTCGCCCACTACTTCCCGGGGAAGCGCGATGGCCCGCGGAGACGTTCGTATCGCCGTCACCCTCGCCTGCGAGGAGTGCAAGCGGCGCAACTACCAGACCAACAAGAGCAAGCGCAACAATCCCGATCGCATCACCCTGCGCAAGTACTGCCGGTGGTGCCGGCGTCACACTCCCCACCGGGAGACGCGCTGAGGGAGCCGCGATGGCCCGTGACCGCAAGCGAGCCAAGCAGCGCCGCGCCAAGCAGGAGCGCCAGGGCGCGCGGCAACCTGCCGCCGCGTCACGTCAGCGTGCCTCGCTCGAGCCCGAGCGGCGCTCGACCGAGATCCCGCCCGAGCCGACCGAGGAGATCTCGGGCGACGCCGAGCTGGCCAAGGAGGCCCTCGAGGGGCTGCCGACCGACGAGGTCGACCACCCCGTCGACGACCCCGACGCCAAGGCCGGGGTCTATCCCGACGAGCTCGACGACAGCGAAGGCGGCGGCGGCGTGCTGGCCGAGCTCGTCGACCGTGACGAGGACCTCGGCATCGACGAGGACGCCGACCCCGAGGTCGAGCGCCAGGCCGCCGAGGCGGGCGGCGGCCCACCGCACCGTCGCGGCCGGGACCGCGGCGACGCCGTCGCCGAGCGTCCCCGCCGTGAGCCGTCCGCGCGCCGCGAGAATCGCGTCCTCGCCTTCCTGCGCGCCTGCTGGGCAGAGCTCCAGCGCGTACAGTGGCCCGACCGCCGCGCGGTCACCCAGGCGACGGCGGTCGTCCTGGCCTTCGTCGTCATCGCCGGCAGCTACCTCGGCCTGATGGACTACATCTGGACCAAGGTCGTCAGCGCGCTGCTCGACCTCTAGACCCCCTCACCGAAGGAATCCCCCGAACCGAAATGTTTCGCTGGTATGTCGTCAACACCTATTCCGGCCACGAGAACAAGGTCAAGCAGAACCTCGAGCACCGCGTGGTCTCGCTCTCCCAGCAGCGCGCCGTGCGGCAGGTCGTCGTTCCGACCGAGTCCGTCTCGGAGATGAAGGACAACCAGAAGGTCACCGTCGAGAAGCGGACGATGCCCGGCTACGTGCTCGTCAACATGGACCTCAACGAGGACTCGTGGAGCCTCGTGAAGGGCACCCCGGGGGTGACCGGGTTCGTCGGCGCCTCCAACGAGCCGGTGCCGCTCACCCAGCCCGAGGTCGACCGCCTGCTCCACCGCGAGACGGCCGAGCGCCCGCGGACGCGCGCTCAGTACTCGATCGGCGAGTCGGTCAAGGTCATCTCCGGCCCGCTGTCGGACTTCTCCGGCGAGATCTCGGAGATCAACGAGGACGCGGCGCGCCTCAAGGTCCTGGTCTCCATCTTCGGCCGCGAGACGCCGGTCGAGGTCGGCTTCGACCAGGTCAAGAAGATCTAGCGCCCGCTAGTCTCGATCTCGATCGCGCCATGGCAAAGAAAGTCCTCACAACGATCAAGCTGCAGGCTCCTGGCGGCCAGGCCAACCCGGCGCCGCCGGTCGGTCCCGCCCTGGGCCAGCACGGCATCAACATCATGGAGTTCTGCAAGGCGTTCAACGCCCAGACGCAGAGCGAGCAGGGCACGATCATCCCCGTGGTCATCACCGTCTACGAGGACCGGTCGTTCACCTTCATCACCAAGACCCCGCCGGCGACCGTGCTGATCAAGCAGGCGATCGGGATCGAGAAGGGCTCGGGCGAGCCCAACCGCGACAAGGTGGGTCAGATCACAAGGGACCAGGTCCGCGAGATCGCCCAGCGCAAGCTCGAGGACCTCAACGCCCACGACGTCGACCAGGCCTCGAAGATCATCGAGGGGACCGCCCGCTCGATGGGCGTGGAGGTGGTGTAGCGATGGCAGGCCACGGCAAGGCCTACGTCGACGCGCGCCAGCGCGTCGACCGCGAGCGCGAGTACCAGCCCGCCGAGGCCGTCGAGCTCGTCAAGGCCCTCAAGCACACGAAGTTCGACGAGTCGGTCGAGATCCACATCCGCACCGGGCTCAACGTGCGCCACGCCGACGAGCAGCTGCGGGGAACGATCGCGCTCCCCCACGGGCTGGGCAAGGACGTCACCGTCGCGGTCTTCGCCAAGGGCGACAAGGCGCGCGAAGCCGAGGAGGCCGGGGCCGATGTGGTGGGTGCCGATGATCTTGCCCAGCGCGTCCAAGACGGCTTCACCGACTTCGACGTCGCCGTCGCGACCCCGGACATGATGCCGGTGGTCGGGCGCCTCGGCCGCATCCTCGGGCCCCAGGGCAAGATGCCCAACCCGAAGGTCGGGACGGTGACGATGGACGTGCGCCGCGCGGTGCAGGAGTCCAAGGCCGGCAAGGTCGAGTACCGCACCGACCGCAACGCGATCGTCCACATGGTGATCGGCAAGTCGAGCTTCGACGAGCAGCGGCTGCTCGAGAACTACGCGGCGGTCATCGAGGAGCTGGTACGGGCCAAGCCGAGTGCGGCGAAGGGGCGCTACCTGCGCTCGATCGTCATGAGCTCGACCATGGGCCCGGGCGTCAAGGTCGACTCCTCGCGCACGCGCGACATCGTCGAACCGGCTGAGGCTTCCGCTACGGCCTAGACTCCCCGGCGACCACGACGGTTCGCCCGAGACCCCTGGCCGCGTGACGCGGAAGTCCAGGGCAGGCGGAGCATCGAAGCCCCTCACGTCCGTTCGTGAGACCTCTCGACGCCCGCCCTCGCGCGGGCTTCGTCATGGAAAGAGAGGACACGAAGACGTGAACAGAGACCAGAAGGCGGCGGTGATCGACGAGATCGCCGGCGAGATCACGGAGGCCGAGGCGGTCTTCGCGGTCGACTACCGCGGGATCTCGGTGCCCCAGGCAGCCGAGCTGCGCACGCGGCTGCGCGAGGCCGACGCGTCGTTCCGCGTCGTGAAGAACTCGCTGACCGAGCGCGCGGCCGACCAGGCCGGCGCCGCGTCGCTGCGCGAGCTGCTCGAGGGCCCGACCGCGTTCACCTTCGTGCGCGGCGACGCTGCGGTCGCGGCGAAGGCGCTCAGCGACTTCGGGCGCCGGGCGGGCGGGCTGCTGCCCTTCAAGGGCGGCGTGCTCGACGGCCAGGCCTTGACCTCGGAGGAGCTGCAGTCCATCGCGCGCCTTCCGGCCCGCGAGCTCCTGCAGGCGCAGTTCGTGGGGACGGTCGCGTCGCCGCTGACCGGCCTCGTTCGCGGCCTCGGCGCGCTGGTCTCGGGCCTGGCCATCGCGCTCGGCCAGGTGCAGGAGAAGAAGGAGAGTGGCGAGGTGCCGGCGGGCGAGCCACCCGCGGCGGCCGCCGAGCCGGCGCCGAGCGCGGGAGAGGCCG
The DNA here is from genome assembly GCA_963728925.1 of uncultured Actinomycetes bacterium. Lineage (GTDB taxonomy): Bacteria > Actinomycetota > Thermoleophilia > Solirubrobacterales > Solirubrobacteraceae > JBBPZA01. The sequence continues at coordinate 63,595 of CAVSMB010000035.1, read as the reverse complement.
ATGCGGCGCAGACCGCGGCCGTGGCCGAGGAGGCCCCGGCGGCCGAGGAGGCCCCGGCGGCCGAGGAGGCCCCGGCGGCCGAGGAGGCCCCGGCGGCCGAGGCCGCCACGGCGGACGAGATTTCTGACGATTCGACGGAGAGCAAGGAGTAGACGCATGGCAACCAGCACCCAGGAGTGGATCGACGAGCTGAAGGGCATCTCGGTGCTCGAGCTGTCCGAGCGCATCAAGGCGCTCGAGGAGGAGTTCGGCGTCTCGGCGACCGCCGTGGCCGCTGCGGCCCCGGCCGCCGGCGCGGGCGCGGACGGTGACGGCGAGGCCGAGGAGCAGTCGGCCTTCGACGTCGTCCTCACCGGCCCCGGGGAGAAGAAGATCCAGGTCATCAAGGTCGTCCGCGCGGCGACCGGCCTCGGCCTCAAGGAGGCCAAGGCGCTCGTCGACGAGGCGCCCAGGCCGGTCAAGGAGGGCCTCGAGCGCGAGGAGGCCGACAAGCTCAGAGCCGACCTCGAAGAGGCCGGCGCGAGCGTCGAGGTCAAGTAACACGAGCGAGCCGGGCGGACGGCGGCGGCCGGTAGGTTCGCCGCCGTTCGCCATGAGGCTGCGTTACGAGACGGGGGAGCACGCGGGCCGGACCATCGACGTCAGCGGCCGCAGCTTCGTGGTCGGCCGCGACGGCGGCGCGGACATCGTCCTGCGCGGCGACACCGAGGTCTCGCGGCGCCACGCGACGCTCGAGCCGCGTCCTGACGGGACGCTGGTCCTCACCGACCTGGGGTCGACCAACGGCACCTACGTCGACGGCCGCCGCATCTCGGGGCCGGTCGTCCTTCGCGGCGGCGAGATCGTGCGCTTCGGCGACACGACGCTCGTCGCGAGCGGGCCGCCCGGTGGGGCGCCGGCCGAGCCGAGCGTGCCGGCCGTCGCCCCGCCCGCCGCTTTGGCGGCCCCGCCCAGCGGCCCCCTCCCGCTGCCACCGCCGCCCCCGAGCGCGTCCGTGATCGAGCGGCTGCGGCTCCGGCGCTCGGTCACCCGCGCCAACGTCCTCGCGGCCTGCGCCGTCGGCCTGGCCGTCGTCGTGGTCGGCGCCTTCGTGGTGCTCCTCGCCACCGGCTCGCTCAAGGGCAGCGATGCAGCGGCGCCCGCGCTGCCGAGCACGGAGGCCACCGTCGCGTCGGTCACCCCCTCGACCGTGCTCGTGACGACGCGACAGGGCGGCGAGGACCTCGCGAGCGGAAGCGGCTGGGTGCTGGATTCCCGGCAGGGGCTGATCGTCACCAACGCCCACGTCGTCAACGGCGGCGACTCCTGGTCGGTCGGCGTCGACGACGAGCGCCGCGCCGCGAGCTTCGTGGCCGCGGCCCCCTGCGAGGACCAGGCGGTGCTGAAGCTGGCCGACCGAACGGGCCTGCGCACGATGGCCCTCGGCTCTCAGCGCACGCTCAAGCCTGGCCAGGGCGTGATCGCCGTCGGCTTTCCCGTCAACGCGTCCGAGCAGGACAACCTGACCTCGACGGCCGGTGTGGTCTCCGTGGTGCGCACCCAGTACCGCGGTGCGCTGGACGTCCCGGATCTCCCCAACGTCATCCAGACCGACGCCGCGATCAACCCCGGCAACTCGGGCGGGCCGCTCGTCGACTTCCGGTCGCGGCTCGTCGGGATGAACACCGCGGGCCTCGACCTGGTCGACGGTCGCACCATCCAGGGCCAGGGCTACGCCATCGGCGTCGACCGCATCAAGGAGGTCACCGCGAAGCTTCGCCGCGGGCGCTCGATCGCCGACGCCGGCTTCGGCCTCGAGCCCGCGACGCCGCGGGAGCTCGCGGCCGCCGGGCTGCCGCCCGGGATGCACACCGTCGAGGCGATCCCCGGCTCGCCCGCCGACCGCGCCGGGTTCGGCGACGGGGTCGACCGCTCGATCACCGCCGTCGACGGCCGTCGGCTGAACGGCTCGCTGCCCGACTACTGCTCGGCCGTCGAGAGCTTCGCGAGCGGGCAGACCGCGACCTTCACCGTGGCGCAGGCCGGCCGCCGGCCCCGCAAGGTCGAGCTGGAGTTCATGTAGAGACGCCCCACGGGCAAGCTCGCCTCGCCGCCGGGGTAAGCTCGCCTCGCCCGCCCAGGTGGCAACAGGCCTGGAAACGGGCTACACTGCCGCCGCCGGCCGATAGTCGAAGCCGCCCACAAAGCCGGCGACCGCGCCACATACGCGGCTCGCCCAGGGCGGGGTCCGTGAGCGCCGAGTGCCCTCCTGGGGTCCGCATACCCCTGTGCTATCTTGATCGGTCGCGCTTTCGAGCGCCCGTCCTAGCCCTCTCGACGTTCCGAGGAGTCGCCGCCTTGGCCTCAGTAGACGCCCCCCGGACGCGCCGCAGCTTCGCGCGTCTCGACAAGGTCCTCGATGTCCCCAACCTCATCGACATCCAGCGCAGGTCGTTCGCCTGGCTGACCGATCCCGAGAAGGGGGGGCTGCGCGAGACGATCGACGACATCTCGCCGATCGAGGACTACACCGGCAACCTCGCCGTCGACTTCGGGGCGTTCACCTTCGACGACCCGGTCGCGTCCATCGCCGAGTGTCGTGAGAAGGACCTCACCTACGCGCGCCCGCTGACCGTCAAGGTCGCCTTCGTCAACCGCGAGACGGGTGAGATCCGCGAGCAGTCGGTCTTCATGGGCGACTTCCCGTGGATGACCGAGCGGGGCACCTTCATCATCAACGGCACCGAGCGCGTGGTCGTCACGCAGCTCGTCCGCTCCCCCGGCGCCTATCTCATGGAGCCCAAGGACCGCGAGAAGCAGGTTTTCATCGCGAACCTCATGCCGGCCCGGGGCAGCTGGCTGGAGCTCGAGATCGACAAGAAGGGCCGCGTCTACGTCCGCATCGACCGCAAGCGCAAGCTGCCGGTCACCGTCCTGCTGCGCGCGATGGGCTACGCGACCGACGAGGAGATCCTCAACCTCTTCGGCAACTCGCACTACATCCGCCTGACCATCGACGCCGACGCCGAGGTGACCAGGAGCGAGGAGGGCTCGCTCATCGAGCTCTTCAAGAAGCAGCGCCCCGGTGAGCCGCCGAGCGTCGAGAACGCCCGCAACCTCCTGCACCAGCTCTTCTTCGACCCCAAGCGCTACGACCTCACGCGAGTCGGGCGATACAAGCTCAACTCGCGTCTCGGGCTCGACATTGACCTCGACACGCGCACGCTGACCCACGAGGACATCATCGCGCTGGTCAACGAGCTCGTGTCCCTGCCCAAGCTGCTCGGCCTGCCCGAGGACCCCGAAGCGGAGATCAAGGACTACGCGGCCGAGGCGATCACCATGCCGCGCGAGCCGATCGAGGACCACCTCGACGAGTACGAGCACTTCGGCAACCGGCGCCTTCGCACGGTCGGCGAGCTCATCCAGGAGGCCTTCCGGGTCGGCCTGTACCGCATGGAGCGCGTCGTGCGCGAGCGTCTGACCACCGAGGACGCCGACACGATCACCCCGCAGACGATCGTGAACATCCGCCCGGTCGTCGCCGCGCAGAAGGAGTTCTTCGGCTCCTCGCAGCTCTCGCAGTTCATGGACCAGACGAACAGCCTCGCCGGTCTTACGCACCGGCGCCGCTTGTCGGCGCTCGGTGCGGGGGGTCTGACTCGTGAGCGCGCGCCTATTGAAGTCCGCGACGTTCACCCGACCCACTACGGGCGCATGTGCCCGATCGAGACCCCCGAGGGGCCGAACATCGGCCTCATCGGCTCGCTGTCCTCGTTCGCCGAGGTCTCCGAGCACGGCTTCGTCACGACGCCCTACCGGGTCGTCAAGGACGGCGTGGTGGGTGACGAGATCGTCCACCTGGACGCCACCCAGGAGGAGGAGCAGATCATCGCCCAGGCCAATACGGCCGTCGATGAGAAGACCGGCAAGCTCAAGGGGTCGGAGATCCTCTGCCGCACCCAGGCGGGCCACTACGTCACCGCCACGCCCAAGGAGATCGACCTGATGGACGTCTCGCCCGACCAGATCTGGTCGGTGGCGACGGCGATGATCCCCTTCCTCGAGCACGACGACGCCAACCGCGCCCTCATGGGCTCGAACATGCAGCGCCAGGCCGTGCCGCTCCTCAAGACCGACGCGCCGCTCGTGGGCACCGGCATGGAGCGCCGTGCGGCGCTCGACACCGGTGACGTGGTGCTCGCGCAGGAGTCGGGCACTGTGGGCTACGTCGACGCCGACGAGATCGTCGTCGACACGGGCGACGGCCGCAAGGCCGAGCACGAGCTCCAGAAGTACATGCGCTCCAACCAGGGCACCCTCATCCACCAGAAGCCGCGCGTCAGCGCCGGCCAGTCGGTCAAGGCGGGCGACGTGCTCGCCGACGGGTCGTCCACCAGCGAGGGCGAGATGGCGCTGGGCAAGAACCTGCTCGTCGCCTTCATGTCCTGGGAGGGCTACAACTTCGAGGACGCGATCATCCTCTCCAAGCGGCTGGTCAAGGACGACGAGCTCACCTCGATCCACATCGAGGAGTACGAGATCGACGCCCGTACGACCAAGCTGGGCGACGAGGAGATCACCCGCGACATCCCGAACCGCTCCGAGGAGTCGCTGCGCAACCTCGACGACCGCGGCATCGTCCGCATCGGCGCCGAGGTCCAGTCCGGCGACCTGCTGGTCGGCAAGGTCACGCCCAAGGGCGAGACCGAGCTCACCGCCGAGGAGAAGCTCATCCGCGCGATCTTCAAGGAGAAGGCGCGCGAGGTGCGCGACACCTCGCTGAAGGTCCCCCACGGCGAGGGCGGCGTCGTCATCGATGTCAAGACGTTCTCGCGCGACGCGGGCGACGACCTGCCACCCGGGGTCAACGACCTGGTTCGCGTGTTCGTGGCGAAGAAGCGCAAGATCGCCGAGGGCGACAAGCTCGCCGGCCGCCACGGCAACAAGGGCGTCATCTCCAAGATCGTCGACGAGCAGGACATGCCGTTCCTCGAGGACGGCACCCCGGTCGATGTGATCCTCAACCCGCTCGGCGTGCCGAGCCGCATGAACCTCGGCCAGATCCTCGAGACCCACCTCGGGTGGGTCGCGGCCAACGGGTGGTACGACGACGGCTCGAAGGCCTACACCGACTCGCTGTCTGAGCGAAACGGAGGAGCGGGCAAGGTCTACGTGTCCACCCCCGTGTTCGACGGCGCAACCGTGCAGGACGTCGACGAGGCGCTCGTGCGCTGGCAGGACGAGCACAAGGGCCGCATCCGCATGGGGATCGACAAGTCCGCCCGTGCCGGCGAGAAGGCGTCGGGCAAGGTGATGCTCTTCAACGGCCGCACCGGCGAGCCCTTCGAGGAGAAGGTCACCGTCGGCCACATGTACATCCTCAAGCTGCTCCACCTCGTCGACGACAAGATCCACGCGCGCTCGACCGGCCCCTACTCGCTCGTCACCCAGCAGCCGCTGGGCGGCAAGGCGCAGTTCGGCGGCCAGCGCTTCGGCGAGATGGAGGTGTGGGCGCTCTACGCGTACGGCGCGGCCTACACCCTCCAGGAGATGCTGACCATCAAGTCCGACGACACCGTCGGGCGCGTCAAGGCCTACGAGGCGATCGTCAAGGGCGAGAACATCGCCGAGCCGAGCGTCCCCGAGTCCTTCAAGGTGCTCCTCAAGGAGATGCAGTCGCTGGCGCTCGACGTCAACGTCGTCTCCGAGGAGGGCACCCGGACCGAGATGCGCGAGGAGGACGACGACCTCCTGCGCGCCGCCGAGGAGCTCGGCATCGACCTGTCCGGCGTGCGGGCCACCGACGGCAAGGCCGCGGACGAGGCCATCGAGGGCGAGGACGACACCGACGCGGCCGACACGGGCGAGGACGAGGCTGCGGCGGCGGCCGGCGAGCCTGCGGAGATCAGCAGCAACGGCGAGGTCGAGGTCGAGCTCGAGCTCGGCGAGGCCGCGCCCACTGATTCGACTGATTCGACTGACGAGTAAAGGATTCCCTTGATCGACATCAATAACTTCGACGCGATCGAGATCGGCCTCGCCTCCTCCAAGCAGATCCGCTCCTGGTCGAGCGGTGAGGTGACGAAGCCCGAGACGATCAACTACCGGACGCTCAAGCCCGAGAAGGACGGCCTCTTCTGCGAGCGCATCTTCGGTCCCACCAAGGACTGGGAGTGCTACTGCGGCAAGTACAAGCGCGTCCGCTACAAGGGCATCGTCTGCGAGCGCTGCGGTGTCGAGGTCACGCGCTCCAAGGTGCGCCGTGAGCGCATGGGCCACATCGACCTCGCGGCGCCCGTGAGCCACATCTGGTTCTTCAAGGGCGTTCCGAGCCGCATCGGCTACCTACTCGACATGGCTCCCAAGGAGCTCGAGAAGGTCCTGTACTTCGCGGCCTCGATCGTCACGTGGGTCGACGACGAGGCGCGCGAGCGCGACCTCGAGACCCTCGAGGGCGAGGTCAACCGCGTCCTCGACGCCTACGCCGGCGAGAAGGAGGACCGCGTCCTCGAGCTGCGCGAGTCGCTCGCGCGCCGCGAGGAGTACCTCCAGAACGGGCGGCAGACCGGCTTCACCGACGAGGACCACCTGTGGGCCGACGCGCTGGACGTCAACGTCAAGAAGCTCTCCGACGAGGAGCGCGACAAGCTGCTCAAGGAGCTGCGCAAGACCTTCGAGTCCGACATCGACGACACCGAGGCCTACATCGAGGACGCCGCCCAGCGCATGCGCGACGTCTGGGAGCTGTTCCGCGACATGAAGTCCAAGGACGTCGTCAACGACGAGACGATGTTCCGCGAGCTCAAGGAGCGCTTCGGCTCGCCCTACGGCTTCGGCGAGTACTTCCGCGGCGGCATGGGCGCCGAGGCGGTTCGCGACCTGCTCCAGCAGGTCGACCTCGAGGCCGAGCGCATCGAGCTCGAGGACATCATCAAGACCGCCAAGGGCCAGAAGCAGAGCCGCGGGGTCAAGCGCCTGAAGGTCGTCAACGCCTTCATCGTCTCGGGCAACCGCCCCGAGCAGATGGTGCTCGAGGCCGTGCCGGTGATCCCGCCCGAGCTGCGCCCGATGGTGCAGCTGGACGGCGGGCGCTTCGCGACCTCAGACCTCAACGACCTCTACCGCCGCGTCATCAACCGCAACAACCGCCTCAAGCGGCTGCTCGACCTCGGCGCCCCGGAGATCATCGTCAACAACGAGAAGCGCATGCTCCAGGAGGCGGTCGACGCGCTGTTCGACAACGGCCGCCGCGGCCGGCCCGTCACCGGGCCGGGCAACCGCGCGCTCAAGTCGCTCTCGGACATGCTCAAGGGCAAGCAGGGCCGGTTCCGCCAGAACCTGCTCGGCAAGCGCGTGGACTACTCGGGCCGCTCGGTCATCGTGTCGGGCCCGTCGCTGCGCCTTCACCAGTGCGGGCTGCCCAAGATCATGGCGCTCGAGCTCTTCAAGCCGTTCATCATGGCCCGGCTCGTCGAGCGCAAGGCGGCCCAGAACATCAAGGCGGCCAAGAAGATGGTCGACTCGGGCATCCCCGAGGTGTGGGACGTCCTGGAGGAGGTCATCCACGAGCACCCGGTGCTGCTCAACCGCGCGCCGACGCTGCACCGCCTGGGCATCCAGGCCTTCGAGCCGGTGCTGGTCGAGGGCAAGGCCATCCAGGTCCACCCGCTCGTCTGTCACGCGTTCAACGCGGACTTCGACGGCGACCAGATGGCGGTCCACCTTCCGCTCAGCGCCGAGGCGCAGGCCGAGGCGCGGATCCTCATGCTGTCCTCCAACAACATCCTCTCGCCCGCCCACGGCGCGCCGCTGGCGACGCCGACCCAGGACATGATCCTGGGGGCCTACTACCTCACCTACGGGCCCGAGGCGGACGAGCTGATCGGCCTGGAGGAGCAGCTCACCTCGGGCGCGTGGCCGGCCGCGCGGGCACGCCCGCACGTGTTCCGCTCCGCCCAGGAGGCCGAGCTGTCGCTCGACGCGAACGCGACCGACCTGCACGACCTGGCCGAGTACCGGCCCTACCGGCTCGACGGTGGCCACGTGCTCACCACGGTCGGGCGCATCATCTACAACGACCGCATCGAGCGGGCGCTCGAGGAGGCGATGGGCGACGCGTTCGACCCGGCCGGCTACGAGTACGTCAACCGCTCGATGAAGAAGCGCGACACCACGGAGTTCGTCGACGCCCTCGTTCAGCAGTACGGCGCCTCGGCGATATCGCTCGTGCTCGACGCGTTCAAGGACCTCGGGTTCACCTACGCCACCAAGGCCGGGATCACGATCTCCAAGAACGACGTCCAGGTGCCGCCGTCCAAGGACGAGATCCTCGCCCGCTACGAGGGCGAGGTCTCAGAGATCCAGGACCAGTACGACATGGGCCTGATCACCCAGGAGGAGCGCCACGAGGCCGTTGTCGAGAAGTGGACGCAGGCCACCGACGAGGTCGCCCAGGCGATGCAGGACAACCTGCACCACCTGAACCCGATCTTCATGATGGCCAACTCCGGGGCGCGCGGATCGTTCAAGCAGATCCGCCAGCTCGCGGGCATGCGCGGCCTGATGGCCAATCCGAAGGGCGAGATCATCGAGCGCCCGATCAAGGCCAACTTCCACGAGGGCCTGTCCGTGCTCGAGTACTTCATCTCGACCCACGGCGCCCGCAAGGGCCTCGCGGACACGGCGCTGCGCACTGCCGACTCCGGCTACCTCACCAGGCGTCTGGTCGACGTGGCGCAGGACGTGATCATCTGGGAGGCCGACTGCGGCACCGAGGAATACCTGGAGCTCGACCTGTTCACCGCGGCGGACGACGCCAACACCAACCTGGTCGGCCGCGTGGCCGCCCGGGAGGTGGCGACCAAGCGCGGGCGGACGCTGCTCGAGGCTGGGCGGCAGATCAGCCGCGCGGACCTCGTCGAGCTCGCCGAGGCCTTCGAGGGCGAGCGCGACAAGGGCGCTTCGATCAAGGTCCCGGTGCGCTCCGTGCTCAAGTGCGAGGCGCGGACCGGCGTGTGCCAGGCGTGCTACGGACTGGCGCTGGCCACCGGTGACACCGCCCAGATCGGCGACGCGGTGGGCATCATCGCCGCCCAGTCGATCGGCGAGCCGGGCACGCAGCTGACCATGCGGACCTTCCACACCGGCGGAGTCGCCGGCGCGGACATCACGCACGGCCTGCCGCGCGTCGTCGAGCTGTTCGAGGCGCGCAAGCCCAAGGGCCTGGCGAAGATCGCCGAGATCGGCGGCAAGGCATCGATCGAGCGGACCGACAAGACGCTCACGGTCGTCATCACCGACGACGCGGGCGAGGAGCACCGGCACCAGTTCCCGGTGCGTACGCGCCTGTTCGTCGACGACGGGGCGACGGTGGAGGCCGGCACCCAGCTCAACGAGGGGTCGCTGTATCCCGCCGAGCTGCTGGCCATCCGGGGGCGGACCGAGACCGAGCTGTACATGGTCAAGGAGGTCCAGGAGGTCTACAAGTCCCAGGGCGTGGACATCAACGACAAGCACATCGAGCTGATCGTCCGCCAGATGCTCAAGAAGGTCCGGGTCGACCAGAAGGGCGACACCGACCTCCTGCCCGGCCAGTTCGTCGACCGCCACGACTACGCGCGGCTCAACGACCAGGTCAAGACGGACGGCGGCGAGACGGCGCAGGCCGAGGAGATCGTCCTCGGGATCACCAAGGCGTCGCTCAACACCGACTCCTTCCTGTCGGCGGCCTCCTTCCAGGAGACGACGAAGGTGCTCACCGACGCGGCCCTGGAGGGCAAGATCGACCGGCTCAACGGGCTGAAGGAGAACGTCATCATCGGCAAGCTCATCCCGGCCGCCACGGGGCTCAAGCGCTACCGGCGCATCGAGATCGAGCCGGCCGAGCCACTGCCGCGGGCGATCGACGACGTCGGCCTGCTCGAGCCCGACGACCTGGCCGCCGAGCTGGGCCTGGGCGAGGGCGAGCTCGACGGCCTCGGCGGCTCCGGGCTGGAGGAGCACTTCTCGGGCCTGCAGGACGTCGGCCCCACCGACGGCGGCCTGGCCGACGAGCTCGCCGAGCTCGACGTCGCCGACCCCGGCGACGGCGAGAGCCGCGGCTAGCACCTGATCGCGCAGGGGCGCTCCGGCGTTGCGCCGGGGCGCCCCTTTCGCGCGCGATCAGCGAGCCGCGGCGCCCGTTTCGCCATGCGATCAGCCCGTCGCCACGCCCACCCAGCCCAGGAGCGCGTCGCGCTCGCGGTCGGTCAGGCCGGTCGCCGGCTCGGTTGCGACGAGCAGCGTCGGCCCGGGTCGACTGGCGGCCCAGAGATGCGAGCTGTCGTGGAAGGCGTCGTCCAGCCATGCGAGCGGGCGGTCCTGGCCGGCCCAGGCGTCGATGGCGTCCAGCTTCCAGTGGCGGCGGACGCGCCGTCCGGGAGCGATTGGTCACCCGCGGTCGGGGCGCGGCTCGCGCTCGGCGGCGCGTGGTCGGGTCCGAAGGTGAGGTATGGCAGCGGATCGGGTATGCCAAGGGCCCTGGGCAGGTACTCGTTCGCCTTCTCCTCCCTGCCCGAGCACCAGACGAGCTCGAAGTGCTCGGCCAGGACGAGGAGGTGGCGACCGGCCTGCTCCGAAAGGAAGTGGACGATGCCGTCCACCGTTACCCATGTGCCGGGCGGACGCGCGGCGCCCGGACCCGCCGGCGAGCCGCCGCGCGGGAAGCCGAAGAGCGAGATCACGCCATCTATGTCGACGAGGAGTGCAGGGATTTCTTTATTTGCAGGGCGTTTTGTCACGATTGATACGCGACCTTCGGCACTCGGAGGCGCTAGGGTGACGCATCTCGACCCGCGGAACGTGACGCGACAACGACGGCGAGTCGATGTGACCCACATCGATCGGCTCGCGGCCCCCGGGTCGTCTCCACGCACCTCCACCCGTACGTGACGCTTCAACTCGGCATCCTGCTCGCGCTCGGCTGCGCCTTCGCGACGAACCTCGGCTTCCTCTACAAGCACCGGGGCGCGTGCGCTGCGCCGCACGTCGACGTGCGCCACCCCGTCCGCAGCGCGGTGGGGCTGTTCTCCTCGCGCTGGTTCGCGATCGGCATGGCCGTCGCCACAGCGGCGTGGGGCCTGCATGTCGCCGCGCTCGCGCTCGCGCCGATGTCGGTGGTGCAGGCCGTCCTCTCGGGCGGGATCGTCCTCCTCGCCGTGATGGCCGAGCGCCTGTTCGGCTTCCAGGTCGGGCCGCGCCAGTGGGTGGGCGTCGGGCTCACCGCCACCGGGCTGGCCCTCATCGCGATCACCCTGCCCCACCACACCGGGGCCCACTCGCACTTCTCCGAGGCGTCGATGATCGCCTTCGAGGCCGCGCTGGTCGGCATCGGCGCGCTGCTCATCATGGGCAAGCACATGGGCGGGCGCGAGGAGCACCACGGCGTCATGCTCGGCGCCGCAGCGGGCGTCCTCTTCGGGGTCTCCGACGTCGCCATCAAGGCGATCACCGGTCTGATCGGCGGCGCGGGCGGGCTCGCGGGCCTGGGCCCGTGGATCGCCGTCGCGGTCGTGGCGAGCGTCGCGGCCTTCTACGCCTCCGCCCGCGGCCTCCAGGACGGCGAGGCGGTCCCGGTCATCGCCATGACGGGCACTGCCGCCAACATCTCCTGCATCGCCGGCGGCATCCTCGTCTTCGGCGACCCGATGCCCGGTGACGCGATCGGCATCGTCGTGCAGGCCGCCGCTTTCATCATGGTCTGCGTCGCCTCGGCCCTCACCCCCGCGCCCGTCCGCGCGACCGGGCAGGCGCCGGCCTCAGCACCGGCCTGATCGACGCCTCTTCGCCGCATCGCACCGTGCGGCGACCCCGGCGCTGAGTCAGCCCCTCGACGAGCTCTCGAGCAGGACGCGCGCGACCTGCTCGGGGTCGTCCCACGTCGGCAGGTGGCCGCAGCCGTGGAGGGTGAGGTGGACGGCGCGGGGGAGGAGGCGGCGCGCGCGGCCGGCGTCACGGGGCAACAGCAGGTGGTCCTTCTCCGCCCAGGCAACGGTCACCGGGACGTCGATCTGCGCCGGCTCGAAGCGGCGCTTCGCCATCGCCTCGCGGGTCGCGTCGAAGCCGGGCGACTCGGCGAGGCTGGTCAGGTCCTCGACGATCACCTCCGGCGGCACGCGATCGCCGCGGGCCATCATCTGCCAGACCGCCGCGCGACGCCCGACTGCCGTCCGGGCGATCTGCGGAGCGGCGCCCCGCGCCGCCCGCGCCGCGGCACGGCGCGGACGTTGATGAGCGACTGGTCGACGAACCCGAGCTCGCGGCGCGAGAGCCAGAAGCCCGCAGGGCAGAGGCCGGTCGCGGAGCGCGCCCGGCCGGTCTTGGCGAGCTCGAGCGCCACCCAGCCGCCGAGCGAGTTGCCGGCGACGTGGGGGCGCTCGAGCCCGAGGCCGCCGGCGAAGGCGGCGACCGCGTCGGCGAGGGCCTGCGGTGAGGGCTCGACCTCCTCGGGCAGCGGCGCCGAGCGGCCGAAGCCCGGAAGGCTGACCGACACGACCTCGCGCTCGGCCGCAAGGCGGTCGAGCACCGGCCGCCACATCGGCCAGCGCGAGCCGAGTCCGTGGAGGAGCACGAGCGCCTCACCCGAGCCGCGCCGGTCGTGGTCGAGGGTCATGGAGCCGGTCGTGGTCGAGGTCATCGGCGGCGAGCGTATCTTGCGCACCCGAGTTCGTCCCGCCCCGGACAAGGGCCCTCTACGCCGATCCGGCCAACGAGCTCGCGGGCCGTTCGCCCACCAGGCTGGTGAAGCCCGCGCGGGGACCGGGTACCGTTGTCCATACGGGCGAAGCACGACGAACGGGGAGGCGACATGGCCACCACTCAGGCAAAGGCAACCGCGAGCGAGCTCCAGGAGCTGGCCAAGCGCCATCTGTGGATGCACTTCACGCGCATGGGCTCCTACCAGCACGCCGACGTCCCGATCATCTCGCGGGCGGAAGGCTGCTACGTCTGGGACGAGCACGGCCGCCGTTACTTCGACGGGCTCTCCTCGCTGTTCTGCGTGAACATCGGCCACGGCCGTCGCGAGGTCGCCCAGGCGGGCGCCGACCAGGCCGCTGACCTGGACTACTTCACGAACTGGTCCTACGCCCACCCACCGGCGATCGAGCTCTCGGCGCGGCTCGCCTCGCTCGCCCCCGGCGACATCAACCGCGTGTTCTTCACGAGCGGCGGCAGCGAGGCGGTCGAGTCCGCCATCAAGCTCTCGCGCAAGTACCACAAGCTCACCGGCAACCCGCGCAAGACGAAGCTCGTCGCGCGCGAGATCGCCTACCACGGGACCTCGCTCGGCGCTCTCTCCGCGACCGGCATCACCGCCCTGCGCGAGGACTTCGAGCCGCTCACCCCCGGCGGCGTGCACGTGCTCAACACCAACACCTACCGGCTCAAGCCCGGGGTGACCGAGGACACGATCGTCGAGAGCATCGCCGCGCGCATCGAGTTCGAGGGCCCCGACACCGTGGCCGCGGTGATCCTCGAGCCGGTCCAGAACGCCGGCGGCTGCTTCGTCCCGCCCGAGGGCTACTTCCAGCGCGTGCGCGAGATCTGCGACGAGTACAACGTGCTCTTCATCTCCGACGAGGTGATCTGCGCCTTCGGCCGTCTGGGCGAGTGGTTCGGGGCGCAGCGCTTCGACTACCAGCCCGACCTCATCACGACGGCCAAGGGCATCACGAGCGCCTACGCGCCGATGGGCGCGCTGCTCGCCTCCGACCGCGTCTTCGAGCCCTTCTCGCACGGCACGGCGAGCTTCACCCACGGGTTCACCTTCGCCGGGCACCCCATGGCGTGCGCCGTGGCGATGGCGAACCTCGACGTGTTAGAGCGCGAGGAGATCCTCGACAACGTCCGGACCAACGAGCCTGTCCTGCGCGGCATGCTCGAGGGCCTGCGCGACATCCCGATCGTCGGCGACGTCCGTGGCGCGGGCTACTTCCACGCCATCGAGCTCGTCAAGAACCGCGAGACCAAGGAGAGCTTCAGCGACGCGGAGTCCGAGACGCTGCTGCGCGGCTACCTGTCCGGCGAGCTCTTCCGTCGCGGGCTGATCTGTCGTGCGGACGACCGCGGCGATCCCGTCGTGCAGCTCTCGCCCCCGCTCATCGCCGGCCCCGAGCACTTCGAGGAGATCGAGGCGGTCCTGCGACCCGTCCTCGAAGAGGCCTCGGAGCGCATGAACGTCAGCTAGCCCCAGCCGTCGCGCCGTGCTGTCCGTCCGCGAGCTGCTACGTGACATAGACGCCGTCGAGCTGCTCGCCGGCGAGCAGGGGCTCGACATGCCCGTGCGCTGGGTGCACATCTCCGAGCTGCCCGACCCGACGCCGTGGCTGTCGGGAGGCGAGCTGCTGCTGACGACGGGCCTGCAGCTCTCGGGCCCCGAGGAGCAGCGAGCCTTCGCCGAGCGCCTCGCCGACCATCAGCTCGCCGGGGTCGGCTTCGGGACGGGCTTCTCGCACGCGGAGGTGCCCCCGCCGCTGCGCGAGGCGGCGCACGAGCGCGGCCTGCCGCTCTTCGAAGTCCCCTACGACGTCCCGTTCATCGCGATCACCGAGAAGGCCTTCGCGCGTCTGGTGAACGAGCACTACGCGGTGCTCCAGCGCTCGATCGCCGCGCACGAGCGCCTCGAGCGCATCGTGCTCACCGAGGGAGGGCTCGACGCTGTCGTCGCGGCGGTCGCTGCGCTCATCGGCGGCCCCGCGCTGGTCTTCGGCGCGCGTGGCGAACCGCTCGCCGAGCGCGACTTCCGGCTCCCCGTCCCCGACGAGGCCGCGGCGGCGCTCGGCGACGAGCTGCGCCGTCGCACGAGCGAGGGCAAGCGTCGCGGCTTCATGCCCGACACGAGCCTCGCCGCCGGCGAGGGCGAGCTCGGCCCCCGGGCGCTGGCGCTTCCCGTCGCGGCGACCGGCACGCCGGACTCCAGTGGCGCCGTTCCGCGCGCGTGGCTCGTGGGCGCCAAGGACGCCGGCGGGCTGTCGGAGTTCGACCGCCTCGTGCTCCACCAGGCGGTGACCATCGTGGCCCTGGAGCTGCTGCGCCAGCGGGTGGCCGAGGACACCGAGCAGCGGTTGGCAGGCGAGGTCCTCTCCGGCGTGATGCGCGGCGACCTGGCGGGCGCGGAGCTCGCGCGGCGCCTGGAGCCCTTCGGTCTCGGCGACCGCGTGGGCGCCGTCGTGCTCGCCTCCCCGGACGCGCCCTCGTGGCGCCCGCCGGACGGTGAGGCGACGCTCATGGCGGCCCTGCGCGAAGAGGCGCTGCCGGGCCTGGTCGCGTCGGCGAACGGGTTGGTGTGCGCGCTCGTCCCGGGCCTCGACGAGGAGGAGCTCTTCCCGGCGGCCGAGCGCCTGCGCGCTGCGGTCAGCGCGCGGCTGGGGATCCCAGTGGACGCCGGCGCCGGCCGCGCCGTGGCGGCCGGCGACGCCCGGCGCGCCTTCCACGAGGCGCGGTGCGCGCTCGAGGCGCAGGCGCTCGCGGGCCACGACGGGGTCGCGCCGGGAAACGGCCACGCGAGTGCGGCGCCGGCCAACCGCCACGCCACCGCGGCGTCGAGCGACGGCAACGGGGCCTCGCGCGCCGACCATGGAGGCGTGGCTACGTATCGCGACCTCGGCTCCTTCCAGCTCCTGCTCTCGCTCCAGGACGACGACGCCCTGCGCCTCTTCTGCGATTCGATCCTCGGGCCGATCGAAGCGGGCGACGGCCACTACGGCGGCGAGCTCATGCGCTCGCTCGAGGTCTTCATCGAGTGCAACGGGCAGTGGGAGCGGGCCGCGCGGGCGCTATTCTGCCACCGCCACACGCTGCGCTACCGCATCCGCCGCGTCGAGGAGCTGACCGGTCGCAGCCTGAGCTCGGCCCGCGACCGCATCGAGTTCTGGCTTGCCCTGCGCGGGCGCGAGCTGGTGGGCGCGTGAGGCCGGGCGCGTGAGGGTCGCAGTGCTGGGGGCGGGCGGGACGATCGCGCCCGCGATCGTCCGCGACCTCGCCGAGTCGCCCGAGGTCGACGGCCTCGTGCTGCTCGACCTCGACCACGAGCGCGTGCGCGCGGTCGCCGAGGCGCACGGCGCCGGCCGCGGCGAGGCGGCGGCGGTCGACGCGGCCGACCGCCAGGCGCTGACCCTCGCGCTGGAGGGCTGCGGCGTGCTGGTCAACGCCGCGAGCTACCGCCTGAACCTCCACGCCATGGACGCCTCGCTGGCCGCGGGCTGCTCCTACGTCGACCTCGGCGGGCTCTACCACATGACCGAGCGCCAGCTCGAGCTCGGGCCCGCCTTCGAGGAGCGCGGGCTGCTGGCGCTGCTTGGCGCAGGGGCAGGCCCGGGCAAGACCAACGTGATGGCCGCGCGCGCGGCGGCGCGGATGGACGAGGTCGAGACCGTGCGGACCTCCTCGGCGGGGCTCGACCTGTCGCCGCCGGCCGGGCTCTCGACCCCCTACGCGCTGCGCACGCTCATCGACGAGATCACCGTCGCGCCGGTCGTCTTCCGCGACGGGCGGGCTGAGGAGGTCGATCCGCTCACCGACGGCGGGCCGATCCCCTTTCCCGAGCCGATCGGCGAGCGCGACTCGATCTACACCCTGCACTCCGAGGTGCTCACGCTGCGCACCAGCCTGCGCGCCCGCAACGCCGACTTCCGGCTCTCGCTTTCCCCACCGGTGCTCGACGCGCTGCGTGAGCTCGCCGGGCGGCCGGCGGAGGAGGTCGACGCGATCCGCCCGGCGCCGCCCTCGGCCGACTCGCACTCGGCCCAGCACGTGCTGGTCACCGGCCGGCGCGAAGGCGACGCGGTGGCCGTGACGGCGACCGCCCACACCCGACCCCACGAGGCCTGGGGCCTGGGCGGCGGGATCGTCTCGACGGCGTCCGTGGCCGCCGCCGCGGTGCGCCTGCTCGCCCGCGGCGAGCTCATCGGCGCAGCGATGCCGGGCATGCCGCCGGCGGGCGCCCTGCCGCCCGAGCGAGTGCTTCCCTTCGACGCGCTGGCCGCCGAGCTCGCCTCGCGCGGATGCGTCTTCGAGGTCTCGGAACACGTCCCAGAGGAGGAGCCAGCATGAAGGTCGGCGTGCCGACGGAGATCAAGGCGGACGAGTACCGCGTGGCGTTGACGCCCGCGGGGGTGCGCGAGCTCGCCGACGTGGGCCATCAGGTGTTGGTGCAGGCGGGTGCGGGCGACGGGTCGGCGATCCTCGACGCGGACTACGAAGCGCAGGGCGCGACGATCGTGGCCGACGCCGACGGCGTGTTCGGCGAGGCGGAGATGGTGGTGAAGGTCAAGGAGCCGCAGACCGAGGAGGTCGCGCGGCTGCGGCCGGGGCAGACGCTGTTCACCTACCTGCACCTGGCTCCCGACCCGGATCTGACGCGAGGCCTGGTGGCCAGCGGTGCGACGTGCATCGCCTACGAGACGGTGGAGGACTCCAACGGCCGCCTGCCGCTGCTGGCGCCGATGAGCGAGGTGGCGGGCAAGATCGCCACCCAGGCCGGGGCGTTCATGCTGGAGAAGCCGATGGGCGGGCGGGGGATCCTGCTCGGCGGGGTGCCGGGCGTGGCCGCCGCGAAGGTGATGGTCATCGGCGGCGGGGTGGTAGGGCTCAACGCGGCGATCATCGCGCTGGGGATGCAGGCCGAGACCTACGTCTTCGACCGCAGCATCGATCGTCTGCGCGAGCTGGAGAACCTCCTGGACTGGCGCGCCTCGACGGTCTACGCGTCGACGCTGGCCATCGAGGAGCACCTTCCCGAGGCCGATCTGGTGATCGGCGCGGTGCTGGTGCACGGCGCCAAGGCGCCCCACGTGGTCACGCGCCGGCAGCTCGGGCTGATGAAGCGCAACGCCGTGCTCGTCGACGTCTCGATCGACCAGGGCGGGTGCTTCGAGACCTCGCACCCCACGACGCACTCCGACCCCACCTACGAGGTCGACGGGATCACCCACTACTGCGTGGCCAACATGCCGGGCGCAGTCCCGATCACCTCGACCTACGCGCTGACCAACGCGACGATGCCCTACGTCGTGCACCTCGCCACGGTTGGCGTCGACCGCGCGCTGCAGGCGAGCCCGGGCCTCGTGCCCGGCGTCAACATCGCCGCGGGCCAGGTCACCTACAAGCCCGTGGCCGAGGCGACCGGCCTTGACTACGTCCCGGCCGAGGAGGCGCTGGCCGCGTCACCCGCGGCGGCGACGTAGACGCCGCGGGCTACGGGCTGCTCGCGCCCGTCGCCATGAGCGCGTTGGTCGGGAGATGCCTGTCGAGCAGCTTGCGGGCCTGCTCGACGCCGGCGACCGGGAGGCCCTGGGGGTCCAGGAGACCCATCTGGGGTACCCGTCCACCGCGGCCACGACCTCCGCGGCGCGATCCACGGGAGCGCCGCGGGGCGGCTTGGCCGCGGGCCGCTATCATGCCCGGCCGCATGCCGACCACCTCTCAGCTCGTCCGCAAGGGCCGCACCGCGCCCAAGAAGAAGCTCGCCACGCCGGGCCTCAAGTCCGGCAAGGGCCGCAAGCGGCGGGTCGCCGCCCCGCAGCGGCGCGGCGTGTGCACGCGCGTCTACACGACGACCCCGAAGAAGCCCAACTCGGCGCTGCGGAAGGTCGCCCGCGTGCGGCTGACCAACCAGATGGAGGTCACCGCCTACATCCCCGGCGAGGGGCACAACCTCCAAGAGCACTCCGTCGTCCTCGTGCGTGGCGGCCGCGTCAAGGACCTGCCGGGCGTGCGCTACAAGGTGGTCCGCGGGACGCTCGACGCCGCCGGCGTCAGCGACCGCAAGAAGGCCCGCTCGCAGTACGGCGTCAAGGCGCGCTAGCCGTGCCCCGCCGCGCCGCCGCGCAGCTTCGCCCCATCGAGCCCGACCCGGTCCATCGCTCGCGCCTGGTCCAGCAGGTGATCAACAAGGTCATGCTGGACGGCAAGAAGAGCCACGCGGAGCGGATCGTCTACGACGCGCTCGCGATCCTCGCCGAGCGCACGGGAAAGGACCCCGTCGAGGCGCTCGAGGCGTCCATCAAGTCGCTCACCCCGGTCCTCGAGGTCCGCTCCCGCCGCGTCGGCGGCGCGACCTACCAGGTGCCCGTCGAGGTGCCCCAGCGCCGCGCCCGCACGCTCGCCGTCCGCTGGCTCGTCGAGTTCGCCCGCGCGCGTCGCGAGAAGACGATGGCCCAGCGCCTCGCCAACGAGCTCCAGGACGCCCAGTCCCAGCAGGGCGGCGCCTACAAGCGCAAGGACGACATCTACCGCATGGCGCAGGCCAACAAGGCCTTCGCGCACTATCGGTGGTAGCGGCCCCCCCCGGCGATCGCGGCGGCCGCGCAGGGCTGCGCTGCCGTCGCTGACATCGTCCTCGGCTCGCCGATAGCGGTGCTATCGGCTCGCCTGCGTCCTCCTCAGTGACGGCTGCTCGCCCTTCGCAGCTCGCCGCGCCCGCCGGTGAGACCCGCTCCCATCGCCGGTGGGCCGTGGTAGCGCGGTCGAACCTCCCCTCCCTCGTCGCCCGCCGTTCGTCAACCAGCGCGACCGCCCCGCCACACCACCGCCGCACGGAAGATCGAGACCCCCGCGGCAACCAGCACGGCCCCGCCCGCGATCTCCAGCCAGAACCCGATCCCGGGCGCGGCGGCGGCCGGTTGCAGCGCGCGGTTCAGGCCGGTCCGGCGCACGTCCGGGAGGTCGCCGAGGAGGACGATGGCCAGCGCGATGACGCCGACGGCCGCCAGCGCGAGGGCGGCCGGGCGGCTCGGCACGACGACCGCGGCGACCGCGAGCAGTAGGGCGATCAAGCCCAGCAGCCCGACCGCGTAGGAGTGCTGCTCGGCGCCCCCGACGCGGTCGATCACCGACCCCGCCACGGACACCTCGACGACGGTCGAGAGCTCCGCCGCCAGGAGCAGCAGAGCGCCCGCAAGACCGGCGAACAGAAGGGCCGCCGGGAGCGGCGCGAGGGCCGGAAAACCCGCCCGGAAAGCCCCTCCACGCCTGCTATCCTCGGTCTTCGCGCCACGGGGAGGCGCGCTCATCTGCGCATGCCCCCCGGTTTGGAGCACACCGACCGTGGACACCACTTTGAACTAGAGGAGCGCCGGGCCGACATCCACGTCGTTTCGGGGCCCGCAGGGCCCTTTTTTATGGCCAAAGCGCCGCTCCGACCAACCACCAGAGACATCCCCACCATGGCAAGCACGTCACTCGAGAAGACCCGCAACATCGGGATCATGGCGCACATCGACGCCGGCAAGACGACGACGACCGAGCGCATCCTCTACTACACCGGCCGTACCCACAAGATGGGTGAGGTCCACGAGGGCGCCGCGACCATGGACTGGATGGAGCAGGAGCAGGAGCGCGGCATCACCATCACCTCGGCCGCCACCACGGCCGAGTGGAAGGGCCACCGCATCAACATCATCGACACGCCGGGCCACGTCGACTTCACCGTCGAGGTGGAGCGCTCCCTGCGCGTCCTCGACGGCGCGATCGCGCTCTTCGACTCGGTGGCCGGCGTCGAGCCCCAGTCCGAGACCGTCTGGCGCCAGGCCGACAAGTACAAGGTCCCCCGGATCGCCTACATCAACAAGATGGACCGCATCGGCGCCGACTTCGAGCGCGGCGTGCAGACGATGATCGACCGCCTCGGCGCGCACCCCGTGCCGATCCAGCTTCCGATCGGCGCCGAGGGCGACTTCCGCGGGGTCATCGACCTCGTCGCCAACAGGGCGATCGTCTACAGGGACGAGCTCGGCGTCGAGCAGGAGGTCGTCGACATCCCCGAGGAGTACGTGGCGCAGGCCGAGGTCGCGCGCGAGCACCTGCTCGACGAGGTGACCAAGTACGACGAGGAGCTCGAGACGCTGATCCTCGAGGAGGCCGAGATCCCCGAGGACCGCCTCAAGCAGGCGATCCGCACGGCCACGCTCTCCATCGAGATGACGCCGGTCCTGTGCGGCTCCTCGTTCAAGAACAAGGGCGTCCAGCCGCTGCTCGACGCGGTGCTCGACTACCTGCCCAGCCCGCTCGAGGTCCCGCCCGTCGAGGGCCTGGAGCCGGTCAAGGGCGAGGAGGACCGCCCGGCGGTCCGCAAGCCCTCCGACGACGAGCCCTTCTCGGCGCTCGCCTTCAAGATCGCGGCCGACCCCTACGTCGGCAAGCTCACCTACTTCCGCGTGTACTCGGGCCGCCTCGAGGCGGGCTCGCGCGTCCTGAACGTCACCACCGGGCGCACCGAGCGCATCGGGCGCATCCTGATGATGCACGCCAACTCGCGTGAGGAGGTCCCCTCGATCGGGGCCGGCGACATCGCGGCTGCGGTGGGCATCAAGCAGGTCGTGACCGGCGACACCCTCGCCGCTCCCGACCGCCCGATCCGCCTGGAGACGATCGAGTTCCCCGAGCCGGTCATCTCGGTGGCCATCGAGCCCAAGACCAAGGTCGACCAGGAGAAGATGGCCACGGCGCTCGGGCGGCTCGCCGAGGAGGACCCCACCTTCCAGGTGCGTACCAACGAGGAGTCGGGCCAGACCGAGATCTCCGGCATGGGCGAGCTGCACCTCGAGGTGCTCGTCGACCGCATGCTGCGCGAGTTCAAGGTCGAGGGCAACGTCGGGCGCCCGCAGGTCTCCTACCGCGAGACCGTTCGCGGCGAGGCCAACAAGGTCGAGGGCAAGTTCGTCCGCCAGACCGGCGGCTCGGGCCAGTACGGCGTCGTCTACATCAACCTCGAGCCGGCGCCCGGCGAGGGCTTCGACTTCGTCAACAAGATCCGCGGCGGGTCGATCCCGTCGGAGTTCATCCCCGCCGTCGAGAAGGGCGTCGAAGAGGCGCTGGAGAACGGCGTCAAGGCCGGCTACCCGATGGTCGACGTCCGCGTGACGCTCGTGGACGGCAAGTACCACGACGTCGACTCCTCGGAGGTCGCCTTCAAGGTTGCGGGCTCGCTCGCGGTCAAGGAGGCCGCGCGCCGCGCCAAGCCCGTCCTCCTCGAGCCGATCTTCGCGGTCGAGGTCGTCGTCCCCGAGGAGTACATGGGCGACGTCATCGGCGACCTGAACCGGCGTCGCGGCCGCGTCCACGGCATGGAGCCGCGCGGCAACGCCCAGGTGATCACCGCCTCGGTCCCGCTGGCGGAGATGTTCGGCTACGCGACCGACGTCCGCACGATGAGCCAGGGCCGCGCGACCTACACCATGCAGTTCGAGGGCTACGAGGACGTCCCGCCCAGCATCGCCGAGCGCATCGTCGAGGGCCGCACCGGGGAACCAGTGCCGGCCTAGGGCCGGACTCCCGGCGTAGCGACAACTTAGGTACCTTCCTGGGGTTCGCCCATCGCGGCGGGCCCCCTGACCTCCAAAGGAGCAACACAAAGTGGCGAAGGAGAAGTTCGAGCGCGACAAGCCGCACGTCAACGTCGGCACCATCGGTCACATCGACCACGGCAAGACCACGCTGACGGCGGCGATCACGAACGTGCTGGCGGAGGCCGGTGGGGGCGAGGCGAAGAGCTTCGAGGAGATCGACAACGCTCCCGAGGAGAAGGAGCGCGGGATCACCATCGCCACGTCGCACGTGGAGTACGAGACGCCCAACCGGCATTACGCCCACGTGGACTGTCCCGGTCACGCGGACTACGTGAAGAACATGATCACCGGCGCGGCTCAGATGGACGGGGCGATCCTCGTCGTCTCGGCCGCCGACGGGCCCATGCCCCAGACGCGCGAGCACATCCTGCTCGCCCGCCAGGTGGGCGTGCCCTACATCGTCGTGTTCCTCAACAAGGCCGACATGGTCGACGACGAGGAGCTCCTCGAGCTCGTCGAGGTCGAGGTTCGCGAGTTGCTCTCCGAGTACGAGTTCCCGGGCGACGACATCCCGTTCATCACCGGCTCGGCGCTGAAGGCCCTCGAGGGCGACGCCGACGCCAAGCAGAAGATCATCGAGCTGTCCGAGGCCCTCGACAGCTACATCCCCGAGCCCGAGCGCGCGCTCGACCAGCCCTTCCTGATGCCGGTCGAGGACGTCTTCTCGATCACCGGCCGCGGCACCGTCGCGACCGGCCGGATCGAGCAGGGCATCGTCCACACTGGCGACACGGTCGAGATCGTGGGCGTCAAGGACACCAGCTCGACCGTCGTCACCGGCGTCGAGATGTTCCGCAAGATCCTCGACGAGGGTCAGGCGGGCGACAACGTCGGGACGCTGCTGCGCGGCACCAAGCGCGAGGACATCGAGCGCGGCCAGGTGCTCTGCAAGCCGGGCTCGATCACGCCCCACACCCAGTTCAAGGCCGAGGTGTACGTCCTCAGGAAGGAGGAGGGCGGGCGCCACACGCCGTTCTTCAGCGGCTACCGGCCGCAGTTCTACTTCCGCACCACCGACGTGACCGGGGTGGCTCGCCTCCCCGAGGGCGTCGAGATGGTGATGCCCGGCGACAACATCCAGATGGACGTCGAGCTCATCCAGCCCATCGCCATGGACAAGGGCCTGCGCTTCGCGATCCGCGAGGGCGGCAGGACCGTCGGTTCGGGCGTGGTGACCGAGGTCATCAAGTAGCACCCACGGGGCCCCGCCGGGGCCCCGTGTCACGACACGACGGATACGACCACCCGGGGGCGAGCCTCGACGGCACAGGCTCGCCCTCCGGCACGCTCACAGAGAGAAAAGAAAGCCCCAAGACACCCCGTGGCAACAGCAACCCAGAACAAGATCCGCATCCGCCTGAAGTCCTATGACCACACGGCCATCGAGGCGGCGGCGAAGGAGATCGTCGATACGGCGACCCGCACCGGCGCGACCGTGTCCGGGCCTGTTCCCCTGCCCACGGAGAAGAACGTCTACTGCGTGATCCGCTCCCCGTTCAAGGACAAGGACTCGCGCGAGCACTTCGAGATCCGCACGCACAAGCGGCTCATCGACATCCACCAGCCCACCCCGAAGACCGTCGATTCCCTGCAGCGGCTCGACCAGCTTCCGGCCGGCGTCGACATCGAGATCCGTCTCGCCTCCTAGCCGATGGCCGCGATCCTCGCCCGCAAGCTCGGCATGACCCAGCGCTTCCGCGACGACGGCTCCGTGGACCGCGTCACCGTGCTCGAGGCCGGCCCCTGCCACGTCACCGCGGTCCGCACCGTCGAGCGCGACGGCTACGAGGCCGTCCAGCTGGCGTTCGGCGCCGCCAAGGAGAAGCACCTCACCCGCGCCCAGCTCGGCCACCTGCGCAAGGCCGACGCGCCGCCGCTGCGCCACGTGCGCGAGTTCCGCGACGAGGCGGGCGAGCTCGTCGTCGGCGAGGAGGTCAAGGTCGACGTCTTCGAGCCCGGCCAGACCGTGAAGATCGCCGGCGTCTCCAAGGGCAAGGGCTTCCAGGGCACCGTCAAGCGCCACAACTTCTCGCGCGGGCCCGTGACCCACGGCTCCCACAACCTCCGGGCGCCCGGGTCGATCGGGGCCTCGGCGACGCCGTCGCGCGTGTTCAAGGGCATTCGCGGTCCCGGCCGCATGGGCGGCAAGCGCGTGACCCAGCGCGGCGTCGAGGTCGTCGAGGTCATCCCCGATCAGAACCTGCTGCTCGTCCGCGGCTCTGCGCCCGGCCCTCGGGGCTCCATCGTCGAGGTGCGCACCGATGGCTGACGCGGCTCGCATCGGAGGCGGCTCGGGCACGGTGACCCTCGACCCCGTGGTCTTCGAGGCCGCCTGGAACGAGGCCCTCGTGCACGAGTGCGTGCGCGCGGAGCTCGCCGCCCGTCGGCGCGGCACCGCCTCGACGCGAACCCGCGGCGAGGTCCGCGGTGGAGGGGCCAAGCCGTGGCGCCAGAAGGGCACTGGCCGGGCTCGCGCGGGCTCGATCCGCTCGCCGATCTGGACGGGTGGCGGCACCGTGTTCGGCCCGTCGCCACGCCACTACACGGTCAAGGTCAACCGCAAGGCGCGCCGCGCCGCGCTGCGCAGCGCGCTCTCGCTGCACGCCGGCCGCGACTCGGTCGCGGTGCTCGACGGCGCTGCCTTCGACGCGCCCTCGACCAAGCAGGCGGCGCAGGCGCTCGCGAGCTGGGACCAGCCAGGGACGACGCTCGTGGCGCTCGTCGCCGACGAGGCGTCCGCCGCCAAGTCGTTCCGCAACCTCGCCCGCGTCGACGTGCTGCTCGCCGACGACGTGGGGGTCGCCGACCTCGTCGGCGCCGGGTCGATCGTGCTCTCCGAGGCCGCGCTGGGGGCGCTCACGGCCCGTGCCGCCGGAGCGAAGGCCGCCGCAGCCGGCCCATCCGGCGGATCCGAATCCGAGACCGAGAGGGCGGCCTGACCATGGACCCCAGCCAGGTGATCATCCGGCCGGTCGTCTCGGAGAAGAGCTACGCGCTCGCCGCGGCCGATCGCTACACGTTCCGCGTCCATCCCGAGGCGCACAAGACGCAGATCCGCCAAGCGGTCGAGTCCCTCTTCGAGGTCGACGTCGTCGAGGTGCGCACGATCACCGTGCGCTCCAAGCCCAAGCGCCGGGGCCTGACCTCGGGCCGTACCCGCGCGTGGAAGAAGGCCATCGTGCAGGTCGCGTCGGGGCAGAGCATCCCCGTGTTCGCAGGCCTCGAGGTCGGGAACGAGTAGATGCCGATCCGCAAGCCCAAGCCCACCAGCCCCGGCCGGCGCTTCTCCACCTACCCCGACTACGCGGAGATCACCAGGACCGAGCCCGAGAAGTCGCTCGTCGAGGGGCTCAAGAAGTCGGGGGGCCGCAACATCCACGGCCGCAAGACCTCGCGCCACCGTGGCGGCGGCGCCAAGCGCCTGTACCGCCGGGTCGACTTCAAGCGGCGCAAGGACGGCGTGCCCGCCCGCGTCGCGGCGATCGAGTACGACCCCAACCGCTCGGCCTACATCGCGCTGCTGCACTACGTCGACGGGGTGAAGAGCTACATCCTCGCGCCCGGCCGCCTGCGCGTCGGTGCGCTCGTCCAGTCCGGTCCCGGGTCGGACATCACCGTGGGCAACGCCTTGGCGCTCGCCGACATGCCGATCGGCACCGTCGTCCACAACGTCGAGCTCCAGCCCGGGCGCGGCGGCCAGCTCGGCCGCGCGGCCGGCACGGGCATCCAGCTCATGGCCAAGGAGCGCGACATGGCGACGCTGCGCCTGCCCTCGGGCGAGATGCGCATGGTCCGCGCCGAGTGCCGTGCCACCGTCGGCACGATCGGGAACGCCGACCACCAGAACGTCAAGGTCGGCAAGGCGGGCCGCAAGCGCCACATGGGCATCCGCCCGCAGACGCGCGGGACCGCGATGAACCCGGTCGATCACCCGCACGGGGGCGGCGAGGGCTCGACGACCGCGGGGCGCCATCCGGTCACCCCGTGGGGGGTTCCTACCCTGGGATACCGCACACGCAAGAAGAACAAGAAGTCCGACCGTTACATCGTCCGCGGCCGGAGAAGGGGCAAGAAGCGGTGAGTCGCTCTAGCAAGAAGGGCCCGTGGATCGAGCAGCGCCTGCTCGGGCGCATCGAGGCCATGAACCAGTCGAACACCAAGCAGATGATCAGGACCTGGTCGCGTACGTCGACGATCTTCCCGGAGATGGTCGGTCACACCGTGGCCGTACACGACGGGCGCAAGCACGTGCCCGTCTTCATCTCGGAGTCCATGGTCGGCCACAAGCTCGGCGAGTTCGCGCCGACGCGCATGTACCGAGGCCACGCCGACACGGGCAGGCGCCGGTGATCGACGAGCAGGACAAGCGCGAGGACGCCGAGGGGGCGGACGCGGAGGCGACGCCGGAAACGGACGCCGAGGCGACCCCGGAAACGGACGCGGAGGCGACCCCGGAGACGGTCGACCCGGACACCCCGGTCGCCGAGGACGCGCCCGAGGCCGAGGCCGACGAGGCGCCCGAAGCGGAGGCCTCGTCCGGCGACGCGGCCGAGGACGACGACGAGGACGCGCCGGAGGCCGCGGACGCGTCCGGCGACGCGGCCGAAGCCGAGGACGTCCCGAAGCCGCGCCGCCGCCGCCGTGCTCGCAAGGAGCCGGAGGCCGAGGCGAAGCCCGCCCGCCCGCGCACGCGTGACGGGGAGCCGGCCGTCGCCGTCCGCGCCCTGGCGAAGTACGTGCGCACGAGCCCGCGCAAGGCGCGGCTCGTCGCCGACCACGTTCGGGGCAAGTCCGTGGACGAGGCCCGCGCGATCCTCGCCTTCTCGCCGCGCTCGGCCGCCCGCGACTGGAGCAAGGTGCTCGAGTCGGCGGTCGCCAACGCCGAGCACAACCACGAGCTCGTCGGCGACGAGCTGCGGATCAAGACGATCACCGCCGACGAGGGCCCGACCCTCAAGCGCTACCGCCCGCGGGCGATGGGCCGCGCGACCCGCATCCGCAAGCGCACCAGCCACCTCACGATCACGCTCACGCCGAAGGAGTAACGGGAAATGGGTCAGAAGGTTCATCCCGAGTCGATGCGCGTGGGGTACATCCACGACTGGAAGTCGAACTGGTTCAACCAGCGCCACTTCGCGGACTACCTCGAGGAGGACGTCCGCATCCGCGAGCACATCATCGACAAGCTCTCGCACGCCGGCCTCTCGGACATCACGATCCGCAAGGACGCAAACGAGGTCGAGGTCAACATCCACACCGCGCGACCCGGGATCGTCATCGGGAAGTCCGGCTCTGAGGTCGACGCGCTGCGCCGCGACCTTCACGGGATGACCCGCAAGCAGATCAAGGTCAACATCTTCGAGATCAAGCGCCCCGAGCTCGACGCCAAGCTCGTCTCTCAGTCGATCGCCGAGCAGCTCCAGAACCGGGTCGCGTTCCGCCGTGCGATGAAGCGCGCGCTGACCAGCGCGATGCGCTCCGGCGCGAAGGGCGTGAAGGTCCAGGTCTCCGGCCGTCTCGGCGGTGCGGAGATGGCGCGGACCGAGGGCTACTCCGACGGCCGCGTCCCGCTCCACACCCTGCGCGCCGACATCGACTACGGCTTCACCGAGGCGCGCACGACCTTCGGTCGCATCGGCGTCAAGTGCTGGATCAACAAGGGCGAGATCATGCCCGAGGGCTACGCCGGCGCCGACCTCACCGAGCTCGACGCTCCCGCGCCACAGCGCCCCGAACGCGGAGGGCAAGGCAGTCGCGGTGGCGGCCCCGGCGGACGCGGCGGCCAGGGCGGTCGCGGCGGTCAGGGCGGCGGCGGCGGTCGCGGCGGCTTCGGCGGCGGCGGCGGTGGCGGTCGTGGCGGTCAGGGCGGCGGCGGTGGCCGTGGGCCGGGCGGTTCTGGCGGCGGCGGCGGCGGTCGCGGCGGTCAGGGCGGCGGCGGCGGTGGCGGTCGTGGCGGTCAGGGCGGCGGCGGTGGCCGTGGCCCGGGCGGTCCCGGTGGCGGTGGCGGTCGTGGTGGTCAGGGCGGCGGTGGCCGTGGGCCCGGCGGTCCCGGTGGCGGCGGCGGCGGTCGTGGGCCCGGCGGCGGCGGTGGTGGCGGTCGCGGCGGTCAGGGCGGCGGCGGTGGCCGTGGGCCGGGCGGTCCCGGTGGCGGTGGCGGTGGCGGTCGTGGTGGTCAGGGCGGCGGTGGCCGTGGGCCGGGCGGTTCGAGTGGCGGTCAGGGCGGCGGCGGCGGTCGTGGGCCCGGAGGCGGCGGTCAGGGAGCGGCGGGCTGATGCTCTCCCCCAAGCGGGTCAAGCACCGCAAGGAGCACCGCGGCCGGCGGCGCGGGCTCTCGCGCGGTCAGACCACCGTGCAGTTCGGCGAGTACGGGCTCAAGTCGCTCGAGGCGGGCTGGATCACCAACCGCCAGATCGAGGCTGCCCGGATCGCCATGACCCGCAAGATCAAGCGTGGCGGGAAGGTGTGGATCAACCTCTTCCCCGACAAGCCGGTGACCAAGAAGCCCGCCGAGACCCGCATGGGCTCGGGCAAGGGCTCACCCGAGGGCTGGGTCGCCGTGGTCAAGCCCGGCCGCGTGATGTTCGAGCTGGCCGGCGTTCCCGAGCCGCTCGCCCGCGAGGCCATCCGGCTGGCCGGCCACAAGCTGCCCGTCAAGACGAAGTTCGTGGTGCGCGAGGACTAGTGACACAGACGATGCCCAAGCCCGACGAGATCCGTGACATGACCGACGACCTGCTGGTCGAGGCCGTGCGGGAGGCGCGCAGTGAGATCTTCGGTCTGCGCTTCCAGCACGCGACCGGCGAACTGGAGAACACCGCCCGACTGCGCGGCGCCAAGCGCGACCTCGCGCGCGCTCTCACCATCGCCCGCCAGCGCGGGATCGACGTGGAGCGAGAGCTCGGGCGGTCGGAGTAAGCGAGAACGAGACCTGATGATCGAGAACGAAGAGACACCCGAGACCCCCGAGACGCTCCCCCCCGAGGAGGCGCTCGCCGAGGACGCCGCTCCGGAGGCCGACGCCGCCGCCGAGCAGGCTGCGGCCGAGGAGCCGGCCGCCGAGGCCCCTGCTCCCGAGGAGCCGGCCGCCGAGGCCCCTGCTCCCGAGGAGCCGGCCGCCGAGGCCCCTGCTCCCGAGGAGCCGGCCGCCGAGGCGCCGCCGGCTGAGCCCGAGGCACCGGCCGCTCCGGCCGCCGTCCCCACCCCTCCCCGGGAGCCCGCCGAGCGGCTGCATCCCAAGGAGGCGCGGCGGCGCGCCCGCTCGCGCAACGAGGGCGACGCACGTCCGGCGCGAACTCCCGAGGAGCGACAGGCCGAGCGTGAAGAGGCGCGCCGTCGCAAGGCCGCCGAACGCCGCGCCTATCGCGTGCGCGGACGCGAGAAGGCCAAGCAGCGTCCCTCCGTGCCCGCTCCGCCGCCCGCCGAGAAGCCGGCCGGCCGCCGGAAGGTGCGCCTGGGCATCGTCGTAGGCGACAAGGCCGACAAGACGATCACCGTGCGCACCGAGATCGCCCGGCGCCACCGCCGCTACGAGAAGATCGTCCGCTCGACCTCGACCCTGCACGCCCACGACGAGGCCAACGCCGCCCACATCGGCGACACCGTCCGCGTCGTCGAGTCGCGCCCGCTCTCGCGGACCAAGCGCTGGCGCCTCGAGGAAGTCCTGGAGCGTGCGCGTTGATCCAGACCGAGACCCGGCTTCGCGTGGCCGACAACACCGGCGCGCGCGAGATCCTCGTCATCCGCGTCCGCGGCGGATCGCGCCGGCGCTACGCCCACGTGGGCGACACGATCGTCGCCACCGTCAAGCAGGCCACGCCGCAGGGCGCGGTCAAGAAGGGCGAGGTGGTGACAGCGGTCGTCGTGCGGACCAAGAAGCAGTTCGGCCGCGACGACGGCACCTCGATCGCCTTCGACGAGAACGCCGCCGTGCTCATCGACGCCGCCAACAACCCGCGCGGGACGCGCATCTTCGGGCCGGTGGCGCGCGAGCTGCGCGATCGCAACTTCATGAAGATCGTCTCGCTCGCGCCCGAGGTCCTCTGATGGCCCTGAAGATCCGCAAGGACGACACCGTCGTTGTGCTCGCCGGCAAGGACCGCGGCAAGAGCGGCAAGGTCCTGCGCGTCGACCCCGACCGCAGTCGCATCTACGTCGAGGGCCTCAACATGGTCAAGCGCCACCGGCGCCCCGAGCAGGTCCGCGACGCCCAGCGTGCCGAGACGGTCGGCGGGGTCATCGAGAAGGAAGGCGGGATCCACGTCTCAAACGTCGCGCTCGCCGATCCCAAGGACGGCAAGCCGACGCGCGTCGGGATCGCGCGCGAAGACGGCAAGCGCGTCCGCGTGGCCAAGCGCTCCGGAACCAGGCTGGACTCCTGACCATGCGCGCACGACTGCGACAGCGCTACGAGGACGAGATCAAGCCGCACCTCATCGAGCGGTTCGGCTACTCGAGCCCGATGCAGGCCCCCCGCGTCACCAAGATCGTGCTGAACATGGGCGTGGGCGACGCCAAGCAGGACTCCAACATGCTCGAGGCCGCCCAGGACCAGCTCGCGACCATCGCCGGGCAGAAGCCCAACGTGCGCCGCGCGCGGAAGTCGATCGCGAACTTCAAGCTGCGCGAGGGTATGCCCGTCGGGGTGGCGGTGACGCTGCGCGGCGACCGCGCCCACGAGTTCCTCGACCGGCTCATGTCCATCGCGATCCCGCGGATCCGCGACTTCCGCGGGCTCAACCCGCGGTCCTTCGACGGCCGCGGGAACTACACGATGGGCGTGCGCGAGCAGATCATCTTTCCCGAGATCGACTACGACGCCATCGACCAGGTGCGCGGGCTGGACATCGCGATCACGACGAGCGCGAGCTCCGACGACGAGGCCTACGCTCTGCTCGAGGCATTCGGGATGCCCTTCGCACGACGCGACCGAGACAGCTAGAGAGAGGTTCATGGCAAAGACGTCACAGCGTGTCCGCCAGGCGCGGACCCCGAAGTACAAGACCCGGGGCTACACCCGGTGCCGCCGCTGCGGCCGCAGCCGCGCGGTGTACCGCAAGTTCGGCCTCTGCCGGATCTGCCTGCGCGAGCTCGCCCACGTCGGCTACGTCCCCGGCATGACGAAGTCGAGCTGGTAGCCCCATGTCGATGACCGACCCCATCGCCGACTTCCTCACGCGGATCCGCAACGCGATCCAGGCGTCGCGCGAGACGCTGGAGATCCCCTCCTCCAAGCTCAAACGCGAGCTCGCGCGGATCCTCAAGGAGGAGGGCTACATCGCGGAGTACTCGGTCGAGCCTCCGACGGCGCGGCGGGCCGGTGAGGTGCTGGAGATCCGTCTGCGCTACACCGAGAGCCGCCAGCCGGTGATCTCGGGCCTGCGGCGCGTCTCGCGCCCGGGCCGGCGCACCTACGTCGACGCGACCCACATCCCCAAGGTCCAGGGCGGGATGGGCACGACGATCGTGTCCACCTCGCGCGGCGTGATGACCGGCCACCAGGCCCGCAACGAGGGCATCGGCGGCGAGGTCATGGCGGAGGTCTGGTGAGCGCATGAGCCGGATCGGCAAGCAGCCCATCTCGGTTCCCGAGGGCGTCACCGTGGCCATCGAGCCCGGCGTCGTGCGAGTCAACGGCCCCAAGGGCGAGCTGAGCGAGCGTATCCCGCGCGACATCACCCTCGAGCAGGAGGAGAGCACGCTGCTCGTCAAGCGCCCGACCGACCGCGGCGAGCATCGCGCGCTGCACGGGCTCACTCGCTCGCTGGTGGCCAACATGGTCGAGGGGGTCACCAACGGCTACGTCAAGACGCTCGAGATCCAGGGCGTCGGCTACCGCGCGCAGGCGCGTGGCCGCGACCTCGAGCTCGCGCTCGGCTATTCCCACCCCGTCTCGATCAAGGCCCCGGAGGGCATCGACTTCGAGGTGCCCCAGCCCACCCGGGTCGTCGTGCGTGGCATCTCCAAGCAGCTCGTCGGCGAGGTCGCCGCCAACATCCGCAAGCAGCGCCCGCCCGAGCCCTACAAGGGCAAGGGGATCCGCTACGAGGGCGAGTACGTCGCGCGGAAGGTGGGCAAGCGCGCATGACCCTCCGCACGAAGGAGTCGATTCGCCTCAAGCGCCGCCGCCGCGTGCGCGCGAAGGTGCACGGAACCGCCCAGCGGCCGCGTATCTCGGTGTTCCGCTCCAACCGCGGGATCTTCGCCCAGCTCATCGACGACGAGCGCGGACTGACGCTCGCCGCCGTCAACTGGACGGAGGGCGAGCTGCGCTCGCTGCCGCCCACCGAACAGGCTCGCCACGCCGGCGAGCTGCTGGCCCGGCGCGCCAAGGAGGCCGGCGTGGAGCGCGCGGTCTTCGACCGCGGCGGCTACCGCTACCACGGCCGCGTGCGCGCCCTCGCCGACGGCGCTCGCGACGCCGGCCTCGCGATCTAGGACCTTCGAGACCCTCTACCCTCTGGAGTTCATGCCGCAGCCCCGACAGAGAGACGGATCCCGACAGCGCGACAGCGACTACCAGGAGCGCGTCGTCGAGATCAACCGCGTGGCCAAGGTCGTCAAGGGCGGCCGCCGCTTCTCGTTCACCGCCCTCGTGGTGGTCGGCGACGAGAACGGCACCGTCGGCGTCGGCTACGGGAAGGCCAACGAGGTCCCGGTCGCGATCCAGAAGGGCGTGGAGCGCGCAAAGAAGAACCTCTTCAAGGTCCCGCGCCACGGCTCGACCATCACCCACAAGGTGACGGGCGTCTACGGCGCCGGCCGCGTGATGCTCAAGCCCGCCTCACCGGGCACCGGCGTGATCGCCGGGGGCGGCGTCCGCGCGGTGCTTGAGCTCGCCGGCATCCACGACATCCTCTCCAAGAGCCTCGGCACGCAGAACCCGATCAACCTCGTCAAGGCGACCGTGGCCGGCCTGCAGGCGCTGCGCACCCCGCGCGACGTCGCCGAGCTGCGCGGCCTCTCGATCAATCACGTGCTCGGGATCCAGGCCACCGAGGCCCAGGGCGAGCTCGAGGGCACCCCGGCCGAGGCCAACGGCGCCGCGCCGGAGGCCGCCCCGGAGGCCACCGAAGAGGTCGGGGCATGAGCGCAGTGAGGGTTACGCAGGTCAAGTCCAAGAACGGCTCGGACCGGCGCCAGCTCGACACCCTTCGCTCGCTTGGCCTGCGGCGCATCGGCCACGTCGTCGAGCACGAGCCGACGCCGCAGATCGAGGGCATGCTCCACACCGTGCGCCATCTGGTGAAGGTGGAGCGGTGACCGAGGAGCGCAAGGGGCTGCACAACCTCAAGCCCCCCGCGGGCAGCCGCAAGCAGCGCAAGCGCGTCGGCCGCGGGGAGGGGTCAGGCACCGGCAAGACCGCGGGGCGCGGCCAGAAGGGCTACGGCTCGCGCTCGGGGGCGAAGGACCGCGCCCGCTTCGAGGGCGGCCAGAACCCGATCCACATGCGGATGCGCAAGCTGCGCGGCCCGCATATGAAGAAGTCGATGCCCTTCGAGCCGTTCCGGACCCACACCCAGCCGGTGAACCTCGAGGACCTCGAGGCGCGCTTCGACGCGGGCGCCGACGTGTCCCCCGACTCGCTGCGCGCGAAGGGCCTCGCGACCCGCAAGGACGTCCCGGTCAAGATCCTCGCCCGCGGCGAGCTCGCCAAGGCGCTCACCGTGCACGCGCACGGCTTCAGCGCCACTGCGCGCGAGCGCATCGAGGCGGCCGGCGGGACCTGTCAGCTCATCGAGCGTTAGATGGTCGAGTCCGCGACCCCCGCGCTCGTCCGGCGGCCTCTCGCGGCGCCGGATCGCCACGGCCCGAAGGGGCCCGTGGCTCTGCCACTGTCCCCCTTCGGTCCGCGTCGCCCGGCATCCACGAGCCGCAGCCGGCCGCGCACGCGGCCCACGGACTCGACCATCTAGGGTCGCGCACGCGTGGTCGCGACGATCGCCACCGCCTTCCGGGTCCCGGAGATCCGCCGCAAGCTCGCCTTCACGGCGCTGCTGCTGGCCCTCTACCGCCTCGGCTCGCACATCCCCGTGCCCGGGATCAACGAGACCGCGGTCAAGGACATCAACTCCAACCTGACCGGGAACTCGATCCTCGGGTTCCTCAACCTGTTCTCCGGCGGCGGCCTGCAGCGCGTCGCGCTGATGGCGCTCGGGATCATGCCCTACATCACGGCGTCGATCATCCTGCAGCTCCTCACCGTGGTCGTCCCCACGCTGGAGAAGCTCCAGAAGGAGGGCGAGGTCGGCCAGCAGCGCATCACCCAGTACACGCGCTACCTCACCGTCGCCCTCGCCGGCGCGCAGGCGATCGGCTACGTGTTCCTCTTCCGCTCGTTCTCCAATCAGGCGGGCTCCGAGCTGATCCCGAACTTCAACTTCCCGAAGGTGTTCCTGATCGTCGTCTGCCTGACCGCCGGCTGCGTGCTGCTCATGTGGATGGGCGAGCTCATCACCCAGCGCGGGATCGGCAACGGGATCTCGCTGATGATCTTCGCGTCGATCGCCTCGGGCCTGCCCAACGGCATCAACGCGTGGTGGACCAACCCCGACCAGGTCTTCAAGGTCATGATGCCCTTCGTCGCGCTCGCGGTCATCGCCGCGGTGGTCTTCGTCCAGGAGGGCCAGCGCCGGATACCCGTCCAGTACGCCAAGCGCGTCATCGGGCGGCGCATGACCCAGGGCGGCCAGACCTACCTGCCGCTACGCGTGAACATGGCGGGCGTGATCCCGGTGATCTTCGCCGCCTCGATCATGGCCTTCCCGCCGACCGTCGGGCAGCTCATCAACTCCCCGTGGGCCCGCGACCTCGCGAGCTTCCTCTCGCCCAACGGCTGGGCCTACATCGTCGGGGAGTCGATCTTCATCATCCTCTTCACCTACTTCTACACGGCCGTCACCTTCAACCCGGTCGACCAGGCCGACAACCTCAAGAAGTACGGCGGCTTCATCCCCGGGGTGCGACCAGGGCGGCCCACGGCCGAGTTCCTCGACCGCATCCTCTCCCGCCTGACCTTCCCAGGCGCGATCTACCTCGCCCTGGTGGCGGCCTTGCCGACGATCCTCATCAACCAGACGAGCGCGAACTTCTTCTTCGGCGGCACCTCGCTGCTCATCGTCGTCGGCGTGGCGCTTGACACGATGAAGCAGCTCGAGGCCCAGCTGATGATGCGCAACTACGAAGGATTCCTCAAATGAGCGACCTCGTCTGCGAGGTGATCGGCGGTGTCTGAGCTCAACCTCGTCCTGCTCGGCCCGCCGGGGGCCGGAAAGGGCACCCAGGGCCAGCGTCTCACCGAGGACTTCAGCGTCGCCTACATCGCGACCGGCGACATCCTGCGCGAGAACGTCAAGGAAGGAACGGAGCTCGGCAAGCAGGCCAAGGAGCACATGGACAGCGGTGGGCTCGTGCCCGACGAGCTGGTCATCGCGATGATCGAGGACCGGATCTCCCAGGACGACGCCGGTGACGGCTTCGTCCTCGACGGCTTCCCCCGCAACGTCGCCCAGGCCGACGCGCTCAACGAGATGCTCGACCAGCACGGCCGCCGGCTCACGGCCGCGCTGCTCGTCGAAGTGCCCGACGAGGAGCTCATCCGGCGCCTCTCGGGCCGGCGCGTGTGCGTCAAGAACGGCCACACCTACCACCTCGAGTTCGACCCGCCCAAGCGCGAGGACATCTGCGACCAGGACGGCTCGCGCCTGGAGATCCGCGAGGACGACAAGCCCGAGACGGTGAAGAAGCGCCTGGCGACCTACCACGAGAACACCGAGCCGCTCATCGACTACTACGACGAGCGTGGCCTCCTGCGCCGCTTCGACGGCACGCGCGACAAGACCGAGGTCCATGACCACATCCGGGCGACGCTCGCCACCCTGCGCCTCGAGGAGCGGCTGTAGTGATCAAGGAGCGCCTGTCGTGATCATCAAGAAGACCCCCGAGGAGATCGACAAGATCGCCGCCGCCGGGGAGATCCTCGTCAAGACGCTGAAGCTGCTCGAGGCCAAGGTGCGGCCGGGCGTCACCACCGCCGATCTCGACGACGCCGCCGAGCGCTTCATCCGCTCGCAGGGCGCGACGCCGGCCTTCAAGGGCTACCGCGGCTTCCCCGGCTCGATCTGCGCGTCGCCCAACTCGATGGTCGTCCACGGCATCCCGGGCCCCTACA
This sequence comes from uncultured Actinomycetes bacterium, assembly GCA_963728925.1. Lineage (GTDB taxonomy): Bacteria > Actinomycetota > Thermoleophilia > Solirubrobacterales > Solirubrobacteraceae > JBBPZA01. The sequence goes on along the minus strand of CAVSMB010000035.1, from coordinate 27,064 downwards.
AGCTCAACCGCGGCGACCTCATCTCGGTCGACGTCGGCATCGTGCTCGACGGCTGGGTGGCCGACGGAGCGCGGACCTTCCCGGTGGGCCCGGTCACGCCGGTCGCCCGCAAGCTCCTCACCGTGACCGAGGAGGCGCTCTTCGCGGCCGTCGAGCAGTGCCGGGCCGGCAACCGGCTGGGCGACGTCTCGCACGCCGTGCAGGTCCACGTCGAGTCGCAGGGCCTCTCGGTCGTGCGCTCGCTCGTCGGCCACGGCATCGGGCGGGACATGCACGAGGATCCCCAGATTCCGAACTTCGGCGACCCCGGCCGCGGCCCGCTGCTCGAGGAGGGCATGGTCTTCGCGGTCGAGCCGATGGTCACGGCCGGCCGCCAGGCGGTGCGGATCGGCGACGACCACTGGGCTATCTACTCCCAGGACGGCTCGCTCGCGGCCCACTTCGAGTTCACCGTCGCCATCGAGGCCGGCGGCCCGAAGGTGCTCACGCCGTGGCACCTGGACCGGGCCCAGGCGGCGGCCTGACGAGCGCTTCGCGCCACGCGGACGACCGGACACCCTTTGCTACCATCCGCTGTCGCGCTCGGTCCGGCTTGGAGCCGCTGTGCGCATGTCCTCGACGCGGTAGCGGCGGCCGCAACGGCAGCCAGAGCCGCGGCGACGGGAACCACCCGAAAGGAACCATGAAGGTACGACCGTCGGTCAGGCCGATGTGCGAGAAATGCAAGATCATCCGACGCCACGGCGCCGTCCTGGTCATCTGCTCGAACCCGCGACACAAGCAGCGGCAGGGCTAGATCTAATGGCGCGGATCGCGGGCATCAACGTGCCGCTCAACAAGCGAGCCGAGATCGGGCTGACCTACATCTACGGCATCGGCCGCTCGACCTCGAACAAGATCCTCTCCGACGCCGGAATCCCGCCCGACACGCGCGTCGGCGACCTCACCGACGACGAGGTCGTGCGCCTGCGCGATGCGGTGGACGAGCTCCCGGTCGAGGGCGACCTTCGCCGCGAGCGCTCCCAGAACGTCAAGCGCCTCATGGAGATCGGCTCCTACCGCGGCCTGCGCCACCGTCGCGGCCTGCCCGTGCGCGGCCAGCGGACCAAGACCAACGCCCGCACCCGCAAGGGCCCTCGCCGCATGCAGGTGGCCGGCAAGAAGAAGGCTGGGAAGAAGTAGTTGCCGGCGCCACGTCGCCCACGCACCGGCCGCCGCCGCGTCCGCAAGAACGTCCCGGTCGGCCAGGCCCACATCAAGACGTCGTTCAACAACACCATCGTGTCGCTCACCGACCGTGAGGGCAACGTGATCGCCTGGGAGTCGGCCGGCGGCGCGGGCTTCAAGGGCTCGCGCAAGTCCACGCCGTTTGCCGCGCAGGTGACCGCCGACGCGGCCGCCCGCAAGGGCATGGAGCAGGGCCTCCAGAAGGTCGACGTCTACGTGCGCGGGCCCGGCTCGGGCCGCGAGACGGCCATCCGCTCGCTGCAGGCGGCCGGCCTCGAGGTCACCTCGGTGCGCGACGTCACCCCGCAGGCCCACAACGGCTGCCGTCCCCGCAAGCGGAGGAGGGTCTAGCCATGGCCCACGTCGCAGCCTGCAAGCAGTGCCGCCGCGAGGGCCAGAAGCTCTTCCTCAAGGGCGAGCGGTGCCTGACCGACAAGTGCGGCGTCGAGCGCCGCTCCTACCCGCCCGGCGACCACGGCCGCGGGCGCATGCGCCAGAGCGAGTACCGCGTGCAGCTGCGCGAGAAGCAGAAGGCGCGGCGCTACTACGGCGTCAGCGAGAAGCAGTTCCGGATCTACTACGCCAAGGCCTCCCGCCAGGCCGGCGTCACCGGCGAGAACCTGCTGCGCATCCTCGAGTCGCGCCTGGACAACGTGCTCGTGCGCCTCGGCTTCGCCGCCTCGCGGCGCCAGGCCCGTCAGCTCGTGGGCCACGGCCACTGGACGGTCAACGGCCGTCGCGTCGACATCCCCTCCTACCAGGTGCGCGAGGGCGACGTGATCGCCGTGAAGGCGAACACCGCGGCCGACCCGGTGATCCGCGACGCGACCGAGCTGACGGCCCAGGTCCCGCCCTGGCTGCAGGCCGACCATGACTCCCTGACGGCGAAGGTGCTGCGCCGGCCGGAGCGGAGGGAGATCGCCGCCCCGGTCCAGGAGCAGCTCATCGTCGAGCTCTACTCGAAGTAACCACCTTCCCCTCGCCATCCGGCTCGGCGCCGGATGGCTCGCCGCGGCTGAGCCGCGGCTCCGACACCCCCGAGACGACTAGGACGCCCGATGCTCGACTTCCAGATCCCGCGGATCACATCCGACAACGTCGAGGAGAATCGCGGCTCGTTCACCATCGAGCCCCTCGACCGTGGCTTCGGCTACACGTTCGGCAACTCCCTGCGCCGCGTGCTGCTCAGCTCGCTCGCCGGCGCGGCGGTGACCAGCGTTCGCATCGAGGGCGTCGCCCACGAGTTCTCGACGATCAAGGGCGTCAAGGAGGACGTGACCGACATCGTCCTCAACCTCAAGGGCATCGTCTGCCGGATGCACAGTGACGCCACCGAGGTGGAGGCGCCCCTGGTCGTCACGGGTCCCGGCGACATCACCGCCAAGGACATCGACCTGCCCGCCGGCGTGGAGATCCTCAACCCCGACGCCCACGTCGCGACGCTCGAGAAGAAGACCAAGCTCGAGCTCTACCTGACCATCGGCCGCGGCCGCGGCTACCGCGTGGCCGAGGACAACAAGTCGCCCGACCAGCCCATCGGCGTCATCCCGATCGACTCGATCTTCTCACCGGTGCGGCGTGTCGCCTACGCGGTGGAGGGCGCCCGCGTCGGGCAGCGCACCGACTACGACAAGCTGACCCTCGACATCGAGACCGACGGCTCCAAGGAGCCCCAGGAGGCGCTGCGCGAGGCGGCGGAGATCCTCATCTCCCAGCTGGCGATCTTCACCGACGCCGACCGCATCGAGGAGCTGCGCGCGGGCCCCGGGGGCGCGATCCTCGAGCCCGGCGTGGGCGGGGCGCCGGCCGCCGCCGGCGGCCGCCAGCCCTCGGCCATGGACGACATCCTCATCGAGGAGCTCGAGCTCGGCGTGCGGTCCTACAACTGCCTCAAGCGGGCGGGGATCCAGACCGTCGGCGATCTCATCTCCAAGACCGAGGGCGAGCTCAACGCGATCCCGAACTTCGGCAAGAAGTCGATCGACGAGGTCATCGAGACGCTCGAGGCGCGGGGGCTCAGCCTCCGCCAGGACTAGCGGGCGGCTACGCTTGCCGACGCGATGAGACACCAGCGCACCCGACACAAGCTCAGCCGCGACAGCGCGCACCGGAAGGCGTTGCTTCGCAACCTCTCCAAAGAGGTCATCCAGCACGAGCGCATCAAGACCAGCGAGGCGAAGGCCAAGGCGGTCAAGCCCGAGGTCGAGAAGCTCATCACGCTGGCCAAGCGCGGCGACCTCCACGCGCGCCGCCAGGCGCTCTCGGCGCTGGGCCAGGACAAGTTCACGGTGCACAAGCTCTTCGAGGAGGTCGCCCCGCGCTACACGGCGCGCTCGGGCGGCTACACGCGGATCCTCAAGCTGGGCCCTCGGCGGAGCGACTCCACCGAGATGGTCTTCCTCGAGCTCGTCTGAGCTCCTACCCGGGCGTCACCCTCAGGATCTGGTCCGCGCCGCCGCCGTTGTCGGTCGTCAGGTAGAGGTTGCCGTCGGTCGGTCATCGGGACCGACTGCTTGTAGCTGGGGACGGGATCCCACCCGTAGTTCCCCTTGACGATGACGTTGAGCTCGTCGTCGAAGTCCGGACCGTGTTCGGTTGTGAACCCGACGCCGTCGGCCGTAAGGCGAGGCCCTGGACGTTGCCGTGGCCGCAGTTGTAGACCCGCGGGTTGGACGGGGGGCCGAGATTGCCGGGCGGAGCGGCGTCGTCCTCACGTGGGGAGCGGGCGTCGTCGTCGTCCTCGCCGGCTTCGGCGGACTGGTCGCGCTGCGGCGCCGGCCGGCCACCCGCCAGCCGTCGCGCACCTCTCCCGTCACCGGCTGAGACAGCGCGCCCAGGCCGACCCCCGAGCGGTGTCCCGTGAGGTGATCCTCACGGCGCCGCCGGGGTAGGCCTGCGGGAACGCGTAGCCCGCGGGGTGGTCTGCATGCCGGCGCCGCCGCCGGATACCCTGCGCGCCCGCGTGGTCGCACGACTCACTCTGGAGTACGACGGCGCCGGCTTCGCCGGCTGGGCGAAGCAGCGGCGCGAGCGCAGCGTCGAAGGCGAGCTCGAGCGCGCGGTCGAGACGATCACCCGCGTGCGGCCCTCGCTGACCGTCGCGGGGCGCACCGATCGCGGCGTCCACGCCTGGGGCCAGGTTGCAAGCTTCGCCGCCGATGCCGCGCCCGCCGCCAAGTCGCTCAACGCGGTCCTGGCGCCCGACGTCGCGGTCCTGCGCTCCGAGCCGGCTCCGGACGGCTTCGATGCGCGCCGGGACGCCGTCGCGCGCACCTACTGCTACCGCGTGCTCGCGCGCGCCGAGCGATCGGCGCTCGAGCGCGGCCGCTCGCTGTGGTGGCCGCGGCCCGTCGAGCGTGACGCCCTGCACGCCTGCGCGGCTGCCTTGCACGGCACCCACGACTTCACGGCCTTCACCCCCGCCGGCGGCTATCACCGGCGCTTCGATCGCGAGGTCCTCGAAGCGCGCTGGGCCGCGCGCGGAGATCTGCTCGAGTTCTGGATCGAGGCCGACACCTTCATGCGCCACATGAACCGCGTGCTCGTCGGGACGATGCTGGAGGTGGCCGGCGGTCGGCGCACCTTCGAGGACTTCGAGCGGCTGCTCGGCGGCGCGCACCGGCGCGAGGCCGGCGAGACGGCACCGGCGCACGGGCTCGCCCTCGCGTCGGTTCGCTACCCGGAGTCCCTGGAGCACCGAGACGACTGACCCGCGGTCACGCGGCCGGCCCGTCAAGCCGCAGGATCGATGGCTCGTCCCCGTGGCATACTTATGGCATGACTCGCACACGCCTGAGCACGACGGTGGACGCGGATCTGCTCGAGGACGCCCGGCGCGTGCACTCGGGAGCGACCGACGCCGCCCTCATCGACGATGCCCTGGCAGCGTTGCTGGTTCGCCACCGCGCGGCCGAGGTGGACGCGAGCTACGCCGCCTACGACGAGCATCCGCTCGACGAGGCGGACGAGTGGGGCGACCTGGCGTCGTTTCGACACGCTGCCGCCGGCTCGTGAGCGCGCTTCCGGCCCGAGGCGAGGTGTGGTGGTGCGAGCTCGCCGACGTCGGCCGGCGCCCGGTCGTCGTCTTGTCCCGCGACGCGGCGATCCAACGGCTTCGACGAGCACTCGTCGGACCATGCACGACGACGATCCGAGCCCTGCCCAGCGAGGTCGTCCTGGAGCCCTCCGGTGACCGATTCCCCGGCGCTCCGCGGTGAACCTGGACTCGGTCGAGAGCGTCTCGATCGCCGTTCTCGTCAGGCGACTCGGCCGGCTGGCCGACGACCGCATGCGGGAGATCTGCCGCGCCCTCGACGTCGCGGTCGACTGCGAAGGCTGACGCCGCGGCGAAGCGCGGCGCCGCTATCCATAGAGCGCGCGGGCGCCGCGGATGTCGTCGGCGCGCAGCGGCTTTGAGGTCCAGAAGGTGATCGGGCGCGTGCGGCAGCGGCTCGGCGTGCCCGTCCCGGCGTCGGCCGACGGATTCATCAGCGCGCAGGCCTGCTGCTCATGGCCGAGGCCGAGGACGTGGCCGAGCTCGTGGGCCACGGTGAGGGGCGTGAGCCGGTCCGAGCACCCCCGCCCCACGCGCACCGAGGACTGGACGATTCGGCCGGTGTAGCCGACCAGCGCGGCGCCGCCGCAACCGCGCTCCCCATAGCCGACGCGGACGTCGGCGCGGCGTTTGGAGGCGGTGCGTACGAAGCTGACTCCGAGTCCGAGGCGATTCCAGGCCTTCGCCGCCCTGGCGGCCTCGTCGTTCTGACTCCCAAGGGCCGCCGTACCAGGTGATCTTGCCGGCGGGCCAGCGGCGCCCCGCGATCTCGTAGGCGCCGGCCGACGGCGCCAGCGCGGCCGCCGCGGCCATCGTCGCGAGGCATGCGAGCAGGACGATCGACGTCCTGCCGGGCGCAAGCACCCCGCCCCACCCCCTGCGGTGCGATCCCATCCGGCGAGCGTAGCCCGCAGCCTCAAGACGACCTGAAGCGGGTGTAAGGGAGAGGCGGTCCGCGGCGAGGTAGCGTTGCGCCCCGTGCCTGAGCCGTTGATCCGCTGGTCGAGCTATCCGAACGCGTATGAGCGGAACCTCGCCGGCCGCGTCGAGCGGCACACGATCGTCAGCGAGCTTCTCGCGGGCAATCCGCTCGGCGATCCGGCCGAGCGCCCGGTCGAGGTCTACGTGCCGCCCGGCTATGACGACGACCCCGAACGGCGCTATCCGTCGGTCTACGTCATCCAGGGCTATACCGGCGCTGTGGCCATGTGGCATAACCGCGCGCCGTTTCGCCCGACGTTCATCGAGGCCGCGGACGCGCTGTTCGCCGCCGGCGACGCGGCTGCGTGCGTGCTGGTGTTCGTCGACGCGTGGACGGCCTACGGCGGCAGCCAGTTCGTAGACTCGCCCGGCACGGGCCGGTACCACTCATATCTCTGCGACGAGGTCGTGCCGTTCGTCGACGCCCGTTACCGGACGCTCGCCTCCGCGGCGCACCGCGGGATCGCCGGAAAGTCGAGTGGCGGCTTCGGGGCGATGATGACCCCGATGCTGCGCCCGGACCTCTTCGGCGGGCTGGCCAGCCACGCCGGCGACGCGCTGTACGAGCTGTGTTACGTCCCGGGCTTCGGCAAGGCCGTCCGCGCGCTTCGCGCCTACGACGGGTCCTATGAGAACTTCTGGGAGGACTTCGCGTCGCGCCCGCCGCTGAGCAAGGAGACCGACGCGGATCTCGTGCTCACCTACGGCGTCGCGGCGGCGTTCTCGGCGGACGAGGACGGCACGGTGCACCTGCCGTTCGACCTGATCACTGGGCGGCTCGTCGACGACGTCTGGTCGCGGTGGTTGGCGTGGGACCCCGTCCGGATGGTGCCTGAGCACGCGAATGCCCTACGCAGCCTGCGCGCGATCTACCTCGACGGTGGCACGCGGGACGAGTGGTACCTGGACCTCGGCGCGCTCGCCTTCCGCGATGCGCTTGCCGAGATCGGCGTCACCGACGTCGCGTGCGAGCTCTTCGACGCGGCCCATGGCGGCATCGACTACCGCTATCCGCGCGGCCTGGCCTAGCTCGCTGAGCGCCTGTCGAGCGCCCCGTGACCTGCGCGCTGCGGCGCGAGGTGGTGACCTCGAGCGCGGCGGAGGCCGTAGCCCGTGCGATGCGCGTCCACGTCCTCGAGCGCTCCCAGCACCTGCCCCTCTCGGTGGAGGAGGTGTTCCCGTTCTACGCGGACGCCGGCAACCTCGAGGCGATCACTCCGCCCTGGCTCGGCTTCCGCGTCGTGGGCGACGGCCCCGTCGAGATGCGCGCGGGCGCGTTCATCGAGTACCGGCTGCGCCTGCACGGGATCCCCGTGTCCTGGCGCACGAGGATCGCTGAGTGGGTGCCGAACGAGCGCTTCGTCGATGAGCAGATCTCGGGCCCCTACCGCCTCTGGCACCACACCCACACCTTCGAGACGGCCGCCGACGGCGGCACGATCATCCGCGACCGCGTGCGCTACCAGCTGCCCCTCGGGCCGCTTGGAGCGATCGCCCACCTGGTCCTCGTGCGCCGCGATCTCGCGAAGATCTTCGAGTACCGCCAGGCAGCGGTCGAGCGGCTGCTTCTCGGCCCGGCTGATCCCGGGGCGAGCACGGTACGCTGCGAAGCGTGACGGCCGCCGCGGACTCGCCCACTTCCGCGAAGCCCCGAGTCGTGGTCGCCGGTGGCGGCGTCGCCGGCCTCGAGGCCGTCCTCGCCCTTCACGCCCTTGGGGGCGGGCGGCTGAACGTGACGCTCCTGACCCCGGAGGAGGAGTTCAGCTATCGGCCGCTGTCGGTCGCCCAGCCGTTCGGTCTCGCGGAGGTGCAGTCCTACCGCGTCCGCGAGCTCGTCGCCGAGCACGGTGCGCACATGGTTCGCGGGCGCCTGGACTCGGTCGATCCCGACCGCCGCGTGGCCATCGTCCAGGACGGCCCCGAGCCCGAGCTTCCCTACGACGAGCTCGTCCTCGCGATGGGCGCCGATCGCAGCACGGTCTTCCCCGAGGCTCTGACCTTTGTCGACCAGCGCAGCGTCCCCGGCTTCCGCGACCTTCTCGGCGCGGTGGAGCGCGGGGACGTGCAGAGCCTTGCCTTCGTGGTGCCGGCGGGCCCCGTGTGGCCCTTCCCGCTCTACGAGCTCGCGCTGATGACCGCCGTCTTCGCCGAGCAGCACGGGCGGCAGATCGAGATTACGCTCTCGAGCCCCGCCACGACGCCGCTCGCCCTCTTCGGGCCCACCGCCCAGGAGGCGATGGCCGACATGCTCAGCGCCCACGGCATCGTCGTCCACGGTGGGTACGACCCCGATGTCGTCGAGCGCGGTCGCGTGCTCCTCCGCCCCGACGGCCCCGCCATCGTGGCCGACCGAGTCGTCGCGCTGCCCCGCCTCACCGGCCCACGGATCGCGGGCCTCCCGCACGATCCCGCCGGCTTCATCCCCGTCGACGACCACGGTCGCGTCGAGGGGGTCGAGGGGGTGTGGGCGGCCGGCGATTGTACGACCTTCCCGGTCAAGCAGGGCGGCCTCGCCTCCCAGCAGGCCGACGTCGTCGCCGCGACCTTGGCGGCGAACGTCGGTGCGCCCGTCGAGGCGCCGGCCTTCCGGCCGGTGCTGCGGGGAGTGCTGCTCACCGGGCGCTCGCCGACCTGGCTGCGCGCTCGGATGGAGGGCGGGGAGATCGACGATTCGGCGCTCTCGAAGACCGCGCTGTGGTGGCCGCCGTCGAAGATCGCCGGGCGTTACCTCGCGCCGGCTCTCGGCGTGCTCGACGATGCTGCCGTGCTCACGGATCCGAAGGAGGGCGTGCCCGTCGAGGTGCGCTTGGAGACCCCTCCGGCCGATCTGACGGGCGCCCACCGGCGCGCCCTCATCGCCCACGCACGAGACGCGGACGGAGAGCCCCAGCTCATCGAATTCGAACGCGACAGCTAACTCATCGAGTCCCGTCGCTCGTCGCCCTAGCCCTCAGGCCGAGCACCCACACTCGTCGCAGACGAGTGGTGGCGACTCGCCCTACAGCTCGGCGAGGCCGTGCTCGATCGCGTAGCGAACCAGCTCGGCGCGGCTCGAACGCCGCAGCTTTTGCTGGATATGGGCGCGATGTGATTCAACCGTGCGCACACTGAGGTAGAGGTGCTCACCGATCTCCGTATTCGTGTGACCGAGGGCGATCAGCCGCAGAACCTCGACCTCGCGCTCGGTCAGGTCGTCCGGCGGACCGGCAGGCTGAGCGGGCTCGGCCGCCAGCCGAGCGCCCAGCTGGGGATTGAGGTACGTCTTGCCGGCGGCAGCCATCCGGACGGCTTGGACGAGCTCGTCGTCGGCGGCTTCCTTGAGTACGTAGGCCAACGCCCCGGCCTGAAGAGCTTCGCGGGCGAACGCCGGGTCGTTCTGCATCGTAAGCACGACGACGCCCGTGGTCGGCGAGATCTCGAGGAGGGTGGGGATCGCCGCGAGACTGGACTCCCCGGGCATGTTGAGATCCAGGACCAGCACACGGGGTCTGTGTCCGTGAACCGAGCGAACCGCGGCCGGCACGTCGCCGGCTTCGGCGACCACCTCGAGTCCGGACTCCGCGTCGAGCAGCATCCGCAGGCCGGTCCGGACGACGGCGTGGTCGTCAGCGATGACGATGGTCACCGTCTCGCGAGCTTCCGCCGTTTCGTCGGTCATATCACCGGTCGTCATCTCATCCATAGTCCCGTCGGCGGCCTGAGACGCAGGCATCATGCCAAAGAACGCGTCCGCTACCAGCCGCCGAGGGCCTCGGTCCGCGAGCTGCCGCGGGCGGGTCGCCGACCGTCCATTGCTCGCGGGACCGACTCGGGGTCAGGACGCCTTGCGGCCCCGGCGCGCCTGAGCGCACCGGGGCCACCCGCCGACGACCTGTGATCCAGATCAGACGAACTGCGGCATCTGGGCGTACGTCTTGCCGCCGGTCGCCTCGAGGGCGTGGATGCGCATGTAGCTGGCAACGCACTTGGCCCGACCGCCGGTGGTGATGGGCGTGCCGGCGACGTCGCACGTCGGCAGCGTGACGTTGTTCAGTCCGGCCGCCTTGACCTTGGCGACGATGAGCGAGGGCTTCATGTCGGGGGTTCCGACGATCTGCTCGCGCTTCAGGTCGGTGCCGACCTCGGGTCCGGCTTCCGCTTCGCGCGAGGACCGGGCGCTTGCCGCTGGCCGTCTTTGCACGGTGAGACCCCACGAGCGGCGCCGAGCGGATCCGGGCTCAGGGGCCGGTCAAGTCCCGGCGCTCAAAGGCGCGGATCGCGACTGCCGACACCAGCGCCGCCACGGAGAGCATCACGATCGCCGCCGTCGTCTTGAAGTCCTGGACGGGCACCAACCCGACTTGGTGAAAGGGCGAGAGGTTGACGGCCCAGCTCGGCAGGTCGAGCAGTGAGCCGAACAGCTCCCAGACGAAGGCGATCACCACCAAGCCGTACGCAATCCCCGCCGTCACACGCGGGACCAGCGCGAAGGCGAGCGCGTCGAGGGAGAGGAAGAGCAGCGAGACCGGGAGGCAATTCGCCCCGGCGCCGATCATGTCGCCGAGGGAGACATCGGCGCCCGCCGCCACCGCGCCGGCCCAGGTGAGAAAGCCGACGAGGAGGGAGAGCGTCATCGCGCCGGCCCCCGCGAGCAACAGGCGCCCGGCTAGCCAGGAGCGGCGGCTGACCGGCTCGGAGAGGACGGTCTCGAGGCGCTCGTCGGCCTCTTCGCGGCGCGCGGCGGCGATCTGCGAGGAGGCGAAGAGGCAGACGATCAGGAGGAAGAAGAGGAAGCAGAAGGCGATGTAGCCGGATGCCGTCGTGATCGAGCCGGCGCCGAGCTTCTGCAGCTGCTCCTGAAGCGACAGCGAGACGTTCACCGAGCTGACGCTGTTGGCGAGGACGCCGATGACCACGCCGAACACGCCACCGCCGACCAGCCAGACCGCCAGCCGACCGCGCTCATCCCGGAACGCCTGCGCGAGAGGCGAGGAGAGAAGCGCGAGGTCCGGCTCGCGCGAATCCGGCGAGCGCAACACCCCGTTGCCGGTATCGCGCCGCCTGGCGATCCGCCAGGCGGCGGCTGCCACCACGACCGTCGCCGCAGCCATCAGCAGCAGGACGGCCGGCTGTGCTCCGGTGAACGGCCTGATCTCCTCGGCCCAGCCGAGCGGCGTGAGCCATCGAAGCCAGTCGAGCGACCCGGAGGTGTCGGCGATCACGCGCAGGATGAACGCGACGCCGAGGACGGCGAGCCCGAGCTCGAGCGCCAGCCTCCTGGTCGAGGCGAGCTGGCTGACCAGCGCCCCGATGGCGAGGAACACGACACCGGCACCGAGGGTGGCGAGCCCAAGCAGAGCGGACTGCCCGACCGAAAGCTTCGCGAGCACCAGCCCGGCCCAGAGAGCCACGGCGAGGATCGCCGCGCCGAGAGCGCCGGCCGTGAGAGAGGCACCGAAGGAGGTGCCCCGTCCCACCGCACCCGCCAGGACCAGCTCCTCGCGCCCGGTTTCCTCCTCGCCGCGCATCGACTTAACCGCCGACAGCAGCCCCCAGGCGCCGGCGAAGATCGCCAGTACCCCGCCGACCCGCCAGGCCGCGTAGCCGCCGCTGGTGACCAGGTCATGCGGCACGCCGTAGAAGAGGCGGAGCGCCTTGTTGTCGCCGAAGCTCTGCGCGAATTGCATCCGGTCCTGGACCGTCGGGTAGGTGCTGCGGTAGGCGATCGCCTGGCCCGCGGCGTAGACGAGGAAGAACGCCGCGAAGGAGAGATCGCGGATCCGGCCGCCGACCCAACGGCGCCAGGCCAGTGACCTAAGCGCAGCCATCCCCGCCCTGGGAGTCGTAGTGGTGTAGGAAGATCTCCTCGAGCGAGGGCTCCCGGCTCGTCATCGACACCACCTTCTGCGAGGCGAGCGCCTGGATCAGTGGCTCGATGCCGCCCCTCACCTCGAAGCGCAGCGTGTGCTCGCCGGCCTGCGTCGCGTCGATGCCGGGCAATGCGCCGATCTCAGGCGGGGTGCCGTCGAACGTCACCTCGACCCGATGCGCCGAGAGATGGCGCATCTCGGCGAGGGTGCCCTGGTCGACGAGCCTGCCGTTGCTGAGGATCCCGACCCTGTCGCAGAGCGCCTCAACCTCGCTGAGGATGTGGGAGGAGAGGAAGACGGTCTGGCCGCGCACCTTGGCCTCATGGACGCTGTCGCGGAAGGCTGCCTCCATCAGCGGGTCGAGGCCGCTGGTCGGCTCGTCCAGGATAAGGAGGTCTGGGCGCGCGGCGAGGGCGACGACCAGCTGCACCTTCTGCCGGTTGCCCTTGGAGAGCGCCCGCACCTTCTTCGAGGTATCAAGCTTGAACCGCTCGACCAGCTGGTCCCGGTAGCCGAGGTCCGTGCCGCCGTGGAGCTTCGCCAGGAACTCGAAGGTCTCGGCCGAGGTCATCGCCGGCCACAGAAACGGCTCGCCCGGAACGTAGGCGACGCGGCGATGGGCCGGGACCGCCTGCGACCAGGCGTCCATGCCGAAGATCTCCGCCCGGCCGGCGCTCGGCCTGTGGAGGCCGAGCAGCAGCCGGATCGTGGTCGTCTTCCCCGCGCCGTTTGGCCCGAGATAGCCATAGACCTCGCCCTCCTTGACGGACAGGTCGAGCGAGTCCAGGGCGACGGTCTCGTCGTAGCGCTTCGTCAGTCCCTCGGTGTGGATAGCGTCGGCCATAGCGCGACTATGCCAGTTGGTTCAGCCGGGCTCATGGCGACCTGGCTCCACGAGCGCCGTGTCATCACCCCGGTTCAACGTGTTGATCGCGGCGAGCGCGAGGACTGCTCGGCCGCGAGCTGTTCGGCACGTTCCTTGATGCCCAACAGCATCTTGCTCCATCACCAGAGAGCCTGGTTCCATCACCAGCATCCCCAAGCGCTGCCCTGCCGCGGCGGCCTTCTTCGCGATCCGGTTGCGGCTGATCAGGCGGGTCGAACCGTCCTTCGGCTCCAGCGCGAACGTCCAGACCCAGTCGCCTGCTTCCGAGCGGTTGGAGAGCACACGCTCCGGCTCGAGGATCTCGACCCGCATCCCAGGTTGGCCCTCCTGGCTCCGCACGACGTCGCCGACGTCGAGCTGCTGCCACTCCGGGACGATCCGGTCGGCGCTGTGCATGTTGAGGCCGAACAGGTTCTCGATCCAGTCATAGGTGTAGGCGCCGGCCCGCCCGGGTCCCATCTGAATCAACCAGGGCCAGATCGCCGCCGGGGGCGCGTCGCTTCCGATTGCTCGCGTGGCAACGATGTCGGCCGGGTCGAGCGACTCGTCTCCAGGCATGCCCGCTCCGCCTCATCGGCAGTGGCGCCCCACGTCAGGACCCGGTCACGCAGGTAGCGGCGGTACACCCGATCCGTTATCGCCGCGGCTGCAGCGAGACCTCCTAGAACGATGAGCATCCGAGTGGGCCGTCTCATGGCGAGAGAGTGGCAGGCGGGGGCGCCAGGAGGAGCGCCAGGGCCGCCACCCGCACAGGACGACGCCGCGCGTGTCCGGCGAGACCTCGCGGACCCGCGGGATCGCCTCGAGGGAGGTCAGCTCGCCCGGCATGTTGAGGTCGAGGACGAGCACCGCCGGCGTGTGCCCGAGCACGGTGCGGACCGCCCGTTCGGCGTCGCCGACCTCGGCGACCACGTGGAGGTCGCTCGCGCGCTCGAGCACCATGCGCAGGGCCGGACCTGACCACGGCGTGATCGTCGGCGAGGACGATTCTCACCTGAGGCCGGCCGGCTTCACCCGGCCAGCCTTCCATATCGGCCGCCCACGGTCAGGAGGTCGCTTCGACGTCCTGCCGGTCCGCGTGTGCCGTGGAGGCCTCGACCGGCGGGCGCGGGGCCACGATGACCGGGCAGGCCGCGTGGTGGACGACGTGGTCGGAAGTGCTGCCCAGGGCCACGCGCTTGAGCGCGCCCCAGCCGCGAGAGCCCGTGACGATCAGGTCCGCGTCCTCGGACGCCCGGGCGAGCGCCGATCCGGCGTTCCCCACGACGACGCGCGTCTCGGCCGCGGCCCCGATCTCGTCGAGCGCCGCGCGGATCTCGTCCTCGGCCTCGGCCCGCTCGGCGTCGAGGAAGGCCTTCCAGTCGATGGACTGCGGCGACATGTTGAAGACCGACACGGACCCGATCGCCGTGGCGACGACGAGCGACGCCTCGAGATCCTCGCGGACCTTCGCGGCGAGCTCCAGAGCCTCGCGCGCCTCCGGTGAGCCGTCGAAGGCGACGAGGACGGTGCCCAGGCGCCCGCCGGTGGCCCGGAACCGGTGCGGCACCACCGCCACCGGGCACGGTGCGCCGTGCAGGACGCCGCGCGAGACGTCGCCGAGCAGCACGCGCCCAGCGGCGGTGCGGTGACACGAGCCGACGACGACGAGGTCGGCGTCGTGCGCCTCGGCCGCACGCTGCAGGGCGCGGGCCGGCGACGAGTCGGCGACCGCGTGGCGCCCGGCGTCGACACCCGCGTCGACCGCCGCCGACTCGAGGCGGCGGAGCGCGTCTTCGCGCAAGAGCTCGTCGAAGTCGCGCACGGACGCGCGGGTGACGATGCGGTCGACCGGGTAGGCGGAGACGAGGTAGAGCTGATCGGGCTTGAGCGAGCGCGCGAACGCGAGGGCGTCGCGACCACCGTCGTAGCCGTCGATCCCGACGATCACCGTGCCGAACATGGAGCGCTCCCTTCGGAGGTCGAGTGCATCGGCGAGGACGATCGCGCTTTCGCGCGTTCGCCGGCATCCGGGAACTGCGCCCAGCGGCGTCCGGACGGGGTTCACCCGTACCCAACCCGCAGCATCTCACAGCCCCACGCAAGGATCCAGACGTGATTTGCCTTTCTCAGTGAGAGAGCTGGTCGGGCGGTGGCGTCCGGCGTGGCCGGTAGGTCCTCGGGCTGGCGACGGGCTGACTCATTGACTTTCTGTCGACCAGTGTGGGTCTGACCGACGGATGTTGTGTCGCCCGCCGCCGCCCGAGGACCACCGGCGTGACTTGATAGATGGCAGGAGCAGCGGGTCCATCCGGGCGCGCGTGTAGGGACCTCCTCAGCTCAAGCGCGGCGCTTGTCCGCGCAGGCGTTTCAGACCGTGGAGCTTGAGGAGGCCCCTTGTGAGGATCGTAATGGGACTCGATCAGCATCGAGCGCAGATCACCGCCGAGTGGATCGACACGTCGACCGGGGAGATCTCGCGCGCTCGTGTGGCGCCGGCGGATCGCGCCGGGGTTCGCCGGTTTCTTGAGCGCTTCCGCGATCAAGAGCTCGAGGTCGCGCTGGAGGCGACGACGGGTTGGCGGTTCGTGGTCGAGGAGCTGCGGCGGGTGGGCGCCGTGGTGCACCTGGCCGAGCCCGCGGAGACGGCCGCTCGGCGGGGGAACAAGAAGCGCGCTAAGAACGATCGCGCCGACGCCCGGCATCTGCGCGAGCTGGTGATGGTGGGGCGGCTGCCGGAGTCCTGGATCCCGCCCGATCACATCCTGGATCTGCGCGCGCGTGTCAGGCTGCGGCACACGCTCTCTGAGCAGCGAGGCGAGTGGCAGCAGCGAATCCAAGCAGTGCTCTACCACCACGGCTGCCCGCAGCGGCGTAACTTGATGACCGACGAGGGGCAGCGGTGGCTCGCCGCTCAGCCGCTGCCGGGTTGCGCGCGCCAGCAGGTCACGGTCGCGCTGGCGATGATCGATGCACTCGACGCGCAGCTCGCCCCGCTCAACAAGCAGCTGCGAGCCTATGCGCGCCGCCAGGCGGGCTGTCGGGCGCTGGCGGCCCACTTCGGGATCGGGGAGCTGACGGCGGTCGCGATCCTCGCCGAGCTCGGTGACCCCGGCCGGTTCTCCTCCTCGCGCGAGGCGGTCCGCTACGCCGGGATGGACATCACCGTGCACCAGTCCGACATGCGCCGCGCCCCCGGCCACCTTTCCCGCCAGGGACCGCCCGCGCTGCGCTGGGCGCTGTTCGAGGCGGCCCAGTCCGCCGCACGCGCCGGCAGTCCCGACCGCGACTACTACCGCCAGACGGCGGAGTGATTGGGCGCAAATCGCGCGTGCCTGTCGATCGCCCGCAAGCTACTCAAGCGCAGCTACCACACGCTGCGCGAACTCGGCGAGGAGGCGCTGCAACCCGCGTGAAGTCGGTCATGCGCGCGCAGCCCTCATTCACAGCGATGCGCCGCGGCCGGCTCCTCCCATGCTCCTGCCGCCACGCTCGCGTGGACGGCCCTGATAGACCGAGCGGCCGCAACGCTTCCCCCAGCGGGATCACCCATCAACCATCATGTCGCCGGCCCGGAGCCATTCCGGGTCGCGGACCGAGATAAGGCTGGGCGCCTGCGCGCACACGACCCGCACCACCAACCGCGCACACGCACCCCCCCGCCGCCCAACACTCCAACCCCGTCAATCCCAACCCCACGCTTGACGCCGCGTTCCTGCACAGATGTTGAACGCCGCTTGATTTCGGCACGCGTGCACGCGGTCGCGCTGTTCACTGCCGGGACGGGGGTGGGAGGCTTGGCGCGTTCGTAGACGCGCGAGAGCCCTCCCGCGAGCTTGGTGGTTCAGTCGGGAGGGCTCTCGGGATGCCGGAGGTGGCACCCGATGTTGATGGTATGCGCCGAGCAGGCGCGGGTTGAGGCTGAGCTGGTCGGCGGGCTTTTGGGGTGCCCGTTCTGTCGCGGGGTGTTGGGACCGTGGGGGCATGCGCGCGGGCGGGTCGTTCGCTGCGGTGGTGGTCGGCAGCGGCGGTTGCGGCCGCGGCGAGCGAAGTGTCGGGGGTGCGAGGGAACGCACGTGCTGCTGCCGGACGTTTGCTTGTTGCGGCGGCGCGACGGGGTTGCGGTGATCGGCGAGGCGCTGGTCGCGAAGGCGGCCGGGGACGGGCACCGCGGGATCGCCGGGCGGCTGGCGGTACCGAAGGACACGGTGCGCGGCTGGTTGCGGCGGTTCGCCGCGAACGCGGATGTGATCCGGGCGCACTTTGCGCGCTGGGCGGTCGTGCTGGACTCGGAGCTCGGGGCGATCGCGCCGGCCACGAGCGGATTCGGGGACGCGGTTGAGGCGGTCGCGGTCGCGGCGCGGGCGTGGGTGCTGCGGTTCGGTCCACGGGCGGTGTGGTCGCTGGTCGCTGTGCTCTGCGGCGGGGCGTTGTTGTGCAACACGAGTTGCCCCTTCCCGCCGGTGCCGTGAGCGGCAAGGGTGCGCGCTGGTGTCTGAGAGCGGGAGCACGCGGTCTGGGGAGCAGCGGCGGCGGGATGTCGCGCTGTTTCGCTACGCGCTGATCCGCGACGCGGCCGACCCGGCGTTGTCGAAGGCCGAGCGCGGCCGGCTGGTCCGCGCGCTCGCCGCCGGGGAGCATGTCGGGCTCGACGGCCGCTTGGTGCGGGTCGCGCGCGGGACGCTGGATGAGTGGATCCGCGCATATCGACGGGGCGGGTTTGAGGCGCTCGTGCCGCGGCGACGGGTGGTGGCGCCGCGCACACCGGCCGAGATGCTTCAGCTGGCATTTGACTTGAAGCGCGAGCGGCCGCAGCGGACCGCGGCGCAGATCAGGGAGATCATGCTCGCCGCCGGCGGCCACGAGCAGCCGGTGCCGGGGCTGCGAACGTTGCAGACGCATCTCGCCCGCGCCGGGCTCAACGTCGGCGCCGACGGCCGCACGCCGGGCAAGGTCTATGGCCGCTTCGAGGCGTCAGAGCGCAACGAGCTGTGGACCGGGGATGGGCTTCACGGCCCCACGCTCGCCGGCGCGACGGCCCGCCGGGCGGTGCTGCTGGCGTTCATCGACGATCACTCGCGGCTGCTGGTCGGCTGGCGGTGGGGCAGCGGCGAGGACGTGTTCGGGCTCGAGGCCGCGCTGCGCTCAGGGCTGATGGCGCGCGGGGTCCCGGACGCGATCCTGGTCGACCGCGGCCCTGCGTTCGTGTCCTCGCAGCTGCTGCGGGCATGCGCGGTGCTCGGCGTCCGGCTGATCCACGCATCGCCGCGCGCGGCCGCCACGAAGGGCAAGGTGGAGCGATTTTTCCGAACCGTCCGCGACCAGTTCCTGGTCGAGATCCAGGGACGCGACGGACTGGATCTCCCAGAGCTGAACCGGCTGTTCAGTGCGTGGCTTGAGGTCGTCTATCACCGCCGGGTGCACTCCGAGACCGAGCAGACCCCGCTCGCGCGGTTCGAGACCGCTGGGGCGCCCGCGCTGCCGACCCCCGCTTTGCTGCGCGAGGCGTTCCTCTGGTCGCAGGAGCGGACCGTGACCAAGACGGCGACGGTGTCGCTGCACGCCAACCAATACGAGGTCGACCCGGCGCTGGCGGGCCGCAAGGTCGAGCTCGTCTTCGACCCGTTTGACCTCACGAGGATCGAAGTCCGCTACCAGCTCCGCCCGTTCGGGCTGGCGGTGCCGCTGGTGATCGGCCGCCACACCCACCCGCAGGCCCAGCGCGAGCTGCCGCCGCCCCCAGCACCGACCGGGATCGACTACCTGCGGTTGCTGGCCGACAAGCGCGACGCCGAGATCGCCGGGCAGCGGATCGACTACGCAAGCCTCACCCAGCCCGGCCGGGACGGCGACGGCGACGGCGACGGCGACGGCGACGGCGACGGCGACGGCGACGGCGACGGCGACGGCGACGGCGACGGCGACGATCGTGGCATCAACCAGGAAGGACGCAAGGGATGAGCATCGACCGGTTGCGCGCGCATTACGGGTTCACCCGCATGCCGTTCGGGAAGGACCTCGCGCCGGGGATGCTGCACGGCCATGGCGCGCACGCCGAGGCGGTCGCCCGGATCGCCTGGTGCATCAGTGAGCAGGCGATCGGCGTGATCAGCGGCGAGTGCGGCGCCGGCAAGACGGTCGCCGCCCGCGCGGCGGTCGCCGGCCTGGACGCCTCGCGGCACACAATCCTCTACCTCGGCACGCCCGGGGTCGGGCTGCGTGGCATCTACGGGCTGATCGTCACGGCGTTGGGCGACACACCGAGGTTTCATCACGCCGCGCTGATCCCCCAGGCCCAGGAGCTGCTGGCCGCCGAAGCCTCCGAGCGCGGCAAGCAGGTCGTGCTGATCATCGACGAGGCGCATCTGCTGGATGCCGAGAGCCTTGAGGGCGTGCGCTGCCTGAGCAACCTGGGGATGGATCAGACCTAGATCAGTGAGTACCGTCGCGGTGGCGGTCCCGGCGGCGGGTTTCACGTTGAGGTCGGTGGTTGGCGCGCGTGGGGGCGCCGGGGTCGGCTGGGGTGAGCCGGTTGGCTGGCCGTGTCGTCGTTGGGGGCGGGTTCTCGGGGTCGCCAAGCTGGGTGACGTCGCGGTGATCGACTTCGGCCGGGAGCTGGCCGCGGTGTGTCAGGGCGGCAGCGCGTAGACGGCGTCGAGGGTGGCCTGGAAGACGTCGGCGTGGCGGCAGCCTTCGGGGAGCCGGAGGATTGTGCGCCGTGCGCTGCGCACGATCCGGGCGGGGACGTTGAAGAGGATCCGCCTGAGGGTGTCGGCGGCGCGCCTGAGCGGCGCGTCGTCGGGTGCCTTGCCGGACGCGCCGGCGGCGGGGCAGAGGTCGCAGCAGAAGGCGGTGAGGTTGAGCGCGAGTAGCGCGGCCGTCAGCCAGACGCGGTTGGCGTGCTCGTCGCCGGAGGGCAGGTGCCTGAGCGCTTGGCCGAGTTTTGCTTCCTTGAGGCGTTCCTCGATCTGGGCGCGGTGGCGGTGGAAGTGCTCGACCCAGGCGGTCGGGTGGTGCGGGATGTCGGTGAGGATGAAGCTGTAGCCGTGAACCTGCTCGATCTGGCCGTCGAGCGCGAGCTGAAGCTGGTCGGGGTGGATCGTCTTCAGCCGCCTGGAGCCGCGCAGCTTCGCGATCTCGCCGGCGCTGAAGCAGACGCGCCGGACGATCAGCCGCAGCGGCTCGTGGCGCCAGCCGTGCGGCGTGTAGGTCGTCTCGGCGACCTGCGCGCCGGGCATCTCCAGCGCGTCGGTCCAGGCGTCGTCGGGGATCTGGCCCAGCGCGCTCCACATCGCCTGGCTGCGCGCGACCGAGACGGTGAAGCGGGCCTTCTCGGCGCGCAGGCGGTCAAGCAGCTCGACGGCGTAGTAGGCGGAGTCGATACGCATCGTCACCGCCCCGTGCGCGGCCGGCAGCAGCCTGAGCGCCCGCGTGGCGATCGTGGCGCACTCGGTGCCCGACAGCTTCTCCTTGTTGCCGCCGACCAGCTCGCAGGTCAGCGCGCGCCCGCGCTGCGCCCAGAACGCAACGTGCGGCGCGTAGCTCATGCAGCCGTGGCGGCTGCGCGCCGCGCCCTGCTTGCGCCTGCCGTAGACCGTCACCTGCGTGGCGTCCAGATCGATCGTCACCGGCTCTGCGCGATCGCGGCCCAGCGCCCGGTCAAGGCGCTCCCCCGCCCTGGCCATCGCGCGCTCGATGCGCTGGCAGTGCACACGCCGAAAGCGCTTGGCGTTCTGCAGCGCCGCCGGCGCCGACGGCGTGCCGGCGACCGCCCGCAACGTCGCGCCGGCGCGGTCGGCGCGGACGTCCTCGACGTGATCAAAGAACGACCCGCCGACCAGCTGGCACTCCGCCAGACTGACGACCAGCCCGCCCGGCGACAGGCCGCGACGACGGACCTTGACCGGCCGCGCGCGGCGCTCCACCGACAGCTCTGCGTCGATCAGCCCGGCCAGCCCCAGCCGCCTGGCCAGATCGCCCACCACGGCCAGCCCGGCGTACGGCGTCAGCGACGGATCGTCGGCGCGCACGACAAGCCGTCCGCGGCCTCTGGCACCGTTAAGCACCATCACCCCCTGGGTGAGCCCGCCTCACCGACACAGTCCGGCCTCCACAACCCGAACTCTCCCGGTCAAGGCGGACGGAAAGCCCCGCAATTGCGGGGCTTTTCCAACTCCTCAGGCGGCAATCAGCGGCCCGTCCACACCACCCAACGACCAGCGCTACTCACTGATGTAGGTCAGACTGCGCCGTTCTGCCTACTGCTGCTCGGCCAGCCCACCCTGCGCCACCGGCTCAGGCGGGGGACGTTCGCCGCGCTGGATCAGCGGATCGCGGTCCGCTACGCAATCACCGGCCTCGACGCCGCCGAGACGACCAGCTACATCGCGCACCACCTCGCGCTCGCCGGCCGCTCGGACACGCTGTTCAGCGACGACGCGATCGCGCTCATCCACGAGGTCTCCCGCGGCCTGCCGCGCCTGGTCAACAACCTTGCCGTCGCCTCGCTGATCGCCGCGTTCGCACAGAAGAAGGCGATCGTCGACGAGTCTGCCGCCCGCGTCGCGGTCGCCGAGATCTCCGCCGAATGACCCTCTCGCTGCTGGACCCGCCGCCCGAGGACTCGCAGCCGACCGATACCACGCTCGCGCCGCCGGCGGGCTGGCCCACGCCGCCAGCCCCGGCCGTCTACCACGAGCGCCTCGGCGAGATCGTCACAACGATCGCGCCGCACACAGAGGCTGACCCCGTCGCGATCCTCACCCAACTCTTGGTCGCCTTCGGCGCCGCCGCCGGCCGCGGCGCCTGGTTCACCGTCGAGGCGACCCGGCATCACCCCAACGAGTTCATGCTCCTCGTCGGCGACAGCAGCAAGGCCAGAAAGGGCTCCTCCTGGGATCACGTCCGCCAGCTGATCGCTCAGGTCGACCCGCAGGTCGAGCGGCGGATCCTGACCGGCCTGTCCTCCGGCGAAGGGCTCATCTGGGCGGTCCGCGACCCGAACGCCCAAGACCCCGGCATCACCGACCAGCGACTGTTGGTGATAGAGCCCGAGTTCGCCAGCGTCCTGAAGGCATCCTCGCGCGAGATCTCCACGCTCTCACCGACGCTGCGCTCCGCCTGGGACAGCCGACCGCTGGCGATCCTGACCCGCGCCGCCCCGGCGCGCGCCACCAGCGCGCACATCGCGCTGATCGGCCACATCACCCAAGACGAACTGCGCCGCCACACCACCACGATCGAGCTCGCCAACGGCTACCTCAACCGCATCCTCATCATCGCCTGCCGACGCCAACGCCTACTACCCGAGGGCGGCCACCACGACCCGCTCCACGGCACCGGCCTCACCGGCCTACTCGCCGCGACCCTCAAGCACGCCCAGACCGCCGGCCAGATCCGCCTCGACCCCGACGCCCGCGAACTCTGGCATGACGCCTACCGCCAACTCGCCCGCCCCGCCCCCGGCGTCCTCGGCCAGATCACCGCCCGCGCCGAGGCCCACACGATCCGCCTCGCGCTCCTCTACACCCTCGCCGACGGCCAACGCCAGATCAGCCCGCAGCACCTCACAGCCGCGCTCGCGCTCCACGACTACGCCGCCCGCTCCGCCGCCTGGGCGCTCACCGGCGCGACCGGCCAGCCGCTCGCCGAACAGATCCACGCCGCACTGCTCCAACACCCGGCCGGCCTGACCCGCAGCCAGATCAGCGACACCCTCAAACACAACCAGCCCGCCGGCCACCTCGACCACGCACTCCGCGCGCTCCAGACCACCGGCCGAGCGACCGTCACCCAGATCGCCACCGGCGGGCGCCCCGCGCAGCTCTGGACCGCGACCCCGGCCCCCTGACCGGCTTACTTCTTCTTTCGTACCCCACCCCCCGATGCCGCCGCAGAACGGCACCGCCATGCCGGAACTCAGCGGCGCTCAACAACAGATAAGGGTACCCATTCAGGGGGTTCACGGTCCGGCGGGCAGCAGTGACGGCGTGGGTCGGCCGTTGAGTGCTGCGGTGATGGCCTGGAGCAGGTAGTCGTGGAGGCCGCGGCCTTGGAGGCGGCAGGTCTCGCGGACGGTCAGCAGCCGTTCGATGAAACGGTCGCCGTGGGCGGTGCGGGTGCCGCCACTGCGTTTGCGCAGCAGCACGGCGAACCTGAGCGCGCGCTCGGCGCGGTTGTTGGTCGGCTGCACGCCGGGGATTTCGGTGAAATTCCACAGCGCAGGCCAGAGGTCCAGCAGCCCGGCGCAGAAGCGGCTGGTGCGGTCGTCGCGCATGCGGGCGCCCTGCTCGAGCAGGTCCATGAGGCGATCGTGCAGGTCTAGCAGCTCGGGCTCATGCCAGCCGACCAGGCGACCCTGCGCTTGGTGGGCGCGGTGGACGGCGAGGATCTCGCCGGCGGTCTGCTTGAGCGCGCGTCCGAGCTTGGCGATCCGCCCGCCGCGGTCGGCCAGCGCCTGGAAATCCCTGACCAGATGGCTCCAACAGGCCTGACGTCGCTCCCGGTCGATCCAGGCATAGGCGCCGTAGCGATCGCTGACCAGCACGCCCTTGAAGTCTTCGCCGAGCAGGTCCTTGGCGATCCTGGCGGCGCGCGAGTCGGTCAGGTGGTAGACGGCGATCTCATCGGTGCTGGCCAGCCACGCCCAGCGCCGCAGCGCCGGCCAGCGCCAGCCGGTCTCATCGGCGTGCACGACCGGCTGCTCGCCGACGGCGTCGGCGAGCGCGTCGTAGGCGCCGGCCAGCGCCTGGCTGGCGCGCTTGCAGATCGCCTCCACCGACGCGGCCGTCATCGGACAGCCGAAGGTGTCGACCACGAACTTGGCGACCTCTTCGCGCGACATGTGCGCGCTCAACCCCACGACCGTCGCGCATAGGTTGGGGCCGAACGCCCCCGCCGGCGTTCCCGCGGGGACGTCGGCGAGCGTGACCTTGCCGCAGCAGCGACAGCGCCGCCGCAGCCGCTGGTGCTCGGTCACGTAGCAGACGACCGCCGGCAGCTCCCAGACCTGGTGGCAGACCGGGTCGCCGACCGGCTCACCATCGCCCAGATCCACACCGCAGCCCGAGCAACGCCCGGGCGGGTGCTCGACCGTCGCGTCGGGATCGGCGACCATCTCGCGGCGATGGCCCTCATGGCCGGGCTGACCACCCGGCTTACGACCCGACGACTCGCGCCCACGACGCTTGGGCGCCTGCGGCGGATCGCTGGACGGCGGCCGCGAGCTGTTGGTCGAGTTCTGCCCCAACCGCCGCCGCAACTCCTCAAGCTCCGCCATCACCGTCGCCAACTGCTCACGCAACGAGGCGTTCTCCGCCCTCAGCTCCCCAACCTCATCCGACCCCGCCACGCTTCATAACTTCGCCCCCCACCCGCCAACCCCTCGCGACCCCCTGAATACGTACAGATAAGGAGCTTGGCATCGCCCCGACTGAGATGTGTCCGCCGGCGATCCGTTCGTCAGTGATCCCAACGGAAGGGACAGCGGAGATGATCGTGATCGGGGCGGACACCCACAAGGGGTAGCGCCATCATCCGCGAGATCCAACGATTAGTGTTTGTCGCCACTGACGCCGAGTGGTGGCGTCGGGACGTCTCGCCTGCTGTCTTCGTCAACGCGGCGTAGCGGTCGCAGGTGACCGGCGGGCGGTGGTTGCCCGACTCGCTCGGCACCCTCACCACCAATCAGCTCGTCGAGCGCTGCGCACGCATGCACCGTCCACCGCGTCTTGACAGCATCGGAGCGACGCGCGTTGCACTGCCCACCCTCGTCGCGTCGCCACCAGACCCTCACCGAAGAGATCGCCGGGCTCGACGCGATGTTGAAAGGCCTCACCACCGGTGCGGGCGCCTCGGTTACTGGGCGAGCCTGGCATCGGCCCTGAGATCGCCGTTCGCCTGCTCCTGGTCGCCGGCGACAACCCAACCCGGCTGCGCAACGACTCCGCGCTCGCCGCGCTCTGCGGCGCATCCCCGATCCAGGTGTTGAGCGCCGCTGAGTTCCGGCATGGCGGTGCCGTTCTGCGGCGGCATCGGGGGGTGGGGTACGAAAGAAGAAGTAAGCCGGTCAGGGGGCCGGGGTCGCGGTCCAGAGCTGCGCGGGGCGCCCGCCGGTGGCGATCTGGGTGACGGTCGCTCGGCCGGTGGTCTGGAGCGCGCGGAGTGCGTGGTCGAGGTGGCCGGCGGGCTGGTTGTGTTTGAGGGTGTCGCTGATCTGGCTGCGGGTCAGGCCGGCCGGGTGTTGGAGCAGTGCGGCGTGGATCTGTTCGGCGAGCGGCTGGCCGGTCGCGCCGGTGAGCGCCCAGGCGGCGGAGCGGGCGGCGTAGTCGTGGAGCGCGAGCGCGGCTGTGAGGTGCTGCGGGCTGATCTGGCGTTGGCCGTCGGCGAGGGTGTAGAGGAGCGCGAGGCGGATCGTGTGGGCCTCGGCGCGGGCGGTGATCTGGCCGAGGACGCCGGGGGCGGGGCGGGCGAGTTGGCGGTAGGCGTCATGCCAGAGTTCGCGGGCGTCGGGGTCGAGGCGGATCTGGCCGGCGGTCTGGGCGTGCTTGAGGGTCGCGGCGAGTAGGCCGGTGAGGCCGGTGCCGTGGAGCGGGTCGTGGTGGCCGCCCTCGGGTAGTAGGCGTTGGCGTCGGCAGGCGATGATGAGGATGCGGTTGAGGTAGCCGTTGGCGAGCTCGATCGTGGTGGTGTGGCGGCGCAGTTCGTCTTGGGTGATGTGGCCGATCAGCGCGATGTGCGCGCTGGTGGCGCGCGCCGGGGCGGCGCGGGTCAGGATCGCCAGCGGTCG
Source organism: uncultured Actinomycetes bacterium (assembly GCA_963728925.1). Lineage (GTDB taxonomy): Bacteria > Actinomycetota > Thermoleophilia > Solirubrobacterales > Solirubrobacteraceae > JBBPZA01. The sequence continues at coordinate 1,301 of CAVSMB010000035.1, read as the reverse complement.
GCTGTCCCAGGCGGAGCGCAGCGTCGGTGAGAGCGTGGAGATCTCGTGCGAGGATGCCTTCAGGACGCTGGCGAACTCGGGCTCTATCACCAACAGTCGCTGGTCGGTGATGCCGGGGTCTTGGGCGGTCGGGTCGCGGACCGCCCAGATGAGCCCTTCGCCGGAGGATAGGCCGGTCAGGATCCGCCGCTCGACCTGCGGGTCGACCTGAGCGATCAGCTGGCGGACGTGATCCCAGGAGGAGCCCTTTCTGGCCTTGCTGCTGTCGCCGACGAGGAGCATGAACTCGTTGGGGTGATGCCGGGTCGCCTCGACGGTGAACCAGGCGCCGCGGCCGGCGGCGGCGCCGAAGGCGACCAAGAGTTGGGTGAGGATCGCGACGGGGTCAGCCTCTGTGTGCGGCGCGATCGTTGTGACGATCTCGCCGAGGCGCTCGTGGTAGACGGCCGGGGCTGGCGGCGTGGGCCAGCCCGCCGGCGGCGCGAGCGTGGTATCGGTCGGCTGCGAGTCCTCGGGCGGCGGGTCCAGCAGCGAGAGGGTCATTCGGCGGAGATCTCGGCGACCGCGACGCGGGCGGCAGACTCGTCGACGATCGCCTTCTTCTGTGCGAACGCGGCGATCAGCGAGGCGACGGCAAGGTTGTTGACCAGGCGCGGCAGGCCGCGGGAGACCTCGTGGATGAGCGCGATCGCGTCGTCGCTGAACAGCGTGTCCGAGCGGCCGGCGAGCGCGAGGTGGTGCGCGATGTAGCTGGTCGTCTCGGCGGCGTCGAGGCCGGTGATTGCGTAGCGGACCGCGATCCGCTGATCCAGCGCGGCGAACGTCCCCCGCCTGAGCCGGTGGCGCAGGGTGGGCTGGCCGAGCAGCAGTAGGCAGAACGGCGCAGTCTGATCCATCCCCAGGTTGCTCAGGCAGCGCACGCCCTCAAGGCTCTCGGCATCCAGCAGATGCGCCTCGTCGATGATCAGCACGACCTGCTTGCCGCGCTCGGAGGCTTCGGCGGCCAGCAGCTCCTGGGCCTGGGGGATCAGCGCGGCGTGATGAAACCTCGGTGTGTCGCCCAACGCCGTGACGATCAGCCCGTAGATGCCACGCAGCCCGACCCCGGGCGTGCCGAGGTAGAGGATTGTGTGCCGCGAGGCGTCCAGGCCGGCGACCGCCGCGCGGGCGGCGACCGTCTTGCCGGCGCCGCACTCGCCGCTGATCACGCCGATCGCCTGCTCACTGATGCACCAGGCGATCCGGGCGACCGCCTCGGCGTGCGCGCCATGGCCGTGCAGCATCCCCGGCGCGAGGTCCTT
>CAVSMB010000034.1:0-31221 GCA_963728925.1 uncultured Actinomycetes bacterium | reverse complement strand
GCTGAGGAACGCGTCGACGGGAGACACATCGATGGCGGCGGGTGGGTCGTGACGTGTCACTTGACCAGCCGCACCTCCAGCCCGACGAGGCCGGTCGTGTCGCCCGCTCCGCCGAGCAGGCCGAGGATCCGCGCGACGTAGCCACGCGTCTCGGGGATCGGCGGGACGCACATGCACGCCGCGACGCGGGCCGGGCCCGCGTTGTAGGCGGCCAGGGCGAGGGGGACCGCGGCGAAGCGGCGCAGCAGGTCGCGCATGAGGCGCGCCTGCGCGTCGATCGAGGCCTCGGCGTCGAAGGGGTTTCGCAGACCCATCCCGGCCGCCGTTCCCGGCATGAACTGGGCGATCCCCTGCGCGCCCGCCGAGCTGACCGCGTTGGGGTTGAACCCGCTCTCGGCGTAGAGCTGCGCCGCGAGCAGGGCCGCTGAGACGTTGTAGCGCTGCGCCGCCCTCGAGATCGCCGGCGCGTAGCGCGCGGGAACGAAGGAGGAGACCGCGCTGGCGCTCCCGTCGCCGCTCCGCGGGGTCCCGAAGCCGACCGAGGTGGTTCCCGGATTGCGGGTGTAGCCCCAGTGCCAGGCTTCCCAGGCGTAGCGCTGAATGAAGCCGAAGCGCCCGCCGTTGGCCCGCATCCACGCCATCGCCCCGGGCGGGCCGAGATCGAGCTCGGTGCCGAGACGATGGAGCGAGCGCCCGGGGGGAGCGACCCACCGCGGGTTCGGGTTGGCGGCGAAAAGACGTGCCTGCTCGGCGTCCGAGCGGTACGCGCTGTTGATGATCAGCGTCACCCCGGACGCACGCGCCGCGGCGTACATGCGGTCGAAGGCGAGCGCGACGTCGGGCCGCATCGGCTTGCCCTGACGGTAGGCGAGCGGGCCGTTGTACCCGCCGCCCGTGGCAAAGCCCTGCGGCACGCCGCCGAACGCGGCGGCGAGCTCGGCCTCGGCCACGGCCTTCACCGCCAGCGACCGCCGCTCGCCTCCGGCGTCCACCGTCACGGGATCGCGAACAAGGACGCGGATGCGAACTGGCGCCATCGTGCGGCCGTCGGGAAAGCTCACGTCCGCCGCCCTCGCGCCGTTGCGGCTCGCGGTCAGGGCGGCGACGCGCCGGCCCATGGCGAGGTAGGCCGGCTTCTCCAGGTGCCGAGGATTGCGGACGCCGGCGATCGTCGGCGGCTCGAAGAGGCGCGGGTAGGCGTCGAGCATCAACCGAGCGCCGGCCAGTGCGCCGAGGTCGGCCGCGCGCTGGTTGTCGCCCTTCGCGCCGACGCCCTTGGCGATCGCACCGAGAATCCAGGCGCCGACGAGCACCGCGGCCATGACGCCGACGAGCGCGACGAGCGCCTGGCCCGACTGGTCGCGCAGCCGGGTCACGCCACCCTCCCGGCTGCCGGAGGCGACCGGCGTCATGCGACGACCCGTCCGAGGTCGACGATCGCCCTGAGGGCCGGGGCCGCAAGTCCTGCCGACGCGAGGGCGCGCGTCATCGGCGGCAGCGCGGGGTTGAGCGTCTCGACTGGCGGCCCGAGAGCCACGAGGCGCTCCGCGGCGAGCTCGGCGACCGGATCGGCCTGTGCCCCGGCGGCCGCGGCGACCAGCACTGCGTCCTGGCGAGCGAGCAGCGCGTCGACGGTGTCGGTCCGCGGGCCCGCGATGACCAGCACCACCGGGGCGTCGGTCGCCGCGTACACGCGCTCGGCGCTTGCGATCGCATCGTCGGGGTCAGACGGCAGCATCGCCCGAACGACCCGCCCGGCGGGGTCCGCGGCGACGTCGCGGGCGCGGAGCGAGGACGCAAGCCGCCTCGCGGATCGCCCCGCCGGAGCTCGGGCCCCCGCTCGCCGCGCATCGCCCGGCCGCCACAGGCCGACGACCGAGACCCCCGAGCGCGTCCGGCGCCCCAGACCGATCGCGAGTGCGGAGCCCAGAGCGAGCGCCGCGTCCGGCCGGCACAGGAGCGCGATGCTCGGTGCGGCGGCGGCTGCGACCTCCGCCGGATACGCAGCAGCAGCAGCAGCGGCCGAGGCCGCGGTCGAGGGCTCCGGGTCGGGCTCGACGAAGAAGGACGAGACGCGACCCAGCAGCTCGTTCACGGCCGTGGTCCCGCACTGGCGGTGGCGTCGGCGGCGAGCAGCCCGGCGAGGGACGCCGTGAGCGCGGGCGGACGAAGGCGGACGCGGACCGTTCGCCCCTCCACCTTGACCGAGAGGCGGTCACGCGACCAGCCGGGTACTGCGTCCCTCGCCGCCTGGGCCGGTGCGCGCTGCTGCACCAGCGCCACCGCGCCCGCCTCTGCGGCGTGGTCGGCGAGTTCGGCCGCGAGGCCCGCCGCGAGCAGCTGGAGGACAGCAGCGGCGACGATGGCGAGGATCGGCAGCATCGCCACGACCTCGACCGAGGCCTGGCCACGATCACGGTCACCGCGAGCGACAACTCCCTCACCGCGACCCATCGTCCGCCCCCTGCGGCTCGAAGCGGGCGCTCGCGTCGACGGTCGTCAGCGCTCCAGGGCCAAAGATCGAGCGGATCGGCAGCGTGACCTTGACGCCGCCGTCGCCCCGCGACGCGACGCGCAGACCGCGGTCGAGGCTCTCGGGAAGCACGCCGCGCGCGGCACGAGCGGGATCGGCGTCGACCGCCCGCGCCCGCGCGGCTGCGCGCGCCGCCGAGCCCGCGAGCCACAGCGTCTGCCCGGCGATCGCCGCCTGCCAGAGCAGTCCGGCGAGCAGCACGATCACCGGCAGCAGGACGACGAGTTCGACGCTCGCCTGACCTCGTTCGTTGCGGAGGAGAACCATGTGGGCAGCCTCGCGGCGACCCCCGCGCCACCGCGACACGGGAATGCGGCGACACCGCGGAGGAACACGCGCGCGACACATCGGCGCCCGGGCGGGTCAAGGTGCCGGGCGCCGACAAGCATCCGCGGGGGATCGTCGCCGGACCGGACGGTGCGCTGTAGTTCACCGATCCCTACTCGATCGAGATCGGCCGGCTCACCACTGAAGGCGCTTTCAGCAGGTACCCGCTTGCGAGATCGTCGGCTCCGGCGTTCCCGTCGAAGATCGTCGCCGGACCCGATGGCGCGCTCTGGTTCACCGAGGGCGGGGCCGAGGGCGACAACACCTCCGATCGGATCGGGCGCATCACCACCGACGGCGACATCCGCGAGTTTCCCGTGCCCACCTTCAAGGCCACGTCGAGGGAATCGCCTCTGGGCCCGACGGAGCGCTGTGGTTCACCGAGAAGGGCGCCAGCAAGATAGGACGGATCACCACGGAGGGCGCGATCACCGAGTTCCCGCTCGTTGCCGGCGTCCCGGGCCGACCGACAGCCTTCTTGTCGCCCGTCGACATCGCCACGGGGCCCGATGTGGTTGGGCGGGACGGCTGCGTGTCGTCCTCGATCAGAGCGAAGGTGAGGGTCATCGGTGGCGAGCGGCTCGCTCGGGTCGACGTCCTGCTCGGCGGCAGGCGAATGGTCAGGACGAGGCGCCGCTCGCTTCAGGTACGTGTCCGAGCTCGAGCTCTCCGTCGCGCAAGCGCGAGCCTGCGGGCCATCGCCGTCGACGCGGCGGGCGCGCGGGTCACGGCATCCGCGACGCTCGTACGCTGCGGCCGGCCGCGTTGAGCTTTGGATGGAGGGCTTACGGCCTGACGCGGGCCCGCCGCCAGCGTCAGTCGTACGCGCGCCAGCTGCGCCAGACCGTGAATACGGCCATCACGCTCGCGCCGATGAGCGCGAACCAGGCGACGGTGCCGATGCCGGTGCTGAAGAGGCGGTCGGAGGCCGTCAGCGTGAGCGCGACGACGGCGATCGCGCCGTAGAGCAGCGCGCGGTTGCGGTCGCCCAGCCCGAAGATGTCGATGCGGTGCTCGAGGTACATCCGGCCCGCGAACCACAGGAGGCCGGCGAGCAGGAGGATCGAGAAGAAGGTCCCGATCACCAGCGCCACCGGCCAGCCTCCGGGGGCGAAGGCGACCAGCGCGGCGATCGCGAGCACGATCAGAACGTTGCGCGTGGCGGCCGCCATCACGACGGATGGTAGAGGGCGAGCCGCTGCGTTACTGCGGCGAGACGGCCTGCACGCGAACGGGCACAGGGGCCGGATCGGCGAAGCCCTCGTCGCCGCCCGGGCCGTCAGCGGGCTCGGGCGCGAAGCGGTAGCCGATGCCGAAGTGGGTGTGGATGTAGCGCCAGCCCGGCGAGGCCTTCTCGAGCTTCTGGCGCAGCTTGCGGACGAAGACGTCAACCGAGCGGTCGCCGTGGGCCATCGCGTAGCCCCAGACGCGCTGGTAGATCTCCTCGCGCTCGAGCACGTGGCCGTGGGATTCGGCGAGCAAGCGGATCAGCTCGAACTCGCGACGCGTGAGCTCGATGCTGTGGCCATTGACGAAGGCTTGGAACTGGTCGAGGCGGATCTCCACCTCGCCGGCGGCGAGCGGCGCCCGCTCGACGCGCGCCTCGGCGCGCTTGCGGCGTCGCACGACAGCCTCGACACGCGCGATCAGCTCCTCCGGATGGCACGGCTTGGTCACCCAGTCGTCGGCCCCCAGCCGCAGCCCGCGCACGCGCTGGGCCACGGTGGAGCGGCCGGTGCAGACGATCACGCCGAGGCCCGGCAGCGTCGCGCACAGGCGCTCGAGATAGCCCCAGCCCTGCGGCCCGAGCGTGGCGAGGTCGACGACGATCGCGTTGAGGCGCATGGCCACGATCGTGTCGATCGGGACCGCGCTGGCGAGCACGCGGTGCTGCCAGCCGACGCCCTGCAGGCGGCGCGAGAGGACTTGGATGAAGCCGCTATCGGAGTCGATGATGGCCAGGCGGGTGGATCCCGCTCCCGGCCCGGCCGAGCGACCCTCGGCCGACTCAGGGGCAGCTGTGGACCCGAAGGCGTCCATACGCTCGCAGTCTAGTCCGCTCCTCCGACGCGGAGAGCAACGCGAAGCGCCCGGTCACAGCCGCTTCACAACTGCGCCGCAAACTCCGCGCTTCGTCCGATCTTCAGCTTTTCGGTACCGCCAGAAACCAGGCGGGAACGCGCTACTTCGTGCGGACGTGCGAGGCGTCCGAGAACTCACGGAACAGCCCGGTGACCACGAAGGCGGTCTGCTCTCCGACATCGACCGCGTTGTCGCCGATCCGCTCCAGCGCCCGGGCCACGAGGATCATGTGCATTGCCCACTCGCGCACGTCGGCGTCATCGCCGACCTCCAGGGCGAGGCGGAAGACGTCGCGGTTGAGCCGGTTGATGTCCTCGTCCTGGCGCATGAGGTCCTCGGCCAGGGGGACATCGCGCAACTCGAAGGACTGCTTGGCCTGCCGAACCTCGGAGCGCGCGAGCCGCCCCATCTGCTCGATCTTCGCCAGGATCTCCTTGCGGACGGGCGGCTCGTGCCCCGACAGCGGGATGAGCTTGGCGATGTTCACGCACTGGTCGCCCATCCGCTCGACGTGCTTGATGACGTGGAGCAGGGCGGCGACGAGCCGCAGGTCGCCCGCAACGGGAGCCTGCGTGGCAAGCAGGTGCAGGATCCCCTGGTGGACCTCCAGGTAGCGGCCGTCGATGCGGTCGTCGTCGGCGATGACGAGCGAGGCGAGCTCGATGTCCTGGTGCTCGAGCGCCTCGATCGCCCGGTCCAGGGTGGAGCCGACGAGGTCGAGGCCGCCGAGCGCCTGCTCCTCGAGCTTTCGCAGTTCGTCGTGGAACTCGTGACGCAGCTCGGGCATCGCGGGGCGCCTACCCGAACTTCCCGGAGACGTACTCCTCCGTCCGCGAATCGCCCGGGTTCGTGAAGATCTTGTCCGTGGTATCGAACTCGACCAGCTCGCCGAGCAGGAAGAACGAGGTCTTGTCGGCCACCCGCGCGGCCTGCTGCATGTTGTGGGTGACGATGATGATCGTGAACTCGCGCTTGAGCTCGTTGATGAGCTCCTCGATCCGCAGCGTCGCGATCGGGTCCAGCGCCGAGCACGGCTCGTCCATGAGGATCACCTCGGGCTTCACCGCGATCGTCCGCGCGATGCAGAGGCGCTGCTGCTGGCCGCCCGAGAGCCCGACGCCCGGCTCGGAGAGGCGGTCCTTGACCTCCTCCCACAGGCCGGCGCCGCGCAGCGACTCCTCCACGCGCTCCTTGCGGTTCACGCCCGAGATGCCGGCGAGGCGCAGGCCCGCCGCGACGTTGTCGAAGATCGACATCGTCGGGAACGGGTTGGGCTTCTGGAAGACCATGCCGATCGAGCGGCGCACGGCGACGACGTCGACCGACTTGTCGTAGACGTCGAGGTCGTCGAGCTGGACGGTCCCGGTCGCGTAGGCGCCCGGGATCTCCTCGTGCATGCGGTTCAGACACCGCAGCACCGTCGACTTCCCGCAGCCGGACGGCCCGATCATCGCGGTGACGCGGTTGGCGGCGTAGTCGAGGCTGACGCCCTTGATCGCGTGGTTGTCGCCGTAGTAGGCGTTGAGGTCGTCCACCGAGATCGCGTGACCACCGGTGATCGGCTCTTCGGTGCGCTCGTCGTGCACGGTGGCCGTGAAGCGTCGAGTCGCGGGACGCTCCTGCGCGCCGTCGGCGGCGCCGACCTGCGGCGCGCTGCTCTCGGGGACAGCGCCTCCGGCGGGCTGGGACGTGCCTGTCTCGGGGGTGTTCATCAGGTCAGCCGGCTCCTTCGGGCGACGAAGCGTGCGATCAGGGTCAGGATGAGGATAAGCCCCACCAGCGTGAGGGCTGCGCCCCAGGCGCGGTCAACCACCGCCGGGTTGGGACTCTGGACATCGTTGAAGATCTCGAGCGGCAGGCTGTTCATCCGCTCGCTGAGGTTGTAGTTCGTCCCGAGCGTCGCCTGCACGGTGAACAGCAGCGGGGCCGTCTCGCCGGCGCCACGGGCGATCGCCAGCAGCGAGCCGGTGATGAGGCCGGGCAGCGCGGTCGGCAGCACGACGCGGGCGATGACCTTCCAGCGCGGCGCCCCGAGCGCGAGCGCGGACTCGCGCAGCCCGTCGGGGACGAGCAGCAGCACGACCTCGGCGGAGCGGGCGACGATCGGCAGCATGAGCAGTGCGATCGCCACGGAGCCCTTCCACGCCGCGAAGCCCGAGCCCCCGACCTGGGCGGTCACGAGCGTCACGTAGATGAACAGGCCGAAGACCACGGAGGGGACGCCGGTCATCACGTCGGTGAGGTAGCGGATGATCCCCGCCGCGCGCGAGCCCTTGCCGTACTCGACCAGCCACACGGCCATCGCGATCCCGATCGGGACGGCGATGAGCGTCCCGAGCGCGGTCATCAAGATCGTGCCGAGGATCGCGCTCTTGATGCCGCCGATGTCCCCGATGAAGTTGCCGGTCGGATCGGTGCTGAAGAAGCTCCCGCTGATCTGGCTGGCGCCCTGCTTGAGCAGGTAGTAGATGACGAGCACCAGCGGGACAAGTGCGATCACCGTCGCGGCGGCCATCAGCCCGCGCATGATCACGTCGGTGCGCCGGCGCCGCGCGCTCAGCGGGGCGAGGATCGGCCGGTCGCCGGTGCCGCTCGCGCCGGTCATGCCGTCCCCTCGGCCGGTGCGCTCGGCGGGCCCGCCTTCCCGGCCTTCGAGGCCTTCGCGGCCTTGCGCTTCGCCTTGCGCGAGCGCACCTCGGGGTCTGAGAGCGAGACGACGTAGCGGGCGATTGCGTTGATGATCAGCGTGAGGACGAAGAGCACGAGCCCGGCGGCGAACAGCGCCGAGCTGTAGAGCGGGATCGATGAGGCCTCGCCGAACTCGTTGGCGATCACCGCGGCGAGCGAGTAGCCCTGGTCGAAGATCGACTTGCCGATCGTCGGCGCATTGCCGATCACCAGCGTCACGGCGATCGTCTCGCCCAGCGCCCGGCCGAGGCCGAGCATCGCCGCGCCCGTGATGCCCGGGCGCGAGTAGGGGAGCACGGCGGTGCGGATCATCTCCCAGCGCGTCGCGCCCAGCGCGAGCGCCGCCTCCTTGTGGTCGGCGGGCACGGTCGAGATGACCTCGCGGGAGATCGCCGACACGATCGGCAGGATCATGATCGCGAGGATCAGCCCGGCGATGAAGTAGCTGGGGCCCGCGACGGTTCCGCCGACCCAGGGAAGGAAGCTGAAGGTGTCCGAGAACCACTGCATCGCGGGCCGCAGCTTGGGCACGAGGAAGAAGATCCCCCACAGCCCGTAGACCACGGAGGGGACCGCGGCGAGCAGCTCGACGAGGATCACGAGCGGCTGCTTGAGACGCTTGGGGGACAGCTCCACGACGAAGATCGCCGTGGCGACGGCGATCGGGACGCCGATGAGGAGCGCGAGGATCGCGGTCACGACTGAGCCGAAGGCGAGCGCCGCCGCCCCGAACTGCGACTTGCTGGGGTTCCAGTCGTTGGTGAACACGAAGCCGAGGACGCCCTCCTTGCTGAAGACGTCCTTGGACTCGAGGGCGAGCTTGAAGAAGAAGTAGATCAGCAGCACGAGGACGCCGAACGACAGCCCCGTGAGGATCCACTTCAGCGCCCGGTCGGGCAGGCGGGCCAGCGGCGACCGCTCGAGGACCGCGCGGCCGCCGCTGGGGGTCGGGCCGAGGGTTCCCGCCTCCATCAATCCGGCCCTAGCTCACGGCCTTGCCGTTGCACTGGAGCTTGGAGATCTGCGCCTTGGCCTGCGACTCGATGGCCGAGGGCAGCTTCGCGTACTGCAGCTGGGCGAGCGCGTTCTGGCCGTCGCCCAGCGCGTAGGTGATGAAGGCCTTCAGGCCCTTGGCCACCTGCGCAGAGGCCCCGGCCTTGCACGGGTCCTGGTACATGACCACGAAGGTCTGCGAGGTGATCGCGTAGGCCTGCGGGTTGGGCGGGTTTTCAATCGTGAAGCGGAGGTCGCCCGGGATCTTGATGTCCTCGCCGCCCGCCGTCGTCGACGCGAGCGTCGGCGCGACGAAGTTGCCGGCCTTGTTCTGGACCGCCGCCGTCGTGAACTTGTTCTGGAGGGCGTAGGCCTCCTCGACGTAGCCGACCGAGTTCGGGGTCTGCTTGACCGCGGCCGCGACGCCGTCGTTGCCCTTGGCGCCGGTGCCGGTCGGCCACTTCACGGTCTTGTCGGTGCCGACCTGCTTCTCCCAGGTCGGGCTCACGGCGGCGAGGTAGCCGGTGAAGCCCTTCGTCGTCCCCGACGAGTCCGAGCGATGGACGACCGTGATGTCGTTGGCCGGCAGTGACACGCCCGCGTTGAGCTTGGCGATCGCGGGATCGTTCCACTTGGTGATCGAGCCGGAGAACACGTCGGCGATCACCGGGCCGGTGAGCTTGAGGCCAGTCTTGACCCCTTCGAGGTTATAGCTGACCGTGATCGCGCCGAGCGCGGTCGGGAAGTGCAGCGGGTCCCCCTTCTTCTTGGCCGCCGCGAGCTCCTCGTCGGTCATCGGCGGATCTGAGCCCGCGAAGTTGACGGTGCCGGCGGTGAGCTCGGAGATGCCCTGGCCCGAGCCGACTCCCTGGTAGTTGACGGTGAGATCCTGGTCGGACTTCAGGGTCGCGCCCCACTGCTGGTAGATCGGCGCCGCGAAGGTCGAGCCGGAGCCGTTGATGGCGCCGCCCACCTTGCTGCCGCTGCTGGTGCTGCTGTCGTCGCTGCTGCCGCACGCGGCAACGCCGACAGCCAGCGTGGCCATGGCGGCAAGCGCCCCCATAAACCGCATCGAACGTGTCTTCACGTGCGCTCCTTGGATCGTTTTTTGCGGAACGGCCGGGTAGACTCGTCGGCGCACAGGTGCAGCCTGTTACCGACCTGTGGCCTCGTTGTGAAAAGGGTGTGAAGGCTCGGCGGAGAAGCGGTAGCCGAACCCGACGTGGGTGTGGATGAAGCGCCATTCGGGCAGCGCGGCCTCGAGCTTCTCGCGCAGCTTGTGGACGTAGACGTCGACCGAGCGATCGCCCGGGCGCATGTCGCCGCCCCAGGCGACGGTGTAGAGCGCCTCGCGGGTGACGATCTTCTCGGCTCGGCGCGCCAGCTCGACGAGCAGGCGGTACTCGCGCACCGAGAGATTCAGCGGGCGGCCGTTGGCCAGCACGAGGTTCTCCGCCGGCCGGACTTCCAGTCGGCCGGCGCGCAGGACCTCCGGGTCGAACGCCGCCTCCATCCGCGCCGCACACTCGCGCGTGCCGGCTGCGGAGCCGTTACCCAGGCGTGAAGCCCGTGTGAAAGACCTGTGAACGATTGCGGCGGGCGCGGAAACGTCCGTCGCTCGCGGGCTAGGGTCCTGCCCATGGCCTGGCTGCGACGCGCCGAGGCGGACGACCCTCGCTTGACCGCGCTCTTCGAGGAGTCCGGGCGAAACGTCGAACGCTCCTGCCTGCTGATGCGCGACATGCTCTCCGACTACCCGGAGCACCCCGAGCTCGCCAGCGCGCTCGTCGAGTGCGAGCACGAGGGCGACCGCATCGCCCACGACATCATCCACCGCCTCAACGGCGAGAACGGCGGGCACATCCCCGCCATCGCCGCCGACTGGCACGCGCTCGCCACCGCGCTCGACGACATCGTCGACTACGCCGAGGAGACCGCCGCCTCGCTGGGGCTCTACAAGATCGAGGCGCCGATGGAGCAGGCCGTGGCGCTCGCCGAGGTGCTGGCCGGATCCGGCGAGCAGGTCGCGCGGGCGCTGCGCTCGCTGGGCAATGGCGTCGGGCTCGCCTCCCACCTCGTCGAGATCCACCGGCTCGAGAACGAGGGCGACCGGCTGGTGCGCGAGGGCGTCGCGTCGTTGTTCGCGACCGGGATCGACCCGATGATCGTGATCCGCTGGAAGGACATCTTCGACTCGCTCGAGCAGGCCGTCGACGCGTGCGAGACCGTGGCCCACATCCTCGAGGGCCTCGAGCTCAAGCGTCGCAGCCGGCGGTAGCCCCATCCGGGCGGTCCTAGCGGCCCGCCAGGAGCTCCGCGGTGACCGTCGCCAGCCCGAAGGCCTCGGGCCGGTGGGGCGGGTGCACCTCGAGCAGCAGCGGCGCGTTGTGGTCGCGCAGCGACGCCGCGATCCGCGCCCACGGCACGGTCCCCGTCCCGGGCGGGAGATGGAGGTCCAGGCGCAGCGGGTCGACGGTGGCCGGCCCCGGGGCGCCATGGCGATCGCCGAGGTTGTCGTGGAGGTGGAAGAGCGCGACGGCGGGTGCGACCTCGTCGAGCGCGCCGAGCGCCTCGACGATGTGCGCGTGGCCGACGTCGAAGCACATGCGCACGCGCTCGGACCCGACGCGCCACACGAGCGCGAGCACGTCGAGCGGGTTATGGGGCACGCGCGCCTCGCCGGGATGGACGGGCGCGAGGTTCTCGACGGCGATGGTCAGATCGAGCCGCCCCGCGCGTTCCGCCGCGCGGCGGAGGGCGGCCTCCTCCTCGGCGACGGCGGCCTCCCATCCGCCGCTGGTCGGCACGTTCGCACCGTGGTGGACGATGAGCTCGGCGCCCGCGCGTGCCGCGTACTCGAGCGTCGCCTCGAAGGCGGCCGGGTCGGCTGCGGCGCGCAGCGTATCGGGCGCGTGCAGGACGACGCGCAGCTCGCCGACGTCCAGCGCCGAGCGAAGAGCGCGGGCGTGGACCGCGGCCTCGGGCCGCACGAGCACCTCGGCCGGCGGCGCGTGGACCTGCACCCAGCCGTAGCCGGCCGCCTCGACGGACTTCAGCGTGGCCGCGCTCGGCCACCAGCCCGCCGGCACGTTCAGGCCGAGGCGCCCGCCCAGAAGGCGCCCACCCTCGAGCGGCGCGACATCGACGCCGGCGGCGGTGCTCGCCATGGTGAGAGCTTCGACGCGCGCGCTCCGCGGGGTGTATCGGGCGCGTTGCCGCGCTGTGAAGAAGCGGTGACCGTGCGGCTCGCTCAGCCGGCGAGCGTCTCGTAGCGCGCGTAGAGCTGCTCGACCGCGCGCTTCGCCTCCTCGTGGCGAGCGGCCGAGCGCGCGCTCGCCTCCGCGCCGGACCAGGCGGCGGGGTCGGCGAGCTCGTCTTCGAGGCCGGCCAGCGCCGACTCGGCGGCGGCGATCTGCTCCTCCAGGCGCTCGCGGCGCGCGAGCTGGTTCTTGGATGGTCTCCCTGTCGCGCCGTTCGTCGCCGGGCGCACGCGAGCGGGTTGGACCCGCGGAGGCGGCGCGGCCTTGCGCTCCTCCCTTGCGCGGACGTACTCGGGCCATCCGCCGGTGTAGTTGTGCAGCGTCCCGTCCTCGATCGCCACCGTCCGCGACCCGACCGCGTCGAGCAGCGCACGGTCGTGGGAGACGAGCAGGATCGAGCCGGCGAAGGACTGCAGGGCCGCCTCGAGCGCTTCGCGGGCCTCGAGGTCGAGGTGGTTGGTCGGCTCGTCGAGGATCAGCACGTTGGCGCCGGACTGGACGAGCACGGCGAGCGCGAGGCGCCGGCGCTCGCCTCCCGAGAGCGCGGCCAGCGGCTTCTCGGCCTCCTCGCCGGAGAACAGGAAGCGACCGAGCAGCGCCCGGGCCTTGTTGGGCGTCAGCCCGGTCGCGCGCTGGGCGGCCGCGAGCAGGGTGCCGTCCGTGCCGAGCTCATCCGCGTGCTGGGAGAGGTAGCCCAGCACGACGTTGTGGCCGCGCCGCAGCTTCCCGGCGGCGAGCTCGCCCCTCCCAGCGAGGGCCTCGATCAGCGTCGTCTTCCCGGCGCCGTTCGGCCCTACGAGCGAGACGTGCTCGCCCCGCTCGAGCCACAGCTCGGCGTCGTGGAGCAACGGGGTGCCGCCCGCCTCGACGACGCCGTCCTCGAGCTCGAAGACGACGCGCCCGCTGCGCGCGGGCGGCGCGAAGGCGAAGGCCAGGTCGCTGTCGGCTCCGCGCCGCGGCGGAGGCGGCGCACCGTTGCCCGGGTCGGTCAGCCGCTCGAGCCGCTTCGCGCGCGACTGGGCCTGGCGCGCGCGGGTGCCGGCGCGAAAGCGGGTCACGAAGCGCTCGAGGCGCTCGATCTCGGCGGCCTGGCGGTCGGCCGCGCGGCCCGCCGCCAGCTCGCGCGCGGCCTTCTCCTTGCGCCACGCGTGCCACGTGCCGGCGAAGAAGCGTGCGCGGCCGCCCTCGAGCTCGAGCACTGCGGTTCCGACGGCTTCGAGGAACCAGCGGTCGTGGGCGACGAGGACGACGGCGGCGTCGAGCTCGGTGAGCCGCTGCTCGAGCCACTCGAGCGAGGCGATGTCGAGGTGGTTGGTGGGCTCGTCGAGGAGCAGCAGGTCGGGGTCGGAGGCGAGCGCGCGGGCGAGCGAGGCGCGCGTGAGCTCGCCGCCCGAGAAGGTCCGCAGCGCTCGGTCGAGGGCGGCGTCGGTGAAGCCTAGGCCGCGCACCTGGGCGGTCGCCCGGTCACGCCATGCGTACCCGCCCGCGTGCTCGAGGCGGGCCTGTGCAGCGCCGTAGCGGTCGAGGGTCGCCGCGCTCGCGTCGCCCCCGGCCATCGCCTCCTCCAGCCGCGCGAGCTGGCGCTCGATGCTCACCAGCTCCGCGCAGCCCGACAGGACGTACTCGCGCAGGCTCACGTCGCGCGCGCGAGGCGGGCGCTGGTCGTGGAGCGCGATCCGCGCGCCCTTGGAGAGCACGAGCTCGCCGCCGTCGATCGACGCCTCACCGGCCAGCATGCGCAGCAGCGTGGTCTTGCCCGAGCCGTTGCGGCCGGCCAGGGTCAGCCGCTCGCGGCGCTCGAGCTTGAGCGAGACGCCCCGCAGCAGCGGAGCGCCCGCGACGTCCTTCGCGAGATCGGAGGCGATGAGCACGGCCACAGGGCGATGGTAGGCGGGGCGACGGCGAGGCGCCCGACATTGCCGATAGCGTCCGCGTCGTGGCCGCCGAGCCCGAGGATCCCGGTCAGGTCGCCGACGCCACGCGCCGCACGCGGCTCGCGGCCGAGCGCACGCTGCTGGCGTGGTGGCGCAGCGGGCTCACTGCCTTCGCCGTCGCCCTCGCGACGGGCAAGCTGCTGCCCGAGCTCACCTCCGGCGGGCCCGGCTGGCTCTACGCGATCCTCGGCGTCGCCTACGCCGCGCTCGGCATCGTCCTCAGTGTCTACGGGACGCTGCGCCACAACGAGGTCGAGGCGTCGCTGGCGCGCGGCGAGTACCCCGCCCCCGAGCGCGCCGTGATCGTCGGCTTCACCGCCGCGTTCATCGTGCTCGGCCTCGCCACCGCGGCGATCGCCGTCGTGGACTCGTAGTCGCGAACCTCGCCGCCCGAACCAGCTCCTCGCGGACGGCATCCGGGTGGGCCTCACCGTGCGCGAGTTCGAGACGTTCTTCGTGCTCGCCGAGCGCCGCGACCGCGTCGTGCCGCGCCGCCGGATCTACGAGATGGTGTGGGGCGACCAGATGTCGCACCGCAGCAACCGCTCGGTCGACGTTTTCGTGCGCAAGGTGCGCGGCGAGCTCGCCGCCGCGGCACCGGTGTGGGCCTACATCCACACCCACTTCGGGATCGGCTACCGCCTCTCGCCGGAGCCGGCCCCGCTCTGAGGGAACAGACTCGACGAGGGCAGCGTGGTCCGGCGCTGCGGCGAGATGCCCGCAGCGGGGGCGCAGCAGTCGTCGCCGCAGCGGTCGTCGCTGTACGGGTCCTGCAAGATCGCGTCGAGACCCGGCGTCGCGCAGCACTCGTCCTCGCCGCGCCACAGCGCCGCGCCCTCCTTCGCCGCGATGGCCGCGATCAGGAACGCGGCAAGCGGGTCGAGGAAGGCGAACCCGGCGCCGGCGCCGATCAGCGCGACGCACGCCGCGAGAGCCTGGCCCGCGCACATGAGGTTCTGAACGCCCTCACCGGCCGTGGCGCCCGAGTCCAGGCGCTTGCCGAGGCGCAGCTTGGCCCAGCCCAGCAGCGGCATCAGGATCACGCTCGAGGCGGTCAGCGCGATCGCCAGGACCGTCGGCT
Organism: uncultured Actinomycetes bacterium; assembly: GCA_963728925.1. Classification (GTDB taxonomy): domain Bacteria; phylum Actinomycetota; class Thermoleophilia; order Solirubrobacterales; family Solirubrobacteraceae; genus JBBPZA01. Next base: position 16,323 of record CAVSMB010000034.1, on the reverse strand, counting down.
TCGCCTCGGTGCCGTCGATGAGTCGACGGGTCGCCTCGTAGAGGAAGTAGGGCGCGAGCAGGAAGAAGCTTGCAGCCACCCATTTCTGTGCGCGGCGCTCGCTGGTCTCCGAGAGCGTTCGGCGGCCGGTGAAGCGCCAGATCACGATCGCCGAGGCGAGGCCCTCCACAGCCGAGCTCGCCGCCCAGGTCAGCACGCTGATGGAGTTCGCCGAGAGCCCGGCGACCAGCCCGACGAGACCTTCCGCCGTCATCCAGACGAGGCTCGCCCAGGCAAGCCACTTCGCCCGGCGGGCGGCAAGAAGCCATCCGGCGTCTCTCGTCTGCGTCGCGGTCGTGCTTTGGACGACCGGCAGCGCGGGCAGCGGAGGGTTCACGCTCATGGCACGAGCTCGGTCACGCTGAGGACCACGTCCGTCAGCTCCCGTCCTCTGTCGGTGAGCGTATACATGATCATCTTGCCTTCGCGCCGCGAGCGCACGAGGCCGGCGCTGCGCAGAGCGCGCACGTGGTGGGAGACCAACGCCTCCGAGCGCTCGGCGACCCACGCGAGATCGCACACGCACAGCTCCGCCTCTCGGAGCGCGTCCGCGAGCATCAGACGCGTCGGATCGGAAAGGGCCTTGGCCGACGATGCAGCGGCCTGCGCCGCCTCTGCGTGGAGGCGTGAACGCCTCAGTGCTTCCGCCCGCTCGAGGTCGAGGCAGAGCAGATCGCAGCGGTCTTGGCCCATACGTACAGCCTAACGAACGTTTGATTGGCGTTCCGAGTCGCCATACACCGGCGAGGACGGCGTCTTCGTCAGCGACGAGACGGACGCCCTCGGCCCAGGCGGCGACGGTGACCAGTCGGCGGCGGCGGTGATTCCGGTCGGCCGCCCCGCCAGCACGATGCGGCCGCGGTCGTCGACGTCGGCGTCGACGAGGTTGTCGTAGCCGAGCAAGCGGGCGAGAAGGCCTGCGCGCAACCGCGGTTGGTGCCCGCGTGCTTGACGACGATCACGTCGTACGTGGTGGCGAGGATCATCGTTCCGCCGGCCTTGGCGTCCGGGCCGGCACGCGTGGTCTTGTCGTCGTCGCTCCCGCATCCGGCCGCCGCGACCACGACGGCGCCGAGGGCGAGGGCCGCGCCGCGGACGCGCTTCACGCCGCAGTCCGTGCCGCCCCGGCGTCCGCCACGTCGTACCCGCCCAGCCGGTCGAGGCGGTCGGCGACCTCGGTCCGGGCGATGGCGTCGACGACCGGCGCGAGGTCATCGACCCGTCGCTCGTCGACCGCAAGCTCGAACGGCTCCGGAGGTCAGTTGCGGCGGACGGTGCTCCAGCTCTCCCAGGTGATCCGCAGGATCAGCGCGCTGATGGCCAGGCCGATGATCGGGTCGGCGATCGGGGCGCCAAGTGCGACGGCGATCGCCGAGAGGATCACGCCGGCGGAGACGAGCGCGTCGCTGCGGGCGTGGTGCCCGTCGGCGACCAGCGCGGCGCTGTCGAGTCGCCGGCCGCCGCCGAGTCGCACCCGCGCAGCGATCGCGTTGCCGATGACGCCGACGGCGCCGGCGAGGCCGAGCGCGAGCAGATGCTCGGGCGCCAGCGGATTGACGATCCGCTCGACCGCGAACGCGCCGGCGACCACGGCGCTGACCAGGATGGCCAGGACCACCGCAAGGCCCGCGCCGCGCTCGGCGCGATCTGAGCGCAGCAAGAAAGCGGCGGCGAGCGGCACCGCGGTCAGCGCGTCGCCGGCGTTGTGGATGAGGTCGGCCAGCAGCGCGACGCTGCCGGTGGCCACGTAGATCGCTGCCTGGGCAGCAGCGGTGACACCGAGCAGGGCGAGCGAGAGGCCGACCACGCGCAGCCCGTCGCGGGAGCGCTTTATCGACGGGTCGACGAGGCCGTGGCTGTGACCACGCCCCTCGTCCGGATCGTGGCGATGGTCGTGAGCGTGCGGGTGCCCCCCACTGGTGAACGGGTTGGAGCTCATGCGGTCACCGCTGCCCCGCCCGCCTCGCGGGTGCGTCCGACGAGCCCGAGCTTGAGATGCTCGACGTGGGAGATCGCCTCGTCGATCAGGTGCGCGACGTGGTCGTCGTGCAGGTCGTAGACCACGCGGCGGCCGTCGCGCCGCCCGACCACGAACCCGAGGTGGCGCAGCAGCCGCAGCTGGTGGGAGACCGCAGATGGCTCCATCCCAACCGCGTCGGCCAGCTCGTTGACGCTCGACGCGCCCGAGCGCAGGCGCCCGAGGATGCGCACGCGGCTCGGCGTGGCGAGCGCCTGCATGGTCTCGGCAACCGCGCCGGCGAACTCGTCCTCGAGCTGGTCTGTATGGCGGAGGCGGCCGTGAGCCATGCCCGCCCACTATAGCTGCAGCTTCGTTCAGGTGTTCAGCTGCACGGACGTCGGGCAATCGCTCGGGGCAGGCGCAGGAGCGGGTCAGGCGGGCCGACGGGCGCGGATGATCGCCGACGCCGCGTGCTCGTGGACGCGGTGGGTCTCGGCGATCTCAACGTGCTCGAAGCCGGCGGCGCGCAGGCCCTGCTCGTACTGGCGGCGGGTCAAGGCGCCGGAGACGCAGGCGGTCCATTGCTGCATGTCGCTCCTCGTCGCCTCGTCCATGTCCTCGTCGGCGACGACGTCGCTTACGGCGAAGCGGCCGCCGGGACGAAGAACGCGGGCCGCCTCGCGCAGCACGCGCGGCTTGTCGCCGGACAGGTTGATGACGCAGTTGGAGATGACGACGTCGACGGATTCGTCGGGGAGCGGCACCGCCTCGATCTCGCCCTTGAGGAACTCGACGTTCCAGAGGCCGGCCTTCCGGGCGTTCCCCCGGGCCAGCTCGAGCATCTCGTCGGTCATGTCCACTCCGTAGGCGGCGCCTGAGGGGCCGACCCGCTTGGCCGACAGCAGCACGTCGCCTCCCGCGCCCGAGCCGAGGTCGAGCACCGTGTCCCCTTCGCCCAGCTGGACGATCGCCGTGGGGTTGCCGCAGCCCAGCGACGCTTCGAGCGCCGCGGCCGCGTCGGGATCGCGCAGCTCGTCGCCGTAGAGGCCGGCCCCGAAGACCCCGGTGGCGTCCGCCGGGTCGGCCGTCTCCCGGCCGCACCCGCAGCCTCCGCTGTCGCTCCCGCCGCAGCAGGCCGTGCCCCCCTCGGCAGCCTGACGTGCCGCCGAGGCGTAGCGCTCGCGCACCTGCTCGCGGATGTCCTCGATCAGTTGCTCAGCCATCGCTGGAACTCCTCCAGTGCCTCGGGGACGACGTAGTAGTAGGCCCACAGCCCGCGCCGCTCGGAGTCGACCAGCCCGGCGCCGCGCAGGATCTTGAGGTGATGGGACACGGTGGGTTGCTCGACGTCGAAGAGCGGCGTCAGCTCGCACACGCAGACCTTGCCGGCGTGCTTGCGCAGCACGTCGACGAGCTGCGGGCGGATGGGGTCGCCGAGGGCCTTGGCGACGCCGGCCATCCGCTCGGCCTCGAGCCGCTGGACGTCGGGATACACGACCGGCTCGCAGCACCGCTGCCCCGCCGGGCGCTTCGTCTTGGGCGTGATCTGCTCATCGATCAGCATCGATCTATAGATATCGATTGAAGCGACACATGTCAATGGATATCTTTCGCGGCATGGAGCGGGTCGCCGTCATCACCGACATCCACGGCAACCTCGCCGCGCTCCAAGCCGTCCTCGCGGAGCTCGATGGGCGGGGCGTCAGCGAGATCTACTGCGGCGGCGACCTCGTCGGGTACGGCCCCCACCCGAACGCGGTCTGCCGCCTGATCGAGGAACGCGCGATCCCGACGATCTACGGCAACTACGACTACGCGATCGGGCGCGACCTCGAGGACTGTGGCTGCGCCTACGTCGATCGCCAAGACCGCGAGCTCGGCCAGCGCTCGGTCGACTGGACGCTCGCGAACACCGACTCGCGCTCGAAGGCCTTCATGCGCAAGCTTCCCTTCGACCTGCGCTTCGATCTGGGCCCCAGCCGCGTCCGGCTCGTGCACGGCTCTCCGCGCAAGGTCAACGAGTACCTCTTCGAGGAGAAGCCCGCACGCCTCTACGAGCGTCTGGCCCGAGAGGCCGGCTCCGACGTGCTCGTCTTCGGCCACACCCACAAGCCCTGGATCCACGAGTACGGGGGCGTGCGCTTCGTGAACTGCGGGTCGGTCGGCAAGCCGAAGGACGGCGACCCCCGCGCCGCCTTCGCGGTGCTCGACCTCCGCGCCGACGAGGTGGTCGCCTCGATCGAGCGGGTCGCCTACGACGCCGACGCCGTCGCCAAGGAGCTCGCCGCGGCCGGCCTCCCGGAGGAGTACGCCGAGAAGCTCGTCATGGCGGCCTGATGGATGCCTCGCTGTCGCTCGCGCGGCGCGCAGGCGCCGAGGCGATCGCCGCCTTCACGCTGGTCTTCGCGGGCTGTGACGCGATCATCGCCGACGACCGCTACGACGGCGCGCTCGGGGCAGTGGGCGTCAGCCTCGCCTTCGGGTTGGTGATCATGGTCATGGTCTATGCGACCGGCCACCTCTCGGGCGCCCAGATCAACCCGGCCGTCACCATCGCCTTCGCGCTGACGCGCCACTTCCACGCTCGCGACGCGGCCGTCTACATCGGCGCCCAGCTCGCGGGAGCGACGGCGGCCGCGCTCGTGCTGCGCGGCGTGTGGACGGACAAGCCGGCGAACCTCGGCGCCACCGTGCCGAGCGTCGCCGCCGGAAGCGCGGTCCTCTACGAGGCGGTGCTCACGGCCTTCCTCATGTTCGTGATCATGGCGGTGGCCACCGACACGCGCGCGGTCGGGGCGGGCGCCGCTATCGCCATCGGCGGCGTGATCGGACTCGACGCGCTGTTCGGCGGCCCGGTGACCGGCGCGTCGATGAACCCGGCGCGGTCGTTCGGACCCGCGCTGGTGTCGGGCGAGTGGCGCGACTTCTGGGTCTATGTCCTCGGGCCGGTCGTCGGCGCCGGCGTGGGCGCGCTCGCCTACCAAGTCGTGCGGGGGGAGCATGCGCCTGGGCGAGAGGTCGCGTGCCAGGCGGGGAGCGCCACGCTGCCTCGGCCCGAACTGGCCGACGAGAGCGAGCCGAGCCCGGATGGCCATCCGGTTCGCAAGCTCGGGAGTCGCTGAACGGGTCCCGGCTACGGACCACGGAGGAGCCGTTCGCTTACTCACGACCTCCCGGTCCGAGAACGTCGATTGTCTACGCTTCCGGCGGTGACGCGCCGCCTCCCCTGGCTGCAGAGCTGGGCGCTGTTCGGCGCCGCGTTGCTCGCCGTGCACGAAGGCCGCTACCTGCTCGGCTACGGCGGGCATGCGGAGCAGGCGCTCGCGCGACAGGGCCACGCCTATCTCGCGTTCGCCGCTCCACTCGTCGCCATCTCGGTCGCCGCGGTGGTCGCGTGGGTCCTCGTCCGGGCGACCGGCGCTCCCGGGGTCCCGCGCGCGAGCACGCAGCCGACCAGCACCATCCGGGTCGCGGTCGCCTGCGGCGTGGCGGTCCTCGTGCTCTACGTCGGACAGGAGACGCTCGAAGGGATGCTCTCCTCCGGGCACCCCCACGGAGCGGCGGGGCTGCTCGGCGCCGGCGGATGGACGGCCGTGCCCCTCGCGGCGCTCGCCGGCGCGGCCCTCGCCATGGCGCTGCGGATCGTCGGCGAGGAGCCGGCGCTCGGGGCCGCCTTCGAGGTCGGCCTGCCGCGGCGACCGCCGCTTCCCGCGCGGGCGCCGTCACGCGAGCCGTTCGTCCCGCGGCGCGCTCCCCTTGCGCGAAGCGGCGCCGAGCGCGCCCCTCCCCCGACGGTCTGACGCCCGAACGGCGGGACGCCCACCGGCCTCCCGAACGACATCAGACCGACAGGGAGCCCATCATGAGCAGGACGACACGAATCGCGTTCGTCGCGGTCGCAGCGCTGATCGCCGTCGGCGCCGTGGTGATCTGGGCGTCGTCGCGCGACGACAAGGCGGGCGACGCCGGGCCCAAGACCGCCGCCGCGGACGCGCCCACGACCAGCACGGCGCAGACGACGAGCGAAGCGCCGGGCTCAACGAGGACCGACACCGCGCCGGCGAAGCCGGAGCCCGTGGTGCTGGGGCCCGGGAAGGTGCAGAAGATCAAGGTCCAGAAGGGCGATCAGGTGCGCTTCGAGGCCCGCTCGCCGACCGACAACGAGGTCCACGTGCATGGCTACGACATCCTGAAGGATGCCCCCGCGGGCAAGACCATCGAGATGAGCTTCCCGGCCGACATCGAGGGCATCTTCGAGATCGAGTTCGAGCAGACCGGCGAGCAGATCGCCGAGCTCGAAGTGCGGCCGTGACGAGGGCCCGGCGGCCGCGAGGCGGGCCGGCGGCCGTGAAGCGGTCCGGCGCCCGCTCAGCGGGCCAGGCGGACGCGCAGCGCGACGCGGCCGCGGGCCGGCCCGCGTTGCCCGCCGTGGCGCGGAAGCGGCTGATCAGCGCACCCGTCCTCGCCCGCGAGCCCACGCGGACGTGGACGAGCACCGCGACCCGTGTCCCGCGCGGCACCTTGCCCACGCTCCAGCACACGCGGCGGCCGCGCACCACCCCGTCGCGGTCGGCCAGCACGGGGACGAGCTCGCGCGCCGGCGCGACGCATAGACGCACCCCGGACGCGGTCCTGCGTCCCGTGGTTCGCACCGCGAGGCGGAGGTTCGCGCCCCCGCCCGGTGCCGACGCCCGGCGCGGGCCGCGACCGGCCGCCTCGATGCGCGTCGGCGGCTCGCCGACGCGAGTGGACGCGCTGGCGACGTTGTCGCGCGGGCGGCGGTCGGGCAGCCTCGAGAGCACCGAGGCTCCTTGTGCCCATGGCTCGCTCTCCCCCGGTGTCCCGCATCACATCAGTCTCGGCGGCCGCACGGCAACCCGGCGGCGCGTTGCCGCTACCGTTGGACACATGGCGGATGCGCGATGCGAGACAGGAGTGTGCGGCGGCGAAGCGCCGCCGCTGGTCGGCAGCCTGCTGACCGGCGTGGGGCTCACCCTAGCCCAGGCCGCCGCGCGCATCGAGCGCGGCGAGCGCGTCGCGCTCACCGACGTCCAGCGCCGGCTCGTCGAGCGCTGGGCGCAGGACCGGCTCGCGGCCCGCTGAGGGGGCGTCAGCGCGGCACGAAGACGAGCGCGGTCGCGACCGGGCGACCCAGCGGCAGGTCGACCTCGTGGTCGGCACGCGGGCGATTGCGCAGACGGCCGTCGCACACGAGTGAGGTCGAGCCGCCGCCGTCGAGGTTGAGCGCATGCTCGGCGCCGAGCTCGACGAGCAGCTCGGCGAGCTCGGCAAGGGTCAGTCCTGCGTCGGCCGCGCTGCGGCCGTCGCAGGCCACGACGAAGAGGCGCTCGGCGCCGACGCCGAGCGCGGCGCGCGGGTAGCGGCCCGCGGTGATGTCGGAGTCGAACTGCCGCGCGCCGGCCGAGAACCCCTCGGGATCGTCCCGGTCGGCGACCACGGCTCGGCCGTCGCGGACCAGCAGCGGGCCCGCCTGGAGGACGTCGCCGGCCGGCTCGCGCTCGAGCTCGGGCCGCCTCGCGATGCGTACCCGGTCGCCGGCGACGTGGACGCAGGCCCGCTGCGCTCCCCACGGCGCGTCGAAGGGCACGTGGGGCCGGGCGATGCCGGCCGTGCGCAGCTCGCCGAGCGGCACGCCACCGGGCCGCGTGAAGAACCCGCCGACCAGCGCGTGCTCCACCCCTCGTACCGCGCACCACACGGCGAGCCGCTGCGGCGTCCGCAGGCGGACGACGCGGACGCTGGTCGACGCCGCCGCGAAGGTGGCGACGTGGACCGGCGTGCTGGATCCGCCCGCGAGCTCGCGCCGGAAGCTGCGCAGATCGACAGGGCCCCATCGGGCCTCTCCGGCCGGCCCGGCTTCGCGCCGGCCCACGGCTCGTGCGGCCATGGGACAAGGGTCTCTCGGGAGGCCTCGACACCGGGTGAACCTGCGGTGACCGCGGCGTGAAGAAGCCGTGACGTTCCGGGTCCCCGTTCGCGGCGGGGGTTGGGCGAACGCCGGAGGGGTAGAGACCGCGCCGCTTCGTCCCCCTCATCCGCCACCGCGACGTTGACCGTCGAGCAGCGCCCGCAGCGGACCCGGACCTTCTTGGTCATCTGCACCGCATGCATCGCCTCGGCGAGGACGTTGCCGCACCGCACGCAGACGTAGTCGTCGGGGCCGTTGCCGCGGAAGGCCGGGCGATCCGGGTCCTCCTGGATCGCCGTCCCGCCGTCGAACGGCACTTCGCCCTCGCGGATCTGTCGCATCGCGATGGTCGCCATGGGCGCGTTTGCGGCGATCGGACCTGGCCGAGCGACCCGGACTCGATCAGATCTGGCCGAGGTTCCCGGTGAAGTAGGTGATCGGCCCGTCGACCACGCCGATCACGACGCCCTCGCCCATCGAGGCCGCCTTGCCGGTGATCTGCGCGCTGGTGTGGACCGTCCCGCCGCCGTCGTTCAGCTGGAAGGTCACGTCGGCGTTGGCGCGGCCCTGGCCGCCGGCCTCGATGGCCGCGAAGCTCTCGTCGATCGGCTTCGTCGTCGAGAAGGGATGGTCGAGCTCAATGGCCACGTCGGTCGTCTCCCGTGTCGAAGGCCGCCCTCGGATTCTCGAGGGCCGGCGTAGATATGCTCGGCGCGTGTCCCAGCGGCTCGGACCCGACAACGCCACGCTGGAGGTGCGCACCAAGCGAAGCGGCGCCGCGGCGAAGGCCGGGCACGACCTCATGATCCACGTGACCTCCTGGGAGGCCTCGCTCGAGATCGGCGAGGACCCCGCGACGACGAGCATGGAGCTCGCCGCCGACGCCACCTCGCTTCGCGTGCAGAGCGGTCACGGCGGGATCCAGGCGCTCGGCGAGGACGACAAGGCGAGCATCCACAAGTCGATCGATGACGACGTCCTCAAGCGTCAGGACATCACCTTCCGCTCGACGCGAGTGCAAAGCGACGGCGACGGCGACGCCGGCGACGGCAGCCGGCTCAAGGTGCAGGGCGACCTGACGATCGTCGGCAAGACCCAGCCGATCAACTTCGAGCTGGCGGTCGGCGACGACGGGACGGTGAGCGCCAGCGTGGTGGTCAAGCAGACGGCCTGGGGCATGAAGCCCTACTCGATCCTCTTCGGGACGTTGAAGGTCCACGAGGACGTCGAGGTCGTGCTCGACGGTCACCTGTAGACGGCCTGCGCGTCGAGCCCGCCCTCGACGCCAGGGGGCAGGGCGCCGGTGCCGTGGGCGTACGCGCGCTGAGAACAGGGGGAGCGGCTCAGCCGGCCGGGCAGACGCGCACGGAGGATCCCGCGACGCTGACCTGCCACGGACGGCCGGGGGCGCGATCGGGCGGCATGCGGATCAGCACCGGCTGTCCCGGCGAGGCGGTGCCGATCGGGACCGGCGCGCCCCCCGAGAAGCGGCGAACGCTCACCGGGCCCGTCGCCCACTTGACCACGACCGCGCTGCCCGGGGAGACCGGGAAGCTCGCCGGACCGCGGCTCGCGGCGCCCACGGGCAGGCAGGCTTTCGGCCGAACCTCGCGTACGGGCCGCTCGAGCCGGAGCCCCAGAACCGCGACGAGAACCGAGTCGGTGATCGCCGCGTCTGGAGACGGGCTGGCTCCGAGCCCAGCGCCAGCGCGGTCGACGACCAGCGCAGGCCTCGCGCCGCCTGAGCCGCCGCAATCAGCACCAGAAGGGCGCCGGGAAACATGTAGTGCGGGCGGGCCGGTCATCCGCGTTGCGCGAACCGCACCGGGCGTTCAGGGCTCACCGACCAGCGTCCCGCATTCCAGCGGATCCCCGTGCCGTCGGCGAGCCTGACGGTCGCCCGGCCACAACGCGGCTCGCCCCATAGGGTCGCCTCCAGCGGCCGCTCGCGCTCGGGCGTGTCGCCGAGGCCCGCGGCCACGTGGTCGGCGGGGTGGGTGACTAGGATCGAGCCGGATCGCACCCACACCGGGATGCGCGCGAGCGGCGCGTCGGCCACCACCTCGCCGCCGCCGGGCACGCGCGCGCCGGACCACAAGTCGATCCACTCGCCGCGCGGCATGGCGACGCGGCGCTCGCGCGCCCCGTCCTGCAGCACCGGAGCGACCCACAGCGCCGGCCCGTAGCCGAAGGCGTCGCCGAGCGTCCAGCCGCGCGGGTCGGCGGGGTCGAGCAGGCACAGCGGACGGACGATCGGCAGGCCGCTGCGCGCCGCGGTGGCCGCCGCCGCCCGCACGTAGGGAACGAGGCGCTCGTGGAGCAGCACGGCGGCGCGGAAGAGCTCGAGCGTCTCGCGGTCGTAGGTCCAGGCCTCCTGGGTAAGGCGCCCGTGGGCCTGCATGAGCGGGGTGAAGCAGCCCAGCTGGGCCCAGCGGATGAGCAGCTCTCGCGGGCAGCGGTCCACGAGCCGGCTGCCGAGGTAGCCGCCGACGTCGTGCGACCAGTTCGAGAAGCCGCTCGCCGCCGCCGACAGCGTCGCCACCACGAGCGCGCGCAGCGACCAGAAGTCCGAGACCTGGTCGCCGCCCCAGAGCACGCCCAGGCGCTGCTGGCCGCTCCAGCCGCTGCGCCCGAAGAGCACACCGTCGCCCGGATGGACCTCGTCGAGCGCGCGCTGCATGCAGGCGCGGTAGAGCTCGCCGTAGGCCCACGCCGCCCGCGCGCCGTCGCGGCCGTCGGCGAAGCGCACACCGGACGGGAAGTAGTAGCCCTCGCCGTCGTCGGCCTTGATGCCGGCGACGCCCAGCTCGAGCGCGCCGCGCGCCAGGCCGCGCCACCACGCCTCGGCCGCCTCGTTGGTGAAGTCGAGGACCGAGCCGGTGCCCATCCACCAGCGCGCGACGTGCGGCTCGCCGCCGAGCGACCGCACGAAGTGCCCGGCGGCGCGGCGGGCGCGTAGTTCGCGGCGGGCTCCCGGTGCATGCGCCGCGACGCCGGGTCGGGCGGCATCTGGCCGTCGACCGACTCGAGGTTCACCCATGGGGTGATCCACACGACGGTGCGCACCCCCGCCGCCCGCAGCCGCGCCACCATCGCCTCCGGGTCGGGGAACTGGTGCGGGTTGAAGGCCCAGGTGTTGTACTGGGTCTCCCACGGGGAGTCGATGACGATCGCATCGAGCGGGATGCGGTGCCAGCGGTAGCCGAGGAGGTCGTCGAGGACGACGTCCTGGTGCTCGTAGACGTCGCGTGACTTCCAGTGCCCGTAGCCCCACTCGGGCAGCAGCGCGGGGAAGCCGACGGCCCGCAGGTAGCGGCGCAGCCGCGCGGCGGGAGTCGCGTCGAGCGCCAGGTGAAGGGCCAGCGGCCCTGACGCCGAGCGGACCGACACGCAGGTCGGGCCGCGCAGGTCGAGCTCGACGCCCTCACCCGCGGTGTCGAGCCACAGCGCGTAGCCGCGGCTCGAGATCGCCCACGGCGCCGGGGCGTAGTCGCCCTGCGGCACGCCCCCCAGCTCGGCCATCTCGTCGGGGCAGTCGGGCCCCGTGTAGCGGCGGTCGGCGCCGAGGCGCACGCAGCGGCCCGACTGGTCGAGCCGCTCGCCGTGGCGCGCGCCGAGGCCGACGAAGCGCTCGCCGAGCCTTCCCTCCCACAGAGCCCCGACCCGCAGCGGGGCGCTCGCGACCCATACCCCGACCACCACCTCGCCGCTCGCGGGCAGCGAGACCGAGACCTCGGCGTCGCGCCCCGAGCGCGTGCGCGCCCCGAGGACCACCCCGTCGCCGCTCGCGTCGACGACGTGGCCGGTCTGCACGGGATCGGCCGCCTCCAGCCGCTCGCGCGGGATCACTCCTTCGGTGAGCTGCACGAAGCGGTCCGCCACCAGCCCGTCGGCGCACCACGCGCCCAGCCGCTCGATCACCGGCGCGCCGGCGCGCCGCACGGTGACCGACACCGGCCGCAGCGAGACCTCCACGGTCAGCGCGCCTCGCTCGAGCAGCACCGGCCGCGTCTCGGGGCGCACCGTGGCGGACACGACGATGGGTTTCGCCGCCGCGCCGCCCGGGCGGGTTGCCATCCGGTGAACGCGGCGCGCCGGCGTTCACCGCTTCGTCACAGCGTCTTTGCGCCCTGGTAACTGAAGCGGCTGATTTGCGGGCGATTCTCCCTTCACGACATGGAAACGAACGAGGGAGCGCCGATGATTCCCGCCACCACCGTCCGGGCGGACCTGCACTGCCACTCGACCGCCTCGCAGCTGTCCAAGCTCGGCATCCAGCGCGCGCTGGGCCTGCCCGAGTGCGCCACACCGCCCGAGGAGGTCCACGAGCTCGCCAAGCGGCGCGGCATGGACTTCGTGACGATCACCGACCACGACACGATCGACGGCGCGCTGGCCATCGCCGACCGGCACGACGTGTTCGTCTCCGAGGAGCTGACGGCGTGGTTCAAGGGCGAGCCGCAGGCCGTTCACGTCCTCTGCTACGGCATCACCCCGGGCGACCACGAGTGGCTGCAGGCCCACAACGACGACGTCGAAGCGTGCGCGGAGTACTTGCACGAGCGCGAGATCACCTGCGCGCTCGCGCACCCGTTCTACGCCGTGGAAGCGCCCTTGCTGCCGCGCCACCGCCGCCGGCTCGCTCAGCTCTTCGGCGTCTGGGAGACGCGCAACGGGTCGCGCGCCAAGGAGCTCAACCACCCCGCGACGATCTACATCGAGACCCACGGCGGGACCGGCGTGGCCGGGTCAGGATCACGCCGGCGTCGACGTCGGGCGCACCTTCACCGAGACGCCCGCCGTGACGACGCCACGGGAGTTCCTCGCCCACGTTCGCGCCGGCCGCGCCGACGCTCGCGGCGAGCAGGGCAGCGCCGCGAAGTGGGCCCACGCCGCGATGGGGCTCGCGTCGCGGGTGCTGGCCCGCGAGGCGGCGCGGTATCCCGACCCGCAGGCCGTCCTGCACATGGTCCAGCGGATCGTCGTCGAGGGCGACGCGCGGCGGACCGCGCTGGGCACCGACCTGCGCCCGGACCACGCACGCGACCTGCTCGCCTCATGGCTGGACAGCGTCGACCTCGATCTCCCGTCCGACCGCCTGCTCGCCTACCTCAAGGACGACGACTTCTCCCACGCCGACCTCTTTCGCCGCGCGCGCCGTTGCCACGAGCGCAAGCTGCGCAGGGCGGTCGGCGACACGCTCACCGCGGCCGCGGCCGGCGGCGACCTCGGCGCCGCCGCGACCGGGCTCTTCGAGGCCTGCGTGCCCGCGGTCCCCTACGTTCCCGCCGCGCTGTTCCTCGGCCGCGAGAAGGGCAAGCTCGTCCGCGAGAGCGGCCCCGGAGCGCACGAGCCCCGTCGCGTCGCGCTGGTCGCCGACGCCGTCGGCGGGATGCACGGCGTCACCCGCACGCTCGACGAGCTGCGCGAGCGCGGGCTGCCCGGCTTCGAGGTCGAGGTGATCGGCACCGACCCCAACGTCGACCGCCGCCTGCCCGCGGTCGCCGAGGTTCCGATCCCGTTCTACCCCGGGCTGCAGGTCGGCGTCCCGAGCCTAACGGCCGTCACCGAGGCGATCGCCGAGGGCCGCTACGACCTCGTCCACCTCGTCTCCCCTGGCCCGGGCGGGATCGCTGCGGGGCTGCTCGCGCGGATCGCCGAGCTGCCGCTCGTCGGCAGCTACCACACCGAGCTCGCGGTCTACGCGGGGCTGCGCTCGGGCGATCGGCGCCTCGAGCTCGGGATGGCAGCCGGGCTGAGCGCCTTCTACGGCGCCTGTCGCGTGGTGCTCTCGCCCAGCCCGGCGGCCGACGCCTCGCTCGAGCGGCTCGGGATCGGAGCCGAGCGGCTCGGGCGCTGGGACCGGGGCGTCGACGTCTCGCGCTTCGATCCCGGCCAGCGCGTCGACGGGCTCCTCCCGGGGCGCCTCAACGTGCTCTACGCGGGACGGCTCACGAAGGAGAAGGGCGCGGCGCTGCTCGCCGACGCCTACCTCGCCGCCCGCGAGCGCGACCCGCGGCTGCACCTGGTGCTGGCCGGTGGCGGCCCCGAGGAGCGCGCGCTGCGCGAGCGCCTCGGCGAGCACGCGACCTTCCTCGGATGGCTCGAGGGCGAGGAGCTCGCGCAGGCCTACGCGAGCGCGGACGTGTTCCTCTTCGCGAGCGTGACCGACACCTTCGGGCAGGTGATCCTCGAGGCCCAGGCCTCCGGCGTGCCGGTCGTCGCCGTCGCCCGGGGCGGCCCGCTCGCGCTGGTCCGCGACGGCGTCACGGGGCGTCTGTGCGAGCCTGACGAGGGTGCGCTGGGCGAGGCCCTGGTGGAGCTGGCGCGCTCGCCCCGGCTGCGGCGCCGCCTCGCCGGCGGCGCGCTCGGCGAGGTCCGCGCGCGGACGTGGGAGCGCTCGCTCGCGCAGCTCGCCGACGGCTACCGACGCGCGCTCGCCCCCGCGGTCCCAGCGGAGCTCGCGCGTGTCGCTTGACGCGGCGCTGCGGACGCCGCACCGCTCTCGGCCGCACCTGCGCCTCGTGGAGCGTCCGCCGCTGCGGGTGGCCGACGTCGCGCTCTTCTACGGGGAGCGCAGCGGGGGCATCCGCAGCTACCTCGACGCCAAGGCCGCCGTCGCCGCGGAGAGCGGGGCCTTCGAGCACCACGTCGTCGTGCCGGGCGCCCGGGAGCGCCACGGTGACGTCTGGCACGAGCTCCCCGCCGTGCGCATCGCGGCGTCCAACGGCTACCGGCTTCCGCTCGGCGCCGGACGCCTGCGCGAGACCCTGCGCAGGATCGCGCCCGACGTCGTGATGCTCCACGATCCCTTCTGGGCGCCCGGTTCCAGCGGCCGCGTCGCCGCCGAGCTCGGCGCCGTGAGCGTCGTCATCCACCACGCCGGCGTCGACCTCGACGCCGCAGCGATGCCCGGCCCCGCCGCGCTCTGGCGACCCGTGCTCCGCGCCTGCTTCCGTCGCGCCTACCGCCGCGTGGACGCGGTCATGTCCGTGGTCGACACCTTCGGGGACACGGGTCGCGCGCCGACCATGCCGCTGCGCCTCGGACTGGATCCCGCCTTCCGGCCGCGACCCGAGGAGCCCCGCGGTGACCACGTGCTCTACGCCGGACGGCTCTCGCGCGAGAAGGGCGTCGACCTGCTGCTCGAAGCCGCCGCCCGCGCCGGCGACCCGTGGCCGCTGACCATCGTGGGGAGCGGGCCGCTCGGCGACGCCCTGGCTGCCCGGGCGAGACGGCTGGGGCTCGCGCGGCGCGTCTCCTTCCGCCCCTTCGTCGAGGACCGCGAACGCCTCTCGCAGCTCTACGCCCAGGCGCGCGTGGTCTGCATGCCCGGGCCCCACGAGACCTTCGGGCTCGTCGCGCTGGAGGCGGCGGCGAGCGGCGCGCGGACGGTCACCGACGCCTCGGCGCCCGCGGCGCGGGTCATCGGCCCCGAGCTCGTCGAGACCTTCCCGGCCGGGGACGCCGGCGCGCTACTCGAGGCGATCGAGCGGGCACGCGCCGCGCCACGCGACCTCGCAGCCGCGGCGACCCTTGCCGCACAGTCGAGCTGGCCCGCGGTCTTCGCCGCCGAGCTGATCGACGTGGAGCGCCTTGCCGCATGACCGGCGACATCCTCGTCGCCGTGCACGACATCGAGCCGGCGACCTACGAGCGCTGCGCGCTGATCCGCGACTGGCTCTGCGACCTCGGCGTCGACCGCGCGACGCTGCTCGTGATCCCCGCCGCCGACCTTCACCCCTTCGACGCGCGCCGTCCCGACCTGGCCGACTGGCTGCGTGAACGCGTGTGCGAGGGCGACGCGGTCGCCCAGCACGGGCTCCAGCATCGCCAACTGCATCGCGCGGGCCCCGCTCGCCAGGCCATCGCCGGGCTCCAGGGTGGGCGCTCGGCGGAGTTCGTCGGCCTCGACGAGGAGGCGACGCGCCGCGCCGTGCGCTCGGGACGCCGCGTGCTGCGGCTCGCCGGCCTCGAGGCCCACGGCTTCGTCGCCCCCGCCTACGCCTACACCGCCCCGCTGCGCGAGGAGCTCGCGCGCAGCTTCGACTGGTGGGCCGGCCTGCTCCGCGTCTGGCACGGGAACGGGACCGGCGCGGACGGCGCCGGTTGGCTGCCGGGCCGGCCCTCGGGCTCGGGAGCTCGGGCGCGGTCCGGCGCGCGCTCTCCCCCTCGCTCGTGCGCGCCGGCGCACTCGTGCAGGGCCGCCTGCTGCGCCTCGACCTCCACCCGGCCGACTTCGATCACCCCCGCCACGTGCTCGCGCTGGAGGCGGTCCTGCGCCGCGCCCGGCGACGCACGGCGATCACCTACGACGACCTCGCCGCGCGGGGGTGAGCGGCGACGGCAGGCGTGCGACCGTCCCGTCCCGGGGCCGCGTCGAGCGTGCTCGACC
>CAVSMB010000033.1:0-35093 GCA_963728925.1 uncultured Actinomycetes bacterium | reverse complement strand
CAACGCGCGCGCGGCGGCCCGGCCCGAGCTCGGCGGCGTCGAGCGGTGGGCGCGCGAGATGGCGCGGCGGCTCCCGGCCCTGCGGCCTGGCGCCTACCGCGTCGCGACCCCGCCGGTCGCGCTGAGCCACCGGCTCGGGCACGCGTGGGAGCAGGCTCGCCCTCCCCGCCCTCGCCGCCCGCGCCCGGGCGGGGATCGGGCTCTCCCCCGCCAACCTCGCACCCCTCGCCTGGCCGCGCAACGTCGTGGTCATGCACGACGCCTCGGCCCTCGCTCACCCCGAGTGGTACTCGCGCGGGTACGCCGCGTGGCAGCGGACCATGCTCCCCGCGCTGGCGCGGGCTGCGGTACGGGTGATCACGGTGTCGTCGTTCTCGCGCGACGAGATCGTCGAGCTGATGGGTGTCTCGCGCGAGCGGGTGACCGTCGTGCACGGCGGGGTGGACGAGCGCTTCGCGCCCACCGCCGACGCGGCCGGCGCCGCCCGCGCGCTCGGCCTGGAGCGACCGTACGTTCTGACCGTCGGGAGCCTGGTCGCGCGCAAGAACCTCGCCGCGCTCGAGCCCGCGGGGCGGGAGCTCGCGGCGCGCGGCGTCGAGCTCGTCGCGGCCGGCGGCGGTCGCCCCCAGCTGCGTGCCGAGCAGGGCCCCGGCGCCGTCCGCGCGCTCGGGCACGTCGACGACGATCTGCTGCCCGGCCTCTACGCCGGCGCGCGCGCTTTCGTGCTCGCCTCCCGCCACGAGGGCTTCGGCCTGACCTGCCTGGAGGCGATGGCCTCCGGCGTGCCGGTCGTGGCCGCCGACCGCGCCGCGCTGCCCGAGACGACCGGCGGCGCGGCGCTGCTCGTCGACCCCGAGGACTCCGGCCAGATCGCCTCGGCGCTCGGGCGCGCGCTCGAGGACGAGCCATTGCGCCAGCGGCTCTCCGCCGCGGGGCTCGCGCGGGCGGCCACACTCTCCTGGGACCGCGCGGCGCGCGAGGTCGACGCGCTGCTCGCCTCGCTCGCGGGCTGACTAGGGTCCCGCGGCATGCGCGTCGCCGTCGACGGCCGAACGCTCGAGAAGGAGCGCCGGGGCATCGCGAGGGTGACGGCCGGGATGCTCGAGGCCCTGCGCGCCACGTTCCCGTCCGAGGACTCGGCGCGTGGTGACCGCGGGCTCGGGAGCCGGGCGCCGGGCGCGCTACGCCGCGGCGGCCCTCGCCGGCCGCCCGCGACTGGACCGGCTCGCGGGCGCGCCGCCCGACGTGGTGTGGCTGCCCGAGCCCGCGCCGGTCGCGGTGTCCCACGGGGTGCCCTTCGTCCTCACCCTGCACGACCTCTCCTTCGACGCCGGCTGCAGGACTTCACGGGCTACGAACGGCTCTGGCAGCGTCTCGCCAGGCCCCGGTCGCTCGCCCGCCGCGCGGCGATGGTCATGACGAACTCCGCGGCCACCCGGGAGGAGGCACTGTCTCGCTGGGGGCTGCCCGCCGAGAAGGTCGTCGCCGTGCTGCCGGGCGTCGGGAGGGTGGGGGAGGCGGCCGGGCGCGGCGTCCCCGCGACGCCAGGAGTTCCCTCGCGCTACCTGCTGTTCGTCGGCGCGCTCGAGCCTCTCAAGGCGCCCGAGGTGCTCGCCGCGGCGTTCCGCGGCACGCGCCGAAGGCCTGGACGCGGGCCTGGTCGTCGTCGGCGACGGCCGCGAGCGCGACGTGCTCGCCGCGGCCGGCGCGACGCTGCTCGGGCGAGTGAGCGACGACGTCCTGGCGGGCCTCTACGCCGGCGCGATCGCGCTCGTGCTCCCCTCGCGGCTCGAGGGGCTGGGGCTGCCGCCGCTCGAGGCGCTGAGCTTCGGGACGCCGTCGGTCGTGAGCGACGTGCCGGGCATGCGGGAGACGCTCGGCGAGGGCGCGCTGTTCGTCGCGCCGGGCGACGTCGCGGCGCTCGCGCAGGCGCTGCGGCGGATCGCCGCGGACGATGCGCTGCGCCGGCAGCTTGTTGCAGCGGGCGGAGCGCCGCGGATCGCCGCCCGCAGTCGGGAGCGAGCGGCGCGCCAGGCGCACGAGGTGCTGGCCAACGCCGCCCGCTGAGGCGTGCGACGACCTACCCGGGCGGAGAGCGCGGCCGGCTCGGCCCATGCTTAGATTCGCCGCATGGCCGGCGATAGCGGCGCCCCTCGCGTCGCCCTCGTGCACGACTTCCTGCTCGACCTGCGCGGCGCGGAGCGGGTCTTCTCGACCCTGTGCGAGATCTGGCCCGAGGCCGACATCTTCACTCCCGTTTACGATGAGCGGGGAACGGAGGGACGCTTCGCGCACCGCACGATCAAGACCTCCTACCTCCAGCGGTTGCGCCCCACCGCGCGCAACTTCCGCGCCCCGCTCCCGCTCTACCCGCTCGCGGTGGAGAGCTTCGACCTCTCGGACTACGACCTCGTCGTGTCGAGCTCGAGTGCGTGGGCCCACGGCGTCATCCCCGCCCCCGGGGCCGTGCACGTCTGCTACTGCTACAACCCGTTCCGCTACGCGTGGAACGCGCGCGACACGACGCTCGCCCAGCGCGATCCGGTGACCCGGGCCGCCCTGGCGGTCATCTTCAGCCGTGGCGTCGATGGGACTGGATCGCCGCGCAGCGCGTCGACGCCTACCTGGCGATCTCCGGGACGGCACGCGCAAGCGCATCGCGCGCTACTTCAACCGGGAGTCCGCGGTCGTCTACCCGCCGGTCGAGACGACGCGCTTCAGCCCGGGCCCAGTGCGCGACCACTACCTCATCGTCTCCGAGCTCATGCCCCACAAGCGGATCCATGTCGCTGTGGAGGCCTTCAACCGGCTCGGCCTGTCCGCTCGTCGTCGCCGGCGACGGGCCCGAGCTCCAGCGCCTGCGACGGCTCGCCGGGCCGACCGTGCGCATCGAGGGACGCGTCTCCGACGCCCGCATCTCCGAGCTCGCCCAGGGGTGCCGGGCGATGATCGTCACCGCCACGGAGGAGTTCGGCATCGCCGCCGTCGAGGCCCAGGCGGCCGGCCGCCCGGTCATCGCCCACGCGAGCGGCGGCGCGCGCGAGACGGTCGTCGAGGGCGTGACCGGCACCTTCTTCTCAGAGCTCGAGCCGGACGTGCTCGCCGAGGCGGTGCGGGGCTTCGACGACGGAGCGATAGACCCCGCGGCGTGCGCGCGCAACGCCGACCGCTTCAGCGTCGCGCGCTTCCGCCGCCAGATGCGCGACGCCGTCGAGGCGGCCCGCGGGGTCGACCACACGCCGCGCGCGGCCGAGCGCGTGCGCGCCCGGGTCGGCCGCCCCGCCGCGCCGTGGCGCCGACCTGCGTGACCGCGGCCGCGGTCGTCATCCCCAACTGGAACGGGGCCCGCTGGATCGAGGCGTGCCTGGACTCCGTGATGGGGCAGGACCCGCCGCCCGACGAGGTGCTCGTCGTCGACAACGGCTCGACCGACGGGTCCGACGCCGCCGCCGAACGGCGCGCGCGGGTGGAGGTGCTGCGCCTGGGTCGCAACACGGGGTTCGCGGCGGCGGCCAACCGCGGGATCGCCGCGGTGTCGGCGGGCCACGTGGCGCTCGTGAACACCGACGTGGTGCTTGCGCCCGACTGGCTGCGCCGGGCCGCCGCCGTGCTCGACGAGGACCCTGGCGTCGCCTCGGTGGCGACCAAGATGGTCGACCTCGAGGACCCGAGCCAGGTCTACGACACGGGCGACCTCCTGCGCCGCGACGGCGCATGCGAGCAGCGTGGGCGGCGCACGACCGACAACGGGCGCTTCGACGCTCCGGGGGAGGCCTTCTCGGCGTGCGCGGGCGCCGCTGTCTACCGCCGCGACGCGGTCCTCGCCGTCGGCGGCTTCGACGAGACCCTCGTGATCTACCTCGAGGACGTCGACCTCGGCCTGCGCCTGCGGCTGGCCGGGCTGGCGGTGCCGCTACGAGCCGGTGGTCGCGCGCCACGCGGGGGAGGGCTCCTCGGATGGGGCGAGCCGCTCGGCGTGGTCGTGGACCCAGCGCAACACGTTGCTGCTGGTGGTCAAGCACTTCCCGGCGCGCTGGCTTCCGGGGGTCGTCTACCGCCAGGCCGGGTGGCTCTGCCACGCGGCCCGCGAGCGGCGCCTCGCCGCCCACCTGAAGGCCTCGGTCGCGGCGGTGCCGCTCCTGCCCGCCGTGCTCGCCGACCGACGGAGGCTGCGGCTAACCGCCACCGTCCCGGTGGAGACCGCGATCCCGCCCTCGCCCCGCCGCGGGCTCGCGCTCGGCTAGGCGCCGCATCGCGCTGCCCGTCCATCGCCTCCGGTGACGGCTGGATGACCGTCCATTGGACCGCGTAGGGCTTTCTCGCCCGACGCCGCTCACGGCGGTAGCGTGGCGCCGAGTGCTGCGCTTGGAGGCACCATGCCGCTGGGTGACCGGAGGTCGCCGCCGCCGCCGCGTGCGGGCGCTGCCCTGGGCGTCGGACGCCCGCGCGTGGCCGCTGCTCCGGGCCCCCGGCCGGCCACGGATGGGCCCCGGGCGGGGGCGACCCGACCCGGCCTGGCTCGCCCCCGCGCTGCTTGTCGTCGCCGCCGCGCTCGCGGGCTTCACCCTGCTGCGCCCCGTGGCGCCGGACGGCGAGGGGATCGCGCTGCAGGCGGCCGCCCGCGTCGCCGCGGGGGAGGTGCCCTATCGCGACTTCTGGCTGAACGCAGGCCCCGGCCAGGCGCTGCTCCTCGCCGGGCTCGTCAAGCTCTTCGGGCCCTCGTTGGTCTGGTGGAGGATCGTCCGCGTCGCGCTCGTCGCGGTGGTGGCCTTGGAGGCCTTCGCGCTGACACGGCGCAGCGCGCCGCTCGTTTGGGCGCTGCTCGCGTGGGTCGCGACGGCCGGGGCGTGGCGTGGCCGGCCGATCCGGGCCCGACGCCGGCCGCCCTCGCTCTCGGGCTGGGCGCGCTGCTGCTCGCGCGCCGCTCGCCGGTGGGCGGGGGCGTGCTGGCCGGCGTGGCTGCGGCCTTCCGTCCCGAGCTCGGCCTCGCCGCCGCGCTCGGCCTGCTTGTCGCCGCCCGCGACGGGCCGCGCGTGCAGGGCGAGGAGCCGGCCGACCGAGCCGGCGTGCGGGCCTTCGCGGCGGCCGTCGCCGTGGCCGTCCTCGCCTGGGCGCCCTTCGTGCTCGCGGCGCCCGGCGCGGTGTGGGACCAGACCGCGGTCTTTCTCCGACACCAGCGCGACGGCGCGCCGTCCTTCCCCCTGCGCTACGGCGGCGGCGTCGAGATCACGCCCGCGCTGCAGTTCTACCTCCCACTCTTGCTGCTCGCCGGGCTCGCCCTCTGGGCGCTCGCCGCGCTCGTGCGGCGCCCGACGCGCGAGGAGCTCGCGCTTGCCCCACTCGCCCTTGCGGGCGCGGCCTCGCTGCTCCTGCGTCCCGACGCGCTGCACGTGGGCGTGCTCGCGGCGGTGGCGCCGGCGATGCTCGCCCTCGCGGGCGCCGGGATGCCGGTGCCACTCGTGCGCGCCGCCCTCGCCTGCAGCGTGGGCCTGGTGGCGGTGACCGGCTGGGAGCTTCGCTTCGACCAGGCCGTGGCCGCTCCCGACGAGGCGACGCTGCGCGCGCCGTCGGCCGACGGGGTGCGCGCGGCGCGCGGCGAGGCCGCGGCGCTGAACAGCCTCGTCCCCTTCGTTGCGGCCCGCGTCCCACCCGGCCGGCCGGTGTTCGTCGCCGCGCCGCGGTACGACCGCTCCCGCGGCGGCGCGACGCTTCTCTACACGCTGCTCGAGAGGCCCTACCTGACCGCGTATGACCCACTGCGTGCCGGCCTGGTGACCACCGCGGCCGTCCAGCGGCGGATGGTCGCCGACCTGCGCGCGGCACGGCTGCGCGTGGTCGTGCGCTCGAGCTCGCCGGCAGTGGCTCCGTCGCCCGGGCCGCCGGCGGGCGGCGCGGGCGCACTCGACCGCTATCTCGCCCGCAGCTACCGCCCGGTCGCGCCATTCGGCGACTACACCGTGCTTTTCGTTGCCGCGGGGGCGCGGGGCACGCACCATGCTGAGCCCTGGCCGCGGTGAGCCTGGCACGCCCGCGAACGCTCTCCGCAGCGCCCATGAAGCCGAACGGGAAGCTGCGGTTCTGCGCTAGGGCCGGCTCGGCCGCCTGAGCCCCGGCGGCGATCGAGGCGAGCCGCACTGCGTCCACGACTACGGCGAGGCGATCCGGGAGGGCGGAGGATCCTAGAGGAGGCGCCGGCTCGTCCGGCGCACCGAGGTAGGCGCGCTCGCGGCATGCCGAGCGGCCGAGCTGCCTGGTCCAAGGCCGACATCTTCACGCCGGTCCACGTGGAACCGGGAACCGAGGGACGCTTCGCGCACGCTCCATCAACACCTGGTTCGTGCCGCCGTTGCGGTGAGCGGGGCCTACCATCCACTTCGTGCCCGCAACGACACGCTGCAAGGTCTGCGAGGGGCGGCTCCACCTCCGCTATCCCGGTGTGACGATGCTGCCGGCTCCGGCGCACCTCGCGCCGAGCTGCGAAACTCCTGGAGTCCACGGCGACCTGTACCGCTGTGAGGACTGCCACGCGGTGCACCAGCCCGCGCTTCCCGGCGGCGCGTCACTGCAGGAGCTCTACCGCTCGATGGCGGACGACGAGTACCTCGATGAGCAGCGCGGTCGCAGGCGAACCGCAAAGCGCCTGCTCGAGGTGGTCGGCGACCGTGCCCCGGGCCGCCTGCTCGACGTCGGCTGCGGCCACGGCCTGCTGCTCGACGAGGCGCTGCTCGACGGGCTACGACGTTCCGGGCTCGAGCTCTCAGCCCGAGCGGTGGCCTACGCGCGCGACCGTCTTCGCCTGCCGGTGAGGGAAGTGCCACTGGAGGCACTGCCTTCCGATCAAGACGGCCGCTGGGACGTCGTGGTCCTCGCCGACGTACTAGAGCACCTCGAGGATCCGGCAGCCGCGCTGGAACGATGTCATCGCCTCCTCGCCCCTGGGGGCGCGCTGCTCCTCGTCACGCCAGACCCCGCCTCCGTCGCGGCACGGCTCGCGGGCCCGCGTTGGTGGGGCTACCTGCCGGCGCACACCGTACTGCTGCCGCGCGCGATACTGCGCGAGCTCGTCGCGTCCACCGGGCTGGTGATCGCGCGCGACGTGCCGTTCGTCCGCACCTTCTCCCTGCGCTACTGGCTCTCGGGGCTCGGGGAGCGCAGCCGGACGCTCGGAGCTCTCACCTCGGCCGCTCGGCGGCCGCCGGGGAGCGCGATGGTGTCGCTGTCGCTCGGCGACGAGCGCGTCGTCGTGGCACGCAAGGTCGCGTCGAAGGACCACGCACGCCGCTCGTCCGCGATCGTGGCGGCCCCCGGAGCGTGCACGTCGTGCTTCCCGCCTACCGAGCCACGAAGACGATCGCGCAAGTGGCCGAGGAGCTTCCCGCCGGGGCCGCCGACCGCGCGCTCCTCGTCGACGACGCCTCTCCGGACGCGACAACACGCGCGGCGCTGGACGCGGGCTTCGAGGTCATGCGCCATCCGGTGAACCGGGGCTACGGCGCCAACCAGATGACCTGCTACCAGCGCTCGCTGCTCGACGGCGCCGACGTGGTCGTCATGGTCCACGCCGACAACCAGTACGACCCCGCCCTGATCCCGAAGATGGTCGCGCCGATCCTCGAAGGCCGGGCCGACGTCGTGATCGGCTCGCGGCTGCTCCGCGACCGGGCGATCATGGGCGGGATGCCGCGCTGGAGATGGATCGGCAAAAGGCTCCTGACCGCGTCGAGAACGTCGCGTTTCGCCGTTCCTTCTCCGAGTACCACACCGGGTATCGGGCGTTCTCCGCGGCGTTCCTACGCTCGATCGCCTTCCTGCGCAACAGCGACGAGTTCGTCTTCGACCAGGAGATCTTCGCTCAGGCGGCCGCGTGCGGCGCAACCGTCGTCGAGGTGCCGATCCCGACCCGGTACTTCCTTGAGGCCTCGTCGGTCTCGTTCCGGCGCAGCGTGGTCTACGGCCTCCGCACGCTCGGAGTGCTGGTCCGCTTCCGGCGCGACGAGCGCCACCACGACTGGCCGTTGCTGCGCTCGCCCGCGTCGGCGATGTGCGCGTCGCAGTCCTCCCTCGAGGCGGTCCCAGGGTCCGCGGTCCGCAGGGCCTAGCGCGCCGAGATGCGACGACGAGCGGTTTCTGTCTGCTCTGCCTGGTGCCTCGCGTCGCGGTCCTCCCCGCTCTCTCCCCGCTCGGCCCGCTGCCGGCCCGGCAGCGCCGCACGTGCGGCGTACCCAGCACTGCCGCGGCCGTTCCGGCCTGGACGACGAGCACGAGCGCCGCGAAGGTCTCGGGATCGGTCACGCCCGTCGCGAGGAGGATGGCCGGCTCGAGTGCGGCGCCGACGGCCAAAACGCCAAGGAACGCCCGGCGCCTCAACGCGAGCTGGTACTGCACCGCCAGGTAGGTGAAGGCGAGCGTCAGCATCGCCACGCCGAGGGTCAGCAGCGCGGAGCTCGCCTGCGTGAGGTCCGAGCCGAAAGGCAACACGGATCAGCGCCGTGGGCGCTGCGGCGAAGATGGCCAGCGCGGGGACGGCGAGCACGCCAACGATGGCAAGGGCACGGATGAGCGCGCGGCGCGGATCGTCGCCTTCGCGCACGCGCCGCGCCGTGTCAGGCACGAGATGCATCGACAGGCCGATCGCCACCCAGATGATCGCCTTCGCCGCCACCGAGATAGCCGCATAGGAGCCCGCCAGGTCACCGCCGACTTGGTGCTTGACGATGATTACGTCGATGTTCTGCAGAATCGCCACCAGGGTGAGCGCGATCACCGGGGCCCATGTCTCCACGGCGAGTGAGCGCAACCTGCGGCGCTCGGGCCCGTGGTCGGAGGCGCCGGTGCGGTGCCGGAGGACCGGGATGAGAGCGGCGGTCGCGGCCAGCATCGACAGCGGCGTCGCGAGGTAGGCGCCGGTGACCGCACCGCCGATCGCGAAGAGCGCATTCTCAACGCGAGCCGCCCGGTCGCCTCGCCGATGATGCTCAGCCCAACGGGCCGGTAGGCGTGCAGGCCCTGGAGTACCCCGCGCATTACGCACAAGAGGACCCACGCGCAGCCGGTTACGGGGATCGCGGCGGCCGCCCACGTCTCCTCCACGCCGATCGCCGTGGCGAGCGGCTCGCGGGCGAGCACGCCGATCACCGCGCTGGCGAGGGTGATCAGCGTCAGCCGGTGCATCCAGTGCGCGACCGTCGCTGCGACCGCCCCGCCCCGGCCCAGGCGTCCCATCGCGGTCTCGCGAGCCGCGGCGACCTGCAGCGCCGAGCCCGGGACGGAGAGGATGATGTAGGTCGACAGGAGGGCCGCCAGCGAGCCATAGTCCGAGGCGCCCAGCAGGCGCGCGAAGACGACGGTGAACAGCAGCGCCAGGAGGTTCGCGCCGAGCGCTGCAGAGGCGAGGCCGGCCGCCTGGGCCGTATCCGACCCGCCGACGCCGGCCGGCACCCTGCCTGCGAGCCTCCGCCTCAGGCGCGCTATTCGCCCGCGGAGCACCGAGGCAAGGTATCCGAAAGCGGGTGCGACGGAGCAGAGATCGGCTCGTCAGGGGGCCAGGAGGCCGGGATGGTCGCGATACCACTCCACGGTCCGCTCCATGCCCTCCTCGAGCGACACGCGCGGCGCCCAGCCGGTCATCGTCCGCAGCCTGGTCGCGTCGACGTACTGGCGGTCGATCTCGCCGTGCGGGATGCCGGTCCACCGCACGACCGGCGCGACGTCGGTGCCGGCGATCCGGCAGATCAGTCCTTCTCCACCACCTCGAGGACGGTGTGCGGCCGCCCGCCGCCCGCGTTGAAGGCTTCGCCCCTCGCCCCCTCGCCTTCGTCCAGCGCCGCGGCGATCGCCAGGTAGGCCTCCACCGCGTCCTCGACATAGAGGAAGTCGCGCTCAGGACTGCCGTCGGAGCGGATGACGGGCGGGCGGCCTGCAAGCGAAGCGCCCACCGCCTCGGGCACGAGCCGCGAGCGGTTGGCGTCGCCGCCGCCATAGAGGTTGGCGAAGCGGGTCGTCGCAACAGGAACGCCGAAGGTGTGCCAGTAGGAACGGGCGATGAGATCGCCCGCGGCCTTGCTGGCGTCGTAGGGGAACCGTGGTTGCAGCAAGAGGTCCTCGCGGTAGGGCAGCACGGCATGAGGCCCGTAGGCTTTGTCGGAGGACGCGACGACGACGCGAGGCACCGCGTGAGCGCGGCACGCCTCCATCACAGTCCACGTTCCTCGGACGTTGGCCTCCCACGTGGTCAGGGGCGAGCGGTTGGCGAGGCCGACGAGCGTCTGCGCCGCGAGATGGAAGACGGTGTCGATCTCGTATTCGCCGACCGTCCGATTCATGAGTTCCGCGTCGGTCACCGAGCCGAAGACGACGTTGAGGTGCGGCTCGAGGCCCAGCAGCACGAGCGCCGAGCGCGGGGTCGCATCGCGCCGCACGACCGTCACCTCGACGCCGCGGTGCAGCAGCGCGCGGACGAGCCACGAGCCGAGCAGCCCGTAGGCGCCGGTCACCAGCGCCGAGCGCATCACCTGGAGGCCGGCCTAAACGAGACGCCGCACTGTCCGCCCGTCACGCCCACAGCTTCCACGGCGCCGCGCCGCGCTCCCACAGGTCGTTGAGCAGCACCGCGTCCTTGTAGGTGTCCATGCAGTCCCAGAAGCCCTCGTGCCGGTAGGCGTGGAGCTGGCCGTCCGCCGCAAGGCGCTCGAGCGGCCCCCGCTCGAGCACGCTGTCATCGCCGATGTAGTCCAGCGCTCCGGGCTCCAGGCAGAGGAAGCCGCCGTTCACCCAGTGCTCGGCGCGCGGCTTCTCGCGGAAGCCGCGCACGCGGCCGTCGCCGTCGACCTCGGCGACCCCGAAGGGCAGCTCGGGGCGGACCACGGTCATGGTGGCGAGGCCCTCGTGCGCCTCGTGGTGGGCGACGAGGGCACGGAGGTCCACGTCGGCGACGCCGTCGGCGTAGGCCAGGGTGAAGGGCCGGCCCTGAAGGTTGGGCGCGGCGCGGCGGACGCGGCCGCCGGTCGGTGTGTCCTGGCCGGTGTCCAGGCAGCGCACCTCGAGGCCCGGCGGCCACGGGCAGTCCCGGGCGAAGGCGTCGATGAGCTCGCCCTTGTAGCCGGTGAGCAGCCAGAAGCGCGCGAAGCCCTGGGCGGCGTGGATGCGGATCACGTGCCAGACGATCGGCCATCCCCCGATCTCCACCAGCGGCTTCGGGATCGACTCGGCCTGGGCCTGGAGACGCGTCCCCCGCCCGCCGCAGAGGATCACCACGTCCTCGATCGCCGTCATCGGCAGGGATTATCCGTGTTGCGGGCCGGCGCGAGGGCTCAGCGGCACCGCGTGGCGATCGGCCGCTTAGTGCAGCCCTCCAGCCCCCGCGCCGTCCGTGCGTAAGCGGTGAGGGCCGGCTTGGAGACGATCTCCGTGCCGACGAGCTTGCGCAGCCCCGCGTAGTCGAACGGCTCCTTGGGCGAGACCTCGCGCGAGACCCAGTCGTACCAGTAGGCGCTGTCGACGCCGTAGGTTCGCCGCGCTTGAGCCAGCTGGGAGTAGGCCGCCGCGAGCAGCTTCGCCTGACCGGCCTCCGTGGTCTCGAAGCCCCGCCGGATGCTCGTCCGCCGCCCCGATGACGGCCACGACAGCTCCGTGACCGAGATGGCGCCGCGACGGTCCCCGTTGCGGCGCATGACCTTGCGCACGAGCTTCACGATCCTCAGGACGTTGCTGACCTTCGCGGTGTACGGATGGATTGCGGCGACGTCGAAGGCGCCGCGACCACCCGCGTCGTAGATGCGCTCGAGGTTGGTCCACGAGAAGTTCACGAGCCCGGCGAGCACCACCTTGGCGCCGGGGTCAGAGCGCCTGATGGCCCTGCTGGCGACGCGCAGCAGGCTGACGTAGCTCGTCGCCCAGGGCTGGGACTGCCAGTACTCCCCGAGGTTGGGCTCGTTCCAGACCTGCCATCGCCGGATTGGCGTCCGCGGCAGCTCCGGGCGCTCGGACCACAACGTTCCCCGAGGCCCGTAGCGCCCGACGAGGGCCGCCAGGAAGCGTGCGTAGGTCGCCGGATCCCGTGGCTCGATAGTTCCGGGCTTCGCCGCCCACCCCGGGGCCCAGAGGACGACGGGCTGGACCGGCATGCCGTGAGCGGCGGCCGTGGCGACGACGCGGTCGTAGTCCGAGAAGTCGGTGGGGACGCCATCGGCGAGGCGAAAGCGGCCGGTCTGGTCGGCCGGGACCTCGGCGGGGGACCCATAGGGCTGCGCCGCCGTCCAGTTGAAGGCCGTGCGGATGCTCTCGACCCCGCGTGCGGCCATCAAAGCCATCTCGCCGTCGAGGCGCGAGGCGGGCACGATCGACGGGTCGAAGGACACGCCCATGAAGCCGAACGGGACGCTCCGGCTCGCGGCGGATGCAGCCGGCGAGCTCGCCAGCGCGAGCAGCGTCGCGGCAGCGAGGACAGCGGTCAGGGCGCGCATGAGGAGGCGCACCGTAGCCGAGTCGCCACCGCGCGCACGCCGCCGGCGTGGACGTGCGGCGTGGAGATCTGCCTCTCGCATTCGCACCACCAACACGCTCCCGGCGCACGGGTTGCGGGGGTCGTCGCGAACCAGTCCGGGCGGGGAGGCTCACTGTGTCGACCAGGTGCCCGGAGCGGACCGTTCGGCTAGCCTGGCGCGTCATGCGCCGCGCCGTACCTGCCGCCGCCGCCCTGCTCGCCGGCCCGACCGTCTTGGCCTTCTGGTCGGGCGGCTACTTCACCCAGCCGCGCCTGATCGCCGGGATCGTCGCCTGGGCGTTGGTCTTCGCGCTGGCGGTCGCCGGCCCGGTGCCGCTGCCACGCACGCTTCCCGGTCGCGTCGCCGTCGGCGGCCTGGTGCTGATCACCGCCTGGAGCGCGCTCTCGATCACCTGGGCACCGCTTCGCGGCCCCGCCGTCGAGAGCGTGGAGCGGCTCCTGCTCTACCTCGCCGCGGTCCTGGTGGCGATCGGCGTCTTCCGGATCCCGCGCCTCCAGCGCGCGGTCGAGCCGGCGCTCGCCGCGGGCTCGCTCATCGTCATCGGCTACGGACTGACCGGCCGCCTGGCCCCGGGCCTGATCACCCTCGCGCGCTCGAAGTCCTCGGGCGGACAGCGCCTGGAGCAGCCGATCACCTACTGGAACTCCGAGGGCGCCCTCGCCGGGATGGGCCTGGTTCTCTGCGCGCACCTGGCCGCAGACCGCAGCCGGCCTCTGGCCGTCCGCTGCCTGGCCGCCGCCGCGACCGCGCCGCTGGGGGCCGGGGTCTACCTGTCCTACTCCCGCGGTGCCATCGCGGTCGCCGTCGTCGGTCTGGCCATCCTGGTGGCCCTCACGCGGTCTCGCGGACAGCTCGAGGCCGCCGCGGTGGCGCTCGTCGCCGGCGCCGGCGCGGCGTTGGCCGCATCGCTCCTCCCCGGAGTCGCCTCCCTGAGCGGCTCGCTCGGAGCCCGGGAGCGAGACGGCGCCGTCATGGCCGTCGTCCTCGTCGCGCTTGCGGCAGGCGCCGCGGCGCTCACCGCGTGGCGGGCCTCCGCCCGGGGCACGATGCCCGCGCGCGACGTGCTCGGCGGTGCGCGCCGCTTCACGACGGTGGCGATCGTCGCCCTGGCGGCCATCGGGCTCGTCATCGGGGGCCTCCAGGAGAGGCGCGGCGCCAACGAGAACGGGGGGGCGAACGCGACTCGGCTGACCTCTGCCTACTCGAACCGCTACGACTACTGGCAGGTCGGCGTCCGGGAGTTCCGGCGCCATCCGCTCAAGGGCGCGGGAGCCGCGAGCTTCCGCGTCGCGTGGCTTCGCGAGCGGCCCATCCGCGAGAGCGTGCTCGAGGTCCACTCGCTGCCGATCGAGATGGCCGCCGAGCTGGGCATCGTCGGCCTGCTCGGATTGGTCCTCATGGTCACCGGCGTCGCGCTGGCGGCGAGCCGGGCGCTCCGGAGCCGGGGGGCGATCGCCGCAGGGTGGTGCGCGGCGCTGCTCGTCTGGCTCCTGCAGGCCTCGATCGACTGGCACTGGCAGATTCCGGCGGTCACCCTGCCGGCGCTGATCCTCGCCGGGGCGCTCATCGCCCGGTCCGAGGCGCCGCCCGAAGCGGCCGTCGTAGACCGCGCGCGGGCGCGCGCGCGGGCGCGCGCGGGCGAAGGGACGCCGGCCGCGGCCGACCCGGCCGAGCGCCGCGCCGCGGTGCCCGCCTCCTGATGCGCGTCCTGCTGACCGGCGGAGCCGGCTTCGTCGGGACGAACCTCGCGCTCGCGCTCGCGCGCGCCGCCCGCGATGGGAGCTGGTCGCGCTGGACAACCTACGCCGGCGCGGGTCGGAGCTCAACCTGCCGCGCCTGCGCGAGGCGGGCGTCGAGTTCGTCCACGGCGACGTCCGCGAGCCGCCCGACGTGCTCGCGGTCGAGCCGGTCGACGCGATCGTCGAGTGCTCGGTGTCGAGCGACGCGCCGGCGAGCGGGCTGGTCAGCCGCTAGCAGCTCGCGCCTGGAGAGGATTGAGCCGCGCGAGCTCGGCGAGGGCACGCCGGGCCAGCGCGGGCTCGGTGCGTTTGCCGATATTCCACATGGCGAGCCAGGCGGGATAGTTGTCCGGTTCGCGATCGAGGACGCCCTTGACGAGAGCCCGCGCCCGGGTGTGCTCGCCGCTTGCGAACAGCACGTAAGAGCGCACGAGGTCAGTTCGGGTATCGGGGTTGAGGAGGCGCGCGGCACGCAAATCGCGTTCGGCGCGCGCGATGTTGCCCTTCGTCCGCAGGGTGTACGTCGCGGTAAATCCGCTGTCCGTCAGCCGCAGGTTGCGCTCCATCACGCCGAGCCAGGCGATTACGACCACGGCGACCAGGACGAGTGCGGCGCGCGCGAGCATCGCCTCAGAGCTCCTCCGCGATCCGCGGCGCCTCGCGGTTGAAGACCCATACCGCGAGCACGCAAACGACTACGAAGATAGCCATCGCTATGAAGAC
Organism: uncultured Actinomycetes bacterium; assembly: GCA_963728925.1. Classification (GTDB taxonomy): domain Bacteria; phylum Actinomycetota; class Thermoleophilia; order Solirubrobacterales; family Solirubrobacteraceae; genus JBBPZA01. Next base: position 20,128 of record CAVSMB010000033.1, on the reverse strand, counting down.
CCAGACGTAGCCGCCCGCCCCCGCGGCGGGCCCCGGGGCGTCGGGATCTATGACCCACTTGCGCGCGAGCTCGAGCAGCGGGGCGATCGGATTGATCGCGATGACCTTGCGAAGCGCCGCCGGCGCCAACTCGATCGGGTACAGAATGGGGCTCGCGTAGAACAGTGTCGTCGAGAAGACCTGCCAGATGATCCCGATGTCGCGGAACCGCGGGTACAGCGACGCGACGATCATCGACACGGCGAGGGTGAGCACGAACAGCAGGAAGACGATGACCGGGAACAGGAGCCAGGTCCACTGCGGGCTTACCCCGAAGGCCAGGATGAACACAAACACCACAACGAGGTTGAGTGCGAGGTTGAAGAGCGCGGTCACGACGACCGCCAACGGGATGACCAGACGCGGGAACTGGGTCTTGCGAACGATCCCCTCCTGGGTGACCACCGACGTCACGGCGATCCCCGTGGCCTCAGAGAAGAAGCCGAAGAGCACGATGTTGAACAGCAGGAGGACCGGATAGTGGGGGACCTGGGAGCCCAGGCGAAAGACCTGCGTGAAGACCAGCAGCAGCACACCGAAGAGCATCAGCGGCCTCGCGACCGACCACACGTAGCCGAGCGCCGTGCCGAAGTAGGTGCGTTTGAACTCGGTGACCGAGAGCAGGTAGGTCAGGTCCATCAGCCGGCGCCGCCCTCCGCCAAGGGCGGAGGGCCCGCGGACGTCACGGAGCTCGACGCGGCCGGCTTCGCTCATCGGGGTCCGCCCTCGACGGTTGCCTCGAGCTCCGTGGCGACATGCACCATCCCCGGGATCGGGTCGCCTCCCTGCACGAGGAAGTCGAGCACACGGAGGTCCGGCAGCGCGAGGTCACCGGTCGCCTCGCTGCGAGTCACCGAGCAGTGCACCGAGTAGCGGCCCGCCGTGAGCGGGTTGTCCACGACGCCCGTGAGGCGCACGCGCCCGCCGGCGGCGACGCGTCGGGGCTCGCCCTCGACCGCGAGCTTGCGGGTGAACCCGAAGACCGGCACGTCGTCGACGTTGAGGAACTGAACCAGGAAGGCCGGGGCATCGAGATCCTCGCCCGCCTCGACCACGAGGTTGAAGCCGATCGGCTCACCGAGGCGCACGTTCTCGACCCGCAGCCCCGCCGAGTCCTCGAGCCAGACGTCGACGAGCTTCGCGACCGGCCCGTCGGAGGTCGCTGCGGCCCCGACGGCGTCATGTGCCCCGCCGAAGTTGAGCCGGTAGTAGCGGAGCACGGCTTCTTCGGGGTCGCCGAGGTAGCGTTGTTGGCCGTCGTGGATGAGCATGGCGCGGTGGCAGAAGGATTGGACGGTGGCCATGTCGTGGGTGACGAGCACGAGGGTCTTGCCGGCGCGGCGTTTGGCGCGGAAGACGTCCATGCACTTCTGGCCGAAGGCGGCGTCGCCGACGGCGAGGACCTCGTCGACGAGCATGATGTCGGCGTCGGCCTCGACCATGACGGAGAAGGCGAGGCGGACCATCATGCCCGAGGAGTAGTTCTTGAGTTTGAGGTCGACGAAGTCGTGCAGTTCGGCGAAGTCGAGCACGGAGTCGAGCTTGCGCGCAGCCTGGCGGCGGCTGAGGCCGAGCATGACGCCGTTGAGCGCGACGTTCTCGCGTGCGGTGAGGTCGGGGTTGAAGCCGACGCCCAGCTCGATGAAGGGGGCGAGCCGGCCGGCCATGCGGATGCTTCCGGCGTCGGCGCGGTAGATCGAAGCGAGGACCTTGAGCAGCGTGCTCTTGCCCGACCCGTTGCGGCCGACGATTCCGAAGAACTCGCCCTCACGCACGTCGAAGGAGACGCCCTGCAACGCCCGCAGCTCGCGGTGCTCGCCCCGGCGCAGCGGATGCAGCGCCCGCTCCTTCAGGGTGCCCTTTCGCGTGGGGATGTGGAAGGTCTTCTCGAGGTCGCGGACCTCGATCACCACCGGCCCATCGACCGTGCGCGACGGCGGCGCCGTGAGCTTGGAGGCTTCGTCGTCGAGGGAAAAGGCCGCTCTCTGCAGCGACTGCTGCACGCTGTGCATCCATACGCTCCGGTTGGGCCAGGCGGGCGAAGTCCGCCCGACGGGTGCGCACGGTACCAACCGCGGCGCCCCACGAGACCCTCCCTCAGACCAGGGCGCGCCAGCGGCGCAGCCGCTTCTGGTTGAAGCTCGTCGGGGGCGGAAAGCCCGCGTCCAGGCGCGGCCCGATCCATCGCCCGGGACGGGCCACGGCGGACGCGAGCCACCGCCAGAGGACGCCTTGCGCGAGCTCGATCTCGGTGCCCAGCGTCTCGGTCGCTCCTAGCAGTCCTCGCAGGGGCCGGGCGGCGAGCCACGCGAAGGCGAGCGGGGAGCGCTCGGCGGCGACGAAGCGCTCGAGCGCCCGTCGCTTGCCCGCGTCCAGCTGCGGTCCGCAGCGGGCGAGCACGGTCTGCGCCTGGGTCTCGCGCGAGAGGTAGCCGTAGAAGTAGGCGGCGCGCCACGAGGCGATCGCCTCGCGCACCCGGCCCGTGCCGGGACCCGAGAGCCGTCGGCGGGCCGCCGGCGGGCCGCTGCTGACGTCCCCGAAAACGGCGCCGGCGTGCTGGACGTAGTCGTACAGCGGCCGGTCAACGTAAGCCACCTCACCGGTCGCGAGCGCGAGCACGCCGAGCCAGTGGTCGTGGAACTGGAAGCCCGGCGTGTCGGGAAACGGCAGGGCGAGCTCGGCGACCTCGCGACGCATGAGCATCGCCGCGCCGGTAATCGCGTTGGCCACGAGCATCGAGGTCAGGTCGGTGTGGTTGTTGCGTCGACCCTTCCAGAAGGTGTCGCGCAGCAGGCGGCCCTGCCCGTCGACGAGCCGCTGATCGGAGTAGGCGACCGGGGCGAGCGCGAGTGCGGCTCGTAGTGCCGCCAGCTTGTCGGGATGCCAGCGATCGTCCTGGTCGCACAGCGCGACGAGCTGCGCCTCACGCGGGACCATGCCGATGGCCCGCTCGAAGTTGCGGTAGAAGCCGAGCCGTGCGTCCGCATGCGAAAAGGCGAAGCGCGGGTCGTCGCCGACGATTTCCCGGATCCGCGCGACGTGCTCAGGGCCCGAGCAGTCGTCGCTGATCAGGCAGATCCAACGGTCGTCGGTCTGGGCCCGCAGCGACTCGACCTGGGCCTGAAAGAGCGCGGGAGCGGGCTCGAAGGTCGCCATGCAGATCGCGATGAGCCCGGGACCGGAGTCCTCGGGACGGGCGTCGACAATTGGCGGCGAGCGCTGCTCGACGACCTCGACCTTGCCCAGCGGCACGGTCGCTCGCGCTCCGGAGGCCAGTCGCGCGACGAGCGCGACAGCGATCGAGCCGGGGTGCTCGCGCGCAGGCACCGGCACCGTTGCCCAAAAACCGCTGCGGTAGGAGGAGGGCGCCTCTGGGTGCTGAGCCAGCACATCGGGACGCGGCATGCTGAAGGCCGTGGGCCGGTGGGGCACGCCGTCGAGAAGCAGCTCGAGGTCGAGCACCGCCTCGTCGGGATGGAAGCAGGTGCCGAGGAGGAACAGCGCGGTGCCTTTGCCGGCGGGCAGGGTGGCTTCGAGAGGCCGCTCGAGCCTGACCACGAGGTCGGCCGGCTGGGTGCTCACGACTCCGTGGCGGAGCCGCGAGCGGGCTCGAGGACGGCCTTGACGTTGGTCTTGACCGAAACATTCCCGGGACTCGGCCGCGTCCCGTAGACCATGAAGTCGACGAGCCGCAGAACGTGGAGCGCGACCTCGCCCTCGCGGCGCTTGCGCGACATCCAGCAGTTGATCGTGTAGCGGCCGGGGACCAGTGGGTTCTCGATACGGCCCGCAATGCGGATACGCTGGCCGACCGCGACGACGTCTGGCACGTCGCCGTTGCCGGACACGGCCTCGCTGAAGCCGAACACCCAGGCGCCGTCGGCGTTCAGGAGATGGAAGTTGAAGGTCGGTGCGTGGAGGTCGTGTCTCGCCTCGACCACGAGGTTGAAGCCGATCGGCTCGTCCTGCTCGACGTTGTCGACCCGCTCGCCCGCCTGGCTCTCGAGCCACGTGTCGATCACCTTGACGTTCACGTCCGGAACTGCGGCCACCGCCGCCGTACCGGACGGGCTCGCGGCCGCGAAGTTGAGCCGGTAATAGCGCAAGGCGGCTTCTTCGGGGTCGCCGAGGTAGCGTTGTTGGCCGTCGTGGATGAGCATGGCGCGGTGGCAGAAGGATTGGACGGTGGCCATGTCGTGGGTGACGAGCACGAGGGTCTTGCTGGCGCGGCGTTTGGCGCGGAAGACGTCCATGCACTTCTGGCCGAAGGCGGCGTCGCCGACGGCGAGGACCTCGTCGACGAGCATGATGTCGGCGTCGGCCTCGACCATGACGGAGAAGGCGAGGCGGACCATCATGCCCGAGGAGTAGTTCTTGAGTTTGAGGTCGACGAAGTCGTGCAGTTCGGCGAAGTCGAGCACGGAGTCGAGCTTGCGCGCAGCCTGGCGGCGGCTGAGGCCGAGCATGACGCCGTTGAGCGCGACGTTCTCGCGTGCGGTGAGGTCGGGGTTGAAGCCGACGCCCAGCTCGATGAAGGGGGCGAGCCGGCCGGCCATGCGGATGCTTCCGGCGTCGGCGCGGTAGATCGAAGCGAGGACCTTGAGCAGCGTGCTCTTGCCCGACCCGTTGCGGCCGACGATTCCGAAGAACTCGCCCTCACGCACGTCGAAGGAGACGCCCTGCAACGCCCGCAGCTCGCGGTGCTCGCCCCGGCGCAGCGGATGCAGCGCCCGCTCCTTCAGGGTGTCGACCTTGTTGTCGGGGATGTGGAAGGTCTTCTCGAGGTCGCGGACCTCGATCACCACCGGCCCATCGACCGTGCGCGAACGACCGGCAGCGGCGGTCGCCGTGCCGGTGTCGTCGTCGAGGGACATCGGACTGGCCACCGTGGCCGGACGTTACCAACCGACGCGCCAGAGCCGACACGGTGCGGGCAAGGCCGCACGTGTCCCGATACCCTGCCGCGCGTGACGGTGAGCCGTGACGCGCCCTACCCGCCGCTCGACCTGGCCAGCCGGGTCTTTCGCCTCGAGAGCTGGGGCGATCAGTACGAGGCCTTCGAGCACATCGGTGCCCAGACCAAGGAGACGCTCGTCGACCTCCTTCCCGACGATTGGACGTTCGAGGGCAAGCGGGTGCTGGACTTCGGGTGCGGAGCCGGGCGCACCCTGCGCCAGTTCCTCGGAGAGGCCCAGGCCGACGGAGCCGAGTTCTGGGGCGCCGACATCGACCGTCCCAGCATCGAGTGGCTGCAGGAGGCGCTATCGCCGCCGCTGCACCCCTGGGCCGGCGCGGTGTTCCCGCCCCTCGGCCTCGAATACGGGTCGTTCGACCTCATCTACGCGATCTCGGTGTTCACCCACCTGACCGACGGGTCGATCCCGTGGCTGCTCGAGCTGCACCGCCTGCTTAAGCCCGGCGGCCTGCTCATCGCCACCTACATCGGGCAGTGGAACTACGAGATCATCACCGGCCAGCCGTGGGACGACAGCCGGGTCGGCATGAACGCCCTGCGCCACACCCTGAGCTGGGACCTCGGCGGCCCGGTCGTGCTCATGTCGGACTGGTGGGTGCGCGAGCACTGGGGCCGGGCCTTCGACCTGATCGACCTCAAGCCACAGGTCCACAACCAGAGCTGGCCGCTGCTGCGCAAGCGCGAGGTCGAGCTGACCACCGAGGACCTCGAGCGCCCGAGCGACGACCCGCGCGAGTTCACCGCGCTGCGCCACAACGTCCGCCAGCTCCAGGACGAGCTGCGCAAGCAGGACGACGACCACCAGGCGGAGCTCGAGCGCCTCGAGGGCGCCCATCGCGTCGCGCTGGACGAGGCCAGCGCGGCGTATCTCGCCGAGATCGTGAAGCTTCGTGGCGAGTACGAGCAGTCGGCGAGCTGGAAGGCCACGCGTCCGCTGCGCGCCGGCGGCGGCTGGGTGCGGTCGCGGCGCGGGCACCCCGGCGCTTGATGCGCGGGCGCTCGGAACGCCGGGCGAGCAGCGCGTCATGATCGCCTTCGGGTCCTCCATGACCTCGCCGGAGGTCTACGACCGGATCGCCCGGCCCGGGATCGAGCGGGCTGTGGAGGACGACTCCCCGGTGTTCGCGCTGCAGGCGGCGGGCTCGATCTTCCGCAGCCACAACGTGATCCTCGACCAGGCCGCGGGGCTGGAGGGCCTCGAGGCGCTCGTGCTGATCCATCAGGACGCGGAGATCATCGACGGCGACCTGTGCGCGAAGGCGCGCGCCGCGCTGAGCGACCCGGCGGTCGGGGTGGCCGGCCCCGTCGGCGCCGTCGGCGTGCGGAGCCTCGCGTGGTGGGAGGGCTCGGTCACCTGGGCGTCGTCGGGGTACCGCTACGACGAGGCGGGAGCGGACGAGGTCTCGCTGCTGTCGTTCAACGGCTCGGCTCCGCAGCCGCGCACCGGCGAGGTCGAGGTGGTCGAGGGCGTTCTGCTCGTCCTGTCCCCGTGGGTCGTGCGCAACGTCCGCTTCGACGAGTCGCTGGGGCAGCTCCACGGCTACGACGTCGACCTGTGCCTGCAGGTGCGCGAGGCGGGGCGCAAGGTCGTCACCGCGGACCTCCGGGTTCGCCACCACCACTCGCTCGACTTCGTGCTCGACACCGACACGTGGGTCGACGCGCACATGGCACTGGCCGAGAAGTGGGAGGGCCGGATGCTTCCGGCCGCGGCGGGCCACGAGACGCCGGGGGCTGATGGGCAGGACTGGAAGCAGCGCGCGCGGCGCGCGGAGGCCGAGGCGGGGGCGGCGCACCTGCTCGTCGCCTCGCGACTGCTTCAGGCCGACGCGCGCATGCACTCGGCCGAGCGCCGCCGCCTGGCCCTCGCCGAGACGGGGAGCTGGCGCGTCACCGAGCCGCTGCGCCGCGCCGGACTACTGGCCCGGGCGTCGCGCAAGCGCGTGCGCGGCGGCTGACGATCAGCGCGCGGCCAGGCGTCGCCGTGCCGTGCGCCGTGCCGCGTTGACCTTCCGCAGCGGCGCCGTGACGCGCCAGCTCGTGCTCTGCGCCATCTCGCGCAGCTCGCGCTCGCTGCGCGCGTCGCGCGCCGCAATCTGCAGCTCGGTCGCGATCGCCTGAGCACGCGCGGCGGCCGCCTCCGCCTCGGCGCGGCGCGCGCGCTGCTTCCAGTCACCGCCGGCGAAGCCGACGTTCGCGACGCGACCGTCCCACTTCTCCGCGAGCTTCATGTGAGCCTGGATCCACGTCTCGAGGTCGCTGGCGAGCTCGAGGGAGTGGTGATGGACGACCTTGAAGTCGGCGGTGACGATCTTGCGGCCGGCGTCGCGGACCTGAAGGCAGAAGTCGAAGTCATAGCCGTGCAGGAGCTGGTCGAGGGTCTCGTCGAAGCGCACGTTGCGAACCGTCCAGGGCGCCAGGCCGAGGACGAAGCCGTCGACTGTCTCGACCTCGCCGGTCCGGGCGTAGGGCGGAAGCTCCGCCTCGTCCCACGACAGCGAAGGGAACTCGCCGCCGCCGAGCTCGCGGTAGCGGTGGGTGAACGACGCCCACGTGACCGAGCCCTCCCACCAGGCGATGCTGCGCACGCCGATGGCGCCGACGCAGCCGACGACGCCGACATCGGGATCGCTCAGCGCGGCCCGCAGCTTTCCGAGGAAGCCGGGGTCGACGATCTCGGCGTCCTGGTGGACGAGCACGAGCGCCTCGAGATCGTTCATCGCGGCCGCCCGATCGAGGATCTCGTTGTAGCTGTGGAAGATCGAGCCGCTCGCGGGCTGGGAGATGATCCGCGTGTGGCCGTCGCCCGCCACGCCGAAGCCTCGCTTGGCGCAGCGCTCGTACTCGTCGGGATCGGTGATGGAGGACCCGAAGGCGATCATCGGGTCGCGAGTCTACGCGGCGACCGCTGTAACATCGCCGCCCCGATGATCGCCTTCGGCTGCTCGATCATGCTGCCGCACGTCTACGAGAGCTGCGCCAGGCCCGGCATCCAGCGCGCCTCCGAGCGCGATTCGGCGGTGCTCGCCGACTCCGGCGCTGGCTCGGTCCCGCGCAGCTACAACCTGCTCCTCGAGCGGGCGGCCGCGATGGACGACCTCGAGGCGCTCGTGCTCCTGCACGAGGACGCCGAGATCCTCGACGAGGCGTTCTGCGAGGGGCTGCGCGACGTGCTGCGGGACCCGGAGGTGGCGGTCGCCGGCTGCGTTGGGGCCGTCGGCGCTCGCAGCATCGCCTGGTGGGAGGGGTCGATCACGTGGGCGTCGTCGACCTACCGCTTCGGCGAGCTCGGCGGGGGCGAGATCTCGCTGCTGGAGGGCAACGGACGTGGCGGCCACGTCCGTACCGGCGAGGTGGACACCGTCGCGGGGGTCCTGCTGGCGCTCACGCCGTGGGCGGTTCGCAACCTTCGCTTCGACGAGTCGCTCGGCACCCTGCACGGCTACGACTTCGACATCTGCCAGCAGGCCCGCGCCGCCGGGCGCAAGGTGGTCAGCGCGGACCTCAGGGTGGCGCACCACCACGTCCTGCAGCTGGTAACCGCGCCCGAGCCCTGGGCCGCCGCCCACGCGCGGACGGCGGAGAAGTGGGAGGGGCGGCTCCCGGGCGCGGCAGCCGAGACCGAGGACTGGAAGGGAAGGGCGCGGCGCGCCGAGGCCGAGGCGGCGGCGACCCGGCTGCTGGCGGCCTCCCGCCAGCTGCAGGCCCACGCGCACGCCCGGGCCTACGAAGACCGAATCGAGCGGGTCACCCGGACACGGAGCTGGCGCGTCACCGCGCCCCTGCGGCGGCTCAACGCCGCGCGCATCGCTCGCGCGGCGCGAGCGGGGACCGAGGCCGGCGCTCAGTCCTGACCGTGAAGCGCCCGGCGCACGTCGGCCTTCGACACGATGCTGTGGCCGCGGCCGATGCCGATGCGGTCGCGCAGCCGTGACAGGCGCTCGGCCACGGAGAAGGCCGAGGAGTTGAGCAGGCGCTGGAGCACCTCGGCCTGCTGGGCGACCTGCTGCTGGGCCTGCACCGTGCGAACCATGTGCGTGTGGACGGTGGCGAGGTGGAAGACGCGGTTGGCCTCGAGCCGCTGGAGGATAGGGTTGCGGTCCCAGAACGCGAGCGTCTGGCCAGTACGTCCGCGTAGGGCGTGTCGAGGTGCCAGACGACGCCGAAGCCGAAGAACGCCGGCACGACGGCGAGGCGCAGGCGCTCGCGGCTCTGCACGAAGTCCTCGACCGCGGTGAGCACCCCGTTGCGCGGGCCACCCTCGCGCGCCGCGGGCCAGCGATAGGGCAGGGCGCCCTCGCGAACGCCCTCGACCCCCGGGAAACAGGCCGCCACCCTCGTGGGTCGCGTGGCGGTGCTCGGCCGGTATCTGCTCGGGCGCGTAGTAGTCGTCGCGCCGCGCATGGGGCCAGCACACGTCGTGGAAGAGCAGCAGCGGCAGGTCGGAGGCGGAGGCCCGCTCGCCGATCAGACGCAGCTCCTCACTGACCGTGTAGTAGTTGTGGTCGCCGTCGAGGATGAGCGCATCGGGCAGCTCCATGTCCTTCAGCGCGTCCAGGCTCGTGGCCTCGACGAGCTCGATGTCGTCGCGCTCCTGCGCGAGCGCGACGAGCTCGGGCTGCGGGACGGGGTCGACGGCGAGGACCCGCGCGCCCGACTCGCGGGCCCAGTTGGAGAGGAACCGCGTTGAGGTCCCCGGCGTAGGCGCCGACTTCTGCGACCGAGCCGACCTCGGCGGCGTCGAGCACCGACAGCATGACCTCGGCGTCATTCACCAGCGAGGCGCCCCACTGTCCCGGATCGCTCGCGTACTCGCAGTCGGGATGCAGCGTCCAGGCGACGTCGCCGTCGGCGAGGGCCTTGACGGTGGCTTCGGCGAACGCGTTGGAGACGGCCACGGCGGCGCAGTGTAGAGGCTAGGGTCGCAGCGCGGACCGGACGTCGTCCTTGGACACCACGCGCTGCCCGCGGCCGAAGCCGACCCGCTCGCGCAGCCGCGAGAGCCGCTCGACGACCGAAAAGGCGCTCGATGCGAGCAGGCGCTCGAGGACCTCGTCCTTGCGCGCCTCGCGCTCGTCCTGCTCGGCCGCCCTGGCGCGCAGCTCGTGCTCCGCTGCGAGGTGGAAGACGCGGTTGCCCTCGAGCCGCTCGAGCAGCGGGTTGGCGTCCCACGGGTCCAGGACGCCGGCGACCGCGTCGGCCCACGGCGCGTCGACGTGCCAGATGACCGCGAAGCCGAAGAAGGCCGGGACGATCGGCGCCGCACGTCCTCGCGGCTTGACTAGAAGTCCTCGACGGCGGTGAGCACGCCGTTTCGCGGGCCGCCCTCCGTGGCCGCCGGCCAGCGGTAGCGCAGGCCGGCGCGACCGGCCGCGGGCTCGCCCGGGAAGACCCTGCCGTTCTCGGTTGTCGGCTGCCGGTCCGGAGCCGGGATCAGCGTCGGGTCGAAGTAGTCGTCGCGGCGCGCGTGCGGCCAGCAGACGTCGTGGAGGAGCAGCAGCGGGAGGTCCGCGCTGGCCGCTTTCTCCCCGATGAGGCGGAGCTCCTCGCTCACCGTGTAGTAGTTGTGATCGCCGTCGATCACGACGGCGTCGGGCGTGTCGATGCGCGCGAGCGCCTCGAGGCTCGTCTCGCGCAGCAGCTCGAGCGCGGGACGGTCCCTGGCGAGCTGCTCGAGCTCGGGCTGGGGGTCCGGATCGACGGCGAGCACGCGGGCTTGCGACGCGGCCGCCCACTCGAGCAGCAGGCCGGTCAGGTCGCCCGCGTAAGCGCCGACCTCGACGAGGGACGCCGGCGCGGCGGCGTCGAGGCAGGGGATCATCACCTCGGCGAGGTTGGCGAGCGACGCTCCGAGCCGGCCGTAGTCGTTGGCGTAGGGGTCGATCCTGAGCTGGAGGCGGTCCATGGGCGGGCGATGCTATGGCCTTGCCCGCCGACGAGAGCTCAGACCGGCGGCGCGTCGCCAGAGCCGATGACGCGCTGCACCTGCAGGCGCCAGCTGATGTGGGAAGGGAAGCGAGTCTCGGTCGTGCTCATGACCTACGCCGAGCGCGACTCGATCCGGGGCGTCATCGACGGCTTCTACGAGACCGGCGTGGTCGACGAGGTGGTGTGGTCGACAACAACGCCCAGCCGGGCACGCGAGAGGCGGTCGCGAGCACCGAGGCGAGGATCGTCGGCGAGCCGCGCCAGGTCTATGGGCACGCGACGCGGCGCGGGCTCATGGAGGCGACGGGCGACCTCATCGTGCTCTCTGAGCCCGACGGGACCTTCCGGCCCGGGGACGTCGCGGAGCTGCTCGTCTACAGCAGCGAGTGCGACGCCGTGTTCGGCACGCGCACCACTCGCGAGCTTATCTGGCTGGGGGCGAACATGGCGTTCGCGCTGCGCTGGGGAAACTGGGCGGTCGCCAAGCTCATCGAGCTGCTGTTCAACACCAGCCACCTCAGCGACGTCGGCTGCACGTATCGCCTCCTTCGCCGGGAGATGGCCCGGCACGTCGCGGGCGCCATGCGCGTTGGCGGCAGCCACGCGGGCGCGGAGATCATGCTCCTGACGATCGTCTAGAGGTCGTTGGTCGAGACGATCCAGTAGGTCGAGAGCTCGTCCCCGAACAGGCTCTGGCCCACGATCGCGAGCCGAAGGCTCGCTCCCATCACGGTCAGTGCGACGGCCGCCCAGATCGCGCCGACGCGGGGAGCGGGTCCACGAGCCGGCGCTGGTGCCCGCGACGGGCTCGGCGCCGGGGCTGGCCGGCCCGAACGGTCCTGGACGCGGAGGTCGCGGCACGTATCGAGAGGGGGCGATCCCGCACCTGGACCATCGAGCGTCATCGCGCCCGCCGACGTGGCGGGCCTGGGCCGCTAGTACAGTGCCCGCCCCTATGACGGCCGTGCCCGCCCCGATCGTGGCTAGCGGCGAACCGCCGGGGTCCGCGCCGGCCACGGGCGAGCGCCGGCCCTCGCGCTGGACGCTGGTCGCGGTGGTCGCGGCGATCACCCTCGCCGGCCTGCTCCCAGGCTTCCCTCGTTCGGCGACGCCCTCTACGGGGATGAGCTGTCCACCTATCATCGTCACCGGCCGCGGCCTGGGCGGGGTGCTCCACTGGGTCCGCAGCGACCTCGAGGTCAGCCCCCCGCTGTTCTTCGTGCTCGCATGGGGGACGCACGGGGTGGGTGAGGCCACGGAGGGGCTCGGTGGGTCTCGCGCTCGCGGGCGTGGCGGCCATCCCCCTGAGCGACCCTCTGGGGACCCGGACGGTCGCCGGCGGCCGCGCTGGTCGGGTCGGCTCTGGTCGCCGCGAGCCGTACCTGATTTTACTCGACCGAAGCTCGCTCCTACGCGCTCGTGCTGCTCCTGACGCTGCTCTCGACGCTCTGCCTGCTCGAGGCGCTCGACGACGGGGCGACGCGGTGGTGGGTCGCCTACGCCCTGTGCTCGGCCGCTGCGTCTACAGCCACTACGTCGCGGTGTTCGTGCTCCTCGCTCAGCTCGCGTGGGCGTGGTGGGCTCATCCGCAGCCCTCCGGTCCCTACTGGTGAGCAACGCCGCCGCCGCCTGGCCTTCGCTCCCTGGATCCCGGAGCTGCTCAACGATCGGACCGGGCCAAACCTGCTCGGCGGCCTGGACCCCTTCGGCGCGGACTCGCTCGCCCGCAACCTCGCCCGCTGGGCGGTGGTCGGCAACCCGCTGCCGAAGCTCCCGTCGCTCTACGGGACGGTGGCGATCGTCCGCCGTCGCGTCGGTGGCGATCGGGGTCGCGGTGGTCGTCCGCCTGCGGCGTGCGGGGAGGCTCGGTCGGCTCGCGCCCACGACGACCTCGTGTCGTCCTCGGTCGGCGGCGCCCGTGCTGGCCGCGCTCCACAGCGTCGTCGGGGCCAGCCTGTTCGAGCCGCGCAACCTCATCGCCTCTTGGCCCGGCCTCGCGCTGTCGGTTGGGCTGCTCGCCACCCGCGCCGGGCGCGTCGCCGGCGTCGCGGTGGCCGTGCTCGCGCTGGCGGCCGTCTCCATCGGCGGGATCCGCATGCTCAAGGCCCAGAACCGCCGGCCGGACTACGGGTCGGCGGCCCGCTTCATCGACCGGACGGGCTCGCCGGGGGACCCCGTCGTGGAGACGCCGCTCTTCCCCAACCCCCTTTCGCCGCTCGACGCCGCGCTCGGCTACGCCAGCCCCTCCTCCGAGCGCCACCCGGTCCTCCGTATCGGCGCCGCCCAGCGCGAGGCGAAGGTGGGCGCCCTGGAGCGGGGCCCGAGCCCCCTGGCCCCGCTTCCCGTGCTCTCGACCCGTGCCGTCGCGGCCCGGGCGGTCGCCCTCTCACGGCGCGGGAGGCTGTTCGTCGTCGCGCTGCGGCCCCAGGCCGGCGCGGTCGACGGGTTCCTCCGGGCGCTCGGGCGCAGCTACCGCGTCGTCGCCACCCGCAGGTTGCCGGGGCCGCGCGTGCTCCTGGGCCCGCAGCCGACGACGCTCGACGTCACCGTCCTCGTGCTGCAGCGGGTGCGAGAATCGCCGCCGCTCGGGCGGACGCGAGGAAAGGGGTAGGAGTGGGGCGAGTGCTCATCGTCGGTGGCGCCGGGTACATCGGCGGCTGGCTGACGGACAAGGCGATCGAGGCAGGGCACGAGGTTCGCGTCTACGACCTGCTGCTCTACGAGGAGCGCTACCTCAAGGACGTGAGCTTCTTCGCCGGCGACGTCCTCGATCGCGAGCGGCTCGCCCCGCACCTCGAGTGGGCCGACACGGCGGTGTGGCTGGCCGCGCTGGTCGGCGACCCGGCCTGCGCGCTGGATCCCGTGCTCACGCGGAAGATCAACCTCGACAGTGTCTCGTGGCTGTGCGGTGCCTTCGAGGGCCGGATCGTGTTCCCCTCGACCTGCTCGGTGTACGGAGCCCAGGACACGGTCCTCGACGAGGCCAGCCCGACCAACCCGCTGTCGCTCTACGCCGAGACCAAGCTCGAGGCCGAGCGCGTGCTCATGGCCCGACGACCCGAGAGCCTCGTGCTGCGCCTCGCGACGCTCGCGGGAGTCGGCGACACCTACTCGAGGATCCGGCTCGACCTCGTCGTCAACCTGCTCGTGATGCGGGCGAAGCTCGTCGGGCGCCTCCAGGTCTTCGGAGGCGAGCAGTACCGGCCGTTCCTGCACGTCCGCGACGTCGCGACCGCGATCGTCCCCCATCTCGACAGCGACGCCGCCGGCGTCTTCAACCTCGGCTCGGAGAACCACACGATCGCCGAGATCGCCGAGCGGATCGTGCTCCATGTCGGCGGGGGCGAGATCGAGCGGGTGCAGACGCCTTTCCAGGACACCCGCAACTACCGCGTCGCCTTCGATCGCGCCGAGTCCGAGCTCGCCTTCGTCCCCGCCTACTCGCTCCAGGACGCGGTCGAGGAGGTGGCGTCGCTCATCGACGCCGGCCGCATCAAGGACCTGAGCCTCGCCGCCTTCTCCAACCTCGAGTCGTTGCGTCCCTTCCTCGCCCCCGAGGCGATTCCCCTGGGGCGCGAGATTCGGACCTCGCACAGCCTCTCGCGACACGCGGTCCCACAGGAGCCCGTCCACCGGTGAGCGAGCGACCGCAGCTGATACCCGGTGGCGTGGCGAGCGACGATCGCGGCCGCCTCTCCTTCGCCAACGAGCTCGACCTCGCCGGCGCGCGGCGTATGTACTTCGTCGAGAACTTCGCGCCGCGGACCGTGCGGGCGTGGCACGCGCATCGCCACGAGCGGAAGTGGGTGCTCGCCGTCGCGGGCGCCGCGCTGGCGTGCTGCGTCGAGATCGACGACTGGTCCTCGCCGTCGCCCGACGCGCACGTTCACCGCTTCGTGCTGGACTCCGCCAACCCGTCGGTGCTCGCCGTTCCGGCCGGCTACGCCAACGGCGCCATGTCGCTGCTCCCGCAGACCAAGCTGCTCTACCTCTCCGACAAGCCGCTCGAAGGGTCACTGGAGGATGACGTCCGCTTCCCGACGCGCCACTGGGATCCCTGGCAGGTGACGGAGCGGTGAGCCAGGTCGAGACGTCGGTGCTTATCCCGACGCTCGACGACGAGGCGACGATCAGCGCGACGGTCGAGCGGCTCAACACGGTCATGGCGGCCATCGGCGCGCCGGCGGAGGTGTTGGTCGTCGACGCGGGGAGTCGCGACGCTACGCTCGAGCACGCAGCCGAGCTCGCCGACCGCTACCCGCTCCTCCACATGCGCCTGCTCGTCCAGGCGCGCGACCAGAGCGGCTTCGGGACGGTGCTGCGCCTCGGCATGGCCTACGCCCAGGGTCGCTTCTGCGTCGTGCTGATGCCCGACGCGCGCGACCCGCTCGAGCTCATCCCGACGATGCTCGCGGAGCTGCGCGGCGGTGCCCATCTCGTGCTCTGCTCGCGGTTCGAGGGCGCCGGTCCCGCGCCCAACGTGCCCTGGCGCTTCGTCGTCTACCAGTCGCTCTACCGGCGCGCGATCCGGCTCCTGCTCTCCGTCGACATTCCCGACAGCACCTACGGCTTCCGTGCCTTCAACCGAACCTTCGTGCAGGCGCTCGGCCTGACCGGCAGGCGGTTCTCGCTCTGCTCGGAGATCACCTTCAAAGTGCTGCTCGCCGGCGGCCAGACGGTCCGGGTCCGGGGCGTCCCGACCGGGCCGATGCTCCAGTCCCAGGACAAGTTCCACCTGGGCAACGAGCTCGCCGGCTACGCGGTGACGCTGGGGCGTGCGGCTCTGCACCGCGCCGGGCTGCGGTGGTTCTGAGCCATGTCAATGGATCCGCATCTCGGGGAGCGGGACGACCCACGCGCCCCGGTACTGCGGCTCGTTGGAGCGGATCGCCTCGAGGTAGTTCCAGGCCGACGCGAAGACGTAGTCCGGCTGCTCGCGCGCGAACTCCTCCGGCCTCACGATCGGCGTGTGGGTACCGGGCATGAGCTTGCCGTAGCGCAGCGGCGAGGCGTCCACCACGGCGACCAGGTAGTCCATCGCGCACGCGTTGACCCACATCGTGGCCTTCCCGGCCGCCCCGTAGGCCCAGATCGTCGCCTCCGCCGAGAGCCGGTGCATGGTCTGCGCGAAGACCTCGATCCGTCGCCGGCAGTCGCGGGCGAAGCGATCCCAGGTCACCGCCTCGTCCAGTCCCAGCTCGGCCTCGGCGGCCTCCAGCGCGGCGATCGACGCGTCCGGCGGGCGCGTCCCGCCTCGGGCGGCCGCGACGCGCAGCGAGCCGCCGTGCATGGGGATCCTCTGCGCCGCCACCGGCTCGAAGCCGTGGCGGCGCAGCAGTCGGGAGAGCGTCCCGAGCGAGTAGAAGGTCAGGTGCTCGTGGTAGAGCGTGTCCCACTGGAGCTGGCCAAGCAGGTCGCCGGCGTACATCACCTCGAGCGCGAGCACGCCGTCGGGAGCGAGCAGCGCCTGGGCCGTCTCGAGGATCTCGCCCGGGTCGTCGTTGTGGGCGAACACGTTGCTGCCCGTGACGAGGTCGACGGTCCCGATGCGCTCGCGCACCTCGTCGACGATGCCCGGCCCGAACGTCCCGGTGACCACCTCGCGCCCCTGCTCGCGCGCCAAGGCGGCGATGTTCGCCGACACGTCGACTCCGAGCGCCCGTATAGCGCGCGCCTCCAGCGCGGCGAGCAGCGTCCCGTCGTTGCAGCCGAACTCGACGACCCTGGACGGGCCGAGGTCGTCGGCGATCCACTCGGCGTAGCCCTCGAAGTGGCGGACCAGTCCGGGGATCGTCCCGGTGGCGAACGAGTAGTCCTGGAACAGGATCTCCGGGTCGACGGGCTCGACGATCTGGACGAGGCCGCAGGCCTCGCACACGCTGATGACCAGGGGGTAGCGGCGCTCGCCGCCGATCTGCTCGACGCCCGCCAGGAAGCCGCCGGCCAGCGGCATCTCGCCGAGGTCGAGGAAGGGCCGCACCGGCCCCTTCGCGCACCCGCGGCACGCGCCGGTCATCGCAGCCGCCGCCGGGCACGACGTCGCAACGCTCGCGCCGGGTAGCGCAGGTAGTCCAGGAGCAGCCGCGGGCCGTAGGTGAAGGCGCTCGCCCGCTGCGCGTCTCTGCGGGCCGTGAGGACGCTGGGGAACTCCACCGGCTCGACGCCTGAGCGCAGCGCCCAGTCGAGCTCCTCGACGATCACGGCGAAGCCCCGCTCCTGGAGCGGCCAGCCCAGGAAGAGCTCGGTGCGCACGGCGCGAAAGCCGTTGGTCACGTCCGTGACCCGCGTGCCGAACAGCAGCCGTCCCACCGCGTTGCCCGAGCGCGAGACGATGCTCCGCCGCAACGGCACCCCGGGCATCCCGCCGCCCGGCCGGAAGCGCGACGCCTTCACGTAGGGGTGGCCCGCGGCGGCGACCGCGCCGATCGTCAGGAGATCCTCCGGCGGGTTGGTGAGATCGCTGTCGATGAAGGCGACGTACTCGAGGCCGAGATCGGCCGCCTGCGAGGCGCCGGTCCGCAGAGCCGCCCCGTAGCCGCCGTTGCGCTCGTGGGTGCTGACCCGTAGCGGCCCGAGATCGCGTTCGAGCCGCGCGAGGATCACGCCGCTGTCGTCGGCCGAGCCGTCGTCGACGGCGATGACCAGCGCACGGCCGCGGTAGCGCTCCGCAACGCGTGCGATCTCCCGGATCGACGCCTCGATGGCCGCCCCCTCGTCATATACGGGCACGACGATCCCGAGCGAGGGCCACGGGTCGCCGCCCCCGGCGCTGTCACGGGGAGGGGAGCCCATCCTCGCGGTACGACCTCGACACGTCGATGTGGGAGTCCTCGGGCCGGTGCCCGCGGATGGTGCCCGAGCGCAGGCGCTCTACCAAGTCGGCGACGAGCCGCTCGGAGGCGTGGCCGTCGCCGAGGCCGTGGTCGAAGCCGCGGCCGTGCAGGGCCTCGAGCTTTCCGAAGAGGTCGCCGGCCGGGTACTCCTCGGGTCGAGCCGGATCGAACTTCACGCTCGAGCCGCAGTCATAGACCTGCGGTCGCTCGGTCGCCTTGCGGATCTGGAGCGAGGGCACACCGAGGACGGCGGTTTCCTCGACGACCGTCCCGGAGTCGGTAAGCGCGCCGCGCGAGTGGCCCAGGAGCGCGAGCAGCTCGCGATAGCCGATCGGGTCGACCATCGTGACGTTGGGCGGGACCTCGAGGCCGAACTCCACCAGCCGCTTCTGGGTGCGGTAGCTCGCCGGGAAGTACACCGGCCACGGGCTGCGCCCGACCACGTCGAGGATCGCCGTCAGGGGCTCGGGCGACTCGACGCTCTCGCGGCGATGGCAGGTCATCAGGAAGTAGCCGTTGCGCTCGAGCCCGCGCTGGGCGAAGAAGGCGTCGTCGGCGTAGCGCTCGTACTCGTCGCGGCGGGCGAAGTAGTAGTGCTCCAGGACGTCGACGATCAGGTTCTGGATGACCACGACGTTGCGAGGGTTCAAGCCCTCGCGAACGCCCTGCTCCTTGTAGTCGTCGAAGTAGGTGTAGATCACGTCGGAGAGGTGGTCGATGATCGTGCGGTACTTCTCCTCGGGCATGCGCCAGTCGAAGGAGCGCATGCAGCCCTCGATGTGGACGACGGGGATGTTGAGCTGGCCCGCCGCGATCGACCCCATCACGGTGTTGGTGTCGCCGAGGAAGACGGCGACCTCGGGCTGCAGCTCGCGCAGCGTCCCCGAGAGTCGCGCGATTACCGACGCGGCCACCTCGGCGTCGTTCGAGCCGGTCGCCCCCAGCTCGACGTCGGGATCCGGAAGGCCCAGGTCGCGGATGAAGACGTCCTTGAGGGCGTCGTCGTAGTGCTGGCCCGACCAGCAGAGCGTCAGGTTGACCTCCGGGTGGTCGCGCAGCATGTGGATGACGCGGCTCGCGCGGATGAGGTCCGGGCGGATGCCGAGCGTGAGAAGGACGTCGTGCACGGCCGGGAACCTACCCGGGTCGCGGCTGACCGGCAGCCAGCTCGGCGACCATCGTCGCGATGGACGGCGGCTGGGCGTAGCCCGCTTCGCCCCACAGGCGGCTGTTGGTCTCGGGATAAAGCGTGCGAAGCGTGTGGTCGACCGACGCCGGAGCCTGCGTCCTCGTGACCGCGACGTCGTCGCGCCCGAAGGCGGCGAGGATGAGCTCCAGCAGCTCCGCCTTGCTCACCGCGTCGGCCGGGACCACGTGCAGCAAGGCGGGGAGCTCAAGCCCGCCGCCGTGCACGATCGCTCCGCAGAGCCGGGCGAAGTGCAGGGTCGTCACCCCGTTCCAGCGATGGTTCATGTACCCAGGCATGCGCGACCCGGGAGGCTCGGCGAGCGCCCGGCCGAGCAGCGAGCGGGGAGGAGGCCGCTCGGGCCCGACGATCGAGCACCGGAGGTGGACGACGCCGGGGGTGTCGACCTCGCCACCGCTCTTGGTCCGCTCGTACACCCCGTCGGCGTCGTGCGGCGCGAGCTCGTCGTAGCCGCCCTCGCGGCCGGAGAAGACCCCGTCGGTGGCGATCTGGATCACCCGTGCCCCGGTGGCGCTGGCCGCCCGCGCGAGCCGCTGCGGGAAGCCGGCGTTCACCGCCACGGCGCGGCTCACGCTGCCGGGGTCGCGCTCGTCGATCAGGGGCTTGACGATCCCGATCGCGTTGACGACCCAGGCGACGCCGGCGCTAGCGAGGAAGCGCTCGGGATCGTCGGACTCCGCGTCGAAGCGCAGGACGTCGGACCCGGCGGGATCGCGAGCCGCGCGGACCACCCGGAGCGCGGGGTCCGCGCCGAGCACTGCCGCGACCGTCGCGCCGAGCATCCCCTGTGAGCCCAGCACGAGAACGGCCGGAACGGGTCCCCCGGACATGGGTCGAGGCTACAAAGGCGACCTCTCGGTGACCCGCGAGCGACCACGGGCGCCCGGCGTCGGCGACAGCGCCGAGGGTATATCTTCGTCGGCCGTGGCCGTGGCGCCTTCCTCCGACGCGGGCCGCGTTGCGGCCATCCAGGCGAGCCTGGCGAGCACGCCGCAGCCCCGCGCGGCCGGCCCAGGGCCCGACGCCGAGGCTCTGCGGGCGGCCTACCTCGACCTCCTCAAGCTCTGCCTCGCCGACCTCACCGGCCCCTCGACGGTGTCCGTCGGCCCGGTCCCCGACGGGACCGTGGTCGCTCGCGAGCTGCGG
>CAVSMB010000032.1:0-35757 GCA_963728925.1 uncultured Actinomycetes bacterium | reverse complement strand
GGGCTGTTCTGAGCCCTCCGCGCGGGCGCTTACCCGGTGAGGCTCACGTACCCCCGTACCGCGACGACGGATGTCATCGCGAGGCTGAGGGCCGCCAGGCCGACGAGCAACGTGCGACGACGTTGGGAGAGTCGCTGAGCGTAGGGCGCACACAACACTGCCGCCAGCACGATGCCGATCGCGATGCGGCTGTGTGACGGGTACGTGTTCGTGTAGAGACGTCCGAAGAAGACGACGGCCCCCAGGAAGTTGACCAGGAGCCAGGTCCAGGACAACCAGGCGTAGGACCGTAAGGGCCGTCGGGGAAGCAGCACGATCAGCGCCACCAGAGTGGGCAGAATGACCAGGGCGATCGCCAGACCCTGATGTCCAAGTCGCCATGGTGGATGGACGAGCCCTTGGAACGGGACGAGCGCGACGTCCCCTCCGTCATCCAAGGAGCCGAGCCACAGACGAAGGAACAACGAGTACCCGAGGTAGGGCAGGAGGGACAGCGACGCCAGTAGCAGCGGCCGCTTCCATCGAGAACCCCATGCCGGCGACTGCTGGCCCGGGCACTGGCCGCCGAGGATCATCCACAGGGCGAGGACGAGGGGGAACACGAGCGTCGTCTGCTTGGTCAGCCCGCTCAGCCCGAAGACGAGCCCCGCGCCGACGAGCCTGCCGCGGCCAGGGCGGTCGAGCAGGACCAAGCCCGCCAGGACCAATGCGTAGGCGAGCGGCTCGGCGGTATCGCGCTGGAGGGCCACCAGCATGCCTGGGAACAGGCCGTAGAGCAGCGCGAGCCACGGCGAGGCTCCTCGCCGGCTCAACCAAACGGCGAGGAGCAGCGTGCCCGCTCCCGCCGACATCCAGTTGATCAGGACGAGCACGAACGGAAGCACTTCCTGATCACCGTGAGACAACGCTCGCGCGAGCATCGGTTGGACGATGCGGGTGTACCTGAGGCTCGGGATGTCCAGGTATCCACGGGCGCGACGAGGCAGGGCTGCGATGTAGAACGAGAACTGTCCGTCGTAGCCGCCTGACCGGGAAGCCACGTACCCGTCCAGGCGGATTCGTGGTTCGTCCGGATGAGCTACGGCCTGGGTGAAGTTGCCCCTGTCGAGGAACCGCGTCCCGAACCCGACGAAGTCGCGGACGTCATTCCCCGGGCCCAGGTAGGCGAGGAGCCACGCGCCGTACAGGGCGAGGACGACGAGCCTCACCCGCACCGATTCACGTGTGCGAGCGCCACCCGGCCGCTCATCCGGAGCCTCGACGCCCGTCACCGTTCGTGAGGCTACGTGATGTTGGATGATCCCCGAGTGGACACGACGACCGAAGTCAGGACGACCTCGTCCGTGGGCCGCGTGGGGGCGCGTCGCCCGCGCGGCGTTGGGCTCGTCGTCGCCGTCACGCTCGCCTTCTATGCCCTGTGGGCGGGCGTCTACTTCGCCCAAGGCCACGAGACGCGTGACTTCATCAAGATCGGCTACCGCCACGTGCTGCAGAGCAGGTCGAGCGACGTCATCCGCTTCGATCCGGCCTACCGCTACCCGGCGAACCGCGACAGCCCCAACGGCGACGGCTTCGATGGCCAGTACGCCTACTACATCGCACTCGATCCGGCGAATGCACGCTTCTACCTCGACCTTCCGCCGTTTCGCTATACCCGCGTCCTCTACCCGATGGTCGCCCGAGCCCTCGCGCTGGGACGGCCCGGGGCGGTACCCACCACGCTGCTGCTCGTCAACTGGCTCGCCATCGGACTCGGGACGTTGGCGGTCGCCGCATGGCTCAGGCGGCGAGGGCGATCGTCCTGGCTCGCTCTCGTCTACGGCCTCTTTCCGGGACTGCTCGTCTCCTTCCAGCGCGACTTGACCGAGCCCCTTGCCTACGGGTTGACCGCGGCGGCTGTCTACGTATTCGACTTCGGCCCGCGTCACAAGCTTCTCTGGTCGGCGGCCCTGTTCGCCCTGGCGGCCCTGACTCGGCAGACCACCGCGGTCTTCGCGCTCTGCTACGCGGGGGCGCTGCTGCTGTCGGGCGACGCGCCGCGGTACCGCGACCGCATCCGGGCCAACGCGACAAGAGCCTCCAGATTCCTGGCCATCTCGCTAGGGCCGCTGCTCGCCTACATGGTCTTCTTGTGGGCCTGGCTCGGCTCGCCGGGTCTCACGGCCCCGGGCAACACGTCGCTGCCCTTCGTCGGGCTGATCGAGTCCAAGCACTGGCAGCTCTCGCGCCAGCCGCCGGAGATCGTCGGCGTCGTGCTCCCGACGCTCATCGTGATCGCGCTGGCGGCGGTGGCGTGGAGATCTGGGCGGATGCGCGTCGAGATCGCATGCGCGCTGGCCAACGGAATCGCGTTCGTCGTGCTCCTGGGGCCCGACGTCTACCGCGGGTACACCTCGTCGGGCCGAGCGGCGATCGGTGTGGTGCTGGCCAGCGTCCTCGCGGCCCCCGCGCTGGCAGACCTGGGCACTCGAAGCCTACGGGCGCTGGCCGCTGCCGCCGTCCTTGCGCTTTCCCTCCTGCCGGCTGTGATGGTCTACGGGCTGACAGAGTCGCGCTTGCCTGCGCTCTCCGGTTGACCCGGCCGCGACACAGGCCGGTAGCCGGGCGGCGGCTGGGCCGAGGCGTCGCCTCGCCCATCTTGATCAACGCGCGCGCCGCCGCGCGACCCGAGCTCGGCGGCGTCGAGCGGTGGGCGCGCGAGATGGAACGGCGACTGCCGGCGCTGCGCCCCGGGTCCTACCGTGTCGCACGACCGCCCGGGGCTCTCAGCCACCGCCTGGGGCATGCCTGGGAGCAGCTCGTCCTCCCCGCCGTCGCCTCGCGCTCGGGCGCGGGAATCGTGCTCTCGCCCGCCAATCTCGCGCCACTGGCCTGGCCGCGCAACGTCGTCGTCATTCACGACGCATCAGCGCTGTCGCACCCGGAGTGGTACTCGCGCGAGTACGCGGCCTGGCAGCGGACCATCTTGCCGGCACTGGCCAGCGCCGCGGTCACGGTGATCACCGTCTCCTCCTTCTCGCGCGACGAAATCGTCGAGCTCATGGGCGCGTCCCGCGAGCGCGTCTCCGTCGTCCACGGCGGGGTCGACGAGCGCTTCTCGCCACGGGCCGACGCGGCCGGCGCGGCCCGGGCGCTCGGGCTCGAGCGGCCCTATGTCCTGACCGTGGGAAGCCTCACGGCGCGCAAGAACCTCGCGGCGCTCGAGCCGGCGGGGCAGGCGCTTGGGGCCCGAGGCATCGAGCTCGTCGCGGCCGGCGGCGGGCGCCCGCAGCTGAGCGCCGAGCAGGGCCCGGGCGGCGTGCGCGCCCTCGGGCACGTCGACGACGAGCTGCTGCCCGGCCTCTACGCCGGCGCGCGCGCCTTCGTGCTCGCCTCGCGCCACGAGGGCTTCGGGCTGACCTGCCTCGAGGCCATGGCCTCCGGCGTGCCGGTCGTCGCGGCCGACCGCAGTGCGCTGCCCGAGACGACGGCCGGCGCGGCGCTGCTCGTCGACCCCGAGGACACCGGCCAGATCACCTCGGCGCTCGAGCGCGCGCTCGACGACGAGCCGCTGCGCGAGCAGCTCGCCTCCGCCGGGGTCGCGCGGGCCGCGACGCTCACCTGGGACCGGGCGGCGCGCGAGGTCGACGCGCTGCTCGCCTCGCTCGCCGGCTGACTACTGTGACGCCGCATGCGCATCGCCGTCGACGGCAGGACGCTGGAGAAGGAGCGCCGCGGCATCGCGAGGGTGACCATCGGGATGCTCGACGCCCTGCGTGCGACCTTCCCCTCCGAGGAGTGGTGCGTGGTGACCGGCGGCGCCGGCGCCACGCGCCGCGTCCGCTACGCCGCAGCGGCGCTCGCCGGTCGCCCGCGCCTCGACCGCCTCGCGGGCCGGTCGCCCGACGTGGTGTGGCTGCCCGAGCCCGCGCCGGTCGCGGTGTCCAGCGGGGTGCCCTTCGTCCTCACCCTGCACGACCTCTCCTTCGACGCGCGCCCGCAGGACTTCACCGCCTACGAACGCCTCTGGCAGCGACTGAGCCGCCCCGAGTCACTTGCCCGTCGCGCCGCCATGATCATGACCAACTCCGCCGCCACTCGCGACGAGGCGCTCGCCCGCTGGGGCCTTGCCGGCGAGAAGGTCGTCGTCGTGCTCCCTGGCGTGGGGAGGATCAGCGACGCGGCCGCCGGCGGAGGCGCCGCGAGGCTCGGCCTCCCTCCGCGCTATCTGCTGTTCGTCGGCGCGCTCGAGCCGCGCAAGGCGCCCGACGTGCTGGCCGCTGCGTTCCGCGCCGCGCGCGCCGATGGGCTCGAGGCCGGACTGGTCGTCGTCGGCGACGGCCGCGAGCAGGACGTGCTCGCCGCCGCCGGAGCGACGATGCTGGGACGCGTCGACGACGACGACCTCGCAAGCCTCTACGCCGGCGCACTCGCGCTCGTGCTCCCCTCACGGCTCGAGGGGTTCGGGCTGCCGCCGCTCGAGGCGCTGACCTTCGGGACGCCATCGGTGGTGAGCGACGTGCCCGCGCTGCGCGAGACGCTCGGCGACGACGGCGGGCTGTTCGTGGCGCCCGGCGACGCGGGCGCGCTGGCGCACGCGCTCCGTCGGATCGCGACCGACGCGGCGCTGGGACGGCGCCTGGTGGCCGCCGGGACACCGCGGGTCGCCGCCCTGGGCTGGGAGCGCGCGGCGCGCCAGGCGCATGCGGTGCTGGCGATGGCGGCACGATGAGCGAGGCGCCCGGAAGGACATACCCGGCAGCATTCTCGCCGCCCCGATCACCTAGTCGGGGGGACAGCACGACGCGCGCGGCGGCGTGGTTAGATTCCGCGCATGGCTGGCGGCAGCGGCGCCCCGCGCGTCGCCCTCGTGCACGACTTCCTGCTCGACCTTCGTGGCGCGGAGCGAGTCTTCTCGACCCTGTGCGAGATCTGGCCCAAGGCGGACATCTTCACGCCCGTGTACAACGAACGGGGAACGGAGGGACGCTTCGCGCATCGCACGATCAAGACCTCCTACCTCCAGCGGTTGCGCCCGACCGCGCACAACTTCCGCGCGCTGCTCCCGCTCTACCCGCTCGCGGTCGAGAGCTTCGACCTCTCGGGCTACGACCTCGTCGTGTCGAGCTCGAGCGCCTGGGCCCATGGCGTCATACCCGCGCCGGGCGCCGTGCACGTCTGCTACTGCTACAACCCGTTCCGCTACGCGTGGAACGCGCGCGACACGACGCTCGCGCAGCGCGATCCCGTGACCCGGGCCGCCCTGGCGGTCATCTTCAGCCGCTGGCGTCGATGGGACTGGATCGCCGCGCAGCGGGTCGACGCCTACCTGGCGATCTCCGGGACCACCCGCAAGCGGATCGCCCGCTACTTCAACCGGGAGTCCGCGGTCATCTACCCGCCGGTCGAGACGACGCGGTTCAGCCCGGGCCCGGTGCAGGACTACTACCTGATCGTCTCCGAGCTCATGCCCCACAAGCGGATCCACGTCGCGGTGGAGGCCTTCAACCGGCTCGGCCGCCCACTCGTGGTCGCCGGCGACGGACCCGAGCTTCACCGCCTGCGGCGGCTCGCCGGGCCGACCGTACGCGTCGAGGGCCGCGTCTCCGACGCCCGGATCTCCGAGCTCGCTCAGGGCTGCCGGGCGATGATCGTCACGGCCACGGAGGAGTTCGGCATCGCCGCCGTCGAGGCCCAGGCCGCCGGCCGCCCAGTGATAGCCCACGCGAGCGGCGGCGCGCGCGAGACGGTCGTCGAGGGCGTGACGGGGACCTTCTTCGGGGATCTCGAGCCGGCCGTGCTCGCCGATGCCGTGCGGAGCTTCGACGACGGGGCGATAGACCCCGCAGCGTGCGCGCGCAACGCCGACCGCTTCAGCGTCGCGCGCTTCCGGCGCCAGATGCGCGACGCCGTCGAGGCGGCCCGCGGGGTCGACCACACGCCGCGCGCGGCCGAGCGCGTGCGCGCCCGGGTCCGCCGGCGCCCCGCCGCGCCGTGGCGCCGACCTGCGTGACCGCGGCCGCGGTCGTCATCCCCAACTGGAACGGGGCCCGCTGGATCGAGTCCTGCCTGGACTCCGTGATGGGGCAGGACCCGCCGCCCGACGAGGTGCTCGTCGTCGACAACGGCTCGACCGACGGGTCCGACGCCGCCGCCGAACGGCGCGCGCGGGTGGAGGTGCTGCGGCTGGGTCGCAACACGGGGTTCGCGGTGGCGGCCAACCGAGGGATCGCCGCGGTGTCGGCGGCCCACGTGGCACTCGTGAACACCGACGTCGTCCTTGCGCCCGACTGGCTGCGCCGGGCCGCCGGCGTGCTCGACGGAGACCCTGGCGTCGCCTCGGTGGCGACCAAGATGGTCGACCTCGAGGACCCGAGCCAGGTCTACGACACGGGCGACCTCCTGCGCCGCGACGGCGCGTGCGAGCAGCGCGGGCGGCGAACGACCGACAACGGGCGCTTCGACGTTCCGGGGGAGGCCTTCTCGGCGTGCGCGGGCGCCGCTGTCTACCGCCGCGACGCGGTCCTCGCGGTCGGCGGCTTCGACGAGACCCTCGTCCTCTACCTCGAGGACGTCGACCTCGGCCTGCGCCTGCGGCTGGCGGGCTGGCGTTGTCGCTACGAGCCGGTGGTCGCGCGCCATGCGGGGGAGGGCTCCTCGGACGGGTCGAGCCGCTCGGCGTGGTCGTGGACCCAGCGCAACACGCTGCTGCTGGTGGCCAAGCACTTCCCGGCGCGCTGGCTTCCGGGGGTCGTCTACCGCCAGGCCGGGTGGGCGTGGCACGCGGCCCGCGAGCGGCGCCTCGCCGCCCACCTGAAGGCCTCGGTCGCGGCGGTGCCGCTCCTGCCCGTCGTGCTCGCCGACCGGCGGAGGCTGCGGCGAACCGCCACCGTCCCGGTGGAGACCGCGATCCCGCCCTCGCCCCGGCGCGGCCTCGCGCTCTAGCCGCGTCGAGCTTTCTCCGGCCCGCCGCCGACGGCGGTAGCGTGGCGCCGAGTGCTGCGCTCGGACTCGGAGGCACAATGCCGCTGGTGACCTCAGGTCGGCGCCGCCGCGTGCGGGCGCTGCCCTGGGCGTCGGACGCTCGCGCCTGGCCGCTGCTGCGCGCGCCCGGCCGGCCACGGATGGGTGCCGGGCGGACGCGGCCCGACCCCGCCTGGCTGGCCCCCGCCCTGCTCGCCGCCGCCGGCGCGCTCGCGGGCTTCACCTTGCTGCGCGCGGTCGCGCCCGACGGCGAGGGGATCGCGCTGCAGGCGGCCGCGCGCGTCGCCGCGGGCGAAGTGCCCTATCGCGACTTCTGGCTGAACTCCGGCCCGGGCCAGCCGCTGCTCCTCGCCGGGCTCGTGAAGCTCTTCGGGCCCTCGCTGCTGTGGTGGAGGATCCTCCGCCTCGCGCTCGTCGCGGTGGTCGCGCTGGAGGCCTTCGCGCTGACGCGCCGCAGCGCGCCGCTGAGCTGGGCGCTGCTCGCATGGGCCGCGACGGCGGGGGCGCTGGCGTGGCCGGCCGACCCGGGCCCCACGCCGGCCGCCCTCGCCCTCGGGCTCGGCGCGCTGCTGCTCGCGCGCCGCTCGCCGGTCGGCGGGGGCGTGCTGGCCGGCCTCGCCGCGGCCTTCCGTCCCGAGCTCGGCCTGGCCGCCGCCCTCGGGCTGCTGGCCGCCGCCCGCGACGGGCGGCGCGCGCACGCCCCGGAGCCGGCCGACCGGGCGGGCGGGCGGGCCTTCCTCACGGCCGTCGTCGTGGCCGTGCTCGCCTGGGCGCCCTTCGTGCTCGCGGCGCCCGGCGCGGTGTGGGACCAGACGGCGGGCTTCCTCTCACACCAGCGCGACGGGGCGCCGGCCTTCCCGCTGCGCTACGGCGGCGGCGTCGAGGTCACGGCCGCGCTGCAGTTCTACCTCCCGCTCCTGCTGCTCGCCGGGCTCGCCCTCTGGGCGCTCGCCGCGCTCGTGCGTCGCCCGACGCGCGAGGAGCTCGCGCTTGTCCCCCTCGCCGTCGCGGGCGCGGCCTCGCTGCTCGTGCGTCCCGACGCGCTGCACGTCGGCGCCCTCGCCGCGGTGGCGCCGGCGATGCTCGCCCTCAGGGGCGCAGGGATGCCGGTGCCGCTCCTGCGAGCCGCCCTCGCGGGCTGCGTGGGCCTCGTGGCGGTGATCGGCTGGGAGGTCCGCGTCGATCAGGCCTTCGCGTCGTCCGACGAGGCGGCGCTGCGCGCGCCGTCCGCCGACGGGGTGCGCGCGGCGCGCGGCGAGGCTGTGGCGCTGAACCGCCTCGTCGAATTCGTCGGCGCTCGCGTCCCGCCCGGCCGACCGGTGTTCGTCGCCGCGTCGCGGCACGACCGCGCCCGCGGCGGCGCGACGCTTCTCTACACGCTGCTCGACCGGCCGAACCCGACCGCATACGACCCACTTCGCCCCGGCCTGGTGACCACCGCGGCCGTCCAGCAGCGGATGGTCGCCGACCTGCGCGCGGCACGCCCGCGGGTGGTCGTGCGGTCGAGCTCGCCCGCCGGGGCCGCGCCGCCCGGGCCGCCGGCGGGCGGCTCGCTCGCCCTCGACCGCTATCTCGCCCGCCGCTACCGCCCGGTCGCGCGCTTCGGCGACCACACGGTCCTCACGCTGGTCGCGGAACGGAGGGGCGCGAAGCGACGTTGAGCCGCGCCGCACGCCCGTCGGCCTTACCATGCACCGCCGTGCCCGAGCCATCCCACTGCACGGTGTGCGGCGGAGCGCTGCGCCTGCTCTACCACGGGTCGGCCATCCCCGTCGGGCCCGCCCAGCTCGTCCCGAGCTGCCACGCGACGGGCGCCTACGGCGACCTCTACCGCTGTGAGCGTTGCCATGCCGTCTCCCAGCCGGCGCTGATCGCGGGCGCTCCGCTCGAGGAGCTCTACCGCACGATGGAGGATGCGGCGTATCTCGACGAGGAGGCCGGCCGGCGGATCACCGCGAACCGGCTTCTCGACCTCGTGGCCCGTCGCCCCGGCGGGCGGCTGCTCGACGTCGGCTGCGGCCATGGGCTGCTGCTCGACGAAGCGCGGCGTCGCGGCTACGAGGTGGAGGGCCTCGAGATCTCCCAGGGCGCCGCCGCCCACGCCGCCGGCCGCCTCGGCCTCCCGGTGCGGGAGATCCCACTTCAGGCCCTCGGGGCGCAGGACGACGGACGCTGGGACGTCGTGGTGCTGGCCGACGTGCTCGAGCACCTCGAGGACCCGGCGGCGGCCGTCGCGCACTGCCACGAGCTCCTCGCTCCCGGCGGCGAGCTCGTCGTCGTGACGCCCGACCCGTCGTCCCGGGCGGCGCGCCTGGCCGGATCGCGCTGGTGGGGTTACCTCCCGGCCCACACGATCCTCCTGCCCCGCGCGACGCTCCGCGAGCTCGTCGCTGCCACCGGCCTGCTGATCTCCCGTGACGTTCCCTACGTCCGCAGCTTCTCGGTCGGGTACTGGATGGCCGGGCTCGCCGAGCGGAGCGGGCCGTTCGCCGCGGTCGCGGCCGCCGCGCGGCGCCTTCCCGCCTCGGTCCGCCTGTCGCTCTCGCTCGGCGACGAACGCGTGATCGTCGCCCGCAAGCCGGCGCCGGCCGGCCGCTCCAAGCCGGCGAGCGAGGCCGCGACGTCCGCGAACGCGCGCGCGCTCTCCGCGGACGTATAGGACCGAGTGCGAAGGCGACACGCCCCGACCGCTACGCTCTGCGCGTGAGCGACGGCGGCCCTTCCGCCGAGCGGCCGGAGGGCCGGTCCTCGCGTTCCGGGGCCGTCACCAGCGACGCGCGGCCTCGCTCCGCGCGTGAATGCGCACGTTGCTCTACCAGCCAAAGCTCCGCTACGCGCAGATCAACGGAGCGGCCCGCTATCGCCTCGTCCCGGGCACCGCCGCGGACGGGCTGATCATGAGCGTCGGATCCGGCGTCGACTATCCGGGCGCCTTCGCCCTGGGCCCCGGCGTCCGGACGCTCAGGCTCACCGGTTCCTCCGGGCCGCTGCGAGTCGCGCTGTATCGGATCGCGGTCCGCCCCGCCGAGGCCCGGGCGGCGTAGGCCAGCACCGCCGCCGCGGTCGCGGCCTGCACGGCCAGCACGATCACGGCGAAGGTCTCCGGGTCGGTGACGCCGGAGGCGAGCAGCACGGTCGGCTCCAGCACCGCGCCGAGCGCGAGGACCCCGAGGAAGGCGCGGCGCCCGAGCGCGAGCTGGTACTGCACGGCGAGATAGGTGCACGCGAGCAGGACCATCGCGACCCCGAGGGTCAGCAGCGCACCGCTGGCCTGGGTGAGGTCCGAGCCGAAGGCGACGCGGATCAGCAGCGTCGGCACCGCCGCGAAGATCGCCAGGGCGGGGATCGCCAGCACGGCGATGATCGCCAGCGAGCGGACGAGCGCCCGGCGCGGGTCCTCGCCCTCGCGCAAACGTCGCGCGGTGTCGGGCACGAGGTGCATCGCCAGCCCGATGGCCACCCAGATGATCGCCTTGGCGGCGACCGAGACCGCCGCCCAGGACCCGGCGAGGTCGCCGCCCACCTGGTGCTTGACGATGATCACGTCGATGTTCTGGAGCACCGCGACGAGCGTCAGGCCGACCATGGGCGCCCACGTCTCCACCGCGAGCGAGCGCAGCCGGCGGCGCTCGGGCCCGTGATCCGAGCGCCCCGTCCGCCGTCGCAGGATGGGCACCAGCACCGCCGCGGCAAGGAGCATCGAGAGCGGCGTCGCGAGGTAGGCGCCCGTCACGGCGCCGCCGATCGCGAACAGCACGATCCCGAAGGCCAGGCGGCCGGTGGCCTCGCCGATGATGCTCAGCCCGACAGGGCGGTAGGCGTGCAACCCCTGCAGGACCCCGCGCATCACGCACAGCAGGACCCACGCGCAACCGGTGACCGGGATCGCCGCCGCAGCCCAGGTCTCCGGCACCCCGATCGCGGTGGCGAGCGGCTCACGGGCGAGGATCCCCGCGACGGCCGCCAGCCCGGTGATGAGCGCCAGCCGGCGCATCCAGTGCCCGACGGTGGCCGCGATCGCCCCGCCCTGGCCCAGGCGGCCGAGCGCCGTCTCGCGCGCCGCCGCGACCTGGAGGGCCGAGCCCGGAACCGACAGGATGATGTAGGTCGAGATCAGCGCGGCGAGCGACCCGTAGTCCGAGGCGCCGAGCAGCCGCGCGAAGACGATCGTGAAGACGAGCGCGAGAACGTTCGCGCCCAACGCGGCGGCGGCGAGCCCTGCCGCCTTGGCAGTCTCCGAGCCGCGCACCCCCGCCGGCAGCACGCCGGAGAGCCGCCGCCTGAGGGCCCCTGTTGTCAGGCGGGGCACCGAGGCAAAGTACCGAAAGCGAGCCTGGTCAGACGGCCAGCGCGGGCGGGTGGGCCCGGTACCAGGCCACCGTCCTGCGCAGGCCCTCGTCGAGCGAGACCCGCGGCGCCCAGCCCGTGAGCTCGGTGAGCTTGGAGGCGTCGACGTACTGGCGCTCGATCTCACCGGGGGGCGTGCCGTGGCCGCGCACGTCGGGCACGACGTCGGTTCCGGCGATGCGGCAGATCAGCTCGACGACGTCGCGGACGGCGCGGGGGCGGCCGCTGCCCGCGTTGAACGCCTCGCCGCGCGCCGCGTCGCCCTCGTCCAGCGCCGCGGCGATCGCCAGGTAGGCCTCGACCGCGTCCTCGACGTAGAGGAAGTCGCGCTCGGGGCTCCCGTCCGAGCGGATCACCGGGGGGCGACCAGCGAGCACCGCCGCGACCGCCTCGGGCACGAGCCGCGAGCGGTTGGTGTCGCCCCCGCCGTAGAGGTTGGCGAAACGGGTGGTGGCGACGGGGACGCCGTAGCTGTGCCAGTAGCTTCGCGCGATGAGGTCGGCGGCGGCCTTGCTGGCGTCGTAGGGGAAGCGCGGCCGCAGGGCGAGGTCCTCGCGGTAGGGCAGCGCGTCGTGGGACCCGTAGGCCTTGTCGGAGGCCGCGACGACGACGCGCGCCACGCCATGGGTGCGGCACGCCTCCATCACGGTCCACGTCCCCCGGACGTTGGCCTCCCAGGTGGGGAGCGGCGAGCGGTTGGCGACGCCGACCAGGGTCTGGGCGGCGAGGTGGAAGACGGTGTCGACCTCGTACTCGCCGATCGCCCGGTCCATCAGATCGGCGTCGGTCACCGAGCCGCTGACGACGTTGACCCGCTGCTCGAGCCCGAGCAGCAACAGGGCCGAGCGCGGCGTGACGTCGCGCCGCAGGACCGTGACCTGCGCGCCGCGCTCGAGCAGCGCGCCGACCAGCCACGGGCCCAGCAGGCCGTAGGCGCCGGTCACCAGCGCCGAGCGCGTCACGCCCACACCTTCCAGGGCGCGGCGCCACGCTCCCACAGGTCGTTGAGCAGCACGGCGTCCTTGTAGGTGTCCATGCAGTCCCAGAAGCCCTCGTGCCGGTAGGCGTGGAGCTGGCCGTCCGCGGCCAGGCGCTCGAGCGGGCCCCGCTCGAGCACGGCGTCCTCGCCGACGTAGTCCAGCGCCCCGGGCTCCAGGCACAGGAAGCCGCCGTTCACCCAGCGCTCGGACCGCGGCTTCTCGCGGAAGCCGCGCACGCGGCCGTCGCCGTTGACCTCGGCGATCCCGAACGGCAGCTGCGGGCGGACCACGGTGATCGTCGCGAGCCCCCCGTGCGCTTCGTGGTGTGCCACCAGCGCACGGAAGTCGACATCGGCGACGCCGTCGGCGTAGGTGAGGGAGAAGGGCCGGCCCCGGAGCGCCGGCGCGGCGCGGCGAACGCGGCCGCCGGTCGGGGTGTCCGGGCCGGTGTCCAGGCAGCGCACCTCGACGCCGGGCGGCCACGGGCAGTCCCGGGCGAAGGCCTCGATGAGCTCGCCCTTGTAGCCGGTGAGCAGCCAGAAGCGCGCCACGCCCTGGGCGGCGTGTATGCGGATCACGTGCCACACGATCGGCCATCCCCCGATCTCCACCAGCGGCTTGGGGATCGACTCCGCCTGGGCCTGGAGACGCGTCCCCCGTCCGCCGCAGAGGATCACCACGTCCTCGATCGCCGTCATCGGCTGGGGATTATCCGTGTTGCGGCCGGCGCGGAGGCTCAGCGGCAGCGCGTGGCGATGGGCCGCTTCGCACAACCCTCGAGCGACCGGGCGGCGCGTGCGTAGGCGGTGAGAGCCGGCTTGGAGACGATCTCGGTCCCGACCAGCTTGCGCAGGCCCGCGTAATCGAACGGCTCCGAGGCCGAGACCTCGCGGGAGATCCAGTTGTACCAGTAGGCGCTCTCCACTCCGTAGGTCCGCCGCGCTCGAGCCAGCTCCGCGTAGGCCGCCGTGAGCAGCTTCGCCTGGCCGGCCTCCGTCGTCTCGAAGCCGCGGCGAATGCTCGTCCGGCTCCCGGACGACGGCCACGACAGCTCGGTGACCGAGATGCCGGCACGACGGTCCCCGTTGCGGCGCATGACCTTGCGCACGAGCTTGAGGATCTTGATGACGTTCGCGACCTTCGCGGTGTAGGGATGGATCGCGGCGACGTCGAAGGCGCCGCGACCTCCTGCGTCGTAGATCTGCTGGAGGTTGCTCCACGAGAAGTTCACCAGGCCGCCGAGCACCACCTTGGCGCCGGGGTCCGAGCGCCTGATCGACCTGCTCGCGACGCGCAGCAGGCTGACGTAGCTCGTCGCCCAGGGCTGGGACTGCCAGTACTCGCGGAGGTTGGGCTCGTTCCAGACCTGCCACCGCCGGATGGGCGTTCGCGGGAGATCCGGGCGCTCGGACCACAACGTCCCGCGAGGCCCGTAGCGCCCGACGAGGGCCGCCAGGAACCGCCCGTAGGTCTCGGGATCGCGTGGCTCGATGGTGCCGGGCTTCGCCGCCCACGGCGGGGCCCAGAGGACGACGGGCAGCACCGTGATGCCGCGAGCGGCGGCCGCGCCGACGACGCGGTCGTAGTACGAGAAGTCGGTGGGCACGCCACCGACGACGCGAAAGCGGCCGGTCTGGCCCGGGGGGACCTCGGCTCCGGACCCGTAGGGCTGCGACGCCGGCCAGGAGAAGGCCGTGCGGATGCTCTCGACCCCGCGCGCGGCCATCAGCGCCATCTCTCCGTCGAGGCGCGAGGCGGGAACGATCGACGGGTCGAAGGACGCGCCCATGAAGCCGAACGGGACGCTCCGGCTCGCGGCGGACGCCGCCGGCGAGCTCGCCAGCGCGACCAGCGCCGCGACGGCGAGGAGTGCGGTCAGGACACGCATGCGGGGGCGCACCGTAGCTGAGTCATCGCCGCGCGCACGCAGTCGGCCCGGTCATGCAGGCTGTAAGTCCGCGTCGCGCATCGCACCACCAACACGGCCCCGACGCACGGGTTGCGGCGGTCGGAGCCGGGGCACCGCCGCCCAGTCGATGGGGCATCATGCGCGACCGGATGGGCACACCGGCCACTGACGCGACGAGCGCGGCCCCCGGCGACATGGCCGAACGGCATCGCTCCCGCCGCGCCGGCGTCTGGCCGGTGGTCGCCGTCGCGCTCGCCTTCTACGCCCTGTGGGCCGGCGCCTACTTCGCCCAGGGCCACGAGCCGCGCGACTTCATCAAGATCGGCTATCGCTTCGTGCTGCAGAGCCGCGCGAGCGACGTGATCGGCTTCGATCCGACCTAACGCCAGGTACTACCTGGACCTCCCGTCGTTTCGCTACACCCGCGTCGTCTACCCGGTGGTCGCGCGGGCGCTCGCGCTCGGACGACCGGGCGCGATCCCGGCCGCGCTTCTCCTGGTCAACTGGCTGGCCATCGGGCTCGGGACGCTGGCCGTCGCGGCCTGGCTTCGCCGCCGGGACCGCTCACCGTGGCTCGCGCTCGCCTACGGCCTCTACCCGGGGCTCCTCGTCTCCTTCCAGCGCGACCTCACCAAGCCGCTCGCCTACGGACTGGCCGCGGCGGCGATCTACGTCTTCGACTTCGGCCCACGCCACAGGCTGCTGTGGTCGGCCGCGCTGTTCGCCCTCGCGGCCCTGACCCGGCAGACGACCGCGGTCTTCGCGCTCTGCTACGCCGGGGCGCTGCTGCTCTCGGGCGATGCGCCCGACTGGCGCGATCGCGTTCGCGCCAACGCGCTGCGAGCCTCCGGGTTCCTGGCCCTGTCGATCGGCCCGCTCCTCGCGTACATGTCCTTCCTGTGGGGATGGCTCGGCTCGCCGGGGCTCTCGGCGCCGGGCAACACCGCGCTGCCCTTCGTGGGACTCGTCGAATCCGAGCCGTGGGAGCTCTCGCGCCAACCGCCGGAGATCGTCGGCATCGTGGCGCCCACCCTCATCCTGCTGGCGCTGGCGCTGCTCGCCTGGCGGTCGGGGCGGATGCGCGTGGAGCTCGCCTGCCTGCTCGCGAACGCCATCCCGTTCGTCGTCCTCCTCGGGCCGAACGTCTACCGCGGGTACACCTCTGCGGGGCGGGCCGGGATGGGGGTCGTCCTCGCCGGCGTGCTCGCGGCCCCAGATCTGGCCGACCTGGGCCCCCGGAGCCGGCGCGCCCTGATCGTCGCGGCCGCACTCGCTCTCTGCCTCCTCCCGGCCGTCGCGATCTACGGGCTGACCGAGCCGCGCCTCCCCCGATTGGCGGGGTGAGCCGGGCTGCGTTCAGAGCCGGCAGGCCCCTGTGTCGACCAGCTGCCCGAAGGGGACCGTCGACTAGCCTGGCGCGTCATGCGCCGTGCCGTACCCGCCGCCGCCGCCGCCTGCCTGCTCGCCGGGCCGACCGTCCTTGCCTTCTGGTCGGGTGGCTACTTCACCGACCCTCGGCTCATCGCGGCGATGCTCGCCTGGGCGTGCGTCTTTGCCCTGGCGGTCGCCGGCCCCGCGCCGCTGCCGCGCATGCTTCCCGGTCGCCTCGCTCTCGGCGGGCTGGGGCTGATCATCGCCTGGAGCGCGCTCTCCATCACGTGGGCACCGCTTCGCGGCCCGGCCGTCGAGAGCGTGGAGCGGCTCCTGCTCTACGCCGGCGCCGTCCTGGCGGCGATCGGCATCTTCCGGATCCCGCGACTCCGGCGCGCGGTCGAGCCGGCCCTCGCCGCAGGGACGCTCGTCGTCATCGGCTACGGCCTCGCCGGCCGCCTGGCGCCGGGGCTCGTCACCCTCGCGCGCTCGAAGTCCTCGGGCGGTCGCCTGGAGCAGCCGATCACCTACTGGAACTCCGAGGGCGCGCTCGCCGGGATGGGCCTCGTGCTCTGCGCGCACCTGGCCGCGGACCGCAGCCGGCCTCTGGCGGTCCGCTGTCTGGCCGCCGCCGCGACCGCGCCGTTGGGCGCCGGCGTCTACCTCTCCTACTCGCGCGGTGCCATCGCGGTCGCCGTCGTCGGCTTGGCCATCCTCGTGGCCCTCACACGGTCGCGCGGACAGCTCGAGGCCGCCGCGGTCGCGCTCGTCGCCGGGGCCGGCGCGGCGGTGGCCGCGTCGCTGCTCCCCGGCGTCGCCTCCCTGACCGGCTCGCTCGGAGCCCGCGAGCGGGACGGCGCCGTCATGGCCGTTGTCCTCGTCGCGCTCGCCGCCGGCGCCGCGGCGCTCACGGCGTGGCGGGCCTCGGCGCAGCGCGCGGCGCCGGCGCGCGAGGTCCTCGGCGGTGCACGCCGGTTCACGACCGTGGCGATCGTCGCCCTGGCGGCCATCGGAATCGTCATCGGAGGCCTGCAGGAAAGACGCGGCGCCAACGAGAACGGGGGAGCGAACGCGACGCGGTTGACCTCTGCCTACTCGCACCGCTACGACTACTGGCAGATCGGCGTGAGGGAGTTCCGCCGGCACCCGCTCGACGGCGCGGGGGCCGCGAGCTTCCGCGTCGCGTGGCTTCGCGAGCGGCCCATCCGCGAGAGCGTCCTGGAGGTCCACTCGCTGCCGATCGAGATGGCCGCCGAGCTGGGCATCGTCGGCCTGCTCGGACTGGTCCTCATGGTCACCGGCGTCGCGCTGGCGGCGAGCCGGGCGCTCCGGAGCCGGGGGGCGATCGCCGCAGGGTGGTGCGCGGCGCTGCTCGTCTGGCTCCTGCAGGCCTCGATCGACTGGCACTGGCAGATTCCGGCGGTCACCCTGCCCGCGCTGATCCTCGCCGGGGCGCTCATCGCCTTGTCCGAGGCGCCGCCCGAGGTGGCCGTCGAGCCCTCGCGGGCGGGGGCGAGCGAGGCGACGCCGGCCGCGCCCGACCCGGCCGAGCGCCGCGGCGCGGTGCCGGCGTCCTGATGCGCATCCTGCTGACCGGCGGAGCCGGCTTCGTCGGGACGAACCTCGCGCTCGCGCTCGCCGCGCGGCGCCCCCGGTGGGAGCTGGTCGCGCTGGACAACCTTCGCCGGCGCGGGTCAGAGCTCAACCTTCCGCGCCTGCGCGAGGCGGGCGTCGCGTTCGTCCACTGCGACGTCCGCGAGCCGGCCGACGTCCTCGCCTCCGAGCCGGTCGACGCCGTCGTCGAGTGCTCGGCCGAGCCCTCGGCGCTGGCCGGCTCGGAGGGCGACACGCGCTACGTGGTGGACGCGAACCTGACCGGCGCCCACAACTGCCTCGAGCTCGCCCGGCGCGACGACGCGCAGATGGTCTTCGTCTCCACGAGCCGCGTGTATCCGTTCGCCGCCCTGGATCGCGCCTCCTTCCGCGAGGAGGCGACGCGCTTCGAGCTCGATGGGGAGCAGGAGATCCGCGGCCTGTCGGCTCGAGGCGTCGCCGAGGGCTCCCCCCTCGACGGCGCGCGGACGCTCTACGGCGCGACCAAACTCGCGGCCGAGCTGCTCATCACCGAGTACGCGAGCGCCTTCGGACTGCGGACCGTCGTCGACCGGTGCGGGGTCATCGCCGGGCCGTGGCAGATGGGCAAGGTCGACCAGGGCGTGTTCACCTACTGGGCGCTCGGCCACTACTTCCGTTGCGAGCTGCGCTACATCGGCTACGGCGGCGAGGGAAAGCAGGTGCGCGACCTCCTGCACGTCGAGGATCTCGCGGACCTGATCGAGGACCAGCTCGCGCGCCCCGAGCACTGGGACGGCGCGCTCGTGAACGTCGGCGGCGGTCGCGAGTGCAGCCTCTCGCTCCGCGAGACGACCCAGATCTGCCGCGAGCTGACCGAGCACGACCTCGACGTTCGGGGGTCGGGCGCGGAGCGCCCGGGCGATGTCCGTATCTATATTTCGGACTGCACGAGCCTGCGCCGCCTGACCGAATGGCGACCCAGCCGTGGCGATCCTCATGGCCGACGGATCCGACGATCCGGTCGATCTGGCCCGCTACCACCGCATCCTGCTCCAGGGCTATGACTGCGCTTTCGGGTCGCGCTTCATGCCGGGCTCGAGGATCCGCGACTACCCGAAGGCCAAGCTGCTCATCAACCGGGTGGTCAACCTCGGCATACGCATGCTCTTCCGCCACGGCTACAACGACACGACCAATGCCTTCAAGGCCTACCGGCGCGAGGTCATCGACAACATCCAGCCTCTGCTCTCCAACCACTTCAACCTCACGGTGGAGATGCCGCTCAAGGCGATCATCCGCGGCCACTCCTACGCGATCGTGCCGATCTCCTGGACCAACCGGACGTGGGGCAAGTCCAAGCTCGCGCTGCAGGAGATGGGCAGCCGCTACCTCTTCTCGCTGCTCTACGCGTTCCTCGAGGACCACCTCAGCCGCGGCGACTACCGCCGGCCGGGCTTCGACCCCCACGCCGGCCACGGACGCTCGCCGGTGCTGTCCCGCGACGAGCAGGAGGGCGACGCAGCCGTCGCCGTCAGCGAGACCCGCGCGTGAGCGGGTCCAGGCGGCGCTGCGCCGCCAACGCGCGGTGCGTGTTCGCCGGATCCCGGCCTCGGCTGAGCGAGAGCAGCGCGCTCCAGGCGTAGAGGTTTTCCGGTTCGCGGCGCAGCACGCCCTCGAGCATCGCCAGCGCCCGGGCCCGCTGGCCCGTCCCCGCCAGCAGCACCGACCGCAACGCATCTGGGCCAGTGTCGGGGTTCAGGAGCCGCCCGCGCCGCAGGTCGGACTCGGCCTGCGCCGGAGACGGCGCCTCGAGCGCCCCGGCGACGAGCCGTTGGTCGCGGTAGAGGATCCCCAGCCAGGCCAGGACGACCACCGCGAGCAGCGCGACGGCGACGCGCGCGATCACGTGCTCACAGCTCCTCGGCGATGCGCGGCGCCTCGCGGTTGAAGGTCCACACCGCCAGCACGCAGACGATCGCGAAGACGGCCACGGAGGCGAGCACCCAGACGTAGCCGCCGGCCGCCGCGGCGGGGCCGAGCGCGTCCGGGTCGATGACCCACTTGCGCGCGAGCTCGAGCAACGGCGCCAGCGGGTTCAGGGCCATGATCTTGCGCAGGCTCTCGGGCGCGGACTCGATGGGGTAGAGCACCGGGGTCGCGTAGAAGAGCGCGGTCGAGAAGACCTGCCAGATGATCCCGATGTCGCGAAAGCGCGGGTAGAGCGAGGAGACGATCATCGACACCGCGGTCGTGATGACGAACAGCAGGAGAAGGACGAGCGGGAACAGGAGCCAGGACCACGTCGGGGCCACCCCGAAGGCCAGGATGAAGACGAAGACGACGATCAGGTTGAGCCCGAGGTTGAAGAGCGCGGTGAAGACGACCGAGAGCGGGATCACCAGTCGCGGGAACTGGGTCTTGCGGACGATCCCCTCCTGGCCGACCACCGAGGTCACCGCGATCCCCGTCGCCTCGGAGAAGAAGCCGAAGAGGACGATGTTGAAGAGCAGCAGGACCGGATAGTGGGGGACCTGCGAACCGAGGCGGAAGATCTGGGTGAACACGACGAGCAGGACCGCGAAGAGCAGTAGCGGCCGCGCGACCGACCACAGATAGCCGAGCGCTGTGCCGAAGTACGTGCGCTTGAACTCGGTGACCGACAGCAGGTAGGTGAGGTCGAACAGCCGCCGCCAGCCACCGCCCAGGGCCGAGGGTCCGCGGACGTCCTTGAGGTCGACTCGCGCGACCTCGGTCACGCGGGCTCCTCCACGATGGCCTGAAGCGCGGTCTGGACGAAGACCATGCCCGGGATCGGGTCGCGCCCCTGCACGACGAAGTCGAGCAGCCGCACCTCCGGCAGCGCGACATCGCCCGGGGTCTCGTTGCGGGCCATGGAGCCGTGGACGGAGTAGCGGCCCGGCGTGAGCGGGTTGTCGAGTGTTCCCGTGACCCGGACGCGCCCGCCCGCGGCGATGCGTCCTGGGCGCTCGTCGTCGAGCAGCCTGCGGGTGAACCCGAAGACCGGGACGTCGTCGACGTTGAGGACCTGGACGGTGAAGAGCGGCGCCTCGATGTCCTCGCGGGCCTCGACGACGAGGTTGAACCCGATCGTCTCGCCCTGGGGAATGTTCTCCACACGACGCCCCGCCGGGTCCTCGAGCCACGCGTCGACGAGCCTCGCGCGGGGCTCGGCGGGCATCATGGTGGCGCGGTCGCCGCCCCGGCCACCGAAGTTCAGCCGGAAGTAGCGGAGCACCGCTTCGTCGGGGTCGCCGTCGAACCGGAGGTGGCCGTCGTGGAGGAGCATGGCGCGGTCGCAGAAGGATTGGACGGCGGCCATGTCGTGGGTGACGAGGACGACGGTCTTGCCGGCTTTGCGCTTGTCGCGGAAGACGTCCATGCATTTCTGGCCGAAGGCGGCGTCGCCGACGGCGAGCACTTCGTCGACGAGCATCATGTCGGCGTCGGCTTCGACCATGACTGAGAAGGCGAGGCGGACCATCATGCCCGAGGAGTAGTTCTTGAGCTTGAGGTCGACGAACTCGCGCAGTTCGGCGAAGTCGAGCACGGAGTCGAGCTTGCCGGCGGCTTCGCGGCGGGTGAGGCCGAGCATGACGCCGTTGAGGGCGACGTTCTCGCGGGCGGTGAGGTC
This sequence comes from uncultured Actinomycetes bacterium, assembly GCA_963728925.1. Taxonomy (GTDB): domain Bacteria; phylum Actinomycetota; class Thermoleophilia; order Solirubrobacterales; family Solirubrobacteraceae; genus JBBPZA01. The sequence continues at coordinate 14,960 of CAVSMB010000032.1, read as the reverse complement.
GGGGTTGAAGCCGACGCCGAGCTCGATGAACGGGGCCAGGCGTCCGGACATGCGGATCCGCCCGGCGTCGGCGCGGTAGATCGAGGCGAGGATCTTGAGCAGCGTGCTCTTGCCCGAGCCGTTGCGCCCGACGATCCCGAAGAACTCGCCCTCGCGTACGTCGAAGGACACGTCCCGCAACGCGCGCAACTCACGAGACTCCGCCCGTTGAAGGGGATGGCGAGCGCGCTCGGAGAGCGTGCCGGCCCGGTGCGGAATGCGGAACGTCTTCTCCAGGTCGCGCACCTCGATGATCACCGGCCCGTCGATCCGCCGCGCCGGAGGCGTCGTGAGCTTCGCGGCTTCGTCGTCGTCCAGAGAGAACGCGGCTCTCTGCAGCGAGTGCTGCATGTCTTGCATCGGCATGCTCCTGTCAGGGCCTAGGCGGGCCGGCGTCCGGCCGGACGCCGGCACGGTACCAAGGGCGCTGCGCCCCTCGGCCCCGCGTCAGACCTGGGCCCGCCAGCGCCGCAGGCGTCTCTGGTTGAAGCTCGCCGGTGGCGGGAAGCCGGCGTCCACGGCGTGGCGACCGGGCCGCTGACGGCCCGCGACGGCGGCGGCGGCGGCCCAGCGCCACACGATGCCCTGGGCGAGCTCGATCTCCGTCCCCAGCGTCTCGGTGTGGCCCATCAGGGTGCGCAGCGAGCGGGCGGCGAGCCACGCGAAGGCGGCCGGCGAGCGCTCGCTGGCGACGTAGCGCTCCAGCACGCGTCGCTTGCTCGCCTGCAGCCGCGGCCCACACCGGGCGAGCACGGCCTGGGCTTGCACGTCGCGCGACGCAAAGCCGTAGAAGTAGGAGGCCCGCCAGGCCGTGACGAGCTCGCCCGGCCAGCCGCGATGCGGTCGCCGCGGGCGCCATCGGCGGCCGACGGGCGCCGTGGAGCCCGTGCTGACGTCGCCGAACACCGCGCCGGCGTGCTGGACGTAGTCGTACAGCGGACGGTCGACGTACGCGACCGCGCCGGTCGCGAGCGCGAGCACGCCGAGCCAGTGGTCGTGGAACTGGAAGCCTGGCATGTCGGGGAACGGGAGCGCGAGCTCGGCCACCTCGCGGCGCATGAGCATGGCGGCGCCGGTGATCGTGTTGGCGACCAGCATCGAGGCGAGGTCTGAGTGGTTGTTGCGCCGGCCGCGCCAGAAGGTGTCGCGCAGGACGCGATGGTCCGCGTCGACGAGGCGCAGGTCGGAGTAGGCGACCGGGGCGCCGTCGAGGGCCGCACGAAGGGTCGCGAGCTTGTCGGGATGCCAGCGGTCGTCCTGGTCGCACAGGCCCACGAGCTCCGCGCGGGCGGGCACCATCGAGAGCGCGCGCTCGAAGTTGCGGTAGAAGCCCAGGCGCTTCTTGGAGCGCGAGAACGCGAAGCGGGCGTCCTCGCCGATGACCTGGTGGATGCGCTGCACGTGCTCGGGCCCCGAGCAGTCGTCGCTGATCAGGCAGATCCAGCCCGCGTCGCTCTGCTCGCGCAACGACATCACCTGAGCGGTGAAGAGCCTGGGATCGGGCTCGAAGGTCGCCATGCAGATCGCGATGAGGCCGGCGCCTTCGCGCGCGGGGCGCGCCCCGGGCTCGGGCGGCGGCGGGGCGTCGACGATCGCGATGGCGCCGAGCGGCGCGGTGAGCTGCTGGCCCCAAGCCAGGCGGGCGGACAGCGCGAGCTCGATCGTGCCGGTGCGCTCGCGGGCGGGGACGGGCACCGTCGCCCAGAAGCCGCTGCGGTAGGAACGCTCCGATGGGTGCTGCGCGAAGACGTCGGGGCGTGGCATCGAGAACGCCGTCGGGCGGTGTCGCAGGCCGTCGACGAGGATCTCCACGTCGCGCACGGCCTGCTCGGGATGAAAGCAGCTGCCCAGCAGGAAGACCGCCGTGCCGGTGCGGACCGGCAGCGTGGCGGGGAGCGGGCGCTCGAGCGTGACCGCGAGACCGGGCGCCGGAGCGCTCACGACCCCGTGCGGGCGACGGGGGCCGGCTCGAGCGTCGCTTCGACGTCGGTCTTCACCGAGACGTTCCCGGGCACCGGTCGCGTCCCGTAGACGAAGAAGTCCATGAGCCGCAGGACGTGGAGCGCGACCTTGCCCTCCTCCGGTGTGCGCGAGATCCAGCAGTTGACCGAGTAGCGCCCGGGCACGAGCGGGTTGTCGATCCGGCCGGCGATGCGGATGCGCCGGCCCGCGGGGACGTCCCCCGGCTGCCCGTCGTCCCCCGTCACCGCCTGGCTGAAGCCGAAGATCCAGGCGCCGTCGACGTTGAGGAAGTGGAAGTTGAAGACCGGGGCGTGCAGGTCCTGGCGGGCCTCGACGACGAGGTTGAAGAAGATCGGCTCGTCCTGCTCGACGTTCTCGACCCGCTCACCGGCGGCGTTCTGAAGCCAGACGTCGACGAGCTTGACATTGACGTCGGGGACCGCCACGGCGGCCGCCCCGGCGTTGTGGCTCTCGGCGCCGAAGTTGAGCCGGTAATAGCGCAGCGCCGTCTCCTCGGGGTCGCCGAGATACCGCACGGCGCCGTCGTGGAGGAGCATGGCGCGGTCGCAGAAGGATTGGACGGCGGCCATGTCGTGGGTGACGAGGACGACGGTCTTGCCGGCTTTGCGCTTGTCGCGGAAGACGTCCATGCATTTCTGGCCGAAGGCGGCGTCGCCGACGGCGAGCACTTCGTCGACGAGCATCATGTCGGCGTCGGCTTCGACCATGACTGAGAAGGCGAGGCGGACCATCATGCCCGAGGAGTAGTTCTTGAGCTTGAGGTCGACGAACTCGCGCAGTTCGGCGAAGTCGAGCACGGAGTCGAGCTTGCCGGCGGCTTCGCGGCGGGTGAGGCCGAGCATGACGCCGTTGAGGGCGACGTTCTCGCGGGCGGTGAGGTCGGGGTTGAAGCCGACGCCGAGCTCGATGAACGGGGCCAGGCGTCCGGACATGCGGATCCGCCCGGCGTCGGCGCGGTAGATCGAGGCGAGGATCTTGAGCAGCGTGCTCTTGCCCGAGCCGTTGCGTCCCACGATCCCGAAGAACTCGCCCTCGCGTACGTCGAAGGACACGTCCCGCAACGCCCGCAACTCACGGGAATCGGCCTGGTGGAGCGGATGCAGGACGCGCTCCTTGAGGGTGTCGACCTTCTGGTCGGGTATCCGGAACGTCTTCTCCAGGTCGCGCACCTCGATGACCACCGGCCCGTCGAGGGCACGCGCCCGGCCACCCGCCGCGGTGAGCGCGCCGGTGTCGTCTGCGAGGGACATCGGGGTGGTCACCGTCGGCGCAAACTACCAACCGGGGCGCCGCCGTCCGCCACCGGCGCGCGTGCCGGGGGCGACGCGAAGGCGGGCGGCCGTCGGATACGTTCCGCGCCCATGACCGTGAGCCGTGACGCCCCGTACCCGCCCCTCGAGCTCGCAAGCCGGGTGTTTCGTCTGGAGAGCTGGGGCGACCAGTACGAGGCCTTCGAGCGGATCGGAGCGCAGACCAAGGAGACGGTCGTCGACCTCCTTCCCGACGACTGGTCCTTCGAGGGCAAGCGGGTGCTGGACTTCGGCTGCGGGGCGGGGCGGACCCTTCGCCAGTTCCTGCCCGAGGCCGAGCACGCGGAGTTCTGGGGAACGGACATCGACCGCCCGAGCATCGAGTGGCTCCAGGAGGCGCTGTCGCCGCCGCTGCATCCGTGGGCGTGCGCCGTCAGCCCCCCGATGGGGCTCGACTACGGGTCGTTCGACCTGATCTACGCGGTCTCGGTGTTCACCCATCTGACCGACAACTCGATCCCGTGGCTGCTCGAGCTGCACCGCCTGCTCAAGCCGGGCGGCCTGCTGATCGCGACCTACATGGGTCAATGGAACTACGAGGTGATCACGGGCGACCCCTGGGACGAGAACCGCGTCGGCATGAACGCGTTGCGTCATAACCTGACGTGGGATTGGGGCGGACCCATCGTCCTGATGTCCGACTGGTGGATGCTCGAGCACTGGGGCCGCGCCTTCGAGGTCCTCGACGTCAAGCCGCAGGTCCACAACCAGAGCTGGCCGCTGCTGCGCAAGCGCGACGTCGAGCTGACGACCGAGGACATCGAGCGCCCCGGCGACGACCCGCGCGAGTTCACCGCCCTGCGCAACAACCTCCGGCAGGTCCAGAACGAGCTCGTCAAGCAGCAGGAGAGCCACGAGGCGGCGCTCGATGCGGTCCGCGCCGCCCACGAGCAGTCCTCGCTCGACCAGGCTGAGCACAACCAGGCCCGGATGGACGCCGTCCGCGCCGACTACGAGCGCTCCTCCAGCTGGAAGGTGACCCGACCGCTGCGCGCCGGAGGCGACGTGGCGCGGTCGCTCCGCGCTCGCCGCCGCGGATCGTGAACGACGCTATGGCCGAGGGTGAGAGGGCGAGCCGATGATCGCCTTCGGATGCTCCATGAACGTGCCGGACCTCTACACCCGGCTCGCCCAGCCCGGAATCGAGCTGGCCGCGGAGGCCGACTCGCCGGTCTTCGCGCTCCAGGCGACCGGCTCGATCTTCCGCAGCTACAACCTGATCCTCGAGCAGGCCGCGGCCCTTGACGGGCTCGAGGCGCTCGTCCTCGTCCACCAGGACGCCGAGATCGTCGACCCCGACCTATGCGCCAAGGTTCGCACCGCGCTGGCCGACCCCGACGTCGGCGTGGTCGGCTGCGTCGGCGCGGTCGGCGTCCGCAGTCTGGCGTGGTGGGAGGGGACGATCACCTGGGGGTCGTCGGTGTACCGCTACCGGGAGGCGGGTGGGGGGGACCTGCCGGTGACGGCGCTGAACGGCTCGTCGGGCGAGCGCCACACCGGCGAGGTGGACGTCGTCGAGGGCGTCCTGCTCGTCCTCTCGCCGTGGGCGGTGCGCACCCTCCGCTTCGACGAGTCGCTGGGCCAGCTCCACGGCTACGACGTGGACTTCTGCCTGCAGGCCCGCGAGGCCGGGCGCAAGGTCGTCACCGCCGATCTGCGGGTCGCCCACCACCATTCCTTGGACCTCGTCACCGACCCCGAGACGTGGGTCGACGCGCACATGCGGATCGCCGAGAAGTGGGAGGGCCGCATGCTCGATGCCGGCGCGGACGCCGGTGACTGGAAGCGACGGGCCAGGCGTGCGGAGGCGGAAGGGGGCGCCGCCCGCCTGCTCATCGCCGCCCGTCACCTCCAGGCGGACGCGCGCGCGCGCCAAGACGAGAGCCGCCGGCTCGCCCTCGCGCAGACCGGGAGCTGGCGGGCCACCGAGCCCCTGCGCCGCGCGAACCTTCTCGCCAAGGCCGCGCGGGGGCGCCGCAACGACGGGTAGGACGAGCGCCGCGCGCGCCGGCTCAGGACGCGACGCGACGGCGAGCCGCGCGCCGCACGCGGTTCGCTCTGCGCAGCGGCGCCGTGAGGCGCCAGCTGGTGCTCTCCTCCATCTCGCGGATGTCGCGCTCCTGGTGCCTGGCGCGGGCCTCGATCTGGAGCTCGGTCGCGATCGCCTGCGCGCGTGAGGCCGCGGCCTCCGCCTCGGCGCGGCGGGCGCGCTGCTTCCAGTCGCCGCCGGCCACGCCCACGTTGGCGATGCGGCCGTCCCACTTCTCGGCGATCTTCATGTGGGCCTGGATCCACGTCTCGAGGTCGCTGGCGAGCTCGAGCGAGTGATGGTGGATGACCTTGAAGTCGGCGGTGACGACCTTGCGCCCCGCGTCCCGGACCTGGAGGCAGAAGTCGAAGTCATAGCCGTGCAGGAGCTGGTCGAGCGTCTCGTCGAAGCGGACGTTGCGCACCGTCCACGGGCTCAGGCCGAGGACGAAGCCGTCGACCGTGTCGACCTGCCCGATGCGGGCGTAGGGGGGGAGCTCGTCGCCGTTCCAGGAGAGCGACGGGAACTCGCCCCCGCCCAGCTCGCGGTAGCGGTGGACGAAGGACGCCCACGTCACCGATCCCTCCCACCAGGCGATGCTCCGGACGCCGATCGCGCCGACGCAGCCCGCGACACCGACCTCGGGGTCGGCGAGCGCGGCGCGAAGCTTCGAGATGAACGCCGGGTCGACGATCTCGGCGTCCTGGTGGACGAGCACGAGGGCCTCGAGGTCGTCGATCTGCGCCGCGCGGTCCATCATCTCGTTGTAGCTGTGGAAGATTGAGCCGCTGGCAGGCTGGGCGATGATCTGGGCGTCGGGCTCCGCGGCCACGGCGAAGCCGCGCCTCGCGTAGCGCTCGTACTCCTCCGGCTTGGTGATCGAGGAACCGAAGACGATCATCGGCGGCGAGTCTAGCTCCGCGGGGGTGGTCGATCTCCGCTGCGAACGGCTAGGCCTCTGTCGGAGGCGAATGGCTAGGGTGGCTCGGTGCTCGCCCCTCCCGCGCAGCGAAGCGCGCCCGCGTCCGCAGGCGACTGCCTGTGGTGCGGGCGCTCGCTCGACGGCGCCACGGGCCGCCTGGCCGGGAGGGTCCGCTGCGACGGCTGTGGGGTCGCGATCACCTTCCCCCGTCCGACGGCCGACGAGCTCGACGCCGCCTACGGCGCGTGGTACCGGCCCCGCTCGGGGCGCTTCTCCGGTCCCGGCGACGCGATCCTGAGACGCCTGCGCGGGCGCTTGGCCCGGCGGTTGGACCGCATTGCGCCGGTCGGCGACGTCCTGGACATCGGCGCCGGGGACGGCGCACTGCTTGAGGCCCTCGCCGCCCGCGGGCGCCCGGCGCTCGGGCTCGAGCGCGAGGCGGTCCGGCCGGACGTCCGGGCGGCGACGCTCTCAGACCTCGACGGCGGCTGGGGCGCGATCGTCTTCTGGCACTCGCTCGAGCACCTCCCGGACCCCGGCGCGGAGCTCGAGCGGGCGGCCGCGCTGCTGGCGCCGGGCGGCGTGCTCGTCCTCGCCGTGCCCAACGCCGAGAGCATCCAGGCTCGGGTCTTCGGGGACGGCTGGCTCGCCCTCGACCTCCCGCGCCACCTCGTCCACCTCCCGGCCGGCGCGCTCATCGAGCGCCTGCGCGCGCTCGGGCTCGAGGTCGAGCGGGTGAGCCATTGGCGCGGCGGCCAGGTCGGCTTCGGGTGGCTCCACGGCCTCGTCGGGCTGCTTCCAGGGCGCCCGGACCTCTACGACGCGATCCGCCGCCCGGCCGCCCAGAGCCGGCGCGCCGGGACGCGCACGCGCGCGCCGGTGCTGGTCGCCGCGGCCCTGCTCGCTCCCGTGGCGGCACTCGCCGCGGCGGCGGAGGTCGCCGCGGGGCGCGGCGGCTCGATCTACGTCGAGGCACGGCGTGGCTGAGAGCGGGGGGCCGGCCGACGTGGCGGAGGCGGGATGGCCGGCCGGCGTGGCGGAGGCGGGATGGCCGGCTGGCGTGGCGGAGGTCAGGCGCCCTCCCGGGAAGGTCGTCGTGGTGATGCCGGCGATGAACGCCGCGGCCACGCTGCGCGAGACGGTCGGCAGCATCCCGCGCGAGTGGGTGGACGAGATCATCCTCGTCGACGACCACTCCACCGACGACACCGTCGAGGTCGCGCGCCACCTGCCGGTCCACCTGGTCTGGCACCCGCACAACGCCGGCTACGGCGCCAACCAGAAGACGTGCTACCTGGAGGCCCTGCAACGCGACGCCGACGTGGTCGTGATGCTCCACGCCGACGGCCAGTACGAGCCGAGCCTGATTCCCAGCATGGTCGAGCCGATCCTGGCCGACGGGGCTGATCTCGTCCTGGGCTCGCGCTTCGTCGAGCCGGGCCTGGCCATCGAGAACGGGATGCCGCGCTGGAAGTACGTGGCCAACCGGGGCCTGACGATCGCCGAGAACCGCATGATGGGGACCCACCTGTCCGAGGCCCACACGGGCTACCGGGCCTACTCGCGCCGGCTGCTGCTGACCGTTCCCTTCCTGCGCAACGCCAACGACTTCAGCTTCGACTCGGAGCTCATCATGCAGGCGGTCCACTTCGGCTTGCGCATCGAGGAGGTGCCCGCGACCTGCCGGTACTACGAGGACGCCTCGATGGTCGGCTTCCGCAGCGGCGTGGTCTACGGCCTCGAGACCCTGTGGGCGGGCGCGCGCCTTCGCCTCCACCGCGCCGGGGTGGTCTCCTCGCGCAAGTTCAAGGACCCGGGACCCGGCAGCGCCTACTAGGGGCATCGCCACGTCCAGGCCCGCACTCGTCGCCGCGACGGCGGCGCGCGACGCCCCGCCGCGCTCCACGCCGACGGGCTCGCCCGCGGCGGCCCTCGCGCTGGTCGGCGCGATCACCCTCGTCGGGTTGCTGGTGCGCCTGCCGTCCTTCGCGGACTCGCTGTTCGGCGACGAGCTGTCGACGTACTACATCGTCACCGGGCACGGGCTCGGCCGCGCGCTCGACCTGCTGCGCGGCAACACCGCCGACCTCAACCCGCCGCTGCTCTTCGTGCTTGCGTGGATCACCGAGCGGCTCGGCGACCCGGCGCAGTCGATCCGCATCGCCTCGCTGGTCGCGGGCGTCGCGGCGATCCCGTTGACCTACGTCCTTGGGCGGTGGACGGTCGGGCGCCGCGCCGCGCTGGTCGGCGCGGCGGTGATCGCCCTGAGCCCGTACCTGATCTTCTACTCGACCGAGGCGCGCGCCTACGCCCTCGTGCTCTGCCTCGTCCTCGTCTCGAGCCTGGCCCTGGTCCGAGCGCTGCAGACCGGACGGGCCGCGTGGTGGGTTGCCTACGCGGTCGCGTCCTGCGCCGCTATGTACGCCCACTACCCGGCGCTCTTCGTGCTCGTCGCCCAGCTCGGGTGGGCCTTCGCGACGCGACCCGGCGCGCGACGGGTGCTGCTCGCCGCCAACCTCGCCGCCGCGGTGGCCTACCTCCCGTGGCTGCCGACGCTGGCCGACAACACGGGCTCGCCGGGCGCGAAGGTGATCGAGCTGCTCGAGCCCTTCGGTCCGCACGTGATCCGCGTCGACCTCGGCCGCTGGGCCTTCGGGCATCCCTACATGCCGGTGGAGACGATGCCCGGGACGCTCGCCCTCGCGCTGCTCACAGCGGGGCTCGCGCTCGGAGCCGCAGGCCTCGTCGCCACCCTGCTGCGTGCGCCTCGCCCTGCGCTGCCGCGGCCGTCGTCCGGCCTCGTGCTCGTCGTCATCCTCGCCCTCGCCACCCCCGTGCTCATCGCCCTCTACAGCCTGGTGGGCGACAGCGTCTGGAACGCCCGCAACCTCGTCGCCTCCTGGCCCGGCCTGGCGCTGTGCGCGGGAGCCCTCCTGACCGGCGCCGGCGGCGTGGTGCGCGTCGCCGCCGTGACGCTCGTGCTCGCCGCTTTAGCGATCGGCGCGGTCCGGATGCTCGAGGCCGACTCCCAGCGTCCCGACTACGCCGCCGCCGCTCGCTTCATCGAGCGCACGGGCCGGCCGACCGACCCGGTCGTCGAGGTGCCGGTGCCCTCACCCGGGCCACTGACCCCGCTGGGCGACGTTGCCCTCAACCGCTACGGCCGCTCGGACACCGGTCGCCATCCGGTCCTGCGGCTCGGCGCCGCCCCCCTCGCGGCCGCGCTGCGGGCGCGGCCCTACGAGAGCCCGCCGGTGCCCACGCCCGAGGAGATCGCCGGCCAGGCCGCGCGCCTCGCGTCGGGCGGGACGCTGTTCCTCGTCGTCCCCGGCTCGGCTCCCCTGAGCCGGGTGCGCTCCACGGGCGTGACGACGCGGACCGCGGGCCTGGAGCCCGCCTTCGGCACCGGCCCTCCCGCGACGTTGGTGACCGCCGCGCTGAGCCCGCTGCGCCCTTTCGTGCGCGCCCTTCCGCCGCGCTTTCGCCTCGTGAGGGCGACGACCGTTGATGGGTTCATGCCCGTGACCGTCTTCGCCCTCCGCGCCGCCGCCGGCTAGGTCGCTACGGGCGTAGCCCGCAGACCGACACGCCGCCCGCCGGCGTGAAGCTCGCGTGCCAGGGCACGCGGCCGCGGTCGGGCGGGATGCGCAGCACCGCCCAGTTCACCGGGGTCACCGTCCCGATGGGTAGGAAGCGGTCGCCGAAGCGCCGCACGCCGACCTGCACCGGGCCGCCCAGTGCGCCGATCCGCAGGCCGGCGGCGGGAACCGTCAGCGCGACGGGCCCCGAGCTCGCCACGCACGCCCCGCGACGGGCGACGCTCCCGGCCGGAGCGGGGTCGACCATCGGCCGCCCGCCGGGCCGCGCGTCGACGGCGTTGGGGTCGAGCGCGACGCGTTCGATGCGCACGAGCTCGGCGTCCGCGATCGCCCGCGCGGCTGCCGCCGCGGTGGCGATCCGCGCCTCGCCGAAGGCCGGCGTGCCCCACGCGCGCTCGGCCTTGAAGTAGTCGTCGGCGTTGACGGTGACGAAGGGCGAGCCGGGGATCCCGACGAGCGTGTAACCCGGCGTCACGTCCCCCCTCGCGAGCTGGACGGCGCCGAGGTCGGCGCGGGTGATCTCCCCCTCGGCGCGGAGATAGCGGGCGCCGTCGCGCATGATCAGCGCGTTGGACACCAGCGCCGCGGCGACGAGCAGGCCGACGAGCGCCTTCACCGCAAGCGACGCGGTGAGCCCCGCCCCGAGCTCCACTGCGAGAAGGACGAGGAAGAGGCCGCCGACGTAGAGGTAGCGGCCCTCGAAGGGGCTCGAGTAGGTCCCGCGGCTCACCTCGGTGAGCACCCAGAACGAGCCGACGATCACGAGCAGGGCCGCGACACGGGGCGGGACGGTCCTCAGCCGGATAAGGCGCCAGACGACGAAGGCCGCAGCGACGACCTCCAGTGGCCGGCCCCAGCGCAGCAGGTCGTCGCGGGCGTTGAGCACATTGCGGCCGGCCAGCCCGGCGAGCGCGCTCAGCGCGGCGGCCAGGGCGTCGGCCGCGAACTTCGGGGCCTTGGCGTACTCGCCGTAGCGGTGGATGTCCTGGTAGTTGAGCCACCACGCGCCGTAGAGGGCGAGCGGCGCCGCGACGATCCACAGGTCGCGCCAGCGCCGGCGGCCGTAGAGGAGCTCGACCACGACGCCGAGCACGAGCGGCACCCCCAGCCCCGAGGAGGCGAGCGAGAGCCCCACCAGGACGGCGGCCCCGGCGTCGCCCGCGCGGTCGCTTCGGTCGAGCATCAGCAGCGCGCCGACTGCGGAGGCGAGCGAGATCAGGTAGCCGATCTGGAAGGGCCACAGGATGTTCTGCCACGCCGGCCCCAGGACGACGAGCAGCGCGGCGGCCAGCACGGCGAAGTACCCGCCGACCCGGCGCTTGGCGTAGACGAAGACCAGCGCCACACAGGTCTGGTGGGCGGCGAGAACGAGCGCGCGGTAGGGAGCGCTGTCCTCGATCCCGGCGGTGACGAAGAGCAGCTTGTAGAGCGCGACGGGGACGACCGAGAGGTGGCCGTTGTGGGGGGAGAGGTAGTCGTCGATCCCGTTCGCGCGCCGGTGGAGGACCCACTGCCATTCGTCGAACCACAGCGTCGTCCCACGCGTCAGGTGGAAGAGCAGCGCTCCGGCGACGATGATGAGCCCGGCCAGAGCCGCCCATGCCGCGACGTCGGCCGGAACCCCGCGAAGGCGAGGGCCGTGGCGGAGCGCCGGCGGCCCGTTCGTCACCTCCTCGCGCCGCGTGCGCGCCGTGGCGCTGAGGCCGCTTGCATCTCACCTCCTGGCTGCGCACGCGGAACGCGCGGCACGATAGCCGAAGGGGGGGCGCCTGGGCGCCTGGGCGTATCATCGCCGCCCCGATGATCGCCTTCGGCTGCTCGATCACCTCGCCGGAGACCTATGACCGCTGTGCCGGGCCGGGCATCGAGCTGGCGGCCGAGCCCGGTTCGGCGGTGTTCGCGGACGCCGCGGCGGGGTCGCTCTTTCGCACCTACAACCTGATCCTCGAGCGCGCTGCCGCGCACGACGACCTCGAGGCGCTCGTGCTCGTCCACCAGGACGCCGAGATCGTCGACCCGCAGTTCGCCGCCAAGGTGCGGGCGACCCTCCAGGACCCCGAGGTCGGGGTGGCCGGATGCGTCGGCGCCGTCGGGGTACGCAGCATCGCGTGGTGGGAGGGCTCGCTCACGTGGGCCTCCGCCGTCTACCGCTACGGCGAGCTCGGCGCGGACGAGGTCTCGCCGCTCGCGCGCAACGGAGACGCTGCCCACGCCACGACTGGCGAAGTCGACACGCTCGTCGGGATCATGCTCGTCCTCTCGCCGTGGACGGTGCGCAACCTGCGCTTCGACGAGACCCTCGGGCGCCTGCACGGCTATGACTTCGACCTCTGCCAGCAGGTGCGGGCGGCTGGGCGCAAGGTCGTGACCGCGGACTTCGAGGTCGTGCACCACCACGCCCTCCAGCTCGTCGCCGAGCCCGAGCCGTGGGCCGTGGCCCACGCGCGTGTCGCCGAGAAGTGGGAGGGGCGGCTGCCGGGCGCCGCCGGCGATCCGGCGACCGTCCCCGCCACCGCTGACTGGCGCGCGCGAGCACGCCGCGCGGAGGCGGAGTCCGCTGCCGCCCGCCTCCTGGCGGCCTCGCGGCTGCTGCAGGCCCAGGCCCGCGCGCAGTACCAGGACGAGCGCCTCCGGGCCATTGCCGCGTCGGCCAGCTGGCGCATCACCGAGCCGCTGCGCAAGCTCAACGCCGCCCGCACCGGGCGGCGCGCCGCTCGCCGCGCTCAGCCCTGATCGGCCAGGGCGCGGCGCACGTCGTCCTTGGAGACGACGCTGTGGCCGCGCCCGATGCCGACGCGGTCGCGCAGCTGCGAGAGCCGCTCGGCGACCGAGAAGGCGCTCGAGTTGAGCAGACGCTGGAGCACCTCGGCCTGACGGGCGGCCTTCTGCTGGGCCTTGACGGTCTGGACCATGTGGTAGTGCACCGAGGCGAGGTGGAAGACGCGGTTGGCCTCGAGCCGCGCGAGGATGGGGTTGCGGTCCCAGAACGCGAGCTGCTCGGCGAGCGCGTCGGCGTAGGGCGCGTCCCGGTGCCACACGACTCCGAAGCCGAAGAACGCCGGCACGACCGCGACCTGCAGCCCGTCGCGGGCCTGCGCGAAGTCCTCGACGGCGGTGAGCACGCCGTTGCGCGGCCCGCCCTCGCGCGCGGCCGGCCAGCGATAGGGCAGCCCGCCCGGGCGCACGCCCGTGACGCCCGGGAAGAGACCGCCGCCCTCGTGGGTCTCCAGGAGGTAGTCGTCGGGGATCTGGTCGGGCGCGTAGTAGTCGTCGCGGCGCGCGTGGGGCCAGCAGACGTCGTGGAAGAGCAGCAGCGGCAGGTCGGCGCCCTGCGCCCGCTCGCCGATCAGGCGCAGCTCCTCGCTCACCGTGTAGTAGTTGTGGTCGCCGTCGATGATGACGGCCTCGGGAAGCTCCATGGTCTTCAGGGCGTCGAGGCTCGTGGCCTCGATGAGCTCGACGTCATCGCGCTCGCGCGCGAGCGCCACGAGCTCTGACTGAGGGACGGGATCGACGGCGATGACCTTCGCGCCCGAGCGCTGGGCCCAGTTCGCGAGGAAGCGGGTGAGGTCGCCCGCGTAGGCGCCGACCTCGGCGACCGAGTCGGCTTCGACGGTGTCGAGGACCGCGACCATGACCTCGGCGTCGTTGACGAGCGACGCGCCCCACTGGCCAGGATCGCTCGCGTACTCGCACTCGGGGTTGAGCGTCCACTCGACCTCGCCCTTCCCGAGGGCCTTGACGGTCGCTTCGGCGTCGGGGTTCAGGACGACCACGAGGCGGGGCAGTGTAGTGGAGGACCGTGGCGGCCGCGCCGCGCTCAGTCGGCCAGGGCCCGGCGCAGCTCGTCCTTGGAGACGACCGTCTCCCCGCGAGCGATCCCTACGCGGTCGCGCAGGCGCGACAGGCGCTCGGCGAGCGCGAACGCGCTGGAGCTCAGCAGCCGGCGCAGCACCTCCTCGACGGCCGCGTCGCGCTCGCTCTGCAGCGCACGCTGCACCTTCATGCCGTGCGCCGAAGCGAGGTGGAAGACGCGGTTGGCCTCCATGCGGGCCACCACCGCGTTGTCGAGCCACGGCGCGAGCAGCTCCTCGACGGCATCGGCGTAGGGCGCATCGCGGTGCCATACCGCGCCGAAGCCGAAGAAGGCAGGAACGACGGCGAGCGCGAGCCCCCCGTCGCTCTCGACGAAGTCCTCGACGGCCGTGAGCACGCCGTTGCGCGGGCCGCCCTCGCGCGCCGCGGGCCAGTGGTAGGGGATGCCGCCGTCGCGCGTCCCGGCGACGCCCGGGAAGATGCTCGCGTTGTGGGCCGTCGGCTGGCGCCAGCCGGCCGGGACGAGCTCGGGATCGAAGTAGTCGTCGCGGCGCGCGTGGGGCCAGGCGACGTCGTGAAAGAGCAGCAGCGGAAGCTCGGGCCCGTCGGTCCGCTCGCCGAGCAGCGCCAGCTCGTGGGTCACCGTGTAGTAGTTGTGGTCGCCGTCGATGATCACCGCGTCGGGGAGGTCGATGCGCGCGAGCGCGTCGAGGCTCGTCTCGCGCAGCAGCTCGAGCTCCGACCGCTCACGGGCGAGCCCCTCGAGCTCGTCCTGGGGCGAGGGGTCGATGGCGAGGACACGCGCGCCGGAGCGTGCCGCCCAGGCGAGCAGCAGGCCGGTGAGGTCGCCGGCGTAGGCGCCGACCTCGGCGACGGAGCGGGCCTGCGCGGCGTCCAGGCACCCGAGCATGAGCTCGGCCAGGTTGGCCAGCGAGACGCCCAGCCGGTCGACGTCGCTTGCGTAGGGGTCGATCCCGATGTCCGGCGGCGCCATCGCGCGCGGAGTCTAGAGGGACGATGAGCGGATATCGTCGTCGGCCGTGACGGGAGCGCCTTCCTCGGACGCGGCCCGCGGGGCCGCGTTCAGCGCGAGCCTCGCGAGCACGCCAACGCCGCGCGCGGCCGGGCCCGGACCTGATGCGGAGGCCCTGCGGGGGGCCTACCTCGACCTGCTCAAGCTCTGCCTCGCGGATCTCATCGGGCCGTCGACGGTCTCGGTGGGCCCGGTGCCCGACGGGACGGTCGTCGCGCGCGAGCTGCGC
>CAVSMB010000031.1:0-253613 GCA_963728925.1 uncultured Actinomycetes bacterium | reverse complement strand
GTGTCGACCATCTTGCGCAGCTCGACGGCGACGAGGCGGCCGAGGCCGGGGCGCGCGTGGACGCCGGCGGTGTTCACGGGGATCGGTGGGGAGAGGGTGGTGGTGCTCATGCGGTTGCTCCTGCCAGTTCGGGGCGGATCGAATCGGTCTGCGTTGACGGGGTGCTTGCGCCGCCGGTGGTTAGCTCGAAGAAGAGGCGTTCGAGGCCGGCGTCCTCGGCTGGGGCGAGCCGGCGCAGTACGACGCCGTCGGCCATCGCCGCGCGGGCGACGACCTCGGGCTCGGCCTCGACCAGCCGCCGATCGCCGTCGGCCGGGTGGGTCGCCAGGCCGGCGCGGTGAAGCGCGGCGTCGAGCCCGGCGAGGTCGTCGGCCTCGACGATGGTCCTGGATTCGGTCAGCAGCTCGGCGCGGGTGCCCTGCGCCTGGATCCGTCCGCCGCCGATGATCATCATCCGGTCGGCCACGGCCTCGACCTCGGCCAGCAGGTGCGAGGAGAGCAGCACGGTGCCGCCGCGGTCGGCGAAGTCGCGCAGCAGGCCCCGCATCCAGCGCATGCCTTCCGGATCGAGGCCGTTGGCGGGCTCGTCGAGGATCAGGACCTCGGGGTCGCCGAGCAGTGCGTGGGCGAACCCGAGGCGCTGGCGCATGCCGAGCGAGTACTTGCCGACACGCCGCCGGGCCGCCGTCTCGTCGAGGCCGACGAGCTTCAGCAGCGCGTCGACGCGCTGCGCCGGCACGCCCATGGTTTGGGCGGATACGGCGAGCGCCTCGCGGCCGCGGCGCCCGGCGTGCTGGGCGGACGCGTCGAGCAGGATGCCGACGCGGCGGCCCGGGTTCGGCAGGTCGCGGTAGCGCCCGCCGAGGATCCGTGCCGTGCCGCTGTCGGGCTGCGAGAGGCCGACGAGCATCCGCATCGTCGTGGTCTTGCCGGCGCCGTTGGGGCCGAGAAATCCCGTGACGGTGCCCGGCTCGCAGCGGAATGTGACGTCCGAGACGACGGTGCGCCCGCCGAGCCGCTTGGTGAGTCCCGTGGTTTGGATCATGCCCGCAGACTCCCCGCCCGCCGGGTCTGCGGCTACGGTCCGCGGGCTACGCGCGCCGAGCCCCACGGCGGTGGCAGACAACGACCTTGGTAGGGGGTCGCGGCCGTGACGCTCGCCTAGCCTTCGTCCTCGAGCGATGGCACGCCCGGCCACAGCACGCTTTACCGATGGCCTGTCCGGCTGGTTGCGCTCCGCGCTGCCCGGCGTCGTCATCGACGCCCCCGACGAGGAGCGCGGCCGCCGCGACCGCGCCGCGGACGCGATGATCTACCTGGTCGCGTTCGCGATCAGCGCCGCCACCCTCGCGGGCACTTGGAAGATGCACCCTCCCTGGCTGCGCGTCGTCGACGTCGCGGTCGGGGCCGCGACGCTCGTCTCGCTGCACTGGCGGCGCACCCATCCAGCCGCCGTCGGGATCGGCATCGGGGCGGTCGCGCTCGTGATCCTCACGGCCTCCGGCGCGAACCTCGCCGCCACCTTCAACGCAGCGATCCGGGCTCGCGGCCGTGATCTGGCCATCATCGTCGGCCTCCTGATCGCCTGGGTCTTCGCGAGCCCGCTGCTCTACCCCCCCGCCGGGAGCTACTGGGTCAACGCGGGGGCCTGCCTGCTGCTGACGGGCGTCGTGCTCGGCTGGGGCCTCTTCGTACGCGCGCGGCGAGAGCTCGTGCGATCGCTGCGCGCGCAGGCCAATCGCGCCGGGGACGAGGCCCGCGCGGCCGAGCGGCAGCGGATCGCCCGCGAGATGCACGACGTCCTCGCCCACCGCCTCTCGCTGCTATCCGTCCACGCCGGCGCACTCGAGTTCCGCCAGGACGCCCCGGCCGAGGAGGTCGCCGAGGCGGCCGGCGTGATCCGCGAGAGCGCGAAGACGGCGCTCGAGGAGTTGCGCGGCGTGATCGGCGTCCTGCGCGAGGACGGCGGCGAGAGTCTGACGCAACCGCCCCAGCCGACGCTCGCCGACCTCGCCGCCCTCGTCGAGGAGTCGCGCGCGGCCGGGATGCGGGTCACCGCCCGCATCGAGCTTGGCGACGCGGCGCCGCCCGCCGCCGTCGGGCGCACCGCGTACCGGATCGCGCAGGAGGGCCTGACGAACGCGCGCAAGCACGCGCCGGGAGCAGCGGTGACGCTCACCGTCCGCGCGCCCGACGGCGACCTGCAGGTCGAGGTCCGCAGCCTCGCGCCGGTGGCGGTCGGCGTGGGATCTGCGCTGCCCGGGGCGGGGACCGGCCTGATCGGGCTCGCCGAGCGCGTCTCGCTCGCCGGCGGCACGCTCGAGCACGGCGTCGACCCCGACGGCGCGTTCGTCCTGCGCGCCCGCCTGCCACGATGATCCGCGTCCTGCTCGTCGACGACGACGCGCTCGTGCGCTCCGGCCTGCGGATCATGCTCGCCGGCGCCGCGAACCTCGACGTGGTCGCCGAGGCCGCGGACGGCCGCGAGGTGCTCGGCGCGGTCGACCACCACCGCCCCGACGTCGTCCTCATGGACATCCGCATGCCGCAGCTCGACGGAATCGCGGCCACCCGGCTGCTCGCCGCGCAGCCCCACCCGCCCGCCGTCGTCGTCCTCACCACGTTCGACGCCGACGAGCTCGTCCTGCGCGCGCTGCAGGCCGGAGCAGCCGGCTTCCTCCTGAAAGACACCCCGCCGACGGAGATCGTCCGCGCGATCGAGCTCGTCCACGCCGGCGACGGGATGCTCTCCCCCGCGGTCACACGCCGGCTCATCTCCCTCGTGGCCGGCGACTCCGACGCGGCCGCCCGCACCGACCACGCCCGCGACCGCATGGCCACGCTCACCCCACGCGAGCACGACGTCGCCCTCGCCGTCGGCCGCGGCCACGCCAACGCCGAGATCGCCGCAGCGCTGCACCTCTCCGTCCCCACGGTCAAGGCCCACGTCTCCCGCCTGCTCGACAAGCTCGACGTCGACAACCGCGTCCAGATCGCCCTGCTCGTGCAAGACGCGGGCGAGCACTAGCCAGATGAACCGCCGACGCTTGGCGAGTGGATCGTGTCGAGGAGTGCGAAGCCGCACTATCGCAATCGCGTGGGATGCGAGCGTTCCCGGCGGCGAGCGGGATACGCCCGCTGCGGAACAGACGGAGCAGTCCCGTCTGCGCCCGACCAGAGTTGCGTATCGCGGACAAAGCGGGCGCCTGGCGGATCAGCACGAAGGACCTGCTGGTCGCCAGAAGCAGGGAGCTGGTCCGGCCAGGCATCCATGGAACCGGCGAGGAGACGGCGTCGCGTCCCTGCGCGTAGGCCACGACGTCATGACCGCTTCTGTCCGAAAGCGGTCACTCTGGTCGTGCCGACCACGGCCGGCAGATGGCTCGTTTAGTCACAGAGCAGCAGCGCAGTCGGCGACCTGCCCGCCACGCGCGATCAAAGTCTCGAGCCCGAGGTCAGCTCCCGCTCGGCCGAGTCGAACCGGAAGCGGCGGGCGCATCCAGCGGTCGGTCGTAGCTAGCCCGACGCGTGCGTTCCCTCGGCGAGCGGTGAGCGACCCAATCGTCGATCTCGTTGCTGCTCCGGACGACCAGCAACAGATCAGTACGTGACTTTGATCGTGAAGTCCGTGTTGTTACCGATGTTGATCGGGGTGATCAGGCCGTGCGCGTGCCGGTAGATTCCGGTGCCTCCGTTGATCGGAGTGGGCGGAGGGCTGGCCGACAGCGTGAACGTCTCGTCGTTCGCGAGGAGCATCGAGCCGCCGATCGCGATCTGACCGCTGCACAGCACAGTCGGACCAGTGCTGCCGATGCTCCTGATCGTGCAGCGGAGGTGGTCCGAGCCATCGGGCTTGGGGGCGTGATGCTTGTGGTTCCCGACGTAATCGATCCCGGTGTTGTCGAACGTATCGCCGACCGCCGGCGGTGCGCTCGCGGGCACCGGGTGCCCTTGCGCGTCGACGAACGTGCTGCTCGTCCCGCGTGAGAACAGGTGCAGGGTGACGGTCTTGGCGCTGGCCGCTGGCGCTCCGATCGCCACCGCCACCAAGGCGCCCGCGAGCAGTGCAAGGGGCAGGGCCGCTCGCGTCCGCGGGCGCCGGCACTGAGGAGTGAGCGCGTGTGTCATCGTCGGTTCCTCCGATAGGTATTGGGGTTACTGGGCGATCGGCCGCAAGCGCGAATGTGGCTTCAGCTAAAAAGGAAGCTTCTTCCGATTGGGAGCCGGTCGCCGTTGCGCGGTTTCGGGCCCGGCGAGCGCGCCGTGGGTTCATTGTGCGGGACCGAAAAGTCGTCCTTGAGAGCATGTGACCCCTGACCGACCTCCGCCACGCCGGCAATCGTGAGAAGCATCCAGAAAGCGACGACCCACGATCGTGTGAGAGAGGACCGAGCGGCCAAGCGAGGACATGCGGCAAAGGTATGCTCGACGCGACCCGCCCGCGGACCAGGCGCTGCCCCTGGGTTGGTCTAAGCGCTACTACTGAATCTGCGTTGCGCGAAGGTGAGCGAGCACGGCCAGCACACGGCGATGGCCGTTCTGGCTGTCGGGTATGTCTAGCTTGGTCAGTACGTTGCGGACGTGCGTCTCGACGGTGCGCTCACTGACGACCAAACGCTGTGCGATGCCGGCGTTGGTCAGACCCTCGGCCATCAGCTCGAGCACCTCGCGCTCGCGGTCTGACAGCTCGGCCAGCGCACCAGCGTGGCGGCCGTGTCCGAGGAGACGCCCGACGACCTGCGGATCGAGCGCCGAGCCGCCGTGGGCGACGCGCTCGGCCGCATCGAGGAACTCGTCGACGGCGAGCACGCGGTCCTTGAGGAGATAACCGAACCCGCCGAGTGTCACAAGCTCGATCGCGTGGCTGGTCTCGATGTGCTGGGAGAGGACCAGCACCCCGACGTGTGGATGGCTGCGCTTGATCTCGTAGGCGGCGCGAGCGCCCTCGTCGGTGAAGGTCGGAGGCATCCTGATGTCGACTACGACCAGGTCAGGGCGATGTCCTGCGACCGTCGCCATCAGGTTCCGCGCGTCTCCTCGGGACGCCGCGACCTCGTGCCCGCCGTCGGCGAACAGCCGCCCGAGTCCCTCGCGCAGCAGCACCTGGTCCTCGGCGATCACGACCCGCATGGCAGCTCCGCGGTCAGGATCGTGCCTTTGTCTGGAGCACTCTCGACGTGCAGGCTCCCGCCATGCGCCGCGACCCGGTCGTGCAGTCCGCGCAGGCCGCCGCCGAGCCTGTCGACCGCGCCGCCGACGCCGTCGTCGGTGACTCGGACGATCAGGTGGCCGTTGCTCCGCTGGGCGCTCATCACCACTGCGGTCGCGCCCGAGTGCTTGATCGCGTTGGTCAGGCCCTCGCACGCGACGAAATACGCCGCCGCCTCGAGGCCGACGCTGAACCGATCCGTGGTCGTGTGCACCTGCACGGGCAGCGGCGCGCGCACTGCCAGCTCACGCAGCGCCGGATCCAGGCCCGCGTCGAGCTGCGTCGGCGGGAGTCCGTGCGCCAGCTCGCGCAGCTCGTCGATCGCGATCGCGATCTCGACCACGGCACGATCGATCGTCTCATCGGCACGAGCCGGCTCTCCTGAGCCGAGCTGGTGCTGAGCGTGGCGCAGCCGCAAACCGATCGAGACCAGCCGTTGCTGCGCGCCATCGTGCAGGTCGCGCTCGAGCCGCCGCCGTTCGGCGTTTCCGGCCGCGACGATCCGCGCGCGTGACGCCTGCACCTCCGCGAGCTGCCGGCGCAGCTCCACACGCAGCCGCGCGATCTCGATCGCGAGCCCGCCGGCCTCGACGAGTGCCACCAGCGGATCGGGACGCTGCGGGCCGGTCGGACGGTGCAGCACCATCGCCACCGGGGCGCCGGCGCGGAGCACCGGCGTCCGGACGCGAGCGTCCCCCGCGTCGTCATGGACCGGCATGCCGGCCGTGTCCACGTACACCTCGCTCTCGGGCAGGAAGAACCTCATCTCAAGGTCGGGATCGGACAGCAGCTCACGCAGCAGCGGCTCGATCTCCTCCGCGGCAGACCGTCCGGAGCGCAGCCGCTCCAGAAACGCCGACACGCGCTGGACCGCCTCATAGCGCGCACGACTGAAACGGCGGTCGACGAGGTCCTGAAGCGCCGAACGCAGCGGGCGAAAAACAGCCGCCACCACGAGCGTCGCACCGGCGGTGACCCAGTCAGAGTCGTTGCCCAGCGCCGTTCCGAGCGCCAGCGCCGTCACCGCGTACGCCGCCGCCAGCAGGAGCGTCAGCGCTCCGTACTCGGCCGTGCGTTCGATCGCAACGTCGACGTCATACAGCCGGTAGCGCGTGACCGCCACCCCGACCGCGACCACGAACACGGTCAGCAGCACCCCGAAGATCCCGATCCGCACTGCGAGCCCGCCGTGCGGCCACGGGAACCAGGTCAGCAGGTCGAGCGTCGCCGCGGCAGCCACGACAACGCCAACCGCGAGCACCAGCTTGAGCTGCTGTCGAACGTCACCACGCGAGCGGCGCAGACGGATCGCCAGCGACGTCGCACCGAGACCGATCCCGGCGACCGCCAGCACCCAGCCGAGCATCCCCGCCACGATCGTCGCTTCCCTGATCCCGTCGATCTCCAGCGGGTTGGACAGCGACTCGAACGGTGCTGGGATCGACCCCGGCTCCAGAAAGCTCGGCACCGACAGCAGCACGACCGCCAGCCAGCTCAGCGCCGCCGCTCGACGCCATCGCGCCGACACCAGCCGACCGTCGGGGAACAGCATCAGCGACAGCCCGATCAGCGCCGCCGACGGCTGCGACACCGGGCTGCCGAGCCAGGCGGCGATGGTCATTGCGGGCACACCGCCGGGGCGGGTGAGCCCGTAGGCGGCGTACTGGTAAGCGAGCAGGCCGATTGCGAGCAGAAGGCCGATCAGCAAAAACAGCCGCCCCACGGCATGGTCGACCACGCGCGCCGTGATGATCGCTCCGGTGCTTGCGAACCCGACCGACATCGCCGCGAACGACAGACCCCCGAAGCCGGAAAACACGTCATCGGTGAGCGCACGGTCCCAGCTCAGCGCCAGCAGCACGACGCTGCCGATCGCCGCCGCGACGGTGATCGCCCAAACCACCGCCACCCCGAATCGTGTGCGGTAGGTCACTTTACCGCCATTGTCCCCCAGCGGCGGTGGTCGGGGCAACCGCGCCAGCACGGACGCCCGCCTACGTACCAGCACTGACCGCCAAACAGCGCTGGCGCCGTCGCAAGTTCCGCGCGACCCCGGATTTCACGACGGTCCCGCCGCCATAGCTTGCCGCACCATGAACAACTCACTCACCACATATCGCAGACGTGGAGGCATCGTCCTCATCGCCGGCGCACTGCTCACGATTGCCGGCGCTCTCCTGTCAGCAGTCGTCCAGGGAACCAGCTCCGCGCCGGACGACCTGGTCCGCTACCCGTTCTCCCACGACGCGATCCTTCCGTTCACCGTGTTCGCCGCCGTCTGTCATCTCTTGATGCTCATCGGGGTCGTGTACCTCGCGCGCGGCAGGCTGGCGGGCGACAGCAGGCCCGGCACCATCGGCCTGCGCTGCGTCATCGCCGGCCTAGCACTGCTGTTCGTGTGCGAATGGCTGCAGCTGCCGTTCGTCGATCAGCACACCTCGAACACCGGACCCTCGATCGTCGACGCCGGATTCGGCCTGGCCACGCTGCTCCTCGCCGGCGGCATGATCGCGGTCGGCGTCGCGACCCTGCGCCAGCCGGCCTGGGGGTCATGGCGCCAGTACGCGCCGCTGATCTGCGGGCTCCTGTCGCTGGTCGTGATCCCTATCCAGTTCACCGAGGTGTTGTGGCTCGGAATCACCGTGCTCTGCGCCGGCTATGTGCTGCTGGGCGTGGCGGTCCTCAGCGACGGCGTCCGCCGCACCGACCACGCGATCCAGATTGCATAAAGCCCGTCCGTCGGCCGGCCGCTCATCGTTCGCGGCCGGCCGGCGCCCTCCAAGGCGAGCGACCTGGATTGCGCGGAAGGCAGGACGCCACACGCCCGCTCTCGCGCCCTGATGCGAGCGCCCGAGGCGGGTCCGCGGCGCGCCCGCTCCGGACGACCGATGTCGCTCCTATGTCAAGCGCTTGTCGCTGTTTGCGGGAATCGAGATCTGACTATGTGACGCAGGGCATGAAGTGGGGAGCGTTGCCGGGGACGGTTTCGCGTGCCTTGCGCCTCTCGGGGATGTCGTGCGGGACTGGCGTGGCGTTCGGCGCTGGCGCGGATCGCAGGAGCCTCCAGACGCGGCGGGCGAGATAGCGCTTGAGTGAGCGGAGCGCTTCCTTGCGCGACTTTCCCTCGCTTGGAGATCCGGCCGCCGCGGGCGGGCTCGCTGCCGGACTGGCGAACCCTCGGGTCAAGCCCGAGATAGGCGACCAGCTGCCGCGCGCTCCGAAACCGGCGGACGTCGCCGATCGCGGCCAGAAACGACGCCGCGCAGATCACGTTCACCCCGGGCACGGTCATCAACCGGCGTGCGTCCGCCCAGCGCAGCGCCGCGCGCGCGATCAGCCGCTCGACCTCGGCGATCTCTGCGTCGAGAAACCCGATGTGACGCAGCGCGCTCTGAACCGTCTCTGCCTCCTCGACCGGCAGCTCCAGCTCACCCAGCCACTTGCGTCCCTTGACCCCGAACAAATCCGACACCGGCGGGCGGCCCTTCAACCGGCGCATCAGCACCGCGTGGATCTCGTTCTTCGACCGCGACCGCGAGCGCACCAACTGCTCACGGCGCGCGAGCCGGCGGCGCATCACCCGGCAACGCTCATCAGGCATCCACACCGCATCGAGCTCCCCGGCCGCCAGCAGCTTCGCCAACGTGCGCGCGTCCAGCCGGTCGGTCTTCGCCCGCGCCTGGCGGATCCCCGTGTCATCAGGGCTCACGACGATCACCCGGCGCACGTGCGGCTCGAGGATCCTCGCGATCTCCCACGCACCGCCGGTCACCTCCAACGCCACCCGATCCCCACGCCCGAGGCTTTGGGCGAACAGCTCGAGCACGTCCGGCGACGTCTCGATCCGCCCCGCCGACCGCACCACACCCTCCTCGCAGATCGCGACCTCACAGAAATCGCGATGCACGTCTAACCCGATCGCTCTCCCGACCGACCCCTTCACGACAACCTCCTCGCGTCGATGGACCGGAGAACCAGCGGGCGAACGACAACGACCGATACGTGCTCGCAGCACAACCGGGCAAGTCGCAGGGGCGGCCAAAAAGACAAGCCCGCGCTCGAAGCGCATCGTCCAAAACGGCCTGCCCGACTGCGTTCTCCCAGAAAGCCCCTGTCCCGGTCACCCGACCGTAAGGTCAGAACCGGACAGCAACCCTCCGAGCATGATTTTCATGCCCCGACAAGCAGAAGTCGGGGTTCGTCGCCGCGCTCGCTCCTGCTTATCCAGGAAGCGGAAGTTTGCCTCGCGGCGATGTCTTTCCGGATTTGGCGCCCCGAGAGCAGCAAGCCCCACACTCTGCGCCGTGTCTGACCTAGATCAGTGAGTAACGCTGCGGGGGTCGTGTTGGCGGCTGGTTTGATTGTCGGATGATGGCGGGCGCGTGGTCGAGGAGGTGTTGGTTTGCTCGGGGTGGTGTGAGCCGGGGCGGGGGCGCCGATCGCGCTCGTTCTCGAGGTCGCCGAGCTGGGCGGTGCTGCGGACGGTCGATGTCGGCGGCGGGGAGCTTTGTTGGATCAGGGCGGCAGCGCGTAGACCGCGTCGATCGTGGCCTGGAAGACGCGGGTGTGACGGAAGCCCTGTGGCAGGTGCAGGATCGTGCGCCGGCCACTGCGCGCGATGCGGGCGGGCACGTTGAACAGCAACCGTCGTAGCGTCTTGGCGGCCCGGCGTAGCGGCGCGTCCTCGGGCGCCTTGCCCGACGCGCCCGCGGCGGGACAGAGGTCGCAGCAGAAGGCGGTCAGGTTGAGCGCCAGCAGCGCGGCGGCGAGCCAGACACGGTTGGCGTGTTCGTTGCCGGAGGGCAGGTGCCGCAGCGCCTGGCCGAGCTTGGCCTCCTTCAGGCGCTCCTCGATCTGCGCGCGGTGGCGGTGGAAGTGCTCGATCCAGACGGCGGGCTGCCAGTGGAGGTCGCTGAGGATGAACGAGTAGCCGTAGACCGACGCGGCCTTGCCCTCGAGCGCGAGCTGAAGCTGGGCGGGGTGGATCGTCTTCAGCCGCCGCGAACCCTTGCGCTTGGCGATCTCCGATGCGGTGAACGGGACGCGCCTGACGATCAGCCGCAGCGGTTCGTGCTTCCAGCCCTCGGGACGGTAGGCGGTCTCGGCGACCTGCGCGCCGGGCATATCGAGCGCGTCGGTCCAGGCGCTCTCGGGGATCTCGGCCAGCTTCTTCCACATCGCCTGGTTGCGCGGCACCGAGACGGTGAAGCGCGAGCACTCGGCGCGCAGCCGCTGCAGCAGCTCGACCTGGTAGTAGGCCGAGTCGATCCGGAACGTCGCCGGCGCGTGCCCTGCCGGCAGCAGCGAAAGCGCCCGGCTGGCGATCCGCGCGCACTCGGCGCCGGTGAGCTTCTCGCGATTGCCGCCGACCAGCTCGCTGCTCAGCGCGCGGCCGCGCTCGGCCCAGAACGCCACATGCGGCGCGTAGCTCATGTGGCCGTGACGGCTGCGTGCGGCGCCCTGCTTGCAAGCGCCGTAGACGGTCACCTGGGTTGCGTCCAGATCGACGGTCGGCGGCTCGCCGCCGTCGCGTCCCAGCGCCCGGTCCAGACGCTCACCCGCGCGCGCAGCCGCGCGCTCGATCCGCTGGCAGTGCACGCGCCGGAAGCGCTTGGCGTTCTGCAAGGCCGTCGGCGCCGACGGCGTGGCGCCGACCGCGCGCAGCGCGGCGCCGGCGCGGTCAGCGCGCACGTCCTCGATGTGGTCAAAGAACGCGCCGCCGACCAGCTGGCACTCAGCCACCGCGACCACCAGCTCGCCGGGCGAGAGGCCGCGGCGGCGGACCTTCACCGGCCGGGCGCGCCGCTCCACGGCCAGCTCGGCGTCGATCAGCCCCGCCAGCCCGAGCCGGTGCGCCAGCTCGCCCGAGATCGCCAGCCCGGCGTAGGGGGTGAGCGTCGGATCATCCGCGCGGATGATCAGCCGTCCGGGGCGTCTGGCACCGTTAACGCCAATCACCCCCCGGGTGACCCCGCCTCACCGTCACAACCAGGTCTCACAACCCGCACCCTGACAGTCAAGGCGGACGGAAAAGCCCCGTGTTTGCGGGGTTTTTCCAACTCAAGAGGGCCTTCGCACAAGCCCTCACCAGACCCTCAGCAAGAGTCAGCCACCACTACCCACTGATCTAGGTCTGAATCCACACGCCGGTGCCGCCGTCCTGCTCGCGGGACTGTGGGGTGGTGCTGACAAACAGCATTCTCAGAACCCCACGGCCTCCGGGCGGCGCAGAACGCGCCCGTCGGCAGCGCGAGTCGGCCGTCCGGTGGTTCCGACAAGATCCGCGCATGCCCGCCGATCAGGTCCTCGCGGGCTACGACCGCTGGCTCGAGCGCCAGGCGCTCGCCGCCCGCACCCGCACCAGCTCCCGGCGCTGGGTAGGGCGAGCTCGTCGAGCATCTCGCCGGCGGCGACGAGCTCAAGGCCTTCCTCGCGCCCGACGGCGAGCATGACCGCCGCGCGGTACTCGGCGACTGGCGCCGACGGCTCGTCGAACGCGGCCTCGCACCCTCGACGGTCAATCTCGCGCTCGCCGCAGCGAGCTCGCTGCTGGACTCACGAGCACTACCGGCGCCGCGTGTGCCGCGCGTCGAGCTCGACCCGCCCGCGCGCCGCGCGCTCTCACCGGAGCAGCTGCGCGCCGTGCAGCGCGAAACCGATCGCCTGCGCTCGAGCCGCGACCGCGCGATCATGGAACTTCTCCTGCGCACCGGCCTGCGGATCGGCGAACTCGCTGACCTGGACTCCGGCGACGTGCGCCTGACCCAGCGCATCGGCGAGCTGGTCGTCCGCCATGGCAAGGCCGACCGCCGCCGCGTCGTTTCACTCAACCGCTCCGCCCGAGCCGCGCTGCGAGCATGGCTCGTCGACCGCGAACGCCACCCGACGGCCCCGGCGCGCGATCGCGGACCGCTGTGGATCTCCCGCACCGGCCAACAACTCTCGGTCCGCTCGATCACCAAGCTCGTCGCGAAGGTCATGGCGGCCGCCGACGTACAGGAGACCGCGCACGGGCTGCGGCACACGCTCTCGACGCGGCTGGTCCGCGACCACGGCCGCGACCTCGCGCTCGTCGCCGACGTCCTCGGCCACGCCGACGTCAAGACCACCCGCCGCTACGCCCGCTCCGAGCTCGAGGACCGCCGCGCCGCGCTCGAGGCGCTCGACCGCTGATACGCCGCCGCATCGAACGGGCGGTCGCTGACACGCGTGGCCAGACCACTGTCATTCGACTGTCCATCCACACCCGAGGCCGGCGCGGGAAACGCTGGCGCGCAATGCGGGGTATCGGGTGCCCGAGTCGCAGGCCCGGTCGCTTGAGCGGCTCGACCGGGCGCTGGCGCGGCTGCGCGTCGTGGTGCTGGTCGCGCCTGGGTGACTGGATTGCGCGCCTCTCCGGTCTCGGGTGGGGTTTGAGCCGGCGGGCCTGGAGCCGCTGTCAGCGGTCATGACGCGGTGCCTCGGTGAGGCGCGTGGCTCTGCGACGCTGTCGAGGTGGCATCGAGAGCGCGTAGGGGGTCGGCGGTGCGGCGTGCGGGCTGGTGGTGGCCGCGGCCGGTGCGGGACATGGCGATCGATCTCGGGACGGCGAACACGGTCGTGTACGTCCGCGACCGTGGGATCGTGCTGTCCGAGCCGTCGGTGGTTGCGCTCGACGAGGCGACGCGCCAGGTGTACGCGGTTGGGATCGAGGCCGAGCAGATGATCGGGCGGACGCCGGCGTCGATCTCGGCCACGCGGCCGCTGCGCCATGGGGTGATCGCTGACTTCGAGGTCACCGAGCAGATGCTTCGCCACTTCATCGCCAAGGTGCTGCAGAGCCGGTGGGTGCATCCGCGACTGGTGATGTGCGCGCCGTCGGGGATCACCGACGTCGAGCGGCGAGCGATCGAGGAGGCTTCGCTGTCGGCCGGAGCGCGGCGCGTTCACCTGATCGAGGAGCCGATCGCAGCGGCGATCGGCGCCGGGCTGGCGATCGCCGAGCCGGTGGGACGGATGGTGGTCGACGTGGGCGGCGGGACGACCGACGTCGCCGTCATCTCGCTGGGGGGCATCGTCGTGTCGCGCTCGGTGCGTGTCGGCGGGTATGACCTCGATGAGGCGATCGCCGCGCACATCCGGTCTGAGCATCGCGTGGCGATCGGGTCCCAGAGCGCCGAGGCGATCAAGATCGCGCTGGGCTCGGCCGCGGCGCTTGAGCCCGAGGTGACCGCCGAGGTCCGCGGCCGCGACCTCCTCAACGGACTACCCAGACAGCTCGAGCTCGGCAGCGAAGAGGTGCGTGGGGCGATCGAGCCTCGCCTCGTCGAGATCCTCGCCGCGATCCACGCGACGCTCGAGGACACGCCGCCCGAGCTGGGCGGCGACATCGCCCAGTACGGCGTCCTCATGGCCGGGGGCGGATCGCTGCTGCGCGCCTTCCCCGACCGCGTGGCGGGCGAGACTCAACTCCCCGTCCACGTCGCCGAGTCGCCCCTGACCTGCGTGGCGATCGGCTCCGGGCTTTCCCTCCAAGAGCTCGACACGCTCGCAAGCGCCGATCGCGGCCGCCGCTGACAACGGGCACAGAACCACGCGTGGTGCTTATGTAGCGCCGGGTCGGTCGTCGAGCCATTCGTGGAGGATTTGGGCGACGTCGTCGTGGCCGTAGGCCTCGGTGAGCTCGGCGAGGGCGCGAGCGGCGCCATGCCGGGCGGGCCCGGTCAGCGCGGCTAGGGCCGCGAGGGCGAGCTGGGCGTCGCGTACGGCGACGCCGGGGGTCTCCTGGCAGAACCGCGCGAGCCAGCGCACGGCGGCGCGCTCGCAGCGCTCGCGGTCGTGGTCACGGTAGACCAGGCATACCGCGAGCGCGGCGGCGAGCGCTAGGCGCCCGAGCTCGAGCGCGGCGGCGGTGACCAGCAGCGGGTTTGGGGCCGCGAGCGCGAGGCGGAAGCGCGTGTACGGCGACCCGTGCTCTCCCACGAACACATGTTCGCATCGGGGGTGAGGGAGCGTGCCGTGCCCGTCGCGGTTCCGAGCCGCCCCAGGTTCGCACCCCTGCGGGTGCGGGTGGGCGGCATCGGCCCCGCGACGGGCGGGGCCCTAGCGGAAAGGAGCTCTCCGTGGCTACCAACACCACCACGCCGGCGCCGGCTGGCACGCTGCGACGCCGACGGGCACCACTCAGCGAGGCCGAGCGCCAGTGCCGTCGCGACGTTACCCGCCAACGGCTAGATGACGCCGCGCGCGAGCTGCTGACCAGCGAGGGCTGGGCGCGGTGGGATCGTCATGTGCTCGACGGTAGCTCGGCGGCCCGCGCGCGGGCGGCCTGGCGGACCAGGTGGTCGCGTTCGGGGAGGTTCGTGGCCCGGCGGGCGGCCTCGGCGTAGGCCGCAGCGGCGGCGGGCAGGTCGCCGTCGAGCTCGTGCAGGTGGCCACGAACGGCGTGCCAGCGGTGCCGCTCGCCGATCACGTCGCGCAGCCGGTCGGTCTCGCGCAGCCCCGCGGCGGGACCGAGGACGTGGCCGGCCGCGACCGCGCGGCCGAGCACGGCGGCGGGGTCCTGGCGCACCGGGTCGTCGGTGAGGGCGACGAGATCGTCGTACCAGGCGAGGATCTGCGGCCAGTCGGCCTCCTCGGCGCTGGCCGCGTCGTCGTGCAGGGCGGCGATCGCGGCCTCGATCTGGTAGCGCCCGGGGCGCTGAACGGCGAGCGCCGATTGCAGGACGCGCACGCCCTCGGCGATCTCGCGGGTGTCCCACAGGCCACGGTCCTGCCGGTCGAGCGTGACGATGCGACCCTCTGAGTCGAATCGCGCCGGGAGGCGGGCGTGGTTGAGGAGCATCAGTGCGAGCAGCCCGCGCGCCTCCGGTTCCTCGGTGGCGAGGGTGAGTTGGCGGGCGAGCCGGATCGCCTCGCGCGCCAGGTCCACCCGGCCCGCGTGGCCGGCCGTGTAGACGAGGTAGAGCACGCGCAGCACGACGGCGAGGTCACCGGGCTGGTCCAGGCGGCGCCCCTGCAGGGCGCGCTTGGCCCGGCTGATCCGCTGCGCCATCGTGGCCTCCGGCACGTAGAAGGCGTCGGCGATCTCCCGGGTGGTGAGGCCGCCGACGGCGCGCAGGGTCAGCGCCACCTGGGAGGCGGGCGCGAGGTCGGGGTAGCAGCAGCAGAAGAGCAGGAAGAGGGTGTCGTCGCCCTCCTCGGTGGCGGCGGGCTGCGGCTCGGCGTGTGTAGTCTCCTCGCGGCGGTGGCGGGCGGCCTCGCTGCGGCGGGCGTCGACGAGCCGCCGCGTCGCGACCGTCGTCAGCCACGCGCGCGGGTCGCGCGGCGGGTGCTCGGGCCACACTCGCAGCGCCTCCAGCAGCGCCTCCTGCAGCGCGTCCTCAGCGGCATCGAAGTCCTCGCCCCGCCGGACCAGGCCTGGGAGCACCCGCGGGACGAGGGCGCGCAGCGCGCCCTCGTCCAGCCGTCGCGTCGGCTCGTCGATCACGCCGCGTCAGTCGTCCGAGGACGCTCCCACATGACCTCCCGGACGTCGATCCACTCGTACAGCGGCTCGCCGCCCGGGCCGGGCTCGGAGGAGACGTAGGCCGCGAGCTCGACCGCACGCTCGTGCGAATCGACGTCGATCATCCACCAGCCGGCGACGAGGTCGCTGGTTTCGGGGTGGGGGCCGTCGGTGGTGACGGGGGCGGCGTCCGGGCCGCCGTAGCGCACCCAGGTGCGCGCCGGCGTGAGTGCCTGTGCGTCGACGTACTCGCCGTTGTCCTCGAGCAGCTCGCTGACGTGATTCTGGAAGGCCATATGCGCCTCCACGTCCTCGGGCGCCCACTGGTCGATCGGCGGCACGGGACGGTGCGGCTCCGGGCCGCCGCGGTAGCGCTTGAGCAGCAGGTACTTCGGCATCGTCGTCTCCTGGTGTCGTGGGCCGCGCCTGTCGAGGCCCTTCACCTGGTGAGCGGAGCCGGTCAGCGCTTCTCGACATGGAATCACGCATCTAGATGATCGATTCCTTATAGGCCGGGCGAGGGCTGGTTAGGGGAGCTGTCGAAGCAGGCGGTGTTCTGTTGCACCGTCGACTACGTGGAGGTGGCCATCGTGCCCGCCTGCCTCGACTCGTCCTGATCGGACTCTACGTCCTGGCTGACGAGTTCTTCATCGACCGGCGCGGTCCTGGCCGCCCGCGCAAGATCACTGACGCCGAGCTGTTCCATAAGCGGCTCGTGGTGGACGACCTGGTGACGGTGCGGATTCTGCCGTCGATCCGCCGGGGCGTGGGTTCGACCCCGCCACGGTCGACGTGCAGTGGAAGGAGGGCCGGCAGCCGCGCGACTCGGCCGGACAGCGAGCTGCGTGGCCTGCGTGGGCTACTACTCATCCCAGTGGAGCGAGGGGCGCGACCGGATGACCGGTCGCGCCCCTCTGCCCTGTGCGTGTGCCTCCGTTGGTGTTCGGCGTTTACGCGGCGGTGTTGTCGGTGCGGCGTGCGGCGCGCCGCTTGGGCCGGTAGGTGCTGGTGGCAAGCAGCGCGCTGCAGCACCCCGGTGCGGCGCCCGTGCCGGCGGGCCAGGTCCGGCACCTGCTCAACAAAGGTCCGCACCCCGCCGTCGGCTACGTCGCAGAAGTACCGGCGCACCCGCAGGTGAATGAGTACCTGCCGACCGCCCACCGACCAGATCGTGAAGCTGACGCAGGTAGCGGCTGTGCACCCGTGCCGAGGCGCCGCCGCAGCTCGGGCACTCCGCATGGTCGCCGCGCGGCGCGACCCACAACTCGATCCGATCGAGATCATGCACCATCCGGTCGATGCGCACCGCCGGAAGATGCAGGAGCAGATCACCGACTGTTTTGAGGCTCAATAACCGGATACAGTCTCAAGTTTCATAACTGATCCATCGATGACACTCCGTATAGGCATCACGGAAACTGTGCCAGAGCCGGTCTTTCGGTGTAACTCGGCGTGTCGTTCTAGCGTCGTCCGGCGCTGATGCGGCCGTCGAAGGTGATGTCGAAGGCGTTCAGGGCTGCCTTTCAGCGGTTGGACCAGCTTCCCTTCGCGGTTGCTGTCGGTGGTTTCGGCCGCGTAGATCATCCGCCTGCACCTCGGCCGGCGGCAAGCCCGAAATGCGCGCAGACCACGCCACCCGTTATTGGCACAGCGAAAATCCGACCCTATGCTCCGGGGATATGACGATTCAGCGGATTGACAGCGTTCTCATCGTTGTCGACGACCTCGAGGCTGCCAAAGCGTTCTTCGCCGAACTCGGTATGGAGCTGGAAGGCGAGGCGCCGGTCGAGGGGCGTTGGGTGGACCGCGTCGTCGGGCTCAACGACGTCCGTGCCGACATCGCCATGATGCGGACCCCGGACGGCCACAGCCGGCTTGAGCTGACGAAGTTCCACACGCCGCCGGCGGTCAGAGCCGAGCCGGAAAGCGCGCCGGCGAACACGCTGGGCATACGCCGCATCATGTTCGCTGTCGACGACATCGACGACGTCGTTGCCCGCCTGCGCAGCCACGGTGCCGAACTCGTCGGCGAGATTGCGCAGTACGAGGACATCTACCGGCTCTGCTTCCTGCGTGGCCCTGACGGCATCATCATCGGACTGGCCGAGCAGCTCAGCTGAAACCTCCATGGGTGCGGCCGCGGCGGCCCCGGGCGGGACTGGCCATCGCCCGCTCGGTGGCTGTGAGGCGATCCGCCCGCACCAGCGCCATCTCCACGTACGTCAGGGCCAGTGTCCGGATCGCCGCACCAGATCTCCTGGCGGGCCATATCGCACAGCAGCATTGCCCGTAGATGCCAGTCGTACTCACCTAAGCAGCCGACCGCAACCCGGAACAGCCGCCGTGAATCGTTGTGGGCGAGCCCGTCGAATGACATCCACGCCGCTACACCAGCCAGGTCTGCCACTGCTGTGTGCAGTTCGCCACGTACCGCCTCCGGACAACGGGAGTCGAGCATCTGGACCGACCACCGAAGCTGCGCCGTCACCGCCTCCCTGGCCAGCCCGCCACCGTGACTGAAGTCCCCTGGTCGGTGCGCTCGCTGACGCCCTCGCTGATCAGGTCGCCTCCGATGACGGAAAGACCGGCGAGGTCACCCGGGGTGCCGTCGGCGGCGCCGATGACGAAGTAGCCGCCGTTGATTCCGGCGAGCGCCCCGGTTCGCGCATGATGCTCGAGAGCGTCTCGCGGTCGGGGACGACGTCGTTGGCGAGCACCGGAGCCACCGAGCCACGGAACCGACGCGGGTCGACGTCGAGGACGTGGACGCGCCACGGACCGCCGGTGGGGGTCCCGTCGTCGCCGCTGTAGTCGGCGTGCACGTCGAGGTACCCCTGCGCGGTGATCTCCGCCGCGCCGGGGCGCGGTGATCTCCGCCGCGCCGGCCTGCGCCTCCGCGAGCGTCGCGTAGCGTCCGCTGCGCACGGTGTAGAAAGGCCCGGTGTCCGGCGTGTCGGGCGCCTGGGCGTCGACGGCCAGCACGTCGGCCTGGTGCCCGCCGGCCCGGAGGCCGTCGGCGGTGGCCTGGGCCTGCGGGCGATCCTGGGTGAGGCCGACGTCCACGACGAAGAACTGGTCGGGCGTGGTCTGTCCGCGCCGGATGTCCGTGTAGGTGAGGCCCCGCGCCATCGTCTGCGTGTGACGGGTCTCGCTCAGGAAGCGGGGCCCGAGCGGCAGCTCGGTGGCCCGGGCCGCCGCCGCGGCGGGCGCCAGGACCAGCAGGACGGCAAGAACTCCGATCCACCGGCGCATCGACCGACCTTATGCGCCCCGTGGGCGTCGGGTGTGAAGAAGCCGCTGCCCGGTCCCGGGCGGCCCTGCTGAGACGCGGGTTCAGGCGACGGGTCCTACTCTGCCATCGATGACTGCAATCACGCCCTCGGAGAGCGTTCTGTGAGCACCTTCGTGCTGATCCCGGGGGCCGGGGGCGCCGGCTGGTACTGGCATCTCGTCGTTCCCCGGCTGCGGGAGGCGGGGCACGCAGCGATTGCCGTCGATCTGCCCGGCGACGACGAGACGGCCGGCCTCCCTGAGTACACCCGGCAGGTCGTCGACGCGATCGGCGACCGCGACGACGTGGTGCTCGTCGCGCAGTCGCTGGGCGGGTTCACCGCGCCGCTGGTGGCGGCGACGGTCCCCGTCCGCGCGCTTGTCCTGGTCAACGCCATGATCCCGACCCCCGGCGAGACACCGGGCGGTTGGTGGGAGAACACCGGGTGGTCGCACGCGCGGAAGGCGGCGGCCGAGCGGCACGGGTACCCGGCGGAGTTCGACCTGCCCGTCTACTTCCTCCACGACGTCGCGCCCGAGGTCGCCGCCGCCGGTGAGCCGCACCAGCGCCCCGAGGCCGACGCGGTGTTCGAGTCGGTCTGCGACTTCGAGGCCTGGCCGCCGGTCCCGATCCGCGTCGTTGCCGGAGCCGACGACCGCTTCTTCCCGATCGAGTTCCAGCAGCGGCTGGCGCAGGAGCGGCTCGGCTTCGAGGCGGACGTCCTGCCTGGCGGTCACCTGCTCGCGTTGTCGCAGCCGGACGCGCTGGCCGCCTACCTGCTTCGCGACTGACCCGCGCAGCCGCTTTCGCGGAAGCGTTCCGGTTCGTGCGCTTGACGGCGCCACAGCGGTTTGAGACGGTCGCCGCAAAGTGGCCGTCGCCCTCCCGTCGGCGCGGATGGGCGCTGTCGCGCACACGAGAGGAGCCCGACGAATGAGTCCGCAGCCGAGGCGCAGACACCGTACGTGTGCCCAGATGGTGGTCCACGAGTTGCTGGCCGAGACCCGGCCCGAGTACCGCGCGCGACGCCTCGAGGTCGAGGAGCAGACGCGCCGCAGCATCGAGAGCGGCCAGGCCATGCGGGCAGCCGCCAAGCTCGTCACGCTCCAGGTCGTCGTGCACGTCGTCCACCGGACCGACGCGGAGAACATCTCGGACGCGCAGGTCAAGAGCCAGACCAAGGCGTTGAACCGCGATTTCCGCGCGAAGAACGCCGACAAGAGCAAGGTGCCGGGCGTGTGGAAGAGCCTCGTCACCGACTCGAACATCCAGTTCGCCCTCGCGACCAACGACCCCCAGGGCAAGAAGACCTCAGGGATAACCCGCACGGCGACGACAGCGCAGTCCTTCGGTCCCGACGACACGGTCAAGTCGAAGAGCACGGGCGGCGTCGACCCGTGGCCGACCGACCGCTACCTGAACTTCTGGGTGTGCCAGCTCAGCTCGTCCCTGCTGGGCTACGGGCAGTTCCCGGGCGGCCCGGCGGCGACGGACGGCGTGGTGATCCTCCACACCGCGTTCGGGACCCAGGGCGCCGCGCAAGCGCCGTTCGACGAGGGTCGCACCGCGACGCACGAGGTCGGGCACTTCCTCAACCTGCGCCACATATGGGGCGACCGCAACGACTGCAGCGGCAACGACTTCGTCGCCGACACGCCGCCGGCCAAGCAGGCCAACACCGGAAAGCCGACGGTTCCCCACATCACGTGCAACAACGGCCCCAGCGGCGACATGTTCATGAACTACATGGACTACGTCGACGACGACGCCATGGTCATGTTCACCGTGGGACAGGTCGCGCGGATGAACGCGACGCTGGCGGGCCCGCGAAAGAAGCTGGCCGGGCTGTGATGGCCGCAGCCCGCGAGGACGCGCTTCACGGTCATTGGGTCCACTCGCACGAGGAGGACACCGATCACGAGATGGTGTTCCGTCCGTCGACTCACGCGTTTCCACCCGCACGCGGGCGGACGTCGTTCGACCTCCGCGAGGACGGGACCTACGTGGAGCGCTCGCCCGGCCCTGTCGACCGGCCCGAGGAGTCGAGCGGACGCTGGTCGCTCGAGGGCGACCGGCTCGTGCTGCGGGCCGACGGCGACCGCCCCGGTCACGCGTGGGAAGTAGCCGTGGCCGAGGACGACCGCCTGGTCATCAGGGGGTAGGCCGCCGTGCGACGCTGCCAGGCGTTCCTCGACGGGAACGGAGCGACATGGCAGACGACCTGATCGCCGTGACCGGAGCGACCGGCGAGCTCGGCGGTCGCGTGGCCACACGGCTCGCCGCGCGCGGCGCCTCGCAGCGGCTGATCGTCCGCGACCCCTCGCGCGCGCCCGCCGCCGGCGGTGCGCAGGTCGCGGTCGCGTCCGACTACGCCGCCGGCGACGAGATGCGGGCGGCGCTCGAGGGCGCCGAGACGCTGCTCCTCGTGCCCGGCCGCGAGTCGCAAGACCGCGTCGCGCAGCACAAGACGGCGATCGACGCCGCGGTGGCGGCCGGCGTCCAGAGAATCGTGTACTTCTCGGTCGTCGGCGCGAAGCCCGACGCGGTGTTCACCCTCAATCGCCATCACTGGGCCACCGAAGAGCACATCCGCGCCAGCGGCCTGGCCCACACCTTCCTGGGCATGAGCCTGTACCTGGATTTCATGCCGCGTTTCGCCGGCGCCGACGGGGTGATCCGCGGCCCGGCCGACGAGGGGCACCTCGCGCCCGTCGCCCGCGACGACCTCGCCGACGTGGCGGTCGAGGTCCTGCTCGGCCGCCGGCACGACGGCGAGACGGTCCCCGTGACCGGAAGCGAGCGGTTCACCCTCGGCGAGGCCGCGGAGGAGCTGTCGCGCCTCACCGGCGAGCGCATCTCCTTCAGGGACGAGACGCTCGAGGAGGCCTACGAGTCGCGCTCGCACTACGGGGCGCCCGACTGGGAGGTCGAGGGCTGGGTCAGCTCCTACGCCGCGATCGCCGCAGGGGAGTTCGACGTGGTCAGCGAGGCGGTGCAGGACATCGCCGGCCACCCGCCGATGACCCTCGAGGCGTACATGCGGGCCTACCCGGAGAGCGTGGAGCACATCGAAGGATGAGCGCGGGCGAGGCGGGGTGACTGCTGGCAGACGGGAGCGCCCGTGAGGCCGCGCGTTCGCCTCAGCGCCGCGGAACCTCGACCGCGGCCGCCGCGCGCAGCCCGCGGGCGACGAGGCCGAGCGCGCGCGGGTCGGCGACGTGCTGGAGGAAGGCGACCTGGCTGACGTCCTTGCGCCGCAACCCGCGCGCCTCCGCGAGCCACCAGGCGAGGTAGCGCTGCTCCTCGGCGTCCATGGCGGCCCAGAACGCCATCCCGCGCGCGGGCGTCGCCTTGAGCGAAGGCATCAGGACGTCGGTGACCCACCGCGCCAGGGCGCGCGCGTTCTCGCGGTTGACGGTCAGGTCCGGGCCGCCGACCTGGCGGCTGAAGTCCTGGACGGCCGAGGCGGCATCGCGGGCGCGCCGCGCGTACTCGAGTGGATTGCGGGGAAGCGGGGGCGGAATCGGGTTCCTCTTGCCCGGTCGCGCAAGCGCTCCCGCTCGACGGGTAGCGTTGCGGCATGACCGAGAGCAACGGGAACGGCAGCATCGCGGATTCCGCCTCGCAGGGCTCTGCCGGCAGCGCCTCGGGCGTGTACAGCGCCGCGGCGGTGGGGAGCACGGCGACCGTCGGGTCCGCCGGCGTGGTGGGGAGCGCCGCCACCGTCGGCTCGGCGGGCGTGGTCGGCAGCGCGGCGGTCGTCGGGAGCGCCGGCGTCGTCGGGTCGGCGGCGGTCGCCTTCGGCAGCGCGGTCGCGGCGAGCGCCGCGATCCTCGCGGGCCTGGGCAACGTCGCCTGTCTCGCCTGCGTGGGCTGCATCGGCTGCGTGGACTGCGTCGGCTGCGTCGCCTGCATCGGCTGCGTCGGGCTGCGCGGCGAGGTGGGGAAGATCGGGAAGCGGGCCTAGCGAAGCGAGCGGGGCCCGCAGCGACGCGGAGCCGCGACGACGCGTCAGGGGCCGTGGCCCCAGCCTCGCCGTGTCCTGCACCGGCTGCTCGGCGGGTGTGAGCGCCGCGGCGATCTCCCGTCGGGAGCCGAGGTCGAGCTTGCGCAGCACCTCGCCGACGTGCTTCTCGACGGTCCGGCGGGTGATGAAGAGCTCCTGGGCGATCTCGGGGTTGGACAGGCCGTCGGCGGCGAGGCGCGCGGCGCGGCGTTCGCGGGCCGTGAGCGAGGCCCGCGCCGCAGCCGGCGCCAATCGCTTCTCCTTCACCGGCCGCCTGCAGAGCCGGCGGCTGAGGCCGGGCAGCTACCGCCTAATCGCGACGCCGCCGGCGGGCCGCGCACGTGGCCCGAGCGTCCGCGCCGCGTTCAGGATCGTTCGCTAGAGGCGAGCGCCGCCACCGGCGCGAGCCTCACCGGGATCCCGTTGAGGACGGCATTCCCGCTGAGCGGGTCGACCGCGTTCTCGTCGGCCAGCACGTTGGAGTTCGCGCCGGCGTGCTCGGAGGCCACGCCCATCTGCGCGCCCGGCGCGTCGTGGCCCCAGCCGTGCGGGATGCTCACGACGCCGGCCATCACCGCGTCGGTGACCTCGACGGGGACCTCGATCGTGCCGGACGCCGAGGACACCGCGGCGGGCTCGCCGTCGGCGAGCCCGAGCGACGCCGCGTCGTCGGGATGGACTTGCACGGTACAGCGCGGCTTCCCGCGCACGAGCGGTGAGAGGTTGTGCATCCAGGAGTTGTTGGAGCGCAGCTGGCGGCGGCCGACGAGCACCAGCGAGCCGTTGGGGGCGCCGCGGTCGAGCGAAGCGCGCAGGCGGTCGACGTCGGCGACGATCGGCTTGGGCGCCAGTTCGATGCGGCCGCTCGCGGTGCGAAGCACGTCGGGCAGGCGCGGCTCGAGCGGCCCGAGGTCGACGCCGTGCGGCGAGGCCTCCAGAACCGCAAGCGACAGGCCATCCGCGCGCGCCCCGAAGCCGTCGCCGTACGGCCCGACCCGGAGCATCAGGTCTAGCACGCGCTCGGGGCCGCGGCGCGGCTCGAGCGCCTCGAGCACGTCCGCGGCCTCGCGGCCGTGGAGCGGCGAGTGCGCGTCGCCGAGCTCGCGGCGGAGCATCTCGCCGACGACGAGGTCGTCGAGCGCGTCGACGTCGACGTTCGCCCCCTGGCCGGCGGCGACCCCGGCGAGCCGCAGCAGCGTCCGCCACTCGGGCTGAACGCCCGCGGGCAGCGGCAGGGTCGGGGGAGACCAGTTCGCGACGTTGCGGATCGCGAACTGGTAGAGCGCGAGGTCGTAGTGCCCGCGCTCGAGCGGTGAGGGGCCCGGCAGGATGACGTCCGCGTGGCGGGTGGTCTCGTTGACGTAGATGTCGACGCTGACCATGAACTCCAGCCCCTCGAGCGCCGCGCCGAGGCGTCCGCTGTTGGGAGTCGACAGGGCCGGGTTGCCGGCGATGGTGACCAGCGCGCGGACCTGCCCCTCACCCTCGGTTTCGATCTCCTCGGCCAGACAGGCGACCGGCAGCTCGCCGAAGACCTCGCCGAGTCCGCGCACGCGCGAGGTCCAGCGCCCGACGCGCACGCCGCGCCCGCGACCCGGCCGGCCGACGGCGTTGCGAGCGCCCGCCGCCGCCCGCGGGAAGAGCGCGCCGCCCGGCCGGTCGAGGTTGCCGGTGAGCACGTTGAGCACGTCGACGAGCCAGCTCGCGAGCGTGCCGAACTCCTGGGTGCACGTGCCGATCCGCCCGTAGACCGCCGCGCGCTCGGCGCCCGCGAGCTCGCGGGCCATCCGCCGGATGGTGGCGGCGGGCACGCCGCAAACGTCCTCCACCGCCTCCGGGGAGAAGGCCGCGCTGAGCGACGCGACGACGTCGAGCCCCTCGCACAGCTCGCCCGCGTCGCCCGGTGCGGCCAGGCCCTCATGGACGAGCACGTTGACCATCGCGAAGAGCAGGTGCGCGTCGGTTCCGGGCCGCACCGCCACGTGCTCGTCGGCCATCTCGGCCGTCCGCGAGCGGCGCGGGTCCACGACGACCAGGCGGCCGCCGCGCTCGCGCAGGTGCCGTAGCCGGCCGCGCATGTCGGGTGCGGTGAGCAGCGAGCCGTTCGAGGCGAGCGGGTTGGCGCCGAGCATCAGGAGGTGGTCGGTGCGGTCGACGTCGGGGATCGGCACGCTCGTCGCCGTCCCGAACATCAGCCCGGCGGCCACCTGCTTGGGCATCTGGTCGACGGTGCTCGCGGAGTAGACGTTCTTGGAGCCGATGGCCCGCAGGAGCGCGCGCCCGTAGACCAGGGCGTCGAGGTTGTGGGCGGTGGGGTTGCCGAGGTAGGTCGCCACCGCGTCGCGGCCGTCGCGCTCCAACACCGCGCCGAGGCGCCGGGCGATCTCCTCGAAGGCCTCGTCCCACGAGACCTCCTCGAAGCTTCCGTCAGGCTGCCGTCGCAGCGGCGTGCGCACGCGGTCGGGGTCCTCGTGCAGCGCGCGCAGGGCGTTGCCCTTGGGGCAGATGAAGCCATGGCTCAGGACGTCCTCGTCGTCGCCGCGGATCGACGAGATGCCGCCGTTGAGGGTCAGCTCGAGCCCGCACGTCGCCTCGCAGAGGGGGCAGGTGCGATACGCGGTGCGGGCCTGGGCCATCTCGTTACTCCCCTCGCCACCGCGGTTCGCGCTTGTCGAGGAAGGCCGACATGCCCTCCTGCGCGTCGCCGGTGATCGCGTTGCGCGACATGACCTCGCGAGCGTGCTCGTAGGCGGCGTGCAGCCCGAGGTCGACGTTCTCGTAGAAGGCCTGCTTGCCGATGCGGACGGTCAGCGGGCTCGCGCTGCCGACCTGCCGAGCGAGCGCCTGCACGCGTGCGTCCAGGGCGTCGTGCTCGACCACGTCGTTGACCAGTCCCCACTCGGCGGCGACCTCGGCATCGATCGGCGTGCCGGTGAGCAGCAGCTCCATCGCGCGCTTGCGCCCGACCGCGCGCGCCACCTCGACCATCGGCGTCGAGCAGAAGAGGCCGATCTTCACGCCCGGGGTGGCGAAGCGCGCGCGGCTGGAGGCGACCGCGAGGTCGCACGCGGCCACGAGCTGGCAGCCCGCCGCAGTCGCCGTGCCGTGAACGCGTGCGATCACGGGCTGGGGCAGCTCGTGGATGGCGAGCATGAGCTCGGTGCAACGCTCGAAGATCGCGCGATAGTCGTCGAGCCCGCGTCCCGTCATCTCGGCGAGGTCGTGGCCGGCGCAGAAGGCCGGGCCGGCGCCGGCGAGCACGACGGCGCGGACGTCCTCGTCGGCGCGGATCCGCGCGAGCGCCTCGAGGAGCCGCGCCATGAGCTCGAGCGAGAGCGCGTTGCGCTGGGCGGGCCGGTTGAGGGTGAGCATCGCGATCTCGCCGTCGCGCGCTTCGAGCACGACGTCGGTGGCGGTGGCGGTCGCCCTCTCCATGAACGCCGGAGAATACGCCCGCGACGGCCGCGGGCCGTCTGTGCGATCGGTCACAAGACTGCGCGGGCGGCGGCGACGGCGCGCTCGATTCCCGCGCGGTCGACGTCGAGGTGGGTGACGGCGCGGACTCGATCGCGCCCGACGGGCGAGAACTCGACGCCCTCGCGGGCGAGCGCCGCGATCAGCCCGGCGGGATCGGGCGCCGAGAAGATCACGATGTTGGTCTCCACGGCGGACGGGTCGAGGGACACCCCGTCGAGCTCCGCGAGCCCCTCGGCCAGCAGGCGTGCGTGCTCGTGGTCCTGGGCGAGCCGCTCGACGTTGTGCTCGAGCGCGTAGAGCGCGGCGGCCGCGGCGACACCGGACTGTCGGAGCGCGCCGCCGAACATCTGCTTGTAGCGCCACGCCTCATCGATCAGCTCGGCCGAGCCGGCCAGGCACGCGCCCATGGGCGCTCCCAGGCCCTTGCTGAAGTCCAGCCACGCGCTGTCGAAGCCCGACGCCCAGTCCGCCGGCGCGACGCCGCTGGCGACCACGGCGTTCATGAGGCGGGCCCCGTCCAGATGCGCGCGCAGGCCGTGGCGCCGGGCGACGTCGAGCACGCCCCGGACGGTCTCGCGCGGCCACACCCGGCCGCCCGCGAGGTTGGTCGTCTGCTCGACCCACAGCAGCCTGGTCCGTGGCCCGTAGCGGTCGCCCGGAGGGTGGACGGCGGCCTCGAAGGTCGCCGGCTCGACGCTCCCGCCCTCGCCGTCCAGGGGGTGCAACGTCGCCCCCGAGATCGTTGCCGGGCCGGCCGCCTCGGCGTGGAACGGGTGGGCGCTGTGGTGCAGCAGCACCTCGTCGCCACCCGGGCGCACGTGCAGGCGCGTCGCGATGACGTTGCACAGCGTCCCGGTTGGGAGGAACAGGGCCGCCTCGTGGCCGAGCAGCTCGGCGACGCGCTCCTGCAGGCGATTGACCGTCGGATCGAGCTTGCGCTGCTCGTCGCCGACCTCTGCCGCGGCCATCGCGCGGCGCATGCCCTCCGACGGGCGCGTCTGGGTATCGGAATGGAGGTTTACGGTCGGCCCGGACACGGCGGGGCCGCAGCCTATCCTCGAAAGAGATGGCCACCTCCGCCCCGACCACGACCAAGCGCGTTCTCGGGCGACTCTCCGAGCAGCGTCGCGCGCTGCCCGACGCGCCAGGCGTGTACCTGTTCCGCGACGCGCGCGGGCGGGTGATCTACGTCGGCAAGGCGAAGTCGATCCGCAAGCGCGTGGCCTCGCACTTCTCGAGCCCCACGACCCGCGGCTTCGTCGAGCTGCGCGAGCTGGTCGAGGCCATCGAGTACCTCGCGGTCGACACCGAGGCCGAGGCGCTGCTCGCCGAGCAGAACTTCATCAAGCAGTACAAGCCGCGCTTCAACATCCGCCTGCGCGATGACAAGTCCTACCCCTACATTGCGATCAGCATGGAGGAGGACTTCCCGCGCGTCTTCTTCACGCGCGAGCGCCACCGCCGCGAGCGCGCGTACTTCGGGCCCTACTCCAACGCCAAGAAGGTCCGCGGCACCCTGGACCTGCTGCAGAAGATCTTCCTCTTCCGCTCCTGCGAGGGCCCCGAGCCGGGGCGCCGCTCGGGATCGCCATGCCTCGACTACTACATCAAGCGCTGCGAGGCGCCCTGCGTCGGCTACGTCGACAAGGGCGAGTACCGGGGCATGATCGACGGCGTCGTGGACTTCCTCTCCGGGCGCTACCGCGAGATCGAGGCCCAGCTCGAGCGCCGCATGGAGCAAGCGTCCGAAGAGCAGCGCTTCGAGCAGGCCGCCCTCGAGCGCAACCGGCTGCGCGCCGTCCGCTCGTTGCTCGAGCGCCAGCGCATCTCCAACGAGGCGGTCGGAACGCTCGACGCGATCGCCGTGGCGGTCGAGGAGACCGACGCCAACGCGCAGGTCTTCCAGGTCCGCGACGGCGTGCTCTCGGATCGCCAGAGCTTCTACCTGCTCAACGAGGCGGGGCGCGGCGTCGAGGAGGTCGCCGAGGAGTTCATCCTCCAGTACTACGGGAGCGCGATGGCGATCCCGCCCCAGATCGTCGTCCAGCAGGGGGTGGGGGCGGAGACTGCGCTGGCCGAGGCGCTGGCCGAGCGCCGCGGCGGGGCGGTCGAGCTGCGCCACGCCGAGC
This sequence comes from uncultured Actinomycetes bacterium, assembly GCA_963728925.1. Taxonomy (GTDB): domain Bacteria; phylum Actinomycetota; class Thermoleophilia; order Solirubrobacterales; family Solirubrobacteraceae; genus JBBPZA01. Next base: position 225,035 of record CAVSMB010000031.1, on the reverse strand, counting down.
GAGGGGACAAGCGGCGCATCCTCGAGCTCGCCGAGCGCAACGCGCGGCTGGCCCTCGACCAGGAGAAGCTCAAGGACCAGCGCCGCCGCCAAAGCCGCGTCGAGGCGCTCGACGGCCTTCAGCGTGCGCTGAACCTCGACACGGTGCCGTTACGCATCGAGTGCTTCGACATCTCCAACCTCATGGGGACCAACAACGTCGCCTCGATGGTCGTCTTCGAGGGCGGCGCGCCCAAGAAGGCCGACTACCGGCGCTTCCGCATCCGCGGCTTCGAGGGCGCGGACGACTTCGCCGCGATGTCCGAGGTGCTCACGCGCCGGCTGTCGCAGTTCGAGCGCCAGCACGACATCTCGCCCCATGAGCGCGAGTACGACCCGAGCTTCGCGGCGCTGCCCAACCTCGTGGTGATCGACGGCGGCCAGGGCCAGCTCTCGAGCGCGGTCGCGGCGCTTCCGGGCTTCCGCGACCGTGGCGTCGTCGTGGTCGCGCTGGCCAAGCGCATCGAGGAGCTCTACATCCCGGGCCGCGGGGCACCGCTGCGGCTCGACCACGACACCCCCGAGCTCCAGCTCCTCCAGCGCGTCCGCGACGAGGCCCATCGCTTTGCGATCACCCATCACCGCGTGCGTCGCGACCGCGCGATGACCGAGTCGATCTTCGATGGCCTCTCGGGCATCGGCCCCGCCCGCAAGCGCGCGCTGCTCAAGCACTTCGGCTCGCCCGAGAACGTGCTGGCCGCCTCCCGCGAAGAGCTCGAGGCGGTCCCCGGCGTCCCGGGCAAGGTCGCGCGCGAGCTCTACGCCTCGCTGAACAAGACCGGACGCTGACTGCGCTTCCGAGCCACGCGCGCTCTAGAGTCGTTAACACGGCGGTAGCACCATGTCCGAAGAGCGCGCCAGACTGGAATCCATGGAAGCGACTCGGCCTGCTCGGCTGACCGAGCGGCTGCGCAGCGGTCGTCGGGACGGGCGGGGGTCCCACGGCGAGCCCTCCCAGCTCCAGGACCTCGTCGTCATCAGCGGCTTCTCCGGAGCCGGCAAGTCGACCGCCATGCACCTCTTCGAGGACGCCGGCTACTTCTGCGTCGACAACCTCCCGCCCGAGATGATCGGCCATCTCGCCGACCTCTTCCTCCACGAGGGCTCCAAGGTCGAGAAGGCCGCGGTGGTCTCCGACGTGCGCGGCGGCGACTACTTCGACGGCCTCGTCGCGGTCCTCGACGAGCTCACGCGCGCCGGGGTCGCGCACCGGCTGCTGTTCCTCGACGCCGACGAGCAGACGCTGCTCACGCGCTTCCAGGAGACGCGGCGACGCCACCCGCTCGCGCCGACGGGCAGTGTCGTCGACGGGATCGCCGCCGAGCGGCTGCTGCTCGGACCGCTCAAGGAGCGAGCGGAGGTCGTCATTGACACCACCGGGCTGAAGGCCTCGCAGCTGCGCCGACGGATCGCCGACGAGATGCTTCCCACCACGACGCCGGGGAAGCTTGCGGTGACCTTCACGAGCTTCGGCCACAAGCACGGCCCTCCGCGCGACGCCGACCTGTCCTTCGACGTGCGCTTCCTGCCCAACCCCCACTACGAAGCGCGCCTGCGGCCGCTCACCGGCACCGACCCGCGGATCGTCGCCTACGTCAACCGCGGCGGCGAGCTCGAGGCCTTCTACGGCCGGTTGATCCCGCTGCTCGACTACCTCCTTCCCCAGTACGTGGCCGAGGGCAAGGCGCACCTCAACGTGGCCATCGGCTGTACGGGCGGGCGTCACCGCTCGGTGGTCATCGCCGAGCATCTTGCGGCGCTCTACGGCCGGCGCGGCGAGTACTTGGTCGAGGTCTCCCACCGCGACGTCGACCGGCAACCCCAATCCAGTACCTGAGGGCGGGCTCGGCCGGCGGGCCCGCTGATAGCCTTCGCTACGCGCCGGGCGACGTCCGGCGCCTGTTTCGACACGTCGCCGAGGAGGACAGGTCAGCATGCCCGTACGCGTGGGGATCAACGGCTTCGGCCGCATCGGCCGTAACGTCTACCGCGCCGCCAGGGAGCGCGGCGCCGACATCGAGTGGGTGGGCGTCAATGACCTGACCGACGCCAGGACGCTCGCCCACCTGCTCAAGTACGACTCGATCCTCGGTCCCTATCCCGGCGAGGTCGAGGAAACCGAGTCGGGCATGCGCGTCGATGGCGAGGAGCTGCGGGTGCTGGCCGAGCGCGACCCGGCGGGGCTCCCGTGGGGCGAGCTGGGCGCCGACGTCGTGATCGAGTCCACCGGGCTGTTCACGGACCGCGAGAACGCCGCCAAGCACCTCGAGGGCGGTGCCCGGAAGGTCGTCATCTCCGCGCCGGCCACGGGCGCGGACATCACCGTCGCGCTCGGCGTCAACTTCGACGACGCCTTCGACCCCGAGCACCACGACGTGATCTCCAACGCGTCGTGCACGACGAACTGCCTCGCGCCGGTGGCGAAGATCCTGAACGAGGCGGTCGGCATCCGGCACGGGCTGATGACGACCATCCACGCCTACACCGCCGACCAGAATCTCCAGGACATGCCCCACAAGGACCTGCGCCGCGCGCGTGCCGCGGCCATCAACCTCATCCCGGCCTCGACCGGCGCGGCCAAGGCCGTCGGGCTCGTGCTTCCCGAGCTCAACGGCAAGCTCCACGGCTTCGCGGTGCGTGCCCCGGTCCCCACTGGTTCGATAGTCGACCTCACCATCGAGACCGAGCGCGAGACGAGCGCCGAGGAGATCAACGCGGCGTTCCGCGAGCGAGCCGACACCGGCGCGATGGAGGGGATCCTGGCCTACACCGAGGACCCGATCGTGTCCTCGGACATCGTCAAGTCGCCGTTCTCGGCCGTCGTCGACTCGAGCCTGACCGCGGTGATCGACGGCACGTCGGCGAAGGTCATCGCCTGGTACGACAACGAGTGGGGCTACTCCAACCGGCTGGTCGAGGTGGTGCAGCGCGTGCTCGCGGAACGGCCGGCCTCCGTAGCCGCTTCGTGAGGACCCTCGACGACGAGGAGATTCTGCGAGCCCCGCCCCGGCCCTTCGTGGCGATCGTCGGCGGGGCGAAGGTGGCCGACAAGATCGGCGTCGTCGACCGTCTGCTCGAGAGCTCCGGCGCGCAGGGCCATGCGACCGGTGACTCGCTCTGCGAGGAGGACGGCGTCGGGCCCGCCTCGGTCGCCGCGCTGGAGGCATTCGGGTTGATCGATCGCATCGATCACGTTTCCACAGGCGGCGGTGCCTCCCTTGAGCTCGTGGAGGGCAAGCCCCTGCCCGGGGTGCAGGGCCTGGGATGAGCCGCACCCCCGTCATCGCCGCCAACTGGAAGATGCACAAGACCGTCGCGGAGGCTGAGGCCTACATCCAGGCGCTGCTGCCCGAGGTCTCGACCGCCGACGGGGTGGACGTCGTCGTGTGCCCGCCCTTCACCGCCCTGGGCCCGATGGTCGACAGCGCGCGCGGCTCGCGCGTGCGGGTCTTCGCCCAGACCATGCACGAGCTTTCCGAGGGCGCGTTCACCGGCGAGATCTCCCCGCCGATGCTCGCCGAGCTGGACGTCGACGGCACCGTTCTCGGGCACTCGGAGCGTCGCCAGCACTTCGGCGAGACCGACCGCCATCTCCAGATGAAGGTGCCCGCCGCGCTCGAGTACGACCTCGTGCCGATGCTGTGCGTCGGCGAGAGCGAGGAGGAGCGCGAGAACGGCGACACCGAGCGGCGCCTGCGCCACCAGGTCCAGGAGGGCCTGCGCGACGTGCCCGACGAGCGCCTCGCCGAGGTCGTGGTGGCCTACGAGCCGGTCTGGGCGATCGGTACCGGGCAGGTTGCGACGCCCGAGCAGGCCCAGGACGCGATTGCCTTCGTGCGGGCGCTGATCGAGGACCGCCACACGCCCGCGGCCGAGCATGTGCGGATCCTCTACGGCGGAAGCGTCAAGCCGGACAGCGCGAGCGAGATCCTCGCGCTGCCCGATGTCGACGGCGCGCTGGTCGGCGGCGCGAGCCTGCATCCGGGGTCGTTCGCGCAGATCGTGGCGGCGGCGCGCCCTTGACCCTCCCGCCCGGGCCCGACCGCGCCCCCGTGGACCGCGCCTGCCTCGTCGTGCTCGACGGCTGGGGGCTCGAGGAACCGGGGCCGGGGAACGCCGTGGAGCTGGCCGACACGCCGGTGTTCGACGAGCTGTGGGCCGGCTACCCGCACACGCGCCTGGAGGCCGGCGGGCGCAGCGTCGGCCTTCCCGAGGGACAGATGGGCAACTCGGAGGTCGGCCACCTCAACCTCGGCGCGGGCGCCGTGGTCACCCAGGACCTGACCCGCATCGACGACGCCGTGGCCGACGGGTCGCTTAGCGAGAACGAGGTCCTGCGCGCGGGCTTCGCCGCCGGCCCGCGGGTCCACCTCGTCGGGCTCGTCTCCGACGGCGGCGTCCACTCGGGCTTCGGCCACCTGGAAGCGCTGATCGGCATGGGCGCGGAGCTCGGCGTCGACGACCTCGTGATCCACGCGTTCACCGACGGACGCGACACGCTGCCGCATGGCGGCTCCGGATTCCTCGAGACCGTCGAGGGCTGGTGCGCCGCGGCGGGCGCGGGACGCGTGGGAAGCGTCGTCGGTCGCTACTTCGCGATGGACCGCGACACCCGCTGGGACCGCATCCAGCGCGCCTACGATCTGCTGGTGGCCGGCGAGGCGCCGCACCGCGCGGCCACGGGTCACGAGGCGGTCCAGGACGCCTACGCCCGGGACGAGACCGACGAGTTCGTCGAGCCTACGCTGGTCGGGGAGGAGGCGACGATCCGCCCCGGCGACAGCGTGATCTGCTTCAACTTCCGTCCCGACCGGATGCGCGAGATCGTCCGCGCGCTGGCCGAGCCCGGCTTCGCCGAGATCGACCGTCACGGCCACGACCCCGTCGAGCACCTCGCCACCATGGCCGAGTACGAGGAGGCCTGGGACTACCCGTCCGCCTTCCCGCCGGCGCGGCCGTCGGTCACCCTCGCCCGGGTCCTCTCCGAGCGCGGCCACGGCCAGCTCCACGTCGCCGAGACCGAGAAGTACGCCCACGTCACCTACTTCTTCAACGGCGGCGAGGAGGAAGCCTACGCGGGCGAGGAGCGTGAGCTCATCCCGTCGCCCCGCGACGTTCCCACCTACGACCGAAAGCCGGAGATGAGCGCGCGCGGGGTCGCCGACGCGTTCGCCGGCGCGTGGCGCGAGCACGGCGCGCGCTTCGCGGTGATCAACTTCGCGAACACCGACATGGTCGGGCACACCGGCTCGATCCCGGCGGCGGTCGAGGCGGTCGAGACCGTTGACGCGTGCCTCCGGGAGGTGGTCGCTGCCGTCCACGAGGCGGGCGGCGCGTGCGTGGTGACCGCCGACCACGGCAACGCCGACCACATGCTCGAGCCCGACGGCAGCCCGAACACCGCCCACTCGCTCAATCCGGTGCCCCTCGTTGTCACCGTCAGCGGCGCGCGGCTCGAGGGGCCCGGGATCCTGGCCGACGTCGCCCCCACCCTCCTGGCGCTGCTCGGCGAGGAGCAGCCGTCCGAGATGACGGGACGGTCGCTGCTCGCGTGATGAGCGTGGCGCTGCGCTTCGGCGGGGCGCTCCGTTCGTGGCGCAGCGCCGCTCTCCGGGCGCTTCCGCTGCTATGTTGAAACCGCAGTAAGGAGGGACATTTCGTTGGTCACGACGACGCCGACACCCACGGCCGCGGAGGCTGAACTCAGTGACGTCGAGCTCCGCGCATGGCGCGGGCTCGTGCGGGCGCACGACGCCCTGGTCAAGCGGCTCGACGCCGACCTCGAGGCGGGCCACAGCATCGGCCTGTCCTCCTACGAGGTGCTGTGCGCGTTGCGGTCCACGGCGGACCGCAAGATGCGGATGTGCGACCTCGCGGACACCGTCTGCCTCAGCCGCAGCGGGCTCACGCGCCTCGTCGACCGCCTCGAGCGCGACGGGCTGATCGCCCGCGCGTGCTGCCACTCCGACGCGCGCGGGTCCTTCGCAGTGCTCACCGCGGCCGGCGGCCGGCGCCTCGACGAGGCCCGGCCGACGCACCGCGCGGCGATCCGCCGCGACTTCCTCTCGTGCTTCTCGGCGGGCGAGCTCGAACAGCTCGCGACGCTCTGGGCGCGCGTCGCCGCCTAGCTCTCCCCGGTCTCCTTCCCTTCGATGGTCGGCCGGCCACCGCCGACCGCGATTTCGACCTTCCGCGGCTTCGCCTGCTCTGGCTTCGGGACGCGGATCTCGAGCACGCCCTTGTCGAAGCTCGCCGAGACCGCGTCCGGATCGACGCCGTCGGGCAGCGTGAGCGACCGCGCGAAGGCGCCGGTGGCCCGCTCGACGCGGTAGTAGCCCTCGCCCTGCTGCTCGTGCTCGGCCTTGCGCTCGCCCGAGACGGTGAGCAGGCTGTTCTCCAACTGGATCGAGATGTCGCCTTCGTCGAGCCCTGGCAGGTCGGCGCGCAGGACGAAGGCGTCCTGGGTCTCGACGAGGTCCATGGCCGGGACCCAGCGGCGTACTGAGCCTCCGTTGCCCGGCGGAGGGGCGTCGAAGAACGTGTTGAACAGTCGGTTCATCTCCGACTGAAGGGAGTTCAGCTCTCGGGCCGGCTCCCAGCGAATGAGTGCCATGCGAACCTCCGTGGTGGTGGTAGTTCCTTCAGTGAAGCCAATTATGAAATCTCAGTGTCGGCGTGTCAAGTCTTGTCACCGGGCTAGAGTTGCTCCGGATGCCCCTTCTCGTGGTCACCGCCCGGGATGCTGGCTCCCGCGCCCGTGCCGGAGTCCTGTCGCTGGCCCACGGCGAGGTCCGCACGCCGGCCTTCGTCCCGCTGGCGACGAAGGGGTCGGTCCGTGGGCTGCAGGCGGCCGAGGTGGCTGCGCTCGGCTACGAGATGGTGCTCGGCAACACCTTCCACCTGTTCCTCGAGCCCGGCCACGAGCTCATCGGCCGCTTCGGTGGGCTGCACTCCTTCATGCGCTGGGAGCGACCGATCATCACCGACTCCGGCGGCTTCCAGGTCTTCTCGATGGGCCACGGCACCGTGGCGGACGAGATAAAGGGCCGCGCGGCCGACGGAGGGCGAGGGGCGGGAGCGATCCTCGAGATCTCCGAGGAGGGCGTGCGGTTCCGCTCCTACGTCGACGGGAGCGAGCGCTTCTTGGCCCCCGAGACCTCGATGGAGGTGCAGGCCGCCCTGGGCTCGGACATCGCACTTGCCTTCGACGAGTGCACGCCGTTCCACGCGACCCGCGACTACACCGCGCGCTCGACCGAGCGCACGCACCGCTGGCTCGCGCGCTGCCTGGACTGGCACGCCGCGCGGGGACCGGCGGAGCAGGTCGTCTACGGGATCGTGCAGGGCGGGGTCCACGAGGACCTGCGCCGCTCCTCGGCCCAGGAGGTGGCGGCGTCGAGGTGCCGCGGGATCGCCATCGGCGGCTCGCTCGGGCGCGACAAGGCGCAGATATACGAGGTCGTCGGCTGGGCGGTCGACGAGCTGGGGGGTGGACCGGACGCGCAGCCGCGCCACCTGCTGGGGATCGGCGACGTCGACGACCTGCTGCGCGGCGTCGAGCTCGGGATCGACACCTTCGACTGCGCGATGCCGACTCGCCTGGGCCGCCACGGGATGGCGCTCGTGCCCGAGCCCGAGCGACGCTGGCGGATCGACCTGACCGCGGCCCGCTTCAGGACCGCCCGGGAGCCGATGCTCGAGGGCTGCCCGTGTCCGGCGTGCGCCGAGGGCTACTCGCGCGGCTACCTGCGCTACCTGCTGCGCCGCCGCGAGCTGACCGCCCAACGGCTCGTCACCCTCCACAACCTCAGCTTCGTGTCGCGGCTGATGGAACGGCTGCGAGCGGCGATCACGGCAGGGCGCCTGGGCCAGGAGACCGCGGCGCTGCGGGCCGGCGCGGCGCCGTGAGGAAGGTCTGCGGCCGGCCGCGGCCCCGCCCGCGCGGATCGCGTTCCTTTGTCCGGTCTTGCGGCTGTCGTACGTTGTCGGGGTAGATGAGCTTCCTCGCCCTCCTCGAGGCCCTCGAGCCCCAGGTCAGCCGGCGGCTGGCGCGCATGGTCGGGTCCGACGCCGCGCAGGACCTGCGCCAGGAGCTGCTGCTGCGCGCCTGGCGGAGCGCGCCGCGCGAGCTCGACGAGCCCGGCATGCGGGCATGGCTGCACCGCGTCGGGGCCAACCTCGCGATCGACGAGCTGCGCCGGCGGCGGCTGCGCGACTTCAGCGAGCTGCACGACGACGTCGCGGCGCCCGAGCGCGACCCGGGCGATCGGCTCGCGGCGCAGGAGGCGCTCGGCACCGGCCCGTCCGACGAACGCGCGCTGCTGTGGCTGCGCTTCGAGGCCGGCCTCACGCACGACGAGATCGCCGGCGTCCTGCACATCACCCCCGAGGCGGCGCGCAAGCGCGTCTCGAGGGCGCGCGCTGCCTTCGTCGAGCGCTTCCGGGAGGCTCGCCCGGCAGCGTTCGCCCCCGTGCTCGTCGTGATGGACGCCGAGGACCCGCTCGAGCCCTACCTGACCTGGCTCGCGGGTCGTGGCGCGCGCGTCGAGGTCCTGCGTCGCGACCGTGCCGAGCGCCAGCTCGCCACCGCCGACGGCCTCGTCATGACCGGGAGCATCGGCGACGTCCATCCCTCGACCTACGGTGAGCCGTTGCGCTTCGCCGACTCCTCCGACGCCGGGCGCGACGCCGTCGACCTGCGCATCGCCGCCGCGGCGCTGGGACGCGCCCTCCCGGTCCTGGGCATCTGCCGCGGCCACCAGCTCATGAACGTCGCGCTCGGCGGGACGCTGTGGCAAGACGTCCACGAGGACGGGACCACGCGGTCCCCGCACCGCGGCGTCGACCACCACGTTCGGACGGCGCCCGGCTCTTCGATGCGCGACTGGCTCGGCGCCGGCGCCTCGGTGTCGACCGAGCACCATCAGGCGCTGCGCCGCCTCGGGCGAGGGGTCCGGGTGACCTCGACCTCGCCCGACGGCGTCGTCGAGAGCATCGAGATCGCGGGCCGGCCGCTGGCCGTCGGGCTGCAATGGCATCCCGAGCACGAGGGCTCCGCCCACGCGGGGGCGCGCGTCGGCGAGGCGTTCGTCGAGGGGTGCGTTCGCGGCCGCGCTGCCGCCTGAGCCCACCGCGGTCCCCGCCCGCGGCCACCGGGGGAGGGGCCCCGGCGCGCAAGAACCGGGCCGTCGGAGCGTTGATGCGGTGAGTCTCGGGCCGGCGGGCAGAGCCGGTCCGGGTGCGTGTGGGCGAAAGGCTGAGGTGGACGATGGTGAAAGACGCAGTTCGACGGTTGATGCCGGTGTCGGTGTACCTGCGCCGCCATCCGCTGGAGCCCCAGCTCACGGGCGGGCGCCTCGACGAGTACCTGGCCGCGGTCGCCGAACGCGGGCACGTCGAGGGCGCCGTGCTGGAGGTCGGGTGCTTTCGCGGCGCGACCACCGTCGCCGCCTGCCGGGCCATGAAGCAGGCCGGCGTGCGCAAGCGCTACGTCTGCGTCGACACCTTTGCCGGCTTCGTGGCCGACCAGTTCGAGTCAGACGTCGCCCACGGGACGCCCGAGACCTTCCGCAGCGGCTTCGCCGAGAACCCGCGCGAGATGTTCGACCGGACGATGCGCCACCTCGAGCTCGACGTCGAATCGATCGAGGCCGACATCTGCGAGCTCGACCCGGCGGGGCTGCCCCCGCTGATCGCCGCGTGCCTGATGGACGTCGACCTCGCGGTCCCGATCCACGACGGCCTGGAAAAGGTCTACCCGCGTCTCGCCCGGGGCGGCATCGTCCTCGTGGACGACTGCGACGAGGGCACGGAGTGGAGGGGCGCCCGCTCGGGCTACCAGGACTTCGTCCGCGCGCACGGCCTCCCCGAGCGCTACACGCCCGCGGGCCTGGGCATCGTCGAGAAGTGACCGGCGGCGTCGCCGCCGACCCGCTTCTCGCCCCCGACCGCTTCTCCCCTACTGCGTGTTCTTGTCGACCAGGTCCTTGACGTCCTGGACGGCCTGCTGGACGTCCTGGCCGAAGGAGTCGTGCAGCTGCGGGTTCCGGGAGCGGCTGTCGGCGTAGACGATCGCCGCGATGCCCGCCGCGGCGAGGACGAGGATCAGCAGGAGCAGGCCGAGGGCACGGCGCAGGCCGCGGCGCTTGCGCCGCGGCCGCGGCGGGGCAGCCGCCGCCGGGGCCGGCGCGGCGCCGGCGCGGCGCTCGCGCGGGGCGCGCGGCTCGACGGGGCGCCGCGGGGCCGCCGGCCCGCGGGGCGGCAGCGCGCGCGTCGCCTCGGTGCCCTCGCCGCGCGGCGGGAGCGCGCGCGTGGCGTCGGTGGCGGACTCGTCCCAGGGATCGCGCTCGAGGAACGCGGTCGCGGCCGTCGCGGCCCCGGTGGAGGCCGCGCGCGCCCGCGGCGGCTCGACCCCGCGCGCGCCCGCGCGCATCGCCTCGCCCATGGCCAGCGCGCCGGCGTAGCGGCTCTCGGGCTCGAGCGACAGCGAGCGGGCGACCGCGTGGGCCAGGGACGGCGGGACCTCGGGGTTGACCGCGTCCAGATCGGGCGGCGGCTCGGTCTGCTGCTTCATGGCGAGCTCGGTCAGCGAGGTCGCCTCGTAGGGCAGGCGACCGGCAAGCAGCTGGTAGGCGACCACGCCGAGCGCGTAGATGTCCGACGCGGGGCCGGCGGGCTCGCCGCGGGCCTGCTCGGGCGCCAGGTAGGCCGCCGTGCCGAGCACCGACCCGGCCTGGGTGATGCCCGTCTGCTCTGAGGCCTTGGCGATCCCGAAGTCGGCGAGCTTGACGACGCCCTCCGGGGTGCGCAGCAGGTTGCCGGGCTTGACATCGCGGTGCACCACGCCGTTGCGGTGGGCGTGATCGAGCCCGCGGCAGGCCTGCGAGATGACCTCGACACCGTCGGCGACCTCGAGTCGCCCCTCGTCACGAAGGATCTCCGCGCACGACTTGCCGGGGACGTACTCCATGACGATGAAGTAGCGCGCGGAGACTTCCTCGAGACCGAAGTCGAAGACCTGGACGATGTTCGGGTGCACGAGGCGCGCCGCCGCGAGCGCCTCGCGCCGGAAGCGCGACACGAAGGCCTCGTCCTCGGCGAGGTGCTCGGCGAGGAGCTTGACCGCCACGTGGCGCTCGAGGCGATGGTCGAAGGCCAGTTGCACGGTCGACATCCCGCCGACCCCCAGCCGTCCCTGGAGCTCGTAGCGATCGGCGATGAACTGGGGGGTCATCAGCCCGACCCGCCGCTCGGAGGGGGAGTCCCACCCTGGCCGCCGCCGGTCCCACCCTGATCGCTGCCGCCGGTGCCACCCGTCCCGCCGCCGCCGGCGGGGTTCGTGTTCGTCGTCCCGGTGCCGGTCGTTCCGGTGCCGGTCGTGCCGGTGCCGGTCGTTCCGGTGTCGGTCGTGCCGGTGCCGGTCGTGCCGGTGCCGGTCGTGCCGGTGTCCGTTGTCCCGGTGTCCGTTGTCCCGGTGTCGGTCGTGCCGGTGTCGGTCGTGGGCGTCGCCTCCGTCGTCGTCCCCTGGCACTTGGCCTCGGCCTGGCGCGCGAGGTTGTTGAAGCCCTCCTCGAGGTTCGCTCGCAGGTCGGGGTCCACCGTCGCCGGAAGGGCCCCGATCCGCTTGATCGCTCGCGCCACGTCGGTCTGCGCCTCCGCGCAGTCCTGCTGGCCGACCGCGGTGCCCACCCGGTCGGCGTAGCGCTTGAGCGCCTCGGCGTCGCGCCCGGGGATCAGGTTGTCGTCGTTGGACCCGCCGCACGCGACCAGGGCGGAACAGGCCACGCCGAGCGTGGCCGCGAGGAGGATGAGAGCGGCGAATCGCATGAAGCGGTCAAGGCTACTGGCCGTACTGCAGCCGCTCGGCCAGTGAATCGGGCAGCCGGGCCGCCCGGATCGCCGCGGCGGCTGCGGCGACGTCGTACTCCGTCCGACGGTAGCGGATGCGCCAGTCGTTCGTGTCCAGCACGAGCCATGCCCCGCGCGCGTCGCCGTCGCGCGGCTGGCCCACGCTGCCGGGGTTGACGAGCCATTCCCCCCGCGAGATGTCGAGCTCGGTGCCCTCGGGCCGCGTCTCGCCGGTCGCGGCCTGGCCGGGCAGGCGCGAGAAGGAGAGCGCGACGTGGGAATGGCCGATCAGGCACACGCGATGGTCCTGGATGTCCAGGCACAGCTCGGCGAGCAGGGTCGAGAGCACGTACTCCCAGACGGGGTCGCGCGGGCTCGCGTGGTAGAGCCCGACCTGGCGATCCAGCAGCTTCGGCGGCAGCTCGCCGAGGAAGTCTAGGCTCTCCTGGCCGATCACCTCCTGGGTCCAGTGGGCCGCGAGCGCCGCGCCGCGCGAGAACTCGGTCAGCGGGATGTCCCCCCGGACGGCGAGGTCGTGGTTGCCGACGAGGCAGAGGTCACAGTTCGCGCGCGCGAGCTCGACGCACGCGTCGGGCTCGGCGCCGTACCCGACGAGATCGCCGAGGCACCACAGCTCGTCGACGTCCTCGGCCGCCACGTCGGACAGCACGGCCTCGAACGCCTGGCGGTTGCCGTGGATGTCGGAGAGGACGGCGATGAGCATGGGCTCTCGTACGATGCGTGGGGTGGACCGGGCCCGTCCCCGACTGCCGATCGCGCTGGCCGCCGCCGTCGGGGTCGCCCAGGCGGCGGTGTTGATCCTGCGCCCCCGTCGCGGGGTGATCGACCCGGATCCGGTGAGCGCGCGATCGTACTTCAGCGAGGCGGAGCTGGAGCGCGCGCGGGCCTTCCGCAGGCCCCAGCTCGCCCTCGCCCTCGGTGCGATGGCGGTGGAGAGCGGCCTCCTGGCCCTGCTCGCCGCGTGCCCCCCGGCGGCTCTGCGGTCACCCGGGGCGGCTCTGCGGTCACCCGGGGCGGGTCCGGCGCTCGCCGGCGCGAGTCCCGCGCTCGCCGGCGCGGCGACGGGCGCCGGGCTCTCGGTCGCCCTCACGGCGGCGACCCTGCCGCTCGGCGCCGTGGCCCACCGGCGCGCCGTCGCCGTCGGGCTCTCGACCCAGGGCCGCGGCTCCTGGCTGCGCGACCGCGCGCTCGCCGGGGCGATCGGCACGGCGACGGCCGCTGCCGGCGGCGCGGGCCTGCTCGCCCTCGCGCGCCGCTTCCCGCGCCACTGGTGGGCCCCCGGGTCGGCCGCAGCGATCGGGGTGGGGGCCGCGGTCCTCTTCGCCGGTCCGGTCGTGCTGGATCCGCTGTTCAACCGCTTCACGGCGCTGGAGCCCGGCGAGACCCGCGACGACGTGCTCGCCCTCGCGCGCGACGCGAGGGTCGAGGTCGGCGAGGTCTACGAGGTCGACGCGAGCAGGCGGACGACCGGCGCCAACGCCTACGTCACCGGGCTGGGCGCCACGAAGCGCGTGGTGCTCTTCGACACGCTGCTGCGGGACTTCGCGCGCGCGGAGGTGGCGCTCGTGGTCGCGCACGAGCTCTCCCACGTGCGCCATCGCGACGCGCCGCGCGGACTGCTCTACCTGGCGCTCGTCGCCCCGGCGGCGCTGCTCGCAGCGCAGCGGCTCGCCGAGCGGCTCGCTCCCGACCGGAACGGGAGCCCGGCGATGATCCCCGCCGCCGCGCTGGCCCTCGGGGCGGTGTCCTTCGCCACCACGGCGATCGCCAACCAGCTCTCGCGACGCATCGAGGCGCGCGCGGACGGCGACGCGCTGCGCCTGACCGGGTCGCCGGAGCCCTTCATCGCGATGGAACGTCGGCTCGCGCTCCAGAACCTCGCCGACCCGGACCCGCCGGCGTGGCTCACCCGGCTGCTGGCCACCCACCCGCCGACCGTCGACCGGATCGGGATCGGGCTGGCCTTCGCGCGCGCCGGCGAGGAGCTCAGCCCGGGCCCGGGCCCGGGCCCGGGCCAGAGCCGGGGCCAGGGGCCTCCTCAGGGCCCTGCGCGCCACCGAACTCCGGGAGGTTCTTGATCCCCTCGCGGGTGCGCCATTTGGAGTAGTTGTCCTCCATGGTGTCGATGAGCTCGCGCATGAAGCGCGGCGAGAGGTTCACGCGGGTAACGATGACTCCGGGGATCTCCTCCTCGTCGACCTCGTAGTCCACCCGCGCGAACGTGAGGGTGAACTCGTAGTCAGAGTGCGTGACGTTCGCGAAGTTCGCGTAGACGCCGGCCATGATCTCCGGCGAGAAGTGCAGGTTGATCTGACGCTCCCGGGCGTCGTCGTCGTCGCTCATGTCTCGGCTCCTTCGCGTGGGGCGTCGGGGCGGCCTAGTATCGCAGCGTGCGGATCGTCGTCCTCGCCGTCGGCCGGCTTCGACCGCCCTACGCCGACGACGTGCAGCACTACCGCAAGCTCCTCGCCCGCTATACCCGCCTCGAGCTCCTGGAGGTTCGCGAGGAAGAGGCCGTCGGACGGCGCCGGCCTGAGCGTGCGTTCGTGTCGCTGCTCAGCCGCGAGGGGCAGGCCTTCGACAGCATCGCTTTCGCCCGCTTCCTCGAGCAGCGCCGCCAGAGCTCGCGCGACCTGTGCTTCGTGATCGGCGGCCCGCTCGGCCTCGAGCTCGACGACGTCGACCACCGGATCTCGCTCGGGCCGCTGACCCTGCCTCACCAGCTCGCGCGCGTCGTGCTCCTCGAGCAGATCTACCGGGGGCACAAGATCCTCGCGGGCGAGCCCTACCACTACTGACCGCTACGCTCAGACCGATGCGCTCCGAAGCCGTCGGCGACCCACTCTCCAGGCTGCGGGCGACGGTTGAGGAGGCCGCCGCGGCGCTGCGCGACGGCTCTGGGGAGGCGAGCGCTCCGACCCTCGAGCGCCCGCCGCGACCGGACCTCGGCGACTACTCGACCAACGCGGCGATGCTCCTGGCGCCCGTGCTCGGCGAGTCGCCACGCGCGATCGCCCAGCGCCTCGTGGCCGAGATGGAAAGTGGCCTGGGCCCGAGGCTCGAGCGCGCGGAGGTCGCGGGCCCCGGCTTCCTGAACCTCTTCCTCGCCGACGCGTGGTTCCGCGACGCCCTGGCGCATCTGCTGAGGGCCGAGGAGGGCTTCGGCGGCGCTGTCGCCGGCGCGCCGGGTGCCGAGCGCATCCTCATCGAGTTCGTCTCGGCGAACCCGACCGGTCCGCTCACCGCAGCGGGAGGGCGCCATGCGGCCTTCGGAGATTCTCTCGCGCGCGTGCTCGCCCTGGCCGGGCACTCCGTCGAGCGCGAGTACTACGTCAACGACTACGGGACCCAGATCCGCAAGCTCGGCGAGTCGGTGCGCGCCCGGGCGCGCGGCGAGGAGGTGCCGGAGGGGGGCTACGAGGGCGAGTACGTCCGCGAGCTCGCCGAGCGGATCCCGGGCGCGGCCGACGGCGACCCCGATGACCTGGCCCGGCGCGCTGTCGTGATCATCGTCGAGCAGATCCGCGCGTCGCTGCACCGCTACCGCGTCGACTTCGGCACCTGGTTCTCCGAGCGAAGCCTCCACGAGGGCTCGGTCCACGAGCTGCTCACCCAGCTGGAGCGCAGCGGCCACCTCTACCGCCACGAGGACGCCGAGTGGCTGCGCACGACCGCCTTCGGCGACGACAAGGACCGCGTCCTGCGCCGTCAGTCGGGTGAGCTCACCTACTTCGCCTCGGACATCGCCCACCACGAGCACAAGCGCAAGGCGGGCTTCGACCGCTACATCAACGTGCTCGGGGCCGACCACCACGGCTACGTGCGGCGCATGAAGGCGGCCTGGGAGGCGCTGGGTGACGACCCCGACCGCCTCGAGCTCCTGATCATGCAGTTCGTCAACGTGGTCGAGGGCGGTTCCCGCGCGTCGATGTCCAAGCGCCGCGGGGATTTCGTGACCCTCGACGAGCTGGTCGACGAGATCGGCGTGGACGCCGCGCGCTTCTTCCTGCTCCAGCGCTCGCACGACACGACGGTCGACCTCGACATCGACCTCGCGCGGGAGGAATCCAACGAGAACCCCGTCTACTACGTGCAGTACGCGCACGCCCGGATCGCCTCGATCCTGGCCAAGGCAGGCCCCGGACGGGTGGCCGAGGCGGTCGCGACGGCGCAGGGAGGCGCGACCGGCGGCGAGCTGGAGCCGGCGGAGCGCGCCCTGCTCAAGCGCCTGCTCGCCTTCCCGGGCGAGGTTGCCGAGGCGGCCGCGCGCCGCGCGCCCCACCGCATCGCCGCCTACGCCCTCGAGCTCGCGCAGGACTTCACGATCTTCTACCGCGATTGCCGGGTCGTCGGCGCCGAGCCCCGCGAGGTCGAGTCCTTCCGCCTCGCCCTCTCGGTCGCGAGCAAGCGAACCATCGCCCAGGCGCTCGACCTGCTGGGAGTGGCTGCTCCGGAGAGCATGTAGTCGCCTCTACAGGCTGTAGATGAAGTCCAGGCCGAGGCTGGCCAGCGCCTTCTGCGCCTCGCTGTTCAGGCGCGTGAGCTCGCCGGTGAACATGAGGATCCCCATGCCGATCAGCACGGCTCCGGCGATCCCGGTGATCAGCAAGTAGTGGTCGCGCAGCCAGCGGAAGGCCGTCGTCGCCTTGTCGAAGGCGATCGCGGTCAGCAGGAACGGCACCGCGAGGCCGAGCGAGTAGAAGGCGAGGAGCACGCCGCCGTGGCCGACCGAGTCCTGCGTCGCGGCTGCGGTGAGAATCGCGCCGAGCGTGGGGCCGACGCAGGGCGTCCACGCGACGGCGAAGGCCGCGCCGGCGATCAGCGGGCCGCCCGAGCCCGCGCGGCGGATGAGCGCGTCGGGCCGCCACTCCTTGTTGAACTTGGTCACGAACGGCGTCAGGACGAAGAACACGCCAAGCGCGACGATCAGCGCACCGGCCACCTTGTCGAGCGTGTCGCGGTGGTCCTGGAGGGTCGAGCCCAGGCCGGTCGCGGTCATGCCGAGGGCCACGAACACGACGGTGAACGAGAGCGAGAAGACCACGGCGGGCATCAGCACCCGGCGCAGCCCCCGCTCGCCCTCGTGCAGCTCGGCGATCGAGACGCCCGAGACGGCGGAGATGTAGCCCGGCACGAGGGGCAGCACGCAGGGGGAGAGGAACGAGGCGAAGCCGACCGCGAAGGCGGCGATCACCGTGGTGTCGGCGGCGGACTGCGCGAGCGGCACGGCTCAGCGCTCGAAGCGCGCGAGCTCCTCGTCGAGGCGGCGCGCCTCCTCGGAGGTCGGCTCGGGGGTCACGGGCTCGGACTCGGACTCGCCGTTCGCGGCCGCCGCGTCGCGCCGCCGGCGCCAGCGCGGGACGCCGAGAGCCAGCCCGGCGAGTGCGAGCGCGACGACGGCGATCGGCACGACGTAGACGGCGAGGTCGAAGCCCTTGTCCTCGGGCAGCGCGAGCACGCTCGTGCCGTACTCGGCCTTCAGCCGCGCCTTGATCTCGTCCTTGGTCAGGCCCTGGTCGATGAGGCCTCGGATGAACGCCCGCTCGCGGTCGGCTTGGGGCGCCTGGGCGAGGTTCAGCGGCGTCCCGCAGACCACGCACATGACCTCGTCCTCGACATCGGGCAGGGCCGCGCGCGGCGCCGCGCCGGCCGCCGCGGGCACGGCGAGCGCGAGCAGCACGAACAGGGTGGCGATGCGTCCGCTCATCGCAGCAGCGGCGCGAGCGCCTGGTCCATGAACCGCTGCGACACGGTGCCGCGGCTCTTGGCGACGATCATCCCGTCGCGATCGATCACGAAGGTCTCGGGCAGCGCTACCGTTCCGTAGTCCTTGGCGAGCCTCCCGTCGACGTCGCGCACGCTCGGATAGCTCAGCCCGTACTGGCGCTCGAAGCCCTTGGCGTCACCGCTGGTGTCGCGGTAGTTGACGCCCAGCACCGTCCCGTCGGCGCCCTGCAGTCGCCGCTGCGCGCGCTCGAGCACCGGCGCCTCCGCGCGACAGGGCGTGCACCACGAGGCCCAGAAGTTCAGGACCACGACCTTGCCCCGCAGCCCGGCGATCGACTGCGTGCCCGTGCTGTTGAGCAGCGGGAGCGTGCGGTCGGGAGCCTTCACCGCCTTGCCCTTGGCCAGGCTGTCGTCGATCGTCGTGTCGGCGCCCCGACTGGCGACGCCGTAGACGAGCAGGCCGATCAGCGCCGCAGCCGCGACGATGACGACGGCGGGGACGGCCGAGCGCCTCATGCGAACAAGGGTACGCGCGCGACCCCGGTGCCGGTTCGGTCCGCCGCGGCCGGGCGGTTCGGTCCGCCACGGCCGGGCGGTTCGGTCCGCCGCGGCCGGGCATACTCCTGATTGCCGATGATCAGCGACGAGCGAGGCATCCGGCGTGGGTACGAGGCGTTCAACCGGCGCGACGTCGACGAGATCCTCGGCCTGCTCGACCCCGCGATCGAGTTCCGCATGCCGCTCGACCCAATGGGCGTCCACCCCGTGTTCCGCGGGCTCGAGGGGGTACGCGAGTTCTACGACACGCTGTGGGAAGCCTACGAGGAGTTCCGGGCCGACATCGCCGACGTGACCTCGCTGGGCGACGTGCTCGTCGCCAGCGGCCGGATGACGGCGCGGCCACGCGGCGCGCCCGAGTCCTCCTCGTTCAAGTTCTCGCACTTCTGGCACGTCCGCGGCGAGCGCGCCGTCGCCGTCGCCTTCCACGACGCCGTCAACCCCCTCTCCCTGCTCTACCAACCCGCGGCCTCTAGACTCCGTCGCCGCACCGAGCGGGATTAGTTCATCGGTAGAACGCCAGCTTCCCAAGCTGGAGAGACGGGTTCGATTCCCGTATCCCGCTTCACCGTTCTCACCTTCCAGAGCGGGTTCTCGCGCTTCGCAGTCCGGCGTGCGGGTCGGGTCATGCGGGCCCTGAAGATGAGGAGGGCTCAGTTGGTGAAGATGGCGGCGCTCGGCGCACTCTCGACCGTTGCGCTGCTCCTCGGCGCTCCCCTCGCATCGGCGGCCGAGCCTGCCTACCGGAACACGAGGTTGTCGTTCCCGGAGCGGGCTGCCGATCTGGTGGCCCCGCATGACCCTGGCCGAGAAGGCGGCCCAGCTCGGCACGAGCAACGCGTCGGCGATCCCGCGGCTGGGCGTGCAGGAGTACACGTATTGGAGCGAGGCGCAGCACGGCGTCTCGGCGTTCTGGGGCGGCAACTGGTTCGGCGGCGCCGAACGCACGATCCCCGGCCCGACGCCGGCCACGAGCTTCCCGACGAACTTCGCGGCGAGCATGAGCTGGGATCCGGCCCTCATGGGGCGCGAGACGGACGCGATCTCCGATGAGGCGCGCGGGTTCCTCGACCCGGCGCTCTTCGGCAAGGGCGGCAACAACCTCGGGCCGAGCCGGTCGGACTATGGCTCGCTCTTCTACTTCAACCCAACGATCAACCTGGCGCGCGATCCGCGGTGGGGCCGCAACGACGAGGCATTCGGCGAGGATCCGTTCTTCGTCGGCAAGATGGGCAGCGCCTATGTGGACGGCTTCCAGGACCAGACGGCCGACGGCAAGCTGCGCGGCTCCTACCTCAAGGCGGTCGCGACGGCGAAGCACTTCGCGCTCAACAACGTCGAGGGCCTTCGGACCGCGATCTCCTCGAACACCGACGAGGCGACCATCCGCGAGTACTACACACCGCAGTTCCGCCGGGTCGTCGAGGAGGGTCGCGTCAGTGGCCTGATGTCCTCCTGCAACGCGGTGAACGGCACCCCGGCGGTGGCGAATTCGCTGCTGCTCAACGTGTTGGCCCGCCGGACCTGGGGCCTTGACGGATACATCACCTCCGACTGCGGCGGCGTGGCGACGACCTACCGTGATGCCAACCCCGGCATCGGCCCTACCGGCTCGGCCTTGGATCTTCGCGGCCATAACTGGGCGCCGCCGGAATGGAGCACCGACCACGGCGGCGAGCGGGCGAAGTGGACGCGCGAGGCCGACGGTACGACGATGAGCGGCAAGGCCGGGGGCGAGGCGTTCTCGCTGCGCGCCGGCAACGACGTCAACTGCTCGGGCGATGACAGCGATCCGGACTCGTGGCCGCCGCTCGGCGATCTCGGTGCACGTCTCACCGGTGGCGAGAACACCATCTCCTACGTCCGCGAGGCGCTCAAGGCCGGCGTCTTGAGCGAGGACGTCATCGACCGTGCGCTCGTGCGGGTGTTCACCCTTCGCATGAAGACCGGCGAGTTCGATCCGCGCGCCGGACAGCCGTACACGAAGATCAGGGCCTCGGTCATCCAGAGCAGGGAGCACCGCGCCCTCACCGAGGAGGTCGCCGAGCGGTCGCTGGTCCTCCTCAAGAACGGGGCGCCCGCCGGCGCGAGCGGGCCGCTGCTGCCGGCCGACCCGAAGAAGCTCGACCGGGTCGTCCTCCTGGGCGACCAGGCCGACAAGGTGTTCCTCGGCGGCTACTCGGGCGCGCCTGCCGAGCGGATCAGCCTCCGTCAGGGGCTGACCGAGGCGATCCAGGCCGCCAACCCCGGCGCGTCGATCACCTATGACGCCGCCGGCTCCTCCTCCACGTCATCGCAGCCGGTCAAGCTCTCAGCCGCGACCCAACCGGCCGTCCGTGACGCCGACCTCGTGGTCCTCACGGTCGGCACCGACGCAAGCACCAACGCCGAGGGCGCCGACCGCAAGAACGTCGCGATGCCCGGCAACTACACCTCGCTCGTCGGGCAGACCGCCGCCGTGGGCAACCCGCGCCTCGCGCTCGTCGTGCAGGCGGGCGGCATGGTCGAGCTCGGCGCCGTCAAGGACAAGGTCGCCTCGGTCCTCTTCAGCGGCCCCGACGGCCAGCGCCAGGGGCGCGCCTTCGCCGGCGCGCTGCTGGGCGCCGTCAACCCGAGCGGGCGCCTGAACTTCACCTGGTACCGCGACGGCTCCCAGCTGCCGCCGATGAACGACTACGACCTCGCGCCGGGCAAGACCGGCGGGCTCGGCCGGACCTACCAGTACTTCACCGGCAAGCCGGCCTACCGCTTCGGCTTCGGGCTGAGCTACACGACGTTCCGCTGGTCGAAGACCCGCATCAACCGCCCCACCGCCGACGCCAACGACACCGCGAGGGTCACCCTCACGGTCACGAACACCGGCTCGCGCGCCGGCGCAGACGTCGTACAGGTCTACGCCAGGCGCCGAAGATCGCCGGCCGCGAGGTGCCGATCCGTCGCCTCGTCGGCTTCCGCAAGACGCGCGAGCTCGCTCCCGGCGCCTCGCAGGCGATCGCCATCGATATCCCCATCGCGGACGCGCTGCGGCTGTGGGATCCCTCGGCGAAGCGCTCCCGGGTCTACCCGGGCAGCTGGACCTTCGAGGTCTCCCGCTCGGCCGGCGACGTCGCGCGCCGGCTGCCCGTCCGCATGTCGGGCCGCATCGACCGCTCCATCCGCCACCTGACCGCCCAGGCTCCGAAGTCCACGCTGAAGGTCGGCGACACACTCAACCTGCGCGGCACGAACCGGTGGCTCCAGGGTCTCGCCCCCACCGGCACCGACCCCCGGACGCAGAGCATCGTCACGGCCGTCCGCGAGGACGACTCCTTCGTCGACTTCGCGAAGGCCAAGCTGCGCTACCGCAGCAGCAACCCCCGCGTCGTGACGGTGACCGCGGCCGGGCGGCTCACAGCGCGACGCAAGGGTGTCACGACCATCTCCGTCAGCCTCGACGGCAAGACGGCCCGGATCGCGTTCGCCGTGCGCGGAGCGGCGCGCCAGCTCTTCATCGAAAGCGTCTAGCCCGCGGCGACGATGGAGGCCATCGCCCGCGCGGAGGTATCGCGACGGTGATCTGGCTGGGCGGGTGCGGCCGCGGCTGCGACGGCGTCGATGGTAGACGCCGCCGCGGGGCGTTTCGGCCGGCGCGCGGGCCACTCGGCGCGAACCACCCGACGCGAAGCTGACGGCGCGAGTCCTGTCGGCGGTCTCCGACGAGTTCGCGCGCCTGATGCTGCCCGATCCCGATCGCTTCTCGCCGGAGCGCCTCCTCGACCATGCGCGGTGGATGCTCGGCCGAGGGGCGTCTGAGCGCCGGCGGACGAGCGGTGACCTAGCCGGGAGGTGGATGCATCTTTCCGGCGCGCCTGTTAGCTTCGCCGCAGGAGTCATACACATTGCCGAGTCCGCGGCGCGTCCCTTTAGTGGTCGCTCTCGTAAGTAACCACACGTATTAGCGTCCGGTCGTGAGCCTAGCTTCTGTGGCATCCTGTCTTGCTGGTGTGGGGGGTCCTGATGCCCAGGAGCAGTCCGTACGTGATCGAGCTCAACGACGACGAGCGCGCTGTCCTGGAGTCGTTGGCGCGGTCGTATACGTTGCCGTATTGGCAGGTGACGCGAGCGCAGATGGTGCTCATGGCCGCCGACGGGCTGCGCAATGACGAGATCGCGACGCGCCTGAACTGCCGTCGCGAGGTCGTCTCGCAGTGGCGCAAGCGCTTCTTCGAGCGGCGCCTCGTCGGCCTTGAGGACCGTCCGCGACGGGGCCGCCCGCCGACTTTTCCCCCCTCACGTACGCGCTGAAGTGATCGCTATGGCCTGCGCGCTGCCGGCCGAGCAGGGCGTGCCGCTGTCGCGATGGTCGACCAGCGAGCTCGCGCGCGAAGCCGTCACGCGCGGGATCGTCGAGCAGATCTCGGGCGTGACGGTCTGGCGCTGGCTGTCAGAAGACGCGATCAACCCGTGGCAGCACCGCTCGTGGATCTTCCCGCGCGATCCGCGGTTCGCCGAGCGCGCCGGGCCGATCCTCGACCTCTACGCCGGCCGTTGGCAGGGCGAGCGCCTGCACCCCGGCGACTACGTCGTCTGCGCCGACGAGAAGACACCAACGCAGTAGGTAACTTCGAGTTCGAGGCGCTGGTTGGGCGTCCGGTGGGGAGGAGTCTGCCGTGACGCGTTGTATCTGTGGGGCTGATGGCGTTGCGTCGTGCTCATGCCGACGAGTACGCGGTTCGGGTGAACCGCGCGGTCGTGTTGTTGGTCGAGCTCTCGCCGGCGGACGCGGTTCGTGTGTTGCGGTCGGAGTACGGTCTGTCCGAGCGCCAGGGCCGTCGGTACGTGAACGAGGCGTTGGCGCGGCCGGATGGTGTGGTGGTGCCGGAGCGCTCGGTGGTGTTCACGGTGAGGTTGGCGCCGTCATTGATCGCTGGTCTGCGCGAGCGCGCGCTGGCGAGTGGTGTGTCGTTGAGCGCGGCGACGGCTGCGGCGGTGGCCGGGTACCTCGAGCAGGCCGGCGAGCGGCCCGGTGGCCAGGCGCGTTGAGATCGAGTTCGTCGGTGACCGGCTCGCCGACGCGCGGCTGGCGCAGGCGTATGTGATCTTGGCGCCCGAGCGGCGCCGTGTGACGGGCAACGAGCGGAGGGATGATGAGCGAGAGCAGCAGCGGCGGCATGGTCGGGCGGTCGACGGGGCGGTCGCGCCGGGTGGCTGCGATCTACGCGCGGGTGTCCTCGGATCGTCAGCGTCGCGAGCAGACGATTCAGAGCCAGACCGTCGCGCTGCGTGAGCTTGCTGCCGCGCGCGGGCTGCTGGTCACCGACGATCTGGTGTTCGAGGACGAGGGCGTCTCGGGCGCGGTGTTGCGCCGCCCGGAGCTTGAGCGATTGCGCGATCTGGCCGTCGAGGGCCGCTTCGAGGTGCTCCTGTGTCATGCGCCGGACCGGCTCGCGCGCCGGTACGCCTACCAGGTGCTGCTGCTCGAAGAGTTCCAGCGCGCCGGCGTCGAGGTGATCTTCGCGAAGGAGCCCGAGCGCTCCGGCACCCCTGAGGATGAGCTGCTGCGCCAGTTCCAGGGAATGATCGCCGAGTACGAGCGGGCGCAGATCGCGGAGCGCTGTCGTCGCGGGAAGCTGCATCGCGCTCGGGCCGGCGCGGTGTCGGTCATGGCTCGCGCGCCGTATGGCTACCGCTATGTGAAGCGCTCCGAGCACGCGGACGCGTTCTTCGAGATCGACGAGACCGAGGCGCCGGTCGTACGCGAGATCTTCCGTCGCTACCTCGAGGACGGCGAGTCGATCGCGAAGATCGCGCGCTGGCTCTCGCAGCAGGGCGTGTCGACCAGAACCGGCGGGACGGGCTGGAACAACGCCACCATCTGGGGGATGCTCCGCAATCCCGCGTATGCCGGGCAGGCTGCCTACGGCAAGACGCACGCGACCGGCGCGCCCGTCCGCGCCACGCGTCAATCGCGCCTGCGGCGACAGCGCTCCGCCCGGACCTCGCGCGAGCATGCGGCGCCCGAGCAGTGGAAGCCGATCGCGGTACCGGCGCTCGTGACCGCCGAGCAGTTCGAACTGGTTCAACAGCGACTGGAGCGCAACCGGATCATCTCGCCGCGCAACACCAAGCGCCCGTCGCTGCTGCAGGGGATCCTCGTCTGTCGCCACTGCGGCTACGCGTACTACCGCTGCTCGACGCGCAGCAAGAACGGGAAGCTGCGCGAGTACTACCGCTGCTCGGGCACCGACGGCCACCGCCGCCCCGAAGGGCGCGTCTGCGAGAACCGACCGGTCCGCCTCGCAGAGGTCGACGAGCTCGTCTGGAGCCGAGTGCTCGGGCTGCTCGAGGACCCGACACTGATCCAGACCGAGATCGATCGCCGGCTTCAAACGATGCGTGCGACGCACCCTGCTACCGGGCGTCGGGACGCGCTCGAGCGCGACCTCGCCCGCGCTCAGACCGCGCTGCGCCGGCTGCTGGACGGCTACCAGGAGCAGCTGATCACGCTCGAGGAACTCCGCGCTCGCACGTCCGAGCTGCGCAAACGCGAGGCCACCGTGCAGGCCCAACTGGACGCGCTCGACGCCGACCTGCACGACGCCGAGACCTACCTCAAGCTCACCGAAACGCTCGAAGGCTTCCGCGCGCGGCTCGCCGCCAACGCCGAGAGCCTGACCGTCGACCAACGCCAACAGATCATCCGGCTCGTCGTCCGCGAGGTGCTGATCGGCGAAGACGACGTCACGATCCGCCACTCCATCCCGATCCCCACCGGCGACCAACCCCCCGGTTATCTACTGCGTTCAGGTAGTCAAGAAGCCCTCGATCCAGGCGCGCCACCGCAAGGCCCAGACGCTGCCGGCACGGTGCGGCGAGGGCCAGAAGGTCGAGCACGAGTACGAGCGCAAGGGCGCGCTGTGCTACCTCGCCGCGTGGGACGCGCGGCGCGCACGGATCTTCGACCGCTGCGCCCCGAAGGACGGCATCGAACCGTTCGACGCGCTCGTCGAGCAGTTCATGAGCCAGCACCCCTACCGCAGCGCCCAGCGCGTATTCCTAGTCATCGACAACGGCTCCGCGCACCGCGGCAAACGCTCGCTCGATCGGCTCCAAGGCGCCTGGCCGAACCTGATCGTCGTGCACACCCCGATCCACGCCTCATGGCTCAACCAGGCCGAGATCTACTTCTCCATCGTCCAGCGCAAGGTCGTCACCCCCAACGACTTCCCCGACCTCGACACGCTCGAGCAGCACCTCTTGGCATTCGGGCGCCGCTACGAGCAGATCGCCGCGCCCTTCCAATGGAAGTTCACCCGCCACGAGCTCCACAAGCTCCTCGCCAAGACCGATACGACCCAGCCCACCACGGTCGCCGCCTGACCCGCCATCGATACGTGCGCGAACTTCCGAGCCAGACCACTTAGCCAATGCGCCGCGGAGCGGGGGACCCAACGGGACGTCGCGAGGCGTCCACGGGGCGAATCCGGGGCCGAGTCCCCGATAGCGCCGCCCGATTCACGGCGCGAGCCCGACAGCTAACCCCGTAGGCCCGAGTCAGGGAGTCGGGAAAAAGTGAAGGCATTTCGCATCGCCATCGGCGATCGCGGCGGCGTCTCCGCGGACGAGCGCACGCTCGCTCCGGCAGGATCGTCCGGGCAGTCACTGCGGCGCCTGGCCGCTCTCCTGCCGTCCGCCGCCGTCAGCGCTCTCGCCGCCGTCGCCGTGGGGCTCGGTGGCCCGACGGCCGCGGCGCAGGGCGCATCGTGCACCGCGACGGCGACGAGCCTCGCCGGCGTGCAGTACTGGGTCGCCGGCCTGCGCCACGGCAGCACCGTGTGCCTCGCCAACGGCAGCTACGGCAGGCTCAGCCTGTCGTCCAGCAAGCCCGGGGGCGGGATCACCATCCGGCCGGTCACGCCGGGCGGCGCGACGATCGCAGGGGCGTCGCTCGCCGGCTCCTACCTGACGCTGAACGGCTTCATCGTCAAGGGCGACGAGGTCACCGTGCAGCCGGGCTCGACCGGGATGACGGTCAGCCACAACCGCATCACCGGCGGCTACTTCGGCGTGAACGCCGGCCCGACCACGACCACGACAGTCAACGACGTCACCATCGTCGGGAACCAGTTCATCGGTCCCTTCGGCGAGGACGCGATTCGCGCGGACCGCTACCACGACGGGCCCGACGCCGACTCCGCCGGGCTCTACGTCTTCGCCAACGAGTTCACGAACATCCGCGAGAACGGAAACCACTCCGACTGCTTCCAGTCGGTGTGGGTCGGCGACCACCTCTAACTTCGTCGGCAACTACCTGCACGATAACCGTTGCCAGGGCTTCTTCGTCAAGGACCAGGCCAGCACCGTGGACACCGTGGTGGTCTCCGACAACCTCTTCGTCCGGAACAACCAACCCTGCGTCAACGTCAGCTGCGGCGGTGGGCCGGCCTACGTCCAGCTGTTCGGCCCCATCAACAACCTCTGGATGGTGCGCAACACCGTGTGGGGGGACTCGAACTCGGTGGCGCTGCTGCGTGGGAGCGGCTGGGGGCGGACGATCGTGGTCCAGAATGTCTTCGAGCAGAAGTACAGCGACACCTCGCAGCCGTTCGGGTCCAACTACACCTCGAGCGGCAACATCTACTGCAACTCCCTCTCGGGGACCTGGCCAAGCACGGGCTTCACCAGGGCCTGCGACCTGAAGTTCGTCAATCCCTACGCGGGCGACTACCGGATCGCAGGCAACATCGCCGGCGTGGACTGGAAGCCGTCGGACCTTCACTTCGGACCGTAGGGCAAGGGGGACCGCCCCGCGCGGCGCCGGCCACGGAGCAGGCCGGCGCCGCGCGAGCGGCGGGATAGCCTCCGGCGGCGATGGTCCCCGACAGCCCGCTCGTCCTCCTCGACCACGAGGAGCTGGTCATCCGCCGCGGGCGGCGGAGCGGCGTCTACTGCGCCATCGCGGTCCACTCCACCGAGCTCGGCCCTGCGCTCGGCGGCTGTCGCATGTGGCGCTACGCGAGCTCGGCGGACGGGGCTCGCGACGCGCTCCGTCTCTCGCGCGCGATGACCCTCAAGGCGGCGGCGGCCGGACTTGACCTCGGAGGCGGGAAGGGCGTGATCTGCCTGCCCCCGGGGCCCCCGCCGGAGGGCGAGGCGCGCCGCGCGGTGCTGCTCGACTTCGCCGACGCAGTCAACGCGCTCGACGGCAGCTACATCACCGCCGAGGACGTCGGGACCGGCGCGCAGGACATGGAGGTGATCGGGGAGGTCACGCGCCATGTCACCGGCATGCCCGAGGAGCAGGGAGGGTCGGGCGATCCCAGCTCGTTCACCGCGCTCGGCGTCGAGGGAGCGATGCGCGCCTGCCTCGCCGAGCGCTTCGGGGACGGCGAGCTCGCCGGGCGGAGGGTCGTCGTCGTGGGATGCGGGCGCGTCGGGGCAGCGCTGGCCCGCCGCCTGCACGCGGCCGGCGCGCGGCTCGTGCTCTCAGACCTCGACGAGCGCCGCCGGGAGCTGGTCGACGAGCTTCCAGGCGCGACGTGGAGCGACCCCGCCGCGGCCCTGCTCGCGCCCTGCGACGTACTCGCGCCGTGCGCGCTGGGAGGGGTCATCGACGCCTACACCGCCGGCCGCCTGCACTGCGCGATCGTCTGCGGCGGGGCCAACAACCAGCTGGCCCACGACGGCCTCGCGGACGACCTCGCGGTCCACGGCGTCCTCTACGCCCCCGACTTCATCGTCAACGCCGGGGGGCTCATCAGCGTCGGGATGGAGCTCGAGGGCTACGACCGCGAGCGCGTCCGGGCCCGCGCGGCGGGCATCGAAGGGGTGATCGCCGGCGTCCTCGACGACGCGCGCCGGACCGGCGTCACCCCGCTCGCCGCAGCCTTCGCCGCGGCGCACCGCCGGCTGGACCGGAGGCGGAGAAGGTGAAGGCCATCCGCCAAGCCGGCGGAGGGCCGCCGGACGGGCCCCGTCGGCGGACCGCCGGGTCGACCCCGTCGCCGGCCCGCCTACCAGGCCTGCTCGACGCCGCAGTGCAGGCAGCGCACCGACGCGGTGACGTCCGCCTGGAAGGCGTAGCCGCACGCGCACGTGTAGAGCGCTCTGTCGTCGGGGCCACCGGCGCGCCGGGCGCGGTCCTCAGGGCGGATGGCGCGGGAGGACCGCGCCGGCGCGCGGCGCTCCGCGCGTCGCCGGCGTGACGCCGCCGAGCGAACAGCGCGCGAAGTCTCGATCTTGACGGGAAGCTGGAGGCGCACGATCCTCCCGTTAAGACGCCGAAGCGCCACGACGGTTTCTCCTTTGGTCCGTTAAGCGCGTGTTAGCCGCATTGGAGGCGGGACGAGTACCGTCCCCTGCGATACTTCAAAACGTCCCCCATGGACCCTTCGCGCAAGCGCAGAATCCGCCTCATCGTCGCCCTCTCCGCGGCCGTCCTGCTCGCGGGCGCGCTCGCCTACACGAGCTTCAGCGCCTCGAGCGAGGCGCGCAACCCGTCCCAGCTGCGGGGCGCTGCCGACAGCGGCCGCTCCTACCAGCTCACGGGGAAGGTCGCGGCGGGCTCGGTGCGCCACGACGGCTCGACGCTGCTCTTCCGCGTCCGCGACCGCAACGGCTCGGCCTCGGTGCCTGTCCGCTACACCGGCGCGGTGCCCGATCCGTTCCGCGAGGGGCGCGAGGTGATCGTCACCGTCAAGCGCCAGGGCGACGTCTTCGTCGGCGAGCGGGACTCGCTGGTGACGAAGTGCCCGTCGAAGTTCAAGAGCTCAGAGACGCCGACCTGACGTGGCGATCCTTGGCCGCGCCTGCCTGATCCTGGCGCTCGGCGTCGCCCTCTACGGCATCGGCGCGTCGCTGTACGGGATCCGCGCGGGCCGACGGGACTGGGTGGACTCGGGCCGGCGCGCCGTCTACGCGCTTGCCCTGCTCTCGACGGTCGCCTTCGTCGTCCTCGAGCTCGCCTTCCTGCGGTCGGACTTCGGCTTCGACGTCGTCGCCGGCCACTCCTCGACCACGACGCCGACGTTCTACAAGTTCACCGCCGTGTGGTCCTCCCAGGAGGGTTCGCTGCTGCTCTGGCTGTGGCTGCTGTCGCTGTGGTCGAGCCTCGCGCTGTTCCTGACCCGCCGGCGCCTGCGCGAGGTCGCGCCCTACGCAACGGCGACGCTGCTCGGCTTCGGCGCGTTCTTCGCCCTGCTGCTGGTGGCGTTCGCCACCCCGTTCGCCCAGAGCGCGGTCGCCCCGGCGCAGGGCGCGGGGCTCAACCCGCTCCTGCGCCATCCGAGCATGATGATCCACCCGCCCATGCTGTACTCGGGCTACACGCTGTTCGCGATCCCCTTCGCCTTCTGCGTGGGTGCGCTGGTGGCGCGGCGGGTCGACGCGGAGTGGATCCGCTCGACCCGGCGCTTCACGCTCGCGGCCTGGTTCTTCCTGGGGGTGGGAGTCCTCCTCGGGGCGCGCTGGTCGTACTCCGAGCTCGGCTGGGGCGGCTACTGGGCATGGGATCCGGTGGAGAACGCCTCGCTCATGCCGTGGCTCACCGGCACCGCCTTCCTGCACTCGGTGATGATCCAGGAGCGGCGCGGGATGCTGAAGGTCTGGAACGCCTCGCTGATCCTCGCCACCGGCGTGCTCGCGGTGCTGGGCACCTTCCTCGTGCGCTCGGGGATCCTCGACTCGATCCACGCCTTCGGCGCCTCGACGCTCGGGACCCCGTTCGTGATCTTCATCGCGGCGCTGGTCCTCCTCTCGGTCTCGCTGGTGGTGATGCGCCGCGACGAGCTTCGCTCCGAGCACCGCCTGGACTCCCTGCTGTCGCGTGAATCGGTCTTCCTCCTGAACAACCTCGTGCTCGTCGGGCTGTGCTTCGTGATCTTCTGGGGCACGTTCTTCCCGCTCATCTCCGAGGCGGTGACCGGCCAGAAGGCGTCCGTGGGACCGCCGTGGTTCGACCGCTACACGGTCCCCCTCGCCCTCGCGCTGGTCCTGCTCTCGGGCATCGGGCCCGTCATCGCCTGGAAGCGCGCGTCGCTCGCCAACCTGCGCCGCACGCTGCTCGCACCGGTCCTCGTCGCGGCCGCCGTCGTGGTGGCCCTGATCCCGCTTGGCGCGGCCGAGCGGCCGCTGGCGCTCGCGATGTTCGGCTTTGCGGCCTTCGTGCTCGCCGTCGTCGGCCAGGAGCTATGGCGCGGCGTTCGCGCCCGGATGGCGGTGAGCCGGGAGTCGGCCCCCGTCGCCCTAGTGGCGCTCGTGCGCCGCAACCGTCGCCGCTACGGCGGCTACCTGGTCCATGTCGGGGTCGCCGTCCTGTTCGTCGGGGTCGCGGCCTCGTCGGCCTTCCGCGACGCGCGCGACGTGCGGCTGTCGCCGGGAGAGAGCGCGAAGGTCGGCGGCTACGCCTTCACCTACGTCAAGCCGACCGCGCGCCTGGCGAACGAGAAGATCAGCCTCGGCGCGCTGCTGCGCGTGGCCAAGGACGGCAAGCCCGCCGGCACCCTGCGCACCGAGCGCGGCTACTACCCCTCGAACGACGTGGGCGAGTTCGGGCCGATCGGCCGCTTCTTCGGCGGGGAGGCGACGAGTGAGGTCGGGCTCAAGGCCGGCCCGACGCGCGACCTGTGGACGGCGATCCAGCCCGACATCATGCCCCTCATGCCGCTGCTCAAGGACGCCAACCGACGCTTCGGCCGCTCCAGCCCGGAGGTGCAGGGGATCGTCATCGCGGCGATCGCGGCGCGCTATCAGCGCCGCCCGCCGCCCGCCACGTTCCGCATCATCGTCTCTCCGCTGGTGACGTGGATCTGGATCGGCGCGCTCATCGTGATGGCCGGCGCGCTGATCGCGATCTGGCCGGCCGGCACCGGTGCGCGGCGGCGCGTGAGCGCGGGCTACGCCGCGCGCGTCGCGCAGGAGCTCGGCCGCGCCCGCGTCCGCGCGTAGCGCCGGCGGCGGCCGCGGCGACAGGCATGCTCCAGTTCCTCCTCGTCCTCGTCGTGCTCGCGGCGGTGGTCTACCTGCTGGTCGGGCCGTTGCGGCAGGTCGGCGGCCCGCGGCCCGGACGGCGCGCCGAGGAGGCCGCCGCCGACGTCCAGGAGCTCGAGGCCGAGCGCGAGGCGAAGTACCGCGAGATCCGCGACGCAGAGCTCGACCGCGAGGTCGGCAAGCTCTCGGACACCGAGTGGCGCTCCCAGGACCGAGCGTTGCGCGCGGAGGCGGTGGAGATCCTGCGGCGCCTGGACCGAGCGACGGAGCGGGCAGCCGGGGCCCGGGACGCTGACGCGGGCGCTTAGTACGCTTTCGGAATGGAGCTGATTCTCGACGTCGTGCAGGTGATCATCAGCGTGGTGCTGATCTTCCTGATCCTCCTGCACTCGGGGAAGGACGCGGGCCTCTCGGGGGCGTTCGGCGTGGGCAGCGGCAGCGGCCCGCTCGGCGGCGGGTCGCTTGTCGAGAAGAACCTCAACCGCTGGACGGTCGGCTTCGCGATCGCCTTCGCGGTTAACACCGTGATCCTCGTCAAGCTGGGCTGAGAGCCCGCAGCCGCGCGGTGCGCAGCGCGGGGCAGACGACGGCCGTCTCGCCGTCGGGCACCACGAGGCGCGGCCGTGCGCCCAGCGCCTCGGCGCCGGCGAGCACCTCGAGCAGGCCGGTCTCGAGGACGAGGGATCCGAGCCGCCCGTTCACCCGCCCTTCGCGCACCTCGAGCGCCCACGGCGCCCGCATCCGCGCCGTCGCGCGCGCCGGCTCGACGGACTCCGTGCGGAGCACGGGCACGACCAGGCCGAGGGCGATCGGCTCGACGAGCTCGTCGAGATCGAGCGCTCCTCCGCCGACCAGAACGAGATTGCGCGGCCGTGGCTGCGGAGCCCCCGCAACCGTCGCGTGACCCGTGCTGCGCGCGCCCGAGCGGGCGGCCGTGGAGATGTCGTGCACGACGCGGTGCGCGACCCCGTCCTGGACGAGCGGGATGGGTGCCTTGGGCACCCCCTCGGCGTCGAAGGCGCGCGGCAGCGTGGCCCCGTAGCGTGGTGAGTCCGAGAGGTTGATGCTGGGGGCGGCAACGCGCGTCCCCAGCCGGCCGTCGAGCACCTCGGCGGCCCCCGAGAAGAGCAGGGCGCCCGCCTGGGCGACGGCCTCCGCGAGCGCCTCGGGCTCGAGCACGGCTGGGTTCTCGCCCTCCGGCGGCGCGACGACGGGAAGCGCCGAGAGCAGCGCCGCGCGCTCGGAGGCCTCGCGGGCGACCCCAGCGGGGTCGAGCGCCGAGAGGGCGACCGCGCACCGACGCGCCACCACCGGTCCGACCGTCACCGCGAGCGTGGCCTCGGTGGTCGCGTCGGAGAGCGCATGGCCGGCGGTCGAGGCCAGGCCCACGCGCCGCTCGGCGGCCTGGACGAGAACGGCGCCGGCTTCGGGCGCGGCCGAAGCCGCCGCCTCGCCGACGCGCTCGAGCTCGCGCTCGGACAGCGCCGCCGTCAGCAGGTCGTGCCCCTCGTGCGGGCGCATGGACTGCGGCGGCTCGAGCCCCGGCCAGCCGCCAGGTCCGTCCCCGAGACGGGCGAGGGCGGCCTCCGCCACGCGCACGGCCTCCCCGGCGCGATCCTCTCCGAGCAGGAGCGGGCCGCTGCCGGCGGCGTGGCCGCCGCGCGCGGCCATCGCCTCGATCGTCAGGCCCCGCTCCCGCGACGGGCCGCCCGACCCGGCGCGCACGTGGCGCGCGCGGGTGACGACGACGAGCACCTCGGCCTCGCCTGACGCGTCGCCGAGCGCCTGGCGGGCGACGTCGAGCGGGGAGGCCTCGGGCACGCCGGGACCCTAGTACGCGAGAATCACGAAGACCCACGCCATGGCAGCGCCCACCGAAGCCACCCTCGACACGCCCCAGGGCGAGCTGCGCCTCGCCGGGCGGCTCGGCGCGGTGGTCTGCGCGGGCGGCGCCGCCGGCGGAGCGCTGTACTGGATCGTCGAGCCGGACCGCATCGCCTCGCCGCTCGTCGGCGGCCTGGCCATCCTCGCCGCCCTGGTCTTCGGGCTGATGTGCGTCGTCGTCCCCTGGGAGCGCCTCTCACAGCCGTGGATCCAGCTGCCCAACGCCGTCGGGGCCGCGCTCGTGGCGCTGGCCGTCGCCAACACCGGCGGCTCGACCAGCGTGTTCGCGATCTTCTTCCTGTACCCCGCGGTCAGCGGCGCGTACTTCGGGACCCGCCGCCAGACCTACGCGCTGCTCGCCGTCGTCGTCGTGCTCTCCGGGCTGCCGGTGCTCTACGACACCGCCGAGCCGGCGGCCGACCGTCTGCTGCGCTGGCTGTTCATCGCGTCGCTGGCCAGCGCGATCGCCGTGCTCGTCCACCGCCAGCGCGAGCACATCCGCCGCGTCGCCGCCCACGCCCGCACCCTCGCCCTCCACGACCCGCTGACCGGCGTGTCCAACCGGCGCGGGTTCGACGAGCGCGCCGCCGCCGAGCTGGCCCACGCGCGACGGCGACGCTTCCCGCTCGCGCTGCTCGCCGTCGACCTCGACGGCTTCAAGGCGGTGAATGACGCCGCCGGCCATGGGGCGGGCGACGACCTGCTGCGCCGCGTCGCGCTGGGCGCCGCCGCGGCGGTGCGCGCCGAGGACTTCGTCGCCCGCTACGGGGGCGACGAGTTCGTGGTCCTGCTCCCGGAGGCCGATCTCGCCGACGCCCGCCGCGTGGCCGGCCGGGTCGTCGGGGCGATCGAGCGCATCGGGGCCGAGGCGCCGGTTTCCGACGGCCTGAGCGCGAGCGTCGGGATGGCCGCCTTCCCGCGCGACGGCGGAACGACGGCGGAGCTCATGCGCGCGGCCGACGGCGACCTGCGCCGCATCAAGCGCGAGCGCGCCGCTGACCGCGTGAGGCCGCTGCGCTCGCTGGCGCTGCCGGCGGCCGAGGTCGACCTGCCGCTGCCCGAGGAGCTTCCGGCCCGGGCGGCGGATCCCCCGGCCCGGGTGGCGCCGGGGACGTGGCCGCTCGGCGAGGCGGCGCGGGGCGCCGTCGCGCTCGCCGCTGGGTTTGCGGCGGCGTGGTTCCTGGCGCCGCTCTCGGGCGCTGGCGAGGCGGTGCGGACAGGCGAGCTCGTGGTCGTGTGGGCCGCGGCGCTCGTGGCCCTGGTGGCCGCCGCGCGCCGCGCCTCGGGTCGCGAGCGCGTCGGCTGGTGGGTGATGGTGGCCGGGTCGCTGATCGGCCTCGTGCCGGTGGCCGGGCTCGTCGGGGCCGCGGCGATCGGCGCCGGCATCCTCGTCGCCGCCGGACTGCCACGACCAGCCGACGGGCGCATCGCGATCGACGCTGCCGACGTGCTCGTGCTGCTCACGACCGTCGCCGTCGCGCTCGCCGTGCCCTGGATCCTCGACGACGACACGCTGACCCAGGCCGAGACGGTCTACCGCCTCGCGTCGGTCGCCGTCACCGTCGTCGGCCTCGCCTGCGCGCTGCTGGTCGTCTACCGGACGAGCGCGCGTGCGCGACCCGACCTGTGGCTCGTGGCCGGCGGCTTCATGGGCGGCGCCATCGCCGCCCTGCCCTACGAGGCCGAGCTCGAGCGCTCGGGCGGGCTGCCCACGGCCGGCTGGGTGGTGGTCATCCCGCTCGTCGGGGTCGCCGTGCTCACCGGGGCGTGGCTGCGTGCGCGCGGCCCGGCGCGTCCGCCCGCCTCCGATCCCCGTGCGGCCTCACCCGCGGCGCCGTTCGTCGGCAACGTGCTCCTCGCCTGGCTGCTCGTCGCCCTGGTCGTGGTGGACGGCGCAGTGCCGGCCTTCGTGGTCCCCTTCCTCCTCGTCACGCTCG
Organism: uncultured Actinomycetes bacterium; assembly: GCA_963728925.1. Taxonomy (GTDB): domain Bacteria; phylum Actinomycetota; class Thermoleophilia; order Solirubrobacterales; family Solirubrobacteraceae; genus JBBPZA01. The sequence goes on along the minus strand of CAVSMB010000031.1, from coordinate 190,057 downwards.
CGCTGCGCCACGTGCGCGCGCGGCTCTCCGCCCGCGAGACGACGCGCCTCGGCGAGCTCGCGCAGCGCGGCGAGCGCGACGCCGCCGTCCAGTACCGCGCAAGCCTCGTGGCGCTGAGCCGCGCGCTCGAGGCGCGCGACGGCTACACCGGGGCCCACGGCGTCCAGACCGTCGCCCTGGCCCGGCGGGTCGCGCGCCGGCTGGCCCTGCCCGCCACGCAGGTCACCGAGGTCGAGACCGTCGCCCTGCTGCACGACACGGGCAAGATCGGCATGCCCGACGAGGTGCTCCGCAAGCCGGGCCCGCTCGGCGGCGAGGAGTGGTCGGTGGTGCGCGAGCACCCGATCGTCGGCGAGCGGATCCTGCGCGGCGTTCCGGGGCTCGAGCGGGTCGCGCGCGCGGTGCGTCACGAGCATGAGCACTGGGACGGTGGCGGGTACCCCGACGGGCTCGTGGGGGAGGCGATCCCCCTGGCCAGCCGGATCGTGCTGGTGTGCGACGCCTTCCACGCGATGACGAGCGACCGGCCCTACCGAACCGCGATGCCCCGCTCCGACGCGGTCGAGGAGCTGCAGCGCGGGGCGGGGGAGGAGTTCGACCCCGCGGTCGTCCGCGCTCTGCTCGAGGAGGTCGGCGACCCGCCGGGGCCCGGCGAGGAGCGCGGCCCGGAGCGTCGCGATCGCGGCGATCGACGCGGGGACCGGGAGCCGGCCGCGCCCAGCTCAGCGCCGGCGGCGCCGGTGGGCCCCGGTCACCAGGCCTCCTCGTAGAGCGCGAGCAGCTCGTCGCGGTCGGCGCGCGGCGGGGTCAGCGCGAGCTCGGGGCGACCGGCCGCCGCGTCCGCGCACGCGCCGAGCCCATCGGCCTCGACCCCGAGGTCGCGCAGCCGCACGGCGCCCGCACGCCGAGCGAAGCCGGCGGCGACGCTGGCGGCGTCCTCGCCGAGCGCCTCGTCGAGCGCCGCGAGCTGCGCCGGAAAGCGCCGGGCCAGCGCGCGCGTTGTGAAGGGCAGCAAGGCCGCGTTGGCCTGCCCGTGGCCGATGCCGGCGACGCGCACCGCGGTCTGGGCCATCACATGGTGCAGCCCGTAGTGCGCCGAGCCGATCGCGTAGCCGGCGAGCAGCGCGCCGAGGGCCAGGGCGTCGCGGTCGGGCTCGGTGCCCAAGAGACCGGCGTGCAGCAGCCGGCCGGCCTCGCGGGCGGCGAGCGTGGGGACGGGCGAGGCGCCGAGCGTGAGCGGCGCCTCGACGGCATGACCGAGGCTGTTTGCCGCGCTGGCGGCGAGCTGGGGCTCGGGTTGGGAGGCCGAGAGAGCGGCGTCGTTGAGGACGAGCGTCGCGCGAGCGAAGGGCGTGCCGGCGGGGACGCCCGCGGCGTGGCGATGCAGCGCGGTCATCTCGGCGGCCGACAGCGTGGTCGGGATCGCGGCCGCCGTGCGCGGCGGGTCGGCAGCGGCGAGGGCCTTGGCGACGTCGACGACCCGCCCCCCGCCCAGGGCGACCACGTCGCCGGGCTCCAGGCCACCGCGCAGCGCGCCCGCGACCTCGTCGACCCGCCCAGCCGGGAGGTGGTGGACGGCGGCGGCGCCGGCGGCCACCTCGGGCGCCTGCGCCGAGGCGCGCTCGGTCGTCAGCAGAACGTAGCGCGACGGCAGCAGCGAGGGCGCCTCGGCGAGCGTGCCCCGCCCGAAGCGGATCAGACGCTCGCCGTCCTGCCAGCGGAAGGGCTCGACCGCGGCCATCGGCTAGAGATTCTCACACCGGTGCGGCGCCGTCGGACCAGAGTCGGCCCGGGACCTTCACCGCGAGCTGGTCGTCTCGGGCGACGGGGGCACGCCGCCCACCGACAACACGATCAGCGGCAACCTGGTGCTGCGTAACGCTCCCGACCTGTTCTGGGACGAAACGGGCTCGGGGAACGTCTTCCGGCGGAACCTCTGCCGGACCAGCCAGCCGACCGGCCTCTGCCGCTGAGCGCGTGGGGGAGGGCGGAGGCGGCCGCGCGCTCCATTCGCGCGGCCGCCTCCGCGGCGCTCGTCTCGGTGTCGAGGAGCGTGAACACCTAGACCGCCCGGTGGTCGAGCGGCATCGTCGGTCCGAGCACCGCGCGCAGGAGGGTGCGCGGGCTGCGCAGCGAGGGCCGCAGCGCCGGCTCGTGGCGCCTCGCCTGCGTGCGGAGCAGCTCGGCGAGGTGCGCGGTGGGCCGGAAGGGGTCGGCGACGATCTCGCCGCGCTCGAGGTCGAGCGCTGCCCGAAGCTCCCCGCCCTGCTCGGCGACGAGCGCGGGGCCCGCGATCGGCGGGGCGCTGTCGAGGCTCGCGAGGCGAGCGAGAACCGCCTTGTCGTCGGGGTAGGCGCGGCGGATGACGATGTCGTCGTGAGAGGGGTGGAGGGTGGTCATGGCGGTGGCTCCTCTGGCGTGTGGGCCGGTCATCTCTTACAACGAACACGGTGCCAGGACCGTGACATAAGTTCAAATGAGAAATCTGTACATATGCGATAAGCTTCCCTTATGCTCGATGTCAAGCGCCTTCGCATCCTCCGAGCCGTCGCCGAGCACGGCTCGTTCAAGGACGCCGCCGAGGCCCTCTCCTACTCCCAGCCCCGCATCTCGCAGCAGATCGCCGCGCTCGAGCGCGAGACGGGGACGACGCTGCTCGACCGCGGCCCGCGTGGCGTGCGCCTGACCGACGCCGGGCGCGCGCTGGTCCAGCACTCCGAGGCGATTCTCGCCCGCGTCGCGGCCGCCGAGGCCGAGCTCGAGGCCATCGCCGGGCTGCGCGGCGGGCGCGTGCGCCTCGCCTCCTTCCCGACCGCGGGGGCGGCGCTGGTTCCTCCGGCCATCGCGATGTTCTCGCGCCGCCATCCGGCCGTCGAGCTGTCGCTGATCGAGTCAGAGCCCGAGGACGCGCTGCCCCGGCTGAAGGAGGGCGAGCTCGACGTCGCCGTGGTCTTCGAGTACGACCCGCTTCCCGGCGGCGCGTACGAGCCCTCCTACGACGGCCTCGACCTCAGGCCGCTGCTCGAGGACCCGATGTACGTCGCGCTGCCACCCGAGCACCGGCTCGCCGGTCGCGCGCGCGTGCGGCTCGAGGAGCTTGCGACGGACGCCTGGGCCCAGGGCGACTCGCAGGGTATGTGCGGAGCCATGCACCTGTCGGCCTGCAAGGGCGCCGGCTTCGAGCCGCGGATCACCTTCGGGAGCGACGACTACAACGTCGTGCAGGGGCTCGTGGCGGCCGGGGTGGCGATCTCGCTGCTCCCCGAGATGGCGCTCGCCAACTGCCGCGAGGACATCGTCGTGCGCGAGCTCGAGCGCCCGCCGGTGCGCCACGTGATGGCGGCGACGCTCACGGGCGCCTACCGCTCGCCGGCCACCGCGGCGATGCTCGACGTCCTCGAGGAGGTCGCGGAGGACTACCGGGAGCGGCGCCGCTCGCCGCTCGCCGTCGCCGCCGGGTAGGCCGGCCCCGGCGTCGCGATGTCGCCGCGCCGCGCCGCCTTGCGCGACCAGGCGACCAGCGACGTGAAGGGCTTCATCGGCGTGCCGTCGACGCCCACGATCGCCGTGTTGAAGCGGAACATGCCCTTCGGGTACTCGATGAGCAGGTACTGGAGCATGGACACGACGCGCGGATTGCGCAGGGCGATCGTGAAGGCCTGTTTCAGGTACGCCGCGCGCGTGCGCTCGGGAAACACGCGCTCGCGGCCCGTCTCGCGCCGCGCGTAGTAGCCGTACTCGGTGAGCCAGAGGTCGAGGCCGCGGCCCTTGCGGTCGGCGAGCCGTCCTGCGCGCGCGAGCCGGTCCAGCGCGGTCGTGAGGCCGTCGAGGTTGGCGATCGTCACGTTGTCGGCGCCGGGGTGGCGCTTGGTCGGCGGGCGTCCGAAGTCGTAGGGGTGGTGGGCGAAGCCGTCGGCCTGGAGCGGCTTGCAGCGCCTGACGGGCCGGTAGCCCTTGTCGACGCACGCCAGCTGACGTAGGAAGCGCAGCGGCGGGGTGGCGATGCCCTTCTTGGACGCGAAGGGCGCGGTCTCCCCGATGAGCACCCTGGCCTTCGGATCGAGCTTGCGGATCTGCCGGAAGGCCTGCGCGTAGAGCGCGCGATAGAGCTCAGCCTGGCGCGAGACGGGCTGCAGCCAGCTCTTGTGGTTCGGCTCGTTCCAGACGCCGTAGACGTCGACCCGGCCGGCGTAGCGCTTGACCACGGTGCGCACGAAGCGGCCGAAGCGCCTGGGGTCGGGCTTGACCGGGTCGCCGCGGCGCTTGCGCCGGGCCGTCGCCCAGCGCGGCGCAGGGCCGGTGATCGTTAGCTCGACCTTGATGCCCTGCGCCAATGCGACGGCGATCGCGTCGTCGAGGCGGGTGAAGTCGTAGGCGGGCGAGGAGGGAGGCGAGCGCCGGTCGCCCTGCACGCCGTTCAGCGTGCTCCACACCGCGTTGAAGCGCACGCGACTGACGTGGAGCGGCCGCATGAGCCCGTAGGCCTTCGTGCGGTCGAAGTAGGACCGGCTCACGAGCACGGCGTCGTCCTGGAGCGCGACCTCCATCCCCTTGGCGGCGCGAGCCGGGGTCGGGGCGGCGGCGAGGGTTGCGAGGAGCGCGCACGCCGCGAGGAGCGCGCACGCGGCTGCCGCGAGCAGCGACGGCGGACGCGCGGGGTTCCCGCGCGCGCGGTCAGTCGTCCGTGTCGTCCGCGTCACCTTCGTAACCCCTGCCGTCCGCCGGCTCGCGATGCGCCCGAGAGGATTCGAACCTCCACGGGCCAATTGGCCCACAAGGCCCTCAACCTTGCGCGTCTACCAGTTCCGCCACAGGCGCGAGCGTGGCCAGTATACGCGGGCGGCTCCTTCCGCCCCGGGCGTGCTCGGGCTTCGGCCCGGCCGCGACGGGCTCCCCGGCCGGGCGTGCTCGGGCCTCGCCCCGGCCGCGGCGGTCTCCCCGCCCTGGGCGTGCTCCGGCCTCGCCCCCTCCCGTCTTGTGTCCGTCCACGAGGGGCGCTAAGGTGACGAACACATGTTCGCTGCAGCCATGATCCGAACCGGCCGAGGAGGGTGTTCGCGATGGATCTGACGAAGGACCTGACCAAGCGGCAGCAGGAGATCTTCGACTTCATCAAGCGCTACTCGGCCAAGTACGGATACCCGCCGACCGTGCGCGACATCGGCAAGGCCGTGGGCCTCGCGTCGTCGTCGACGGTCCACGCGCATCTGTCCAACCTCGAGAAGAGCGGGCTGCTCCGCCGCGACCCTTCCAAGCCACGCGCCATCGAGCTGCTGGACCGCGCGGCGGCGGCCGTGCGCGACGTCGTCAAGCCCAACGGCCTGCCGCTCGTTGGCCACGTCGCCGCCGGCCAGCCCGTGCTCGCCGAGGAGAACATCGAGGAGTACGTCGAGGTTCCTTCGGTCGCGGGCGGCGAGGAGGGCGACTACCTCTTGCGGGTGCGCGGCGAGTCGATGAAGAACGCGGGCATCCTCGAGGACGACATCGTGGTGGTCCGGCCCCAGGAGACCGCCAGCGACGGCGAGATCGTCGTCGCCCTGGTCGGCGAGGACGCGACGGTCAAGCGCTTCTTCAAGGAGGCCGACCACGTGCGGCTGCAGCCCGAGAACGAGGCGATGGAGCCCATCCGCTCCAAGGAGGTCCGCGTCCTCGGTCGCGTCGTCGGCCTGTTGAGGACCATCGAATGACCACCTCGATCCTGGACCGGCCCGAGACCTTCACCTTTCCCGATCGTGGCGAGACGACGCTCGATGACCTGATCGTCGACGCCTGGGAGGGCCTCGCCACAGCACGATCCGTCGCCTGTCCAGTGTGCGGCGGGGCAATGGCCCCGTCCGCCGGGCCGGGCGACGCGCCCGCCGGCACGAGCGCCCCGCTCGCCGGCCGCTGCACCGCCTGCGGCACCGAGCTTTCGTAGTAGCCGCGCAGCGGTACCCTGTCTTTGCAGGCCAGGCAGTCGCGTCGACCAAGGAGGTCGTCGAGGAAAGTCCGGACACCGAAGGGCAGGGTGGTCGGGAACCCGACCCGGGGAAACCCGCGGGAAAGTGCCACAGAAACACACCGCCTACGTCCGCCGCCGCACGTGAGCGGCGGGCCGGCAAGGGTGAAATGGTGCGGTAAGAGCGCACCGGCGTCGCGGTGACGCGGCGGCCAGGCAAACCCCACCCGGTGCAAGGCCAAGCAGGACCGCTCGAAGGCTGCCCGCCGAGGTCCAGGTCGGCCGCACAGATGGATGGCTGCTCACGACAGAATCCGGCTTATCGGCTTGCTACGGGAAGCCCCGCCTCGGCGGGGCTTTTCCTATGGGTGGAGCGCCCCCTCAGTCATCGCTGGTCTTGTCCGGGAGGTAGGGCGTCAACGCCTCGGCGAGCTTGGCGAGCGTCATCGATTGCAGCCACACGTGGCCGGGGCCGGTGACCTGGGCCATGAACGAAGATGCCGGTGCCGAGCTTGCGCTGGAGGCCGACGGAGACCTCGACGTCGCGGTTCCGCAGACGAAGCCGGACGATCCTAGATCGCAAGGCGTGGCCGGCGCCCGACTCCATCGCGCGAGCGGGGTGACCATGGGTGTCGCGCCCAGGCGCCGTGCCCGGGCACAGAGGTCGACGTCCCCGCCCGGGCGGACGTCGCGCTCGGACACGCCCCCGAGCCTCGTCCACAGCGACCGCTCGGCGAGCAGCAGCGGGTCCCCGAGAGCGGTCACGGAGCGGACGTTCTCGCATCGCCGCCTGCGCCCGCCGACCGCCTGGCCGCCGTAGAGGCCCGCTTCGGGGTAGCGCACCGCGAGCGCCAGGAGCTGATCGACCGTGTCGGGCGCCGCCCGCCGGGGAGGAGCCGGGGCTTTTGTCTCCGGTGTGTCGCGCGCGAGCGAACGCAGGCGTTCATGGATGGGGCGCGAGGAGTACGATCTCGCCTCGGATGCGCTTCGGGATCTTCTACGAGCACCAGCTGCCGCGGCCGTGGGACGGCGGCGCCGAGGAGAAGCTCCTGCACGACGCGCTCCACCAGGTGGAGCTCGCGGACCGGCTCGGGTTCCACGCCGTGTGGGAGGTCGAGCACCACTTCCTCGAGGAGTACTCGCACTCCTCGGCCTCCGAGGTCTTCCTCGCCGCCGCGAGCCAGCGCACGAAGAACATCCGCCTGGGCTACGGCATCGTCGCGATGCCGCCCGGCTACCAGCACCCCGCACGCGTCGCCGCGAAGGTCTCGACCCTCGACCTCGTGTCGGGCGGGCGGGTCGAGCTCGGGACGGGCGAGACCTCTTCGGGCGCCGAGCTCGGCGGCTTTCGCGTCGACCGCGAGACCAAGCGAGAGCAGTGGGACGAGGCCGTCGACGTCGCGACGCGGATGATGGTCGAGGAGCCCTTCGCGGGCTACGACGGGCGCTTCCTGCAGATGCCGATCCGCAACGTCGTCCCCAAGCCGAGCCAGAAGCCGCACCCGCCGCTGTGGGTGGCGTGCTCGCGACGCGAGACGATCCGGCTCGCGGCCGAGAAGGGGATGGGCGTGCTCTCGTTCTCCTTCATCGAGCCCGAGGAGGCGAAGCAGTGGGTCGACGAGTACCACGAGATCATCGCGTCGGACCGCTGCGTCCCGGCCGGCTTCGCCGTCAACCCGCGCTTCGCGGTCGTGCTGCCGATGATGTGCCACGAGGAGGAGGCCACCGCGATCGAGCGCGGCATCGACGGCGCGCACTTCTTCGGGTACTCGCTCGCGCACTACTACGTCTTCGGGGAGCACCACCCGGGCCGCACGAACATCTACGAGGAGTTCCTCGAGCGCCGCGACGAGGTCGGCTTCGCGCGCGGCGTCATCAACCCCGACGACGCGCCGCTCGGGCTCAAGATCCTCCAGGAGGGCATGGGCTCGCTGCGCGGCGCGATCGGAACGCCCGACCAGATCCGCGACCTCTGCCGCCGCTACGAGCAGGCGGGCGTCGACCAGGTGATCTTCGTCTCCCAGGCCGGGCGCAACCGCCATGAGCACATCTGCGAGTCGCTGGAGCTGCTCGGTCGCGAGCTGCTGCCCGAGTTCGCGCAGCGCGCCGGCGAGGCCGAGACCGAGCGGGCCGTCCGCTTCGCGCCGGCGATCGAGGCGGCGCTGGCGCGCCGCGGGGGCCCGCGAGTCGCCGACCCCGACTACACGATCTCGCCCCTGGACTCCGGCCCGGCGGCCGTTTCGCCCAACGGCTCGGGGCCGCCGCGCGCCGCGGGCGCCGGAGCGGGGGGGAACGGCGCCGGTTCGGGGCCCGCCTCGCGCGGCGCCGCCCAGCTTCAGGCGCTCTCCGGGCGGCTGCAGAAGCGCGGTGAGGAGGCCTTCGCCGCCTTCGTGCGCCGCTCCGACGACCGCAGGCTCGAGCGCACGCTGGGCTCCGAGCCCGGCCTGCGCGTGCTCTTCACGGGCATGGCCAAGCGCTTCCGCCCCGACAAGGCAGACGGCTTCGAGGGCGAGATCCAGTACCGCCTGCGGTCCGACGGCGCCCAGCGCCCGTGGGTGGTCGACATCCATGGAGACCGCGCCCAGGCGCGCGCGGGCGAGGCGCGCGACGCGAAGCTCACGCTGTCGATGTCCACCGCCGACTTCCTGCGCGTCGCCGCACGCGACCTCGATCCCGGGAAGGCACTGATGACCGGCCGCCTACGCCTCGAGGGCGACTTCGGCTTGGCGACCAAGCTCGGCGTGATGTTCGGCGAGCCCTCGCCCTACTGAGGCACGGACGTCCGCCCCACGGGCCCCGGCGGCGCGAGGCGCCGCGCCGCGCCGCGCCGCGGTTGAGCTTGGGGACGCCTAACGCAGTCTTTGCCGCACCTTGACCCCACTCCCTCCACGATGCGCGTGAGATGTCTGTTCCCGGCTCGTCCGCCCCACACCGACGCGACCGCGCCCTGCGACAGGTGCGCGTCCTGCGCTGGGGGATCGGGCTCGGGGCCGCCGGCCTCACGGCCGCGTGTTCGGTGGTCGCCGCCAACGCCTTCAAGGGTCACGACGGCACGTCGCTCGAAGCCGTCCGCACCCCGGCGCACCACGGGCGCCGCCTCCCGGTCCCGGGTCCCGAGCGCGTACCGGCCATCGGCAATGATCCCGCGCCGCTCGCGCGGCCGTCCGCTCCGCCGGCCGCCGCCCCCAGCCAGCCCCCGCCTGCGCCGGCCCCCGGGACCGTGTCGGGCGGGTCATGAGCACGACGGTGCGGGCCGGCGCATCCTGGCGAGCGCTCGGGACGACCGCGCAGCTCCTCGTGACCGACGCGAACGCGAACGCGTTCGCGCGGGCGCGGGCCGTCGTCGACGCGGAGCTCGCCGCGATCGACCGCGCGTGCAGCCGCTTCCGCGAGGACTCCGAGCTCTCCCGTCTGAACGCGACCCAGGGCGTCGCGCGCATCGTGACCCCGCTGCTCCTCGAGGCCGTCCAGGCAGGTCTCCGCGCGGCGCAGCTGACCGGCGGGATCGTCGATCCGACCGTCGGCGGTGCGCTGATCCTCGCGGGCTACGACCGCGACTTCGGCGCGCTCGCGCGCGCCGACACTCCGCTGCGCGCGGTCCGCGTCGCCGGATGGCGGGCGGTCTCGGTTGATCCCGTGCGACGCCGGATCAGGCTGGAGTCCGGCGTGAGCCTCGACCTCGGCGCCACCGCCAAGGCGCTGGCCGCGGACCGTTGCGCCGCCGCGGCGGCTGGGGTGGTGGCCGGCGGCGGCGCGCTCGTGAGCCTCGGCGGCGACGTGTCGGTCGCGGGCGACCCTCCTGTGCAGGGCTGGCGAGTTGGAGTGGCCGACAGCCACCTCGCCGCCCCCGGCGACCCCGGGCAGGCCGTCGTCGTCCTGCGCTCCGGCGGGCTGGCGACGTCGAGCACCACTGTGCGCCGCTGGGGCACCGGGCGCCACCACATCATCGACCCTTCGACCGGCCGCCCTACCACGGGGTGCTGGAGGACGGCGAGCGTGGCCGCGGCGTCGTGCGTCGACGCCAACACCGCGAGCACCGCCGCGATCGTCCTGGGCGCGCGAGCGGCGCAGTGGCTCGGCGACCGCGGGATGCCGGGCCGGCTCGTCGATCACCGTGGCGACGTGGCAACGGTCGCCGGCTGGCCCGAGGAGCGCGTCGCGGCGTGATCCTTGCCACCGCCCAGGGCCCGTCGGTCCTCTGGTACGCGACCCGCGGCGCCGGTGCGGTGACACTCGTCCTGCTCACGATGAGCGTCGTCCTGGGGATCGCCGAGACGCGCGGGTGGCAACCGGCCGGGGCGCCGCGCTTCGGTGTCGCCGCCGTTCACCGGATGGTCTCCCTGCTCGCGCTCGCGTTCCTGGCGCTGCACGTCGTCACGACGCTCCTCGATCCCTTCCCACCGATCGGCCTCGCCGCCGCGGTGATCCCCTTCTCGTCCTCCTACCGGCCGCTGTGGCTGGGCCTTGGCAGCGTCGCCTTTGACCTGCTCGTGGCGATCGCCGTGACGAGCGTGGTCCGCCGCCGGCTCGGGTACCGGGCGTGGCGCGCGCTGCACCGGCTCGCCTACGCGTGCTGGCCCGTGGCGCTCCTGCACGGCCTCGGGACCGGGTCGGACGCGAGGACGACGTGGATGCTGGTTCTGACGCTCGGCTGCGTGGGGGCGGTGGTCGTCGCCGTCGTCGGTCGGCTGGGGGGCGCCGACATCCGCCCTCCGGCCCGCAGTCTCGTCGCCGGCGCGTCCGTGCTCGCGACGATCGCCTTCGTGGCCTGGCTGGTCCAGGGCCCGTTGGCCACGGGGTGGGCGCGCCGCGCCGGGACGCCCGCGACGGTCCTCGCCGCGTTCTCGCCCCGCCCGGTCGCTCGCGTGGCGCGCGCGGCGCCGGCCCAACCCGACGACGGGCTGGGCCGGCCCTTCTCGTCGTCCCTGCACGGCGAGATCACGAGCGGGACGAGCGCCTCGGGCATGTCCGTCGTCGACCTGCGGCTCCGCCTCGGAGATCCGCCGGCCAGGGTGCGCGTCCGGATCGGTGGCCAGGCGCTCCAGGCGGGCGGCCTGCGGATGCAGCGAAGCGCCGTCACCCTCGGGCCGCCGTCGCGGCCGGGCGAGTACCGCGGCCGGATCCAGCTCCTCCAGGACACCCGCATGCGCGCGCTCGTCGGGTCGCGTGACGGGCGCGCCGTGCTGCTGCACCTCGACCTCTCGCTGGACGCCGGCACGGTGACGGGAACCGCGGCGGGAGCTCCGGTCGGCGGGGGCGCAGGGTGAAGCTCCCGCGACTGCTCGCGGCGGCGGAGGGCGATCGCCCGGCCTCGCTCGACGAGCACACCGCGGCGCATGGCCCCATGGCGCGCGTCGGGCCCGAGCTCATCGAGGCCACGCGTCTCGCGGGTCTCACCGGACGGGGCGGGGCGTCCTTCCCGACCGCGGTCAAGCTGCGCACCGTCGCCGCTCAGCGCGGGCCGCGGCTCGTGCTGGCCAACGGCGCGGAAGGAGAGCCGATGAGCGCCAAGGACTCGACACTGCTCGAGCTCGCCCCCCACCTCGTCCTCGATGGAGCGCTCGCGAGCGCCGGCGCCGTCGGCGCCGCGCGTGTCGTGGTTGCCGTCCCCGCCGACGCGGACTTCGCCTGGGAGGCGGTGCGCAGGGCGATCGCCGAGCGGCGCGATGCTGGACGCGTCAGCCTCGTGCGGACGCCGGTGGCCTACCTGGCCGGTGAGGAGAGCGCGCTCATCCGCCGTCTCAACGGCGGTCCGCTCCTACCCACGGTCGTGCCCCCCAGGCCGTTCGAGCGTGGTCTGAAGCGGCGGCCGACGCTCGTGCAGAACGTCGAGACGCTCGCCCACATCGCGCTTATCGCGCGCCACGGGCCCACCTGGTTCCGGGAGGTCGGGACGGCGGAGCATCCGGGCTCAGCGCTCGTCACGGTGTCAGGGGCTGTGGGCCGCCCGGGCGTCTACGAGATCGGCTGCGGAGCGACGCTCGCCGAGGTCCTGGCGGCGGTCGGCGGCGCCGTCGAGCCGCTGCGGGCCATCCTCGTCGGCGGCTACCACGGGACCTGGCTCCCGGGTGATTCGGATGGGATCAGGCTCGACGACCACAGCCTGGCGGCCCAGGGCGCGAGCCTCGCGGCGGGGGTGATCGTGGCCCTCGGCGCGTCGGCGTGCCCCGTGCGGGAGAGCGCGCAAGTCGTGCGCTGGCTGGCCGACGAGAGCGCGGGGCAGTGCGGGCCGTGCCGCAACGGCCTGCACGGCATCGCCGAGATGCTGCGCGCGATGGCGACCGGGATGGCCCAACCCGGCGCGCACGAGCTGGTGGCGCGCTGGAGCGGCGACGTGGCTCGCCGCGGCGCGTGCAACCTGCCCGACGGCGCCGTCCGCTTCGCCGCCAGCGGCCTTCGCGAGTTCTCCGCGGAGTGGGAGGCCCACCGCCGCCGCGGACCGTGCGCTGCGTGCCGCCGTCCGACGACGCTCGCCGTGCCCTCCGAGGATCGGCTGGCCGCGGCATGACCGAGCACCTGCGCGTCGATCCGATCGCGTGCACCGGGCACGGGCTGTGCGCCGAGCTCTTCCCGGAGTGGATCGCGCTCGACGACTGGGGCTACCCGATCGTCGACGAGGGCCCGATTCCCGAGACCCTGCAGGCCCACGCCCGGCGCGCGGCCGATGCATGCCCGAAGCTCGCCCTTGCGCTTGTGACGCGCGCGTGCCCCTAGCCCGTCTCGCCAGGCAGCCGGAGGCGCAGCTCGAAGCGGCTCCCCGAGGCGGTCGCAACGCGCAACGCGCCACCGTCGGCCTGGGCCAGGGCGCGCGCGAGGTGCAACCCGATACCCGTCCCGCCGCTCCGTGACGCGCCGCGCTCGAAGATACGGTCGCGGTCCTGCTCGGCGACGCCCGCTCCGAAGTCGGCGACGGCCAGCACCGCAGCGCGGCCGTCGCGTCTGGCCTCGACGCGCACCGTCCCGGCGCCGTGGTCCAAGGCGTTGTCGAGCAGCACGTCGAGCACCTGGCCCGCGGTTCCAGGGGAGGCGCGCACGACGACGTTGTGGACAATCGCCACGTCGAGCCGGCGTCCGGCGCGCGCGAAGACCGGCCTCCAGATCCCGGCGTGATCGTGCGCGACCGCGCCGAGGTTGACTGAGACGAGCTCGCCCACCCGGGCTCGCCGTGCGTGGCCCAGGAGATCGGAGATCGTCCGCTCGAGCCGGTCCGCCTCAGCCAGTGCTGCATCCAGCTCGGCGGCGCGGAGCGCGTCATCGTCGGTCGCGCGCGACTCCTCGAGCCGCAGCCGCAGCGCGGTCAACGGGGTGCGCAGCTGATGGGAGACGTTCGCCGAGAACTCACGCTCGCGCGCGACGAGCTCGGCGATGCGCTCGGCGCTCGAGTCCAGGCCGTGCGCGATCGCGTCGATCTCGGGGACGCCGAAGTGTCCGGCACGCACCGAGAAGTCGCCGTCGCCGAGCTGCGCCGAGCGCCGCGCGACCGCCTCGAGCGGCCGGCCCAGGCGTCGCGCCTGGACGGCGGCCAGCGCGACGGCGGTCCCGACGCCGCCGGCCCCGAGCAGGAGGATGAGCAGCCAGACCCGGTCGGTGCGATGCGTGAGCTCGGCCCTCGGGGCCTCCGCGGTGACCGTGGCGCCCAGGGCCGACCCGGCCCGCGCGCGCAGCGCATCGCCGGTGAACCGGTCGCCGACTACGATCCGCCGGCCCTCGCGCGTCACGACGATGATCCGGTGCCCGGGGCGGACGATCGTCTCGAGCCGGCTGGGGTCGATTGGCGCGTGGGCCTCCAGACGGTCGTCGATCACGCCTGCGACCGCGTCGGCCTCGCGCTCCAGCCGCGCGGTGGCGTCCTCGCGCACCCGTGCGGCCTCGACTACCCCGAGCGGCACGCCGAGCACGATCACCGCAGCGAGGGCGATGAGCGCGGTCGAGCCGATGAGGCGCCGTCGCATGAGAGGACCGCGCAGCCTAGGGCTCGAACCGAAGGCCGACGCCGCGGACCGTCACCAATCGCTGGGGGGCGTTGGCAGCGTCTCCGAGCTTGCGGCGCAGCCAGGACACGTGCATGTCGAGCGTCTTGGTCGAGCCGAACCAGTTCTCGTCCCAGACCTCGTCCATGATCCGCTCGCGCGTCACCACCCGGCCGGCCTCCCGCACGAGCAGGGCGAGCAGGGCGAACTCCTTGGGCGACAGGTCTAGCTCCGCGTCGCCGCGCCAGGCCCGGTGCGCCGCGACGTCGACGGTCACGTCGGCCGCCCGGAACCGGCCGGGACCGGTCCGGCGAAGCTGCGCGCGGACCCGGGCGAGCAACTCGGCGAGCCCGAAGGGCTTGGTGACGTAGTCGTCCGCGCCGGCGTCGAGGCCGGCCACTGCGCTCGTCTCGCCGTCCCGCGCGGTCAGGAAGATGATCGGCACCGACGGCCGCGCGTCGCGTACGCGCCTGCAGACCTCTAACCCGTCCAGCCCGGGCAGCCCGATGTCGAGCACGAGCAGGTCGTGCTTCCCGTCCATACCGGCGGCCGCGGCGTCCGACCCGCTCGCGAACGGCTCCACCGCGTGGCCTTCGCGCTCGAGCGCGCGGACGACGGGAACCCGAATCCCCTCGTCGTCCTCAGCGAACAGGACCCGCGCCACCGGCCGAAGGTACGCGAGGCGGATGAGCGTTGCATGAGGCCGCTCGCGAGCCGGACGGCGACCCCGATGCCGGTGTGGGACCGCGCGAAGATCGTCGATCGCGCGAGCAAGTGGTTCGACGTCAGAGGCCGCCGAGGCCGTCCCCGAGGAGCTTGACGCCGAGCAGGAGCAGGACGACCATCATGATGACCGCGTTGTTGTCGGACATGAACCGCTTGACCGTCGCAAGGGGGCGTGCGGCCCGGTTGGCGTCGACGAGGTAGAAGAGCACCGAGCCGGCGACCGAGAGCGATCCGAGGGCGACGAATACGGCGATGGCGATCGCCGTGTCGCCCTTGCCGAGGCCGGCCTCGGCGATCGACGCGGCAGCGGCGAGGGTGAGCGCCAGGTTCTTCGGGTTCGCTCCCGAGAGCAGCAGACCGAGCACCGCGGCCCGCGGCGGGGTCGCGGTGTCGATGGTGGCCATCCACTTCGGCATCTTGGCCTCCCGCCCCTCCTTCGGTCGCTTGCGCCACTGCTGGGCGGCCATCAGGAGGAACACGACCCCGATCGCGATCTTGAGCCAGTCGACGCCCGAGTCGTCGGTGGCGGAATCGTGGCCGGTTCCCAGGACGAGCACCACGATGACGCTCACGGCGACGAGGCCGGCGATCCACCCGAGCGCGAACGCCGGCCCGGCGGTTCGAGCTCTCGGCGCACCCAGGACGAGGACGACGGCGACGATGGGAATGGGACTGAGGGCCACGGCGAGCGCCGAAGGGAGCAGGTCGCCGATGGCGTCGTTCACAAGAGCCAGCTTCCCAGACCGACTGGGTGTCGGCGCGCCGTGTGCCTTGAACACCGGGCAGAACATGCGAACATGCGTTCGATGATCGCCTGCGTCCTGATCCCCCGCTTCTCGCTCACCGTGGCCGCCGGCGGGCGCGAGGGGCTGATGGGCACGCCGGCCGCGCTCGCGCCCGAGCCGGGCCGCGATCAGGTGATCGGCGAGGTGTCGGCCGCCGCCGAGGCCTTCGGGGTGCGGTCGGGCCTGCGGCTCGGTGAGGCGCTCGCGCGCTGTCCGCAGCTCGCCCTCGTCCCGCCGGACCCGGCCGGCGTCGCCGAGCGCTGGGAGGAGCTGCTCGCGCGGCTCGAGGGCATCGGCGCCGGCGTGGCTCCGGAGCGCCCCGGGCTCGCGTGCTTCGACGTCCGCGGCCTGCGCGCGGTCCACGGCGGAAGCGTCGAGGGCGTTGTCACCGCAGCCCGCCGCGCGCTCGAGCTGCCAGCCCGCATCGGGGTCGGACCTACGGCGTTCTGCTCGACGGCCGCCGCCGGCCAGGCGAGGCCGCGCCGTCCACGGATCGTCAGAGGGGGAGAGGCGGAGGCCCAGGCCTACCTCGCGCCGCTGCCCGTGGCGCTCCTGCGGGCCCGCGAGCGGACGGCCGAGCTGACCGATGCGCTCGAGCGCCTGGGGATCGCGACGCTCGGCGACCTCGCCGCCCTGCGGGCCGCCCAGGTCGCCGACCGCTTCGGGGCCGCCGGGATCCATGCGCGCGAGCTGGCATGCGGTCGCGACGAGCCGCTGCGCCCGCGCAGGGCGGGCGAGCGGCTGCGGGTCTCGCTCGAGCTCCCCGAGGCGGCCTCCGGGCTGCAGCTGGCGCGAGCGCTCGAGCTGCTCGTCGACCGGCTGCTCGCCCGCCGCGAGCGACGCGGGCGCACGCTGCGTGCAGTCGTGGTCAGCGCCGGCCTCGTCGAGGGCGGCACCTGGCGCGAGCGGGTCGTCTTCCGCGAGGCGCTCGCCGACCCCGTCCGCATGCGCCTCGTCCTCATTCCGCGCCTCGAGCTGCTGCCCGCCCCCGCCGAGTCCCTCGGGCTCGCCGCCGAGCGCTTCGGCCCTCCCGCAGCCGACCAGCGCAGGCTCCTCGAGGACGGCGCGACCGTGCGCGCCGGCCGCCTGCGGGAGGCAGTCAGCCAGGCCCGCGCGGCCGCCGGCCCGGACGCCGCCCTGCGCATCCTCACCGTCGACCCGGGCTCGCGGGTCCCCGAGCGCAGGGCCGTCCTCGCCCCGTTCGAGCCGTGATCCGCCCGAGCCGTCCCCGCCCCGATCGAGCCCTCGCAGGCCCCGAGCGCCCATGAGCGGTCCACGACGTCTAGGCGTCCCGCGACCCGCCGCGGTCCGCGCCGGCGAGGACGGGCGTCCACTCGTCGTCGACGGTCGCGAGGTCGACGCGGTCCGCGAGTCATGGCTCGTCGAGGACCGCTGGTGGACCGACCGGCCCCTGCGCCGCCGTTACTGGGAGGTCGTCAGCACCGACGGGCACGACCTCGTCGTCTTCCACGACCTCGTCGGCGGCACGTGGTTCGGGCAGCGCTAGGCGGACTTATGCACCCTAAAACCGCTTCACAGACCCCGGAGACCGGGCGGGCGGCTTCCCGGCCCTCACCGCCGTCCTGCGTATACGGTTCGCCCATGGCCCCCTCGACCTACCGCGAGCGGCTGCGCTCCGAAGGGCTTACCCTCGCCGCCGTGAGCGCGGTGGCCTCCGGCGCGATCCTCGCCACTCAGCCCCAGGCACGGCGGTGGCCGCTCAACACGGTCGCGCAGCTGGCACTCGCCGCTGCCGCGATGGCGACCCTCGGCCGTCGCTCGGTGCGCACGGCGCTGGACGGCGCCGCCGAGCTCACGCCCGGCGCGGAGGGCGACGGCGACCCGACGCCGCTGTGGCAGGTGCCGGCCCCCGTGCTGGGGCTCGCGGTTGCCGTCGGCGACATCCCCGCTCCCGACCGGCGCTTCATCCGTCGCCGCGGCGAGCCGGCTCGCGGCTGGGACGCCAGCCTGCGGGCGACGGGCGGCGGGGTGCTCGCGGGTCTCGCGCAGGCGCTGCTCTACGAGCGCGAGGTCGCCCAGGCCGAGACGATCCAGGATCGCACATACTATCGCCTGCCCGGCTCCTCGCTGTTCTCCGGCACGAAGCTCGGCTTCGTCCGGCGCTCCTGAGCGAGCACCACCAGCGCGACCGCCGCCACGCCGTACGCCGACCCCGCGACGATGAGCGCGTCCGCGAGCCGGCGCCTTCCCGCGCCGGCGACCACGAGGCCGGCGACCCGCACCGGGGTGGTGATCCGCGCTGCCCGCGTGACGGCGGGGTCGGGCGCGTCCGCGCGGCCGAAGTAGACCCACAGCGCGTAGCCGAGCCCGGCCCCGAGGCGCGTGAGCTCGGCGGCGACCGTCCCGCGACCGATCCACCCACGTCGCCGAGCTCCCCGGAGCGCGGCCACGGCGAAGGCGAAGTCGACGAGCCCCTCGAGGTCGCGCCCGATGCGGGTGGGTCCCGCCGCGCGGGCGAGGCGCCCGTCGAGCACGTCCGAGGCGCCGGCCGCCGCGCACACGAGCGGCGACGGCCGGTCGGCGGCGACCGGCACGAGCCACGCTCGCCCGAGGGTGAGCGCGTCGGCGGCCCCCAGCGGCCGCGGGCGACCGTCCTCGGTCTCGACCATGCCGAGGTGCCAGTCGAGCATCACTGCGGTCGCGCCCCACCACGCGAGGCCGCCGCGAGCGATGCGCTGGAACGGCTGCACCCCTGCCACGGCCAGGCCGGCCCACGCCGCGCCGCCCGCCGCCATCCACTCCCACGCCTGCCGGGCGAGCTCCGGGCGCGAGCGGCGGACGGCGTTCGTGCGGGCACCGGAGGCGCCGAGAAAGCGCACCACGGCGCCGGGTGTGAAGCGCGCGGCCTTGAGCCGCTCGAGCTCCTCGCGCGCCCAGCGCTCCCCCTCGGTCAACCCGTGCGCGGCCACGGCGCCAGTCTGTCGCGTCCGCCCCCGGCGCGCTCCCACGCCCGCGGAGATCCGCGACGGCCGCGACTGCGCATAGGGTGTCGCGATGGCCGAGCGCGACTTCGACGTGGTGGTGATCGGCGCCGGCCCGGCCGGCGAGAACGCCGCGGGGCGGCTGGCCGAAGGGGGCCTCGAGGTCGCGCTCGTCGAGCGCGAGCTCGTCGGCGGCGAGTGCTCCTACTGGGCGTGCATGCCTTCCAAGGCGCTCCTGCGCCCTGCACAGCTCCTCGAGGAGGTCGACCGCGTCCCGGGAGCCCGCGAGGCGGTCACAGGAGAGCTCGACGTCGCCGCCGCGCTGGCCCGCCGCGACGAGGTCATCCACGACCTGGACGACTCTGCCCAGGTGCCCTGGCTCGAGGACCGCGGGGTGACGCTCGTGCGCGGCGACGGTCGCGTGGACGGCGAGCGTCGCGTCCGCGTCGGCGACGACGCGCTCCGTGTGCGGCGGGCGGTGGTGCTCGCAAGCGGGACGGGAGCGATGCTGCCGCCCGTCCAAGGGCTCGCGGAGAGCCGCCCGTGGACCAACCGCGAGGCGACGACCGCGAAGTCGGCTCCCGCGCGACTCGTCGTGCTCGGCGGCGGAGTGGTCGGCGTGGAGCTCGCGCAGGCCTGGTCGCGCCTGGGCTCGCAGGTCGCGCTCGTCGAGTCCGCCGACACGCTCATCGCCGGGGAGGAGCCCTTCGCGCGCGAGCAGGTGGAGGAGGCGCTGCGCGAGGGCGGGGTCGACGTTCACGTCCGGGCGGAGACGACGCGCGTGCGACGCGAGGAAGGCGGCGCCCCGGGCGCGCGCGGCGAGGTGGTCGTCGAGCTGGCGGGCGGCGAGGAGCTGCGCGGCGAGCAGCTGATCGTCTCGGTCGGGCGCACGCCACACGTCGAGGGCCTCAGCCTCGACACCGTGGGCGTCCCTGCCGACGGGTCGCTGCGGGTCGACGAGCGCATGCGGGTCGGCGGCATCGACTGGCTCTACGCGGTGGGCGACATCAACGGCCGCGCTCTGCTGACTCACATGGGGAAGTACCAGGCGCGCATCGCCGCCGACCAGATCCTCGGGCGGGGCACCACGGCCTCGCAGTGGGACGGGCCGATGGCCCCCCGCGTGATCTTCACCGAGCCCCAGGTGGCCGCCGTTGGCCACACGCTGGCCTCGGCCCGCGAGGCGGGCGTGCAGGCCCGCGCGGTCGACCATTCGACCGAAGCCGTGGCCGGAGCGAGCTTCGTCGGCCGCGGCGCGCCGGGCACCGTGCGGCTCGTGGTCGACGACCTTCGCGAGGTGCTCATCGGCGCGACCTTCACCGGCCCCGAGGTCGCCGAGTTCCTCCACGCGGCCACGATCGCGATCGTCGGCGAGGTGCCGCTCGAGCGCCTGTGGCACGCGGTGCCGCCGTTCCCGACGCGCAGCGAGGTGTGGCTGCGGCTGATGGAGAAGCTCGGCCGCTAGCGCTAGCTCGACCCGGCGCGTGGACGCTCGGATAGAGTCGCCCGGTCCCCGCGGAGGAGGGCTCGATACAAGCTCGCATCGCGCACGTCGCCTGCCTGTTCGCCGCAGCCGTCGCCGTCGCCGTCGGCGCCGACGTGCGGATCGGCTGCGAGTAGGGCGGCTCCAACCGGCCTTCATGCGAACATGTGTTCGCCGTGTACGCCGAGCTCCACTGCCACTCCGCCTACTCGTTCCTCGACGGCGCCTCGCTCCCCGAGGAGCTCGTCGCGACGGCGCTCGAGCTCGGCCACGACACCCTCGCTCTGACCGACCACAACGGGGTGGGCGGCTCGATGGAGTTCGCCCAGGCCGCCGCGGCGCTGGGGCTGCGGGCGATCCACGGCTCGGAGATCGACCTGGGGGCACCGACCGGCGACAGCCGGTTGGTCGGTCGCCACGTCACCCTGCTGGTCCAGGACGCGCGCGGCTGGTCGAACCTCTGCCGGATCCTTACAAGCGCCTTCGCCCATTCGCGCGACGGGCCGCGCCGCGAGCTCGAGGACCCAGAGGTCGAGCTCGAAGTGCTCGAGGCCCACGCCGAGGGGCTCGTGTGCCTGAGCGGGTGCGCGACCAGCGGCGTCCACGACGAGCCGACGCTGCGGCGGCTGCTCGAGACCTTCGGGCCCGAGGGGCTGCGGGTCGAGCTCCAGCGCCCCTTCCACCGCGGCGACCGAGCGCGCAACCGACGCCTGGAGGCGCTGGCCCGGCGGCTCGGGGTGCCGTGCGTGGCCACGGGCAACGTCCACGTGCACGCGCGCTCGCGCGCTCCGCTGCAGGACGCGCTCGTGGCCGTGCGCCTGGGGATGACCCTCGACGCCTCAGAGCCCCAGCGCCGCGGCAACCACAGCCACGTCCTCGCCACCCCGGAGGCGATGGCCGCGCGCTTCGAGGACCACCCCGACGCCGTCGCCGAGACCCGCCGGCTGGCTGACCGGCTTCGCTTCGACCTCTGTGAAGACCTCGGTTACCGCTACCCCGGCGCCGAGGATCCCGAGGCAGACCGCTCGCTCGCCGAGGTGTGCCGCGTGAGCTTCGAGGATCGCTACCCCCGCGGCCACCGCTTGCGCGAGGAGGCGCAGCGGCGCCTGGAGCAGGAGCTGGGCGTCATCGCCGGCCTGGACCTCGCCGGCTTCTTCCTCCTGCACCGCGACATGCTCGAGCTCGCCCGCGAGGTGGCTGCCGAGGTGCGCGGGCCGGACTCCGCGCGGGCGCTGCTTCCGCCCGGGCGCGGGCGGGGCTCTTCGGTCTCCTCGATCGTCTGCTACCTCACCGGCCTCTCGCACGTCGATCCGGTCGAGAACGAGCTGCTGCTCGGGCGCTTCCTCAACGAGGAGATCACCTCGCTGCCCGACATCGACCTCGACTTCCCGCGAGACATCCGCGAGACGCTCATGCCGCGCGTCCACGACCGCTACGGCCGCGACCACTCGGCGATCATCGCCGCCTTCCCCACCTACCGCGCGCGGGGGGCGATCCGCGAGCTGGGCAAGGCGCTCGGGCTGCCGCCGGGGGAGATCGAGCGCGTGGCGCGCGGGTCGGAGGGCTGGTCGGGGCGCGAGGTCGGCCGCGACGTCGAGGCGGCGCTGGGGGCGCCGCGCGCGAAGACGGGGCGCTGGGGGCACCTCGTGCGCCTCGCGACAGAGGCCCACGGGCTTCCCCGCCACCTCTCCCAGCACTCGGGCGGGATGGTCGTCTCCACGCGCCCGCTCGTCGACTGCTGCCCGGTCGTCCCCGCTTCGATGGAGGGCCGCCAGCTCGTCCAGTGGGACAAGGACTCCTGCGCCGACGCCGGCTTCCTGAAGATCGACCTGCTCGGCCTCGGGATGCTCTCGTGCGTCGAGCGCTGCGTGGAGCTTGTCGCGCGCGAGCAGGGGGCGCGGATCGACCTCTCGCGGATCCCCTACGACGACGGCCCAACCTACGAGGCGATCCAGCGGGCCGAGACGGTCGGGGTCTTCCAGATCGAGAGCCGGGCGCAGATGGCCTCGCTGCGCCGCACGCGTCCCGCGACCCTCGACGACCTGACCGTGCAGGTGGCCATCGTGCGGCCCGGGCCGATCCAGGGCGGGGCGGTCAACCCCTACATCGAGCGCCGCCAGCGCCTGCGCGAGGACCCGGGCTACGTCGTCCCCTACGAGCACCCCTCGCTCGAGCCCGTCCTGCGCGACACGCTCGGGACGATCATCTTCCAGGACCAGGTGCTCGAGGTCGCGATGGCCTTCGCCGGGTTCTCGGCTGGGGAGGCCGAGGGGCTGCGCCGGGCGATGAGCCGCAAGCGCTCGGACGCCGCCATCGCCGCCTTCCACGAGCGCTTCGTGGAGGGCGCGGCCGAGGCTCACGGCGCCGACGGCGCGACCGCCGAGCGCGTCTGGGACATGATCGCCGGGTTCTCGGGCTTCGGCTTCCCCAAGGCCCATGGGGCCGCCTTCGGTCTGCTCGCCTACCAGTCGACTTGGCTGCGCGTCCACCACCCCGCAGAGTTCTTGTGCTCGCTGCTCAACGAGCAGCCGATGGGCTTCTACCCCCCGGACGCCCTCGTCCACGAGGCCCAGCGCAGGGGCATGGAGATCCGTCCGCCGGAGATCAACGCCAGCGGCGCGGAATGCTCCGTCGAACGCGCCGATCCGCCGCTGGCGGCGTCCTCAGTCGCTCGCGTGCGAAGCACGCCACGCTCCCTGCGTCCTAGCCAGCGACGGCCGGCACGCTCGACGGACCTCGCGATTCGCGTCGGGCTCGGGTATGTCAACGGGATTCGCAAGGACGACGTCGAGGCGCTCGTCGCCGCCCGCGACGCGGGCGGGCCGTTCCGGTCGCTCGGCGACCTCGCCTCGCTGGCCGGGGCCGGACGGGCCGCGCTCGAGCTGCTCGCGTGGTCGGGGGCGTGCGACGGGCTGGGTGGGGGGGACCGGCGCACGGTGCTGTGGCAGCTGGGAATCGCCGCCCCGGGGCGGCGGGTGCCGGGAGGGACGCAGCTCGCGCTGCCCTTCGAGCTGCCCGCGCCGCCGGGGCTGCGGCGGCTCGAGGCATGGCCGTCGCTGCTGGCCGATTACGCGACGACGGGGATGACCGTCCGCGACCATCCTCTCTCGCTGCTGCGCGCGGCGCTGCCCGAGAAGGCGGTGCGCAGCGCAGACCTGTACGACCTGCACCACGGCCGCCGCGTGACCATCGGCGGCCTCGTCGTCGCCCGCCAGCGACCGGGGACCGCCGGCGGGATCGTCTTCTTGCTCATCGAGGACGAGCTGGGGACGGTCAACCTCATCGTCCCGCCGGCGGTCTACGACCGCCACCGGGTGACGGTGCGAACCGAGCCGCTGGTCGTCGCGCAGGGCAAGCTCGAGCGCCTCGCCGCGGCGGGGGGCGCGGTCAACGTGCTCGTCGACCGCATCGGGCCGATCGATGTCCCCGACCGCCCGCTCGCCGAGGTCAAGGACTTCCATCCGCTCGACGAGAAGGAGCGCCGCCGCAAGGACGAGGAGGTCGAGCAGGCCGCCGACTTTCGCGCGGTCGCGCCGCCGGTCATGAGCTTCGCGAGCGGGCGGCGGCGGTGAGCAACGCCGCCGCCTCGGAGTCGCTCACCTGCCCGAAGTCGTCGTAGAACTGGCCGACGGCGACGAAGTCGGGCGGCTCGACGAAGCCGAGAGCGTGCACGACCGCGCCGGCTTCCTCGAACGCCCGCGCGGCTGGAGCGGCGGCGACTGGGACCGCCAGCGTGACCGAGCGCGCGTCGCGGCGGCGCACCGTCTCGAGCGCCGTGGCCATCGAGCGGCCCGTGGCGAGGCCGTCGTCCACGATCACCACGTGCGCCCCGGCGACCCGCGCCGGTGGTCGCCCGCCACGCAGCACGTCGGCTTGTGCACGGGCTCGCCCGAGCTGCTCGGCGACGGCCTCGGCCGGCAGCCCCTCGGGAAGCACGACGCCGTCCTCGCTCACCGCTCCGAGGGCGTACTCCGGCTGGCGTGGATGGCCCACCTTGCGCACCACGAGAGCATCGAGCGGCGTGCCGATCAGCGCGGCGACCTCCGCCGCCACCGGGATCCCGCCACGCGCAAGTCCGAGCACGACACCGTCGGGCGGCCGCGGCAGCGTGGCGGCGAGCCGTCGCCCGGCCTCGGCGCGGTCCGCGAAGTGCGGCGCGACCGCCATCGGTTGACCGTACCGGCTCGCCCGGACCAGAGGCGGCCCCGGCCGCCCACCCCCATCGCCCCCGCCTGGCGCGGCGGCGCGCCCGGCCGCCCACGCCCATCGCCCCCCGCGATAAGGTCCGGCCGCGTGGAAGCGATCCTCTTCATCGCCTTCTGGATCATCCTCGGCGCGGGGCTGGTCTTCATCGCGCTGCGCGGTGGCCCGCGCCGCGCGCGCGCCTCGCTCTACAACCAGAGCCGGCGGTCCAACCGCGTCGCGTTCCTCCTGATCCTCGCCGCCTACATCGGCCTCGGCATCGCAGTCCCGACGCTGGTGCTGGCCGGGAACAAGAACGACGACCAAGTCACCTCGGAGAGCATCACCCTCACCGCCGCCCAGGAGCACGGGCGCGCTCTCTTCGGCCAGCGCTGCAACCAGTGCCACACCCTTGCCGCGGCCAAGACCGTCGGCCAGACCGGCCCGAACTTCAACGAGCTGCGCCCCACGTACCCGCTGATCGTCGATGCGGTCGTCAACGGTCGCAACCGGGGCAACGGGACGATGCCCGCCAAGCTCGTCGAAGGCGGGGACGTCAGCGACGTCGCCTGCTTCGTCGATCGCGCGACGCACCCGAGCGATCCCGTTCCCAAGCAGTGCAGAGGCGCCTCGGCCAGCTCGGGCTCGAGCGGCACGGGCGCGCGCAGCGGCGGCAGCTCGCCGGAGAACTGAGCATGGACCCGGAGCGCGCCGCCGAGCTGCTGCGAGGCGAGCGCGAGCGCATCCAACGCGAGCTCGCAGGTCTCGGTCGCGGCGACGACGACGAGCTCAGCCACGTCGACCAGCACCTCGCCGACGAGGGCACAGAGCTCTACGAGAACGAGCGTGACGAGGGGATCGCCACGCGGCTGCGCGAGGAGCTCGCCGCGATCGACCGCGCCGAGCGACGGCTCGAAGAGGGCACGTACGGCGTGTCGGTCCAGAGCGGCGAGCCGATCCCGGACGCGCGCCTCGAGGCGATCCCGTGGGCGGAGCGCACCGTCGAGGAACAGGCGCGACTCGGACCGTGAGCCCCTCCGGGCGCTGAACCCCTCCGGGCGCGAACCCTCCGCTCGCTGAGCCGCCCCGCGCGCTGCACTCTCCGCGCGCTGCACTCTCCGGGCGCTGCACTCTCCGGGCGCTGCACTCTCCGGGCGCTGCACTCTCCGGGCGCTGCACCGTCCGGGCGCTGGACCGCCGGAGGGCTGAGCCCCGGCCCCCTCGGGCTTGTCATAACAAAGCCGCTCATTTGCGGGCTCTTCCGCGCTGATAGGCTCGAATCAACGTTCATACCGCTGAATTCCGGCATCGGCCGGAAGCGGGGGACCCACCAGTCCCGGGGCGAATTCTCGCGTCGGCGCCCTGCGTCGCCGAGATAGCGCAGCTCCTTTCGCGCGAGCCCGTCAGCTAACCCCGTAAGCCTCCGAGGAGGGATGACGATGGCGCTCGCCGTGCACGGACCGCGGCCGCATGACGGCGGGCGGCCCCCCGTACAAGGCGGATCGGCGCGGTGTCCGGTCAGACGGGCCGGCCGGTGATCGACCGGCCCGACCGTGTCGCGCTGGTGGCGCTCCTCATGGGGCTGCTGCTGTTGCTCGTCGCCGCCGCCTCGGGCAAGGCCGCGAGCCTCGGAGAGCGGACGCTGAAGCTCGGAAAGTCGGGCGCCGACGTCCGGGCGGTGCAGATCCGGCTCAAGCGCTTGAGCTTCTTCAGCCGGCCCGTCGACGGGCGCTTCGGGCCTGCGACGAAGGTCGCGGTGGTCCGCTATCAGCGCTCGCGCTGCCTGCGCGCCGACGGGATCGTGGGTCGGGCCACCGCGCGGGCGCTGCTCGCCCGCCGCAGGTCGTGCCGCCGCGGCGACAGACCCGCCCGCAAGAAGGTCAGCCGGCGCTACTTCACCAACGACCTCGGGGCGCGCACCGTGCAGCGGGGCATGCGCGGCCGCGACGTGCGCACCCTGCAGCGGCTGCTCGGACTCGGTCCTAACGGCGCCTTCGACGCCTCCACCGCTCGCGCCGTGCGCCGCTTCCAGCGCGACGCCGGCCTGAAGGGCGACGGCCGCGTCGGCCCAACCACCCGCGACGCGCTGGCGCGCCGCCGCATGCGCGCGGCGAACTCGACGTGGTACGGGCCCGGGTTCTACGGCAACCGCACCGCCTGCGGGCAGACGATGAGCACCACGCTGCGCGGCGTGGCCCACCGGACGCTGCCGTGCGGCACCCCGGTCGTGCTGTCATTCCAAGGGCGCTTCCTCACCGTCGCGGTAGTCGACCGTGGGCCCTACACCGCCGGTTTCGTGCTCGACCTGACGGCCTCCGCGGCCCGCGTCCTGGGCTTCGGCGGATCGGGCCCTGTCCGGGCGCTCTACTGAGCCGTTCTTCCGCGCCTGACCGGCCGTTCATCGGGACGTTCCCCGGGCCTGAACTGCCCTTTAGCGGACGGCGTATAACCGGTAGGGGGGCCTCGTCGTAGAGATCTCCTTCTGCTGTCCCGACGAACTCTCTCGCGGGTACACTTACTCTAGGTAAGACCCGACTGGTGGCCACATGAAGACGACGATGAGCCGGTTCCACATCCACGACGACCTGACCGCTCCCGAGGCCTCGATGCCGGTGCTCAAGGGTGCGCTTGCCAGCGGCGGTCAGCTGCCCAACTTCCTCGGCGTGCTGGCCGGGTCGCCGGCCGCCCTGCGTGGCTACGCGCGCTTCCGCTCCGAGCTGCGTCACGGCAAGCTCGGGCTGCTCACGCTCGAGCGCATCGCGCTCGCCGTCGCCGACCACTACCGGTCCAAGCCCGGCATCGCGCTGCACGAGCGCGCCGCACGGGCCGCGGGGCTCTCGCTCGACGAGATCTCGCTCGCGCGGGAGTTCGATTCGCGCGACGAGCACGAGGCGGCGCTGCTGCGCTATCTCCGGATCCTCCTCGAGAAGCAGGGTCGCCCGCCCGTGCACGTCCACGAGGAGACGCGCGAGGCAGGCTGGAGCGACGAGGAGATCCTCGAGGCGATCGCCTACCTCTCGCTCGAGAGCTTCACCGCGCTGGTCAACGTCGCGGGCGACGTGCCGGTGGACGGCTCGGCCGAGGAGGCCCGTACGGCCCGGCTGCGGGCGGCCTAGGCGGTCGATGCCGGCCCGGACGCGCCACATCGTCGTCACGACGACGGCGGTCGGCAGGAGCGCGGGCGCAAGGAGCGATCGTTCGGCGAGCGCGACCGCCGGCGAGTCGGGCTGCTGCCCCTACTACCACGAGGCCGTCGAGTTCATCGGCAAGCGCTGGACGGGGGCCATCCTCCAGGTGATGCTCGCCGCCGACGGGCCGCTGCGCTTCTCGGAGATCGGCCAGGCCGTCCCCGAGCTCTCGGACCGGCTCCTCTCCGAGCGGATCAAGGAGCTCGAGGCCCGCGGCCTGGTGCTCCGCACGGTCCGTGACCGGCCCCCGCTCCGCGTCGAGTACGCGCTCACCGAGGCCGGCGAGCAGCTCGAGCCCGTCGTCGTCGAGATCCAGGCGTGGGCGCGGCGCTGGCTGCGTTGAGCCGCCGGTCAAGCCACGTCGCGCGACGATAGTCTCGCGACTCGGACCAGCACGCCCGCCCCCCGACCGGAGGATCGCCGTGGCCGATCAGCCCCAGACCGCCGACGACGTCAAGGCGCAGGTCGAGGACCTGAATCTGCGCTTCATCCGCATGTGGTTCACCGACATCCTCGGGCAGCTGAAGTCGTTCTCGATCAACCGCGACGAGCTCGAGAACGCGTTCGAGGGCGGCATGGGCTTCGACGGCTCCTCGATCACCGGCTTCAACGCGATCGAGGAGTCCGACATGATCGCGATGCCCGATGCGTCCACCTTCAAGCCGCTGCCCTGGCGGCCGGCCGAGCAGGGCGTCGGGCGGATGTTCTGCGACGTCGTCACCCCCGAGCGCGAGCCTTACGAGGGCGATCCGCGCTACGTGCTGCGACGCGCCCTGGAACGCGCGAGCTCGATCGGCTTCGACCGCTTCAACGTCGGCCCCGAGCTCGAGTACTTCTACTTCCGCGACTCGAAGTCCACCGAGGTCCTCGACGAGGGCGGCTACTTCGACCTCACCACGCTGGACGCCGGGTCGGACCTGCGCCGCGAGACCGTGCTCGCCCTCGAGCAGCTCGGGATCCACGTGGAGTACACCCACCACGAGGTCGGGCCCAGCCAGCACGAGATCGACATGCGCTACGCCGACGCGCTGAAGATGGCCGACGACTGCATGACCTACCGCATCACGGTCAAGGAGTACGCGCTCAAGTACGGCTACCACGCCACCTTCATGCCCAAGCCGCTGTTCGGCGAGAACGGCTCGGGGATGCACACCCACCAGTCGCTCTTCCACGAGGGCGCCAACGCCTTCTACGACGCCGACGACCAGTACTTCCTGTCCGACGTCGGCAAGGCCTTCATCGCCGGGCAGCTGCGCCACGCGCGCGAGATCTGCTCGATCTTCGCCCAGTGGGTGAACTCCTACAAGCGTCTGGTCCCCGGCTACGAGGCGCCGGTCTACTGCGCATGGTCGCGTCGCAACCGCTCGGCGCTCGTCCGCGTGCCGCTCTACCACCCAGGCAAGGAGCAGGCCACGCGCATGGAGCTGCGCTGCCCCGACCCCGCGTGCAATCCCTACCTCACCTTCGCCGTGCTCCTGCACGCCGGCCTGGAGGGCATCGAGAAGGGCTACGAGCTGCCCGAGCCGATGGAGAAGAACCTCTACCACCTCTCGCCCGACGATCGCCGGCGGCTCGGCATCGAGCAGCTGCCCGAGACGCTCGGCGAGGCCATCGAGCTGACCTCGGAATCAGAGCTCGTGCTGCGCTGCCTGGGCGAGCACATGTTCAACCGCTACATCGAGATCAAGCGCCAGGAGTGGGAGGACTACCGCGTGCAGGTGACCCCCTGGGAGCTCCAGCGCTACTTGCCGGTGCTCTGAGCGCAACGGCGCGAGTGCCTGAGCCCTGGATCGCCGGCTCCGCCGACGAGATCGAGCGGCGCTTCGAGCGTGAGCTCGAGGCGCTCGTCGGCGTCTCCTCGCCCAGCGGCGATGCCCGCGCGGCCGAGGAGGCGATCGCCGTGGCCACCCTGGCGCTCCCGGACGACGCCCGCGTCGAGCGGCTGCCGTGCTCCTCGCTCGC
The DNA here is from genome assembly GCA_963728925.1 of uncultured Actinomycetes bacterium. Lineage (GTDB taxonomy): Bacteria > Actinomycetota > Thermoleophilia > Solirubrobacterales > Solirubrobacteraceae > JBBPZA01. Next base: position 160,881 of record CAVSMB010000031.1, on the reverse strand, counting down.
GCACGCGCCCGACCTTCTCGCGACGCTCCACGGAACCGGGGCCGGCCGTCTGCTGCTGCTCGGCCATCTCGACACCGTCGTGGCCCATGCCGAGCACCGGCCGGTCGAGCGGTCGGAGGGCGGCGAGCGCCTGACAGGCTCGGGGACGATCGACATGAAGGGCGGCGTCGTGCTCTCGCTCGGGGTGCTGCGCGCCCTGGCCGCTCGCCCCGAGAGCTTCGCCCAGGCGGCGCTGCTGCTGGTCGTCGACGAGGAATGGCGCACGGCGCCCTTCGCCCACGCGACGCGCTTCGCCGGCTGGGAGGGCTGCCTGTGCTTCGAGGCCGGCGAGCGCCGCGGGGGCGAGGAGGCGGTGGTCGTCCGCCGCAAGGCGGCCGGCGCGGTGCGCGTCCGCGCCACCGGCCGCGCCGCGCACGCCGGCTCGGCTCCCCACCAGGGCCGCAACGCGCTGCTCGCCGTGGTCGCCGTCGCCCAGCGCCTGGCCGCGCTGCATTCTCCCGCCGGCGCCGAGCGGCTCACCGTCGTGCCGACGGTCATGCGCGCGGGAGAGGCGCTCAACGTGGTGCCGGCCGCCGGCGAGCTGCTCGTCGACGTCCGCGCCGACTCGCTCGACGCCCTCACGCGCGTCCTGGACGGCGTGCCCGCCGAGCTCGACGGGGTGACCCTCGAGGCCGACCAGGTCCGCTCGTGGCCGGGGATGGACACGCGCGCCCTGGTCGCGCCCGCCCTCGAGGCGGCGGCGGCCCGGGCGGGACGGCGGATCCTCGCCTCCGAGCGGGGCGGCGCCAGCGACGCGAGCCATCTGGCGACCGCGGTTGCCCGCACCGTCGACGGGCTGGGCCCGCGCGGCGGCGGCGCGCATCATCCTGACGAGTTCGTGCGCCGCTCGTCGGTCGGCCCGCGCGCCGAGGTGGCGCTGGCGCTTGCCGCTGAGCTGCTCCAGACCGAGGCGGCGCGATGAGGCTCGTGCGCCCCGATGGGGCGCAGCTCGCGTGGGAGGCGGTGGGCGACGGCCCGGCCGTCCTGCTGGTCAACCAGTTCATCGGCGACCGGGCGCTCTATGAGGAGCTGATCGGCGATCTCGCTCGCGACCACCGCGTCGTGACCTACGACCCGCGCGGGACGGGCGCGTCGAGCCGCAGGGGCCCGTACGACGAGGTGACCGACGACGGTGACCTCGTGGCGGTCGCTGAGGCGGTCGGCACGCCCGCCGTGCTGCTCGGCGTCTCCGACGGCAACAACCGCGCGGCGCGGCTCGCCGCCCGGCGTCCCGAGCTCGCGCCCGCCCTCGTCGCCATCGCGGGCTCGGCGCTCGGCCTGACGCCCGCCGGCAGCGACGCCCTCGCCGGCTCCCCGCAGGTCCTCTCGGCCTTCGTCACGCTGATGTCCTCGGATCTGCGCGCGGGGGTGCGGACGATGATGACCGCGGGCAGTCCGGGGACCATGGAGGAGGAGCACGTTCGTGCGCGCATCGACCGCGCGGTCGCCTACACGGACGCCGAGGCGGCCTCGACGCGCCTGCGCGACTGGGTCGGCGACCTGTCGACCGACGAGCCCTTCGCGCTGGGCGACCGCCTGTGGATCCTCGCCTACGGCGGCAACCCGTGGTTTCCCGTCGACCAGGCCGACCGCATGCGCCGCGTGCTCCCGGAGGCGCACGTGGTGGAGCTCGACAACGGGCCGATCAGCCGCCCGGACCTCACGGCGGCGGTGGTGCGCGGCGTGACCGGCCGCGCACCCGGCCCGGACTAGGAGGAGGGCCCCGTCGGCGCCGGCGCGATCGCGCCCGGGGCCGCGTCGTCGATCTCGATGGTCCGCCGCGGGCCGGTGAACGTCTTGCGGGCGGAGACGAGCCACCACACCGCGACGATCAGGATCAGCCCGAAGACCGCAAGCGGCGCGTAGTTCACCGCGCTCCAGTCGAACTCGTCGCGCCACGGCACGCCGGCCGGGACGACCGGCAGCGAGAAGAGGATCGAGATGAGGATGATCCACACGACCGAGAAGGTGCACATGGCCTTGTACTTGCGGCCCAGCGTCCACGGCCCGGGGGTGAAGCTGTCTCCGGCCCGCAGGCGCAGGAAGATCGGGATCCCGTACGCGATGTAGAGGCCGATCACGGTGATGGAGACCACCGCGAGGAAGGCGACCGGGGCCCCGGCGCTGTTGCCCTTGAGCGCGGGCAGCGTGATAACGAGCGCGGCGACGGCCATGAAGATGACCGCGTAGGACGGTACCCGCGCGCGGTTGACGCGACTCCAGATCCGCCACCCCGGCACCGCGCCGTCGCGGCTGAACGCGAAGCACATGCGCGACGCGCTGGTGAGGCACGCCATGCCGCAGAAGAGCTGGCCGACCGTCGAGATGATGAGCACCAGCTTGACCCAGCTCGTGCCCATCGCGCTCGTGAGGACGGCGAAGACCGAGCCTGCCCCGTAGCCGTTGTCGGCGCTGTTGATCACGTCGACGTTCTTGGCTGCGAAGGTGATGGCCAGCAGCACGACGTAGCCGATGAGAGCCGAGTAGAAGATCGACCGCCACACACCCTTGGCGGCGTTCTCCGCGGCGCCGTGCGTCTCCTCGGAGATGTGCGCGCACGAGTCGAAGCCGGTGATCGTGTACTGGGTGAGCAGGAAGCCCAGCGGGAGCACGTAGTACCAGTACATCCCGCCGCTGAAGCCCGAGTTGTTGATGCGCTCGGTGAAGACGAAGTTGAGGCTCTGGTGCTTGTCGGGCACGATGATGAGGACGACGACGATCACCGCGACGCCGAGCACGTGCCACCACACCGAGATCGAGTTGAACATCGCGACCAGGTGCGAGGTGAAGATGTTGATGATCGAGTGGAGGGTGAGGAAGAGCGCGAAGAGCACGAACGTCTCGGTCAGGAGGTGCTGGTCGTCGCCGAAGTTGATGAAGCCGAGGTCGAGCCCGTAGAGGCCGAGGACGGCGTTGGCGAAGGTGGCGCTCGCGTACACGACCGAGGCGGTGACGCCGACGAGCCCGGCCATGTTGATCCACCCGGTGAACCAGGCCCATCCCGCACCGCCCAGGCGGGCCGACCACCAGTACAGCCCGCCGGCCGTCGGGAAGGCCGAGACCAGCTCGGACATGCAGAAGCCGATCACGAGGATCGCGCAGCTGATGAGCGGCCAGCCCCACGAGATCGCGACCGGGCCGCCGTTGTTCCACGCCTGGTAGTAGGTCGTGAAGCAGCCGGCGAGGATCGAGATGATCGTGAAGGAGATCGCGAAGTTCTGGAACCCGCTCCACGCACGGCTGAGGTCCTGCTTGTAGCCCAGCTCGGCCAGTCGCCTCGCATCGGGGTCGTCGATTTCCTTAAGCCCTGTGCTGGTCATCGACACTCCTCCTCGGTCTCCGGCGGGCCCTGGTCAAAGGTACGGCGAACCGTCCTTACGGCGCGTTCAAACATACGGCGAGCGACGGCTGGCAGTCAACCGCCAGCCGGTCCAGCGCTTCTCGACCCCGTGCCGTAAGGTCCGCGCGGCACACCAATGACCGCGTCCGACCTCGCCGATGCCGCGCCCGCGTGAGCTCCCCGACCGCGCCCGCGTGGTCATCGCCGGCGGGGGCGTTGGCGGCGCGTCGATCGCTTACCACCTGGCGCAGCTCGGCGAGCGCGACGTCGTGCTGCTCGACCGCAACGAGCTGACGAGCGGCTCGACCTTCCACTCCGCCGGCCTCGTGGGCCAGCTGCGCGGCTCGGTCTCGCTCACGAAGATGATGATGCACTCCGTCGAGCTCTACCGCCGCCTGCGCGAGGAGTCCGAGTTCGACCCGGGCTGGAGCGAGGTCGGCTCGCTGCGGCTCGCGTCCTCTCCCGAGCGCATGGAGGAGCTGGGCCGCCAGGCGGCGTGGGCCAAGACTTTTGGGCTGCCGCTCGAGCTCATCACCGCGCAGGAGGCGCAGGCGCGCTTCCCGCTCATGACCACCGACGGCGTGCTCGGCGCGGTGTTCCTGCCCAGCGACGGCTACCTCGATCCCTCCCAGCTCACCTACGCGCTGGCCGACGGCGCGCGGCGCGGAGGCTGCCGCGTCTTCACCCACACGCGCGTCACCGGGATCGACGTGGACGACGGGCGGGTGCGCGGGGTCCGGACGCAGTGGGGCGACATCGAGGCCGAGGTCGTGGTCGACGCCGGCGGCATGTTCGCGGCGGAGATCGCGCGCCTGGCCGGCGTGCGCGTCCCGATCGTGCCGATGGAGCACGAGTACCTCGTCACCCAGCCCTTCCGCGACCGCGCCGACGTCGAGCACCTGCCGACGCTGCGTGACCCCGACGGGCTCGTCTACTTCCGCGAGGAGGGCGCGGGCCTCGTCATGGGCGGCTACGAGCGCCACCCGGCGCCGTGGTCGCTGGACGACCACGGCCTCGACGCGATCCCGCCCGACTTCAACGGGCGGCTGCTCGAGGAGGAGTGGGAGCGCTTCGAGGAGATCGTGGTCAACGCGCGCCATCGCGTGCCCGACCTCGAGGAGGCGCGGATCACGCGCCTCATCAACGGCCCGGAGGCCTTCACGCCCGACGGCGAGTTCTGCCTCGGCGAGACCGAGGTTCGCGGCTTCTTCGTCGCCGCGGGCTTCTGCGCCCACGGGCTCGCCGGCGCGGGCGGCATCGGCCGCGTGGTGGCCGAGTGGATCCACGACGGCGAGCCGAGTCTCGACCTGTGGGAGATGGACGTGCGGCGCTTCGGCGCGCACTATCGCTCGCCGCGCTACACGCTCAAGCGAGCGCGCGAGGTCTATGAGACCTACTACGACATCCGCTACCCGGGCCACGAGCGCCTCGCCGGGCGCCCGCTGCGGATGTCGAGCGTGTATCCCTGGCATCGAGAGCACGGCGCGGCGTTCGGCGAGAAGTCGGGCTGGGAGCGAGTGAACTGGTACGAGGCCAACGCGGCGGCGGGCGACGAGGGCCTGCGGCCGCGGGGCTGGGCCGGGCGCCTCTGGTCACCGGCGATCGGCGCCGAGCACGCCGGCACGCGCCAGCACGCCGGGCTCTTCGACGAGTCCTCCTTCGCCAAGCTCGAGGTGTCGGGGCCCGATGCGGCGGCCTTCCTCGAGGGGCTGTGCGACAACCGCGTCGCGAGAGCGGTCGGGGCGATCACCTACACCCAGATGTGCAACACGCGAGGCGGGATCGAGTGCGATTTCACCGTGACCCGCGTCGAGGAGCAGCTCTTCTCGATCGTGACGGGAACGGCGTTCGGCAACCACGACCTCGGCTGGATCCGCCGCCACGCCCCGGCCGACGGCTCGGTCCGGGTCAGCGACGTGACTGCCCGCTGGGCGACCTTCGCGCTGTGGGGGCCTCGGGCGCGCGACGTCCTCGCGCCGCTGACCCCCGCACGGCTCGACGACGCGGCCTTCCCGTACATGACCATGCGCGAGCTCGCCGTCGGCGACGTCCCGGTTCGCGCGCTGCGCGTGACCTTCGCCGGGGAGCTCGGCTGGGAGCTGTACTGCCCGACCGAGTACGGCCTCGGGTTGTGGAGGACGCTGTGGGAGAGCGGCGCCCCGTTGGGGCTTGTCGCCGGTGGCTACCGGGCCATCGACACGCTGCGGCTTGAGAAGGGCTACCGCGTGTGGGCGGCTGACATCACTCCCGACGAGACGCCGTGGGAGGGTGGGCTCGGGTTTTGCGTGAAGCTCGACAAGGAGGGAGGCTTCGTCGGGCGCGACGCGCTCGCCCGTGCACGGGAAGAGGGTCCCCGCCACCGGTTGCGCTGCCTCGTGCTCGAGGACCCGCGCTCGGTGGCGCTGGGCAACGAGCCGGTTCGCGCCGGGGGCGAGGTCGTCGGCCGCGTGACCACCGGCGGCTACGGCTACACCGTCGAGCGCTCGATCGCGTACGCCTACTTGCCACCAGAGGTCGAGGTCGGCAGCGCGGTCGAGGTCGACATCTTCGGCGACTGGGTCCGTGGCGAGGCCGTCAGCGAGCCGCTCTTCGACCCCGAGGGAGCTCGGGTGCGCGGCGACGAGGCGCAGCGGGTCGGCGGGTAGAGGGGGCCCGCTCAGGCCGGCCGCAGCCCGGCGAGGATGTGCTCGGTCCCCTCCAGGTGGCGGCGCATGATGATCACGGCGCGCGCGCCGTCGTGGCGCCCGAGCGCCTCGATGAGGCGGCGGTGCTCGGCGTTGGAGTGCTCGAGCACGGGGTGCGGGTGGGCGATGTGCGCGATGAGCTCTGAGATCTCGCTCTGGACCTCGGTCATCGCGGCGACGAGCCGCGGCGCGCGCGTCGCCTCGGCCAGCGCCATGTGGAAGGCGATGTCCGCGCGCCGGTAGGGGTCGAAGGGCGGGTCCAGCGCGCCGGCCATCTGGTCCACGAGCGCCCGCAGGCGCGCGCGGTCCTCGGCGTCGGCGCGCTCGGCCGCGAGCACGGCGACCCCCGTCTCCACCGCGGTCCGCATGTCGAGGATCTCGCGCCAGTCGTCGGGCAGCGCACCAGCCGGCCCCTCGGCGAGCGGCGGCCGCTCGACCACGAACGTCCCGCCGCCGCGTCCGCGGACCGAGACGAGGTGGCCGCTCTGGACGAGCGTGGTGATCGCCTGGCGCAGGGTCGAGCGCGAGATCCCGAGCTGGTCGGCGAGGTCGCGCTCGGCCGGCAACCGCTGCGCGGGCGCGAGGATCCCGAGCCGGATCGCGATGCCGAGCCGCTCGACAGTCTCCTCGAAGGTGGTCGGCGGCTGGACCGGCTCGAAGACGGCCGCGGCCGCCACGGTGCGCTCCATGAGGACGGAAGCTACCGGCTGCGCGCCCTTGCCTATAGATGCATCAGCGGCCGCGCGCGCGTCGGCCGCGGGCAAGATCGGGGTGCCTGCGCGCGCCTCGCTGCAGCGCCGCCGCCGGGCTCTCGGCAGCCACCCGGACGGCGACGAGCACGTCGCCTCGCGCACCCGAGACGTGGCAGGCCCACGCGACGAGGCCAGCGACCCACGCTCCGGTGTCGACGTCCCAGGAGGGAACGCAGGCGACGAGCGAGGTCGCTCGTGACGAGAACGAGCGACCGAGGAGCGACGGAAGCTCGCGTGCCGCGTCGAGTTCGGCGGCGGCGCGAACGTCACCGATCACCGGGCCGCCGAGATCCCGCATAGCCGTGGCGAGACCGCGACGAAGGCGGGGTCTGCGGCGCTACTCGGGCTCGACGGCCGGCTCGGGCGCGCGGTCCGGCGCCCGACCGTCGCCCCCGTCCTCCGCGATGCGGTCGGCGTCGACCCGGTCGCGGCGATCGAGCGCGTGGCCGAGCGTCGAGGGCAGCCAGATCCTCGGGCCGAGCTCGAAGGTGAGCGCCGGCACGAGGACCGAGCGCACGAGGAAGGTGTCCAGCAGCACGCCGAAGGCGATCACGAAGCCGATCTCGGTCAGGAAGACGAGCGGCAGCACGGCGAGCGTGGAGAACGTCCCGGCGAGCACGATGCCGGCCGAGGTGATCACCGCGCCGGTTACGGCCAGCCCGCGGATCATCCCCTGCCGCGTCCCCCACTGCTGGGCCTCCTCGCGCACGCGGGCCATGAGGAAGATGTTGTAGTCGACCCCCAGGGCAACCAGGAAGATGAAGCCGTAGAGCGGCAACGACGGATCGATGCCGGGGAAGTCGAAGACGTTGTTGAAGAAGAAGATCCCCACGCCCATCGCCGCCGCGAAGGAGAGGATCACCGTCCCGATGAGGATGAGCGGCGCGACGAGCGCGCGCAGCAGGAAGGCGAGGATGAGGAAGACGACGAACAGCGCGATCGGCACGACCACGCGGTTGTCGCGGGCGGAGGCCACGCGCAGGTCGCGCTCCTCCGCGGTCGGACCGCCGACCAGCACCTGATCGCCTCCGGCCGCCCTGGCCGCCGCGCGTAGCCCGGGCACGAGGTCGAAGGCGGTCTGGCTGTAGGGGTCCGGACGCAGGATGACGTCGAAACGGGCGCCCGGAGCGCCGCGCTCCACCGGGCCGACCGCGGCGACGCCCGGTGTCCTCCGCAGCGAGGCTTGGACGGCGCCCACGCGGGCGACGTCGGGGACGATCACGTTCGTCGGCGCGTTGGCGCCGGCCGGGAAGGCGCGCGACACGAGCTTCTGGCCCTCGACCGAGTCGACGTCGCCGCGGAACTGGTTGCCGCTGGTCAGGCCGGTGTCGACCTGCAGCGAGCCCAGTGCGAGCACGACGAGGGCCGCGATCGAGCCGATCCACACCGGCCGCGGCCGGCGGGCGACCCGCTCGCCCACGCGGCGCCAGGCCCCGTGCGTCTCGTCGGCGCCCTCGCCTCCGAAGCGCGGGATGAACGGCCAGAACGCGCGCCGGCCGCCGATCGCCAGCAGGGCCGGGAGCAACGTGAGCATCGACACCATGGCGAGCGCGATGCCCATCGCGCAGATCGGCCCGAGCCCGGCGGTGCCGTTGACCTCGGCGAGCGTGAGGGTGAGCAGCGCGGCGATCACCGTGAGGCCCGAGGCGACGATCGCCGGGCCGGCGCGCCGCATCGCGAGCGCCACAGCCTCGTGCCTGTCCTGGTGGCGGCGAAGCTCCTCGCGGTAGCGCGCGACGATGAGCAGCGCGTAGTCCGTGCCCGCCCCGAAGACGAGCACGGGCAGGATGCCGGCCGACTGCCCGTTCACCGTCACCCCGGCCTCGGCGAGCGCGTAGCCGAGCCCTCGTGTGCAGACCTCGGCAACGACGACCGCGAAGAACGGGATCACCCAGAAGATCGGGCTGCGGTAGATGACGATGAGCAGGACGAAGACGAGCGCGAGCGTCGCCAGCAGCAGCGTCCCGTTGATCTGGTCGAAGACGTCGATCGCGTCGGACGAGAACCCGAGCGGGCCCGTGAGCTTGACCTGAAGCCCCCCGCTCGACTCTCCCGCGGCCGCCTTGATGCGGTCCGCCGCGGCTGTGAGCAGCTTGGACTCACCGCCGGGGCGGACCTGCATGGCCAGCAGGGCGGTGCTGCGATCGCGCGAGACGATGATCGGCCCGGCGGGGCTCGCGGTCTTCGGCGGGTTCGCGTTGAGCGAGGCCCGCGCCCTCGCGATCCGCGCCCGGTCGGCGGGGGTGAGCCCGCCCTCGCGTTGGAAGACGACGATCGCCGTGAGCTGCTCGCCCGACGGGAAGCCCTTGGTGACCTCGTTGGCCTTGAGCGACTCGGCGTTGCCGGGCAGGAAGCTCGAGGGCTCGTTCTTCTGGACGTCCTCGAACTTGCCGGCGAACGAGCCGGCGACCGCGACGATGACGAACCACGCGACGACCACGACCCACTTCGAACGGCGGCCGGTGGCGATGGTCAGCAGTCGTCTCATACGGCGATCACGGGGTTCTAGCGGACGGCGCGCTCTTCAGCAGTACGGCTGGCCCCACCCTTGGTATCAGAAGGTGTTTCGGAATTTATTCTCTCCTCTTGTTGGTGGCCCAGGGCCTGGGTCCGGGTGGTGGCGAGAGGCGGTTGAGCATGAGCCCGACCATGGCCCACTTGACGAACGCTTCGTGGGTCTCGGGTAGGCGTTCGTAGTCGCGCACCAGCCGTCGCCAGCGCAGAAGCCAGGAGAAGGTGCGCTCGACCACCCAGCGGCGGGGCAGTACCGCGAAGCCGATCTGCTCGGCGGGCTTCTTGACGACCTCGACGACGACCTGGAAGGCGCGCTTGGCGAGCGCGATCAGCTGTCCCTGGTAGCCGCCGTCGGCGAAGATGTGGCGCACGCCGGGGAGCGCGCCCTTGAGCAGTTTGAGGATCCCGCGGCCGCCGTCGCGATCCTGGATCGAGGCGGCGGTGACCATCACGACCAGCAGCAGCCCGAGCGTGTCGGTGATGATGTGGCGCTTGCGGCCGTTGATCTTCTTGCCCGCGTCGTACCCGCGCGTTCCCTTGGAGACGGTGTCTGAGCCCTTGACCGACTGGGAGTCGACGATCCCCGCCGAGGGCTCTGGGTTGCGCCCCTCGCGCTTGGCCCGTACCCGCTCGCGCAGCGCGTCGTGCACCCGGTCGAGCGTGCCGTCCTCCCCCCAGGCGCGGAAGTAGCGGTACACCGTCTGCCACGGCGGAAAGTCCTTGGGCAGCATCCGCCACGCGCAGCCCGTGCGCGTCAGGTACAGGATCGCGTTGACGATCTCCCGCTTGCTGTGCTCTGGTGGCCGGCCCGCCGGCCCCGCCGGCGGCTCGGGCAGCAACGGCTCGATCAGTTCCCACTGCCGATCGGTCAGGTCGCTGGGGTAGCGGCGCTCGGGCGGCACGCACCCACGGTTCTACATAACGCCCGCAAACCCTCTATTTCGAAACACCTTCTCAGGCGAGCAGGCGCTCGAGCTCGGCCGGGTCGGTCGTCGGCGCCCGGCAGGCGAAATGCTCGCAGACGTAGGCGGCGGCTCGCCCCTCGACGGGCATGCGCCCCTCGAGCAGCGGGACGCCGTCGCTCTCGCCCCCCGCGAGGACGATGTGCGGGCGGAAGCTCGACCGCACGGCGCGCTCGAGCGGCCCGCGGTCGGGGCCGACGATGGCGACCTCGCGGGTCTCCGAGAGGGCGAAGTCCATCGCGCGCAGGAGGTGGCCGAAGGCGCTGGGGTGACGCGGGGCGAGCTCGTGGACCAGGCGGATCGTGTCGAGCGCCTGCCGCTCGTAGGCGTGCTCGCCGGTCAGGGCGGCGAGCCGCAGCAGCCCGAGCGCGGCGGCCGACTGCCCCGAGGGGACGGGGCTGTCCTCGAGCTCCTTGCGCCGCGCCACGAGGTCCCCGGCGTCGGCCGGCGTGGCGAAGAACCCGCCGTGCTCCTCGTCGGCGAAGCGCTCGATCATGGCGTCGGCCGTCGCGTGCGCGGCGGCGAACCACTCGGGCTCGAAGGTCGCCTCGTAGAGGGTGAGCAGCGCCTCGAGGAGGAACGCGTGGTCCTCGAGCAGTCCTGGGAGCTTCGCCTCGCCGCGGTTGTAGATGCGCAGCAGGCCGCCGTCGGCGCCGCGTACCCTCTCGAGCAGGAAGCGCGCGGTGGCGCGCGCCGCGTCGAGGTAGTCCTCGCGCTCGAGCACGGCGCCCGCCTCGGCGAGCGCGGCCAGCGCGAGGGCGTTCCAGGAGGTGATGCGCTTGTCGTCGAGGCCCGGGCGCACCCGCTGCTCGCGCACCTCGAGCAGGCGCGTGGCGATCGCGTCGAGGTCCTCCGGCGCGGCGCCCGCCCGCACGAGCACGTTGGCCCCGTCGAAGTTGCCGCGCTCGGTCGCCCCGAAGTAGGCGATGGCCTCGTCGGCGCGGTCGCCGAGCGCCTCGCGAAGCTGCGCAGGCGTCCAGACGTAGAACTTCCCCTCGACTCCCTCGGAGTCCGCGTCCAGGGCGGCGGAGAAGCCGCCGTCGGGCGCGCGCATCTCGCGCAGCATCCAGTCCAGGGTCCCCTCGGCGACCCGCCGCAGCTCGTTGTCGCCGGTGAGCAGCCACCCGTGCAGGTAGGCAGGCGCGAGCAGCGCGTTGTCATAGAGCATCTTCTCGAAGTGGGGCACGACCCAGGCGTGGTCGACCGCGTAGCGCGCGAAGCCGCCGCCCACCTGGTCGTGGATGCCGCCGGCCGCCATCGCGCGCAGGATCGAGACGCTCATGTCGGTCTCGCCGCGGGCGAGGAGGAACTCGATCGCCGAGGCGGGCGGGAACTTCGGAGCGCGCCCGAAGCCCGGGTGGGCGCGGTCGTAGAGCTCGGCGAGGCCCTGGACGGCGGCGTCGAGCTCGCCGGGGGAGAGCGGCTGCTCGGAGGGGCGCAGGACCGCCGCGCCACGCAGGCGCGCGATCACCGTCGGCGCCTGGCCCTCGATCTGCTCGCGCTTGTCGCGCCACGCGTCGGCCACCGCGTCGAGGACCTGCGGCCAGCCCGGCATCCCGGGGCGCGGCTCGGGCGGGAAGTAGGTGCCGCCGTAGAACGGGACGCCGTCGGGGCTGACGAAGACGTTGAGGGGCCAGCCGCCGTGGCCGCTGGTCGCCTGCACGAACTCCATGTAGATCGCGTCGACGTCGGGGCGCTCCTCGCGATCGACCTTGACCGACACCACCCGCTCGTTCATCAGGGCCGCGATGTCGGGGTCCTCGAAGGACTCGCGCTCCATCACGTGGCACCAGTGGCAGGCCGAGTACCCGATGGAGACCAGCAGGGGCACGTCGCGGCGGCGCGCCTCGGCGAGGGCCTCCTCGCCCCAGGGGCGCCAGTCCACCGGGTTGTCGGAGTGCTGGAGCAGGTAGGGGGAGGTCTCGCGGCCCAGGAGGTTGGCCATGCGCCTCACGGTACCCGGCACGTCTAGGATCCAGGCGGTGGCCCACCACCGCGAGATAGTCACCGCGCTCGGCGCGCCGGCCGCCGTCGGGCCCTACAGCCACGCCGTGAGGGCCGGCGGCCTGCTCTTCTGCTCGGGCCAGATCCCCCTGGATCCCAAGAGCGGGGAGATCGCCGGCGAGACGCCGGCCGACCAGGCGAGGCGCTGCCTGGACAACCTCGGCGTCGTGTGTTCGGCCGCCGGTGCCCAGCTCTCCGATTCCGTGCGCCTCACCGTCTACATGACCGACCTCTCCGCCTTCGCGGATGTGAACGAGGCCTACGCCGCCTACTTCGAGGCGGATCCGCCGGCGCGCGTCGCGATCGGCGTCGCCGCGCTCCCGCGCGGGGCCCAGGTCGAGATCGACGCCGTCGTCGCGCTGCCCGACTGATCAGGCCGCAGCTCGGGCGACGCGGGCGGCGAGGATCGCCACATCGTCGCGCGGCGGTGCGTCTCCGCCGCTGACCGCCGCGTGGTGCAAGGCTGCGACGAGCGTGCTCGGGTCGGCCCCGGCGGCACGCGCCGCCTCGCGGGCGAGGTCCGTGGGCGTGAGGACGTGCTCGGGAGCATGGGCCTCGAGCAGGCCGTCGGTGTAGGCGACGAAGGTGTCACCCGGCGCGAGGCGGAGGCGGGCCTCGTCGAGCTCGACCTCCTCCATCACGCCGAGCAGCGAGCCCCGCGCCTCCACCAGCCGCGGCTCCCCGCGCTCGCCCACGACGAACGGCGGTGGGTGCCCCGCGGCGGCGACCGCCACGTCGGCGCCGCCGGCATCGAGGTACGCGCGGGCGCAGGCGATGGTGCAGAAGCGCCCGTCGGAGCGCTGCGCGAGGATCGCCTCGTTGATGCGGCGCAGCAGTTCGGCGGGCGGCGCGCCGCGCAACGCCTCGGCCCGCAGCGTGTAGCGGACGAGGGCGGTGAGGGCAGCGGCCTCGGGGCCCTTCCCGCACACGTCGCCGACGACAAGGACCCACGATCCGCCCGTTGACTCGAAGGCGTCGTAGAAATCGCCGCCGACGGCCGCCCCGATCCCGGGCGCCGGACGGTAGCGTGCGGCGAGATCGATCCCGGGGATGTCGGGGAGGCTCTCGGGCAGCAGGCTCTGGGCGAGCGCGAGCGCCGTCGCGTGCTCGCGCTCATAGATGGCGGCGCGGTCGAAGGCCTGGCCGCACTGGCGCGCGATGGTCGAGAGCAGCGACCGGTCCTCCTCCGAGAACGCATGCTCCTCGCTGAAGGCCACCGCGATGAAGCCGACCAGGCCACGGCCGCTGGGGATCGGGACGACCGCGCCGGCTTCGTTGCCTGCGTCGCGGTAGGCGCGCGCCAGGCTCGGGTACGCGGCGGCCTGCTCCCCCGCGGACGCGAAGAAGCGCGCCTGTCCGTCGCGGATCGCGTCCGCGCCGGGCCGCGCCTCCCGGGTCCCGAAGTGGCCGAAGCGCTCGACCGTGCCGGCGGGGAAGCCGACGCTCGCCGCCACGTCGATCTCCTCCTGGTCGTCGCTCACGAGCGACACCCAGGCCCGCTCGGCGCCAACCGCCGCGGCGGCCTCGCGGACCAGCACCTCGGCGACCTCGCGCTCGGTCATCGAGCTCGAGAGCGCCGCCGTCACCCACTGAAGGCGAGTGGTGCGGTCGGCGGCGCGGCGCTCGCGCTCGAGGGAGCGCTCGCGCTCGAGCTCGTCGCGCCGGCGGTCGGTCACGTCGCCCACCAGCGCGGTCACGCCCAGCGCGCGCCCGGACTCGTCGTGGATCCGCGTGTACGTCGCCCGGTAGTGGCGGATCTCGCCACCGTTCCACGGCACCGGTCCGGAGATCTCCTCGTCGACGAGCGGCTCGCCGGTCTCGAGCACGCGCTGGAGCAGTGCCTGGGTCGGCGCCCCGAGCTCGCCGAAGAGCTCGACCATCGTGTGCCCGGGGTGGTCCTCGGGCGCCAACCCGTTCATCCGGGCCAGCGCGTCGTTGACCCGGACGAAGCGAAGCTCGCAGTCGACCATCCCCAGCCCTATCGGGGTCTGGGCGAAGAGGGCGTCGAGCATGGCCAGTTCCTGCACCGACATGGGTCGCAGTTGAGGCTAACCGGTCGCGGGGGGCGTGCGTGGCTGGCGCGCGGCGCGACGGCCCGCCATGATGGGCCGACCATGGGCATTGCCTCGCCCGTCGCCATCGCGCCCGAGCAGGTCATTCGGGCGCGGCTGGCGGGGGAAGGACTCGTGCGGCGCACGCCGCTGCTGGGCTCCCAGACCCTCAGCGAGCGCTGCGGTGGCGACGTGGTCCTCAAGGCCGAGAGCCTGCAGCGCACGGGAGCCTTCAAGCTGCGCGGGGCGCTCGCCAAGATCGCGGCGCTCGGCGACGGGTGTGCGAAGGGCGTCGTGTGCGGGAGCGCGGGCAACCACGCGCAGTCGCTTGCCTTCGCCGCCCGGGCGAGGGGCGTGGCCTGCGAGGTCTTCATGCCCGCCCAGGCCCCGATCGCCAAGCTCGAGGCGGCCGAGGCGCTCGGCGCCGAGGTCCGCTTCGTGGACGGGACGACGCACGAGTGCATCCTGGCCGCTCGCGAGCACTCGGCGGCGACCGGGCTGGCCTTCGTCCACCCCTTCGACGACCTCGACGTGATCGCCGGACAGGCGACCCTCGGGCTCGAGCTGCTCGAGGACGTGCCGGCGCTCGCGAAGGTCGTCGTGCCGGTCGGCGGCGGCGGGCTGGCGGCCGGGATCGCTGTGGCCGTCAAGGCGCAGCGGCCCGAGGTGCAGGTGGTCGGCGTGCAGGTCGACTCGTGCGCGCCCTATCCCGAGTCGCTTCGCCGCGGCGAGCCGGTCGCGGCCGACTCGGCGCTGACGATCGCCGACGGCATCGCGGTCAAGCGGCCGGGCGACCTCACGTTGCCGCTCGTGCAGCGCTGGGTCGACGAGCTCGTCGTCGTCGGCGAGGACGCCGTCGCCGAGGCGATGGTCCACCTGCTCGAGCGGGCGCAGCTCGTGGTCGAGGGCGCCGGTGCGGTCGGGGT
This sequence comes from uncultured Actinomycetes bacterium, assembly GCA_963728925.1. Classification (GTDB taxonomy): domain Bacteria; phylum Actinomycetota; class Thermoleophilia; order Solirubrobacterales; family Solirubrobacteraceae; genus JBBPZA01. The sequence goes on along the minus strand of CAVSMB010000031.1, from coordinate 145,609 downwards.
CGCCGCGCTGCTGGGCGGGGTGACCGTGCCGGCCGACGAGGGCACGACGGTCGTCGTGCTCTCGGGCGGCAACGTCGACGCCGGGCTGCTCGCCGCCATCACCCGGCGTCACGAGACCGGTGCGGGCAGGCGCCTGGTGGTCCTCACGCGGATCTCGGACCGCCCGGGCGGTCTCGCGGTGCTGCTGACGTGCGTCGCCGAGGCCGGCGCGAACCTCGTCGAGGTCTCGCACGTGCGCGAGGGCATAGACCTCCACGTGCGCGAGACCACTGTCGAGCTCGTGCTGGAGACCCGGGGTCGCGACCACGCCCGGCGGGTGCTCGAGGCGTGCGGGCAAGAGGGCTACCGGACGCGCGTGCTCGGCCACGGCTTCGAGGGCTACGGCGACTCGGCCTGAGCGGGCGGGGCCCGTGCGGCCCCGCGTCACCCGGCGGGGCGGCCCGGCCCGGCGGCCGGTCCCTCGTCGCGCAGCGCTGCGCGCCGGACCTTGCCGCTGACGGTCTTGGGGAGCTGGTCGGCGAACTCGACGATCCGCGGGTACTTGTACGGCGCGGTCTCGTGGCGGACGTGGTCCTGGAGCTCGCAGGCGAGGGCGTCGCCCGCGGCGCTTGGGTCGCGCAGCACGACGACGGCGCGCACGACTGAGCCGCGTTCGGCGTCGGGGGCGGCGACGGCCGCCGCCTCGGCGACGGCGGGGTGGCTGACCAGCGCGGATTCCACCTCGAACGGCCCGATGCGGTAGCCGGCGCTGATGATCACGTCATCCGAGCGGCCCTCGAAGTGGAGGTAGCCGTCCTCGTCGCGGGTGACGCGGTCACCGGTGTGCCAGCGCCCTTCGCGGCGCGTGGCGGGCTCGCCGAGGTAGCCGAGGAAGAACGTCGGCACGGTGGCGGGGTCGGCGACCAGCTCGCCGTCGAGCACGTCCAGCGCGACACCTGGCAATGGGAGGCCCATCGAGCCGGGCCGCGCGGCCCGGCCGGGGGGCATCGCGGTCAGCTGGCCGGTTTCGGTCTGCCCGTAGCCGTCGCGGATTTCCACCCCGGTGGCCTCGCGCCACTCGCGCAGCACCTCGGGGTTGAGCGCCTCCCCGGCCGCGACCAGGCTACGGAGGTCGGGCAGGCGCCGCAGGCGCGCGCGCTTGGCGATCACGCGGTACTCGGTCGGCGCCATGCACAGCACGCGCACGCGCTCGGACTCGAGGATCTGCAGTCTTTGCTCGGGATCGAAGCGCGCGTCGTGCAGCAGCGCGCGCGCGCCGGCCAGCCAGGGAGCGATGAACACGTTGCGCGCCGACTTCGACCAGCCGCTCGCCGCCGTGCACCACACCAGCTCCCCGCGCTCCGGAGCGAGCCAGCGCTGCGCCTGCAGACGCTGGCCCGGCAGGTAGCGCTGCGCGTGCACCACTCCCTTGGGCCCTCCGGCGGTCCCCGAGGTGAAGGTGATCAGACAGGGCTCGTCGGGCTCGAGCTCGGCCGCCGGCGCCGGCTCGGCCGCGAAGAGCGCGTCGTCGGGTACGGTCAGCACCGGGCACTGCGGCCCGGCCGCGTCCAGCTCGCCCAGGTTGCGCTCGTCAGCCACGATCGCCCGCGGCCGCGCCAGCGCCAGCCGCAGGGCCAGGTCCTTGGCGCGCAGCTGCTCGTTGCACGGCAGCACCACCGCGCCCAGCCGGAAGCACGCCACCATCGCGAACACCCACTCCGGCCGGTTGCCCACCAGCGTCACCACCACGTCGCCCCGGCCGACGCCGCGCGCCCGCAACGTGCCCGCCAGCCTGGCGGCCCGGTCCGCCACCTCCCCGAAGGACACCGCCCGCCGCTCGCCCTCGCGCGCGATGACAACCAGCGCCTCCTCCGACGCGGGCGCGGCGTCCACGACGTCGCGGGCGAAGTTCATCGGCCCTTGGGCGCCAGCACCCTCTGCGTGCAGACGAACAGCGCGGCGGGCCGGCCGGCGTTGCGCCCGTCGACCTGCCACACCTGGGTGCGACGGCCCACGTGGACGGGCCTGCCGGTCGCCTCGAGCAGGTCGCCCTCGCGGGCGGCGGCGAAGACATTGGTCTTCGGCTCGATGCCGAGGTCGCCGGGGAAGGTGCCGGCGAGGACCTCGCCCGAGAGCTCCGGGGTGATGTGCTCGTTGGTGTGGGACATGGCGTGCGACAGTCTGGCAGCGCTCCCAGGCGGGTCGCCTGATGGCCGGCGCCGTTTAGGATCGCGGCTCATGCCGACCTCCCGCCCGTCCCGCGATCGTGCGGCGGCCGCGGGCGCGCCCCGCGCGCACCGCCGGTCGCGGATCGCCCTCGCGGGCGTCCTCCTCGCCGCGCTGCCGCTCCTCGTGACGTCCGCCGCCACGGCGTCGTCGTCGCCCCTGGCCCTGCGGCCACTTCACGCGGCGCCCGACCCCGTCCGCGGCGGGCGGATCGTCGACGATCGCGGACGCGAGGTCCTGCTGCGAGGGGTCAATGTGAACGCGCTCGCCGAGTACTGGAAGGGCTCGCGCCGCTTCCCGACCGTCTTCCCGCTCGAGCGCCGCGACCCCGACCGGATGGCGGCGATCGGCTGGAACGCCGTGCGGCTCCTGGTCTCGTGGTCGCGGGTCGAGCCGCGGCCGGGCGTCGTCGACCAGGGGTATCTCGACCGCGTCGACGACGTGGTGCGAACGCTCGCGCGGCGCGGGATCTACACGATCGTCGACATGCACCAGCACGCGTGGGGGCCGTCGCTCGCCGCCCGGCCGGGGGAGAGGTGCACGCCGCCGGCGCAGCCCGCTCTCGGGTGGGACGGCGCGCCCGCGTGGGCCACCCTCTCCGGGGCGGCCGCGCGCTGCGTCGCCGGCCCGCGCGAAGGGAGCCCGGCCGTGGTTCGGGCGTGGGCGGCCTTCTTCGCCGACGAGAAGGGCCCCGGGGGTGTCGGCGTCCAGACGCGCTTCGTGCGGACGTGGGGGAGAATCGCGAAGCGCTTCGCGCGCGTGCGTGCGGTCGCCGGCTTCGACCTGCTCAACGAGCCGGGCGCGCTGGGAGCCGCCCAGGACGCCCAGCTCTCCCGGATGTATGCGCGGGCCCTCGCGGCGATCCGCGCCGGGGAGCGCGCCGGCCGCGGGCGGCGCCACCTCGTCCTCTATGAGCCCTCCGTGCTCTTCTCGGCGGTCGGCAGCGGCGCGCCGCCGCGCTTCACGTTCGACCGCGACGTCGTCTACGCCCCGCATCTCTACACCGGCGGCTTCACCGACGGGCCGATCACGCGCGAGGCCTTCCGGGTCGCGCGCGAGGAGGCAAAGGCGCTCGGGGGCGTGCCGGTCCTCTCGGGCGAGTGGGGCGCCGACCCCAAGCGCGCGAGGTCGCGGGGCGACGGCTACTTCGTCGACCACCAGCGGCTTCAGGACGACTTCCGGGTCTCCGCGACCCTGTGGACGTGGCGCGAGAGCTGCGGGGATCCTCACAAGATCGGCGACCTGCGCGCGGGCGTCATTCCTGAGGTGTGGGGCGAGTGGGACGTCCGCTGCACCGACAACCGCATCCGGGGCAAGCGCGACGCGCTCGTGTCCGACCTCGAGCGGGGCTACGTGCGCGCGGCCCCGGGTCGCCTCACCTCTTCGCGCTGGGACGGCGCCCGCCGGATCTTCTCGGCCTCCGGCGTCGCGAGCGCTGGCGACGGACCGCTCGTGGTCTTCTCGCCGCGCTCGAACGGCACCGCGGCCGCGTCGTCGGGCCTGCGTGCCGTACGGGCGCTGCCCGCGCCCGGTGGCGCGAGCCTGTATGTCGGGACAGCGAGGGGCGGCCGCTGGTCGCTGCGCCTCATTCCGCTGCAGCCGTGAGCCCGCCCTCGACCTCGCTGGCGCCCGGCCGGGTGGTCGCCGGGTACCGCATCGAGGGCGTCGCTGGGCGCGGTGGGATGGGCGTGGTGTACCGGGCGACGCAGCTCGCGCTGGACCGGACGGTCGCGCTCAAGCTCATTGCGCCCGAGATCGCCGGCGACGAGGGCTTCCGCGAGCGCTTCAAGCGCGAGTCGCGGATCGCCGCGTCGATCGAGCACCCCAACGTGATCCCGGTCCACGAGGCCGGGGAGGCCGACGGGCTCCTGTTCATCTCGATGCGCTTCGTGGACGGAACGGATCTTCGCGAGCTCATCCGCGGCGCGGGCGCGCTCGCGCCCGCCCGCGTCGCGGCGATCGTCGGCCAGGTCGCGCAGGCCCTTGACGCCGCCCACGAGCGCGGCCTCGTGCACCGCGACGTCAAGCCGGGCAACGTCCTCATCGCCGACCGAGGCGGGGGCGAGCACGTCTACCTCACCGACTTCGGGCTCACCAAGCGCAGCGCCTCCGACAGCGCGCTGACCGGCACCGGCCAGTGGGTCGGGACGCTCGACTACGTGGCGCCGGAGCAGATCGAGGGCCGGCGGGTCGACGGCCGCACCGACGTCTACGCGCTGGGCTGCGTGCTCTTCGAGGCGCTGACCGGCGCGGTGCCCTTCGAGCGCGACACCGAGGTCTCAAAGCTCTGGGCGCACATCTCTGAGCCGCCGCCCTCGCCCTCCGCCCGCCGTCCGGGGGTACCGCCGGCCTTCGACGCGGTGGTGGCGAAGGCCATGGCGAAGGACCCCGACGGACGCTTCGCCTCGGCCGGCGAGCTGGCCGCCGCATCGCACGCCGCCGCGTCAGGCCACCCGGCGCCGGCAGCCACGGGAAGCACCGCGACCACCGCTGCGGGAGCGCCGCGGCCGGCGGGCACGCCCGGGCCCGTCGCGGCACCGCCGGGGATGGGGCCTCCCTGGCCCGCCGTCGCGCCGCCGGGGGAGGGAGCGCCCCCGCCCGTCGCAGCGCCGCGCTTCCCTGTGTCCGCCCCCTCGGGTCCACCGGCGTCGCCGCCCTTCCGCTCTCCCGCGCCCGTCGCCGCGCGGCCGGCCTGGGGACGGCGGATGCTTGGCGGGTTGATCGACGGCGGGCTCGTGTGGACGCTCGCGCTGCTCGTCGCACTGCCCTTCGACGCGATCAGCAGCGACCTCGCCGTGCTCGTCTGGTTCTTCCTTGCGCCGCCGCTGGTGGCGCTCGTCATCGAGGTGCCGCTGATGCGGCGCAAGGGGCGCAGGGCCGGGCAGACGCTGGGCAAGATGGCGACCGGCAGCCGGGTCGAGGGCAAGACCGGCGCGTCGGTGACCCTCGGGCAGGCGGTCGGGCGCGAGTGCGGCATGCGCTTCTTCGTGTTCGGCGGGCTCTCGATCTTCCTCGCCGGCATCCCGATCCTCGTCGACGCGCTCTGGCCGCTGTGGCAGCGCGACGGCCGCGCGCTGCACGACCTCGCCGCGCGGACGCGGGTGGTCAGCGCAGGCTGAACCGCAGGGGGCGGCCACGCGCGCGGTCAGCGCAGGCTGAGCCGCAGCGGCGGCTTGAACTGGATCTGCTCGCGCCGGTACTTCACGAGGATCGCGGCGCGCAGCTGCTTGAAGGGCCCGCCGCTGATGCGCACGGTGAAGATGTTCTTCTTGGCGCCCGTCGTGAGGAAGCGCGAAGGGCTGACGAAGTTCTTCTTCGTCTTGCGGTCGACCAGCAGGAGGCGGACCGCCTTCTTCTTGGGCGCGTTGAGCACGGCGAGCCAGAGGTAGAACTGCTTCACGTCGCGCGACCGGTTGAAGCCGGGGGCGCCGCAGCGGCGCGCCGGGCTGAGCCGGCCGCACACGTTGACGCGGAACTTCGCGGGCTTCGCCGCGGGCGTGGTCGACGTCGTGTCGGTGCTGTTAGACGTGTCCTGCGTGGCGTCCGTCGTCGACGTGCCCGACGTGGTCGGCGACGTCGCGTCGGTGGTGGTGGTCGGCGTCTTGGCGTCGTCCTTCTTGATGAACCCGAAGTACGCCCCCGCGCCGGCCGCCCCGACCACGAGGAAGGCGAGCACACCGACCACGATCGCGAGGGTGGTGTTCCGCCCGCCGCCTCCTGGAGGCGAGGAGGGAGGGGGCGACCAGCCGCCCCCTCCACCGGGCGCCTGCCCGGCCCCTCCGCCGGGCGACGAACCGCCGCCTTCGCCGGGCGACCAACCGCCGCCTTCGCCGGGCGGCGGCGGCGAGCCGCCGTAGGCTCCGGGGCCCGGCCCGGCGCCCGGGGGCGGCGGGGCGCCGCCGAGCGCGGCTGCGCCGGCGACGGGCGCGAGCGGGCCGCCCGGGGGTGCCCCGCCGGGGCCCGCGCCCGGGGCAACGGGGCCGCCCGGGGACGCGCCGGCGGGGCTCGCGCCCGGCGCGGGTGCGGCCGGTGGGACGGGGGCGATTCGCGTCGGGGCGTCGCCACCATCCGGCGGCGCGGGAGACGGCGGCCGGCCCCCGGCAGGCGGGGACGGATCCCCCGCGAGCGGGGTCCCGCACGTCTCGCAGAACTGCGCGCCATCCTCGTTCGGCGTCCCGCAGCGTTCGCAGACCTTCATGGCCCGGCCATCCTGTCCTGAGCCTCCAAGCCGACGATCCTAAGGGTAAGCCGGACCGCGCGCAAAGCGGGTATTCGGCTATCCGCCGGTATCCTTCGTATCCCTTTCGCAGGACTGCGACCCATCAGATTGGAGCAGGGAACGGACCCATGGCCGTAGCGACGACGCCGTACACGGAGAAGACCGACGACCAGAAGGCGATGACGGAGATGGTCCGCCAGTTCGTCGACGAGCAGATCATTCCCAACGCCGAGCACTACGACCACGAAGATGAATACCCCGAGCCGATCGTCGAGCAGATGAAGGAGCTCGGGCTGTTCGGGGTCACGATCCCCGAGGAGTACGGCGGACTGGGGGAGAGCCTGACGACCTACACGATGATCGTCGAGGAGCTCTCGCGCGGCTGGATCTCCATCTCGGGGATCGTCAACACCCACTTCATCGGCTCCTACCTGCTCATGAAGTTCGGCACCGAGGAGCAGAAGGACCGCTGGCTGCCCAAGATGGCGACCGGCGAGATCCGCGCCTCGTTCTCGCTGTCCGAGCCCGAACTGGGCTCCGACGTCCAGGCCATCAAGACCTCGGCGACCAAGCAGGGCGACGGCACCTACGAGATCAACGGCCAGAAGATGTGGGTCACCAACGGCCTCATGTCGGGCCTCTGCTTCGTGCTCGTCAAGACCGAGAAGACCGACCCGCCCTACAAGGGCATGACGTGCTTCGTGGCCGAGAAGGAGCCTGGGGTCAGCGAGAACACGGGTGCCCTGAAGGGCTTCACCGTCCCGCCCAAGATCAAGAAGATGGGCTACAAGGGCGTCGAGTCGACCGAGCTCGTCTTCGACGGCTACCGCTGCCCGGCGGAGAACATCCTCGGCGGCGAGGAGGGCGGCCTGGGCAAGGGCTTCGTCCAGATGATGGACGCGCTGGAGGTCGGCCGCGTCAACGTCGCCGCCCGCGGCGTCGGGATCGCCCAGCGCGCGCTCGAGCTCGGCCTGCGCTACAGCCAGGAGCGCAAGACGTTCGGGAAGCAGATCGCCCAGCACCAGGCGATCCAGTTCAAGCTCGCCGACATGGCCACCAAGGTCGAGGCCGCGCGGCTCCTGACGCTCAAGGCAGCGCGCCTCAAGGACGCCGGCGAGCGCTCGGACCTCGAGGCCGGCATGGCCAAGCTCTTCGCCTCCGAGGCGGGCAAGGAGTGCGTCGAGGACTCCTTCCGCATCCACGGCGGCTACGGCTACTCCAAGGAGTACGAGGTCGAGCGCCTCTACCGCGACGCCCCGCTGCTGCTGATCGGCGAGGGGACCTCGGAGATCCAGCGCATGGTCATCGGCAAGAAGCTGCTGGAGCGCAACAAGATCTGACCGGCGTCGCGGCCCGAGCCAAGCGCTCGGCTCCGGCCACCGCGCTGGTTATGCTCGCGCGATGGCCTCCGCTGACACCAAGACGCTCATCGAAACCGGCGTCCGGCGCTTCCAGGAGGAGGTCCCGGCGCTCGACAAGCTCAAGCTCGTGATCGGGCTCGAGCTGCGCGGCCGCGGCGACACGCAGATCTACCGGGTCGAGGTCCCCGGCCCGAAAGTCACCAAGGACATTCGCGGCGATGAGCGAATCCGTCTGGCGGTGCCCCGTGCCGCCTTCAACCAGCTCGCCGCAGAAGGAACCATCAAGGACTGGCGTCAGGCCTTCGAGCATGGCGACGCGAAGGTCAGCGGGCCGACGGAGATCCTCCAGCTCATCCAGCGGGTGGTCGAGCGCCAGGAGGAACGCGCGCGGACGCGCAAGGCGCGTGGGTGAAGCGCGAAGGGCGCCGCTCGGCGCCGAGCGACCCCTCTCCGCGCCGTTCGGCGCCTCCCGGCCCCTCTCCGCGCCATTCGGCGCCTCCCGGCCCCTCTCCGCGCCGTTCGGCGCCTCCCGGCCCCTCTCCGCGCCGTTCGCCGCCTCCCACCGTTCTTTCCCGCCGCTCGCTGCCTTTTCGCTCGTTGCCCTGACGCTCCTGCTGCCGCCGCCGCCTGCCGCGCGGGCCGCGGACGGCGTCGCCGAGGCGGGCAGGCCGGGGGCCTACGCCGCGGTGGCCGATCCGGCGGCGACCGCGTGGATCCCGCTCCAGTACGACAAGGGCGCGTTCGTCGACCCCTACACGCGGCAGCGCTCGCGCGGCTACGGCGTCGCGATGATCGGGTACGGCTTGCTGCGCGCGGGCGAGCGCTCCGGGAGCCGGAACGTCCTGCTCGCCGGCGAGCGCGCTCTGCGCGACGAGTTCCGCGATCCGGCCAAGGGCGGCGTCTTCGACCAGTGGATCTCGGCGATCGCCTACAACTACGCGCGCCGCAAGCTCGTGAACACCTCGGCGTGGTCGGGGCTCAGGGTGCGCTGGCAGGCGTACCTGAGGCGGCTCGGAGCCGCTCGCCTCGGGCCGGGGAGCGGCGGTTGCTTCCTCTCGGCCACCTGCTACACGAACCACAAGATGGTCCAGGCGGAGGCCAAGCTCGAGCTCGCGTCGACGGGCCTGCGCACGGGCCGCCGCGGGCCCGACGACGCCGGCGCCCTGCGCAGCGGCGGCCTGGGCTTCATCACCGACTTCGCGGCGCGCGCGGCCGACCGCTCGGGCCGAGCCTCGGGACCGGGCCCGCGCACGCCGATCGGGGTGCTGTCGGACACCGGTGTGTGGCCGCTCGGCTACCACGCCCTCTCGACCCTGATGGTCGCGCGGGCCGCGTGGCGCGAGCGCGACGACCTTCCCGCACGGATGCGGGCGACCCTCCGGCGCCTGCTCGACACCTCGGCCGCCCTGGCCGCGCCCGACGGCGACGTCGGCTACTTCGGCGCCCGTCACGAGCAGGCGTGGATCCCCGCCGCGACCGCCTACGGGGCCGAGGTCGGCGCGAGGCTCTTCGCCGACGATCGCGCGCGCAGCGGCCGCTACGCGGCGCTCGCCGACCGGGCGCTCGAGCGCGCGCGACGCGTCGCCGGGAGCTCGCCGTCCGGCGTCCTCGCGCCGATTCCGCGCCTGCGCCGCCCGGGCGCTCCCGCCCCGAACGAGGACGTGGACACCGTCGCTACCAACGGCTTGGCGCTGACGGCGCTCAACCTCGCCGCCGAGGTGGCCGAGCGCCCGCGGCCGGTCGCTGCGACCTCGCTTCTCGCCGACGGCGACAGCTGGTATCGCGAGCCCGCCGCGGCCGCCTTCGCGGCGACCCGTCGCGGCGACGTCTGGTTCGCGGTCCGCGAGCGCCCGCGCATCCTGCCCAGTGGAGTGATCCCCGACCTGAGCTCGGACTTCGGTCTCGTCGCCGCGAAGCAGCGCACGGCGAAGGGCACGTGGCGCGATCTCGCCCCGCGGCGCCCGCGTCGCGTTCCGGGGCTGACCTCGCTGGGCCCGCGGCTCGTGACCGCCGCCGGCATCGGCCTGCCCTACGGCACGGGCATCCGCGCGTCGCACGGCGTGGTCGTCGTCGACGGCGGCTTTCGCACCCCGGGCGGACAGTGGCTGCGCCAGGGCGTGCGCTTCCGCTACGAGGCGACCTCGCGCGGCGTGCGGCTGCGCTTCGGCGCGCAGGCCGGCGACCGCTTCGAGTTCACGGTGCTGGCGCGACGCCGCGTACGCCCGGCGCGCCGCGGCGTCTACGACAGCGTCGCCGTCACGAGCTTCCGCCCCGCCGCACAGGTCGACGTGGCCGCCTCCACCAAGCTGACGAGCTGCTGCGACGCCCGCCTCGTCCCCGCGACCGCTTCGGTCGTTGCCCCGCGCGACCAGGACATCACCATGACGCTCACGAGCCGCTCGCGCGGCGCGACGAAGCCCGTGACCGCGCGGCTCGCCCAGGTCGGGGTCGGGGTGATCGTGGGAGCAGCACGGAGCCCGGCCGCCGAGGAGAGCGCGGGCGGGCCGGAAAGCGCCGGGGGCCCGGCGAACGCGGGCTGAGCGGGGCGCGACCGGAGGCCGCCCTCACTGCTGCTCGACCGGGCACCAGTAGGTCGTTCGCCCTGCGACTACATCGCGCTCGAGTTCGGCTCCGCAGCGCGGGCAGCGGCCGACGCGGCGGCGGTCGCGCGCGAAGGGGCCGGTGTGGACTCCGCCCTTGCGCACCGCCGAGCGGATCGCTGCGCGCAGGTCGCGGCGCAGGAGGTTGAGCTCGTCGTCGTCGAGTGAGCCCGCCGGGCGGCGCGGATCGATGCGCGAGCGCCAGAGCACCTCGTCGGCCAGCAGGTTGCCGACCCCGGCGATCACCTGCTGGTCCATCAGCCGCGCCTTGATCGGCGCGTCGCCGCGGCCGACGCGGTCGCGGAACGACGCCCGGCCGACGTCGGCGGCATCGGGGCCCAGGCGCGAGAGGTCGGGGTCGAGGATCGCGCGACCCAGGCGGCGACTGTCGCGCAGCGCGAGCCGCCCGCCGTCCTCGAAGTCGAGCACGAAGCGGTCCCACGGCCGGCTGATCGGCGGCTCGTCGACCGAGATGCGCCCCGCCATCCCGAGGTGCAGCCCGAGAACGGGCCCGTCGTCGGTCTCCACCCACATCATCTTCCCGCGGCGGTGCGCGGAGGTCAGCTCGCGCCCCACGAGCACGGCGGCCATCTCGCCGGGGGCGTGCGGACGGCAGACGTAGGTGTCGGTGTCGTCGACGGCCGCGATCCGCCGTCCCAACGCGCCGGTCTCGATCGCGAGACGGGCGCGCTCGACCTCGGGAAGCTCAGGCACGCTGGGGGTAGGAACGAGGGGTCCGGCTAGGCGTAGCGGCCCTTGGCGTTCAGCAGCTTGTCGAGGGTGACGAAGCTGTAGCCCTTGGCGCGCAGGCGCTTGATGATCTCGGGCAGGGCGGCGACCGTCTGGTCGCGGGCTCCGCCCCCGTCGTGCATGAGAACGATCGAGCCGGGCCGCACGCCGCCCACGACGCGGTTCGTGATGTCGCCGCTCGCCGGGCGCTCGTAGTCCGACGTGTCGACGTCCCAGTTGATCGTCTGCAGCCCCTTGCGCTGCGCGAGCGCGACGCTCGCGGCGCTTTTCGCGCCGTAGGGCGGTCGGAAGAAGCACGGGGTGAAGTTCGTGGCCTTCTTGATCGCCCCGGAGGTGTCGTCGAGCTGCTGGGAGACCTCGCCGCCGGCGCCCGAGGTGTCGATATGGGTGTAGGTGTGGTTGCCGATCATGTCGCCCTCGTCGAGCTCGCGGCGAAGCAGGGCCTCGTTGCCCTTGACCTGCTGGCCGATGACGAAGAAGGTCGCCCGCACCCGGTGGCGGCGGAGGATGTCGAGTACCTTGCCGGTGAACTCGCTCGGGCCGTCGTCGAAGGTCAGGGCGACGACCTTCCGCGTGCGTGGCCCGTTGAGCACGAAGGCGGGACCGCTCGTGGTGCAGCCGAGAAGCAGCGGCTTGGTCACCCGACCCGGCGACGCCCCGTTGTCGGGGAGCTGGTCGGCGCAGGCCACCAGCGGGGTGGCGGGTGTCGGGCAGCCGCCGGGGTCCCCCGCCCACAGGGTGCCGACCTGCCAGCGGAACTTGCCGATCGGCAGGCGCGCGTCGCGGAACGAGAAGCGCGCCTCGAGCAGGCGCAGGTTGCGGCGCCGGATCTCGCCGGTCATGGGCTTCGGCGGCTCGGAGGCGCCGTCCTTGGTGAAGTGGGTCAGCTGGAGCGCCGGGTTCCCGGCGCGGCTGACCACGCAGACCTTCGACTTCGGGTCACCCTGGTCCTTGGCCCACAGCGTGGTGCACACCGAGCGACCGGGCTGCTCGGCGAGCTGGCCCGGCGTCCAGATCCCGGCGGTTCGCAGGCGCAGCACGAGGTCGGGCCCCCGCTGGGTCATCTGCGCCGAGAGGATGTCCAGCGGGCCCGGCGTGTCGGCCGCGTCGCGGTAGACGACGGCGTTGGGATTTCCGCCCTCGCCTCCGCTGAAGACGACGGTCACGAGCAGCACCCCGACGAGCAGCAGGCCCAGGAGCAGTGCGCCAAGGCGAACGAGGCCCTTGCGACGGCGGTCGCTCAAGCGCCCCGCGTCTCCATGCGCGCGCGCCGAAGGGCGGACCGAGTACGGCCGCTCGGGCCGGTCGCCGGTGGCGCTCATCCCTTGCCCGGCGGGTCGACGAGGATCCGCTGGCCGGCGAGCGAGCGGCCGTCCCCGAAGGGCTGGGAGGGCGGCGGACGGAACACGTCGACGTGGCGCGAGGAGATCGCGCCGCCGACGTCGGCGGCGGTGAACCAGCCGCCGTTGACGCGCTTGTAGGCCGGGATGTAGACGCGGCTGCCGAGCGGGATGAGCGAGCGGTCGACCGCGATGCTGCCGTAGTACTCGAGGTCACGGGAAGGGCCGGGGGCGAAGCTGATGCCCCTCTCCCCGGCGTAACGCCGGCCGACGCCGCGGTACCACGTGCCGTCGGGCAGCGGGAAGGTCGGACGGCCCTTGCGGTCGAACCAGACGTGCGCGTTGCGCCACCACGGCGGGCCGCTGCTCCACCCGCCGCTTCCGGGGGAGGTGCTCCGGCCCTTGCGGTTGAGCCAGCCCGCTCGCCCGAGGCTCTCGATGTGGTAGCGCCGCCCGTCGAGCCCGATCCCGTCGCCCTCCATCGACATCCCGCGGCCGGAGTAGAGCCAGTCGATGCGCGCCGGCCGCGAGAGGCCGGGCGCGCTGACCGCCTTGCCGATGAACCACGCCTCAGGCACGGGCCAGTACTCGGTGACCTGCACGCCCGACACCCACGTTCGCTTCTTGACGGCCGCAGTGCGCGCGTGGTCGTCCGCGGCCATGGCCGCGGGCACGAAGGCGAGGATGGCGAGCACCAGCACGACCATCGACCGAAGCAGGGTAGTGGACACCCCCGGCGAACCCGGGCTCCGCAAGCGGGCGTTCAGCCGCGCACGAGCGCCGAGCCGTCCTCGTAGAGCTTGAGGACCGTGACGGTGCCCGAGGGCGCTGCGTCGAGGCAAAGCTGGCACAACACGCACTCGTCGACGTTCTTCTCGACGATCCGAAGGGTGCCGTCGTCGGCTTGGCCGAAGATGTCGACCGGGCACACCTCGGCGAGCTTGGCGGCGAGCACCGGGTCGCGGGCGACGGCGTCGTCGACCTCGAGGCCGATGAACAGGGCGTCGCGCCTCACGCCGACGCCCTCGCGGCGATCCGCTCGCGGACGAGATCGGGGATCTGGGAGATCTCCTCGGCGACCACGATCCCCGCCTCGGCGAGCCGAGCGATCTTCTCGGTCGCCGTGTCTTCCTTGCCCTCGACGATCGTGCCCGCGTGGCCGAAGCTCATGCCCGGCATCTCGTCCATGAAGCGGCCGGCCATGAAGGCGACGATGGGCAGGCGGGAGTCGTTGGCCTTCACCCACTCCGCGAGCTGGGCCTCCATGCGCCCGCCCGGCTCGGTGTAGATGACGATCGCCTCGGTCTGCTCGTCGGCCTCGAAGTGCGGAATGAGCTCGGCGTAGGTCGAGCCGATGATCGCGTCGCCGCCGATCGAGACGGCCGTGGACTGGCCGAGGCCGGCGGCCGTCAGCGTGGAGGACATCTCGGTCGTCATGCCGCCCGAGCGCGAGATCACCCCGACGGGGCCACGCGAGTAGGCCTTGGCGGCGTCTTTGGCCGGCCCGCCGATCCCGCCCATCTTGATGACGTCGGGAACGATGATGCCCAGGCAGTTGGGCCCGATGATGCGCGCGCCGCGCAGCGTCGCGAGCTCGGCCATCTCGGCCACGTCGCGCCGCGGGATGCGCTCGGTGACGATCACCACGAGCTCGACGCCGTTCTCGATCGCCTCGAAGACGGCGTCCTTGGTGAAGGCGGGCGGCACGGTGACCACTGAGCCGTTGATCGGCGCGCCGTGGTGCTCGACGGCCTGGGCGACAGTGTCGAAGACGGGCACGCCGTGGACGTCGCGGCCCTTGCGCCCGGGCGTGACCCCGCCGACGACTTTCGCGCCTGCCCCGTAGTCGAGGCACTCCCGCGTCAGGTTTACGGCCTCGCGGCCCGTGATGCCCTGGACGATGAAGGTGGTGTCGGCGTCGATGAGGATCGACATCAGACCTCGGTCACCTCTCCGGACGTGCGCCCCTCGACGCTCGGCGTCCCGCCTCCGGGCGGGGCGCCGTCGGCGCTGCCCTGGATCTTCTCGACCGCGCGGCGCGCGGCCTCGTGCATGGAGACGCTGCGGTCGGCGTACTCGACCCCGTAGCGCTCGAGGATCTTGAAGCCCTCCTCCTCCCAGGCGCCCGGGATGCGGAAGATGGCGATCTTCTCGGCCGGGTCGTAGCCGAGCTCGACGCACGCCTTGATCACTCCGCGGGCGACGATGTCGACCCGGGTGTTCGAGACGATCGACATCATCACGGCGATCTTGTCGACGCCCGGCTTGGTGAGGACGAGTTTGGCCAGCCCCGCGGCCTTGGCGACCGACGGGTTGCCGCCGATCTCGCAGTAGTTCGCTGGTCGCCCGCCGTACTTGCGCACCGCGTCGAAGAGCGTCAGGGAGCCGCCACCCGCGCCGATGACGAGGCCGAGGTCGCCGTCGAACTCGGTCACGTTGCCCGCCACGCCGCGATGGTCCTGCGCATCGACCTGCTCGCCGGCGAGCTCGAAGGGCGTGGGCTCGCGCGCGAGCCGGGTCTCCTCGTCGCCCACCCCGAGCTCCGAGAGAAGCGCGGCCTGGCGCGGGCGCGCCTCGTTCTCCATCTCCATGTGCGCGTCGACGGCGACGAACGAGCCGTCCTGCAGCTCGGCGAGCGGGTTGATCTCGGCGAGCGTCATGTCGTTCTCGACGAACAGCCGCGCCAGGCGGGCGAGGATCGGCGTGGCGCGGTTGAGCGCGCGCCCGCTGACCCCGAGCGAGGCGATGACCTCCTTGGCCCGGAAATCCGGGAACGGCAGCAGGTTGGAGAAGTGGCCGCGGCCGACGTGGTCGGGGTGGGTCTCCGCGACCTCCTCGATGTCGATGCCGCCCATGTCGGAGAAGAGCATCACCGGCTGCTTGCGGATCCCGTCCCACACCACGCCGGCGTAGTACTCCTTCTTCACGTCGACGCGGTCGTCGACCAGCACGCCGCGCGGCTCGTGGCCGTTGATCTCGAGCGCGAGGATGCGCTCGGCGTGCTGCGCCGCCTCCTCGGGTGTGTCCGCGAAGGCGACGCCGCCGGCCTTCATGCGCCCGCCGGTGAGGACCTGCGACTTGACGACCACCGGCCGGCCGACGTCCTGAGCGAGCCGCCGTGCCTCATCGGCGCTCGTCGCAAAGCCGCCCTTGGACGTGGGAATCCCCGCCCGGCGGACGATCTCCTTGGCTTCGTACTCGAAAAACCTCATACAGGTGTGGTCGCCGGGGAGCGAGGCGGCAGGCCGAGTGCCGGCGACCAGTGCTGTCCCGGGGGCGCAACCCTAGCGGGGCACGGCCCTACGCGCGGGCCGGCGACATCCGGTAGGCCTCGGCGAGCTCGGGGTCCTTGCGGGCGAGCATCTCGGCGAGGTCGACCATCACCTTGGACTGCTTCCAGGTCGCGTCGTCCTGCATCTTGCCGTCGATTATGTGGACGCCGCGGCCGTCGGGGATCGCCTCGATGACCTTCTTGGCGAAGGCGACCTCGTCGGGGTCGGGCGAGAAGACCTTCTTGGCGATGGCGATCTGGACCGGGTGCAGTGACCACGCGCCGACGCAGCCGAGCAGGAAGGCTGCGCGGAACTGCGTCTCGCAGCCCTCGACGTCCTTGATGTCGCCGTAGGGGCCGTAGAATGGAAGGATCCCCGCGCTCGTGCAGGCGTCGACCATGCGCGCGATCGAGTAGTGCCACGGGTCCTGCTGGGCGGTCGGGCGCGGCGCCTCGGGGCTGGAGGGGTCGGGGTCCTCGATCACGCGGTAGCCTGGATGCCCGCCGCCCACGCGCGTCGTCTTCATGCGCCGCGAGGCGGCGAGGTCGGCCGGCCCGAAGCTCATGCCCTGCATGCGCGGCGACGCCGTCGCGATCTCCTCGAGGTTGACCACGCCCTGCCCGGTCTCGAGCAGCGCGTGGACCAGCACCGGCTTGTCAAGGCGGGCCTTGGCCTCGAGCTGGGCGAGCAGGCGGTCGACGTAGTGGATGTCCCACGGCCCTTCGACCTTCGGGACCATGATCACGTCGAGGCGGTCGCCGATCTCCAGGACGAGCTCGGTGAGGTCGTCGAGCACCCACGGCGACTCGAGCGCGTTGACTCGCGTCCACAGCTGCGTCTCGCCGAGGTCCATCTCGCGCCCGACCCGGATCAGGCCCTCGCGGGCGGCGACCTTGCGGTCGACGGGAACCGCGTCCTCGAGGTTGCCGAGCAGGATGTCGACCTGCGGCGCGATCTCGGGCGCCTTGGCGACCATCTTCTCGTTGGAGAAGTCCAGGAAGTGGATCATCCGCGAGGGGAGGAAGGGGATCTCGCGGGCGGGCTCGGGCGCGTCGATCGCCAGGGGCTTGAAGAAGTCGCGGGGGTTGCGCATGCGCTGGACGCTAGCGAGTGCGGCATGATCCCCGCCGCAAGCAACCCGGAGCGCCATGACCGACACGACGACCACCAACGACGCCTTCACGACCGCCCAGGCCGGGCGCGAAGCGTCCGGATCTCACCCCTACGGCCGCTATCTCGAGGAATTCGAGGTCGGCGCCGTCTACAAGCACTGGCCGGCCAAGACGGTGACCGAGGCCGACGACCACCTCTTCTGCCTGATCACGATGAACCACCACCCGCTGCACATCAACGACGTCTACGCCGCGCAATCCCAGCAAGGGCGAAACGTCGTCGTCGGCCCGCTGGTCTACTCGCTGGCCCTGGGCATGAGCGTGTCCGACGTCTCGGGCAAGGCGATCGCCAACCTCGCGACCGAGGAGCTGTCGCACCCCGCCCCGGTGTTCCACGGCGACACATTGTTTGTCGAGTCGGAAGTGTTGGAGAAGAAGGAGTCGCGCTCCAAGCCCGACCGCGGCACGGTCAAGGTCCACACCCGCGTCCTCAACCAGGACGGCGTCCTCGTGGCCGAGTTCAAGCGCCTCGTGCTCGTCCCGCGCAAGGAGCCCGGAAAGGCGCCCGAGGCGGCCGAGGGGAACGTCGAGTAGGGCGGCGTGAAGCCCACGATCGTCCTGGCCGTCCTCCTCGGCCGGACGCGCGCGCGGTGCCTCCCTCGTACGGGGTGCGCTGAGTCGAACCTCCCTCCGGGCGTCCTCGTAGTTCCCGGTCACCAGGTCTCGACCCCCAAGGAAGCGCACCATGACCCCCGCTCGCCTCGCCGTCGCCCTCGCTCTCGTGGCCCTCGTCGTCGGGGTCGCCGCCTGCGGATCCTCCGGTAACGGCGGCTCAGGAGGCGGCTACGGAGCGCCGTCCTCACAGCCGGCAACGACGAGCCCGGCGGGCGCCGCGACCGTGAAGGTCGCCCGCACGAGCCTCGGACCGGTCCTGGCCGCCGCCGACGGCCGGACGCTGTACCTGTTCAAGAAGGACAAGGGCCCGAGCTACCAATGCTCCGGCGCCTGCGCCCAGGCGTGGCCGCCTGCGCTGACCACGGGCAGCCCGAAGGTGGCGGGCGGCGCGACGAAGGGCCTGCTCGGGGTGACCAAGCGCGCGGACGGCCGGCAGCAAGTGACCTACGCCGGCCACCCGCTCTACGCCTACGCGGGCGACAGCGCCGCTGGTCAGACCGGCGGTCAGGGCCTCGACCAGTTCGGCGCGGAGTGGTTCGTCGTCTCCCCCCGCGGGACGGAGGTTGAGTCGCAGGGCTCATAGGACGGGCCCCTCCGCCCGGGGGTCGATAGGGTTCAGGTCCCCCGAATCCGAACCCCTCGAGGTGACCCCTTCACGTGAGCACCCCTGACACGACCACCGCCCCGACGAAGCACCAAAAGCTGGCTGAATGGGTCGAGGAGGTGGCCGCGCTCACCCAGCCCGCCGCCGTCCACTGGTGTGACGGATCCGCCGAGGAGTACGACGGGCTCACCCGCGGGCTCGTCGAGGCCGGCACCTTCGAGCGCCTCTCCGACGCCAAGCGCCCGAACTCCCACCTCGCGCTCTCCGACCCCGGCGACGTCGCGCGGGTGGAGGACCGGACGTTCATCTGCTCGGAGCGCGAGCGAGACGCGGGACCGACCAACAACTGGCGTGAGCCCGCCGAGATGCGCGAGGCGCTCGAGGGTCTGTTCCGCGGCGCGATGCAGGGCCGCACGATGTACGTCGTCCCGTTCTCCATGGGGCCGCTGGGGTCGGACAAGTCCACTGTCGGCGTCCAGCTCACCGATTCGGCCTACGTCGCCGCGTCGATGCGGATCATGACCCGTATGGGTCAGCCCGCCCTGGACTGGCTGGGCGAGGACGGCGACTTCGTGCCCTGCGTCCATTCGGTCGGCGCGCCGCTGGCCGACGGGCAGGACGACGTCCCGTGGCCATGCAACGCGGACAACAAGTACATCGTCCACTACCCCGAGACCCGCGAGATCTGGTCCTTCGGCTCGGGCTACGGCGGCAACGCGCTGCTGGGCAAGAAGTGCCTCGCGCTGCGCATCGCCTCGGTGATCGCCCGCGACGAGGGCTGGCTGGCCGAGCACATGCTGATCCTCAAGCTGACCTCGCCCGAGGGGCAGGTCAAGTACGTCACGGGTGCCTTCCCGAGCGCGTGTGGCAAGACGAACCTCGCGATGCTCATCCCGGCGCTCGAGGGCTGGAAGGTCGAGACGATCGGCGACGACATCGCGTGGATGAAGTTCGGCGATGACGGCCGCCTCTACGCGATCAACCCGGAGGCCGGGTTCTTCGGCGTCGCCCCCGGGACCGGGGAGGTGACGAATCCGCATGCCATGGCGACGATCCGCGCGAACAGCATCTTCACCAACACGGCGCGCACCGACGACGGCGACGTGTGGTGGGAGCGCATGACCGAGGAGCCTCCCGCGCACCTGATCGACTGGCGCGGCGACGACTGGACGCCGGACGCCGAGAACCCCGCGGCGCATCCCAACGCGCGCTTCACGACGCCCGCGGCCCAGGATCCCGCGATCGCGCCCGAGTGGGAGGACCCGGCCGGCGTGCCGATCGACGCGTTCCTATTCGGCGGGCGGCGCTCGACGGTCATCCCCCTCATCCACGAGGCGTTCGACTGGGAGCACGGCGTGTTCCTCGCCGCGACGATGTCCTCGGAGACGACGGCGGCCGCCGGCGGCGACGTCGGCAAGCTGCGCTTCGACCCGATGGCGATGCTGCCGTTCTGCGGCTACAACATGGGCGACTACTTCGGCCACTGGCTCGCCCTCGGGCGAGAGGCGGACGCGGACAAGCTGCCGCGGATCTTCTACGTCAACTGGTTTCGCAAGGATGAGGATGGGACGTTCCTGTGGCCCGGCTTCGGCGAGAACGGCCGCGTGCTCGCGTGGATCTTCCGCCGCTGCGACGACGAGGCCGAGGCGGTCGAGTCCCCGATCGGCCGCGTGCCGGCGGAGGGCGCGATCGAGACCGAGGGCCTCGACCTCTCCGAGCAGGAGATGGCCAAGCTGCTCGAGGTGGACCCCGAGCTGTTCCGGGCCCAGCTTCCGCAGGTCACCGAGCACCTGGCGACCTTCGGCGACGACCTGCCCGCGGAGATCCGCGAGCAGCTCGAAGCCCTCGAGCGGCGGCTACGCTGACCTCATGCTCTGGCGACGGATCAAGAACTACTTCGCCCAGCGCCGCCGCAAGCGCGCTGCGCGCCGCTGACGCCGAGGCCCCGGCCTCACGCGGCGCCTCGGCCCCGGCGAACGGCAGCGACGAGGGGCGGGGAGATGCGGCCCGCCCACGCCGGTCGCTTCCCTCCCTCGTCGCCGCTGTTCGTCGACCGACCCGCCCGTCAAGCCCCGTGGGGCGGCGTGTCGCCCCACGGGTGGGGCGGCGTGTCGCCCCACGGGTGGGGCGGCGTGTCGCCCTGCCCGGGGCCGTAGGGGTACCACCACGACTTCGCGGCGATCTTCGTCTCGATGTGGACGTGCTTGGTCTCCTGGAAGGCCTCGAGGCCCTCCTCGCCCAGCTCGCGGCCCAGGCCCGACTGCCCGAAGCCGCCGAAGGGCCCGGCGTCGTTGTCGGTGAGCGGGTCGTTGATCCACACCGTGCCGGCGCGGATCTCGCGCAGGCAGCGCACGGCGGTGTCGAGGTCGCGTGTGTAGACGTTGGCGCCGAGCCCGAAGCGCGTGCCGTTGGCCAGCGCGATGGCCTCGTCGAGCGAGGCGACGGGGACCATCGGCGCGACCGGGCCGAAGGTCTCCTCCCGCAGCAGGTCGGTCTCCGCGGGCGCCCCCGTCACGACGGCCGGGGCGAAGAAGTGCCCCTGCTCGCGCCCGCCGTCGCCGCCGCCGGTGACCAGCTCGGCGCCGGCGGCGACCGCCGCCTCCAGCTGGGCGGTGACCTTGTCGCGCTGGCGTGAGGAGACCATCGGGCCGAGGTCGGTGCCCTCGTCGAGCGGGTCGCCGAGCACGAGCGTCCCCGTGTGCTGCACGAAGGCCTCGACGAAGTCGTCGTAGACCTCGCGCTGCACGTAGAAGCGCTCGGCCGAGGTGCACACCTGGCCGGCGTTGAGGAACGCGGCCCACGCGCCGCCGCGGGCGGCAACGCCGACGTCCGCGCCGACGTCGGCGCACACGATGAAGGGGTCCTTGCCGCCGAGCTCGAGGTTCACGCGGGCGATGCGCTGCGCGGCACGGACACCGATCCGCCGTCCGGTGTCCACCGACCCGGTGAAGGCGATGCCGTCCACGCGTGGGTCGTCGACGAGCCGCTCCCCGACGTCGCCGGCGCCCGCCAGGATCCCGAGGACCCCCGCCGGAAGCTGCTCGAAGGCACGGGCCAGCGCCAGCGTCGAGAGCGGAGTCAGCTCGGAGGGCTTGGCGACGACGGCGTTGCCGGCGGCGAGCGCCGGCGCGAGCTTCCAGGAGAGCAGCAGCAGGGGGTAGTTCCAGGGGACGATCGCGGCGACGACGCCCAGCGGCTCCTTGACCACCAGCGAGAGCTGGGTCTCCTCGATCGACGGGATCACGCGGCCGGCGCTGTTGCGCCCGAGCTCGGCGTAGTAGTCGAAGGCCGCGGCCGTCCAGCCGACCTCGTCGCGGTTCTCCACCAGCGGCTTGCCGCCCTCGAGGGTCATGAGCCGGGCGAGCGCCTCCGTCTCGGCCCGCAGACGCGACGCGGCGTCGTGGAGCAGCTCCGCGCGCTCGACGGCGGGCATGCGCCCCCACGGCCCGGCGGCGCGCCTCGCCGCGGCGAGCGCCGCGTCGACCTGCTCCTCCGAGGGCAGCGCGACGGTCGCGAGCGTCTCCTCGGTGAAGGGGTTCTCGACGGCCAGCGGCGGGCCCTCGCCCGCTACCTGCTCGCCGTCGATCAGCAGTCGGGTCTCCATGCCGGCGAGCCTAGATGACGATCCCGCGCCGCGGTCGCGCTCAGCGGGAGGTGGCCAGCAGGACGAAGCGCTCGACGTCGTAGAACTCGCTGGCCACGTGGATCGGCACCCGCTCGTCCCACATCGCACGATTGGTCTGCAGCCACTCGCGCTTCATCGACTGCTGTCGCTCGCGGCGTACCGGACGATCGAGGTGTCCACGAGCCACTCGACGGGCGCCCGGTCGTCGGTCCACACCGCCCCGCCTCGCAAGCCGGGGCGGCCTGTCGCGGCGGTCCTGCGCGCGAGCGGCCGCAGGGCTGGCGGAAGCGCGCCGGCGCGTCGCGCGATCGCGCGCGGGTCGAGCGGCCGGCGCGAGGCCACGAGCAGCGTGTTGGTGTCCTGCACCGGGAAGCGAACCACGTCGAGGCCGGCTGCCCGGGCGGTCGCCGTGAGGGCCTGCTCGAGGCGGTCTTCACTGGCCGGATGGCCGACGTTCACGACGATCATCCCATCCGGGCTGAGGCGGTCGCGGGCGAGCGCGAAGAACTCGCGCGTCGCCAGGTAGAACGGGATGTAGGGCTGGCGGTAGGCGTCGACGCCGATCACGTCGTAGCGGCGGGTCGCGGCCTCCAGGAACGGCCGGGCGTCCTGGGCGTAGGTGTGGAGGTTTCGCCCGGTCATTCCGAACCAGTCGCGGCCGATGGCGCTCAGCCGGGCGTCGATCTCCACACCGTCGAAGCGGGTGGCCGGGAAGTAGCGACCGTAGCCGCGCGCGACCGTCCCGCCTGCGTTGCCGAGCATCGCCACGCTCCGCGGGGGCGCCGCGCGGGTGGCGAGGGGGATCACGAGGTAGCCGTCCCAATAGTCGCCGGTGAGGACCGTTCCCGGCCGCCACACAGAGTGGATCGCGCGGCCCTCGTTGAGGATCAGGCGGCGCTCGTCGCCGGCCTGCTCGACGCGGACGTACTGGTAGGGCGTCTCGCGCTCGAGCAGCACGCGCGCTCCGCCGGGCGGTGCACGGGTGATCCCGGCCGGCACGGCAAGCAGGGCGGCGAGCCCCACGGGGACGAGCAGCGCGACTCGCGGCAGGCCGCTGGCTGCGGCGGCGAGGGCGAGGCCCGCGGCGGCGAGAACGAAGGTGCGCTGCGTGCCGAGCTGGGGGACGAGCAGGAGCGCGGCGAGGAACGTGCCGGCGAGGCTGCCGAGCGTCGAGAGCGCGTAGAGGCGGCCGGCCGAGCGGCCCGAGGCGCTCACCGAGGGCGTGGCGAGCCGCACGGCCCACGGCCCGACCGTGCCCAGGAGCGCCAGCGGCACGGCGGCGAGCACGAGCACCGCCACCAGCGAGGCGATGAACGCGCCGGCCTGGATCTCGTCGAAGGCGGTCGCGGCCACGCGCAGGAAGGGCTCGCCGGCGAAGGGCACCAGCGCGAGCAGGACGGCGGCGGCGAGCACCGCCGCGCGCAGGTCGCGCTCGCGCGGCCGCCGGTCGGCCATGCGCCCCCCGAGCGCGTAGCCCGCGCTCAGCGCGAGCAGCACGACCGCGATGGTGTTGGCCCAGATGAAGGTCGAGGCGCCGAAGAACGGCGCGAGCAGCCTGGCGGCGGCGATCTCGGCGATCAACGTCGCGGCGCCGGCGGCGGCGACGAGAAGGGCGAGCGACGGCGCGAGACGGCCTGTCGCCACGGGACGCGGCCCTAGTGCGGGTCGTCTGCCGAGGCGGCCGGGGGCCGTGACTCCTCGGCGAGCGAGGTGATGGCCAGCGCGCCCCGGGCGGCCGCTTCGAGCACGTCTGTCGCTTCCTCGGCCGAGCGCGAGTAGAGCTCGACGAGCAGGTGCACGACGATGTCGTCGTCCTCGTGCTTGTGGAAGCGCACGTGGGTGAAGAACTCGCGCGTCCCGTTGTCGCCGAAGGCCGCGAAGGAGAGCGCGTCGCCCGCCTCGGGCCCCGAGCAGCTCTCGACGTCCTCGGCGTCCACCGTGACCGTGCACGACGCGACCCACGGCGTGCCGGCGATCATGCGCTCCCAGCGGTCCTCGATCGGCTCGACGCGGCCGTTGTGGAACCCGAGATGGGGCTGGTCGTGCATGCACTCCAGGCACTGCACGACGGCTTCCTGCATCTCGTCGACGACCTCGGCGCGCTCGCCGGTCTCCGGATCGAGCTTGTGGATCCCCTCGTAGTGGACCTGCACCTCGAGGTTCGTCGACCAGCAGCGGTAGCAGCGCAGCCAGCTCCGAACCGTTCCTTGTTCCGTTGACCCCTCCATAGCGGCTCATTCTATGCTGCCCATCCAGGTGGACCGCGTCTCGAGATGAACACGGCCGAGCCGTCCCCGCGGGCGCCGACGGTGCTCTACGAGCCCGAGCAGGGTGGCGTCGTGACGCTCACCCTCAACCGGCCCGAGCGCCTGAACACGATCGTTCCCGAGCTCGTCGAGGACCTTCTCGCCGGTCTGCGGCGCGCCCAGGCGGACCCGGAGGTCCGCGCCGTGCGGCTCCGTGGCGCCGGTCGGGTGTTCTGCGCGGGCTACGACATCGGCTGGGGCTCGGAGTGGATGACCGGCGCCGAGGGCGCGGAGTGGGACCCGATCGTCGACTACCAGGGGATGTCGCGGTTCGTGGACGCCTACATGGAGCTGTGGCGCTCGCCGACGCCGGTGATCGCCCAGGTGCACCGCTTCTGCGTCGCCGGCGGAACGGACTTCGCGCTGTGCTCCGACCTCATCGTCTGCGACGAGGACTGCCGCATCGGCTACCCGCCGGCGCGCGTCTGGGGCTCTCCGGCGAGCGCCATGTGGGTGTACCGGCTGGGGCTGGAGCGGGCCAAGCGCCTGCTGCTCACCGGCGACGCGATCGACGGCCGGACCGCCGTCGCGTGGGGCCTGGCGTCCGAGGCGGTGCCCCTTGAGCGTCTCGACGAGGCGGGCCTGGCGCTCGCGCAGCGCGTCGCGCGCCTGCCCGCCAACCAGCTCCACATGATGAAGCTGCTGGTCAACCAGAGCTATGAGCAGATGGGCCTGCGCGTGACACAGCTCATCGGGACGCTGCTCGACGGGGCCGCCCGGCACACGCCCGAGGGCGCGGCCTTCACCCGCCGCGGGCTCGAGGACGTCCGCGGCGCGGTGGCCGATCGCGACCGCCCGTTCGGCGACTACGGCCAGGGTCCGGCCATGGCCGGGCCGTGACCGGAGGGGGCGGTGTGTCGTCGCAACCGGTGGACATCCCCGGCTACCGCATCGAGGG
The DNA here is from genome assembly GCA_963728925.1 of uncultured Actinomycetes bacterium. Classification (GTDB taxonomy): domain Bacteria; phylum Actinomycetota; class Thermoleophilia; order Solirubrobacterales; family Solirubrobacteraceae; genus JBBPZA01. The sequence continues at coordinate 120,642 of CAVSMB010000031.1, read as the reverse complement.
CCTGCTCGGCCGCGGCGGGATGGGCACGGTCTACCGGGCGACGGACCTGCGCCTCGGCCGCACGGTGGCGGTCAAGGTGCTCAACCCCGAGCGTGCGACCGACCCTGACTTCCGGGCGCGCTTCGTCGACGAGTCGCGGCGGGCCGCGAGCATCGAGCACCCGAACGTGCTGCCGGTGTACGAGGCGGGAGAGGCCGGCGGCGTCCTCTACATCGCCATGCGGCTCATCGAGGGCAGCGACCTGCGCGAGCTGATCGCCCGTGAGGGCGCGCTGGACCCCGAGCGCGCGGCGCGTATCGTCGGCCAGGCCGCCGCGGGCCTCGACGCCGCCCACGCGCGCCGCCTCGTTCACCGCGACGTCAAGCCGGCGAACATCCTCATCGCGCGGCCCGGACAGCCCGACGAGCACGCCTACCTGACCGACTTCGGCCTCACCAAGCTGGCCGACGCCGCGGGGCTCACGCAGACGGGGGAGTTCGTCGGGACGCTGGACTACATCGCGCCCGAGCAGTGCCGCGGGGAGCAGGTGGACGGGCGCGCCGACGTCTACTCGCTGGGCTGCGTGCTCTTCGAAGCGTTGACCGGGCGCGTGCCGTTCCCGCGCGCCTCGGACGTGGCCAAGCTCTACGCGCACGTCTCCGAGCCGCCACCGCCGCCACGGGCGATCGTGCCGTCGCTCAGCCCGTCGCTCGACGCGGTGGTCGTCCGCGCGCTCTCCAAGGAGCCCGCCGCGCGCCAGCCCTCCGCGGGCGATCTCGGCCGGGCCGCGACCGCCGCGCTCGCCGGCCGCCCCCCCGAGGGTCCCGAGACGGTGATCGCCAGCGGTGCGATCGCGGGCGGGCGGCCCCCGGTCACGGCCGGACCGGGGTTCGCATCGCCCGGCCCGCCGCCGGTCGCGGCAGGCCTCGGCTACCCGCCGCCCGGCTCGCCGCCGCCGCGCGGTCCCGATCGCCCGACAGATCCGCTACCTGGCGGGCGCCGCGGCCGCGGCCCCCTCATCGGGGCGCTGGTCGCGCTCGTGGCCGTGCTCCTCGCCGGCGGCGCGCTGGCCGCCGTGCTGCTCGGCGACGACGACGGAGGCTCCGGCGCCACCACGACGGGCAGCGTGGCGCGGGATACCAGTCCCAAGTCCGACACCGAGCCCTCAACCGTCACCGTGACCGAGCCCCCGACGACCCAGCCCGATGCCGCCACGCCGGCGCCGCCGCCGCAGGGAGGCGCCTCCTCGGCCGACCGCCAGGCGATCCGTTCCGTACTGGACGACTACGCGAACGACTTCACGGCCAAGGACGCCGACGCCCTCGGCGGGCTCATGACCGCCGACGTTCAGCGCGAGGGGCGCGGCACCCCCGACTGCACGCAGTCCGGGCGCGCCGAGGTCGTCGAGGCCTACCGCAGCCAGTTCGCCCAGGGCAGCGGGCCCTACAGCCTGCAGACCAGCGACGACGACATCGACGTCTCGGGCGATACCGCCCAGGTCCGCTCGACCTACTCCACCGGTGGTTCCTCCGACGACATCGGCTTCGGGCTGCGCCGTGAGGGGGAGGGCTGGCGATTCACCTCGATCGACGCCGTCCAGTCCTCCTGCTGACGGCGCTCGCGGTGGCCGCTCCGGCCGCCGCGTGCGGCTCCGGCGGCGAGCCGGCGACCGAGGAGAGCACGACCACGCCGAGGACCGCGCCGGCGACCGCGAGCGCGCCGGCGGGCTCCCCCGCCACGAGGCCGGCGGGACGCCCCTGGCGACCGGGGCCGGCGCTGCTGGGCGACCTGGGCGACGTTGCGCGCCGCGGGGAGGGCGGGGCGGCCATCGTCTCGGTTGCCGGCGGCCCCGTCGCCGCCACCGGACCGCTCCGCGCCCCGCGCGCGTGGAGCACGATCAAGGTCCCGCTGCTGGTCGCCTTCCTGCGCTGGGCGGCGAGCGAGCGGGGACGCGCGTCGGGCGTCGCCGCGCTGACCGCCGGCGAGCGCGCCGACGCGACGGCGACGATCACGGTGAGCGACAACGACGCGGCCAATCGGTTGTTCCTGGCGCTCGCCGGAGGACTCGGGGGCCCGGAACGCGCCGCGCAGGCGATCGAGGCGACGCTGCGCCGCGGCGGCGACGGCACCACCCGCGTCCTCGCCCGGCGACCCGACGGCGTCCGGACCTTCACCTGGCTCGGGCAGACCGTCTGGCCGTTGGCGCAGGGAGTCGAGGTCCACCGTGCGCTGGCTCGGGGCCGCCTGGCCGGCGCGGCTGACACCCGCTTCGTGCTCGCCCTCATGCGCCGCCTGAGCGGCTCGGACTGGGGCCTGCGGACGGCCCTTCCCGCCGGCGTCCCGCTCGCCTACAAGGTCGGCGTCGGCGCCGGCCCGGACGGGCGCATCACCACCGAGCAGTACGGCATCGCCGGGCGTGGGCGTCGCGCCTGCGTGATCGCCGTCGCCGCCCGTGCGGGCGACGAGCAGGCGGCCAAGCGTGTCGCCACCGAGCTGGCCTCGGTGGCCGGTCGACCGCTCGACGAGGGCCACGGCTGCGCGCCGGAGAAGGGCTGATCCGCGCGTGCGGGCTCCGGCGGCGCCGCCTACCCGACACTGAACGCGTAGCCCGACACGCCTGGGGCGACGCTCACGTCGAGCCGGTGGCGGCCCGTGCGCGGGAGGTCGACCAGCTCATAGAGACGCTGGCCGCGGACGGTGAGGCGCCCGTCGCGCACGTCGGTCGCGGTGGCCGGGCGCCCGTCGACCCGCACCTGATCGGGTGATCTTTCGCCGCGGGCGACACGCCTTGACGGCGGGCTCGTCGTGCGCCGGCGCGGCGCTAGCCGCCGATGCGCGACATCGACCGGACCGGCTGCACGAAGCCCGGGTCGTTGACGTGGTGCTTGAGCTCCTTGCGCCACACCGCGTCGCGGATCACGCCCTCGAGCTCGTCGTCGGACGCCCCGTCGCGCAGCGAGGCGCGCAGGTCGGTCTCCTGCAAGGAGAAGAGGCACGTCCGCAGGCGCCCGTCGGCGGTCAGGCGGATGCGGTTGCAGTCCCCGCAGAAGGGCTCGGAGACGGGGTTGATGAACCCGATGCGGCCCTGGCCGTCGGCGAAGCGGTAGACGCGCGCGGTCGCGCTGGGCTCGCGCGGCTCGGGCTCCAGCGGCCACACCGCGTGGATCGCGGAGCGGATCTCGTCGCCGGTGAGCACCTGGTCGTGCGTCCAGGTGTGGTCCGCGTCGAGCGGCATGAACTCGATGAAGCGGACCTGGTAGGGCTTCTCGCGCGCGAAGCGGGCGAAGGGCAGCGCCTCGTCCTCGGTGAAGCCGCGCATGGCCACGGCGTTGACCTTGATCGGGTGCGCCTCCGGGAAGGCGGCGAGCGCCTCGAGCCCGGCGAGCACACGCGGGAGCGCGTCACGGCGCGTCATCTCGAAGAAGCGGTCGCGCTGCAGCGAGTCGATCGAGACGTTGAAGCGATCGACACCGGCGTCGACGAGCGCCGCCGCGTCGCGCTCGAGCAGGAAGCCGTTGGTGGTGACCGAGACCTCCCGCACTCCCGGGGTCGAGGCGAGCATCGCGGCGAGCCGCGGGAACTCGCGGCGCACGAGCGGCTCGCCGCCCGTCAGCCGCACGTCGCCGACGCCCATGTCGGCGAGCAGGCCGGTCAGCCGGGCGATCTCCTCGAAGCTGAGCACCTCTTCGCGCTCGAGCCAAGGCAGGCCCTCCGCCGGCATGCAGTACTGGCAGCGGAAGTTGCAGCGATCGGTCACCGAGACGCGGACGTCGCCGATGGCGCGGCCGTGCCCGTCGACGAGCGGTTCGCGCGGCATGGAGGAGAGGCTAGCGACCGGCTGCCGCGTGCAGCGTTGCGTCGAAGTCGGTGTGCGGGATCGGCCCGACGCAGGGCGACGTCGCGCCCGCGTTCAGGTAGCGCTGCACCCCGGCCTGCACCTCGTCCTCGCTGCCCACGGCGGTCAGGGCGTCGAGGAAGCGGTCGGTGATCGCCTCGCGCATGCCGTCGAGCTCGCCCCCGGCAGCGTCGAAGGCGCCGAGCTCGGGCGCGAAGCCCGAGCGGTCGAGCATGGCGCGGTAGAACGGGAGGCCGAAGTAGGGGATGAGGTCTGAGTGCATGGCGCCGTAGGCGGCCCCGCGGTCGTCCGTCGCGGCGGCGGGCACGGCCGCGACGACGTCGAAGGCCTCCAGCCCCTTCCCGGCGCGCCGGCGTCCCTCGGCCACCTCGGGGACGACGACGTCGCGGATGTAGTCCGGTGTGCAGAGCCACAGGACGACGCCGTCGGCCACCTCGCCGGCGAGCCTCAGCATGCGGGGCGAGAGGGCGGCGACGAGGATCTTCAGGTCGGGGCGGTGCTCCATCGCGAGGCGAAACCCCGTGCGCCACTTCTCGGCGTCCCGGGGTGCGTCCTCCCCCCGCAGGATCGCCCGGACGATCCCCACGTACTCGCGCATCTCGGGGACCGGGCGGTCGATCGTCTGCCCGTGCCAGCCCTCGACCACCGGCCGGTGCGAGACCCCGAGGCCGAGATTGAGCCGGCCGCCCGAGTACTCGTCGAGGGTCGCGGCCGTCTGGGCCATCGTGGCCGGGGTGCGCGTGTAGATCGGCACGACGCCCGTGCCCAGCCTGATGCGCTCGGTCGCGCCCGCGTACGCGGCCAGCACGGTGAGGGCGTCGCGCCCGGCGATCTGCGTGACGTAGCCGGCCTCGTAGCCGAGCTGCTCGGCAAGACGAACCCGCTCGACCGCCGCTTCGAGCGTCCGGCCGGTGGAGATGAAGGCCCCGAGCGCCATGGCGACGGCCGCAGCCTAACCGGGCGCGCGGGCGTGGTGGCCGCCAGCTTCCTGGGTATACCCTGGTCGCTCCGGTAACTGGTTCTCCTTGAGGGAGGGGATTGATGAGCCAAGCCGTAGCGGTCCGGGTCACCGTCAACGGTGAGCACCGGGAGGCCCTGGTCGAACCTCGGCTCCTGCTCGTCCACCTCCTCCGCGACAGCCTCGGGCTCACCGGCACGCACGTTGGCTGCGACACCTCCAACTGCGGCGCCTGCACGGTGCACCTCGACGGCGAGTCGGTCAAGAGCTGCACCGTGCTCGCCGTCCAGGCCGACGGCGCGCAGATCACGACCATCGAGGGCATGGGGACCGACGCCGGCCTGCACCCGCTGCAGGAGGCCTTCTGGAAGAAGCACGGCCTGCAGTGCGGCTACTGCACCCCGGGGATGATCATGGCGGCCGCCGACCTGCTCGAGCGCAACCCCGACCCCTCCGAGGAGGAGATCCGTCGCGGCCTGGAGGGCAACCTCTGCCGCTGCACCGGCTACCACAACATCGTGCTCGCGGTCCAGGAGGCGGCCAAGACCCACCACGGCGGCCAGATCACCGAGCCCGCCGACCACTCGCGCGAGGCGGCCAAGGCGATGAGCGAGGGGGTGGGAGCATGACCGCGACTGAGCCGGTCACCAACGGCGGCGGCTCCGTCGGACAGGCCCTGCGCCGCAAGGAGGATCCGCGGCTGATCATGGGTCGTGCCACCTACGTCGACGACGTCTTCGTGCCCGGGATGCTCCACGCGGCGATCGTTCGCTCGCCCGAGGCCCACGCCCGCATCGTGTCGATCGACACCTCGGTCGCCACAGAGCGCGACGGCGTCGTCGCGGTGCTCACCGGCGACGATCTCGCCGACCTGCTCGCGCCGCTTCCCATGGCCTGGGTCTCGCCCGGGGTCGAGGTCAAGACGCCCGAGCACTGGCCGCTGGCCCGCGGGAAGGTCTGCCACGTCGGCGACGCAGTCGCCGTCGTCGTCGGCGAGGACAAGTACACAGTGGTCGACGCCGCGGAGGACGTGCTCGTCGAGTACGAGTCGCTGCCGGTCGTGGTCGACCCCGAGGCCGCGCTCGAGGAGGGCTCCCCGCTCGTCCACGAGCAGTTTCACACCAACAAGGTCCACGACTGGTCGCTGGGTGGCGGGGACGTCGACAAGGCGCTCGCCGAGGCCGACGTCGTCGTCGAGCGGCGCATCGTCAACCATCGCACGGCCGGAGCGGCGATCGAGCCGCGCGGCGTGGTGGCCGACTTCCGCGCCGGCTCGATCACGCTGTGGACCGCGACGCAGATCCCCCACCTCGTGCGCCTCCAGCTCGCGGGCGTGCTCGGGATCCCCGAGGACCGCTTCAGGGTCATCGCGCCCGAGGTGGGCGGCGGCTTCGGCTCCAAGCTCAACGTGTACGGCGAGGAGGCGCTGTGCGCCTACGTCTCGCGCAAGCTCGAGCGGCCGGTGAAGTGGACGGCGACGCGCAGCGAGGACATGCAGGTGGCCGTCCACGGTCGCGACCAGGTCGACTACGTCCGCATGGGCGCGACCCGCGACGGCAAGATCACCGCGATCCACGCGAAGCTGATCGCCGACCTGGGCGCCTACCAGCAGCTGCTCACCCCGTTCATCCCGTCCTTCGGGGCCTTCGTGATGAGCGGCTGCTACAAGATCCCGAACGTCAAGACCGACATCGTCGGGGTCTTCACGAACAAGTTCCCGACCGACGCGATTCGCGGCGCCGGGCGGCCCGAGGCCATCCACATCGTCGAGGTCATGGTCGACCAGATGGCGGCGGAGCTCGACATGGACCCGCTGGAGCTGCGGCGGCGCAACTTCATCCCCAAGGAGGACTTCCCGGCCGAGGTCGCCGTCGGCATGGTCTATGACTCCGGGGACTACCACGGCACGCTCGACAAGCTGCTCGAGAACCTCGACCTCGACGCCTTCCGCGCCGAGCAGGCCGAGCTGCGCAAGCAGGGCATCTACCGGGGCATCGGCTTCTCCACCTACATGGAGATCTGCGGCCTGGCGCCGTCACGCGCGGTGGGACCCGGGGGCGTGGGCATCCAGGCCGGCTTCTGGGAGTCGGCGGTGGTCCGCGTCCATCCGTCGGGGAGCGCGACGGTGTTCACCGGCAGCTCGCCGCACGGCCAGGGGCTCGAGACCGCCATGGCGCAGATCGTGGGCGACAAGCTCGGGATCTCCTACGAGCAGGTCGAGGTCATGCACGGCGACACCGGCACCGGGCCGTTCGGCATGGGCACCTACGGCTCGCGCTCGCTCTCGGTGGGCGGCGAGTCGGTGGCGCGAGCCGCCGACAAGGTGGCCGACAAGGCCAAGAAGATCGCCGCCCACCTGCTCGAGGCCGCGCCCGAAGACATGGAGATGCGCGGCGGGAAGTTCGCCGTCCAGGGCTCGCCCGACCGCGGCATGCCGCTGTCGGACGTCGCGCTGGCCGCCTACGTGCCCCAGAACATCCCCGAGGGGGTGGAGCCCGGGCTCGAGGAGACCAACTTCTACGACCCGGAGAACTTCGTGTTCCCCTTCGGCGCGCACGCATGCGTGCTCGACGTCGACGTCGACACGGGCAAGGTCGACGTCGTGCGCTGGGTGTGCGTGGACGACTGCGGCCCGGCGATCAACCCGCTGCTGATCGACGGCCAGATCCACGGCGGGGTGGCTCACGCCATCGGCCAGGCCCTCTACGAGCAGATCGTCTACGACGAGGACGGCCAGCTCCTGACCGGCACGTTCGTCGACTACGCGCTGCCGACGGCGGGCGAGATCCCGAGCTTCGAGACCGACCGAACGGAGACGCCCTCCCCGGTCAACTCGCTCGGGGTCAAGGGCGTGGGCGAGGCCGGGACGATCGCCGGCTCGCCGGCGATCGTGAACGCGGCCGTCGACGCGCTTCGCCCGATCGGCGTCACGTTCCTGGACATGCCGCTGACCCCGATGCGGGTGTGGGAAGCCATCGAGGTCGCCCGCGGCAGCGGGGCGGGGCCGCCGGACACCGAGCAGGGCGCGACCGGCGGCGACGCGGGCTCGGCCGGGTCCGGCCCGACCAATCCAGCCCAGGGAGGTGGCGCATGATCCCCGCCGACTTCGACTACACGGTGGCGGCCTCGCTCGACGAGGCCGTCTCGGCGCTGTCCGAGGGCGGAGAGGACGCGAAGCTCATCGCCGGGGGGCACTCGCTCGTCCCGCTGATGAAGCTGCGGCTCGCCGCGCCGACGCTGCTCATCGACCTGCGCGGGATCGAGGGGCTGGCCGGCGTGTCCCGGGAGAACGGCGACCTGAAGATCGGCGCGCTCACCACGCACGCGACGCTCGAGCGCTCACCCGAGCTCGGTCTGCTCGCCCACACGGCGAGCACGATCGCCGACCAGCAGGTTCGCAATCGCGGGACGATCGGCGGCTCGCTGGCCCACGGCGACCCCGCCTCCGACCTCCCGGCGGTGGTCCTCGCGGCCGAGGGCTCGGTAAGCCTGCACGGGCCCTCGGGTGACCGGGAGGTCGCGGCAGCGGACCTCTTCCAGGACTACCTGACGACGGCGGTAGGGCCCGACGAGGTCATGACCGAGATCCGCGTGCCGGCGCTCGAGGGCTATGGCTGGGGCGCCTTGAAGTTCAACCGCCGAGCCGAGGACTGGGCGATGGTCGGCGTCTGCGCGCTCGTCAAGAGCAGCGGCGGAACCTGCGAGGACGTGCGCATCGGGCTGACCCACATGAGCTCGGTGCCGCTGCGCGCGACCGCGGCCGAGGCCGCCCTGCGCGGCCGGCCGCTCGATGCGCAGAGCATCGCCGCCGCGGCCGAGCAGGCCGCCGAGGGCACGGAGCCGCCCGGCGACCTCAACGCGACCCCGGAGTACAAGCGCCACCTCGCGCGGGTGCTGACCCGGCGCGCGCTCGAGCAGGCGGCAGGGGTGTCGGCCTGACCGCGCCCGACGCCCCGGCCGACGGAGCTATGGCGGGTCCGGCCGGGCCGCCCGCGGCGGCGCGCTGGACGTCCGTCGCCGACGTGCGCGAGGCGCTCGGCGGTGAGCGCTATCTCGCCGACCGCGGCCTGGCCACCTCGGTGTTCCTGGCGGTCTCCCTCGAGCAGCCGCTGCTGCTCGAGGGCGAGGCCGGCGTGGGGAAGACCGAGGTCGCCAAGGCGCTCGCCGGAGCGGCCGGGGCACGGCTGATCCGGCTGCAATGCCACGAGGGAATCGACGTTCACCAGGCGGTCTACGACTGGGACTACGCGCGCCAGCTCCTGGCGCTGCGCGGCGCGGGGGAGGGCGGGGAGACCTCGCGGCTGTTCGGGCGCGAGTTCCTCGTGCGCCGGCCGCTGCTCGAGGCGCTCGAGCACGAGGGGCCGGTCGTGCTGCTCGTCGACGAGGTCGATCGCGCCGACGACGAGTTCGAGGCCTTCCTGCTCGAGTTCCTCGCCGACTTCCAGGTGACGATCCCCGAGCTCGGGACGGTCGAGGCGCGCGGGCGCCCGCTGGTCGTCGTGACCTCCAACCGGACGCGCGAGCTCCACGACGCGCTCAAGCGACGGTGCCTGTATCACTGGATCGACTACCCGGCGGCCGATCGCGAGCTCGAGATCGTGCGCGCGCGGCTGCCGGGGATGCCGGACGACATCGCGCGCCGGGTAGTCGGCGCCGTCGCCCGGCTGCGCCACGAGGAGCTCTACAAGCTCCCCGGGGTGGGGGAGACGCTCGCGTGGGCGCAGGCGCTGCTGGCGCTGGGCGACGGCGACCTCGACGGCTCGCTGGGCGCCGCGCTCAAGGTCCGCGAGGACCTCGAGCGCGTCCGCGAGCGGGGGGTGCTCGACGGTGTCTGAGGTGGCCCTCGGCCTGCGCCTCACGGGCCGGCTCGGGATGCTCGTCGCGTCTCTGCGTGCCGGCGGTGTGCGCGCGGGGGTCGGCGAGCTGCTCGCCGCGCACCGCGCGCTCGCCGCCGTCGACCCGTCGTCGAGGACCGACTCCTACCACGCGCTGCGCGCCGCGCTGTGCTCGCGGCGCGAGGACCTCGAGGTGTTCGATGCGGCCTTCGAGGCGTGCTTCCCGGCACCCGAGCGCCCGCCGGCTCCTGAGGGTCTCGACGACGTCGGTCGGCTCGTTCTGCCGCGGGCGCCCGGCGAGGCGAAGGGGGGCCGCGGCGGTGAGCCCGGTCCGCCCGCCGCCGAACTCGAGACGGAGCCGGTGCCGGCGGCGTGGAGCGACGTCGAGCTCTTGCGCGAGAAGGACTTCGCGCACTACACCGCCGCCGAGCGCGCCGTCGCGCGGCGGCTGCTGGTGCGGCTCGCCGCGCGCGGCCCGCGGCGCGAGAGCCGTCGCAGCCGGCCCGCCCGCCGGCGCGGCGAGCTGCACGACCTGCGGCGGACGCTGCGCGCCTCGCTGCGCTACGGGGGCGAGCCGATCGAGCGCCGCTGGCGCGAGCGCGGCGACCGACCGCGGCCGCTCGTGCTGGTCTGCGACGTCTCGGGCTCCATGGAGCCCTACGCCCGCATGCTGCTGCAGTACCTCCAGGCCGCCGTCGCCGCCCACCGGCGCGTCGAGGCCTTCGCCTTCGGGACGCGGCTCACCCGCATCACGCGCGAGCTCTCGGGCCGCGACCCCGATCGCGCGCTGCAGCGCGCGTCGGCTGCGGTCACCGACTGGTCGGGCGGCACGCGGATCGGCGACGCGATCGCGACGCTCAACCGCGAGCACGGCCGGCGGCTGGGGCGCGGGGCCGTGGTCGTCGTGCTCTCCGACGGCTGGGACCGCGGCGATCCCGAGCTGCTCGGGGCCGAGATGGCGCGCCTGGGCCGGTGCGCGCACCGCGTGCTGTGGCTCAACCCGCTCGCCGCCCACCCCGACTACGCGCCGCTCACCCGAGGGATGCGCGCGGCGCTACCCCACACCGACCACCTGCTCGCCGGCAACTCGATCGCCTCGCTGGAGGAGCTGGCGGTGCTGCTCGAGGAAGGGGCCGGCTCGTGATCGGCGGCCTTCGCCTGCTCGAAGTAGGGGCTGGCGCGTGATCGGCGGAGTGGTCCTCGCCGCCGGCGACGGGCGCCGGTTCGGCGGCCCCAAGCAGCTCGCGCGGCTGCGGGGGCGGCCGCTGCTCGAGCACCCGCTCGCGGCGATGGCCGCGTCGGGGCTGGACCGGCTCGTGGTCGTGCTCGGCGCCAACGCGTCGGCGATCCGGCGCGAGGTCGACCTCCACGGCGCCGAGCCGGTGCTCTGCCCGGACTGGGACAGGGGCCAGTCGGCGTCGCTGCGGGCCGGGGTCGCCGCGCTCGAGGCCGAAGGCGCCGAGGCGGTCGTGGTGGTGCTGGGCGACCAGCCGTTCCTGTCGCCGCGGGCCATCGCGGCGGTGCTTGTCGCGCGCGGCGAGGGCGCCGTCGCGGTGCGGGCGACCTACCGCGGCGTGCCCGCCCATCCTGTGGTGCTCGAGCGCGAGCTCTTCGAGGCCGTGGGCGCCGTCCACGGCGACGAGGGGGCGCGCGGCCTGCTGGCCGGGCTGCCGGTGCGCGACGTGCCCTGCGACGGCCTCGGCCGCCCGGACGACATCGATACCCGCGAGCAACTGGAGGCAGCGCTGTGAAGCTCGAACGGTCCTTCGAGGTGGCGGCGCCCATCGACGAGGTGTGGGCCGCGCTGATCGACGTGGAGCGCGTGGCGCCCTGCCTGCCGGGGGCGCAGGTCACCGAGGCCGGCGAGGACGGCACCTACCGTGGGACCTTCCAGGTCAAGCTGGGCCCGACGACCGCGGCGTACAACGGCGAGCTGCACATGGAGTTCGTCGACGAGGACGCCCACGAGGTCGTCATGAAGGCGAGTGGCCAGGACAAGCGCGGTCAGGGCGCGGCTCGCGCGACGATCACGAGCCGCCTGGTCGAGGCCGACGGCTCGACGCGCGTCGACAGCGTCACCGACTTCACGATCACCGGCCGCCTCGCGCGCTTCGGTCGCGGCGGGATGATCAAGGACGTCTCGAACCGGTTGCTTCGCGACTTCTCCACGTGCGTGTCGGAGACGATCACCGTGGCTCCGGCGCCGGCCGCCGAGGAGGCCGCCCCCGTGTCCGCGCGCGCCGCGCCTGACGCGGACACCGACGAGTCAGCGGCGATCGACGTCGGGCCCGAGCGGTCGGGGGGGCCCGCGTCTGCGGCGACCGCCGCGCCGGCCGCCGCCGCGCCTCCTCCGCCGTCGCGCCCGGCGCCGGCCCCCGCCGCGCCGGTGAGCGGGGGCAGCCTGATCCTGGGCGTGGTCGGCGGGAGGATCCAGCGCTTCCTGCGCCGGGTCTTCGGCCCGCTGGTCGGCCGTCCGCCGCGCTGAACGGCGTTCGCGACGGACGGGCGACCGCGTCAGCGAGCGGGTCGGTCTTCCTCGCGAACGACGCGCTCCTCCTCGACGACGTCTCGGCGGCCGTCCTCTCGCGCTCGGCCCGCTCCTGGGCGACGTCGGCGCGCGCGCGGTGCATGTCGGCCTCCTTGAGCTCCGCTCGTGCGTTGGCCTCGTGCGCGCGCTGGCGCGCCTGTTCCGCGTCGCCTCGATGGCGCTCGCGCTCGGCGTGCCCGCGTCGCGACACGGCGAAGATCAGTCGTGCGAGCACGGCGATGACGACGACCGCGATGACGAGGATCAGGGCGACGTCCATGGGAGCTACTCTTCCTCGGCTGCCCCCGAGCGGCTACCCGCTCGGGCCCGAATATGGACGCCGAGTCAGTCGCGCACCATGAGGTAGACGAGCGCGGCGAGGAAGGCGAGCTGGCCGAAGGTCGCGGCCGTTCCCAGGTTGACCGCGCCGGCGAGCTCCCCAACGATCGTCGCGACCGCGAAGACGCCGAGGAGGATGGCCGTCAGCCGCAGCACGGCGAGGGACCCTAGCCGTCGCTCGGCGGCGCGGCGGCGCGCTGCGCGAGCGCGCGCTCGAGCGCGGCGACGTCGAGCCCGGGGTCCTGCTCGTCGAGCCAGCGCTGGGCCGCGCGACGCCCGCCCAGGTCGCGCAGCGCGCGCTCGCCGTGCTCGGCGGCAAACGCGGCGAGCGCCGTGCGCCGGCGAGCGCGCAGGCGCCGGGCGGGGAGGTCCTGACGCGCGCCGAGCGCGTCGAGCGCCTCGACGAGCGCCTCGACGCCGCGGACCGGGTGCACCGCGCTGACCGCCAGCACCGGCACGTCGCCGGCGCCGAGCGAGCGCAGGGCGGCCCGGACGTCGCGCAGCGCCGCCTGGGCGACGCGGCCGAGGTCGGCCTTGGTCACGACGAGCACGTCCGGGATCTCCATGATCCCCGCCTTGAGGAACTGCAGCACGTCCCCGCTGCCGGGCTGCACGACGACGGCGACGGTGTCGGCCACGTCGGCGACCTCGGTCTCGGACTGGCCGACGCCGACGGTCTCGATGACGACGACGTCGAAGGCGGCGGAGAGTGCCTGGGCGGCGTCCCGGGTCGGCGCCGCCAGCCCGCCGAGCCGCTCGCCGGCCGCGGTCGAGCGGATGACGACACCGCGGTCGGCGGGGTCGAAGGCGATCCGAGCGCGGTCGCCGAGCAGCGAGCCTCCAGAACGCCGCGAGGTCGGGTCGACGGCGAGCACGGCGACCGTGCGACCGCCGGCCCTCCAGGCGCGGACGAGCTCTGAGAGCAGCGAGGACTTGCCGGCCCCTGGCGGGCCGGTGACCCCGACGACGTGCGCGGGAGCCTCCCCCTCCAGGGCCGCGGGAGAGAGCTCGGCGAGCAGCGCCGCGATCGCGCCACGGTTGCCGGGCGCCCGGTTCTCGAGCACGTTGAGGGCAGCCGGCGCTGCGGAGAGGTCGCGCTCGCGCAGGCGCCGGCCGAGGTCGGCGGCGACAGCCTCACCGGCCGCGACGTCTTCAGGCAGCCCGCCCGGCGCGCCGTCTCCAGGCGGCCCCGCCCCGCCCGGCGCGGCCTCTCCCGCGGGCCCCTCGCCGCCCTTCACGCGGCGGCGGCCGCGATGCCGTTGTGCTCGGCGACGAGCGCGACGATGTCGCGCATGATGCGGTTGATGTCGAAGTCCTTGGGCGTGTAGACCGCAGCCACGCCCGCGTCGCGCAGCGCGGCGACGTCGGCCTCGGGGATGATGCCACCGACGATCACCGGCGCGCCGGAGCCCGCGTCGCGCAGCGCCTCGATCACTCCGGGGATCAGCTCGCGGTGCGAGCCCGAGAGGATCGAGAGGCCGACGACGTGCACGCCCTCGTCCACCGCGCTGCGGGCGATCTGCGACGGGGTCAGCCGGATGCCCTCGTACACGACGTCCATGCCGACGTCCCGCGCCCGGACGGCGATCTGCTCGGCGCCGTTGGAGTGGCCGTCGAGCCCGGGCTTGCCGACGAGGATCTTCAGCCGCCGGCCCAGCGCCTCGCTCACGCGGCCGACCTCGTCGCGCAGCTCCTCCAGGCGATCGTCCGGCGGTCCCGCGGACGCCTCGCCGACGCCGGTCGGCGCGCGGTAGGAGCCGAAGGCTTCGCGCAGCGTCCCTGCCCACTCGCCCGTGGTGGCGCCCGCCCGCGCCGCGGCGATCGTCGCGGGCATGATGTTCGAGCTCTTGTCGGCGGCGACCCGCGCCAGCTCGGCCAGCGCGTCCTCCACGGCCGCGGCGTCGCGCGCCGAGCGCCACGCCCCGAGCGCCTCGATCTGCTGCGCCTCGACGGCGGGGTCGACCACGAGGATCCCCCCCTCGGCGTCGGCGGTGAGCGGTGAGGACTCGGTCTCCACGAAGCGGTTCTGGCCGACGACCGTGAGCTCCCCCGACTCGATGCGCCGCAGCCGCTCGCGGTGGGAGTCGACGAGCGCGGCCTTCATGTAGGGCACCGCCTCGACCGCCCCGCCGTGCTCGGCCACCACCGCCATCTCGGCTCGCGCCCCCTCGAGCAGCTCCTCGACCAGTCCCTCCATGACCACGGAGCCCTCGAAGAGGTCGGGGTACTCGAGCAGGTCGGTCTCGAACGCGAGCACCTGCTGGATGCGCAGCGACCACTGCTGGTCCCACGGCCGCGGGAGGCCCAGCGCCTCGTTCCACGCGGGGAGCTGGATCGCTCGCGCGCGGGCGTTGCGCCCGAGGGTCACCGCGAGCGCCTCGAGCACGATGCGCTGCACGTTGTTCTCGGGCTGAGCCTCGGTCAGGCCGAGGGAGTTCACCTGCACCCCGTAGCGGAAGCGCCGCCGGCGCGGGTCCTGCACGCCGTAGCGCTCGCGGCCGAGCTCGTCCCACAGGACCGACATCGTGCGCAGCTTCGCGTGCTCCTCCACGAAGCGCACGCCCGCGTTGACGAAGAACGAGATCCGCCCGAAGACCGTGCCCATCAACTCCGGGTCGACCCGCTCGCGCACCTCGTCGAGCACGGCGATCGCGTTGCTCATCGAGAAGGCGATCTCCTGCACCGGCGTGGCCCCGGCCTCCTGAAGGTGGTAGGAGCAGATGTTCACCGGGTTGAACTTCGGCACCTCCTGCACGGCGTAGGCGACCATGTCGGCGATCAGCCGCATGCTCGGCCCGGGCGGGAAGGCGTAGGTGCCCCGCGACAGGTACTCCTTGATGATGTCGTTCTGGGTCGTGCCCTGGAGCACGGCCGGGTCGGTCCCGTTCTCCTGGGCGGTGACGATGTACAGGGCGAGCAGCCACGCCGCCGTCGCGTTGATCGTCATCGAGGTGTTCATCTCGTCGAGCGGGATGCCGTCGAGCAGGGCGTGCATGTCGCCCTTGTGGGCCACCGGCACACCGACCTTGCCCACCTCGCCGCGCGAGAGCTCGTCGTCGGCCTCGTAGCCGGTCTGGGTCGGGAGGTCGAAGGCGATCGAGAGCCCGGTCTGGCCCTTGGCGAGGTTGCGGCGGTAGAGCTCGTTGGACCGCTCCGCGGTGGAATGGCCTGCGTAGGTGCGCATCATCCACGGCCGATCGCGCTCGGGGAGGCGGGGGCCGTCGCGCTGGGGCGGTCGGGCGGCGTCGCGCTCGGGGAGGCCTTGGCTCTCGCTCATCAGCGGAGATTCTACGGGGCGGCGGGTAGGCTCAGGGGATGCGCGAGATCGACGTCGACCACGTGGGGCGTTCGCGGGTCATCTGCTGCTACGAGGTGGACGGGGTGCTCGTCGACCCCGGCCCGGAGTCCAGCGTCGAGACGCTGCTCGCCAAGCTCGACGGGCTCGAGCCCCGCGCGCTGCTGCTCACGCACATCCATTTCGACCACGCCGGCGCGAGCGGTGCGCTCGTGCGCCGGTACCCCGACCTGCCCGTCTACGTCCACGATCGCGGGGCGCCCCACATGGTCGACCCCGAGCGCCTCGTGGCCAGCGCCCGGCGGCTCTACGGCGAGGACTTCGATCGCCTGTGGGGCGAGGTCATCCCCGTGCCCGACGACAACATCCGCGTCCTGCACGGCGACGAGCGGGTGGAGGGCTTCCGCGTGGCCTACACGCCCGGCCACGCCTCCCACCACGTCTCCTACCTCCACCAGGACTCGGGGATCGCCTACGTCGGCGACGTGGCCGGCGTGCGCATCCAGCCCGAGGAGATCGTCGTGGCGCCCACCCCGCCACCGGACGTGGACGTAGAGGCGTGGCACCGCTCGCTTGACACCGTCGCGCGCTGGGACCCCTCGGCGCTCGCGCCCACCCACTTCGGGGCCATCCGCTCCCGTGTCGGCGACCACCTCGAGACGCTCCGCGGCCAGCTCGACGAGCAGGCGCGCCTGGCACGCGACCGCTCCGAGAAGGACTTCGTCGCCGGCCTGCGCGCCGAGATCCGGGCGGCGGTCAGCGACGACGAGACGGCCGCGACCTACGAGCAGGCAGTCCCCGCAGGCCAGGCCTACCAGGGCCTCGAGCGCTACTGGCGCAAGCGCGCCGAGCGCGAGGCGGCGTGAGCCAGACGATCGAGAAGCCCCGCGTCGGCGACCCGGGAAGCGGCCTGGGGGGCCACTGGCGGGTGATCGTCCTCAACGACGACCACAACACCTTCGACCACGTCGCGCGGACGCTCGCGCGCTTCATCCCGGGGGTGACGCTCGACCAGGGCTACGGCATCGCCGACCGCATCCACAACAAGGGCCGGGCGATCGTCTGGAGCGGCGCCAAGGAGACGGCTGAGCTCTACTGGCAGCAGCTCTCCGAGGCGGGCCTCACGATGGCCCCGCTGGAGCAGGGCTGACCCGTGGCCGCCGGCGTCCCCAGCTACTCGACGGGGTGGCCGAGCGCTTGCCGCGTCTCGGCGCGGACGACCCGGTCGTACCACTCGTAGACGATCGGCACCTGGAACCACCCCTGGTTGTCCGAGCGCCAGAGGCGGAACTCCGAGCCGTACCAGTAGGCCTCGAACTGGATGTGCTCGTCCCACGTGGAGTAGTGCGCGAACTTGTAGGTGTCGCCATGTGAGCGCAGGACGTCGTACTCCAGCGCGCCGTAGCGCATCGCGACCGGCGCGATCTCGGCCAGCGCGCGCTCCATGTCGTCACCCCGGAAGAGCGTCGCGTACCAGGGGAGCAGGACGACGCCGGACATCAGACGCCGACCTCCGCGTGGATCGCGCCGGGCCCCTCGGCCGTCCTGCCCTGTCCTTCTTCCTCGGCGCCGACGAGGATGGAGATCTTGCCCAGGTGCTTGTTCTCGCGCAGCAGCTGGTGCGCCTCGGCGACACCCTCGAAGGGCATCGTGCGCCACAGGACGGGGCGGATGAGGCCGTCATCGATGAGCTGATTGGCCTTCAGGCACTCCCACGCGTTGGCGAAGTGCGAGCCGATGATCTGCTTCTGGCGCATCCACAGGTAGCGGACGTCGAAGTCCAGGTTGTAGCCGGTGGTGCCGGCGCAGATGACGACCTTGCCGAAGGGCTTGACGACGAACACCGAGGTCGGGAAGGTCGCCTGGCCGACGTGCTCGAAGACGATGTCGGGCGGCCCGCCGAGGACCTCCTCCACGGCTTTGCCGAAGCGGCGTGACTCCTTGAAGCGCGCCTTCTCCTCCTCGGGCGACTCGCCGCCCTTGCGCATCATCCCGGCGAACTCGTTGCGGTCGATGTACCCGGCGGCGCCGAGCTGCTGGACGAGGCTGCCCTTCTCGGCGGAGTTGACCACGCCGACCGACTTCGCGCCGGTCATCGCGCAGAGCTGCGTGGCGAACACGCCGAGGCCGCCCGCGGCGCCCCAGATGAGCACGCGATGGCCGGCCTGCAGCTCGCACTGGTCGATCAGCATCCGGTAGGCGGTGAAGTACGTCAGGCCGTAGGACGCCGACTCCTCCCAGGTCAGCGCGTGCGGCTTGGGGAGGAGCTGCTGGGCCTGGACCTTGGTGAACTGGGCGAAGGATCCCCACGTGGTCTCATAGCCCCAGATGCGCTGGCTCGGGGCGGCGAGCGGGTCGAGACCGTGGACCTCGGGATCCTCGTAGGAGGCCTGGTTGCAGTGCATCACGACCTCGTCGCCGGGCTTCCACCGGGTGACGCCCGCGCCGACCGTCCAAACCACCCCCGAGGCATCGGAGCCGCCGATGTGATGCCCGTACTCGGGATGGTCGCCGTAGCGCATCACCGAGACCGGCTGGCCGAGAGCGGCCCAGACGTTGTTGAAGTTGACCCCGGCCGCCATGACGCGGACGATGACCTCGAAGGCGCCCGGCTCGGGAATCTCGATCTCCTCGACCTGGAAGGCGTCGACGGGCTCGCCGAAGCGCTCCTCGCGGATGACCCAGGCGGCCATCGTCTTCGGAAGCTCGCCCGGCTCAACGTCAAGGCTCGCGACTCGGCTCACGTCAACTGCCACTGGCATCGACCTCTCTACGGATTGGGGAAGCGGAGCGTACTAAGAGCCGGGCGCGGCCCGGCGGTCAAGCGAGACCGGAGGTCGAGCCCGGGCCGAAACGGCGGGCGGGCACGTATGACGTCTGGGGCACCGACGTCCGCATGGAGCCGACGGGGCTCATCGACCTGCGGGGCTCATCGACCGGGCGCGCGACTTCCTGGATCAGGCGGAGGCCCTCGAACTCGTCGGGCTGTTCGAGGCAGGCCTCACCTCGCCACCGCCAGCTCGCCCGTCTCGTGAAGCTCGAAGCGCAGGGCGTTGACGACCCCGCCGGCGAGGATGATGATCGCCATCGCGTAGAACCAGATGAGGACGATGACCACGAAGACGAAGGTCGTCCCGAAGTCCGAGATCGTGCTGACGCTCGTCAGGTAGACCGGGAACGCGTAGTCGACGACCCCGATGGCGAAGGTCGCACCCAGCGCGCCGGGCCACACCGCCTGCCACGGCACCCTGCGGTGCGGCACGGCCCAGTAGACGACGCACAGCAGCACGAAGAGGATCGCGAGGCCGGCCGCCACCGAGAGGGCGTAGACGACGCCTCGCACGTCGGACAGGCCGAACGGCAGCCCGCTCGCCCCGGCGACGAAGACGCTCTGGGCCGCCGGAACGATCACGGTGGCGACCACGAGCGCGAGGGCGACGAGCAGCATCACCAGCGCGAAGCGCTTCTGCTCGAGCCACGCGCGGCAGCGAACGTGGTAGATCCGGCAGAACGCGGTGTCCAGGGCGCCCCAGAACGACGCGCCGATCCACACGCTGGCGACCAGCGCGGCGACCCCGAAGCCCGTCGAGGAGCTGCGCAGGCGCTCGGTGAGCGTCCGCAGCGTGCCCTCGGCGGCGCTCGGGAAGAGCTTGCTCAGGTCGTCGACCACCTGCTGCTGGAGCTCTGCGCTCTGCAGCACCCGTCCGGCGACGAAGAACGCCAGAAGGGTCACCGGCAGGATCGAGAGCAGCAGGTTGTACGCGACCATCCCCGAGAGCCCCGTGACGTTGTCCTCGTAGGCCTTGCGCCAGAAGAGGACGACGAGTCGCCACAGGCGCCGCATCGGGGCTAGGGGAGCTGCCGCTGGCGACGGAACAAGATCACGAGCAGGAGGCACGCGACGGCGAGACCGCCGATCCCCCACACCAGGAAGTCGGCCAGCGTGTTGACGTGGCGGACGAGCCAGCCGAAGTTCTGCCCGAAGAAGCCCGTGACGAAGGTGAGCGGGAGGAAGATGGTCGCGACGATCGTGAGGCGCCACGTGAGCTGGTTGAGCTGGTTGGAGGTGCGCGAGAGGTAGACGTCCACGCCGGTGGTGAGCTGCAAGGCGAAGGCGTCGAGCTGCTCGGAGATGCGGCCCATGTCGTCGGCCAGCTCGCGGAGGTAGTCGCGGGCGCCCTTCTCGAGCCCGGGCACGTCGACGACGTCGTCGGCCCGGCGCCGCAGCGTGTCGCGCAGCGGGTTGGCCAGGCGCCGCAGGGCCGCAAGCGCACGTTGCAGCTGCGCGATCTGCTCGAGTTGACTGCGCGCGGGGCGCTCGATGATCTCCTCGTCGAGCTCTGAGACCTGTTGGTCGAGCTCCTCGAGCACGGAGTAGTAGCTGTCGGTCACCGCGTCGATGATCTTCGCGACCATGTGCTGCTCGGACTCGTCCTTCCTCCGCGCGATCCGCTCGGCCAGCTGCCCGAGCTCCTCGACGGGCGCGTCATGGACGGTGAGCACGAAATCGCCGTGAACCCACACGTCGACCTCGAAGGCGCGCACGACCAGGTCGACGAGGTCGGCGCCGCGGCAGACGAGGACGACGTGGTCCTCAGCCTGCAAGAAGAGCCGGCGGCGCATGCCGGGGAGGTCCTCGGGCGCCGGTCTCAGTCCCAGCGTGCGGCGGACCTCGTCGACCTCGGCCGCGCTCGGGCCGGTGAGGTCGAGCCAGAAGAACTCGCCTCGGGCGCGCAGCGCCGCGACGGCGTTCGGATCGAAGCGCTCGAGGACCTGCACCGGCCCGGACGCTAGAGCGCGGGGAGGACGCCTCCCGGGCCGATGGCCCGCCCGCCCTACAGCCCGCCCGCCCTACAGCGCGCCGCCGGCCACCGGAGGCGCCGTCGGATCGCCGCCCTCGCCGCCGGGTGCCTCGCGGACGAGGTACTCCTCGGCGAGCAGCGGGTTCTCGCGGGCGCGCTCGACCACGCGCAGGAGGTCCGACATCGTCGCGATCTCCTCGACTTGCTCCTTGATGAACCAGCCCATGAACTGCTCGCTCGTGTAGTCGCCGCGGTCGCGGGCGAGCGCGGCGAGCGCGTTGATCTGCTCGGCGACGCGCCGCTCCTGGTCGAGCGCGAGGGCGACGGGCGCGACGACGTCGGCGAACTCGACCTGGGGAGCGTCGACGCCCGGAATGCGCGCCTCGACGCCCTGGTCGAGGAGGAAGCGCACCATCATCATCGCGTGGTTGCGCTCCTCCAGCGCCTGGGCGTAGAAGAAGGCGGCGAGACGCGGGAGCGTCTCGGCGTCGTAGTGCACGGCGATCGCCGTGTACTGCTGGAAGGCCGCGAACTCGTGGCCCACCTGCTCGTGGAGTGCGTCGGCGACGTCGGTGTCGGCCATGGGGCGCGACGCTAGCGCACTCCGAGGCCACTAGCCTCGACGCGACCGATGAAGAAGATCAAGCCCAAGGCCCGCTGCTGCCAGTCCAGGCCGCGTTGCAAGCGCTGCCCGGTCGTCCTCAAGCGGCTCGAGCGGGCAGGGCTGGCGAAGCGCAAGGGCAAGACCTATCGGGTCAGCGGGAAGACGACGAAGAAGCAGCTCGCGGTCGCCCGCACAGGGAGAGGGAGGGGATAGGGCTCAGGCCGAGACCGGCTCGCCCTGCGGCTCGACGCCGGCGGGCGCGGCGGCGGCCGCCGGCTCGGCCGCGGGCGCCTCCGTGGCGCGGCGCCTCGGCGCGATCAGCAGCCAGCCGAGCAGCGCGCCCGCGACCGCGAAGGCGGCGCTGAGCCGGAGCCCGGTGGAGACGGCGCTGACGAACGCCTCGTTGATCGCGCGCCCGACCGCTCCGGCCGCGCCGTTGCCGCCGCCCGAGCCGAGGGCCTGTGCGAGCTCTTCGCGCTGGCCCTGGGGAATTCGCGGCAGCAGCTCACCGAGCCTGCTCCCGCCGATCGCGATGATCAGCGCCCCCATCGCGGCGACGCCGAACGAACCGCCGACCATACGGCTCATGGAGAGGACGCCCGAGGCGACGCCGGCCTTCGTGCGGTCGACCGGACGAGCGCGAGGATGATCGCGCCGATGCCGACGGTGAGCACGGCGATCCCCGGCAGGTCGATCTCGCGCCCGACGGTCTCGTCGCGCGACTCGTGGGCGGCGAAGAGCGTCACCGCCACGGCGAGCGCCGCGACAGGCACGTTGATGTAGAAGATCGCCCGCCACGAGACGTGGTCGACGAGGAAGCCGCCGAACACGGGCCCGATGGCGAGCGCGATGGCCGACACTCCCGCCCACGTCCCGATCGCCTTTCCCCGCTCCTCGGGCGGGAAGGCGTTGGTGATGATCGAGAGCGTCGCCGGCATCATGAACGCGGCGCCGACGCCCTGGAGCGCGCGGCCGCCGACGAGCCAGGCGTCGTTCGGGGCGAGGCCGATGAGCGCGCTGGAGGCCGCGAAGCCCACCACGCCGAGGAGGAACATCCGCCGCCGGCCGAAGATGTCGCCGAGGCGCCCGCCGGTGACCAGCAGGACGCCGAAGGTCAGCGTGTACGCGTTGATCGTCCACTCGAGGCCAGAGAGCGACGTGCCCAGGTCGCGCTGGATGGAGGGGAGCGCGACGTTCACAACCGTGTTGTCGAGCATGATCATGAACAGCGCGAAGCACATGGCGCCGAGGGTCCACCAGCGTCGGTTGTCCTCGGTCGGGGCCAGGCGCTGCGAGGCGGCGCGGACGCGGTCGATCATGCCGAGGCTCCCGCGCGGGACAGGATCGGGGCGACCGCGGCGGCGAGGCGCGTGCGGTCGCGGTCAGGAAGGCCCTCGAGGAAGCGCGCGATGAGCCCGACGCGCAGATCGCGGACGCGAGCGAGCGCCTCGCGGCCGGCGGGGGAGATGCCGACGCGCTTCATGCGCCGGTCGACGTCGTCCTCGCGCCGCTCGACGTAGCCGAGCTGGACGAGGGCGTCGACCGTGCGGCTCGCGGCGGGGAGCGAGATCCCCATCGTCTCGCCGACGTCCTTGAGGCACGCCTCGGCGCCCCCTGCGTCCAGGGCGACCAGCGTCTTGTACTGGCCGAGGCTGAGGCCCGAGGAGGCGACGAGCTTCATCGCGTCCTCGGAGCGCATGATGAGTCCGAAGAGCGCCTCGAGGTCGCGAGCGAGCGCGAGCTCGCCCGAGGCGCCTTGGCCCGCCCCATCGGCCGCAGTCTCAGCCGCTTTCGATACTTGCTTGTCAGCAGCAGTTGATTGCACGCACGCAAGTATTGCGCGCGAGGAAGGATGTTTCAAGCGGCGGGAGCCGGTGCGCGGCGCCCCTGGGCCGGTGCGCGGCCCCCTACGGCGTCAGCAGGACGTTCTGCGCGCTCGGCCGGTCGCGGGTGACCTTGAGCCGCGCCGGCGAGATCTTCGAGTCGTCGGTCTTGAGCGTGTAGGTCGTGTCCCGCTTCACGACGACCTTGAGCTGGGCGGTGTCGGCCGGGTTGATCGGACCCGTGGACTGCCGTAGGCCGGAGCGCTGGGCTGTGTCGCGCGGGCAGCCGTCGGGCTGCTTCACCGCGTTCTGCTCGGGGTTCGCCTGCCCGGGCGACTGGAGGTCGTCCGCCTGCAGCGTCGCCACCTGGGAGGCGTCGCTCTGGTTGGTCACCAGCAGGACGATCGGGCCCGCCCCGAGCTTCGTCGGCGACAGCGACACCGAGCGCTTGGTGATCGCCGCCGAGACGTTGATGGGTACGGGCGGCCGCAGGCAGTTCGTGTAGCTGCTGTCGCTCCCGCACGCGGTGAGCACGATTGCGCTCACCGCAATGGTGGCGACGCACGCCCCGAAGCCGGCTTCCCTGACTCTCCTCAGCATCCTCTCCATTGAATGCCCAACCGACCCCCCTCCAGGGTTCGGGCCGGAGCAACCCTATTGGACCGCGACTACGGGCGGTAGGCCAGACCCTCACGGATGGCGCACGCACGCGCTCGTGCGTGCCGTCCGGTGCAGGGCGTAGCCCTTCGGGGTGATGATCCTCGACCGGCCGCAACTCGAGCGCGCCTCCCTTGCGAGCGCCGAGTTCCTCGCCGTCGACGTCGAGACCAACGGCAAGTCGGGCGGGGACTGCGAGCTCACCGAGGTCGGCGCCGTGCTCGTCGGCGGCGGCGAGCTCCACGAGCGCTACGCCTCGCTCGTGCGGGTGCGCCGCCCGCTGACGCGCGGCATCCAGCGCTTCACCGGCATCACCCAGGCCATGGTCGACGAGGCTCCCGAGCCGGCCGGCGTCCTGCGCGAGCTCGCGGTGCGCCTCCAGGGCCGCGCGCTCGTCGCCCACAGCGCCGCCTTCGACCGCCGCGTGCTGCGCGACGCCTTCGCCGCCCAAGACTTGCCGTGGCCCGACCCGCCCGTGCTGTGCACCGTCGCGCTGGCGCGCCGCTTCGCCCCGCTCGCGGGGCAGCGCAAGCTCGCTCCGCTCGCCGCCTCGCTGGGCATCGAGGTCGACGTCAGCCACCGCGCGCTGGCCGACGCGGAGACGTGCGCACGCGTGTTCTGCGCGCTCTTCCAGCGCCTCTGCGCGCACGCGCCGACGCTCGCCGAGGCGGTGGCGATGCTCGCGCCATCCCGCCGCGCGCGCCGCCCGCCACGCCCGCGCTCGCTGCCCTTCGTCGACGGGACCCAGCCGGTTGTCGCGCACGCTCCGCTGGACTTCGGCGGGCTGCCCGCCGGGCCCGGTGTGTACCTGTTCCGCGACGGGCTGGGCCGCGTGCTCTACGTCGGCAAGTCGGTCACCGTTCGGGCCCGGGCGCGCGCGCATTTCCGTCCCGGCGCGCAGCGCGCCGGATGGGCGCCGCACGCCCACGTGGTCGACGGGCGCGCCACCCACTCCGAGCTCGGCGCCCTCGTGCTCGAGGGCCGGCTCGTGAAAGAGCTGCGCCCGCCCGGCAACGCCAGGCTGAAGCGAGTCCACGACGGCGTGTTCATCCGCTGCCGGCTCGACATCCCGTTCCCGATCCTCGAGCTGGCGCGCGAGCCGGCCGCCGGCCACGGCGTGACGGTGGGCCCCGTACGGGGCCGTGCGTCGGCCGCCGAGCTCGTCGAGCAGCTCACCTCGCTCTTCGGTCTGCGCCACTGCGGGCGGATGCTGCCCCGGCGCCAGTGGCCGTCGGCCTACGGCCAGATGGGGCGCTGCCTCTCGCCCTGCCTCGGCGACCTGGACCCGAACCTCTACCGGCGGCGCCTGGACGAGGCGCTGGGCCTGTTCACCGGCGAGCGCGACGGCCGGGCGCGGATCCTCGCGCACGTCGACGAGCAGATGCGTGATGCGGCGCGCGAACAGCGGTTCGAGCGCGCGACGTGGCTGCGCCGCCGCCACCACCGCCTGCGCGTTCTGCTCGACCGCCTCGACGGCTCGCTGGCCGCCATCCACGCACGGCCCCGGCTAGTACTCGCCGGTGGCGGCCCGTGGGACGCGTTCTGGCTGGTGGGCGGCCGGATCGTCGACTGGGGGCCGCTACCGGACGCGCTGGAGCTCCACCGGCGCACGCTCGCCGCCATGCGCCACGCGCCCGGTCCCGGCGCCGGGGTGTACCTGCCGGCGACGGAGGTCGACGAGGTCCGGATCGCCGGCGCGTGGCTCGCGGCCCATCCCGAGACGCCGAGCCTGCCCCTCGACCACGCGCCCGGCGAGGGCGAGCTCATCGCGTTCGCGGCGGCGGCGTCGGCGGGCCGCTGAGTCGCCGCGCCCCCCGATCAGTGACTGTGCTCGTGCTCCTCCTCGAGGCCCTGCTCGTGCACGTGGGAGTGCGAGTGGACCTCGTCGCCGTGGCGATGCTCGTGCTCGTGCTCGGTGTGCTCGTGGTCGTGCGTGGAGTGGGGGTGCTCGTGCGCGACGTCTCCGTGCTCGTGCGCGTGGCTGTGCGACGCGTCGTGCGAGTGCTCGTCGTTGCTCATGGGACCTCCCGGATCGACGGTGCGCGCCTCCGAGCGCGCGTGCGCCCCGGAGACTAGGTCTCCTGGAGGTGTCTTGACCAGCGCTCCTCGATGCGGCCGAAGCGCCACACGGCGAGGGCGATCATCCACGTGACGATGAACATGGCGACGATCAGGTACCCGACGACGTTGAGATCGATGTTGGCCACAAAGTCCCACACCCCGCCGGTGAGGCCGAGCTTGTCGGCCAGCACGGAGAGCAGCTCGATCGAGCCGATGAGGAGCGCCACCACGACCGACAGCCCTGTGATCGTGATGTTGTAGTAGATCTTGCGCACCGGCTTGGAGAAGGCCCAGCCGTAGGCGAAGTTCATGAACGCGCCGTCGATGGTGTCGAGCAGCGACATACCCGCGGCGAAGAGGATCGGCAGGCACATGATCGCGTAGAAGGGCAGCTCGCTCGAGGCCGCGGCGCCGGCGGCGGCAAGCAGCGCGATCTCGGTCGCGGTGTCGAAGCCGAGGCCGAAGAGCATGCCGAGCGGGTACATCTGCCACGGCTTCTTGATCGCGCGCGTCGCGCGGCCGTAGAAGCGGTTCATGAAGCCCCGTGAGTTGAGCTGCTCCTCGAGCTGCTCCTCGTCGAACTCGCCGTGGCGCATGCGCCGGAACACCTTCACGATGCTCACGAGGATCAGCAGGTTGAGGATCCCGATGAGGAACAGGAAGGAGCCAGACACCACCGGCCCGACCAGGCCCGTGGCCTTGTGCAGGAACGAGCTGTCGTTCTCGACGGCGCCGCTGAGGCCGCGGATGCCGATCGTGAACAGGGCGGCGAGCGCGAAGACGATCGTCGAGTGGCCCAGCGAGAAGAAGAAGCCGACGCTGAGCGGCCGCTGGCCGTCGGCCATCAGCTTGCGCGTGGTGTTGTCGATCGCCCCGATGTGGTCCGCGTCGAAGGCGTGGCGCAGGCCGAGGGTGTACGCGGTGATCCCGATGCCGATCCCGAACGCGCCGGCACCGCCGATCTCGAGGTTCTGAGGGACCACGAAGGCGAGCAGCGTGACGAACCCGAGCACGTGCAGGCCGACAACGACCGCCGTCATCCCGGCCGCCCGGCGCCACTCCCGCGGGGTCAGCGAGGCCCTGATGCGCCGCCAGCGCGAGCCGGCGGTGAGCGGGGCGGGTGTCGCAACCATCAGGGCCTCCTCGAGTTGCCGCCGGATCGCAGACCGCCGTAATGCGAAACGCTCGCGATTACGGCATCTGACGTTATGTCGCCCGACGCGTGGATGTCAACCGTCATCACTGCGCTCCTCCTTGCAGGTCGTACAGAGGCCGACGATCGGGAAATGGGAGAAGGTGGGCTCGAGGCCGAACGCGGAGCGGATGGCGGCGCGAACCTCGTCGAGCTCGCGCGGCTCGACCTCGCGCGCCTCCGAGCAGCGCTCGCAGAGCAGGTACTCGCGCCCGGCGCGGTGGGCGAGCGTGTAGCGGCCGGGGCCGTGGCCGAGATGGACGTGGCGCACGAGCCCGATCTCCTCGAGCGTCTCGAGGTTGCGGTAGGTCGACGCGAGGTCCCCGGCCGGGACCCGCCCGGCGACGCCGGCGGCGATCTGCTCGGCGGACACGGGCCCGGAGGCGACGAACAGCGCCTCGAGGACGATGCGCCGGGCCGCTGAGGCGCGAAGGCCGCGCGAGCGCATGGCCGCAATGGCGGCGTCGAGGTCGTGCGCGGGCAGCGCCGGACCGGCGGGGGAGACAGTCATGGAGAGAGGTGCGGGGTGAGAGGGAGATGCGTTCCTGGCTGCGCGTTCTTCGCGAGCCGCCGCCGCGCGGATCACTCGCGTCTGCGACTTCGTCGCGATAGGCCGCGCGTCAGGTCGTCCTGGCCTCTTCCTGCGCGCGCAGCTCGCGGCGCAACAGCTTCCCGGTCACCGTCTTGGGCAGCTCGTCGACGATCTCGATCTGGCGCGGGTACTTGTAGGCGGCCATCCGCTCCTTGCAGAACGCGATCAGCGCGTCGGGCTCGACCTCGGCGCCGGGGCGCAGCGAGACGAACGCCTTTACCGTCTCGCCCCGGTAGTCGTCGGCGATCCCGATCACCGCTGCCTCCTTCACCGCCTCGTGGTCGAGCAGCCCGTCCTCGACCTCGCGTGGCCACACCTTGTCGCCCGAGACGTTGATCTGGTCCTTGGCCCGGTCGACGAGGTAGAAGAAGCCCTGGTCGTCCATGAAGCTGACGTCGCCGGTGCGCAGCTCACCGCCGGGGATGGCGTGCTCGGTCTCCTCTGGCTTGTTCCAGTAGCCCGGCACGACCTGCGGACCCCGCGTGCAGATCTCGCCGACCTCGCCCACTCCGAGCTCGTTGCCCGGTCAGGAGCTGCGCGAGCTTGATCGACCGGCCCTCTTGCGGCAGCGTGAGCGCTGCGAGCGTCCGCTCGGGCGTGAGCTCGTTGCCCGCGCCGATCAGGTCCTCCGGCCCGTAGCGCGAAGGCCACCATTGTGGGCTTGACGCGCCGTTGCCGTCGTAGGCCGCGGTGGTCGTCTCGACTGCCATGCCTCTCTCCTCTCTTCGGCCCCGGCCCGAGAGGCCCTCCACTGACCTCAGGCGCCCGCGGTAGGTCTTCCCCCATCGCGCGGGGGAGCAACGCGGTTCGCTACGGCTTTGCGCGGTGGCACGCTCGGATCGCGCGGAGGGGCAGGCGAACGGCGCGACGAGGGGGATGGTTGGCGGGGTGTGCTGGGCTGACAGGAATAGTTGCCCTCAACTCAGCACACCCCTGCCAGGAGGGGTCGGGTGGTCGAGTCTGTCGACGCGCGGCTCGCCGGCCGGGCGTCCGCCCAGCACGGGGTGCTGACCCGCCGCCAGTTGCTCGAGGCTGGGTTGGACAGAGAGGACCTGGCGGAGCTACAAGCGAGCGCTCCGGGGGGCGCGACCACTCGGCTGCGGCCCTTCGTCGAGCGGGCCGACGCGCCGACGCGCTCCGTCTTCGAGGACGCGTTCCTGCATTTCGTTGAGCGCCATGGGCTCCCGCGGCCGCGGGTCAATCAGACCGTGGCCGGCCACGAGGTCGACATGCTCTGGCTCGAGCAGCGCTTCATCGTCGAGCTCGACGGCCGCGCGTACCACGCCGGCGACGACGCCTTCGAGGTCGACCGCGAGCGGGACGCGACGCTCGTCGCCGCCGGCTACTCCGTGCTTCGCCTCACCTGGCGGCGCCTCACACACCATCCCGAGCGGGAAGCCGCGCGGTTGCGATCGCTCCTCGAGAAGACGGAGTGACCGCCGCTGCGAGCGGCAGACGCCCGTTCCCTTCGTTGATGCCGTTCACCGACGCTCGTGTCGACGTTACGTCAGACCAGGCACCGCCCGCGCGGTCAGCAAGACGCCGGCGCCGACGATGATCAACGCCGATGCGGCCGGAAGCGCGGCGGCGACCTGAGTCGAGAGGCTGAAGCGCGAACCGGCGCGGGTGACCAGGCCGCGCGCGTGGACGACGAGCAGGCCGAGCACCGAAAGCGTCGTCGCCAGCCCGAGGGAGAAGGCGACGATGAGCAGGAGCCCGAGAGCGATCTGGTGCTGGGCGACCGCGGCGAGGAGCACCACGAGCGCGCTCGGGCACGGGATCAGCCCGGCCGACGCACCCATCGCGATCAGCCCCCGCCACGTCAGCCGGTCGGGGTAGTCGTGCGAGTGCCCGCGGCCGCGGATCCGGTCCCAGAGGCTGAGCGAGTGAGAGTGGCCGCGACCGTGGTCGTGGTCGTGAGAGTGGCCGTGGGCCAGTGCACACTTCGACCCACTGACCTCGTGGTCGTGGGACTGGTGGTCGTGGGCCCCGCTGCCCTTCGCTGCCCTGCCCTCGTGGTGGTGGTCGTGGTCGTGGTCGTGGGTGTGGTGGTCGTGGGTGTGGTGGTCGTGGGTGTGGTGGTCGTGGGTGTGGTGGTTGTGATCGTCGTGCGCGCGTTCGTGCGGCGCACCGGCCCGCCTGGCGCGCGACCAGCTGAGGCGGGAGCGCAGGACGCCCAGGCCGACGACGACCACGAGCAGGCCGGAGGCGAGGTTGAGCCACGGGTAGAGCTGCTCGGGCAGGATGTACTGCGAGAGCGCGAGGGTGACGACACCGAGGGCGAAGACGCCGATGGTGTGGGTGATCGTGACGGTCGCGCCCAGCGCGACCGCGTGGCGGGCCGTGCCGCGGGTGCCGACGAGATAGGCCGCGACCATCGCCTTCCCGTGCCCGGGGGAGAGCGCGTGCAGCGCGCCCCAGCCGAACGCGGCGAGGAGCAGGAAGAGCAGGACGCCGCGGCCGGCGGCCGCGTCGCCGAAGACGCCGGCCAGTCCGTCGCCGGAGCGGTTGGTGGTCGTGGCCGCCGATGCCCCGGGAGCGCGGGGGGCCACCAGCGTGCCGTCGCCCGGCTTGGCGGTGAACCTCGCGCTGCGGACGTCGAGCGGGCTGGAGAGGAGGTCCTTGGGGTAGCTGCGCAGCCCGCGCGTCGGGTCGCCGCTCGGGGCGCTCGATCGCACGTCGCTCCCTGCGCCGGTCGCGGCCGCGACCGCCTTCCAGCCGACCCGGCCCGGGAACGTCTCGTCGCGCACCTCGATGCGCGCGGGGAGCGTGACCGGTGCGGTGAACGTCGCCTCGACGCGAGTCGTCTGCAGGCCGCCCTGGCCCGGTGGCAGGCTGATCCGGGCGCCGGGCGCGAGGGTCAGCGGGACACGCCGGCCGTCGACGACGACGCCGAGCTGCGACCGCACCTCGGCGAGCTTGCCGGCGAGCACCGCCGGGCGTGGCTTGCCGCGCTCCTGGAAGGTGGGGATCTCCGCCTGGTCGAGGATGTAGCGCAGCGTGACCCGCTCGCCGCCGATCGAGACGGTCGTGATGTGATTCACCGAGAAGTTGCCGAGCGGATGGGCGTGGGCCTGCCCGGGGGCCAGAAGCGCGCACAGCGCTGCGGCGGCGACCAGCGCAAGGAAGGCGGTGCGCGCCTGGGCCGGCCGCGTCGCGACCGCGCGCCTCACCGCAGCCCCTCCAGTGCTCGCTTCGCGCGCGGACCGAAGAGCGGCGAGAAGCTCGGGCTCTGCTTCACGACGCGCCCCAGCCACGTGCGAGCGAGGCGGGCCTCGCCGGCCGCCCGAGCGGTCATGCCCGCGTGGTAGAGCGCGAGCGGATCGCTCCATCCGAAGCGCAGCGCGCGCCTGGACCACGGCAGCCCTTCGCCGGCGCGGCCGTCGCGGGCGAGCGCGTAGCCGAGGGCATCTGCCGAGCGGACGCTCGGCGCCGTCGCCCACGCTCGGCGGGCGAGCGCGACGCCGCGGGCCGGATCGCCGTGTTCGGCCTCAAAGACCGCCAGCTCGGTGTCCGTGTTGACCCCGGCGGACTGAAGTAGGCGCTCTTCGGCGCGCACGAGCCCGAGGTCGCGTCGCGCCGCCGCGGTCCGGCCGGCAGCCAGCTCGGCCTCGCCAAGCGCCACGACGTACTCGGGCAGCGGCAGTCGGGTGACGGCCTCGCGCAGGCGGCGGATGGCCGTCTCCAGACGGCCGCGGGCCGCGTCGGTGCGCGCCAGGCCCGCCGCGGCTGGGACGTAGCCCGGCGAGCGCTCGAGGGCCCCGCGGTAGACGAGGCGAGCGGCGGCAACGCGGCCGCGGGCCAGCTCGAGGCCGCCGAGCAGCGTCTGGACGTGGGCGACGTTCTCTGTCGCCGGCCCGCCGGCCGAGATCGCGAGGTTCATGGCCGAGACGGCGCCGGGCAGATCGCCGCGCAGCTCGCGCAGGTAGGACGCGCGGGCGTAGGCGGCCAGCGTCGGCTTGAGGTCGAGCGCTCGCTGAAGGGTGCGCGCGGCGTCGTCGTAGCGGCCGAGCTCGACCTGGGCGTCGGTGATCACATAGAGCGGCGCGACCCGCTGGGGGTTTGCGCGCAGGGCGGCGAGCCCGTCGCGCAGGCCGCCGGCGAAGTCGTGGCGGGCCAGGGCGAGCGTGCCCCGACCGGTCAGCGCCTCCGACGAGCGCGGGGCGATTCGCAGTGCGGTGGCGTAGGCGGCCTGGGCGCGGCTGTAGTAGCCCGCGTCACCGGTCTCGCGAACCCGCTGGAGCTGCGCGTCGCCGAGGCCGCTGTAGGTGCGCGCGTCGCGCGCCCCGCTGCGGATGAGGCCCTGCAGCGCCGCGATGCGCCCGGCCGTCGAACGCGCGGGCGCGCCTGCGTCCGGGAGCGCCGCGGATCCACCGGGCACCGTCGGGGAGGCGTCGAGCGCACGGAAGGCGAAGAGCGCCGCGAGGAAGGCGAGCGGGACGGCGAGGATCGCAAGCAGCGGCGGGCGGCGAAGGGTCATGGGGAGCGGAGCGAGTCGGTCTCGGGCGGGAAGGGAGCGAGGTCGGGCGGGAAGGGAGGGAAGTCGGGCGGGGGGAGGGAGGGAAGTCGGGCGGGGAAGGGAAGGAAGTCGGGCGGGGGGAGGGACGTCGGGTGGAACGGAGGTTCTGGCGGAAAGGAGAGCGGCCGGCGAGGGGCGCCTGGGCGCCCCTCGCCGTCTCGCCGTCTCGCCGTGGTCCTACGGCTGCGGCCCCACGGGCGGGGACGCGGGCTCGAGCCGCTTGGGCTGCGAGTTGAAGCCGTCGCTGGGAGCGGCGACGTACGGGAACGAGGCCCGGAAGGGCTTGTCGTTCCGGTTGACGCCGTCGCCGAGCGGCAGCTTGTTGCCCTTGAGGAAGCCGCCGACGACGCGCAGCTCGATGTCGACGACGTCGTCGCCGAGCCTGCGGCCGTTCGGGAAGCCGGCGGTGTCGCCGCCGATGACCCCGAAGGGGTTCTCGGTCGCCCTCGGCGGGACGCCGAGGTTGACCTTGAGCGTGTCGGTGGGCGGTGCCTTCGGAGCGATCTGCGTGACGCCGGGGATCCCGGTCAGCAGCGCCTGGACGATGTCCGTCCGGTTTTTCTCGGGCACGTTGAGGCCCGGGAACAGGATGTTGATGATCTTGGCCAGCTCGGGCGTGACCACGTACTTGCCGTAGAGGGCGAGGTCGCGGTCAGGCGTGGTGCGGTTGAACTGGTCCTTCTTGCCGAGCGGGATGACCACCTCGTTGACGAGCGGGTTGCCGAGGCGGCTGACCTGCACGTACGGGTTCGCGCTGCTCTTGCGACCCTTGGACGAGCTCGCCGAAGTCGAGCCGTCGGTGACCTGGAGCTTGCGCCGCTCCGTGGTCGACCACACGCCGACGACGGCGTTGCCCGCGGTCGGGCCGGCCACGGCCTTGCCGTTGCGCGTCACGTCGGCCTCGGGGACCTGCAGCACGACCGAGTGGGTGTTGTAGCCCGCGACGTCGTCCTTGCCGCCACCGGCGTTGCCGGTGCCGCTTCGGATGTTGATCGCGTCGAACGTCGCGCCGAGGTCGACGAAGAACGGGTCGTCGATCTGGCCGGCGAACGACTTGTAGCCGCCCGAGAGCCCGCGGATCGCCGACGAGGCGACCGCGTTGTAGTTCGGGATCGTCTTGGGCCCGACGTTGTTGGGCGCCACCGGCAGGTTCTTGGCGATCCGCACGCTCTTCACGCTGCCGCGCTTGCCCGGGGTCTCGCGGTAAAGCGAGTAGGTCTGGACGACGTTGAGCTTGGAATCGTTGAACGACGACACGCCCGGCAACGCGTAGAGGAACGAGTTGGGGTGGCGCGTCGTCGTCTTGAACTGCCAGCGGTAGCTGACATCCGGCTTGCCGTCACCGGTGTTGTCGATGCGGACGTAGTAGTGGGCCTTGGGGTCGAACCCGTAGAAGTTCGGCCCGCCCGCCGGATCCTCGAGCGGGATCCAGTTGGCGACGACGGTGAGCGAACCCGGCGCGTCCTTCGCCGTGAAGGCGTAGACGTCCGTGTTGTCGCCCGTCGGGTCCTGGCTGATGTTCGGCGCCTCGCGGTGCGAAGAGCCGAAGCTCAAGACGGCCGCCACGCCGACGGCGACCAGCGCCGCGGCGAGAGCGAGCACTCGGTACATGGGGCAATCTCCTCCTGGGAAAGGGTGGACGGGTGCAGTGAGTGTCGCGCACCGCGGGCTGCCGGATCACTAAAAACTCCTGCAAACGGGCATGTTTCGCGAACCCATCGCAGGTGCGACCAGGTCACAGCTACCGTCCAGGGCATCGCAGCTACCGTCCAGCGCATCGACGACCGGGCCCGTGCGCTCCAGTTCCTGCACGCGGTGGACCTCGCTGCGGCCCAGGACGTGGAGACCGTCGCCCCCGGGCTCCTCGCCGTTCGACACGACGGCACGCCTCTGCTCTGGGACGCCAACCACCTCGTCGTCACCGAGCCGGACGGGCTCTCCGCGCGCGAGCTCTCGCACGCCGCCGAGCGCATGCGCCGCGAGGCGGGCCTCGGGCACCGCATGGTCGTCGTGCCCGACGAGGCCGAGGCCAAGCGGCTTCGGCGCGGTTTCTCGCGCCAGGGGTGGGACCTCGAGCGCCACCTCGTGATGGCCCTGCGCCGCCCGCC
Source organism: uncultured Actinomycetes bacterium (assembly GCA_963728925.1). GTDB lineage: Bacteria > Actinomycetota > Thermoleophilia > Solirubrobacterales > Solirubrobacteraceae > JBBPZA01. The sequence continues at coordinate 86,495 of CAVSMB010000031.1, read as the reverse complement.
CGACCGCCCGCCTCCCCCCGCCGACGTGCGCACGCTGCCCTTCGAGGCGCTCGACGGAAGCCGCGCCGAGTTCCTGCGCACCGAGCCGTGGGGGCGCAGCGAGGACGTCGTGCGCCAGGTGCTCGCTCGTGACCGTCACCTCGCGCAGGCGGCACAGGACCACGGCTTCGCCGCGTTCGAGGGCGACCGCGCCGTCGCCTTCTGCCGCCTGCTCGCCGACGTCGACGCCGGCGTCGGCCAGGTCGAGGACGTCGCGACGCTGCCGCGCCACCGCGGCCACGGCCTGGCCCGCGCCGTGGTCAGCGCCGCGGCGCAGGCCTCACGCGACGCCGGTCATCGCCTGATCTTCATCACGGCCGACGCCGACGACTGGCCGCAGGTGCTCTATCGCCGCATGGGCTTCGACGACCTGACGGTCATCCACCGCTTCCGGATCGTCGTGGCCGGCTGAGCATCGCGTAGGTCATCCCGAGCGCACCTTGCCCTCGTCGGGCGCGGCAGTCAGGATCGACAGCTCACCCGACGGCCCGGAGGCGTGTGATGACCCAGACCCAGCAGAACCCCGAGACGAACCTGCACGAGTACCGCGACGGCAGGGTCGCTCGCCTGCGCATCGTCTTCGACATGCCGTCCTGATGCATCGGCTCGGCGCCGTGCCGAGCAGCGGCTAGCTCACCGCTCGGCTTCGAGCAGCAGCGCGCCGCCGAACACCGCGACGAGCAACGCGAGCTCGGCGACGGCCGAGACGGCGGTTCCGAGCGGGATCGCAGCGAGCAGGAGCACCGCGGCGAGTAGGCGCCACGGACCGGTGGCGGTGAGGTGCAGCGAGCCGCGGAAGAGCACGTCGCCGAGCAGGTAGAGCGAGGCGCCGGCCGCCATGACCACCGCCGGGTCGGTCTCCAGGCGGTCGAACGGGTGGGCGATCGCCTCCTCGAGGCCGGCCGCGATCGCGATGATCCCGAGGAGCAGGAGCAGGTGGCAGTAGCCGAACCCCCGGATCGCCATGCGCCCCCGCTCGGGCGGCGGGGCTGCGCGCATCGCCTCCTCCGCGCGACGGTCGTCCTGGGCGAAGTACGTCCACCACAGGCAGGCGCTGAGGAGCAGGCCGAGCACGGCGATGCCGACGATCTCGGCGGTCAGCGGCAGTCCGGAGGCGCCGATTCCGATGGCCACGACCGACTCGCCGATCGCGACGATGACCACCAGGCCGTGGCGCTCGACGAAGTGCCCCGGGTCGATCGTGAAGCTCTCGATCCCCGCGACGTACGGGGTCAGCCACTCGCCCAGGAAGGCCGCCACCCAGAGGACGACCTGGACGGTCCCGCCGGCGATCCCACCCGCGAGGACCAGTCCGGCCGTGGTCAGGTTGGCGGGCCCGAGCGAGCGCATGCCGGCGCGCCCGCCGCCCACGGCGTTGAGGAACAGCCCGGTGTGCACGCTCACGATCACGAGATACGCGAGCCCGAAGACGAGCGCGTCGCGCCGCTCGGTGAATGCGTGCGGGATCGCCAGCGCGAGCACCAGGTAGGCGGCCATGCCCGTGAGCAGCAGTGTGCGCCGCAACGCCGTGTCCATCGTCACCGCGTTGGTCAGCCACGCGTAGCCGCCGTACATCCAGAAGATCAGGCCCAGCATCAGCAGCGTGCGCGGCACGCCCGTGGCCAGGCCGTCGTGGGCGAGCACGCCGGTGAGCTGGGTGATCGTGAAGACGAAGACCAGGTCGAAGAACAGCTCGAGCGTGGAGACCCGCGCGCCGTCGGCCCGGGGGGCGGGGGCGTCGACAGTCAAGACCGACCGCGTCAGAACGGCAGCTCGACGACCCGCGCCGGCGCGGCCTCGGGCCCGACCGCCACGGAGCTTCCAGGCTCGGCCTCGCGGCGGACCAGTGCGAGCGCTATGGGACCGTGGTCGGGGGAGACCACGGCCGAGCCGACGGTCCCGACCGCGCGCTCGCCGAGGTGCAGCTCGTCGCCGGGCGCGGCGGGCGCCGAGAGGCGCAGGCCGCGCAGGTGGCGGTTGGGCTTGCCGCGGTAGAAGAGCCGCGCGACGGTCTCCTGGCCGACGTAGCAGCCCTTGGTGAAGCTCACCGCGCGGTCGTTGAGCCCCGCCTCCTGGGGGATCGTCCCCTCGTCCATGTCCAGGCCGAAGCGCGGCCGGCCCAGCTCGATACGCAGGCACTCGGCCGCCGTCTCCGACACCGGCCGCGCACCGGCGTCCTCGAGCGCGGCGCCAACGCGCTCGGTGTCCTGTGACGGGCAGAGCACGTCGACCCCAACGTCGGTGGCCGCGAGCACCACGTCGGCCCCGGCGATCTCCGCGCGCCGGCAGGAGTGCTCGGCCGCGGGGAGGTCGAGCGCGCCGGCCACCCGCCGCGCCGCGGGGCCGATCAGCGACAGCAGCCCGCGCTCCAGCGTGCGCTTGTGCAGCTCGACGTCGCGCCCGAGCTTGTAGCGGTGGATCATCGTGAAGAGCTCCTGCAGCGCGGAGCGCTCGGTGTCCAGCAGCAGCTCGTCGCCGAGGTCGAGGACCCGGAGATCGCCGAGCATCTTGCCCTTGTGGGTGAGGAACGCCGCGTAGAGGCCTTCGCCGGGGGAGAGCGCCTCGACGTCGTTGGTGAGCTGGCCCTGGAGGAAGGCCTTCGCCTCGCCGCCGGTCAGCGCCAGCTTGCCGCGCTCGGACCGGTCGACCAGCCCGCAGCCGTCGCGCAGGATCGCCAGCTCGGCGGCGAGAGTGTCGGTCGCGGCCATCGATTCGAGGATAGCCCGGTGGTGCGGCGGCTCGGCGGTCTCGGGCGGGAGCGGGGGTCTCCGCGTCTGACAGCATCGGGCGAGGGGGAGGGAGGAGGCGAGCGGTGGTGGGGGGCCATAACCCCACCCTCGATCGGCTCTCTGGATCGAGGGTTGACTTTGCGCCCCCAGAGGACGCGTTGTGCGGCTTCGATCCGCGAAACAGTCGAGTGTGAGGTTTTGGCCCCTGAAAACCGGTTCAAGAGCCCGATGACCGGCCGGCCGACGTACCCACCCACGGCCTGACCCCTCCTCCCTCGCCAGATGCCGTAAGCGCCGGCGGCCGCTTCGGCGCGCTTCCGCGAAGCGTGCGCGGCACGTCAGCGCGCCAACTCCCTTGATGGCGCACGATCTGCCTGCCAAACTCTCGAGTTAGGCATGACGAAATCAGCCCTTCGCCATTCCGACGCGGTCGAGAACTACACGAAGGCGATCTACGCGCTCGAACAGCGCGACGGCTTCGCGACGACGAGCGGGCTCGCGGCGCGGCTCGGGGTCACCGCGGCCTCCTCCTCAGGGATGATCAAGAAGCTCGACGGGCTCGGGCTCGTGCGCCACGTGCCCTACCAGGGTGTCCAGCTCACCGATGACGGGGAGCGCCTCGCCCTGGAGGTCCTGCGCCACCACCGCTTGCTCGAGCTCTATCTCGCCCGTGACCTCGGGGTGCCCTGGGATCGGGTCCACGAGGAGGCCGAGGTTCTCGAGCACGTGCTCTCCGAGGAGCTCGAGGACGCAATCGCGTCCAAGCTCGGCGACCCGACCCGAGACCCCCACGGGGACCCGATCCCCACGCGCGACGGGCACGTGGAGGAGCGCGCGACGACGATGCTGCAGGGCCTCGAGACCGGCGCGCGCGGCACCTTCGTGCGCGTCTCGGACTCCGACCCCGAGATGCTGCGCTGGCTGGGCGAGCGCGGCATCTCGCTGGGGGACGCCTTCGAGGTCGTGGACACCCAGCCCTTCGACGGACCGCTGTTCGTCCGCTTCGGCGAGACCGTCCACGTGCTGGGCGGCGCCCTCGCCCGGGCCATGCGCGTCGAGGTGGACGCGTGACCCCACCGCCCCCCCCTCCCCCTTCCGGCGCGGGCGTTGGCGACGCCGTCGCGCTGCCCGCTCCCAGCGCGCTGCAGCTGCACCGGGCGCGCGGTCGCGTGCGCTACCGGCTCGCGCTGCTCGGCCCGGCCTTCGTCGCCTGCATCGCCTACGTCGACCCCGGCAACTTCGCGACCAACATCTCCAGCGGCGCCAAGTACGGCTACCTGCTGCTGTGGGTGATCCTCGCCGCGAACCTGATGGCGATGCTGATCCAGTACCTGTCGGCCAAGATCGGCATCGCGACGGGCCACAACCTCCCCGAGCTGTGTCGCGAGCGCTTCCCCCGCCCCGTGAGCTTCGGGCTGTGGGTCCAGGCCGAGCTGATCGCGATGGCCACCGACCTCGCGGAGTTCGTCGGTGCCGCGATCGCCCTGAACCTGCTCTTCGGAGTCCCGCTCTTCGCCTCCGGGCTCATCACCGCGGTCGTCGCCTTCGCGATCCTCGGCCTCCAGGCCAAGGGCTACCGGCGCTTCGAGACGGTCATCCTCGGCTTCCTCGGGATCATCCTCCTCGGCTTCCTCTACGACACGCTGCGCGTCGGGCCCGAAGCGTCGGGTGTGCTCTCGGGCTTCGTGCCCGGCTTCGACGGCACCGAGAGCGTGCTGCTGGCCACCGGCATCCTCGGCGCGACGGTCATGCCGCACGTCATCTACCTGCACTCGGCGCTCACCCAGCGGCGGATCCCGCCGCGCGACGACGACGAACGGCGAGAGCTCCTGCGCTTCCAGCGCGTCGACGTCGTCATCGCCATGGGCGTCGCCGGCGTCGTGAACATGGCGATGCTGATCATCGCCGCGGCGCTCTTCCACGGCACCGGCCTGCAGATCGAGTCGATCGAGGATGCCAGCGCGGGCTTCAAGGCGCTGGTGGGCTCGGGCGCCGCCCTCGCCTTCGGGCTTGCGCTGCTCGCTTCCGGCCTCGCGAGCTCGTCGGTCGGCACCTACGCCGGCCAGGTGGTCATGCAGGGCTTCATCGCGCGCTCGATCCCGCTCGTCGTCCGGCGGCTCGTGACCATGACCCCGGCCCTCATCGTCCTCGCCATCGGCCTCGACCCGACGCGCTCGCTCGTCATCAGCCAGGTCGTCCTGTCCTTCGGCATCCCCTTCGCCCTCGTGCCCCTGCTGATCCTGACCCGTCGCCGCGAGGTCATGGGCGCGCTGGTCAACCGCCGTGTCACCACGGTCGCCGCGTCGGTCGTCGCCGCGCTCATCATCGCCCTCAACGTCTTCCTGATCTACGAGACGTTCCTCGGCTGAGCGCAGCGCCCAGCCGCGCCGCGCCTACCGCCTGATGGTAATCGAGCGCACGAGCTGGCTCACGTTGCCGACGCGGTCGCGTACGCGGACGGTGACGCGGACCCTTCCCGGCCTGGTGAAGCGTTTGCTGGCCTTGCTGGCCTTCACGGACTTGCTCTTGGTGAAGGTCATATTGTAGGCCTTGACCCCCGAGCCCGCGCCGTCGCGCGCCTTCACGTAGAAGCGCAGCTTGCTGCGGACGCGGCGCTTGCCCGAGATCCGCAGCGATATGCGCGGGCGTCGCGTGTCGATGAGCAACGCGCGGGACCGAGAGGCGGTCTCCTGCCCGCGGCTGTCGCGCGCGAGCACCCGCCACACGTGGCGGCCGTCCGAGAGCGGGGATGTAAGGGTGAGCTCCTTCGTGCCCGTGGTGCCGGCGGTGTTCCCGTCGACGACCACGCGATAGGTCACCGCGCCCCACGCGTCGGAAGCGCCACGCCAGGTCAGGCGCGGCCGGCGCTCGCGGGCGAAGCGCTCGCTCGTCGCTCCGCGCGGCGCGCCCGGCGGGCCGTCGAGCAGCGCGACGGCGGGCCGCCGCGCGACGCCTGCACCCTGGATGAAGGCGATCGCGGCGTCGCCGGCGCCGTCCGCGCCGGCCTCGAGGCCGGCGTCCTGCGCAGCGCCGAGGGCCGGTGCCGACAGCTCGGCCACGGGGCCGAAGCCGAACCCCGCCTGGCGGGCGAGCACACGACCGCCCTGGCGCCAGGCGACGAGCCCGGTCCCGGTCCCGGCCGCGGCGGCGACGGGCCCGGGGGCGGCGGTGACGGGACCGGAGGAGAGCACCCCGAGGTCGGCCCACCCCGTGGCGGCGAGCAGCGCGCCCGTGCTCTCCAAGCCGGCCTCGCGCGCGGCCGTCGCCACGCCGGTGCCCCGAGCGCTCAGGTCGACGCGCGGCGCGCCCGCGTCGTCGCCGGGGGCAGCGCCGAGGCCGTCGACGGCGACGGGGGCACCGAGCGCCGCGCCGGTGAGGCGGCGGACGAGCGCGCGAGCACGGTCGACGCCGGCGGACGTGAAGGTCTCGCGGAAGGCGAGCGTCGCGCCGCCTGCGTCGTCGACCGCCACGTCGGGCTCGTCGGCCGGCCCGGTCGCCGGGCGGTCGGCGCCCGCGTAGGTGCCGACCCCGACGGCCAGCGGCGCAGCGGCCGTCGTGCCGGTCACGCGGCGCATCCACACCTCGGGCGGGTCGCCCGGGTCCGCGTCCTCGCCCCAGGCGACTACCGCGCCGCCGGCGCCGTCCACGCCGACCCGAGGTGCCTGCCCCGCCAGGGCGCCCGCCGCGCGAGTGACGTCGGCGTCGAGCGGGTCGGCCACCGCCGTCCAGGTGGAGCCGTCCAGGCGCGCCGCGCGGACGTCGGCCTGCGCGCCCGCGCGCACCGCGAAGGCGGTTACCGCCGTGCCGCCGCCGCCCATGTCGGTGTCGGCGGTCAGCGACTCCCCGCCGCCGCCGATCGGGACCGCGGGGCCGAAGGCGCCGCCCACCGGGCGCAGGGCGGCGTAGAGCGCGTCGGGGCCGACGCCGTCGCCGTTGAGGAAGGTGACGACGACACGACCGCCGTCGGCCACGCCGACCGCCGGCTGCGAGGAGACCGGGCCCGCCGCCGCGAGGTCGACCCGCTCCGGTGCCTGGGGGACGCCGTCGACGAGCCGCACGACGAACACGTGCGCGTCCTTTACGTAGGCGACGGCGCCGTCCCCGTCGCGCGCCAGGTCGGCGTCCCCGACGCTCGTTCCCGCGGCGGGCGCGTCGATCGCCGCGGCCTGGATGAACCCCGCCCGCGCCGCAGGGGGCGCGGTGCAGAGGACAGCCGCGCCGGCGGCGGCGAGCGCGGCGGTCAGGGTGAAGAGTCTGCGTCCCACGCCCCTAGTCTCGCGCAACGACGATCGCGTCGAGCCGGCCGATCGCCAGCGCGAGCTTGGGGTCCAGGCCGGCGGACTCCCGGCGCACCAGGTGGCCGCGGTAGCGGATCACGTAGTCGAAGCCGTCGGGCTCGGGGATCGTGCGCTCGTCGGTCGGCAGCCCCGAGAAGCCGGCGTCGTCGAGCGCCTCGGCGACGTCGACCACCGCGGCCTGGCCGAGCCGGAAGCGCCGGGCGGGCGGGGGCTCGGCGCTGAGCCGCCACAGCCGCGCGCGGCCGTCAGGGCGGATCACCAGCCGGTGCTCGCGGCCGCGCACGCCCCCGGTGCGGACGTACTCGATGAGCACCGGGGTCGTCGTCGGCGCGGGCGAGCGCGGCTTGTCGCTGCCGCAGGCGGCGAGCACGGCGGCGAACGCCGTGAGCACGAGCCCGATTCCCGTCCATCGTGCCATCGACAACACATTACGATCGGTGACCAAGAGATGGAGCGTCATGACCTCATCATCGTCGGGATGGGCTCGGGCGGCATGGTCGCCGCGGAGTTCGCCAGCACGCTCGACATCCGCGTCGCCGTGGTCGAGCGCGACCGCGTCGGCGGCGACTGCCTGTGGACGGGCTGCGTGCCCAGCAAGGCGCTGCTCGCCTCGGCCAAGGTCGCCCACCGCATGCGGACGGCCGGGGACTACGGGATCGAGCCGGTCGAGCCGGTGATCGACACCGCGAAGGTCTTCGCGCGCATCCGCGCCGTCCAGGCGCAGATCGAGCAGACCGACGACAACGCCGAGCGCTTCCGCGATATGGGGATCGACATCCGCTTCGGACCCGCGCGGGTCGTGGGCCCCCACGAGGTGGCGGTGAACGGCTCGCAGCTGGAGGGGCGCTTCATCCTGCTGGCCACCGGCAGCCGGCCGGTGGTGCCGCCGATCGACGGCCTCGAGGAGGCCGGCTTCCTGACCTCCGAGACGGTGTGGGACGTCGGCCGCGCCCCGTCGTCGCTGATCCTGATCGGCGGCGGTCCGATCTCCATCGAGATGGCCCAGGCCTTCAACCGGCTCGGGACGCGCGTCACCGTGCTCCAGAAGGGCCCGGGGATCCTGCCGCGCGACGAGCCCGACCTGGTCGGCCGCCTCCAGGAGCGCCTGCGCGCCGAGGGCGTCGACCTGCGCCTCGACGTCGAGGCCGAGCGGGTCACGACCGAGGACGGCGCCAAGGTCGTGCACGGCACCGAGGCGGGCGAGCGTGGGCGCTGGGAGGCCCAGGAGATCCTCGTCGGCGCGGGCCGGCGCCCCAACGTCGAGGACCTGGGGCTTCAGGACCTGGGCGTGCCGATCGGCCCGCGGGGCGTGATCGTCGACGAGCGAAGCCGCACGAGCCTGAACTCGGTCTACGCCGTCGGCGACCTCGGCGGCCGCCACCTGTTCACCCACATGGCCGGCTACGAGGGCGTGCGGGCCGTGCGCGACATGTTCTTCCCGGGCAAGGGCAAGGTGACCGACTTCGTGCCGTGGTGCACCTTCACCGATCCCGAGCTCGCCCACGCGGGCCTCACGACCGCCGAGGCGGAGGAGCGATTCGGCGCCGACGACGTCGAGGTCTGGCGCCAGGAGCTCACCCATTCCGACCGCGCGCGCGCCGAGGGCGGGACCGAAGGCGTGGTGATCGTGGTGACGGCCAACGGGAAGATCGTGGGCGCGCACATCCTGGCGCCGAGCGCGGGCGAGATGATCCACGAGCTCGCGCTGGCCATCCAGCAGGGGCTGAAGCTGACCGAGGTCGCGAGCCTCATCCACGTCTACCCGACGTACGCGACCGCCACAGGCCAGCTCGCCGCCGAGGCGGCCTTCGAGGGCGCGAAGAAGTACCGCTGGCTCGTGCGGCGCGGGAAGTAGGCTGTCGGTCATGGCCCTCGCCGAGACCTTCCAGCAGGTCGTCGACTCGCTGCCCGACGACTGGACCGACCTCGAGCTCGATCTGCGGATCGACGACGAGGAGCGCTACGTCGACGCCGCCACCTACCTCGTGCAGGTCAACGCGCAGAACCACTCGCGCAACGCCGAGGCCTGGCACTGGCGCATCAACGTCGCGCACCGCTTCGGCCACGCTGCGGCGGCGCCGACGGTCCACGGCACGCTCGGGCTGCTCGACGCGGCCGGGATCGGCGGGGAGCTCGTCGTCCGCGGCGTGCGCGCGGGCCGCGCCGAGGTAGTGCAGATGTGGGGCCGCCCCGAGTCCGTGCGCCAGGACTTCCGCCGCCTTCGCGCGCAGTAGAGCCGATGCGCGTCGTCGCGGTGGTCCCCGACCTGCTGTTCGCGTCGCGGGTCGACGAGCTGCTGCGGGCCGGCGGCCACGAGGTGCGCGTCGCCGAGGAAGCGGCCGGCCCCGACGAGGCCGACGTCGTCGTGGTCGACCTCGCGTCGGGCGTCGTCGCCCCCGAGGACGTCGCCGCCACCGGCGTGCCGCGGCTCGGGATCTACGCGCACGTCGACGCCGACATGAAGCGCCGCGCGCAGGACGCCGGCTTCGACCTCGTCGTCCCACGCTCGCGCTTCATGCGCGAGGCGTCCGCGCTCGTGGAGGGCCTCGGGTGAGCGCGCCGCGTCAGCCCGTCGCGTAGGGCCCGCCGAAGGCACGCCCGACGTCGGGCGCTCGGCGGGTGATCCCGAAGCGCTGTTCCCACTGAGCCCACGCGCGCAGGCGCGAGCGCTGGAGCACGCCGAAGCCCGGCGCGTTGCCGACGAACGCGGGGCCCACCGCGTCGAGCTGGGCCTTCACGAGCGACGGGTCCAGGCCACGGGCGCGCTCGACGAGGTCCTGGGCGCTGGACTGCGGGTCGGTGAGGGTGAAGTCGTAGCCGCGCGCGATCGCGGCCACCGTGGCGCGGACGAGCGAGGGGTCGTCGTCGAGCGTCTCGCGCGTGACGCAGAGCACGAGCTCGGGATACGCCGGCGCCCCGAAGTCATCGACGCGGAACTGCCGGAAGCCGGGCCGGCGGCGCTCCAGGGCGACGCCCTCGACGTCCCAGAAGGCCGTCGCCGCCTTCACCCGGCCACCGAGGAGCGCCGGCACCGCGGTGAAGCCGATGGTGACCTGGCGCACGCCGTCCGGGTCACCGCCGTCCCCGCTCACCACCGAGCGAAGCACCGCGGTGTCAGAGGGAAGCCCGGTCACGCCGGCCGTGGAGCCCTCCAGGTCGCGCGGCCGGCGAACGCCGGGGGCGGCGAGCACTGCGGCGAGCGGACGCTGGACGAGCGCGAGCACGCCGACGACGTCGCGGCCTCGCTGGCGCGCGAGCGCGAGGTCGTGGATGTCGAGGACCGCGAACTGCGCGCGACCGGCCAGCAGCAGCTTGAGCCCTTCGGTCGAGGACGACGGCTCGCGGATGCGCAGCCCGACGCCCTCCGCGTCGTCGTAGCCCCTGGCGACCGCCGAGTAGAGGCCCGCGTGCACGGCGTTGGGCGTGAAGTCCAGGACGAGCGTCGCGTTGGCCCCGGGCCGGTCGGTTCCCGTCGAGCCGCAGCCCGCGGCCGCCAGCGCCGCCAGCGCCGCCAGCGCGGCGAGGACGCCGAGGGCCGCGAGCGTTCGCATCGCCGAGCAGTCTGACGGCCGGGGTGCTCCGTATCATGCCGTCCGTTCCAGCCACGCCGGGAGGAGCCGAGAAATGGAAGGTCGCGCGGTGGAGGTCGACGTCGTCGAGTTCGAGGAGAGGCCGGAGGAGCGCGGGCTTCCCGCCTACCTGGCCGAGTTCATCGGGACGTTCGTGCTCGTCTTCTTCATCTGCATGGTCATCTGCGTCGCGTCCGGGCTGCGCGTCACCGACTTCGCGGTCATCGGCCTGGTGCACTTCCTGACGCTGTCGATGCTCGTCTACACGCTCGGCGGGACCTCGGGCGCGCACTTCAACCCAGCGGTGACCGTGGCCCTCGCCGGCCTGCGGAAGATCTCGGGAGTCGACGCGGCGATCTACATCCTGCTCCAGCTCGCGGCGGCGGTCGCCGCCGCGCTGGTCTGCAAGGCGCTGCTGCTCGACGAGGGCGCCGCCGTGAACTACGGGGCGGCGACGGTGAGCGACTTCCTCAGCGGCAGGGCGCTCGCCGGCCTGTCGTGCGAGGTCATCGGCACCTTCGTCCTCATGTGGGCGATCATGGGCACCGCGGTCAACCCGCGCGGCGAGGCGAACTTCGCGGGCCTGGTCATCGGCGGGACGCTCGGCTTCGCGGTCATGGTCTTCGCGCCGCTCGACGGCGCCAGCCTCAACCCGGCGCGCTGGTTCGGGCCGGCCCTCGTCAGCGGAACGTGGACCGACGGATGGATCTACATCGTCGGGCCGATCATCGGCGCGCTGCTCGCCGGCTTCGCCTACCGGACGATCGTCATCGAACCCCAGGCCAGCGAAGGCGAGGCGCCGATCGACACGCTGCCGGGCTGAGCCGGGGGAAGGCCGGCGCTAAGGTGACGCGTGATGCGCCGGCGCGTCACCTTCAGCCGCAACGTCACGCTGTCGCTGTCACGGACCTGTCAGTGCTTCTGCAAGTACTGCGCGTTCGCTACGCACCGCGCGCACCTGCAGGAGCCCGGCGAGGTCGATGCGCTGCTCCAGGGCGCTTCCAAGCGGCGGATCAAGGAGCTGCTGGTACTGACCGGCGAGCACCCGGAGGTCCACCCCGAGGTGGCCGAGCGGCTTGCCTCGTGGGGCTTCGAGGACTTCGTCGCCTACGTGCGCTGGGCGTGCGAGCGCGCGCTCGAGCGCGGGATCCTTCCGCACACCAACCTCGGCGTGCTGAGCCGGGAGGACCTCGGGCGGCTGCGCGAGGTGACCGCGTCGCAGGGGCTGATGCTCGAGTCGGTCAACCCGGACCTCATCGCGCACCAGGGCTCGCCGACCAAGCACCCCGACCACCGCCTCGCGACGATCCGCGCCGCAGGCGAGCTTCGGATCCCGTTCACCAGCGGGATCCTTGTCGGGATCGGCGAGTCCGAGGAGGACCGCATGGCCTCGCTCGAGGCGCTCGCGGCGGTGCACGCGCAGTTCGGCCATCTCCAGGAGGTGATCCTCCAGAACTTCGTGCCCCACCGGCGCTACTACGGCGAGGAGCCCGCCGAGATCGCTACGGGCGCCGCCGAGGACTACTGGCGCACCGGGCTCTCGGACGCCCCCCACGGCGACGCGCCGCCGTGGGCCACGCCCGTCGCGATCGAGGACATGGAGCGCCTGGTCGGCGAGGCCAGGCGGCTCCTGCCCGGGGTGGGGGTGCAGGTCCCGCCCAACCTCGCCGACTGGTGGCCGCAGCTCGTGGCCGCCGGCGCGACCGACATCGGCGGGCTGAGCGCCAACGGCGACCACATCTCGCCCGAGCACCCGTTCCCCTCGCCCACCCAGGTGCGCAAGCGCCTCGCCGGCGACGGCGTGGCGCTGTCCGAGCGCCTGTGCGTGTACCCGCAGTACATCGACCCCGAATGGGTCGACCAGGGTGTGCTGGACGTCATCAAGACGCGCTACTGGAGCTTCATCCCGCGCCGCGGCTCGGGCCGGCGCGAGGAGCGCGCGATCCGTGGCGACCTGGTGGCCGGCGCGATCGCCCGCGGCCGCGACGGCGGCGCGCTGTCCGAGGACGAGCTCACCGCGCTGTTCGCCGAGACGCGCCCGGAGGCGATCGAGGACTTGCGCCAAGCGGCGGACGAGCTGCGCTCAGAGCTGGTCGGCGAGCTCGTGACCTTCGTGGTCAACCGCAACATCAACGTCTCCAACGTGTGCGTGGTGGGCTGCGCGTTCTGCGGCTTCGGCCAGGGCCGGCGCTCGCCGGACGCCTACGAGCACGACCGCGAGGAGTTCGTCGCGCGCGTTCAGGAGGCGGTCGCCTACGGCGCCTCGGAGATCTGCATGCAGTCGGGCATCCATCCCGACTGGGCGCTCGAGGACTACGAGGGCTGGTTGCGCCTGGCCAAGGAGACCGCTCCGCAGGTGCACCTGCACGCCTACAGCCCGATGGAGATCGCCGCGATGGTCGACCAGTCGGGCCTCGAGCCCGACGAGGTCTTCGCGCGCCTGCGCAACGCCGGCCTTGACTCGACCCCGGGCACCGCCGCCGAGGTGCTCCACGACGGCGTGCGCGAGCGCATCAGCCCGAACAAGCTGCCGGTCGCGCGCTGGGTGCAGATCATCGAGGCGTCGCACCGCGCCGGGCTGCGCTCGACGGCCACGGTGATGTTCGGCCACGTCGAGGAGCCGTGGGAGCTGGCCGAGCACATGCGCGTGGTGCGCGGGGTGCAGGAGCGCACGGGTGGCATCACCGAGTTCGTGCCGCTGTCGTTCATCCCCTTCCACACGCTGCTCGGGCGGACGCACGGGATCGAGGAGATCTCGCCCGAGGAGAACCTCAAGCACACCGCGGTCTTCCGTCTGGCGCTCGGGCGCACCGTGCCGAGCCTGCAGGCGAGCTGGGTGAAGATGGGCCTCGAGACGGCCACCGAAGCACTGCGGTGGGGGGTCAACGACCTCGGCGGCACGCTCATGGAGGAGTCCATCAGCCGCCTTGCCGGCAGCTACCACGGCGTGCGCCTGGACCCCGACGACCTCGTCGGCGCCGCCCACGCCGCCGGGCGGCCGGCGGCCGAGCGCACGACGCTCTACGCGATCCGCCGGCATCACTCGCTTCCGCTGGCGGCCTGACCATGCCGGGGCCAGCCGACGAGGTCGCCGGGCCGCTCGTCGCGCCGCGGGCCCAGGCCATCGACGTCTTCGTCGCGCTGCTCTCCGAGCTCGGTCCCGAGCCCCACGAGGACGCGGTCCTCTTCCACGACCGCCTGTGCGAGGCACTGCTGCGACTGACCTCGATGGAGCGCTGCGGGCTCTTCCTCTACGACCCGTCGCGCAACTGGGTTCGCGCCGTCGGGTCGGCCGGGGTCGACCCGTCGCTGCTCGACGGCGTGGGCGGGCGGCTGGGGGAGACGCCGGCCGCCCAGGTCGCGCTGCGCGACGACCGCGTGGTCGAGACCTCCGAGCACCTCGAGCTCGCGATCCCGCCGCGCTACGCGCGCTTTGCGGGGATCACGACATTGACCACGACGCCGGTGTCGGCCGCCGGGCACTGGTTCGGCGTGATCTTCGCCGACCGGGGAGGGGGCGGGCGCTTCACGCTGACCGACATCGAGCGCCACACCATGTGGACGCTCGGCAAGCTCGCCGCCCTCGTCGAGAGCGCGCGCATCGCCACGCGCCACCAGGAGCAGGCGCAGACGCTCGGGCAGCGCATCGACCTCGCGCGCGAGATCCACGACCGCGTCGTCCAGCGGCTCTTCGGGCTCTCGCTCGTGCTCGACGCCGACCACGAGCTGACCCCGGCCCAGCGCCGGCGCTGCGGCGAGGAGGTCCGCGGGGCGCTGAGCGACCTGCGCTCGGCCCTCGGGCGCCCGCTGGCCCCGCAGGAGCGCGAGACCGACACGACGCTGCGCGCCGAGCTCGAGCGCCTGGAGCGCGACGAGACCGACCTGCCGCTGCGCTTCGCCTGGCAGGAGGGGCTGGAGGTGCCCGTTTCGCTGGAGCCGCTAGCGCAGTCGGTGCTCGCCGAGGCGGTGCGCAACGTGCGCAAGCACGCGCGTCCGACCGAGGTGCGCGTCTCGGTGATCGCCGACGACGGCGCGCTCGTCCTGGAGGTGTCCAACGACGGCGCGCGAGGTCCGCGCCGCGGCGCGGGCATGGGCCTCCGGCTCGCCGGCCTGGAGGCGCTTCAGCACGGCGGCGTGGTCGAGCACGGGCCCGAGACCGAGGGGCGCTGGCGGGTGCGGCTCGCGGTGCCGCGTGGAGAGGAGCTCGAGTGAGCGGCGGTGGGCCGGCGGGTGGGGGCGGCCCCTCGAGCGGCGGTGGGCCGGGGCTCGGCCCGCTGCCCGACGACGGGCGCCGGCTGCGGGTTCTCGTGGTCGACGACCACGACGTCGTCCACTGGGGCTTCCGGCTGCTGCTCACCGACCAGAGCTGGGTCGAGCGCTGCCTGTCGGCGCGCTCGGGCGAGGAGGCGCTCGCGATGGCACGCCGCTATGAGCCGCACGTCGCGCTCGTCGACCTCTTCCTCGGCGAGGAGTCGGGCGCCGACGTGTCCGAGGCCCTGCGGCGCGCGTCGCCCGAGACCCGCGTGCTGCTCATCTCCGGTGCGGGGAGGATCTCGCCCCAGGCGGCCCGCGCGGCCGGCGCGTCCGGCTTCGTGTCGAAGGACTGGGGCGCGCACGACGTCGCCATGGCCGTGCGCATGGTCGGACTGGGGATGACGGTCTTCACCCGCTCCTCCGAGGAGCGGCCGTCGGCGCCGCTGACCGACCGCGAGCGCGAGGTGCTCGCGCTCGTCGCCTCGGGCGCGACCAACCGCGAGATCGCCGAGCGCCTCTTCCTCTCGCCCCACACGATCAAGGAGCACACGAGCGCGCTCTACCGAAAGCTCAAGGTCCGCAACCGGGCCGAGGCGGTGCGCCGGGCCGAGCGGATGGGGCTCGTGGACTGATCGCCAAGGTCTCGTTCGCGCGCCACCCCCTGGGCCAGCACCGCTCTGACCGGGGCCGCGAACGCTAGCCCGGTGCTGCTGATGACGGCGGCCGCCCTCGGCGACCGCTTCGGCCGCCGCCGGCTGTTCGCGGCCGGGATCGGCCTGTTCGTGTTGGCCTCGGCCGCGTGCGGAGAGGCGCCCTCGGTGGGGGCACTGATCGCGGCCCGCGCGGTCCAGGGCGCGGGGGCGGCAATGGTGACCACGCTGGCGCTGGCGCTCGTGGGCGCGGCGTTCCCGCCGGAGCGCCGCGGCTCCGCGCTGGGCATGTTCTTCGCCGTGAACGGCCTGGCCGTGGCCGGCGGCCCGCTGGTCGGAGGCGCTGTGACCCAGGGGATCGCTTGGCAGTGGATCTTCTGGCTCAACGTGCCGATCGGCTCGTACTGACCCCGCTGGTTCTGGCCCAGATCCCGGAGAGCCGCGGCCCGAACTCGCGAGTGGACCTCCCCGGCCTGGCGTTGGTGAGCGGCCGAGTGCTCGGCGTGGTGTGGGCGCTGGTGCGCGGGAACACGGCGGGGTGGGCCAGCGCTGAGGTGCTCGGCGCGTTTGTCGGGGGCCTGGGCCTGGTCGCCGCCTTCGTCGGCTTCGAGCTGCGCGCGCGGGCGCCGATGCTGTCCATGCGCTTCTTCCGCTCACGCGCCTTCTCGGCCGGCAAGGCGGCGATCTTCTGCGCGGTCGGGTCGCTGTTCTGCGCCGTGTTCTTCATGTCCCAGTTCCTGCAGGCGGGGCTCGGCTACGGCCCCCTCGACGCCGGCCTGCGGCTCCTACCCTGGACGGCGACCCTGTTCTTCGTGGCCCCGGTGGCGGGGAAGCTGGTCGACCGCTTCGGCGAGCGCCCCTTCCTGGTCGCGGGACCACTGCTGCAAGCGGCGGGCTTGGCGTGGATCGCTCTGATCGCCCACGCGGGCATGGACTACGCGCAGATGATCGCGCCGCTGATGGTGGCGGGAGTGGGGATCTCGATGTCCTTCCCCGCCGCGAGAACTCAGTGGTCGGGTCGGTGCCCTGCCGAGGCGATCGGCAAGGCCGCGGGCACGAACAGCACCGTGCGCGAGCTGGGCGGCGTGCTGGGCATCGCGCTCGCGCCCCCACCCGGACGCGCCGCGCCTACGGGTATCCGACGCCGGGCGCCGGCGCCGGCACCATCAGCAGGAGGCCGGTGGGTGGCGCGTCGAACATGCGCGCGGGGCCCTTCCACTCATTCGCCGTGATGAAGAGCGTCGTGCGATCCGCGCCCCCGAGTGCGCACGCGAAGCCGCCACGGTCGAGCTCGATCGTCTGTAGCGCCTCGCCGCCCTCGCGGACGCGCACGCAGCGCCGGTTGGGGACGTCCGCGTACCAGACCGCGCCCTCCGCGTCCAGGCAGATGCCGTCGGGGACGCCGTCCCCGAGGTCGGCCCATGCGCGGCGATTGACAGGCCGCCGTCGTCATCGATGTCGAACGCGGTGAGGCACTTGGCGTAGGAGTCGGCCACGATCAGCGTCGCGTTGTCTGGCGTGACGAGCATGCCGTTGGGAAAGGCGATGCCGCCGGCCACCAGGCGCGCCGAGCCGTCGGGGGTCACGAGCGTCACGCCGCCCGGCGCGAACTTTTCGCCGGTCATCAGGTCGAAGCCGGCGCCATTGACGTAGGCGTTGCCGCGACCGTCGACAACGAGCTCGTTGCCGGCGTCGCCAACGACGGCGGCTCGCCGACCGACGGGCAGATCGTCCACATCCGCGACGGCGGCTGAGTCCGGGGCCGTCTACACGCCCTCCCTCGGCGCGGTCTCCGCCTGGCGGATGAACGCGTCGAGGGCCGCGCGCGGGAAACGGCGCTGGCCGCCGGGCGTGCGCGAGACGCGCAGGTGACCTGCGTCGGCCCAGCGCCGCACGGTGTTGTCGCTGACGCCGAGCTCGGCGGCCACTTCGGAGACGGTGAGGCCGAGCCGGCCGTCGGCGGCGTCCGCGCGTCGCATGGTCACCGGACCGCCGTGCCCGTGGCCTTGGCGAGCTCGTGGACGCGCGCCTCGAGCGCGAGCTCGGCGTCGAAGTCGGCGTCCTCGCCGTGCCGGAAGCGGACGTCGCGGCCGGCGAGCACGGTGATGAAGGCCTCGACGATCGCGCCGTCGAGCTGGCTGCCTGACACCCGCCGCAGCTCCTGGATCGCCTCCATCGAGGAGACCGGCGTGCGGTAGGAGTCGCGCGCGGTCATCACGTCGTAGGTGTCGGCCACCGAGATGATGCGCGACAGCAGCGGGATCTCGTGGCCGCTCAGCCGCCGCGGATAGCCGGTCCCGTCGACGCGCTCGTGGTGGGCGAGCACGATCTCCGACACCGGCCCGTAGCCCTTGATCTGCGACGCGATCCGCGCGCCCTGATAGGGATGCGTGCGGATGATCTGCCAGTCGGACTCCGACAGCTTCGTCGCCGCCTTGAGGATGTGATCGGGGAAGGCGAACTTCCCGATGTCGTGGAGCAGCCCGGCCGTGTGCACCAGCTCCTGCTGTCGGTCGGGCAGACCGAGCTCGGCGGCGATCTCGCGCGCGTAGCGCGCCACCGCGGCCGAGTGGCGGGCGGTCATCCGGTCGCGAAGGTCGAGCGTGTGCAGCAGCGCGCTGACGACCCCGAGCTGCAGGCTTGCCAGCTCGTTGTTGCGCATGTCCAAGGCCTCGGCGCGCTGCTGGGAGAGCAGCAGCTCGCGCAGCAGGTACTGGAAGGTGAAGAGCACGCCGGCCAGCAGCGCGAGCGCGGCCAGCCCGACCTGCTCGTGCACCCAGATGATCCCGACGGCGAGCAGGCCGGTGGCGAGCTCGGAGGGCAGCACGGGGATGAACATCGTCTCGAACGACCGCTTCAGCGAGCGACGCTCGAGGATGCACAGCGCCCCGACGCTCATCGTGAAGTTGAGGACGTTGGTGAGCAGGAAGACGGCGAAGACGAGCAGCAGGAACGCGGGCTCCGTGGTCGAGAGGTTCGCGCTCGTCGCCACGTTCTGGATCAGCAGCCCACCGACGAGCGGGAAGGTCGCGTGGGTCGCCAGGTTGTTGAGGAACAGCGACCGCTGAGGTCGGTCCCGAGTCGCGGCGATGGCCACCGAGAGCACGGCTATCGCAGCAGCGGGCGCGGGCCCGCAGAGCGCCATGGCGAGGACGAAGACCACGTGGCCGCCGGAGATCCGCAGGTGGCGGGCCGGAATCGTGACGAAGTCGCTGGCGACGGCGAGGACCGCGAGCAGGCCGACGAGCTCCCAGGGCTGCCAGTAGGCGGTCGTCGACGTCAGCGAGGCGACAACGGCAGCCGCGATCAGGATCGCGATCTGGCTGGCGTCGAACAGCCGCCGGTGCCGGCTCATCAAATGTCGTATCGGACGGGACAGGCGGATTGCTTAACCCGCGGTGTCCTCGCCTCAACACGCGCACGTACCAGCGCGCGGCGGACGCCGCCCGCGCGGAGGTCCTGCAGTGGTCGTCATCGGTCCCAGCCGGGGCCGGCCCGGCGAGACGCACGTCTCCGACGTGCCGCTCCGCCGGATGCCGTGCCCCTGGTTCGGACTAGTGGCGCCAGGACATTGGAGCTCCCCTAACGTTCAGGATTGGGTAGGGACAGGGCAGGATCGGCAGGTTTGGGTAGGAACTTGAGCGCCCCACGAACACGCCTGGCCCCCCTGCGGATCAAGCCGTTCCGCCGTCTGGCGGCCTCCTACGCCGTCAACGAGCTCGGCGACTGGGTCGGCGCCGTCGCCCTTGCCGTGCTCGTCTACGACCGCACGGGCGACCCGCTGGCCCTCACCGCGCTGTTCGTCGCGTCCAAGCTGGTGCCGGCCTTCGCCGCGCCCGCGCTAACCGCGCGCCTGGACCAACTGGCCGTGCGGCGCTCGCTCCCGGCCGTCTACATGGCCGAGGCGGCGGCCTTCGCGACGCTCGCGCTGTTCGCCGACGACGCCTTTCTCCTCCCCGCCGTGCTCGTGCTCGCGCTGGTCGACGGCTGCCTCGCGCTGACCGGCCGCGCGCTGAGCCGCGCGGCGGTCGCCGCCACGCTCGAGGCCCCGAACCTGCTGCGCGAGGGCAACGCGATCGTCAACGTCGCCTTCGCGGCCGGCACGGCGGGCGGTCCCGCGCTGGGCGGCGTCGTGGTGGCCGCGTTCGGCGTCTCCACCGCGCTCGTCCTCGACGCCCTTTCCTTCCTCGCCATCGCCGCGCTGCTCGCCACCGCGCGCGGGCTGCCCGACGCCCACCCCGAGCCCGAGCACTGGGTGCAGCGCGTGCGCGACGGCGTCGCCTACGTCCGTGGCCGGCCGGCCCTCCGGCTGCTGCTCGGCGCCCAAGCCGCCGCCTTCGTGTTCTTCACCACGGTGGTTCCGATCGAGGTCGTGTACGCCAAGGACTCGCTGGGCACCGGCGACCGCGGCTTCGGGCTGCTGCTCGCCGCCTGGGGAGGCGGCGTCGTGCTCGGGAGCCTCGTGTTCGCCGCCACCCGGCGCGGCTCCATGATCGGGCTCCTCGCGGGCTCGACGGCGCTGGTCGGCGTCGCCTACCTCGGGCTCGCCACGGCGAGCGGGCTGCTCGTCGCCTGCCTCATCTCGGTGGCGGGCGGGGTCGGCAACGGGATCCAGTGGGTCGCCGTGGTGACCGCTGTGCAGCAACGTGTCGAGCAGGACATGCAGGCGCGCGTGGTCGGGCTGCTCGAGTCGCTCGGCGCGGCCATGCCCGGCCTCGGCTTCATCGTCGGCGGGGTGATCGCCTCGGCCTTCGGAGCGCGCACCGCGTACGCGATCGCCGGGGCCGGGGTGCTGGCCGTGCTCGTGCTCGCCGGCCTGGCGCTGCGGCGGGCCACCGGCCCCCGCTCGATGATCCGGGCCTGACGCCGCGTCGGGGGCGGACCCCCGTGCACCCCCCGTTCCATCGGCCCTGACCCCCCGACCGGGGGGAGATCGGTTCCGGACGGGAAACGTCGGGCGTGCGACGGTGAAGGTCGGGCGATGGCCGAAACGCATCCCCTCACCGCCGTGATGTTCCCGGGCCAGGGCAGCCAGGCGCCCGGCATGCGCGAGGACGTTGAGCACGAGTGCCCGGAGCTGCTCGCGCTCGCGGAGCGCAAGCTGGGCGGCGAGGACCCCTTCGCCCGCCTCGAGGACGGCACGCGCTACGTCCAGCCCGCGATCTTCTGCGCCAGCATGGCCGGGTGGCGCCGAGCCGAGCGGGAGCGCCCGCACGTCCTCGCCGGTCACTCGCTCGGCGAGCTCGCCGCGCTCGTCGCCGCGGGCAGCCTGCGTGCCGAGGACGGGCTCGCCCTGGTCGTCCTGCGCGGCGCGCTCATGCAGGAGGCCGCCGACGCGTCCGGAGGCGGCGGCATGCTCGCGGTGATGGGCGGGGGGCGCGAGCAGGTCGCGCCGCTGGCGCGCGAGCTCGGGCTGACGCTCGCCAACGACAACTCACCGCGCCAGGTCGTCCTCTCGGGCGATTCGATCGCCCTCGCCACCGCCGCGCAGCGCACCCGCGACGCCGGGTTGCGGCCGATGGAGCTGCCGGTCGCCGGCGCGTTCCACTCGCCCGCGATGCGGCGCGCCGTGCCCGCCTTCCGCGCCGCGCTGGCCGAGGTGGAGTTCGCGCGCCCGCGCGTTCCGGTCTACTGCTGCCTCACCGCGCGCCCGTTCGACGACGTCCGCGACCGCCTCGCCGAGGGCCTCGTCAGCCCGGTCCTGTGGCGCGACACCGTGACCGCCATGCACGCCGCCGGCGTGCGCCGCTTCGTCGAGGCCGGGCCGGGCCGTGTGCTCGCCGGCCTTGTCAAGCGGACGCTGAGCGACGTCGAGATCACCAGCGCCTCGCCGGCCGCCACCGCCGCGGGAGCGCCCGCGTGACGCTCTCCGTGCCCGCGCCCGGGGCCGCTCCGCCCGCACGGACGCTCGCCGGCGCCGCCGCGATCGGCGCCGGTCTCGCGGTGCCCGAGCAGGTCGTGACCAACGCCGAGATCGCCGAGCGGCTCGGGATCGACGAGGCGTGGATCACCACTCGCACCGGGGTGCACGAGCGCCGGCGCGCCGGCGAGGGCGAGCGGCTCGCCGACCTCGCGACCGCCGCGTCGCGCGAAGCGCTAGCCGACGCGGGCGTCATCGGGGAGGAGCTCGACCTCGTCCTCGTCGCGACGGTCACCGCCGACGAGGTCATGCCCAACGCCGCCCCGCTGGTGGCGGGCGCGCTCGGCTCACCGCACGCGGCCGCGCTCGACGTCGGCGCGGCGTGCACAGGCTTCCTCGGCGCCTTCGGCATGGCCGCCGCGTGGCTGGAGGCCGGGCGCGCGCGCACGGCGCTCGTCGTGGGAGCCGACCTCTTCAGCCGCATCGTCGACCCCGACGATCGCCGGATCGCGCCGCTCTTCGGCGACGGCGCCGGCGCGGTGGTGCTCAGCGCCGTCGACGCGCCGGGCCGCGTCGGGCCCTTCCTGATGCGCGCCGACGCCTCGGCCTGCGACCTGGTCGTCGCGCCTCGCGGCGGCGCCATGCGCATGGAGGGGCAGGAGACCTACCGCCTCGCGGTCGCGCGGCTCGCCGAGATCACGCGCGAGACGTGCGCGGCGGCCGGGGTCACGCCGGCTGACGTCGACCTGTTCGTCTATCACCAGGCGAACGCGCGCATCCTGCGTGCCGTCGGCCAGCGCCTCGAGCTCGACTCCGAGCGCGTCGTGGACTGCATCGGGCGCTACGGCAACACCTCGGCGGGCTCTATTCCGATCGCGCTGGCCGACGCGCGCGACCGCCTGCGGCCCGGCGCGATGGTGTTCCTCGGCGCCTTCGGGGCGGGGATGACGTGGGGCGGCACCGTGGTGGAGTGGGGGCGATGAGCGCGGCCGCCGGCAACGGCCGCCCGGAGGGCTGCGCGCTCGTGACCGGCGCGTCGCGCGGCATCGGCGCGGCGATCGCCACGGCGCTCGCCGCCGAGGGCTGGCCCGTCGCGGTGAACTACCGCGCCGACGACCAGTCCGCCGCCCGCGTGGTCGAGGCGATCGAGGCCGCCGGTGGGCGCGCCGCGGCGCTGCAGGGCGACATCGCCGACCCCGACGGGGTCGACGCGCTCTTCGCCGCCGTCGAGCAGCGCTTCGGTCCGGTGCTCGTGCTCGTGAACAACGCCGGCACGCGAGCCGACGGGCTCTCGCCCCAGCTGCGCGACGAGGACTGGGACTCGGTCCTCGACACCAACCTCTCCGGCGCCTTCCGCACCACGCGGCGCGCGCTGGGCCCGATGCTGCGCGCGCGCTTCGGGCGCGTCGTGAACATCGCCTCGATCGTCGGCACCCGGGCGAACCCCGGGCAGGCGAACTACGCGGCGTCCAAGGCCGGCCTCATCGGCTTCACCAAGACGGTGGCGGCCGAGGTCGCCCGCCGCGGGGTGACGGTCAACGCCGTCTCGCCCGGCTTCGTCGAGACCGACATGACCGCCGGCGTCGGGCGCGAGCTGCTCGCCGCCGTTCCCGCGCGCCGCGCGGGGACCCCGGAGGAGGTCGCCGCCTGCGTGCGCTTCCTCGCCTCCGACGGGGCTGCGTACGTCACCGGATCCACCCTGACCGTCGATGGCGGCTTGACCGCCTAAAGGAGAACCACACACCATGAGCACCACCACCACCCAGCAGGTCGAGGAGCGCATCGTCGATGCGATCGCCACCTTCGGCCCCGACAAGTCCGAGGTCACGCGCGACGCGACCTTCGAGTCACTCGACATCGACTCCCTCGACCTCGTCGAGCTCGGCCAGATCGTCGAGGACGAGTTCGGCGTGCGCCTCGAGCCGGCCGACATGAAGGACCTCCGCACCGTCGGCGACGCGATCGACCTGGTGGCCTCACGCGCGGCATGAGCCGCCGTGCAGTGATAACCGGGATGGGCGCCGTCACCCCGCTCGGGGTGGGCGCCCGGACCCTGCACGAGCGCTGGGCCGCCGGGGAGTCCGGCCTCGAGGACGGCGAGGGGCGCTGTGACGCGTTCTCGGCCGAGGACGTCCTGTCGCGTAAGGAGGCGCGCCGCATGGACCGCTTCGCGCAGCTCGCCGTGGGGGCGTGCGAGGAGGCCCTCGAGGACGCCGGGTGGGGCGACGGACTGCCCTACGAGGATGAGCGCGTGGGCTGCATCATCGGCACCGGCATCGGCGGGCTGGGCTCGCTCGAGCAGCAGCACCTGGTGCTCCAGGACCGGGGTCCCAGCCAGGTCTCGCCGCTCTCCGTGCCGCTGATGATGGCCAACGCCGGCAGCGCCGCCCTGGCCATGCGCCACGGCCTTCGCGGGCCGATGTACGGTGTCGTCTCCGCCTGCGCGGCGGGCTCCCAGGCGATCGGCTCGGCCGTGCGCGCCATCGAGGCGGGCGACGCCGACGCGATGGTCACCGGCGGCGCCGAGGCGACCTTGACTCCGCTCGCCATCGCCGCCTTCGCCGCGATGGCGGCCACGTCGCCGACCGGCATCTCGCGGCCCTTCGACGCCCGCCGCGACGGGTTCGTCATGGGCGAGGGCGCGGGCGTGCTCGTGCTCGAGGAGGCCGAGGCGGCTCGCGAACGCGGGGCGGCCGTGCTCGGCGAGGTGCTCGGCTACGGCGCGACCGCCGACGCCCATCACATCACCGCCCCCGAGCCCGACGGCCGCGGCCAGCGCCGGGCCATCGAGATCGCGATGGCCGACGCCGGGGTCGGCCCCGGCGACCTCGCCTACGTCAACGCGCACGGGACATCCACCCCGCTCAACGACCGAGCCGAGACCGTCGCGATCAAGGCGGCCCTCGGCGACGACGCGATGCGCGTGCCCGTGTCCTCGACCAAGTCGGCCATCGGTCACCTGCTGGGCGCCGCCGGTGCGGTCGAGGCGATCGCCACCGTGCTCGCCCTGTCCGAGCGCGTCGCGCCGCCGACGCTCGGCTACGAGGAGCCCGAGGAGGGCTTGGACCTCGACTACGTGCCGGGGGATGCGCGCGAACTGACAGCCAACGGCGCACCGCTCGTGGGCCTCTCCAACTCGTTCGGCTTCGGCGGCCACAACGCGGTCCTCGTCTTGAACGGGGGCGAGCGATGAGCGCGACCGTGGTTCGCGAAGCGCCGCTGCGGGTCGGGCCGCGAGACCAGCTCGAGCTGCTCTGCGACCCGGGCTCCGTCCACGTCATCCGCTCGGCCGTGGAGTCCTGGCGCATGGGCGAGCGCGCGCGGCGCGGCGACGGGGTGGTCGGTGCGGCGGGCCTCGTCGCCGGCCGGCCGGTGTTCTGCTACGCGCAGGACGTGTCGTTCGCCGGCGGGTCGCTCGGCGAGGCGCACGCCGACACCATCGTGCGCGTGCTTCGCCTGGCCAAGCAGGCCGGCGCGCCGGTCGTCAGCTTCGTCCAGTCGGCGGGCGCGCGGATGCAGGAGGGCACCGCGGCGCTCGCGGGCTTCGGCCGCGTCTTCCACGAGCAGATCGGGCTCTCTGGCCGTGTCCCGCAGATCTCGATCGTGCTCGGCGCTTCGGCGGGCGGCGGCTCCTACTCGCCGGCGCTCACCGACTTCACGATCATGGGCGAGCAGGCGAGCATGTTCCTCACCGGGCCGCAGATCGTCCGCGACGTCATGCGCGAGGAGATCACGGCAGCGGAGCTCGGTGGCCCGCGCGTCCACGAGCGCAACGGGGTCGTGCAGTTCGTCGTCCCCTCCGACCGCGACGCCGCCGCCGTGGCCCGGGAGCTGCTCGGCCACCTGCCCCAGAGCGCGCGCACCCCGGTCCCGCCCCGCGAGACGGTGGAGCCGAGCGGAGGCGATCCGGGTCGCTTCGTCCCGGCGGATCCGCGGAAGGTCTACGACGTGCGCGACGCGATCGGGGCGATCGTCGACGGGGGCGAGCTGCTCGAGGTCGGCCCGCGCTGGGCGCGCAACATCGTCTGCGCCTTCGCCCGGCTCGGCGGCCAGTCGGTCGGGATCGTCGCCAACCAGCCGCGCCACCTCGGCGGGGTCATCGACGCCGACGCCTCGCGCAAGGCGGCGCGTTACGTGCGGCAGTGCGACGCGTTCGGCATCCCGCTCGTGGTGTTCGTCGACACGCCTGGCTTCCTCCCCGGCCGCCGTCAGGAGGCGGCGGGGGTGATCGCCGCGGGCGCCGACCTGCTCCACGCCTTCGGGCAGGCCGACGTGCCGCGCCTGACCGTCGTCCTGCGCAAGGCCTACGGAGGGGCGTACATCACGATGAACTCGCGCGACCTCGGCGCCCACCTGACCTTCGCGTGGCCGAGCGCCGAGATCGGCGTCATGGGAGCGAGCTCGGCGGTCGGGATCCTCCATCGCCGCGAGCTCGTCGCCGCCGACGCGCCTGACGCGCTGCGCGAGACGCTCGCCGACGCCTACGCCCAGGAGCACCTCGCGATCGGCACGGCGGCGCGCGACGGGTTCGTCGACGAGGTCGTCGAGCCGGCCGACACCCGCGCGCGGCTGCGCTGGGGCCTTCACACGCTAGGAAAGGAGCCGGCATGACCAGCTTCACGACGCGCGGGCGGACGATCACCGAGTCCGACATCGTGCAGTTCGCCGCCCTGACCGGCGACTGGCACCCCCAGCACGCCGACGCGGCCTGGGCCCACGAGGGCCAGTTCGGCGAGCGCATCGCCCACGGGATGCTCGTCCTCTCCTACGCGATCGGGCTCGCGCCGATCGATCCCGAGCGCGTGATCGCCCTGCGGCGCGTACGCGAGGTCACCTTCAAGCGTCCCGTCCGCCTGGGCGACACCATCCACGTCGAGGGCTCGGTCGGCGAGCGCAAGCCGATCGACGACGCCTCCGAGCTGGCGGTGTGGACGTGGTCGGTGGTCAACCAGCACGGGCGCACGGTCCTGCGGGCGACGATCGAGGCCGTCCAGCGCCGCGACGCCGACGCGGACGGCGCGGCCGAGCGCCCGGCCCTCGAGGCGGTCGCCGGAGTCGTCCCGCTGTGATGCTTGCGGGCAAGCGGCTGGTCATCACCGGCGTGGTGACGCGCGACTCGATCGCCTTCGCCGTGGCCGAGCGCGCCCAGCGCGAGGGCGCCGAGGTCGTGCTCACGAGCTTCGGCCGCGCCCGGCGGCTCACGGAGCGCGCGGCGCGGCGGCTACCTCAGCCCCCCGAGGTGCTCGAGCTCGACGTCAACGAGCCCGCCCACTACGAAGCGCTCGCCGCCGACCTGCGCGAGCGCTGGGGCGGCGTCGACGGCGTCCTGCACGCCGTGGCCTTCGCGCCCGAGGACGCGCTGGCGGGCGGCTTCCTCTCGGCCCCCGACGAGAGCGCGCAGATCGCCTTCCGCACGAGCGCCGTGTCCCTGCGCTCGCTGTCGGCGGCCCTGCTCCCGCTGATGGAGGGGAACGGCGGAAGCGTCGTCGCCTTGGATTTCGACGCGTCCGTCGCCTGGCCGGTCTACGACTGGATGGGCGTCGCCAAGGCCGCGCTGGAGTCCGTCGGCCGCTACCTGGCCCGCGACCTGGGCCCGCGCGGCGTGCGCGTCAACCTCGTCTCGGCGGGCCCGCTGCGTACGGTCGCGGCGGGCGGGATCCCCGGCTTCGACCGCCTCGCCGGGGCGTGGCAGGCGCAGGCTCCACTCGGCTGGGCGAACGACGACCCGACGCCGGTGGCCGATGCGGTGTGCTTCCTGCTCTCGAACTGGTCGCGCGCGGTCACCGGAGAAATACTCCACGTCGACGGCGGCTTCCACGCCATGGGCTGCGCGCTCACAACGGATGATGCCGATGTCGCGCGCGGTGCGCCGGATCGGTCTGTGGCGACGTCCGCCGCCCCTCCGGGGAACGGACGAACGACCACGTGAGGACGGTGCCGACGGCCACCAGGCCGACGGCGACCCACAGACTGCGGCCGAGCGCGTAGGCGAAGGCCTCGCGCGCAGCCTGTACCACCACATCCACCGCGGCCTTCGGGAGACCTGCGAGCAGCGCCTTGGCGTCCGGTGATCCCGCCAGCAGCGCGTCGAGGTCGCCGGGCGGCGCGCCGCCCTGACTCGCCGACGGGGTCAGCGCGGTGCGCCGTTCGTCCTCGAGGTGCTGGAAGAGCGCGCCGACCACGGCGAGCGCCAGCGCACCGGCCATGACGCGGTCCATGGCCAGGACGCCCGAGGCGATGCCGGCCTTCTCGCGCGGCATCGCCTCCATGGCGGCGGTCGACATGGCCGCGTAGACGAGGCCGAGAGCGAGGCCGAAGAGCAGGAAGCCGACGAGCAGCAGCCCGTAGCCACTGTCGGCCGTGATCTGCGTGAGGACGACCAGCCCGGCGACGCTCAGCCCCATCCCCGCCGTCATGACGGCGCGCGTGCCGAGGCGTCGCTCCAGGCGCGGCACGAGCGGCGAGAGCACCACCATCGGCGCGGTGATCGGGAGCACGAGGAGCCCGGCCTCCAGCGCGGAGTAGCCCAGCATGTTCTGGAGTTACTGCGGCTCGTAGAACATCAGCACCCAGTAGCTGCCCACGAGCGTGAAGCCGGCCGCGCTCGCGCCGAAGTAGGGGCCGTTGCGAAACAGCGCGAAGTCGACGATCGGCTCGCTGACGCGGTGCTCGACGAACCAGAAGACCACGAGCAGGGCGACGCCGGCGGCCAGCCCGCCCACGACGGCCTCCGCGCTCCAGTGCAGCGACTCCACCAGCGGGAGGACGATGGCGACGAGCGCGGCGCTGAGGATGACGAGGCCCGCCACGTCGATGCGCCCGCCCGAGGTCTCGTCGCGCGACTCCTCGGTGGCGCGAAGGGTGAGGAACAGCCCGACCAGCCCGAAGGGCAGGTTGATCCAGAAGATCCAGCGCCAGTCGACGACCTCGATCAGCAGGCCCCCAATGAGCGGGCCGATCGCGAGCGAGATGCCCGAAACGGCGGCCCACAGGCCCAACGCGCGCGGACGCTCCTCGTCTCCGAACGCGTTGGAGACGATCGCCAGCGACAGCGAGAGCAGCCCTGCTCCGCCGACGCCCTGGACGACCCGGCCCGCGACGAGCACGACCGGCGACGGCGCGAGGGCCGAGACGGCCGAGCCGGCGACGAACAGCCCCATCCCGAGGAGGAAGACGCGCCGGCGCCCCGCGATGTCGCCGACGCGCCCCGCGGTCACGACGAGCGCTGCGATCACCAGCAGGTAGGCGTTCTGCACCCACTGCAGCTCGGAGGCCGACGCATCGAGGTCGCGCTGGATCGAGGGCAGCGCGAGCGCGACGACGGTGGAGTCGAGCATGAGCACGAACAGCCCCATGCACGCGCCCACGAGCACCCACCAGCGCCGGTTCTCGTCCGTGATCCGGAGCATCGCGGGGCGAGCCTACCTCGGCCGCCCCTGGGCGCCGAGACTGCGCGGCCCGGCATCGGCGATCGATCAGCGGAACAGGTCCTCGGCCGCCGGGCGGCGCAGGGCGGCGGCTCCCGGCCCGTCCTCTACGGTGATGTGGCGCTCGAGGCCGCGCACGATCACCGCCGGCTCGCGGCTGTCCTTCGCGCGGGCGAGGTCGGCCGCCGCCGCGACCTCGTCGGCGAGCGCGATCCACGTCGCCCGCAGCTCGCGCCCCGCGGCGTCGGCGCGACCGCGCCAGTCCTCGAGCGGGTGGAGTCCCGCGCAGCCGATGGCCACGTCGGCCTGGCCGTGGCGCCACGCGCGGCCGAAGCTGTCGGTCACGAGGACCGCCGGCGCCGCGCCGGTCAGCTCCCGAACGCGCGCCCTCAGCCCCCGCGCGGAGGCGTCGGGGTCGCGGGGGAGCAGCACCAGCGTCCCCTCCTCGGGCGCGTTGGACGCGTCCACGCCGGCGTTCGCGCACACGAAGCCGTGGTGGGTGACCGTGATGAGCACGCCGCGCCGGGCGCGCAGCAGCTGGGCGGACTCGTCGAGGACGACCTGGACGTGGCGCGGGTCCTTGTCGTGCTCGGCCGCGAGCCGGCGAGCGAGCGGGCCGGGCTGCACGGTGGCCAGCGCGCGCACGCGCCCTTCGACCTTGGAGACGACCTTGTGGGCGACCACGAGCACGTCGCCGTCGCGCAGCGCGTCGGGCGCCGCGCCCACGAGCAGCGAGCCGAGGTCGTCGCCGGCCCGCACCTCCGGCAGTCCCGGCAGGGGCTGCGCGGAGAAGCTCACCGCAGGCGGTGGAAGGCCCCCGAGGGCCGACCGTCGCCGGAGCCGCCCCCGGACGGCTGCGGGCGGCCCGGCGGCGCCTCGCTGTGGTCGAGCTGGCGCAGCATCCCGCGCATGTTCGGCGCGACGATCCTGGCGCTCGCGAGCGAGGCGCGCAGCGCGGCGAGGTCCTCGGGGGTGTCGACGTCGAGACCCAGCGAGGCCAGCTCCTCGACGACCGGCTGGACGCCGGCCTCCTCGGCGCGCCGGCGGTGGCGCTCGAAGCTGCCTTCGCCGAAGGCGGGCTCGATGACGTCGGGCGGCGAGAGGATGAGGCCGTTGGTCCCGGTCCCGTGGCGGTCGGGCACGATCACGATGCTGCGCCCGACCCGCGCGGTGCGATCCAGCAGCTCGTCGAGCTCGACAGGGTCGAGCGCGGGGGCGTCGCCGGGGACCAGGAGCACGCGGTCGACGCCGCGTTCCAGAGCGCGGGCGATCCCGCGCCCGGCCGCCGCGCTTTGGCCGGCGTCGTCGGGGTCGTCGACGACCTCGATCCCGTGGCCGGCGGCGATCGCCGTGGCGTCGAGCTCCCCGCTGACGACGAGGATCGCGTCGACGCGCGAGGCCCGCCGCAGGGCGAGCAGGACGTCGGCGCACATGGCCTGAGCCAGCGCGCGGCGCACGCCGGCGGGCACCTCGTCGGCCAGGCGCTGCTTGGCCAGGTCGAAGTTCTTGATGGGGAGGATCGCGAGCGTCGCCACGAGTCTCGAGCCTAGTGCACGCCGCTCGCCGCTACGTTCCAGGCGACGGCTCGACAACCGTGGGCGAGTCAACGCCCCGCATGAGCAGGCGCGGGCGCCCGCGGCCGTCGGCCGGCACCGTCCACGTCGCGCCCGCGACGCCGTAGCCGAGCACGTCGCCGGCCAGCCACGCGACCTGGTCGTCGACCGACCGCGTCTCGGTCACGGCGACGTCCCGGCGCGTGCGCAGGTCGTAGACGTGGATGCGCCACTTCCCCGAGCCGCCCTCGGGGTGCTTGTAGGCGATGCGCGTCCCGTCGGGGGACAGCGACGGGCACTCGACCTCGTCGCGCAGCACGGCGGCGGACCGGCCCGACACGCTGCCGGCGATCAGGTAGTGGTGGCCGGCCGTGGCCATGGTGGCGTAGAAGCGGTCGTCGCCCGCGCCGAAGGTGATCCCCCAGAAGTTTCGGTCGGCGGCGCTCACGACACGGCCGCGCAGCGTCACGCGGAACTGCTCGAGGTCGGCGAGCACGCCCCCGCTCGACATGTCGACGATCTGCGCGCGGGTGGAGAACTGGCCGCCCTGGGTGTAGGAGTCGCCGGTCACGAAGGTGGTGATGGCGCCGTAGCGCCCGCCGGGGGAGACGCGAGCCCGGCTCGGGAGGCCGGGGAGGCCGAGGGTCTTGGTCGTGCGCATGTCGCGGTCGAGGATCGCCGCGCGGTAGTCGACCCCGCTGCTCGCGAGGTAGAGGCACAGGCCGCGGCCGCCCGCGACCGCGACGCGCTGGCAGGAGGGCCCGCCGGCCGGCCGGGCGCGGCCGCCGGGCGCGACCACGTAGAGGCGGCCGTTCAGGCGCGGGTCGCGTCCGCTCACCGCGCGCATGACGATGCGCGTCCGCGGCGGCAGCGATGCACCGGCGCCGCGTGAGCTCGCGCCGGCGGGCAGCGACGCGGCCTCGCTGCCGCCACCGGTCAGGACGGCGGCTGCCGCGAACGCTCCGGCCCCGAGCACGCACGCGCCGGCGAGGAGGCAGAAGATGAGCGTGCGCCTAGGCACGGGCGGGCGAGGGTCGCACGCGGAGCAGCACGACGCCCGAGGCGGCGACGGCGGCGACGAGCGCGACGATGAAGACGATCACCGCGGTGTCGAAGCCGGTCAGCGTCCACAGCGCGCCGAAGAGGATCGACGCGACGAGCCGCCCGATGCTCGTGGCCGCGACGAGCAGGGACATCCCGCTGGCCTGCAGGGTCGCCGGCAGCAGCGTGCTGGCCAGCGCCATGAGGACGCCGTCGGTCGCCGCGTAGAAGGCGCCGAGCACCGCGAGGTAGACGACGACCTGCGCCGGCCCGATGGTCGGCAGCAGCAGCGACGTGTAGACGAGGGCCAGCAGCCCGTAGCCGAGCACGAACACACGGCCGCGGCCCACCCGGTCGGCCAGCCGCCCGACCGGGATGGCCAGCGCCATGTACACGAGTGCGGTGCCCACGAAGAGCAGCGGGAGCAGGGGCGGGGCGAAGTCGAGCCGGCGCTGGATCCCCAGGTAGATGAAGCCGTCGCTGAGGGTGACGAGGCCGAGGACGGTGCCGCAGATGACGAGCACGCGGAAGCCCCGCCCGCGCAGCAGCGCCAGCGCGGCGCGCAGGTTCACGGCGTCGCGCGCGGACGCGGCAGGGGCGTCGCCCGCGCCGGTGGCGGCGGCCGGCGTCTGGGCCGCGGCCCCACCGGCCGGCGTCTCGGCCTCCCCCGCGGGGGATCTCGGCGCGTTGACGAGCAGCGCGAGCACGGCGAAGCCGACCACCGCGAAGCCGAAGCTGACCACGAAGACGGTGTCGTAGCGCCCCGGGGCCAGGAGCAGCAGGCCGACGGCGATGAGCGGGCCGATCACCGCGCCCGCCGTGTCCATCGCGCGGTGCACGCCGAACGCGAGCCCGCGCTCCTCGGGCGGGCTGCTCAGGGAGATCATCGCGTCGCGCGGGGCGGTGCGGATGCCCTTGCCGGTGCGGTCGACGAAGATCAGTGCAGCGAGGCCGGCGAAGGCGCCGCCGACGGCGAGGAAGCCGAGCTTGCACACCGCGGAGAGCCCGTAGCCGACCGCGGCGACCGGCTTGTGGCGCGAGCGGCGGTCGGCGGTCACCCCGCTGGCGATGCGGATCAGCGCGGCGGCGCCCTGGTAGATGCCGTCGAGTAGCCCGAACTGCAGCGGCGTCGCGCCCAGGGCGAAGACGACGTAGACAGGGAGGATGGTCGCGACCATCTCCGCGGAGACGTCGGTGAGCATGCTGGTCAGGCCGAGCAGCACGACGGTGCGGCTCACCGCGGCCGTCCGCGAGCGCGCCGAGGTCCGGCGCCGCCCGCCGCCCTTCAACAGGACGCTCGTCGTCTCGGCGATGTAGGACATCGTCTGCGCGACCAACGGCCTCGGTGGCCGTGTTCCGCCGTTCCTACGCCCGCAGGCTGCGGGCGAAGTCCAGCGTTTCGGAGGCCACCCGTCGCCTGGCCTGCGCGCTGTCCATCGCGGTGTCGATCTCGACGGCGGGGAGCCCCTCGACCCGCTCGTCGGCGACGAGTCCGTCGAGCAGGTCGCCGTAGAGCGCCGCGACGCCGGCCGCGGTCGCGCGCTCCCCCGCCCAGGCCATGAACGCCGCGGTGGGGCCCTTGATGACGTGGCCCCCGACGATCGGCGAGACGCCGACCACGGGCGCCCACGACTCGCGCAGCGCCTCGGGCAGACCGGGCACGGCGAGGATCGGGCCGATGGAGATGACCGGGTTGGACGGCCCGACGACGATCGCCCGAGCGCTCGCGATCGCCTCGAGCGCCTCCGGAACCGGTGCGGCGTCCGCGGCGCCGGAGAACTCGACGCCCTCCACCGCGCCGGCTGCCTCGCCTCCGCGGATCAGCCACTCCTGGACGTTCCACCAGCGGCCGGCCCCGCGCACGCGGGTCCGGACCGGCTCGTCGGCCATCGGCAACACGCGGGCCGGCACCGCGAGCGCGCGGCGCAGCTCGTCGAGCGCGTCGGCGAGGCGCGCCCCCTCGGCCAGCCGCCGCGCGCGCAGCAGGCCGACGGCGAGATCGCGGTCGCCAAGGTTGAACCACACCTCCTCGCCGAGCTCGCGCAGTCCTTCCATGACGTGGAAGGTGTCGCCCTCGAGGCCCCAGCCGCGCACGTCGATGCGGTCGGCCAGCCAGAAGAGGATCAGGTCGGGATCGGGGGAGACGTAGGCGCCGTGGATCTCGACGTCGTCGCCCGTGTTGGCGAGCACGACGAGGTCGGAGCCGACCACGTCGAGCAGCCCGCGCGCGAGCTTCGCGCCGCCCGTGCCGCCGCTCAGGAGGACGACGGGGCCGGCCACAGCTCCTCGGGCAGCCCGACGATGCGCAGGCCGCCGTGCACCTTGTAGCGGCCGTTGATCGAGATCATCAGCGCCGTCAGCGACTCGGTGACGCGCGCCTGCTCCAGCCGCCCGGCGTCCACGGAGCGCAGGCCGTCGATGCGGTCGATCAGCGCGGCGACGCGCTGCTTCTCGGCGCGCTTGTCGCCCACGACGAGCACGTCCTCGTCCAGGCGCTCGTCGAGGTTGGCGAGCTTGGGCGCACCGACGCTGTGCAGCGCCGCGACCACGCCAACCCCGTCGGGGACCATCTCGGCCGCCTGCTCGGCGGCCGAGCCCTGGGGCACGCCGAGCACGCGGGTGGCGCGGCCGCCGACCGCTGCGGCGAGCGGCACCGTGGTGTCGACGAGGACCTGGCCCTCGCGCAGGACGTGTTGGAGGTTCTTGAGGTTCTCGGCGTGGTTGCGGAAGGGGACGGCGAGGATGACGATCTCGGCCTCGGGGACGGCGTCCTCGTTGGGGAGCGGGGTCAGCTCGCCCGCCGGCACGCGCTCGCGCACCCGCACGGCGGCCTCGTTCGCGCGCTCGGCGCTTCGCGAGCCCATGAGGACCGGCACCCCGGCGCGCGCGAAGCGGACGGAGAGGCCGAAGCCCAGGGCGCCGGTGGCGCCGACGATGGCGACGGGCTCGCTCACGCCGCGGGGAGTCTATGCGGCCGGGTAGGCTGCGCGGCGCCATGCGCCTCGAGGGGAGAGCCGCGCTCGTCACCGGCGGCGCGTCGGGGATCGGCGCCGCCACCGCGCGGCGGCTGGCGGCCGAGGGAGCGCGCGTCGTCGTCGCCGACCTCGACGAGGCCGCGGCGCAGTCGGTCGCGGGCGAGATCGATGGCGAGGTCGTCGTCTTCGACGTCGCCGACGCGCGCGCCGCGCGGGCGGGGGTCGAGGCGACGGGGCCGTTCGAGATCGTCGTGAACAACGCCGGGACCGATCGCTTCGCGTTCTTCGTCAACACCGACCCCGAGCTCTGGGACTTCGTCCTCGGCGTGAACCTGCGCGGCGTGCTCGCGGTGACCCACGCGGTGCTGCCGGCGATGCACGAGCGCGGCGGTGGCGCGATCGTCAACGTCGCGAGCGAGGCCGGCCGCGTCGGCTCGCAGGGCTCGGCGACCTACAGCGCGGCGAAGGCCGGCGTCATCGGCTTCACCAAGGCGATCGCCCGCGAGTCCGCCCGCTACGGCGTGCGCTGCAACGCCGTCGCCCCGGGCCCGATCGAGACGCCGCTGCTCGACTCCGCGGCGGTCCAGCTCGGCGAGATCGGCGAGCGCCTCAAGCAGGGCATGGTCGACGCGACGGCGATGCGCCGCAGCGGCGAGCCCGAGGAGGTCGCCGCGGCGATCGCCTATCTCGCCTCCGACGACGCGTCCTACGTCACCGGCCAGACGCTCAACGTGAGCGGCGGCCTCTCGATGTGGTGAGCCTCGCCGCGCGGTAGGGTTGGCGCGTCCCCGTTCACGAGGCCCGGGAGGCAGCAGCCATGCCGAAGTTCCTCTACAAGGCGTCCTACACCCCCGAAGGCGTCAAGGGGGTCGCCGCGAAGGGCGGCTCCGCCCGTCGCGACGCCATCGCGCAGCTCTTCGAGGCGCATGGCGGCTCGCTCGAGACCTTCTACTTCGCCTTCGGCGACACCGACGTCTACGCGATCGGCGAGCTGCCCGACGACGAGACGGCGACGGCGATAGCGCTGGCCATCAACGGCGACGGCAGGACCACCGTCGAGTCAGTGGTCCTCATCACCCCGGAGACCGTCGACGCGGCGGCGAAGAAGTCGGTCGACTACCGCGCGCCGGGAACCTGAGCGTCCCTTATGGGATGAAGTACATCGGGTTGGCGATCTTGTAGGCGACGTCGGCGAACCCGCCGGCGAGGTCTGAGTACTGGTCGCCCAGGTTGGCGACGACCTCGTAGCCACGCTTGTAGAGGTTCTTGCGAGCACCCGACTTGTAGGGCACGACCGAGGCGTTGCCGTCGTCGCCGCGCGTGATCAGCTTGTAGCCGGCGTAGCCGGCGCGCGTGAGGTTGCGCTTGGTCACCGAGCGAAGCGCGTCGGGCCTGCCGGTGATGAACACGAGCTTGAGTCCCAGGCGCCGGGCGAGGTCGAACAGTCGCTTGGTCTGGCGGATGGCGGGATCGCGTCCCTGGAGAAGGCCCGTGGCGATCGACGGCCCGTTCTTGAAATCCGCAGCACTCCAGAACTCGTAGTTGGACAGCGTCGTCTCGTCGATGTCGAAGACGATCGCCGGCTTGCCCCCGCGCGCGCGGACGAGCTTGGCCCCTTCCTTGACGTCGACGCGCGCCTGCTCGACCACCGCGTCGATGTCGCGGTCCCAGGCTCCCGAGCTGCGGTAGCCGCGGATCGCGGGCGGGATGTCCCCGGCGCCGTAGATGCCGGGGGTGCCGAGGTACGGGAGGCCGGCGCCGGTCGGCTCGGGCTGCACGATTGGCGTGGCCGGGGACGCGAACGCCGCGGGCACCGCGACGAGGAGGACGAGGAGGACGGAGAGGAGGAGCGTGCGCATGGCGCGCCATCCTAGACTTCGCCGTGTGACGCTGCCCGAGCAGGTGCGCATCCGCGAGGTCGGGCCGCGCGACGGGTTCCAGAACGAGCCCGAGGTCATCTCGACCGACGACAAGGTCGCGCTCGTCGAGCTGCTTGCCGCCTCCGGCCTCGAGCGCATCGAGGTCACGAGCTTCGTGCGTGCGGACGTCATTCCCCAGCTCGCCGACGGGGCGGAGGTCCTGCAGCGCATCAGGGTGCCCGATGAGGTGTCGCTCGGCGTCCTGGTTCCCAACGAGCGAGGGCTCGACCGCGCGCTCGAGCTGCGCGACCGCTTTCACGAGGTCAACGTCTTCATGTCGGCGTCGGAGACCCACAACCGCAAGAACGTCAACCGCTCGATCGCCGAGTCGCTGACCGGCCTGGAGCCGGTGCTGGGCCGGGCACGCGAGGCCGGGCTGCGCTGCGAGGCCGTCATCTCGGTCGCCTTCGGCTGCCCCTACGAAGGCCACGTCGAGCCGCAGACGGTCTTCTCCATCGCCCGCCGTCTGGCCGGCGCGGGGGCGCAGGAGATCGGGTTCGGCGACACCACGGGCATGGCCAACCCGCGGCAGGTGCGCGAGTTCTTCGCCGCGGCCTTCGCCACACTGCCGGGCCTCGAGCTCACCGCGCACTTCCACAACACCCGGGGCCAGGGCCTCGCCAACCTCCTGGCGGCGCTGGAGGCGGGGGTGGAGAGCTTCGAGTCCAGCTTCGGCGAGCTCGGCGGCTGCCCCGTGCCGCCTGGGGCGACCGGCAACGTCGCAACGGAGGACGTGGTCTCGATGCTCGACGAGATGGGCGTGCGGACGGGCGTCTCGCTCGAGCGCCTGCTCCAGGCCGCCCACCGTGCACAGGAAGTCCTCGGCCGCCCGCTCGGCAGTCACCTGC
The DNA here is from genome assembly GCA_963728925.1 of uncultured Actinomycetes bacterium. Taxonomy (GTDB): domain Bacteria; phylum Actinomycetota; class Thermoleophilia; order Solirubrobacterales; family Solirubrobacteraceae; genus JBBPZA01. Next base: position 49,333 of record CAVSMB010000031.1, on the reverse strand, counting down.
TCACGGCCGGCCCGGTGGACTGGCGCGGGTGAGCGGCCGGCCCGACGGGCGCCACCTGCGCGAGGACGTCGAGGCGCTCGCGGCGCTCAGCCGCGATTCGGCAGGCGCCGGCGAGCGCGCGGCTGCGGCCTGGGTCGCCGGCCGGCTGCGGGACGGCGAAGTGCAGGAGGTCCGCGTCCAGCCGTTCCGCGGCGAGGGAACGTACGGCTGGGCGCACGCGACGCACGCGGCGGCGGGCCTGGTCGCCGCGCGTGCCGGCGGCCGCGCCGGCGCGCTGCTCGCGCTGGCGACCCTCGCCTCGCTCGAGCTCGACGGCAGCGGCCGCGCGCCGTGGCTGCGCCGGCTGCTGCCCGGAGCCGAGGGCGCGAACGTGATCGGCCGCATCCCGTCCAAGGGCGAGCGCCGCGCCACGCTCGTGCTCGTCGCCCACAACGACGCCGCCCACAGCGGTCTCTTCTGGCGCGTGGCGGAGCGGATCCCTCCACACCACCGCCGGATCGAGCCGTTCATGGCGGGCACCGCGGCCGGCCTCGCGCTCGTGGCGGCGGGAGCCGAAGCGGGCCGCGCCGGCCGCCGCCGGCCGCTCGGCGGCAACGACAAGGTCGGCCGCGCCCGTCGCGGGCCGCTCGCCGCCCGCGGTCTCGGCGCCGCGCTGCTCGCGCTCTCGGTCGCCGTCGACGTCGACATCGCGACGTCGCCGACCGTTCCCGGAGCGAGTGACAACGCGACTGGGGTCGCCGCCGTGGTCGCGCTCGCCCGGGCGCTGGCGGCCGAGCCGCTCGCCCACGTCGAGGTGCTGATCGTCTCCACGGGCTGCGAGGAGTCGGGCATGGCCGGGATGCGCGCCTTCCTGGGCGAGTACGGCACGGAGCTGTGGCCCGGGCTGACCTTCGTGCTCGGGCTGGACACGCTCGGGGCAGGGACGCCGATCGCCTGCTCGGTCGAGGGCCCGATGCTCGGGCACCGCTACCGCCCCGAGGATCTCGCGCTGCTCGACGAGGGCGCCCGCCGCGCGGGGCTGCCCGAGCCCGAGCGCTGGCGCATCGGCGGATGGACCGACCCGATCCTCGCCCGCTTCGCCCGTCTGCCGGCCGCGTCGCTGCTGTCCATGGGCCCGGCCGGGATACCCGGCTACCACCTTCCGGCAGACGTCCCCGAGAACGTCGACTGGTCCTGCGTCGAGCGCTGCCTCGCACTCGCCGCAGGCACGGTCGAGGCGTTCGCCGAGCGCCGCGCGTAGCGGCGTCGGCACCCGCTGGGGCGGCCGCCTCAGTCGGCCGGTTTGGTCACGGGCATCGCGAGAGCGACCGCGCGGCGCTCGCGGTGATCTGCGGTGTTCTCGGGCAGGAGGGTGATGGCCTGTGTGATGGCCGCGTCGAGCTCGGCGCCCCAGAGCGGCTGCTCGAGCTTGCCGACGAGCTGTCCGAGCGATCCGCCGATTCCCTTCCAGGTCAGTCCGAGGCTCGCGAGGATGCCGCCCGCGCCCGCGACGATCGACGCGGAGCTCGTGTCGCTCAGCAAGAGCGCGACCCCCCCGCCGAACAGGCCGACGATGAGCACCACGAGAAACGGGAACCGGGTGATGACGCCACGGGCGACCGATCTGGTCCGGGCGGCGAGGCTGCGCGCGGCGTCGAGGTAGTTGTCGATCTCGAGCATCTCGGTGCCGCGCTTCTCGCCCGAGAGCAGCGCTCGCCACAGCTCTCCCTGCCGACGCAGCGCGGACAACGTGCCCTCCATCTGCGCGTCATCGCCGAGCTGGTCAGCCCAGTCGCGCCAACGTTCGAGCGACCGGGCGACGCTGTGCCCCGCGTGCGGCGGCAGCGCGCTGCTGAGGTCGTCGAGCCAGCGGAGGAGGTTCGCGACCCTGTCGGTCTCGAGCTCGCGCTTCAGGCTCGCGCGGTCGGCCGGGTCCCGGCAGGTGTCGGCCACCGCCCGTCCCAGGCCGTAGGCCTTCCCGAGCCGGAAATCCGCCGCAGTGAGCGAGCCGAGGAGGGCGAGGTGCAGATCGCGGACCGCGGTGCTGCGGTCCTGCGGGCTCTGCCCGAGGCTGTCCCGCACCGCGCTGGCGTCCGGATCTGCGAGCCCGGACTCCTTGAACCGGTCGTGGAGCTTCGTGATCCCGGCCTGGATCTGCTCCACGAGGATCCGGATGCGCTCGGCGTCGTCCAGCGAGCCGAGTTCCGGCAGGCCGTCGCCCGTGGACTTCACCGGACCGACGCGCTGCGGCCGGTTGAGCTCGGCCATCTGCCAGCCCAGGGCGAACGCCTGCGCGACATGCGCTTCCGACGTCGCGACTGGCGCGGCCTTGGCCGCCTTGACGAGCGCGTCCCCGAGCGCCTCGAACGCATCCGTTGGCCCACCGACGCTCGGCGTGTCCGGCACGCTCCCAGGCTGCTTCGAAGCTGCCACGGCACCCGGTATACCCCGGATAGGGTGTCGTCCGCAATGTCCGAGCTGAGCCTCGAGATCGTCGAGGGACCCGGGGCGGGCCGTCAGGTGCCGCTGGGCGAGCCGCTCGTGCTCGGCCGCGACCCGGGCGTCGAGCTCGTCCTCGCCGACGTGCAGGTCTCGCGCCGCCACGCGCGGATATCGCCCAAGGGCGCGGGCGCGGTAGTCGAGGACCTCGGCTCGAGCAACGGCACGTTCGTCAACGGGGCGCAGCTCCACGCCCCGGCCCTCGCCGGCCCGGGCGACGACGTCCTGCTCGGCGTGACCGTCGTCGAGATCCGCAGCCTCGCGCAGATCGCACGCGCGCCCTCGGCCGTCCGCCCGGTGCCGGCGGCGATCGCCGCGCAGCCGGTGGCGGCGCCGCAGCCGCCGCCCCCGCCGCCCAGCGCCGCGCCGCTCGCGCCCGCCCCACGGGTCGCCGTCCCGGGCCGCGAGCTCGCCGCGCTCTTCGACGTTCACGTCAAGCGCCGCGCGCGGACCGCGCCGCTCGCGGTGCTCGCGCTCGTCGCGCTCGTGATGCTCGTCTACCTCGCGGCGAAGTAGGCGAGCAGCGCCACGGCGTCCAGCGCCACCACCGCGTAGGTCGCCACGACGCCGGTGGAGAGGCGGGTCGCGGCCGGCCGGCGAGCCCCCGGGGGCGCTCCCCCGGCGGGCGGCGGGGGAAGCGAGGGTGGCGGTGGCGGCGCGGCGACGACCTCCACGACCAGCTCGGCGTCGCCCATCCGCAGGCGGTCCCCCGGTGCCAGCGTGGCCAGGCCGGCGATGCGCGTCCCGTTGAGCCACGTGCCGTTCGTCGAGCCCAGGTCGGTGACGACGACGGTGCTCCCGGGCCCGGGGGCGAGCGTCGCGTGGCGGCGCGAGAGCTGGGGGTCCTCGATCATCAGGTCGGCCTCGCCGCGCCCGACCACGAACGCCCGGTCGACGGTGATGCGCGCGCCCGCGGCGGCGCCGGCGACGACGACGACGGTGCTCATCGGGTGCCTGTGGGCTTCGCCGCCAGGCGCAGCAGGTGCCCGTAGGCCGTCGCGGTGGGGGGACGCCGCTCGGGGTCCTTGGCCAGCGCGGCGAGCACGATCTCCGCGAAGCCGTCCGGGACGTCGGGGCGCGACGCGGTGGGGTCGGGCGGCTGCTCCTCGAGGTGCGCCATGCCGACCTGGAAGACGCCCTTGCCCGCGAACGGCGGTTGCCCCGCCACGCACTCGTAGACCACGCAGCCGAACGAGTAGATGTCGCTGCGCGGGCCCGCCTCCTCGCCGCGGATCAACTCGGGGGCGAGGTAGTCGAGCGTGCCCATGATCTGGCCGGGCTTGGTCAGCAGGCTGTAGCCGCGGCCCTTGGCGAGCCCGAAGTCGGTGAGGGCCGCAGAGCCGTCGGGCCCGAGCAGGATGTTCGAGGTCTTGATGTCGCGGTGGACGAGGCCCTGGTGGTGCAGCGCATCCAGGCCGGCGGCGATGTGGGCCACCGTGCGAAGCAGCTCGTCGAGCGAAAGCGGGCCGTCGACCTCGACGCGCTCCTCGAGCGAGCGGCCGGGGACGTAGCGCATCACGAGGTAGTGGCGCCCGTCGGACTCGCCGGCCTCGAGCACGCTGACCAGGTGCTTGTGCTGGACCTCCTGAGCCGCACGGGCCTCGCGGCGGAAGCGACGCGTGTACTGCTCGTCGGCCGAGAACTCGCGCTTCATGACCTTCAGCGCGACGACCTCCCCGTCACTCTCGCGCACGGCGCGGTAGACCTGCCCCATGCCGCCCTCGCCTAGCATGGTCTCGACCCGGTAGGGGCCGAGCAACGATCCGGCCTGGAGCCCGGCTCCGTCCGAGCGCCGCTTGAACATCGCCGCAGCATAGCCCTGGCAGCGACCCCGGCAGGCGGATTAGACTCGCGCCCGGAATGGAGTCCGGCGGTGCTGCGCCGACCTACGCGCCACGGCGCCTGGTCGCCTACTTCGTCGTCCTCGGCCTCGTCGCGGCGGCGATCGCGGCCGTGGTGTTCGGCGCCGGGAGCGGCGAGCACGCCGAGCGCGAGATCGCCGGCGGCTACGACGTAACGCGCGCCAACTCGTGCCTCGGCCCCGTCGGGGCGATGTTCGACCTCGAGCAGTCGGGCCGCTTCGTGACCGTTGCCTCCGGCGGCGGCCCGTCGGGCAAGCTCGAGCTTCGCGACGGCCGCCTCACCGGGACGCTGGAGTGTGCGCGCGGGGGGACGGGGGCGGTCACTGGGCGGGCGGCGGGAGGCGCGCTGGCCGGCGCGGTCGGCGGCGAGCCCGCCACCGCCGCGCTGCGTCGCGAGCCGCCCGCCCCGGGCGTCCAGCGCCCACGGGCGCCGCGATCGGTCGACGGCGAGTACGCGCTCGCCCCGCGCTCCGCGTGCCTGGGCGCGGCGATCTCCCTCGACGGCAACCGGCTGAAGGCAGGCGAGCGCGAGGCCGGGCGGTTCGCCTACGGCGACGGGAAGCTGCGCGGCCGCGTGCGCTGCGACGGCGGCGCGGGCGCGGCCCTCGCCGGCCAGGCCGCGGGCCGCCAGATCATGCTGACCGTGGGGGCCGAGAAGCTCTCGGCGGCCAAGCAGCGCGCCTTCGAGAGCACCCTGGGGGCGTTCTTCCTCGCCGTCGCCGTTGTGATGCTCGCCGCCCGCCTGACGGGAGCGCTGTTCCAGCGCATCGGCCAGCCTCGCGTGATGGGGGAGGTCACGGCGGGCATCCTGCTCGGCCCCACCTTCCTGGGGAAGATCGCCCCCGACCTCCAGCAGGCGCTGTTCCCGAGCGACGTCATCCCCTACATCGGCGTCGCCGCGAACCTCGGGCTGATCTTCTACATGTTCCTCGTCGGGCTCGAGCTCGACCTCTCCCAGCTCAAGGGCCGCCTCGCCCAGGCGGTGGCCATCTCGAACACCGGGGTGCTCGTCCCGATGGCCGCCGGGCTGCTCATCGCCCTGCCGGTCTACGAGCTCGTCGGGCCCGACACCCCGTTCGCCGGGTTCGCGCTGTTCATGGGCGTCTCGATGTCGATCACCGCGTTCCCCGTGCTCGCACGGATCCTCGTCGAGCGGCGCATGCTCAAGCGGCCGATCGGCGCGCTCGCGCTGGCCAGCGCGGCCATCGACGACGTCACCGCGTGGTTCCTGATCGCCCTGGCCACGGCGGTGGCGGTCGCCGGAACCGCGGCCGGCGCGCTGGAGACCGTCGCGCTCGCCGTGGCCTTCGTCGCCGTGATGTTCCTCGGCGCGCGGCGGCTGCTCGCGCGCGCGTCGGTCGCCTACGACGAGGCGGGCCGCGTGCCGGGCGCGTGGATCGCGGCGATCTTCGCGGGCGTGCTCGTGTCCGCCTTCGTGACCGAGGAGATCGGCATCGCGGTGATCTTCGGCGCGTTCGTGATGGGCGCGGTGATGCCCCGGCACGCCGGGCTCACCGAGGACGTGACGCACCGGGTCGAGGACTTCGTGGTCACGCTGCTGCTGCCGCTGTTCTTCGCCTACACCGGGCTGAAGACCAACCTGTTCCTGCTCGACCGCTGGCAGCTCGTCGTCCTCGCGGTCGTGCTGCTCGTCGTCGCCATCGCGTGCAAGTTCGGCGGGACCGTGCTCGCCGCTCGCGTCACGCGGCTCTCGTGGCGGGAGTCGGCGGTCCTCGGGGCGCTGATGAACACCCGCGGGCTGACCGAGCTGATCGTGCTCAACCTGGCGCTCGAGAAGGGGGTCATGACCGAGGCGCTGTTCGCGGCGCTGGTGATCATGGCCCTGGCCACGACGTTCATGACCGGCCCGCTGCTCTCGCTCTTCGATCCGCGCAACGAGCTCGGCGCGCCGCTGGAGGAGGAGCTCGAGGAGGCGCGACGCGCGTCGGCCGCGCAGGCAGTTGGGATGCTCGTTCCCGAGCGCTCGATCCTCGTCGCGCCGCAGGCGCCGGCCGCGACGGACCAGCTCGTCGCCCTCGCCGAGCCGCTCGCCTCCTCGACGCCGCCTCGCGAGCTGATCCTCGTCCGCGTCCTGCGCCCTCCGAGGGCAGCCCAGGTGCGCGGCGCCCTGCAGACCGAGGACCGCGCCCTGACCGAGGCCTCCGCCGATCTGGCGCGGCGCAGGCTGGCGCTGCTCGAGCACCGGATCGCGGCGCGCGCGGTGGTCTTCAACTCCGCGCACCCCGGTCACGACGTCGCGCGGCTCGCCGAGAGCGAGGAGGTCGACCTCGTGCTCGTCGACGGGCGCCGCCCGCTGCTCGGCGGTGGTGTGCCCCGCGGCGAGGTGGGAACGATCCTCGCGCGGGCGCCCTCCGACGTCGGCGTGCTCGTCGCACGGGAGGGCGCGGCGGTCGTGCCCGGGCCCGACGCCCCAGTGCTCGTGCCCTTCGGCGGCGCCGACCACGACTGGGCCGCGCTCGAGCTCGCCGCCTGGATGTCGTCGGCGACCACGGCACCGCTGCGCCTGCTCGGCGCGGCGGGCACGACCGGCGAGGGTCGCGACGCCACGCGGCTGCTGGCCAACGCCTCGCTGCTCGTCCAGCAGTTCGCGGGCGTCCACGCCGAGCCGGTCGTGGCCCCCGGCGGCCCGGAGATCGTCGCCGCCGCCGCTGGCGCGGGGCTGCTCGTCGTCGGCCTCTCGGACCGCTGGCGCGAGGAGGGCCTCGGCGACACGCGGGCGGCCATCGCCCGCGCGGCCCCGGCGCCGATCCTCTTCGTCCGCCGCGGCCGGCGGACGGGCGCGCTCGCGCCGCGCGACGACGTCACCCGCTTCAGCTGGTCCTCGCCGCTGCTGGCGGGGCGATGAGCGGCCGCGACCTTCGCCCCCCTCACGGGTTGTGACCGGCATGCGCACGACGCTGATTCTCGCCCTCCTCGGGCTCCTCCTCGTTCCGGCCGCCGCCGGCGCGCAGGCCGGCGGTACGACGCCGACGACCCCGGCGACGCCGACCGTCCCGGCCACGCCGGGCAGCGGCGAGGCGGCGCCCACGAGCGACCAGGTCGCCTCGGCCGTCGCGTACCTCAAGGCCCGCCGCGGCGCACGCAAGGCCTTCGCGGTGATCGACACCAAGGGCCGGCTCAGCGGCTGGAACGCCGACCGGCGCTTCGTGACGGCCAGCGTCGTCAAGGCGATGCTGCTCGTCTCCTACCTGCGCAAGGTCGATGCCGCCGGGCGCGGGCTCACCGCCGCGGAGCGCGCGCTGCTGCGCCCGATGATCCGCGTGTCCGACAATGACGCCGCCACGGCGATCTGGCGCAGCGTCGGCGACTCCGGGCTGCGGCGGGTGGCCACGCTGGCCGGGATGACGAACTTCGTCATCGGCCCGCAGGCGATCCGGTCGTGCCGCTGCTCGGCGCGGGCGTGGGCGCGCGCCCAGATCACTGCCGCCGACCAGGCGCGGCTCTTCTACGGGCTCGACCGCCTGCTCCCCGCTCGCTTTCTCGCCTACGGGAAGAACCTGCTCGAGACGGTCGTCGCCGACCAGAGCTGGGGCATCCCGTCCGTTGCCCGCCCGCTCGGCTGGCGCGCCTTCTTCAAGGTCGGCCTGCGCGCCACCGGCCTGGGGGGCCTGATCCACCAGGCCGCCCGCCTCGAGGACGGCGACCGCGTGATGGCGATCGCGGTCCTCACCGACGGCGACCCGACCTACCTCTACGGCAAGCGGTCGGTGGCCGGCGTCACCCAGCGACTGGTCGGCCCGGCAACGAGCCTCACGCCGGCGCCCTAGTCGTCGCGCGTGATGACCAGCTTGCCGTCGGGGTGCTCGAGGGCGGGCACCGCGTCGGACCACGCGACCGTGCGCTTGGTGACCAGCTCGGGGCGCATGCGGCCGTTGGCCACGAGGTCGAGCACCTCGGTCATGGCCGGCTGCACGTGGGCCATCCCCGTCCGGAAGGTGACGTCTGAGACGAACATCTCGAGCAGCGGAAGCTCTACGGGGGCGTAGTAGATGCCGATGCTCGTGCACGCGCCGCCGTTGGCGGTCGAGCGCAGCGCGAGGCGCAGGCCCTCGGGCCGCGCGCTCGCGTCGACGGTGATCGGGTAGGGGCCCAGGCGCTCGGGCAGGCCCTCGGTGACGTGCGCGCCGAGCCGCTCGGCGCGCGCGAGACGGTCGGCGTCGTCGTCGACGTAGTCGACCCGCTCGGCCCCGAGCGCGCCGGCGATCGCCGCCGCGTAGAGCCCGACCGAGGCCGACCCGCCGACGACCAGGACGGGCGCGCCCGGCTCCTCCGCCAGACGCGGAGCGACGGTTCGCCAGCCGTCGGAGACGTTGTCGGAGACGCTGGCCGCGGTGGCCGGCGCGATGCCCTCCGGGAGCGGCACGAGCATCGCGTCGGCGTAGGGGACGAGCACGAGATCGGAGAGGAAGCCGCCCCAGTTGTCGGCGCCCTGGGCCAGGCCGTAGCACTGGCCGGCCACCCCCTTCCCGGCCGCGGCATGGCCGGTGCAGCAGGCGGTCCGGCCGCGCCGGCACGCGTCGCACTCGCCACAGAACACGTGGTAGGGAACGCTGACGAGATCGCCGGGCGCGACCGAGCGAACCTCGTCGCCGGCCGCGACGACCTCGGCGACGCCTTCGTGCCCGAACGCGAAGGGGCCGGGCAACGGCGCCAGGCCGGCGACGATCGCCAGGTCGAGGTCGCAGGTAGCCACCGCCAGCGGCCGCACGAGCGCCGCCCCCGTCGCCGCGAGCTGAGGGTCGGGAACGTCGCGGACCTCCAGCCGGCCCGGCTCGATGTAGGTGATCTGGTCCACGACGACGACCTCCTCGGGAGAACGGTGGATGGACGCTAGGGCGACCGGAAGACTCCGGACGGCGAGGGTACGTCGCGCAGCTCGGCGGGGACTTCGCGCACGGCCGAGAACTCCTGCGCCAGCGGAGGCGGTGGCGCTGCCGCAGCGGGCACAGCGATGGGCGCGACGAGGGACAGCGGCTCGGCCTCGGGCGGGACCGACCAGCCCGTGGCGCGGAACTCTCCGCCGTTCTCGATCCACGAGAGCGAGAGCAGCGGCAGCACGACGATCTTCGTCCCGATTGCGATTCCCCAGGCCACCCAGAACCACACGACCGCTTCCAGCGGCGTCAGCCCGACATCGAGCACCTGGGCGAGGACGTAGAGGACGATGAACTCGCCGAGGGCGAGCACGCCGGTGAGCCATGGCGGCTGCCAGCGGATGACGAACGGGTAGAACGCCGTGTCGAGCGCGGTGCCGAGCAGCAGGTAGACGCCGATGAGCACGACGTAGCCCGCCTTGCCGGTGAGCAGCGAGAGCAGCGCGCCGAGGACCAGCGGGCCGAGGAGGATCGCCACACGCGTCTGCACGCGGCCGAGCGGGGTCGGGCACATGTCAGGCGAGCTGCTCCGTGGCGCGCAGGCGCCGAATCTCTGCGGACGAGCGGCCGGCGAGGCGGAGCTGCATGGCCAGGCGGGAGGGCAGGCGCCGCCGGCGCACGCGCTCGGTGCGGGCGACGTCGGTCACGAAGCGCCGGGCGATGTACTTCAGGCCGGCGATCGTGTCGCCGTGGGGCACGACGACGTTCGCGTTGATGCCCATCATGCATAGGCGTGACTCGGGGCGGTCGAGCCCGGGGACGCCGCAGTTGGAGCGCAGGCGCAGCCGGCCCTCCTCGACCGGCAGACCGTGCTGCTCGACGAGCCGACGCAGCAGCGGGAGGGTGAGCGCGGACTTGTTGAACCCGGTCGGGCAGATGACGCCGGTGACGTCGAGCTCGCCCAGCGGTGGTCCGTGGCGGCTGGTGACGTCGACGCGCAGCCCGGCCGGACCGGGCGCGACACGCTCGATCTCGCCGAGCGCCTGCTCGAAGCGCCCCTCGCGCCGCCCGCGCTCGATGCGCGCCATCCACCCCTGGCGGCGCGGGTGGGTGCCGCGCAGGGCCACGCCGAGCAGCGCGAGGCGCTCGTCGAACGTCGCACCCTGGAAGAGGTCGATCCCGAGCGCTTCGAAGAGGCAGCGCGGCACGTTGAGGTCCTGTTCCTCGGGCACCGGGCTGCGGGTCAGCGCCAGCACCTTGGCGCCGGCGTCGAGCGCGTTGGCCCACTCGTTGACCGAGGCGATGCCCGCGCCGAGGACGACGTAGCGGCCCTGCGGGTGGTAGCGCTTGGCCTCGTAGCCCTGGACGATGCGCTCGGCGATCCGCGGGTCGAGCTCGCGCGCCTTGGCGAGCTGCGGCGGGAACTGCAGCGGGCCGTGACCCAGGGCGAGCACGACGTGTCGGGCGCGGCCCAGGAACCGCGCCTGCTCGTCGTAGAGGACGAAGTGCGCCGGCGACTCGACGCGCTGCAGCCAGCCGACGCGCGCCGGCACGCGCACGTCGTCCCAGCCCGTGCCGGCCTGCACGACGTCGGCCTCGGCGAGGATCTCGGGCACGCCGGGGTTGTACTTGCGCCGGATCGAGCGCAGGAGCGAGGTCGGCTCGCGCCGCGACCACGCGTCCAGCTGGGCGAACGTCGGCCAGTCGGCGGGAAGGAAGTGCGACTCGGACTCCGAGCGCAGCACCGTCTGCCCGAGATTGGAGGCGAAGCCCGAGTACGTGCCGACCGCGCGAGGGCTTGGCCCGTAGATCGCGAGAGCCTCCGGCGCGAAGCCGACGTAGCGCGCCGTCGCGTGGACCAGCAACGAGCCGAAGCCGTCGCCGACCACGGCCAGCGTGGAGTCCCGGGGCGCGGCGGCAGGCATCGCCGCGGAGGCTATCCGGGCCTGCGACGGCTCGCTCGGCCTGGCGCTTCTCGCCCTACCGACCCGCGAACTCGGGCTGGCGCTTCTCGCGGAAGGCGCGCGTGGCCTCGGCGAAGTCCTCGCTCTGCGCGCACACCTGCTGCGCCGTGACCTCCTGCTCGAGCGTCGCCGCCAGGGCCGGTCGCGCCGACGCGTCGATCACGCGCTTGGCGAGGCCGACGGCGATCGGCGCGCACGCGAGCAGCTCGTCGAGCAGGCTCTCGGTGGCCGTGTCGAGCTCCTCCGCCGGCGCCGCGCGGTTGGCAAGGCCTATGCGCTCGGCCTCCTCGCCGGAGATCAGCCGCCCGGTCATGATGAGCTCCTTCGCGCGCCCGACGCCGACGACCGCGGGCAACCGCGAGCAGCCTCCGACGTCGGGGATCAGCCCGAGGCGCGTCTCGGGCAGGCCGACGAGCGCGTCGCCGGCGACGACGCGAAGGTCGCACGCGAGCGCGGTCTCCAGCGCGCCCCCGATGCAGGCGCCGTGCACCTGGCAGATCACCGGCTTGGCCATCGCCTCGATCAGGTTGCAGACGTCGATCCAGGGACGGCGGAAGGCCCGCAGGCTCGCCGGGCTGTCGGCCAGCGACGCCGCGCCGCCGAGGTCGACGCCCGAGGAGAACATCGGCCCGGCGCCGCGCAGCACGACGACCCGAACCTCCGAGTCGTCGGCGGCCGCCCCCATCGCCTCGCCGAGGCCGAGCACGAGCTCGGCGTTGAACGCGTTGCGCTTCTCGGGGCGGTTGAGGACGACGTGGCGGACCGCTCCGCGGTCCTCGGTCTCGACGAGCGACATGGCGCTGCTCCTGGGTGGCCGGTGGAGCGCTGGAGGCTACCCCGCCGCCGCGGCGCGGCGGCCGGCGCCGAGGCGCGCGCGGACACGGTCACGCTCCTCGGCGCGGAGGATCCGGCGCCACGCGAGCGGCGCGAAGGCCGCGAGGGCGAGAACGAAGAAGGCCGCCCGCGCCGCGACGCCGTGCAGCTCGAAGGCGACCGCGAAGAGCGCGGCCGCGGCGAGGAAGGCCCAGCCCAGCGGCGCGACGGCGACGGCGGAGGCGGGGGAGAGGCGGCGGATGAAGACGTACAGGACGACGGCCTCGAAGACCGCCTTGGCCGCCCACACGGCGGCGGCGGCCTCGATGCCCCCCGCGCGGAGCGCCAGCCAGAAGGTCCCGAGGTAGAGCGGCAGCTCGACGAGCGCGAGCTTCGCCGTGAGGTCGGGCCGCCCGCTCTGGACGAGGCCGCTTCCGAGCTGGACGAGGCTTGCGACGAGCACGCCGACGGCGAGCCACTGGAGCACGGGCTCGCTCTCGCGCGCGAACGTCGCGCCGAGCCACAGGTTCAGGATCTCGTGGGCGAAGGTGACCAGGCCGAGGGTGATCGGGAACAGCGCGATGAAGCCGAGGCGCACCGCGCCCCCGAAGATCGTCGCGGTCCGCGAGGGCTGCGCGGCGAGCGACAGGGCAAAGGCGGGGAAGAAGACGCCGGCCACCGCGATGGACACCAGCCACAGCTTGGAGACGACCTCGTACGGGGTGGCGAAGTAGGCGACGGCGACGACCGACAGCACCCCGCCGACCACGAAGCGGTCGGCGGCGACCATCAGCGCGTTGGTCACGTTGGTCGCCGTCACCCAACCGCCGAAGGTCAGGAGCGGCACGACCATGCGCCGGCGCGGACGGCGCTCGCGGCGCACGTCGGGCGAGATGCGCAGCACGAGCGCGAGGTTGATCGACCACGAGATGACCCGGCTGGCCACCACCGCGCCGACGACGGCGACGAGGCTGTCGGTGAGCGCGAGCATGAGCACCGGCCCGAAGTAGGTGATGACCGACAGCGGGATGATCACCGCGTTGGTGAGGTCGAAGCGCTGCCAGGCCTCGAGATGCGCGCGCATAGCGGCGCCCGAGATCGCCAGCGGCAGGCTCGCCGCGAGCAGCCAGAAGGCCTGGATCGTCTCGTCCTCGAGGCCGGGCGGCACGTTGAGCACGTCGCGCACGAGCCACGGCGAGATCGCGGCGACGATCGCGCCCACCACGACGCCCAGGCCGAACATCGTGATCACCGCGGTCCAGAACAGCTCGGGCAGCTCGCCCTGGCGCGGCGACCCGATGCGCTCCGAGGTCAGCTTGGTCAGCGCTCGTCCCATGCCGAGGTCGAAGACCTGCGCGTACCCGATCGTCGCCCACGCGAGGGTCAGGACGCCGAAGCGCGCGGTGCCCAGGCCGTCCACGAGCAGCGGGACGGCGATGAAGGCCGCGATCAGCGTCGCGGCCTGGCCGCCGAGCGAGAAGAGCGTGTTGCGCGCAAGCAGGCGCCCCGAGAGCAGCCGGCGCTGCTCGTCGGCGCCGTCCGCGTCCGCGGGGGCGCGCGCCGGCGCGGGCGCGTCGGGGCCGGCGGGGGTGCGGCTCATCGGGAGGCGGCGACCGGGGCCGGCGGGGGCGCGGGCGTGCCCTCGACGAACGCGCCGTGCCACACGGCGAGCTCGAGCAGCGCGTAGAGCAGGCGCTTGTGGTCGGCGCGGCGGGCGAGGTGCTGGTCGACCAGGCGGCCGACGGCGCTGGGCGCGACGAGCTCGGAGAGCGGTCCGCGCTCGGCGTAGCGGCGTCGGACCTCGGCGGCGAGCGAGCTGTGCATCCAGTCCTCGTAGGGCGAGGCGAAGCCGTGCTTGGGGCGCTCGAGCGCCTCGCGGGGCACGAGGCCGGCGACCGCCGCCCGGTGCAGCCGCTTCCCGGAGCGCACGCCCGTGCGCTCACGCCCCGGGACGCGGTCGACCCAGCGCATGAGCTCGACGTCGAGGAAGGGGACGCGGTGCTCGAGCGCGTGGGCCATCGACATCTTGTCGGCGCAGATCAGCAGCCGGTCGGGCAGGAAGAGGTACGCGTCGACGTAGAGGGCCTGGTCGAGCAGCGGGCGGTCGCCGACGTCGGCACGCACCCCGTCGACGAGCGAGAGGCGCTCGGCTGCCGCCTCGGCCGCCGACACACCCCCATTGAGGGAGGCCCGCTCCTCGGGCGAGGTCACCTCGGCGAGCGCCAGGAGCCGCTCCCCTGTCGGCATCGGGCCGAGCAGGCGCGAAAGCTGGCCCGCGCGCTCGAAGCGCGGGACCGCTCCCGCGAGCCGGCCCGCCACGGCGGGCACGCGCGCCAGCGCGCCGAGCGCGGCCGCGGCCCGGTGGCGCCCATAGCCGCCGTGGGGCTCGTCGGCGCCCTGGCCGGAGAGCACGACCTTCACCGAGCCGGCGGCGAAGCCCGAGAGCTGCTCCAGGGCCGGGGCGGACGGGATCGCGCAGGGCTCCTCGAGCGAGCGCACGCAGCGCTCGAGCGCGGCGAGGAAGTCGCCCTGCTCCATCGCCGTGTCGTGGTGGTCCGTTCCCAGCTCGGCCGCCGTGCGGGCGGCGACCGCGCGCTCGTCCACGATGTCGCCGGCCCCGGGAAAGCCGATGGTGAAGGTCGACGGCGCGGTGTCGCCCGCTCGCTGCATGGCGGCGACCACGGCCGCCGAGTCGACCCCGCCGGAGAGCAAGGCGCCGTAGGGCACGTCGGACATCCGCTGGCGACCGACGGCCGCGACGAAGCGCTCGCGGAGCTCCTCCGCGCCCGCGCCGGTGAGCACCTCGCCCGGCGCCTCGCGAAACCCCTCGACCCGCACGCTGCCCCCCTCGGCGACGAGCATCGAGGCCGGGGCGAGCTTGGAGACGCCCGCGAACAGCGTCCGCGGTGAGGGCACGAAGCGCGTCGCCAGGTAGTGGTCCAGCGCGACCGGGTCGACCTCCGCGCGAGCCAGTCCGGTGGCCAGCAGCGCGCGCACCTCGGAGGCCAGCGCCAGCCGACGCCCGTCCGTCCACCAATACACGGGCTTGACCCCGAGCGGGTCGCGCGCGGCGACCAGCCGCTCGCGGCGCGCGTCCCACAGCGCGAGGCCGAAGATCCCGTTCATCCGGGCCAGTCCGTCGACGCCGTGCTCCTCGTAGAGGTGCACGACGACCTCGCAGTCCGAGTGCGTGGCGAAGCGGTGCCCGCGCGCCTCGAGCTCGGAGCGCAGCTCGAGGTGGTTGTAGATCTCGCCGTTGACCACGACCGAGACCGAGCCGTCCTCGCTCGTCAGCGGCTGGTCGCCGCCGGCGACGTCGATGATCGCAAGCCGCGTGTGGACGAGCGTGGCCGGACCCAGGCGCCGCACGGCGTCGCCGTCGGGCCCGCGATGGCGCAGCGCCGCGCACATGCCGGCGGCCGCGGCGCCGGGCAGCGTCGCGCCCGGATCGAGGATCGCCCCCATGCCGCACATTGGCGCCGATTGTGGCAGCAGGGGCGGGCGGGGCCGCGCGCTCGGACGCTCAGATCAGGTCGGCGTAGAGCTCCGCGACGGCGCGAGCGATGGCGTCGCTCTGCTCCACGTCCTCGCGGACCGCGAGCGGTTGCTCGATCTGGACGCCGTTGCCCCGTTCGGTGACCCGGTTGACGATGTTCGAACGCAGGGCGCCGGCCAGGGGCCCGCAGAGCCTGACCTCGACCGGCGGGGGATCGGGCGTCACCGCGCCGAGCGCGTCGTGGATCCGTGCTGCGAGCTTCCCCTTGAGCTCCGTTTGTGCCTCGTCGGCCGGAAGCCCGCCGCCGACGACGACGGCCTCGGAGTCGTTGTTGCCGTGGAAGGCGACCGCATGGGCGAACGTCTGACCGGACCCCTCGGGACCGAAGAGCGTTCCGAGCGCCGGAAACGAGAGCTCGGATATCTCCGACGACGTGATGTGCCAGCACGTGCGGGCGCCGGTTGCCCGATTGAAGCCGTGCGCGATCCAGGCTTGGACCGGCTTGGCCTGCGGCGCGAGCAGCCCGTAGACCGAGTCGGCCTGGTGGTCGGTGCCGACCTCGATCCGGCCGCCGTGGGGCGCGAGGATTGCGAGGCCCGTTGCGTCATCGCCCAGCAGCTCCTCGGTCAGGCGAGCCGGCCCCGGCGGATCGCCCCCGATGAAGTCAGTCTCGATCGTCGCGTCGACCTCCCCCTCGGGCGGCGCGTCGGCGGCGTCTCCCAGGCGGGCCAGTCCCTCGGTTCCCACGTGGACCGCGGAGGACGGAGCGCTGACGAGCTCGGTCACCGTATAGAGGGCGAGACGGCGGGGAGACCGCCGGATGAGCACTTGGCGGCCGAGGGCGCTGCCGAGACCCTCGAGGGTCGACGGATCGACCGCGCAGTGCTCCACTGCGTGGGCTCCGCTGTTGAGCGACGTGCTGCTCGAGTCCTCGGAGAGAGCGGTCTGCGTGTTCATCGCCCGTTTCGCCCCATCGTCCGTTCTGCTCGCAGGATACGGGCCACCGCCTCCCGCAGCCGTTCGGCGCGCGTCTGGAGCGGAAACTCGCGAAGGACGCGCTCGCGCGCGCGGCGTGCGCCGTCGGGCCCGGCGGCGAGCGCCCGGCGAACGCCATCGGCGATCTCCTCGGGCTCCGAGCCCGCGATCCGTATCCCGGTGTCCCCGACGACCTCGGGCATGGCGCCGGCGTCGCGGACGACGGGCACGCAGCCGGCGAGCATCGCCTCGGCCACGGCCATGCCGAAGCCCTCGTGCCAGCTCGCCTGGACGTAGGCGCCCGCGCGGCGGTAGAGCTCCTCGAGCTCGGCCTGCTCGACCCAGCCGCGCAGCTCCACGTTGTCGCCCGCCCGCTCGCGCAGCCGCGCGACGGCGTCCTCCTCGAGCCACGCGCCGGCGAGCACGAAGCGCGCCTCGGGGACGAGCGCCGCCGCGTCGACGAACGGCCGCTGCCCCTTCTGCTCGAGGGTCAGCGCGGTCACCCCGCCGACCGTCAGGGCGACGGGGTCGGCCTCGGGCTTGACCGGCAGCTCGCCGAAGGGGTCGGGGATCCCGTGGTGGATGACCTCGACACACGCCGCCGTCCGCGGCCCGATGTTGCGCGCGATCTCCTCGCGGCTGTAGTGCGAGTTGGTGACCAGGTGCGTCGCGCGGGCGATGATCCAGCGGCTCGCCCACTTTGCGAGGCCGCCCTGCTGGTAGCCGAACCCGACCTCGGGCACGTTGGCCACGTCGAATCCGCCGACGATCAGCAGCGAGGGCTTGCGCGCCAGCCAGGCCAGGGTGATCGGGAAGAAGCTGTGCCACGAGGCCCACCACGCGACCACCGCGTCGGCGCGGCGCACCAGCCGCACGAGCGGCAGCGGGTTGCGCCAGCGACCGGCCTGCTCCCATTCCAGGATCGGGTGCTCGGACGCCAGCGCGTCGCGGTCGATGACGATGAACGACGAGGGCCGCGGGTAGGCGAAGAGCAGCGTGGCCAAGGCGCGGGCGAGTGTACGCGCGCGGGCGCGGAGCCCGCCGCCCGCGGCGGCGACCGCGTAGGCTCCGGACTCGTCTCACGGACACGAATCCTGGAGGAACGGAGTGGCGAAGATCGCGAAGGTCGGCGTGGTGGGCTGCGGCCTGATGGGCCACGGCATCACCCAGGTCGCAGCGCAGTCGGGGCTGGACGTCGTCGTGCGCGAGGTCGACCAGGCGACGCTCGACAAGGGCCTGGGCAAGATCGACAAGCAGCTCTCGCGGGCGGTGGAGAAGGGCCGTGCGACCCAGGACGACGCCGACGCGGTCAAGGGCCGCATCCACGGGACGCTGGACTACGGCGAGCTGGCCGACTGCGACCTGATCGTCGAGGCGATCACCGAGGATCTCCCGCAAAAGCTCGAGATGTGGAAGGAGGTCGACGCGCTGGCCAAGCCCGAGGCGGTGCTCGCGACCAACACGTCCTCGCTGCCGGTCATCGACCAGGCCGCCGTCACGGGCCGCCCCGACCGCTTCCTCGGGCTGCACTTCTTCAACCCGGTGCAGGTCATGAAGCTGCTCGAGGTCGTCAGGGGCGTCACCACCTCGCCCGAGGCCTTCCAGGCCGGCCTGGACTTCGGCGAGCGCCTGGGCAAGCTCACCGTGCAGACGCGCGACACCGCCGGCTTCATCGTCAATCGCCTGATCGTGCCCTACCTGCTCGACGGCATGCGCGGCTACGAGGAGGGGATCGGCTCGATCGTGGAGATCGACGAAGCGATGAAGGCGGGCGCCGGGCACCCCATGGGCCCGCTCACCCTCTCCGACTTCATCGGCCTCGACACGCTCGGGTCGATCGGCGACGTGATGTTCGACGAGTTCCGCGAGAAGCGCTTCGCGCGGCCCCCGATCCTCAACAAGATGCTCGCCGCCGGCTGGTACGGCCGCAAGTCGGGCACGGGCTTCTACGACTACTCGGGTGAGCAGCCGGTACCCAATCCGCAGCTGTGACCGACGTGACGGACCTGCCCCACCTCGACGACGCCACCGCCCGCGCGCTCGCCGGCGGCCCGGAGCGCCACCACGACAAGGCGCGCGAGCAGGGCAAGCTGCCGGTCCGCGAGCGCGTGGCGCGGCTGCTCGACCCCGACACGTTCGCCGAGGAGGCGTTGCTGGCCAACTGGGACGGCGACGGGCTGGGCGCCGACGGGGTGGTCACGGGGATGGGCGCCGTCGGCGGGCGGCCCGTGGCGCTGATGGCCAACGACCCCACGGTGAAGGCCGGTTCCTGGGGACCGCGGACGGTGGAGAAGATCCTGCGCATCCAGGAGCAGGCGCTGCGCCACCGCGTCCCCATGGTCTACCTCGTCGACTCGGCGGGAGCGCGCATCACCGAGCAGGTCCAGATGTTCCCGGGCCGCCGCCACGCGGGCCGCATCTTCTACAACGAGGTGCGTCTCTCGGGCGTGGTGCCGCAGGTGTGCATGCTCTTCGGGCCCAGCGCGGCGGGTGGCGCCTACATCCCGGCCTTCTGCGACGTGGTGATCATGCGCGAGGGCAACGCCTCGATGTACCTCGGCTCGCCTCGGATGGCCGAGATGGTCATCGGCGAGAAGGTGTCGCTCGAGGAGATGGGCGGCGCGCGGATGCACACCGGCACCTCGGGCGTGGGCCACCTCCTTGCCTCCAGCGACGAGGAGGGGGTCGAGCTCGCGCGGCGCTACCTGTCCTACTTCCCGACCGACTGGGAGGGCGAGCCGCCGGCCGCCCCACCCGCCGAGCCCGTCTCGGACGCCGCCATCGCGCAGATCGTCCCCGCCGACGAGAACAAGCCGTGGGACATGCGCGACATGCTCGCGGCCCTGCTCGACGCCGAGTCGTTCTTCGAGGTCCACCCGCGCTGGGCCAAGGAGCTGATCGTCGGCTACGCGCGGCTCGAAGGCCGCGTGGTGGGGATCGTCGCCAATCAGCCGAAGGTCAAGGGGGGCGTCCTCTTCTCGGACTCCTCCGACAAGGCGGCGCGCTTCATCTGGACCTGCAACGCGTTCAACGTCCCGCTGCTCTTCCTCGCCGACGTCCCGGGCTTCATGATCGGCACGGCTGTGGAGAAGACGGGCATCATCCGGCACGGGGCGAAGATGATCAGCGCGGTCGCCGAGGCGACGGTGCCCAAGATCTCGGTCGTGGTGCGCAAGGCCTACGGCGCGGGGCTTTACGCCATGTCCGGGCCGGCGTTCGAGCCCGACTGCTGCCTGGCCCTGCCGAGCGCCTCGATCGCCGTGATGGGCCCGTCGGCGGCGATCAACGCGGTCTTCTACAACCAGCTGCAGGCGATAGACGACGACGAGGAGCGCGAGCAACGCACCGAGGAGCTGCGCCGCGAGTACGGGCAGGACATCGACATCCTGCACCTCGCCTCAGAGATGGTCGTCGACGCGGTGATCGCCCCCGACCGGCTGCGCGAGGAGCTCGTTCGGCGCTTCGGCCTCTACGCGGGCCGGCGGCGCGAGTGGCCGGCCAAGCACAACCCGGTGACCCCGGTCTGATGGCCATCCACCCCAACCCCCACATCCCCCGTCTGATGCCCACCGAGCTCTGGAGACCGCCCTCCGAGGTCGTCGAGTGCGCGACGATCACCCGCTACGCGAACTGGCTGCGCGCGACGCGCGGGGTCGACGCGCCCGACTACGCCGCCCTGTGGGACTGGTCGGTGACAGAGCTGGAGGCGTTCTGGGCCTCGGTGTGGGAGTTCTGCGACGTGCACGCCCATGCGCCCTACGAGCGCGTGCTCGGCCGCCGTGAGATGCCCGGCACGCAGTGGTTCCCGGGCGCGCGCCTGAACTATGCCGAGCACGTGCTGCGCGCAGGGCGCCCCGGCGAGCCGGCGATCGTCGCGCGCTCGCAGACGCGCGAGGACGTCGAGCTGAGCTGGGACGAGCTTGGCGAGCAGGTCGCGCGCGCCGCCGCGGGCCTGCGCCGGCTCGGCGTCGGGCCCGGCGACCGCGTGGCGGCCTACCTGCCGAACATCCCCGAGACGATCGTCGCCTTCCTCGCCGTCGCCGGCCTGGGCGCGGTGTGGTCGAGCGCCGCGCCCGAGTTCGGCGCGCGCAGCGTGGTCGACCGCTTTGCCCAGATCGAGCCGAAGGTGCTGCTGGCCGTCGACGGCTACCGCTACGGCGACAAGGCGCTCGACCGTCGCGACGTCGTCGAGGGCCTGCGGCGCGAGATCGCCTCGCTCGAGCACACCGTGCTCGTGCCCTACCTGGGCTCGGGCTCGGTCGAGGGCACGCTCGGCTGGGACGAGCTGCTGGCCGAGGTGGAGGAGCTTCGCTTCGAGCCGGTCGACTTCGACCACCCGCTGTGGGTGCTCTACTCGTCGGGCACGACCGGGCTGCCCAAGGCGATCGTCCAGGGCCAGGGCGGGATCCTCCTCGAGCAGCTCAAGAAGGGCCACTTCCATCTCGATCTGCACCCAGGCGACCGGATGTTCTGGTTCACCACGACGGGCTGGATGATGTGGAACTTCATGGTGGGGACGATGCTCACCGGCGCGACGGTGGCGCTGTTCGACGGCAACCCCGGACACCCGGGCCTCGAGGCGCTGTGGGACTACGCGCAGGACGCACGGGTGACGTGCTTCGGGACGAGCGCGAGCTTCATCGCCTCCTGCGTCAAGGCCGGCCTGGAGCCCAGGGCTACCCACGACCTCTCGGCCCTGCGCAGCGTCGGCTCGACGGGCTCGCCGCTCGCGCCCGAGGGCTTCGACTGGGTCTACGAGTCGGTCAAGGACGACGCGTGGCTGTTCTCCACGAGCGGCGGGACCGACGTGTGCACGGCGTTCGTCGGCGGCGTGCCCACCCTCCCGGTGTGGCGGGGAGAGCTGCAGGCGCGCGCGCTGGGCTGCGCGGTGCAGGCCTTCGACGGGAACGCCCAGCCCGTCATCGACCACGTCGGCGAGCTCGTGATCACCGAGCCGATGCCGTCGATGCCGCTGTACCTGTGGAACGACCCCGACGGGACGCGCCTGCGCGAGTCGTACTTCGACACCTATCCCGGTGTGTGGCGCCACGGCGACTGGATCGAGATCACCTCGCGCGGTACGGCGATCATCACCGGGCGGTCGGACTCGACGATCAACCGCTCGGGCGTGCGCATCGGGACGAGCGAGATCTACCGTGCCGTGCTGGCGCTCGACGAGGTGCTCGACGCGCTGGTCGTCGACATCCCGCGCGAGGGGACGGAGGGCTGGATGCCGCTCTTCGTGGTCCTCGACGAGAGCGCGTCGCTCGACGACGACCTGATCGGTGCGATCCGCAAGCGCATCCGCGAGGACTGCTCGCCGCGCCACGTGCCCAACGAGGTCGTGCAGGTCGCCGAGGTGCCGCGCACGCTGAGCGGCAAGGTGCTCGAGGTGCCGGTCAAGCGCATCCTCACCGGAACCCCGCCCGAGAAGGCGGCCAGCCGCGAGTCGCTCGCGAACCCCGCCGCCCTGGACCCGTTCGTCGAGCTGGCGGGCAAGACGCCGTCCGCCTGATCGCGGTCGTCCCGCGCGGCCGCCGGCCGGGGGCTCGACATGGCTGGGTGGCGCGGTGATACTCCGGGAAAGGATGTGAGCCTCCCTTGTTCTACCCAGGGCGGCGACTGCACGACGGAGATCTTCCAGTGACCCCGTTCGCGCACATCGCCGGCGTCCCAGTCGAGGAGACGATCGGGTCGCTCGGCCCGGTGCTCGTCGTGGGGTTCGGCGCCGTCACCGCGATGTTGCGCGGACGCCGGCGCCGCTCGAAGTGATGGAGATCGGGGCGCATCTTCCGCTGATCGAGTTCGACGGCACGCCGCGGACGCTCGCTGAGCTGCGGGCGTATGCCGGGCGCGCCGCGGCGCTCGGCTACACCTGGCTGTGCGCCAACGACCATCTCGTGTTCGGCAGGCCGTGGCTCGACGGGCCAACCGCGCTCGCGGCCACCATCGACGCCGCGCCGGCCATGACGATTGCGACCACGGTGGCGCTCCCGGTCGTGCGCGGGCCGGCTCCCACCTCGAAGATGCTGGCGGCCCTACACAGACTGTCAGGCGGCCGGCTGGTGGCGGGACTCGGGCCGGGATCATCGCGCGACGACTACGCGGCGGTCGGGGCTCCGTTCGACGAGCGCTGGAAGCGCTTCGATGGGGCAGTCGGCGAGGTGCGCTCGCTGCTTGGCGCCGACTCTCCACCGATCTGGCTCGCCAGTTGGGGCTCGCCGGCGGGAATGCGCCGCGTCGCCCGGCTCGGGGACGGCTGGCTGGCGTCCGGCTACAACACGACGCCCGCGCGCTTCCGCGAGGGCGTTGCTTCCCTGCCCAACGGGTTCCCGAACGGGATCGCCACGATGTGGCTCCACGTCACCGAGAGCCGCCGCGCCGCCGACACGGTCATCGCCGATGTCCTGGCCCCGATGCTCCGGCGGCCGGCCGAGGCCATCAGCGAGCTCCCGCTGCCGATCGGGCCGGCGACGCTCTGTGCGGAGCGGATCAGCGCCTACCGGCAGGCAGGAGCGGACCGGATTCTCGTGTGGCCCGTTGGCGACGAGCTGCGCCAGCTGGAGCTCTTCCGCGAGATCGCCGCCGCCGTTTGAACGGACGCTCTCACAGTGTCTGCTGCGCTGCGACGGGAGGACCCCCGGCCGGCTCCTGCGATCCTCGGCCTTCGTCCGTCTCCCGAGGCCTGGACGGGAGGACCAGCGCGGTGAAGACCGCGCCCGCCGCGCACACTCCGGCCGCCACGAGGCAGCCTGCCTGCAGGCCGTCGAAGAAGCCATCGCCGGCGATCCGCGTCAGCGTCGCCGCCGCGTCGGGCGCGCCCGCGCCGACCAGTCGGTCGGTCCACGAATACCGCCTCACCGCGAAGGGCTACGACCTGGGCCCGGTGCTCATCGCGCTCACCGCGTGGGGCGACGCCCACGCTCCGGGAGAGCTCGGGCCGCCCCGCAGCTGGTGGCACCTGGACTGCGACCACGAGACCTCCCCGGAGCTGACCTGCTCGCACTGCCACCAGCGGCTATCACCGGGGAGCGTGCGCGCGATCCCCGGGCCGGGGGCCGACGAGCGACAGCGCGCCGAGGGGATGCTCCCCGCCGCGCCCGGCGCGACCGCCTCCACGCCTCCGTCGTAGTCGTAGAGGCCGCGGGCGGTCTTGCGGCCCAGCCGGCCCGCGCGATGCGCCCGGGCCCACGCCGCGATCTGGTCCGAGCCGTCGACGACCTCGCCGTCGTCGAGGACGAGCGTCGGCACCCACGAGTTGCCCGACAGCCGCTTGACCTCGAGGCGCCGCGGCCCGTTGAGCGCGTCGGGCAGCGGGCCCAGGCCGTAGGCGCGCACCACATCGGGGTCGTGGCCGGTTTCCACGAGCGCCGCGTGGGCGTTCGCGCACGGGTGGCCACCGGGGCGCGGGGTCGGGAAGGTGCCGTAGCAGACGTAGCGCCTCGTGGACGCGGACGCTACCGGGCCGCCGTCGCCGCCGGCCGGGCGGCGGCCTCGCGCGCGGCCTGCTCGTCGAGGTCGGCGTCGAGCTCGTCGACGAGCGCGAGGCACAGCTCGAGCGCGGCCTGCATGGCCGCGGGGTCGACGGCGTCGGGCGTGTCTCCGCGGCGGCCGCGGCCGGGCACGAGGCCGCGCGGGTCGAGGCAGCCGATCGCGACCGCCGGCCAGCCGCGCGCCCGCGCCGCGTAGGCGCCCGTGACACCGTGGCCGGCGTGCGGCGCCGCGCGGAGGTAGGCCTCCTGGCCGGCGGCCCGTCGCGCCACGGCGCGCAGTCGCGGGTGGAAGGCGAGGGGAAGAAGCGGGCCGTCCTTGGTCCACCAGCGCGGTGTGCCCCGGCCGCAGGGCTCGAGGTGGAGCACCGCCACCTCCTCGGCGCGAACGCCGCTGCGGCCTCGCTCGCGCACGTGGTGGCGCATGCCGAGCGCCGGCCCGCCGCCCGCACCGGCGAGGACCAGCTCGACGCCCATGCGCCGGGGCGGCGAGCGCTGCAGCGCGGCCAGGAGGGCGAACGCGACGGCGACCGCGCTCGCGTCGCTCGCGCCAGGGGACGGGCGCGCCAGCGCTGCGTCGGCGAGCCCCGCGAAGGCGAACAGCAGCGCGACGGTCGGCACGAGTTGGAGGACTCCGATCCAGCTGGCGTCGGCGAACAGCCGCGCCGCCGCCGCGAGCAGCGCGAGCGCCACGAGCAGGGCGAGGAGGGCGCGTGGCCCGGGCGCTCGCGCGCCGAGCCGCGCGAGCAGAGGGCGGCGGAGCACGCCGCCACGCGGCGCGTCGTACGCGGCGGCGATCAGGAGCTGGACCCGGTGCCCGTCTCCGGGCGCGCGGGAGACGACGTTCTGGGTGGCGCGTCGGAAGCCGAGGCGGCGCAGGAGGAACAGCCGGCCGGTGAGGTCTGCGAGCAGCGAGACCAGCACGGCCCCGACGACCGCGACGCCCGCCACCGGCACGAAGGCGGCGAGCACGCTGCCCGCGGCGGCGAGCAGGGCGTGCAGCGCGAGCGCGAGGGACTCCTCGGGGCGCACCCAGAAGGTCTCGACCTGTGCCGCGCGCCCCTCCTTGCGGACGCGCAGCGCGAGCCATGACGCCGCGCGCCGCTCGGCGTCGGATCCGGCGACCCGTCCCTCGAACCCGCACAGCCCCTCGACGATCGCCCCCGGCTCCACGGGCGGATCTTCGCAACGCGCCGCGACGGGCGCGCCGCAGCGAGTCGCGCGGCCCGCGCCGGGCGAGGCCGGCGGGCGTCCGGAGGCGCTCGGCGGCGTCCGCGGCGGACTGACTAGGCTCCCGCTGCGATGAACGAGGCCGACCTCGCTTTCGCCGGCGTCGCCGGCCAGGCGGAGCTGCTCCGCGGCGGGGAGGTGAGCGCGCGCGAGCTCGTCGAGACGACGGTGCGCCGCATCGAGCGGCTCGATCCGCAGCTCAACGCCTTCCGCTCCGTCTACCGCGAACGCGCGCTGCTCGAGGCCGATGAGGCGCAGGTGAGCCCGGGCTCGGGCGACGAGCGCCCGCTGCTCGGCGTCCCGGTCGCGATCAAGGACAACGTCGACGTCGCCGGCGACGTCACGACGCACGGCACGAGCGCCTACGGCGCGCCGGCGCCCGAGGACGCCGAGATCGTCGCCCGCGTCCGCGCGGCCGGCGCGATCGTCGTCGGCAGGACGAACGTGCCGCCGCTGTGCGCGCTGCCGGCCACGGAGTCGGCCACCTTCGGCATCACCCGCAACCCGTGGGACCCCGACCGGACGCCGGGCGGCTCGAGCGGCGGGTCGGCGGCCGCGGTCGCGGTCGCGGCGGGCATGGTGCCGTTCGCGCTCGGCTCCGACGGCGCCGGCTCGATCCGCCTGCCCTCCGCGTACTGCGGGCTCTTCGGCCTGAAGGCGCAGCGCGGGCGGGTGTCGCTCGCGCCGCTTCCCGAGCACTGGCACGGGATGAGCGTGGTCGGCTGGATCACCCGCTCGGTCCGCGACAGCGCGCTCGAGCGCCGGCCGCCGGAGTCGTGATGGAGGCGGGGCGGGGGGCCGACTCGCCGGCCGATCCCGCCGCCCTCCTCGCTCTTGCCACCGAGGCCGCCGAGGCCGC
Source organism: uncultured Actinomycetes bacterium (assembly GCA_963728925.1). Taxonomy (GTDB): domain Bacteria; phylum Actinomycetota; class Thermoleophilia; order Solirubrobacterales; family Solirubrobacteraceae; genus JBBPZA01. The sequence continues at coordinate 23,331 of CAVSMB010000031.1, read as the reverse complement.
CGGCGCCCTGCTGCTCGCCGCCTCACGCGAGCCGGCCGCCGGCGTCCGCGCGAAGACCACCGCGACCGACCTCGTGAGCGAGGCCGACCTCGCGGCCGAGCGGGCCATCCGCGAGCTGCTCCGCGGCCGGCGGCCGGGCGACCGCGTGCTCGGGGAGGAGGGTGGTGAAGACGCGCTCGGCGACGGTGAGCCGACGGGCGTGCGGTGGGTAGTCGACCCGCTCGACGGGACCATCAACTTTCTCTTCGGCCTGCCGCAGTGGTCGGTGAGTGTCGCCTGCGAGGACTCGCACGGGACGATCGCGGGCGTCGTGCACGATCCCTCGCGAGGCGAGACCTTCGCCGCCACCCGCGACGGCGAGCCGACGGCCGACGGGCGGCCGATCCATCCCTCCGTCCGCGACGACCTCGCGACCGCGCTCGTGGCGACCGGCTTCGCCTACGACGCGAACGTGCGCGCCAGGCAGGCCCAGACGCTCGCCGCCGTCCTGCCGCGGGTCCGCGACATCCGGCGCATGGGCAGCGCCGCGCTCGACCTCGCGTGGACGGCCTGCGGGCGCTACGACGCCTACTTCGAGCGCGGACTGAACCCGTGGGACGCGGCGGCCGGGGCGCTGATCTGCACGCGCGCCGGTCTCGAGGTCCGCGTCCTCGAGGCGGCGGGCGACCTGCCCGGCGGGCTTGCCGTCGCCTCGGGCGCGCTGATCGACCCGCTGCTCGCGCTGGTCGCCTGACGGGTCTCCGCCGGGCGGCCCCTAGCCGGGGCCTGTAGAAGACCTTCTCGGCCTCCTGACGCGCAGGCCGAGGCGCTCCTCGCCGGGCTGGACGACCCTGCCGCGTCGTCCCGTTCTTGCGAACGGTCCCCACCTAGACGAAGTTGGGGTTCTCCAACAACGTGCGGTGCGCGTCCTCGAGCTGGGCCACGGCGTCCTTCCGGTCTCGACGCTTGTTCTCGATGCCCGGGGCGGGATTCGAACCCGCACTGCATCGGGTTTGAGCCGATCGTCTCTGCCAATTGGACTACCCGGGCTGGCCGCCCCAACTTGTAACAACTTCGCGCAGTTCGACGCGGCGGGCGCCTCGACGCGGGATTCTGCCCACGTGCGCACTCGAGAGGAAGTCGACGTCGTGCTCGCGATGGCTCGCGAGGGAGTTAGCCCTGGCCGGGTCGCCCGGGCCACGGGAATTCCCCGCGCGACGGTGCAAGATTGGGTCGCCGGCCGAACGCCGCGATCTGCGGCACGTTCGTGGGGCCGAAACGCTCACCCCGTTGACGGCCTGAGAGCGTCGGAGAGCTACGCCGCGGCAGGCCCGGGCTGCGGCCCGCCCGGCGCATCGCCGAGTCGGTCGCGCCGGGACTCGGGCAGCTCCTCCTCGACGTTCCACGCCTGCTTGAAGGCGCTCATGGCGAAGCCGATGAGCAGGATCTGGACCGGGATGAGGATGAGGGTGACCACTCCGAGGACGGCGTCGTCGAGCGATGGGCTCGCGAACCCCGGCTTGTCGCGCGCGAGCCACGTCGGTCCGGCGATCGCGGCGAAGATCAGCAGGGCCATGGCCAGCGCCGCGGCCAGCGGCAGGCTGCCGCGCGACCAGCGCGCGACCTGCACCGCGAGAACCAGGTAGAGCAGGATGTAGCCGACCTGCACCGCCTTGGCGCCCTGGAGCTTCTCCCAGCCGCCGATGGTCACGATGGCCATCAGCACGACGCTGACGAGGAGCAGCAGGACGATGATGACCCGCGTCGTCTTGGCCGCCCCCCGCTCCCTGTTGGGGTGGTGGAGGTGGACGCCCTCCGATGTGACCCACTCGGCCATCCTCGAGCCGGAACATACAATCTCCCGGGGCGCCGCGCAGCATTTCGCCGCGCGCGAGGCGACCCGGGCGGGCGTGCTGAAACTGGTAGACAGGCCGGGTTTAGGTCCCGGTGGGCCGTAGGCCCGTGGGGGTTCGAGTCCCTCCGCCCGCACTCCACTTCCCTGCGACTCGACCCGCCTGCTAGAAGTCCGCCCGTGCTCGCCGCGATCTTCCGCCACACCGGTCCGGCGCACCAGGTCCTCAGCGTCGAGGAGATCGAGACGCCCGAGCCGGGGCCGGGTGAGGTGCGCGTGCGGGTCGCGGTCTCCGGGGTCAATCCCACCGACTGGAAGGAGCGGGCGGGCGGCTCCTCGCCGGGCGAGCTTCCCTTCAAGGCGCCGAACCAGGACGGCGCGGGCACGATCGAGGCCGTCGGCGACGGGGTCGACGCGCAACGGGTCGGGGAGAGGGTGTGGGTCTACTTCGCCGCCTACCGCCGGCAGTGGGGGACCGCCGCTCAGTACAGCGTCGTGCCCGCCGACCATGCGGTCGCGCTCCCCGACGACGCGGGCGACGACCTCGGCGCAAGCATCGGCATCCCCGCCCTCACCGCCCATCGCTGCCTGTTCGCCGACGGGCCCGTCGAGGGCAGGACGGTGCTCGTCGCGGGTGGGGCCGGCGCGGTGGGCCACTACGCGATCGAGCTGGCGAAGTGGCGCGGGGCGCGGGTGATCGCGACCGTGAGCAACGACGACAAGGCGCGCCTCTCCCGCGACGCCGGCGCCGACGAGGTCGTCAACTACCGCGCCGAGGACGCAGCGGAGCGCATCGCCGCGCTGGCCCCCGAGGGCGTGGACCGCGTGGTGGAGGTCGCCCTGCACCGCAACCTCGAGCTCGACGCGGCGGTCACGGCGCCCCACGCGGCCATCGCCGCCTACGCCAACGGCGGAAGCGCGAAGATCGCCGCCTCACAGCTCATGTCACGCAACGTCGTCGTGCGCTTCGTGCTCGTCTACACGATGCCGCGCGCGGCGGTCGCGGAGGCGGTCTCCGACGTCAGCGCCGCGCTCGCCGGGGGCGTGCTCTCGGAGCTTCCCGAGCACCGCTTCGCGCTGCGCGACATAGCCGCGGCCCACGATGCCGTCGAGCAGGGCGCCGTGGGCAAGGTCCTCGTCGACGTCCCGTAGACGACGACCGTTCTTCCCCCTACGCCGAGGACGGCTCGGCCGCCGGGCGCCCCGCGGCCACCGGTGCCTCGGACCTGCGACGGCGACTGGGGATCGCGAGCGCAGCCAGGGCGCCGACGAGTGCGCCCGTGCCGGCGATGGCGAAGGCGATGGTGAACGCGCCGTCGGTGGGGACCGAGGTGCCGGCCACCGTGTCGGCCACGAGTACTGACGCCACGACCTGTGAGCCGAGGGCCATGCCGATCGAGCGGATGACGGTGTTCAGCCCCGTCGCCTCGCTCACCTTGCTCTGTGGCGCGACCTCCACGATGCAGTTGGCCATCGCGGCGAAGGCCAGTCCGATCCCGACCGCCGCGAGGGTGTTGAAGGCGAGCACCGAGCCTTGGCTGGGATGGTCGCCGGCGAGCAGCAGCAGGCCGACGCCGGAGATCGCCGCGCCGAGCGCGAGCGGGACCTTGGATCCCACGCGCTGCCCAAGCGTTCCCGAGATCGGTCCGACCACGAGCATCACGAGCGCCGATGGCATCATGAGCAGGCCGACGTGCGTCGCGTTGAGGCCGAAGCCGTAGCCCGTCGCCTCGGGGAGCTGCGCGAGCTGCGGGATGAGGACGAAGGAGCCGAACATCCCGAATCCGACGAGCAGCGTCGCGACGTTCGTGCGCAGCACGGCCTTCTGCGCGAGCAGGCCGATGTCGGCGAGCGGCTCGGCCGTCCGGCGCTCGAGCTGGACCCAGGCGACGAGCACGACGAGCCCGGCGACGAACAGGCCGATCGTGCGCGGGTCGCCCCAGCCCCACGCGTTCCCCTCGCTCACGGCGATCAGCGAGGCCGCGAGCCCCACGCCCAGCACCACGGCGCCGCGTACGTCGACGCGGCCGGGAGAGCGCACAGGGGACTCGGGGATCAGCAGCAGCGTCAGCAGCGCGGCCGGCGCGGCCATGATCGCCGAGGCCCAGAAGATCCAGTGGTAGCTCGCGTGGTCGAGGAGCACGCCGCCGAGCAGCAGCCCGCCGCCGCCGCCGATCCCGAAGGTCGCCGAGATCAGGCCGATGCTCGAGGCGACGCGCTCGCGCGGCAGCTCGTCGCGGATGATCCCGAAGGCGAGCGGGAAGAGCCCGCCACCGGCGCCCTGGAGTACGCGGCCGAGGATGATCATCCCGAGCGAGGACCCCGCGGCCGCGACGATCGAGCCGACCACGAAGGCGCCCAGCGAGACGACCAGGAAGTGCTTCTTGCCGTACATGTCGCCGAGCCGGCCGAGGATCGGCGTGCAGATCGCGGCGGAGACCAGGTAGGCGCTCACCGTCCACGTCACGCTGGTGGAGCTCACCTGGAACTCGCGTTGGAGCACCGGCAGCGCCGGGATGAGCATGGTCTGCGCGAGCGCGTAGGCGAGCGCGCCGAGCCCGAGGACGAGCAGCGTCCGCGTGGCGTCGGGGCGGGGGGCGGTCTCGGCGGTCATGGCGGAAGGTCCGGGGCGGAATGGATACGGACCCATGGGTCCGGTTCACGATCGGGCCAGGCTAGCATCCGTGTCGCCATGGCCAGCCCTCCGCCTGCGACCGCGCGCCACAGCCTCACGGGGCGGCGCAAGCGCGCCGACGCCGTTCGCAACCGGGCGGCGGTCGTCGCCGCGGCGGCCGACGTCTTCCGCGAGAAGGGCCTCGACGCGGGCATCCCCGAGATCGCCGCGAGCGCAGGCGTCGGGAAGGGGACGGTCTACCGCTCCTTCCCGACCAAGGACCACCTGATCGCCGCGGTCGTCGTGGACCGCCTCGCCGAGTACGAAGCGCGCTTCACCTCGGCCCTGGCGCAGGACGACGCGTGGGAGGCGCTGCGTTCGGTCCTGCTCGCCAAGTCGCCCGACCCCACCTTCCACGAGAGCCTGCGGCGCGTCATCGACGTCCCCGAGGTACGAGAGGCCCGCGCCGCCAACCTCGCCGCGATGGACGTCCTCGTGCGCCGCGCCCAGGCGCAGGGGCTGATGCGTCCCGACGTCGCCCCGGAGGACCTCGCCGTGCTGTTCGCCGGGCTGGCCGCCGTGCTCGCGGCGAGCCCCGACGCGACGCCCGCGACGTGGCGGCGCTACCTCACCCTCGCGCTCGACGGGCTCTCCGCGGACGGCGCCAGCACGCTCAGCGGCCGGCCGCTGCGCCGCCCATCCACGCCCGAACGTCCTCGCTCCGTTCCCCCGCCGCCGCCAGCGCCGAGCCCAGGACGACCATGAGCAGGGTGACGAGCTCGGCGCGGGCGGGCTGACGCTCGTCGAGCCAGGCGAGGCTGGCCTCCTCGCAGAACCCCATCCACCCGCGCAGGGCCAGGCGCACCGCAGGCGTCGGCTCGGTGGCCTCGAGCCCCTCGAGGAAGCGCTCGGTCATCGACGTGCGCGTCTCCTCGACGATCGCGCGCACCTCGTCGTCGGAGCCGATCCCGCCCCGCAGGAGCGTCGTGTAGCCGACCGCGTGGGTCTCGACGTAGTCCAGGTAGGCCTCGAGGCCGTGGCGCAGCCGTTGCACCGGTGGCAGCGACTCGTCGGGCTCGGTGAGGTTGCGAAGCTCCGCCGCCGCCTCGCGGACCGTCGCGACGTAGAAGTCGCGCTTGGTCGGGAAGTAGTGGTAGAGCAGCCCCTTGGACACCCCGGCCGCGGTCGCGATGTCGTCGATCGAGATCTCGTCGTAGCTGCGCGCGCTGAACAGGCCGAGCCCGAGCTCGAGCAGCTGCGCCCGCCGCTCGTCGAGTGCGAGCCGGCTGCGGGACGTGGTCGCCATCCCGCATAGCGTAGGCGCCGGGGCGGTTGGGGCGGCGTCGGCGGTCGCAGCGCGTCGGCGCGTCGAAGGAGCGGGCGAGCTCCAGCTTGGTCGCGGGCAGCGACGCCCGACGCACCCGCTACTTCCGCTTGTCTGGCTCGTCGTCCGCCTCGGTGAGTTCCCTCGTGGGGAGGGGTTCATAGGCCGGCCGGAACGACGGCGGGGGCGGCGGATCAGGCGGATCAGGCGGACCGCTCATTGTGTTCGCCGGTCACTTTGTGCTCGCCTCCCCCGCCCTCGCGGGTGTCATGCTCGGTCGGCAGAGGCGGGTATGCGGACCCGCTCGGCGGCGGGCTTGGAGGCTTGGGCTTCGGGGTGCCAGCCGTAGCCCGGGCCATGTCGGGTTCGACCGGCAACGGGCGATAGGCGGTCGCGCAAGCCAACCAGACGGGAAGCCGGCTGCCGAAGTGGTTGACGTGCGGGTGGTCGATCATGGAGTCTTGGGCGCGACGAGAATAGGCTGGTGATCCGACGTCTTCGCCGAGCGGGGGAGCTGGGATTCGAACCCAGGTTCACGGTTTTGGAGACCGCGCGCGTGGACCACTAGCTTACTCCCCCGGGGTACCGGATCCATGTCCGGTCAAGCGGTGAGAATAGCCTCGTGAAGTCTCGCGCAGACGCTGCGGTCACTGGCTCGACTGTCCCGCCCGCTTCGGAGTGGCGCCCGCCCGACCCCGCGTCCTACGCGTACCTGCTCGGGCTCTACCTCGGCGACGGCAACCTGGCGGTCTTCCCCCGGACGGTCCGGCTCGACCTGTCGCTCGACGCGGTGTACCCGGAGATCCTCGAGGACGCGACGGCCGCCGTGCAGCTCACTGCTTTGCCCGCTCGTGTGCGCCGCCGGCGTGTCTCCGGCACGCGATGCGTCCGGATCAACTGTCACTGGCGGGGCTGGCCCTCCGCGTTCCCGCAGCACGGCCCGGGGCGCAAGCACGAGCGCGTCATCTCGCTTGCCCCCTGGCAGCGGCTGATTGTCGACGAGAACCCCCGCTGGTTCCTCCGCGGCCTGATCCACTCGGACGGCTGCCGCACCATCAACCGGTTCTCCACGCGACTGCCGAGCGGCCGGGTGGCGGAGTACGCGTATCCGCGCTACTTCTTCTCCAACCTCTCGCCGGATATACGCAGACTCTTCTGCGAGACGTGCGATCGGCTCGGGATCCGCTGGACGCTCTCGAACCCTCGCAACATCTCCATCTCGCACCGGGTGAGCGTCTCCGCGCTCGACGCGTTCGTCGGCCCGAAGGCCTGAGGCACGTCCTCACCGCCCTGCGCCGGCGCGCGCCAGACGCAGCGCCTGGGTCAGCTTGAGCGGCGCTCCGACGCGCAGGATGGGCGCGCTCGTAGATGCGCCCGGCGACGCTGCGGGCGCAGCGCCGCGCGGAGGTTGTAGGAGCGCTCGCGGGCCCGCGCCGCCGCGCCGGTGGCCCGCGCCTGGGCGCCGACCGTTGCGAGCTTCACCCGGTCGGGCCCGTCGCCGCCGGTCAGCGTGGCCGCGATCACGATCCCGACGACGATCAGGAGCTGCACCACCGCCGAGGCGTGGAAGGCACGGCTGCGCAGCCGGTCGCGCACCTCGCGGCGCGCGGCGAGGAAGGTCGGGCCGCGCGGCCTCACGGGACGTGCGGCTCCCGCTCGACGACGCCGGTGGCCCGCTCCGTCACCGACCGGCCGCCGTGGTCGCCACGCTCGCCGTCGCCCGCGCCGACCACCTCGCGGAACAGCTCGGCGAGGGACGGCCTGAGCCCGGACAAGATGCTGATGGGGCGGATCTTCTCCTACCACGACACCCATCTGCACAGGATCGGGACCAACTACGAGCAGCTGCCGATCAACGCCCCCAAGGTCGAGGTCCATTCCTACAACAAGGAAGGGCACATGACCTACCGGCACGCAGGCGACCAGCCCGTGTACGCCCCGAACTCCCACGGTGGCCCGGAGGCGGACCCGGCCGCCGGGCTCGACGTCGGCTGGTCGGTGGCCGGAGGCGAGATCGGCCGCTACGCCAACGCCCGTCACGCGGAGGACGACGACTTCGGGCAAGCCGGCGCCCTTCTACCGCGAGGTGATGAGCGACACCGACCGCGAGCACCTGGTCGCGAACATCGTCGGGCACGCGAGCGACGACGTCGCCTCCGAGACCCAGCTGCGCGTCGTCGCCTACTGGTCCGCAGTTGACCCCGATCTCGGCGACCGCGTGGCGGCGGGCCTGAGGATCAACGCAGGCTCGGCCAACGGCGAGCTCGAGGCCGCCCGCCGGACGGTCGCCGCGCACGCCGACCACGCCTGACGGGAGGGGCGGGAGCACCGCCCCACACGGAAGCCCGCGGGCCTGAGAGCGCCGGGTGGTCGCGTGCACCCCCGGCGACGGTCGGGCGCGCCTCCCGCCCAGGAGGCCGGTGGGCCCCCTGGCGCGTACGTGACGGTCTGAGAGGCTTGCGCCAGCTCGTCACTGGTCAGGCCCGAAGCGCTGGAGGGCCCCGGCGGCTCGGGCCGCGTCGAGCAGCCGCTGCGGGTCGGCGCCGGGCTCCAGCTCCACGAGCCCCGGGCCGGCGCGACGAGCCCCCGCGACCCCGTCGACCCAGCCGTCCCCGCCACCGAGGACCTCGACCCGCCAGCGGCGTTTGCCGCGGCGCGCGCGCAGCTCGTCGACCGTTCCCCGCGGCGACGAGCCGGCCGTCGCGGACGATCGCCACGCCGTCGCACAGGCGCTCCACTAGCTCGAGCTGGTGGACAGGTCGATGAGCTCGAGCACCGGTTCCGGCCGGTGGACCCGACGCGGGCGTGCATGATGCAGTCCATAGCCGGGGATCCTTGAGAACGCGAGCTCCGAGGAGGCGACGAATGGCGAAGACGGAGGGCGAGGTCAACAACAAGCGTGGCAAGCTCAAGCGCGCCATCTACGACGAGGAGGTCGCGCGGCTCAGCGTCGAGCTCGTCAAGCTCCAGGAGTGGGTCAGGTCGCAGGGCATGCGCGTCGCCGTGGTCTTCGAGGGCCGTGACGCGGCCGGCAAGGGCGGGGTCATCAAGACGATCACCGCCGACTTGAGCCCGCGGGTGGCGCGGATCGTGGCGCTCCCGGCGCCCAACGACCGCGAGCGCACGCAGTGGTACTTCGAGCGCTACGTCGCCCAGCTCCCCGCCGCCGGGGAGATCGTGCTCTTCGACCGCAGCTGGTACAACCGCGCCGGCGTCGAGCGGGTGATGGGCTTCTGCACCGAGGAGGAGTACCAGGAGTTCCTGCGCGCCTGCCCGGTGTTCGAGGAGATGCTCATCCGCTCGGGCATCAAGCTCGTCAAGTACTGGTTCTCGGTCTCCGACGAGGAGCAGGAACGCCGCTTCCAGGCGCGGCTGGCCGACCCGACCAAGCACTGGAAGCTCAGCCCGATGGATCTCCAGGCGCGCAGCCGATGGGTCGACTACTCGCGCGCGAAGGACGTGATGTTCGCCCACACGGACTCAGAGCTCTCCCCGTGGTGGGTGGTCGAGGCGGACGACAAGCGGCGGGCCCGGGTGAACACCATCACCCATCTGCTCGCCAGCATCCCGTACGACTACGAGCCACCCGCCGCGCTCAAGCTGCCGACGCGCCAGGGCGACGGCGGGTACGTCCGCCCGCCGCGCGAGACCCAGCGCTTCGTGCCGGCGGTGTTCTGAGTCGAGCCGTCGCTGGAACCGCGTTTGCCCGCACTACGCGGGCTTCGGGCCCTTGTGAGGGCGCTGCGAGGCGTATGGTGAGAGGGGTGCGGACGGGCGGCTCGAGCTTCTCGCTGGTCACGTCGATCGTCGACGGCGAACACCGGGTGCGCCCGGCGCGCGACCTCGACGTCGCGACGAGGCCGCGCCTCGAGGAGGCGCTGCTGTACCTGACTGGGACCGAGCCCCTGCTGGCGTCCGTGTGAGGGAGCGGTTTCAGCAGACGCTCGGAGGGCTGGAACGGGAGATCCTCGAGGACCTCGGGAAGCACGCCGACGGTGTCGTCCCGTCCGTGCAGGCGGTGCTCGCGAGCGACCGCCCCGGCGCCGCCGGCGTCCTCGCGGCGACGGACGAGCTCGAGGGTCGTCGGGCTCGCCTGCAGCGCGAGCTGCTGACCTTCCTGGCCAGGCAGGCGCCGGTGGCGGCCGACCTGCGCGTCGCGACGGCGCTGCTCGACACCCTGACCTACGGCGAGCGCATCGGCCATCAGTGCGCGAGCATCGCGAAGCTCGCCCGCCTATCGAGGGCGGCGACCGGCGCCGACGAGGGCCCCGTCCAGTGCCTGCGGGCGATGGCGCCCACGGCCCGCGACCAGGTGCTGCTCGCCCGCGAGGCCTTCGCGGCCCGCGACGTCGCTCTCGCCCGTCAGCTCGAGGCTCGCGACGACGTGCTGGACCACGGCAACCGCGAGTGCTTTCGCCTGGCGCTCGCGATCGGCGACGATCGAGACACCCGCGAGTGGGCGATGTACATGGTCCTCGTCGCGCGCGCGCTGGAGCGCATCGGCGACAACGCCGTGGACGTGGGGCGTTCCGTGGAGTTCGTGTGCTCGGGCCGTCCTCCGGGTCGCGCCACCGTGGCTTGACATACTGAGAGGTATCTGGCTGGATACGCTGCGGTACGTGAGTGCGGCGACGCTGCCACCGGGCCCAAGGGCATCGCGCGCGGTCCAGACGCTCGGGTGGGCCACCCGCCCGATGCCGTTCATGGAGCGCTGCCGGCGACGCTACGGGGACGTGTTCCGCCTGCGGATCGCGCAGGAGGGAACGTGGGTGTTCCTGGCCGACCCCGAGCACGTCAAGCAGGTCTTCACCGGCGACCCCGCCGTGCTGCACGCGGGCGAGGGGAACAGGGTCCTGCGCCCGGTGCTGGGCTCGAACTCCGTGCTGCTCCTTGACGACAAGCCCCACATGGCGCAGCGAAAGGTCCTTCTACCGCCTTTCCACGGCGAGCGCATGAAGGCCTACGGCGACCTGATGGCGCGGGTCGCCGCCGAGGAGATCGACGGGTGGCCGGTCGGCTCGCCGCTTGCGCTGTGGCCGCGGATGCAGGCGGTCACTCTCGAGGTGATCATGCGCGCGGTCTTCGGGGTCACCGATCCAGAGCGGCTGGCGCGGCTGCGCGCGGCGCTGCGTCGCACCGGCGACCTGGTCACGAGCGCGCCGGTGCTGGCCCTCGCGGCGCTCCTCGGGCCACGGCGGATGTCGGGCGTCACCCGTGCGACCGGCGCGACGGCGGCGGTCGACCGCGTCATCTTCGAGGAGATCGCCCTGCGCCGGGAGGCGCCCGACCTGGAGGAGCGCGAGGACATCCTGTCGCTGCTGCTCCTCGCCCGCCACGAGGACGGCACCCCCATGCGCGACGTCGAGCTGCGCGACGAGCTGATGACGCTGCTCATCGCCGGGCACGAGACGACCGCGACCTCGCTGGCGTGGGCGATCGAGCGCCTCCTGCGGAACCCCGAGGCGCTGGAGCGCCTGACCGAGGACGTGGCGGCAGGAGAGGACTCCTACCTCGACGCCGTCGTCAAGGAGACGCTGCGGCTACGGCCGGTGCTGCCGATCGTGGCGCGCCGGCTGACCGCGCCGTTTCGCATCGGCGAGTACGAGCTGCCCGCCGGCGTGACGCTCACGCCGTGCATCCACCTCATCCACCGGCGCGAGGACGTCTATCCCGAGCCGCGCCGCTTCCGTCCCGAGCGCTTCCTCGAGCAGCCGGCGGGGACCTACACGTGGATCCCCTTCGGCGGCGGCGTGCGCCGCTGCCTCGGGGCGAGCTTCGCGCTCTTCGAGATGAAGGTCGTGCTCGAGCAGCTCGTGTCGCGCGTGCGCCTCGCGCCGGCGCGGCCCGAGGACGAGCGCGTCACCCGTCGCGCGATCACCCTGACGCCGGCGCGCGGCGCCGAGGTGCTGGTCCGCGAGCGCCTCAGCGCGCAGCAGCGCGCGCCCGTCGCCGCCTGATGGCCGCGACGCAGCGGCTGACGCGCAAGGAGCGCCAGGCGGTCACGCGCGCGAGCCTCACCGAGGCTGCCGCGCGGTTGTGCGCACAGCGCGGGCTGGCGGGTACCTCGATCGAGGAGATCGCGGCGCAGGCGGGCTACACCAAGGGCGCCTTCTACGCGAACTTCGCGACCAAGGAGGACCTGTTCCTGACGATGCTCGACGAGCACTTCGCAGAGCGGCTGCGCGAGATCGACGTCGCGCTCGGCGCGTCGGACGATCCCGAGGTCATGGCCCGGCGGGCGGGGGACGACTTCGCCCGTCACGTCGCGGCGGATCCGATCGGTCAGCGCCTATTCCTCGAGTTCGCGGCACACGCGTCGCGCGACGAGGCCTTCCGCGAGCAGCTCGTGTCGCGCTACAGGACGCTGCGCGCGCGGATCGCCGAGCTGCTGCGTCGGCGTGCGGAGGAGCTCGGAATCCAGTCGCCCGTGCCCTACGACGATCTCGCGCTGATGACCTTCGCGATGGTCAACGGCTTCGCGCTCGAGCGCCTCCTCGAACCAGACGTCGTGCCCGACGACCTCGGCGCGACGATGCTCGAGCTGTTCTTCGCCGGTCTGGGAACGCGGATGAAGCAGCCGTAGACTGCGCCGCCGTGGCGCCCTCCGAGATCTTCCGGGCCGGTCTGCTCGACGGCGAGGTCGCGCTCGTCACCGGCGGCGGCACCGGCCTCGGAAAGGCCGCTGCGCTGGAGCTGGCCTCCTGCGGCGCCCGGGTGGTGATCGCCGGCCGGCGCGCCGACGTCCTCGACGCGGCCGCCGCCGCCATAGGGCGCGAGCGTTCCGACACCGCGGTCGCCGACATCCGCGACGCCTCCGCGGCCCGCGCCCTGGTCGCCGAGGTGCTCGATCGCCACGGCCGCCTCGACGTGCTCGTCAACAACGCCGGCGGCCAATACTTCGCGCCGGCCGAGATGATCGACGCCAAGGGCTGGCGCGCGGTCATGGGGCTCAACGTGGGCGGCACGCTCCGGATGTCCGAGGCCGCCGTCGAGCAGGCCATGCGCGCGGCAGGCCGTGGCACGATCGTCAACGTGACCCTCTCGCCGCACCACGGCCTGACCGGCATGGTCCACTCCAGCGCGGCGCGCGCGGCGGTCGAGGCCCTCACGCGCGAGCTCGCCGAGCGCTGGGCGCCGGACGGCATCGCGGTGATCGCCGCGGCCGCCGGCCACTTCGACACCGAGTCGCTGCGCAAGTACCCCGAGCAGGTGTGGCGCGCCGCGGCGCGGACGGTCCCGCTCCAGCGCCTGGGCCGCGAGCAGGAGCACGCCTGGCTCGTGGCGCTGCTGGCCTCACCCGTCGGCCACGCCCCTCGGGCTCCGTCGTCACTCTCGACGGCGCCCGCGACAACTGGTTCGGCCCGTGGCCGCCGCCTTCGCTGGAGGGGGGGAGCGGCGAGGTGCCGATCGAGGAGCGGCGGCGCTAGCGTTCGTCCGAGCAGGCGCCGATAATCACCTCGTGTCGAGGCGCTGCGGCCGCTGCGGAACCCACAAGCCCGTCGAACAGTTCGCGTGGCGGCGCAGGGCAAAGGGCCAGCGGGACAACTACTGCCGGCCGTGCCGCGCGGCGTACAAGCAGGAGCACTACGCGGCGAACCGCCAGCGCTACATCGACGAGGCCCTACGGCGCAAGCGCGCGCTGGTTCGCGAGCGCGTCGCCTACCTCGTCGACTTTCTCCGGTCGCATCCTTGCGTCGACTGCGGCGAGGCCGATCCGGTGGTCCTGGAATTCGACCACCGCGGTGCGAAGGCGTTCGGCGTCGGAAAGGGTTTCAGGGACCGCAACTGGCAGGCCGTGCTCGACGAGATGGCGAAGTGCGACGTCGTCTGTGCAAACTGTCACCGTCGCAGAACCGCCCTTCGTGGCGGCTTTGCACGCGCGGTGGTAGCTCAACGGTAGAGCCTCGCCCTTCCAAGGCGATGATGCGGGTTCGATTCCCGTCCGCCGCTTCGAACCCCGGGCGCCTAGAATGCCCCGCACCACCGGGGAGTGGCGCAGCCTGGTAGCGCATCCGGCTGGGGGCCGGAAGGTCGCAGGTTCAAATCCTGTCTCCCCGATCAAAGGAAACTCCTGCAGATACGCCATATTAGGCCTTCGCGCGGACCCGGACCGCGTCACTCTAGGGTCAATTGGTGTCGGCGCCGGGTGAAGACTGGGCCACCTGCGCCGGTTGAAAAGTGGACCGCGTGAGCGTCCGGCGGTTTGCGGGCCTGGGTTCGTTTGCTCAGAGCGAGGTCGGGAGGAGCGAGGTGGTCGGAGTGGAGCAGTGGGCGGAGGTTCGGCGGCTGCAATTCGTGCGCGGCTTGTCGATCCGGGAGATCCATCGCCGGACCGGGCTGCACCGCGACACGATCCGCAACGCGATCGCCAACGACGAGGCGCCGCGCTATGTGCGCGCGCCTGCGGGGTGGAAGCTGGACCCGTTCAAGGACGAGGTCCACCGGCTGCTGCGCCTGGACCCGAAGCTGCCGGGGCAACGCGTCCGGGAGCTGATCGCGCCGCTGGGCTTTGATGGCGGCAAGACGATCGTCGATGACTACTTGCGCGAGGTCCGGCCGCTGTTCGCGCCGCCGCCGAGGACCTTTCAGCGGACGGTCTACAGGTCAGGCGAGATCTGCCAGTTCGACCTGTGGGAGCCGAAGGACGAGCTTCCGGTCGGCCATGGCCAGACGCGCCGCGGCTGGGTCGTCGTCGCGTGCCTGGGCTACTCGCGCGCGGGCGCTGGCGCGCTGATCTTCTCCAAGCAGACGCCGGACCTGCTGGCCGGGATCGCGCGCTGCCTGTGGTCGGAGGGGCGCTGCCCGAGACGCTGGTTTGGGACCGCTAGTCCGGTCTGCACGCCCGCGATGGGCGCCCGACGGACGAGTTCGCTGCGTTCTGCGGCGCCTTGAAGGCCGACTGGTTCTCTGCGAGCCGGCCGATCCGCAGGCCAAGGGCGTCGTCGAGCGCGTTCAGGACTTCCTCGAGCGCAGCTTCGAGCCTGGCCGCTGCTTCGCCAACGAGCGCGACTTCCAGCTGCAACTCGACAACTGATTCGACGCGCGGGCGAACCCGCGCCACCATCGGACGCTGCGTTGCCGGCCAATCGACCGGCTGCTCGAAGAGCGCGAGGTGATGACTCATGGTCGCCGCGATCGTGCCCTTCGCCCTGAGCGGGCTCTTCAACCTCCGCTTGACCGTGGGGCTGGCCATCGCCGTCCTGATCGACGCGCTGGTCGTTCGGCCAGTCCTTCTTCCCGCTGTGCTCGAGGTGCTCGGCCCGCGAGCCTGGTGGCCCACCAAGCCGCCCGTGGCCTCCCCGCCGGCCCCGCCGACCGCGCCCACGGTGCCGATCGGCGAGGCCCGCCGACGCTTCGGTCGCCTGCGCGGGGCGCCGGCGCGCGCCGGAACATGACTGCACGGGCCGCAACCAGCCGGCCACCCGGCGCTCGACGTGATCACGCACGGCACCGTCGGGTGGGTAAGCCCGACGTGCGCGTGCGGTCGCATACGGATGGCAGTCACGCGTAGAGACCCGAGGATCAGCGTTGATCCTCGAGACGAAGCGGCAAGCTGATGCCTCCACATTGCGACTCGATGGACGGACCCGGTCAAGGCGACGAGGCGCGCCCTGAAGGCTAGGGACGCAGATCGCGTACGTGCCGAAGCACGGCGAGGAGGACGAGGAGGTTCGACAGGCCTTCGATACCGCCCTGCTCATCCGTGACCAAGGGCCGGCAGTGCGCGATGTCCGATCTGCACTGCCTGAGCCTCTCAGGGAGGATCGCGAGGAAATCCCTGCAGTCCGCGCTCGGAGACGTGACGGTGCAGCACGCGCGACACCGCTGTGACTACGAGGGATGCCTCTGTCGTGCCGGCCATGCGACCCTCGCCAGCGACGTGAGCGAGGCACGCGTCGACGTCGTGCGCCAGATGCCGCTGGGCCTCGGGCCGGGCAGGCGAGTTCCTCGAGAAAGCGCGCGAACAGCCCCGCGCGGTCGGGCGCCTCGACCGCCACCTCGAAGACGACCGGACCGGCGCCCTCGTCGAAATCGTCGAGCAATTCCACCAGCGCTCGCAACGCGTCTTCGAACACCATCTCCTCCGTCGCGGCCTCGACGCGCAGCTCGAGCTCTGCGGTGTGGTCGACCCAGCGGTAGCCCATCAGGCGCGCCGTCGCGCCCGCGAGCCGGTGCGACGCACGATGCTGACGCCATCGGCCGGGAAGACGATCGACTCGTGCCGCTCGTCCCGGCGCGGCGAGCACTACCGAGGCCGCAAGGCGCGGGCGGACGAGATGATCGGGGAGCGTGCGCGAGGCGCGGATTGCTCCGTAGTTTGCCCGACCGCAAAGCCGCGTCGCGTGCGGATGATCGCCAGGCCCGCGCTTGGAATGCTCCGGCGCATGGCCTCTCCGTTTCGTCGCAGGAACTTGCCCCCGAGCGTGCGGCCGCGCGAAGCCGCCTTCCTGGAGGAACTGCCGGAGGACGCGTACCTGACCGACGGACGGTCGTTGTTCCGCGTCGTCTCGCGGCTCTACGAGCACGGCGGGTTCGAGGCCGTGCTCGAAGACTGCCGCACGCTCGACGTGAGCCGCTACGACGCCGGCGAGCTCTGGGACATGCGGTTCAAGCGTGTGCACGCGAGGCCGAAGGGCGAGCGACAAGCGGCCTGGCGATGACGAGCTCCGCCGGGCAGCGAAACGGTGCGGTCAACCATGCCTTCGCGGATGTCTTTCCGGAACCTGCCGAGCGGCAACGGTTCATCGACCGGCGCGATGCCGGGCGCCGGATGGCCGCTGTGCTCGACCGCTTCCGGGATGACGACCCGGTCGTCGTGGGCATTCCCCGCGGCGGGGTGCCGGTGGCGGCGGAGGTCGCACGCGCGCTCGGCGCCCCCCTGGACGTCGTCCTGGTGCGCAAGATCGGTGCGCCGCACAACCCGGAGTTCGCGATCGGCGCCGTCGGCGAGGACGACGTGATCCTGATCGATCCCGACGTGGTGCGGGCGCTTGGCATCGCGCAGCCCCAGCTCCAGGCGCTCGTCTCTCGCGGCCGTGCCGAGGTGGATGAGCGGGCCGGTCGCTTTCGCCCAGAGCGGGCCGCGGTCCCCGTCGTGGATCGCACCGTCCTGCTCGTGGACGACGGGCTTGCCACGGGAAGCACGGCTCAGGCCGCGGCCCGCGTGTTGCGCCATCGCGGTGCCTCACATGTCGTCCTGGCCGTTCCCGTCGGCGCCGCCCAGGCGCTGGAACGGCTGCGCGACGACTTCGACGATGTTGTCTGCGTCGAGGCCCCCTCTGACCTGGTCGCTGTGGGGCTGTGGTACGCCGACTTCACTCCGACGACGGACGACGAGGTCGTCCGGCTGCTGCGGTCAGCCGCGGGCCGCTCCCTCCGCGTCGAGGTCGACGGCGGGGCCGGGGTGACGCTCGCCGGCGATCTCAACGTTCCGAATGATCCGCTCGGGGTCGTCGTCTTCGCGCACGGCAGCGGCAGCAGCCGGCACAGTCCGCGCAATCGCATGGTCGCCGACCATCTCGTCGAGGCCGGGCTGGCCACGCTCCTGTTCGATCTGCTCACCCCCGACGAGGCGCGCGATCGTGGCAACGTGTTCGACATCGCGCTCCTCGCAGGAAGGCTCGCCTCCGCGACGGAGTGGCTGCGCGATCGCAGCGACGTGGGGGCCCTGCCGATCGGGTACTTCGGCGCCAGCACCGGCGCCGCTGCCGCACTGATCGCAGCCGCGGCGCTGAGCGAGGATGTGTGGGCCGTGGTCTGCCGCGGCGGCCGCCCCGACCTGGCCGAGCCTCGGCTCTCCGAGGTCACCGCCCCGACGCTGCTGATCGTCGGTGAGCGCGACGACCTCGTCATCGAGCTCAACCGCAACGCCCAGCGCCAGCTGCGGTGCCCCAACAGGCTCATCCTCGTTCCACGCGCGACCCATCTCTTCGAGCAGGCCGGAGCGCTCGAGACCGTCGCCGACCTGGCGCGGGACTGGCTGATCGAGCACCTCGCTGCCCACCAGCGGGCCGGCACGCGTGGGTGACCAGAGACAGAGCGACCGCGCTTGAAGGTCCTGGCTGGATACGACGGCTCGGACCGCGGTCGCGATGCGGTCGCGCTCGGGCAGCTGCTCGCCGGCGTGGAGAATGCGTCCCTGCTCGTGGCGGTCGTCGAGCCGCTCGACCTCGAGTGGTATCCGCCGGACGACGCCGCCACCGCCTACCTGCGCGCCGTGCGCGAGCTTGCCGACCGGCTCGCGCAGGACGCCCGGCGGCTCGCTCCGGAGGCCGTCATCAGAAGGGTCGCGGCGTCGTCCCCGGCACGCGGGCTCTACGAGGCGGCCGAACGCGATGACCCGGCGGTCGTGGTCGTCGGGTCCAGCCATCACGGCGCACTGGGAAGGGTCGCTCCGGGAAGCGTCGCCGAGCGCCTGCTTTCCGGCGCCCCTGCCCGATAGCGGTGGCCCCGGCCGGGTTCGCCGACCGCCCCAGCCGCAAGCTGCACGCGATCGGCGTTGCCTATGACGCCTCGAGGGAGGCCAAGCAGGCGCTGGAGGTTGCGCAGAGCCTGGCCGCACGGCTTCATGGCCAGCTGACGATCGTCTCCGTCGCAGCGCCCTCGCCGGTCGCGGCGCCCTACGGCGGGGGGTACCAAGCGACGGCCCTCGGCGAAGCGATCAGGGCCAGGACGAAGGCGGAGCTCGACGCCGCCGCCGAGGAAGCGCGTAGTCAGCCGCTCGCGATGGCCCGCCTCGCGCGCCCCGTGTGCTCCACCAGCGCCGCCACGGCCTCGGCGTCGAAGTGCCGAAGCGCACCGTCCTGGACCTGGGCGGCGACGAACGAGGCGTAGGCGCCGACGCCCTCGTCCGACCATGCCATGTCGACGTCGAACTCGGCGCGGACCCGGAACAGGTCGCGAACATCCTCGTCGACGACGTAGAGCAGCCGGTAGAGATCCGCTGACCCGACCAGGACGACCTTGACGTCCAGATCGAGCGGCTCTGGCGTGATCGTCGCGGTCGGAAACAGCGTGAACTGGTCGCCGAGGTTCTCGAGCCGGGCCTCGTGTTCGCGCAGGGATTGCTTGAGCTTGTCCCGCAGCAGGGGGCGCGTCAGGAGGTCGGCGGCGTCGAGGATCAGATAACCGCCGTTCCTGATCGCGCCCGCGCGCAGGTCGCGATGATCCGTTGACACCGCGCCGAAGTTCGAGCGGTACTGGATCCGGCCGAACAGGCTCGGATACGTGGGGTTGCCGTCATGGATGACAGGCGCTGCCTCGCCGTCCGCATGGGAGGTGAACACGTTGACCGTGTAGCGACCGAAGAAGTCCTCGCTCGTCCGCTCCATCGCCATCGCGACGGGCGGCGGCATCTCGGCCGTCGGCGGGAGTGGCGTCCGGAACCGCGGCAGGTTGTCGATCACGTCCTCCCGCACTCGCTCCAGCCAGTCGCGGACGACGGCGTGATCGGGGCAGGCATTGAGGAGCTCGTCGATCAGGTGCCCCACGGCGAACAGCGCCACCTCGCGGTCGAGCGCGCTGATGCGCTCCGCCGCCTCGTGGTCGAGCCGATGCAGGCGGCTGCTGAGGTCGGTGACGTCGCCCTCGAGCTCCCGCTGGGCGGACCGGAACGCCTCCTTGCGCTCCTCCGGAAGACGCTCGAACTCCTGCGGCGTCACCGGCCGCCCCTGGACGATCGGCATCGTCACCACCCCAGGCGGGTGGATCTCGAGGGCGATGCCGAGCTTCAGCGCGTGCTCGCGAAGCTTCCGGATGCCGGCGTCGCGCTGGCGATTCAGCTCCTCGACCGCGAGCGTGCGCCGGCGCTGATAGCCCTCGCTCTCGAACGCACGCGGGATCTCCTCGCGCGAGTGCTGCACGAACCCGGCCATCTGGTCCGCCAGTGCCTTCCCGCGGCCACTGGGCAGCGCGATCCCAAGCGGACGCTGCGGGTCGGCGAAATTGTGGACGTAGACGACGTCGTCGGGCGCAGGACGCTCGCGGGCACCGGCCGCCAGCCGATCGCGCAGCGCGCTATGCCGCCCGGTCCCCGTCGGGCCGGTCACGAAGACGTTGAAGCCCGGGGCGTCCTCCGCCAAAGCGAAGTCGAGCGCCTCCATCGCCCGCGGCTGTCCGACCATTCGATCCAGCCGCGGAACCTCCTCGGTCGTCGCGAACCCGAGTGCCTTGGCGTCGCAGCGGCGACGCAACGCGTCCGACTGCAGCTCGGCGGCATCGAAGCCCACGGTGGACGAACGCTACCCGGGCAAGGCGGCCGTCGGGCGGCGCACCCACCAACGGCGCAGCTCGCCCGAGCCCCACACGAGGAACGGGAACGCGGCGAGAACCGCAAGCTCGCGCGGGCCGAGCGCTGCGGTGGCGAACAGCGACTGCAGCGGCGGGAGATAGACGATGGCGGCGGCGAAGATCAGCTCGAACGCGATGCCCCAGAGCAGGAGGCGGTTCGAGAACACGCCGATCGCTCGCAGCGAAGCGCGAGTCGTGCGGGCGGCGAAGGCCGTCCCGACCTGGCAGGCGGTGATGCCCGCGAACGTCATCGTGGTCGCGGCCAGGTAGTCGTGGTGGAGAGGGTGGCCCGCGCCGACGGGATCGCCGGGCGACCAGCCGGCCCAGCCGAGGACGAGGAAGAACCCGCCGGTGACTAGCGCGGCTTCGAGGAGGCCGAGCCAGAGCCAGGCACGCACGAGCATGGAGCGCCTGATGATGCTTTCGTCGCGCGGACGGGGCGGACGGTCGATGATGCCCGGCTCGGCGGGCTCGCGTCCCAGCGCCAGCGCCGGGAGCGTCTCGGTGCCGAGATCGATGGCGAGGATCTGAAGGGCGGTGAGCGGGAGCGGCACGGCGCCCCCGGCCAGCGCGAAGATCAGGAAGGGCACGACCTCCGGGGTGGTGTGGGCGAAGATGTAGGTGATGAACTTGCGGATGTTCTCGTAGACGACGCGGCCCTCCTCGATCGCGGCTACGATCGAGCCGAGGCTGTCGTCGGTGAGGACCATCGTGGCCGCCTCGCGGGCGACGTCCGTCCCGCTGGCGCCCATCGCCACGCCGATGTCCGCCCGCCGTAGCGCGGGCGCGTCGTTGACGCCGTCGCCGGTCATCGCGACCGTGCGGTGCTGGGCGCGTAGAGCATCGACGATGCGCAGCTTGGTCTCGGGTGAGCTGCGCGCGATGATCAGGTCGCCCGGCGCCTCGAGCAGCCGATCGAGCTGCGCGTCCCCATTGCGCCGAGCTCAGCGCCGGTACGGACATCCGGGTGCTCACCGACGATCCCGACTTGGCGCGCGACCGCGGAGGCCGTGAGGCCGTGGTCGCCGGTGACCACGACGATGCGGATGCCGGCACGCTTGCAGCGCGCCACTGCGTCGGCGACGTCCGGGCGCGGTGGATCCTCGAGCGCGATCAGGCCCAGGAAGGTCAGCTCCGCCTCGGCGCTCTCGCGCTCTTCGGCGGGGCCTCCGGGCCCGATTCTTCGCTCGGCGAAGCCGAGCACGCGCAGGCCTTGGGCCGCGTAGCGCGCGAACGCGGCCCGGACGCGTTCGCGCCCGGTGGCTTCGAGCGGCCGGTCGCCGTCCGCCCCGCGCACGGCCGTGCAGCGCTCCAGGAGCTCCAGCGGTGCACCCTTCGCGTGGTAGAAGCCGTCTCCGCCCGGCTCGTCGTCGGCAGTCGTCATTCGCTTGACCCGGGCATCGAAGTGATAGAGGCGGCGCCGGCGGAGCTCGCGCTCGGCCTGCGCGCCGGCGACGTCCTCGCCGAGCGCCGCCGCGAACGCGAGCAACGCGCTCTCGCTCGGATCCCCACTCCGGCGGAAGCCGCCGCCGGGCCCGGGTTGAAGCGAAGCGTTGTTGCACCGCACCGCGGTGCGCAGCAGGGCGCGAAAGGGCTCGCGCCTCGCCCTCCCCGCCCGATCTGGCCGGACGGCGAGCTCCTGGCCGTCCGCCCAGGCGACGCGCGCGATCATCCGCCCCTCGGTCAGCGTTCCGGTCTTGTCGGTGCAGATGACCTCGGTGGACCCCAGCGTCTCCACCGCGGTCAAGCGCTTGATCAGTGCCCGTCTCCGCGCCATCCGCCGAACGCCGACCGCGAGCGCCAGCGTGATCGTCGGAAGCAGGCCCTCGGGAACGTTGGCGACGAGCAGGCCGATCGCGAACGTCACGGAGTCCGAGATCGACAGCCCGGCGACCGCGACACCCAAGAGGAGGAATGCGACCCCGGCCACCACGGCGACGAGGGCGATCAGCTGCGCCACCCGGCTGACCTGGCGCTGCAGGGGGCTGACCTCGGCACGCACGCGCTGCGACAGCGCCGCGATCCTGCCCAGCTGCGTCGCCATCGCGGTTGCGAACACGACTGCGCGCGCCTCTCCCGCAGTGCAACGTCCCCGAGAACACGAGATCGTCGGACTCCAGCGGCGAAGCCGCGGGCCGCGCGCGAACAGCGCTTCGGGCCACCGGCTGGGATTCGCCGGTGAGCGGCGACATGTCGAGCTCCAGCGACCCATCGATCAGCCGTGCGTCGGCCGAGAGCCGATCGCCCTCGGACAGCTCCAGCACGTCCCCGGGCACGAGCACCGTCGCGTCGACCTCGCGCAGCTCCCCGTCGCGCCGCACGCGCGCGTGTGGCGGCAGATACTCCCTCAGCGCCTCGGTTGCACGCTCCGCCTGCTGCTCCTGCACGAACGCGAAGACGGCGTTGAGCACGATCACCGCCACGATCGCCACCGCCAGTGCTGGGATCCCGCCGACGAGCGCGAGCAACGCGGCGACCCACAGCAGCAACGCCAGCGGGTGCACGAACTGCCGCAGCAGCTCGCGCAGCCACCCTGGGCCGGCGCCGCGAGTGATCTCGTTCCGCCCGTACTGCTGCAGGCGCCGAGCTGCCTCACGCTCGGACAGGCCCGCGGCTGAGGTGCTCAGGTGCTGGAGCAGCAGGCCGACCCGCTCCTCCGGGTCGACCTGAAGCGGGGAAGCGGCGCCGGACGTCGGCTGTGACGAGGTCAGCGACTCCGGAGTGTCCGCAGCTTCACGCGTGTCGTCACCTCGTCGGGCAGGGCGTCGAGCACCGCGGCGAGCTCGTCGCGCCCGACCCGGCGGCTGAGCACCGCCCAAGCCGCGTCGATCGCAGCCCTCGTCTCGTCGCCGCCCATCAACCTCGCGTACTGCGCGACGCGGGCCGCGAACGCCTCGGCGTCCGTGTAAACCTCCGGTCGCTGACCCGCCCACCAGCCCCCGTACACGGCACCGCTCAGGGGGCCGGGAAGCTCGGCCGCAAGCCGGACGACGTCATCGCTTGCGAGCCGATCGCGCAACGCGTGCAGGAAGCCGGCCATGACGTTCCACGCGTGGCGGCGATCGTCGCCCCCGAGCTCCCGGCAGAGATCCCGCAGCCAGGCATCCGTCTCCGCGAGATCCGCCGTCGGGGGGTCTTTCGACGCAACGACCATGTCCGCACGCTACAAGTCACCGAAGAGCGTCGGCATCCGGGTCAAACCCGATCCGCTCGGTGAAAACCGACGAAGCGGGCCGCGTACTGGCGCCAATCGCCAATCCGGGGCTTTCCCGG
>CAVSMB010000030.1:0-28560 GCA_963728925.1 uncultured Actinomycetes bacterium | reverse complement strand
GGTCACACGCGTCCTGGCTGCGTAGGGGGCGCAGTGGCCGCCGCCGGCCCAAGGCGGCCGGCTACCTCCGCGCCGCGGTGAACCCCCGCGCCGCGGTGAACCCCGGCAGATCGAAGCCGATCGTGGTGCCCTCGCCGAGCACCGACTCGGCCCAGATGCGCCCGCCGTGCGCCTCGACGATCGCGCGGGCAATCGCCAACCCGAGGCCGCTGCCGCCGCGGTCGCGCGAGCGGCTCTGCTCGGCGCGGTAGAAGCGCTCGAAGATGTGCGGCAGGTGCTCGGGGTCGATGCCGGGGCCGGTGTCGGCGACGGAGAACACCAAGTGGCCGTCGCGAGGCTCGACGGCGACGTCGATGCGGTCGTGACGGGTCGTGTGCAGCACCGCGTTTCGGACGAGGTTACGGAGCACCTGGGTCAGCCGGTCGGGATCGGCGTCGAGCGTGCCGCTGACGGCGGTGAGGTGGAAATCGCGCTCGCCGAACAGCGGCAGGTCGCGGCGGAGGTCCTCGAGGAAGTCGTCGAGGTCGATCGGCTGTGGCTCGACGAGGCGGCCCGCTTCGGCGCTGGCGAGCGTGAGCATGTCGCCGACGAGCCGATCCAGCTCGTCCAGGCGTCGCAGCAGCGTCACGGTGGCCTCATGGCGGCGCGCCTGGTCGTGCTCGCGATCGAGCAGCTCGACCTGGGCGCGCAGCACGGCGAGCGGTGTTCGCAGCTCGTGCGAGGCGTCGGAGACAAAGTCGCGCTGGCGGGCGAAGGCCCGCTCCAGGCGATCGAGCATGCGATCGAACGCGCCGCCGAGCACGCCTACCTCGCCGCGTGTCCCGCGGGTGCCGGAGCGCCGCGACAGGTCGCCTGCGTCGACCTCGGCGGCGACGTGCGTGATCCGCCGCAGGGGGCGCGCGATCACGGTGGCGATCCCGATCCCGGCCAGGACGGAGAGCAGCAGGGCGAGCGTGCCGACGAGCGCGAAGGTGCGCAGCAGGCTGTCCTGGGCGTCGTGCACGCTGCTGAGCGGGTCGGCGATCTGCAGCGTCCCGACGCGCCGTGAGTGGTCATCGATCGGTTCCGTGAGGACGCGCATGCGCCCGGCTTCGGGAACGGCGGCGCTGGCGAGACCGGGCGGGGCGTTTATCACGCCGCGGCCGCTGGCCGCTTGGGCCTCGTCGTCGTCCTCGAGCTCTCGCTGGAGGATGCGCGGCTGGTTGGTGACCGGCGTGCCGCCGGCGACGTCGATGATGAAGATCCGCGCCGCCGGGTGGTAGCGCTGCGCGTCGAGGAACCGCCGCGCGGTCCGCTCGACCGCCGCCGGCGTGGAGAGGTCGGTGCCGGCACGCAGCTGGTCCCATTCGGCGACCTGCGTGCGCAGGTCCTCGTCGATGCGATCGCGCAGCCGCGAGCCCGTGCCGCGATACACCGCCAGGAAGGTCAGACCGAGCGCCAGCGCAGTGATCAGCGCGATCGCGATGGCGAGCCGAGCGCGCAGACCACCTGGCACGAGCCGTGCGCTCACGAGGAGCGCCGCAGCCGGTAGCCGACGTTGCGGACCGTTTCGATCGGACCGCCGTCCTCGCCGGCGCCGAGCTTCTTGCGCAGGTAGCCGATGTAGACCTCCAGCACCTTGGTGCCAGGGTCGAAGTCATAGCCCCAGACGGCGTTGAGGATCTGCTCGCGTGAGAGCACCTGGTCGGGGTGGCGCGCCAGATACGCCAGCAGCTCGAACTCCCGTGCGGTGAGTTGGACCTCACGGCCGTCGTGCTCGACGCGCCGCGTGCGCAGGTCCAGCCGCACGTCGCCGGCCTCCAGCACCGATGCCTCGCGCTGGCTTGGCTGGCGCAGCTGCGCACGAACCCGCGCGAGCAGTTCCTCGAAGGAGAACGGCTTGGTCACGTAGTCGTTGGCGCCGCGGTCCAGGCCCTCGACGCGCTGCTCGATCGCGCCGCGCGCGGTGAGGACGATCACCGGCAGCTCAGGCTTGCGCCCGCGGATCGCGTCGAGCACCTCCAGGCCGCTCTTGCCCGGGAGCATGACGTCCAGCAGCACCAGTCCATGGTCCCCAGTGAGCGCCTCGAGCTCGCCGCGCTCGCCGTCATGGGCGACCGTCACGGCGTAGCCCTCGGCGCCGAGCGCCTGCTCGATGAACCCGGCGAGCGTGCGCTCATCCTCAACGACCAGGATCCTCATCTCGAGGGCCATGCTAGGCGCCCTCAGCGTCGCCGGCGCCCGGGTAAGAGGCTCCTGACCAGGCGCTAACTGGGCGCTTGCGCGCCCGATCGAGCCCGACGACTGATGATCGTCGTCGCGACCGGGGCGCTGGCACTCACCGCCGCGCCGCTGGCCCAAGCATCCAACAGCGACCGCGACTGCGACCGCATGCCCGACCGCTGGGAACGCGCCCACGGGCTCTCCCCGCGCGTCAACGACGCCGCTCGCGACCGGACCGCGACGGACTGACGAACCTCGCCGAGTAACGCTCCGGCACCAACCCGCGCACCGCCGACTCCGACCACGACGGCGTGCGCGACGGCCGCGAGGACGCAGACCACGATGGCGTTCGCGACGATCGCGAGCACCACGACGACACGGAGGGCCATTCCGACGACAGCTGACGCGTGCGCGGCGGCGGGCAACCGCACTCCGCCAGCCGCCGCCCGCTCGCGTAAGGACGCTCCTGACCCGTCGCTTACCTGGCTCTTGTCACCGCCCACCACGATCAAGCCATGACCGACAAGGCCCGCATCAAGATCGCCGCCGTCGTGACCGCGCTGTTCCTCGCCGCCGTCTCCCTGGCCGGCATCGCCACCCGAACCGATGCGCCGAAGGCAGCCTCGGCCGCACCCGCCCCGGCGGCAGTGCAGCAGCCCACGACCGCCCCTGCGTCGCCGGCCGGTGAGTACGAGGACGGAGAGGAGGGCGAGCACCATGACTGATCACGCCGCCCCGACCCGGACCCAGGCGAGCGGGCGCCGTCCCGCGCTGTCGCAGACGATCCTCAGCGTCGCCGCGACCGCGACTGCCGTCGCGGCGCTCATCTGGTCGGCGCTGTTCTACGACGCCACCCGCAATCACGCAGCCGCGCTGCCCGCGACCCCCACCCAACCCGCGCCTGCGGCGACCGGTGCAGCCCAGCCGGCACCCACCGTCGCCCCCGTCACCACCCGCACATCATGACCTCGCCATTCACAGAGCACGAGCATCACTTCGACGTCTTCGGCACCCAGGTTCGACTACTCGTCGGCGCTCCCGCCGGCGAGCCGCTCACCGCCCGGCTCGCCGCGCTCCGTGTGCAGCGAACGATGCACGACCTCCAGGCCAAGCTGACGCGCTTCGAGCCCGGCAGCGAGCTGTCTCGACTCAACGCACGCTCCGGCCAACCGATCGCAGTCTCATCGACGCTGTTGGACGCCGTCCAGGCGGCGATCTTCGCCGCCGAGGTCACTGAGGGACTCGTCGATCCCACGATCACGCCGCATCTGGAGCGGGCCGGCTACGCGCGATCGCGCGCGGGGGAGCCGCCCGCGGACCTGCGCGCCGCGCTGGAAACCGCGCCGCGACGCCGGCCCGCCGCGCGAGCGCCCCGGAGCGGCTGGGAGCGCCTCGACATCGACCCTGAAGACGGCACCGTCCAGTTGCCCTCCGGGACGCGTCTGGACCTTGGGGGTAGCGCCAAGGGCCGGGCCGTCGACATCGCGGCGCGGATGCTCGCCGACCGGCCGACGTTCGCGATCGACGCCGGCGGCGACATCCGCCTCGGCGGCACCGCTCGGGTGCCGCGGACGGTCAACATCGCCCACCCGCTCACCGACACCGACGCGCACCGCTTCACCCTCCATGACGGCGCCGTCGCAACCAGCGGCCTGCGCACCCGTATCTGGAAGACCGCCGCGGGCCACGCCCACCACCTCATCGACCCATCAACGGGCGAGCCGGCATGGACTGGCGTCATCCAGGCCACCGCGTTGGCACGCACCGCCCTCGAGGCCGAGACGCTCGCCAAGGTCGCACTGCTGCGCGGCCCGCACGCCGGACGCCGCGTGCTCGAACGCCACGGCGGCGGCGCGCTGATCCTCGACGACGGCGAACTGCTCCTCGTCGGCGCGCTCGCGACCACACCGCACGGGCTGGTGGCGGCATGACCACCGACCCGACCCAACAGGTGTTCTGGCTGGCCAGTCGCGCCGTGGGCATCGTCGCGATTGCGCTGCTGGGCATCTCCGTCGCGCTCGGTCTGGCGATGTCCACCAAGCTGCTGCGCCGCCCCGGCCTGCCCGCCAAGCTCAAGCGCTTCCACGAAGCCTCGACCCTCGTCACGCTGACCCTGATCGTCGCGCACGCCGGGCTGCTGCTGGCCGACGGTTACCTGCGACCGGGGCTCGCCGGCGTGGCGCTGCCCTTCCACCTCTCCTACCGGCCGCTGTGGACGGGCACCGGGATCATCGCCGCCTGGCTTGCCGCGATCCTCGGGCTGAGCTTCTACGCGCGCAAGTGGATCGGCGCGAAGACCTGGCGCTGGCTGCACCGCTGGACACTGGCCGTCTACGTCCTCGCGGTCGGTCACGCCATCGGCGCCGGCACTGACGGCCGCTCGACCTGGATGCTGGCGATGCTCACGCTGCTCACCGCGCCGATCGTCTTCGCCTTCAGCTACCGCATGCTCCCGACCGCGCCACGCCAGCGGCCGCCGCGAGCGGCAAGTCAATCCGTCCGCCACCATGCCGCGGCGAGCGGAGCGCCAGGCTCGTGAAGCGCCCAACGATCAAGGGACTTCCACGGACTCCACCGCGGCCGGGCACGGATGGCGACACGACAGGCGCGCGTCATGCTCGACCGGTGACGACCCCGGCGACATCCCATCAGCGTGCGCGCATCCGCGCGTCGCTGCACAAGCTCGCCGAGTCCCGCGCGCAGATCCTCGCTGTGATCGCCGTCGTCGCGATCGCCGCCGGATTCCTGCTGCACGCGCTCGGCGCAGGAGACGCCGGGCACCAGGTGTGGCGGGCCGCGGTGGCGCTGCTTGCCGCAGAGCTCGCGTTCGAGGTCGGCCGCACCATCGTCGTCGATCATCACCTCGGCGTCGACACGATCGCGCTCGTCGCGATGGTCGGGGCGCTGGCGCTCGGCGAGGAACTCGCCGGCGCGGTCATCGGCCTGATGTTCACCGGCGGCGCGGCGCTTGAGGCCGCCGCATCCCGCCGCGCGCGCCGCGAGCTGACGCTTCTGGTCCAGCGCGCACCGCGCGTCGCCCAGCTGCGGATCGACGGCGGGATCGACGAGGTGCCGGTCGACCGCGTCCGCACCGGGGACACGGTCCTCGTGCGCACGGGAGAGGTCGTGCCCGTCGACGGCACCGTGGTCGGCGACGAGGCCGTCGTCGACACCAGCACGCTCAGCGGCGAGCCGCTACCGGTGACGCTGCGCGCCGGGATGGGCGTGATGAGCGGCAGCGTCAACGCCGGCGGCCCGTTCGACGTGCGTGCCGACCGCCCCGCGGCCGAGAGCGCGTACGCCGCGCTTGTGCGGCTCGTCGAGCAGGCACAGGCCCAGCGCGCCCCGTTCGTGCGGATGGCCGACCGCTATGCCGGCATCTTCCTGCCCATCACGGTCGTGGTCGCCGGTCTGGCGTGGGCGCTCAGCGGCGACCCCGTACGGGCGCTCGCGGTCGTGGTCGTCGCGACGCCGTGCCCGCTCATCCTCGCCGCACCGATCGCGCTCGTCTCCGGCCTGTCACGCGCCGCGCGCAACGGCGTCATCGTCAAGGGCGCCGGCGCGATCGAGACCCTCGGCGAGGCGCGCACCGTGCTCTTCGACAAGACCGGCACCTTGACGGTCGGCACCCCGGAAGTCCGAGAGATCGCCACCCTCAACGGCCTGGCCAGAGGCGAAGTCCTGCGGCTCGCCGCGTCCGTCGACCGCCTCTCCGCCCACGTGCTCGGCGAGGCTCTCGTCCGCGCGGCCCAGGAATCCGCGCTTGACCTGACGATGCCTAGCGACGTGGACGAGGAGCCCGGGCAGGGGATCGCCGGCACGGTCGACGGCCGTCGCATCGCCGTCGGCAGCCGCGCCTTCCTGCGCGCCCAGGGGTACGACCCCGACGCCGTCGCCGGCGCCTCGCTTGCCACCGGTCGCGGCTCCGGCGAGGCCCACGTGCTCGTCGGGATCGACGGCGACCCCGCCGGCGTGATCGTGATGGCCGACGAGTTGCGCCCCGACGCCGACAGCATCGTCGACCGCCTGCGCCGGGAGGGCGTGCGCCACGTCGCGATGGTGTCCGGCGACCGCGCCTCGGTCGCACAGCGGATCGGCGACACGCTCGGCGTCGATCGCGTCTACGCCGAGCAGTCGCCCGAGGACAAGCTCGAGGTCGTCCGCACGCTGCGCAACGACCCGGCGCTGAGCCCGGTGATCATGGTCGGCGACGGCGTCAACGACGCGCCGGCGCTGGCGATCGCCGATCTCGGCATCGCGATGGGCGCCGCAGGCGCCACGGTCTCCTCCGAGACGGCCGACGCCGTCATCACCGTCGACCGCGTCGACCGCGTCGCCGACGCTGTCCACACTGGGCGCCGAGCGCTGTTCATCGCCCGTCAGAGCGTTCTCGCCGGCATGGGGCTGAGCATCGCCGCGATGGGCGTCGCGGCCGCCGGTTACCTCCCGCCGGTCGCCGGCGCGCTCTTCCAGGAGGTCGTCGACGTCGCGGTCATCCTCAATGCGCTGCGGGCATTGCGCGGATAGCTCATTCGACGACGCGCAGCGCGCCGGAGAGGTCGGTGCGGCGCAGGCGGCGTAGCGTCAGCAGCGGCGCGACGGCAACCATGAGCGTCCCGGTGACGAGCGCGAGCACGTAGGTGAACGGCGCCACCGAGGTGAGCGTCCCGATCTCGGGCATCGTCTCGGGCATGTTGGCGTTGATGAGCCACGAGAGCAGAGCGCGGCCTGCGCAGATGCCGACGGCGGTGCCGAGAGCGCCGATGATCACGGCCTCGACGCGGCGGCCGCGGATGACGCCCGCGACCGTGACGCCGTGAGCGAACTGCGTGGCGTGTTCGCGGACGCGCTCCTCTGCGTTGATCGCCGTCGCGTTGTGGGCGATGAGCAGCGCCATCGCGGCGGCGATCGCGACGGTGATGAGCAGGATCTCGTTGAGCTGCTCCATGCGCTGGTCGACCGCCTCGGTGGCTGCCGCGGCGCCCTGCACGGCGGCGACGTCGGGCCGGCGCAGGAGCTCGGCCTTGACGTCGTCGGCGGTCCGGCCGGCCGCCGGGGCGACGGAGATGCGGTTGACGAGCTCGGTTGCGTGCAGGCGTGCTGCTGCCGGGGCATTGACGCATGCCAGGAAGCGCAGCGGGCTCGTGTGGATGGCGGTCACGGGCAGCATCGTCGTCGCAAGCCGGAAGGTCGTCGGTCCAGTCGGGACCGGATGCACCACGCTGACGCGGTCGCCGACCGGCACGTGCAGGTCGATCGCCGCGCGCCGCGCCATGACCAGCCCGGGTTGCAGGGCTGGCAGCGTGCCGTCGCGGAGCGTCGGATGCCAGATCGGGCGCTGGTCGCCGAGCGCCTCGAGCGACACATCGATGCGCCGCGGGCCGGACGCGAGCGTAGAAGCCAGCCGCAGCGACGTCTGGCTCCTCCCGACGCTCGACGCGCCCGCGATGCCCCGAACGCTCGTGCTGCGCGGCGACTGCGGGGACACGAGGTCGACGGTCAGGCGCTGCGGTGAGCCGGCGAGGGCTTCCCGGCGGCCCGCGGCAAGCGTCGAGTCGAAGGAGTCCATGACCCCGGCGAGCGCGATCACGATCGCTACGACCGCCCCGATCCCGAGGAGCGTCATCAGCGTGCGGCGTGGCGTGCGCAGGACGTTGCGCAGTGGGAGGTTTGGCCAGCGCGCCCCCGGGCACGCGCACGCCCCGCACAAGCCACGCGAGGCCGCTGCTGCGCGCGGCGCGCGCGCCGACTCGGATCGCGTCGATCGGGGTGACGCGCAGCGTACGCCAGACCGGCACCGCGGCGGCGAGCAGTGGCAGCGCGAGCGCCGCGCCGCGCACGTAGATGTCCGTCTGGAAGCTCGCCCGCACGACCGGGAGTGGAAAGAACTGGTCCATGACGCCGGCGAGCCAGGCGTCGGCTGCGAGCCCCACGGGGATGCCTAGCGCGACCCCGGCGACGGCGATCTGGGCGCTGAGCAGAAACGGGCGTCGCGCGAGCGCGCGCGGCGGGACGCCGAGCGCCATGCCGAGTGCGCCCAGCATGACCAGCAGCTCGGGGGTGCGAGTCCCCTGTGGAGGTTGATGGCACCAACATAAGTCAATGGCAACTGCGTCGTCGTGAGGCGGGGTGGGAAGGAAGCCGGAGACGAAGTCGCGACCCTAGGAACACATGGCTCGTCGCCGTCGGGCGACGGGCTGCGCGTATAAGGCGTGGCGGTCCGGGCGAGCCGGCTCGGCATGGCGAAGCCCTATGTCCATCAAGGGGCCGTTACGTAGACGCGGTGGGTGCGCGATGAAGGTTGCTGGTCTTACCTGGGGAGATCTCCACGGGTGTCTCGGGATGCCCGTCCACGCATGGCGTGTTCGTCGGGTGGGATGGGACGGCGGTGCTCGTGAGGGCGCCGCTCGCCGTGGAGAAGTCAGCAGACGCCGTAGTACCAGCGGGGATCGTTATCGCTGGGAAGGGCTGAACGCGAAGCCGAGCGCCAAGACGTTCGTGCTCGCGATCGTTGCGTTGACGGCAGCCAACCCCCGCGGGGGCCTGGCCGGGAGGGTCCAGAGGTGAAGCCCGAGGATCTCCGGTCAGGGCGCAGCAGCGATCCGGCGCCGGACGACACCGCCGCTCACCCCGCCAAGGCGGGCTCCTTGTGGGAGCAGTTCCTGGCCCGCGGGAATCTCGCCGAGGCACTCAGACGCGTCGAGCAGAACGCCGGTGCCCCAGGCATCGACGGGCTGAGCACCAAGGAGCTCCGGCCGTGGTTGCATGACCACTGGGCGGAGGTCAGCTCGCAGCTCGAGGCGGGCACTTACCGGCCGCAGCCTGTCCGCAGGGTGATGATCCCCAAGCCCTCGGGCGGGCAGCGCAAGCTGGGAGTGCCGGCTGCGGTGGATCGAATGATCTGCCAGGCCATCGCGCAGGTGCTCACGCCTGTCTTCGACCCGCAGTTCCATCCCCACAGCTTCGGCTTCCGGCCGGGGCGCTCGCAGCATCATGCTGTGGAGCGGGCACGCCAGTTCATCGCTGATGGCGCGGTGTGGTGCGTCGATTTTGATCTCGACTCGTTTTTCGATCGCGTTCAGCACGACGTTCTGATGGCCAGGGTCGCACGACGGGTTCATGACAAACGGCTGCTCGGGCTGATCCGGCGCTACCTCCAGGCGGGGGTCATGGATGGCGGGCTGGTGCACGCGACGACGGAGGGAACCCCGCAGGGTTCGCCGCTTTCGCCGCTGCTCAGCAACGTCATGCTTGACGACCTCGACTGGGAGCTGGAGCGGCGCGGGCACCGGTTCGTGCGCTACGCCGACGATGGGCGCATCTACGTCCACAGTCGACGGGCGGGCGAGCGGGTCATGGCGAGCATCACGCACTACGTCGAGCAGCGCCTGAAGCTCAGAGTCAACCGCGAGAAATCGGTGGTGGCCCGGGCGCTGAGGCGACCCTTTCTAGGGTTCTGCCTCCGGCCCCGCATGGGTGACGTCAGGGTGCTGGTGGACCCCAAGGCCCTCAAGAGGGCAAAGGACCGCCTGCGCGCTCTCACCTCGCGGCGCTGGGGCGTCTCGATGGAGCGGAGGATCGATGAGATCAACCGCTTCACGGTCGGATGGACGGCCTACTTCAAGCTGGCCGACACCCCGACCCCGTTCGAGGATCTCGACGAATGGCTCAGACGCCGACTACGGCAAGTGCGATGGAAGGAGTGGAAGCGCCCCCGCACGCGGAGGCGCAACCTGCGAGCGAGAGATATCTCCGAGGCGACCGCCCGCAGGTGGGCGTCCTCGCGCAAGGGGTACTGGCGCATCGCCGGATCCAAAGTCCTCGCCGTCGCCCTCCCCAACGGCTACTGGACCGACCTCGGCCTGCAGGGATTCCTCGATCCCTACCGCCGCTTCCGGGAATGCTGAGCGAACCGCCGGATGCGGACCCGCACGTCCGGTGGTGTGGGGGGCGCCGGGGTCAGCCCGGCGCCTACCCGATTCCCGATCTCGCGGCGCTGGGCCTCGACGGTGCGGCTGATGAGGTTGAACGCGGCGAACGCTGCGGCGCCGAGCAGCAGGAACGCGAAGATGTCGAGCATCTGCTGATCGCCCTCGGCGTCCTTGTAGATCAGGCGATGCGCGGGCTCCTCATCGCGCATCGTGAACGTGACGCCGGTCGACGGGAGCGCCCGGTGCAACGCCCTGGAAAGGCGGGCCCGCACAGCCCTCGGATCGGCGCCGGGCCGCACTCGCACCACCAGCTCGTTGACGCGCCCGGGCTCGCCGGCGAGCGCCTGGGCGGTTCGCAGCGGCGCTCCCTGACGAAGGACGAGGCCGCCGCTTCGCTTGGCATGTCGCCCGACTCGTTCGAGCGGTACGTCCAGCCCGAGCTTCGCCTCGTCCGGCGTGGCCGCCTGCGCGTCTTCCCCGTCGAGGAGTTGCACGAGTGACTCCGACGCAACGCGGAGCGGACCCTATGATCGGAAGCTCACAAGCACAGTGCCCCCGCGCCGCTCCCACGGCCGGGGGCGTGGCCCAAGGAGGCGTAGCTCCATGAGCAAGCGCAAGGCTACCCCCGCCGAAGGCATCCATCTCCGCCACGGCAAGCGGTGCCAGAGCCGCGACGCGGTGATTGTCGCGCGGGGCCGCGATCCCGCTTGTGGAGCGGCGATCGTCAGATGTAGTACATCGCCGCGCCGCCCTCCCGGGCCTCGCTTTCGACGACGTCGGCGATCGTGGAGGCGGCGAGGACGTCTCGGGCCGCGGTTGCGGCGTCGGCAAAGATGCCCTTCGCGTCGCGGCCGAGGGGGCCGTCGAGGAGGTCGACGATCTCGAGGACGGTGATCTCGGCCGGCGGGCGGGCGAAGGAGTAGCCGCCCTTGACGCCGCGCTGGGAGCGCAGGACGCCCGCGCGGCGCAGCAGCGCGAAGAGCTGCTCGAGGAACTGCACGGGGATGTCGCGCCGGCGGGCGAGCTCGCCTATCGGGACGGGCGCGTCGGCGCCCTGGCGGGCGAGCTCGGTCAGCGCCTGGAGCGCGTAGGGCGACTTGGTGGTGATCGAGAGCATGGCGCGGGACCTACGATGCCAAGCCTATGGCAGCCCTCGGGCGCGTCGCCCCTCCCCTCGCCCTGATCGGGCGCTTCGCCCCTCCCCTTGGGCTCATGGCGCTGATCTACGCGCTGTCGGCCCAACCCGACCTGAACTCGGGCCTGGGGTGGATCGACCTCGTCGGGCGCAAGGCCGTGCACATGGCGGAGTACGGGCTGTTGTTCGTGCTCTGGTGGCGAGCGTTCCGCTGGCACGCGCCGTTCGCCGCCGCGCTCATCGCCGTCGGCTACGCCGCCACCGACGAGGTCCATCAGCTCTCGGTCCACGGGCGCGTCGGCTCCCCGCGCGACGTCGCCATCGACGCGGCCGGCGTGGCCCTCGCGTGGCTGCTCGCCGGCGCGGTGCGTCAGCGCAGGCGCCGCGCGGCCTCGGCCGCGGCGCGCTCGCCAGAGCGCACGGCGCCGTCCATGTAGCCGTTCCAGTAGGTCGAGGTCTCCGACCCGGCCCAGTGGATCCGGCCGGTGATCGCGCGCAGGGCAGGCCCGTAGGTGCTCAGCACGCGCGCTGGGGGGAGTCCCACGGGGCAGCCGCGCGTCCACGCCTCGGTCGTCCAGTCCAGCTCGAAGGCCTCGAGCGGCCGTCGCGCTTCTTCGCCGAAGTAGGTGACGAAATTGCCCAGGACCGCCTTGCGACGCGCGGATGGCGAGTGCCGGGCGGCGCGGCGCGCCTCGTCGCCCCCGATGAAGCCGAAGAGGATGCCCGGGCTGCCGCCGGGCGGCGAGTTGTCGAAGGTCGCCAGCACCGGACCGGTGTCCGAGACGACCTGGCCGCTGAGCCCGTCGTCGCGCCAGAACGGCTGGTCGTAGACCGCCTCCCACTTGATGAGGTGACCGGGGTTCAGGCGCCGCAGGAGCACGCGCTTGGCCTTCGGCAGCGAGGGCGAGAACGCGATGCGCCGGGCGAGCACCGGCGGCGCGGCGACGATCACGCGCTTGGCCTGGACGATCAGGCGGTCGCTCGTGACGCGCGCCCCACCGCTGATCTCCTCGATCCACCGCACCGGCGAGGAGAGCACGAGCGACGAGCCCAGGCGGCGGGCGACCTCGATCGACACCCGCTGCGAGCCGCCCACGAAGCGGTCCTGCTGCGTGCCGCCGGCGGTCGTGGTGAGGCGAAGGATCGAGCCCGGCACGCGCTCGTTGCCCGACGCCGCGATGTAGAAGAGCGTGTAGAGGAAGCTCAGCTCGGGGGCCTCTACTCCCCAGACCGTCTCGCAGATGGCCTGGACGATCGACCGGCCGATCGGGGTCGTGATGTTCCGAGCCACCCAGTCACCGAGCGTCTGCTTGTCCCACGCGGCGGCACGCGGGGCCTTCCACGGCGCGGCGACGGGCACCGTCGCCGCGAGCCCGTCGAGCTCGAGGAGCTTCAGCTCGGCCGCTGCCGCGTCGGGATTCGTCGGTAGCCCGGTCGCGGGGTACAGGGAGCGCTGGCCCTCGAAGTACTGGACGTTAAAGCCTTCGTTCCAAGTCGGGAAGGTGTTGACCCCCACGGCCTTCGCCAACGCGAGGATGTGGTCCTGGGTGGGCCCGACGTACTGACCGCCCACCTCGGAGATCACGCCCTTGGAGACCTTCTCGTTTAGCGTGCGCCCGCCGACCCGGTCGCGCGCCTCGAGCACGCAGACCTCGTGGCCCGCACGTGTGAGCTCGCGCGCCGCCGTCAGCCCTGCCAGCCCGGCTCCGACGATCGCGACCTCCACGCGCCGGCAGGGGCGCGTGCGGGCCTCGACCCCGGCCGGCAGCGCCAGCGCCGCGCCGCTCGCGGCGGCGCCGCCGACCAGTCGCCTCCGGGTGAGCCGCGACTCGGGCAAGCGCGCCAGGCTACCGGCCGGCGCGACGCGGGACCCCCGCTACTACAGCCAGCCGCGCTCGGTGGCGACGAGCACGGCCTGCGCGCGGTCGACCGCGCCCAGCTTGCCGTAGATGTTGTGCAGGTGCGTGCGCACCGTGCTCGTCGAGAGCTCGAGCTCGCGCGCGATCTGCTTGTAGACCTTGCCCTCGGAGAGCCGCTTGAGGACGTCGACCTCGCGGGTGGAGAGCGGGCACGGGTCGATCTGGCGCTGGCGACCGGCGGGCGGGAAGGGCAGCTCGTACATCACCCGCCGCAGCTCGGCCGGCCCGAGCCCGACGCGGCGCGCCGCCTTGAGCAGCTCGTTCGCGTTGACCGCCGCTCCCTGCCCGTAGTGGGCGAGCATGTCGGCCAGGCGTAAGAAGGCGGCCTCGCCCTCGGCGTCGTCGGCGTGGTGGCGCTCGATGGCCGAGGCCAGGCCCTTGGGCAGGCCCCAGCGGCGCGCGAGCACGCCGCCGACGAGGGCGTGGTCGACGCCGAGCTCGCGTCGCTCGCGATGGATGCGCTCCTCGGGGGTGCGCGCGCCGTTGTGGATCTGGGACGGATAGCCCGGGTAGGCGTGGAGGAGCACGAGCTTGCCCACGTCGTGCAGCAGCGATGAGACCATCAGGCGGTCGCGATGGTCATAGCCGGACTCCAGGCACAGCCGCTCGGCGGCGCGCTGGGTCGCGACGGCGTGCAGGCGGAAGCGCTCGGGCGCTCCCTCCCAGACCGATGAGCGCTCGAAGAAGTCGAAGGTCCGCGCCCGCCCGACGATCGTCTGGACGGCTTCAGGAGAAAGCACCTCCACGGCCTTGACGACGTCCTCGACCTTGCCGCGCGAGCGGCTGTCCACGCGGTTGGCGAGACGAAGGACGGCGATCGCCAGGGCGACGTCGGACTCAACGGCGGCGACAACGTCCGAGCCCGACAGCCGCTCCTCGGAGAGCAGGCGCAGCACGCGGTTGCGCGACTCGGCGAGGGCCGGGAAGGCCTCCAGCGCCTCGAAGGCGGCCGTGAGCCGCCGGCCGTGGCCCTCGTTGTGGCGCGCGGTGGACCCCAGAGCCGAGGACGGCTGCGCGGCCGGCGCGCGGGAAGAGCGCATGGGGACGACGTTGGAGGACATCGGTCGGTGGACGGTTCCTTGGGTCGGGGAGTTCGGGCGCCGGGTTCGCACCTCGGCCTCATTCTCCCCTATCGGCAGGCCTGGACGGATGGTTTAGACCGAACGTCGAGCGTCCACGAGCGCCTCGTCGATGCGTCGCAGCGATTCGTCGCGACCGAGCACGGCGAGCGACTCGAAGATGCCCGGGGACACCGTCGTGCCGGCGATCGCCACACGCACCGGCTGGAACACGAGCCTGGGCTTCACGCCGAGCCGCTCGACCACGCCGCGCAGCGCGGCCTCCAGCGACGCCACCTCCCATGGCTCGGCCCCGGCGAGCGCCTCCCGCGCGGCGGCGAGGCGCTCGCGCCCGCCGTCGGCGGCGATCACCCGCTCGCAGGCCTCGGGGTCGTCGACCGGCCCGTCGAAGAGGAAGCCGACGAGCGGCCAGAAGTCGGC
Organism: uncultured Actinomycetes bacterium; assembly: GCA_963728925.1. Taxonomy (GTDB): domain Bacteria; phylum Actinomycetota; class Thermoleophilia; order Solirubrobacterales; family Solirubrobacteraceae; genus JBBPZA01. The sequence continues at coordinate 13,874 of CAVSMB010000030.1, read as the reverse complement.
GAGCGTCTGGATCTTCTCGCGCGCGATCTTCACCGCCGGCCCCAGCCCGCTGCGACCGGTGAACGCCTCGAGCCGCCGCGTGAGCTCCTCGACGGGCAGCTCGCGCAGGTAGTGCCCGTTCATCCAGCGCAGCTTCTGCACGTCGAAGACCGCGGGGTTGCGCGAGACGCGCTCCAGGGAGAAGCGCTCCCGCATCTCCTCGCTGGTGAAGAACGTGGTCTCGGCGTCGTAGCCCCAGCCGAGCAGCCCGAGGTAGTTGCGCACCGCCTCGGGCAGGAAGCCCTGGTCGCGCAGCTCCTGCACCGAGGCCGCGCCGTGGCGCTTGGAGAGCTTCTTGCCGTCGGGACCGTGCAGCAGGGGAAGGTGGGCCCACTCGACGCCACCCGTGTGGCCGAGCGCCTCGCGGACGACCACCTGCTTGGGCGTGTTGGAGAGGTGGTCCTCGCCCCGGACGACGTGCGTGATCCCTTCGTCGAGGTCGTCGACCGCGACGGCGAAGTTGTAGAGCGCCGACCCGTCGGCGCGCGCGATGACGGGATCGTCCATGTGGCGCTGCTCGAAGACGACGGGGCCGCGGATGACGTCCTGCACGACCGTGGTGCGGTCGTCGCCGAGGCGCAGCCGCATGGCGCCCTGCGCCTCCTCCTCACCGCGAAAGCCGCGCTGCGCGCCGTGCTCGGCCTTCCAGGCGCGGACGTCGTCGGCCGTGGCCGTGGAGCGGTAGGCGTGGCCGTCGGCGAGCAGGCGCTCGAGCACCTCCCGATGGCGCGGGCCGCGCTCGTGCTGGAAGACGGGCTCGCCGTCCCAGTCGAGCTCGAGCCAGCGCAGCGCGTCGAAGATCTGCTCGACGTTCTCCGGGGTCGAGCGCTCGCGGTCGGTGTCCTCGATGCGCAGCACGAGCTCGCCGCCCGACCCGCGCGCCAGCAGCCAGTTGAACAGCGCGGTGCGGGCGCCGCCGACGTGCAGCGCGCCGGTCGGCGAGGGGGCGAAGCGGACCTTCATGCGCGGGGGATGCTAGACACCCGCCCCATGCTCGTCGGCGCGCACGTCTCTCCCGCGGGCGGTCCCGCCAACGCCGTGCGCAACGGGGAGGAGCGAGGCTGCGAGGCGATCCAGTTCTTCAGCCAGAACCCGCGCGCGTGGCGGGCGCGCGAGTACACCGAGGAGGAGGTCGGCGCCTACCGCGAGGCCTTCGAGGCCTCGCCTGTGCAGGCGACCCTGATCCACGCCGTCTACCTCATCAACTGCGCGAGCGAGGACGCCGAGATCCGCGCCAAGTCGCTCGAGTCCCTGAAGATCGGCCTGCGCAACGGCGCGGCACTGGGGGCGCAGGGCGTCGTGCTGCACCCCGGCTCGGCGCTCAAAGGCGACGTCGAGGGCGCGATCGGGCGCGCCGCCGCGGTCATCGCCGAGGCGCTCGCCGACTCCGAGGCGTGCCCCCTGCAGCTCGAGAACACCGCCGGCTCGGGCGCGACGCTCGGGCGCTCGTTCGAGGAGCTCGGCGCGCTGATCGAGGAGACGGGGAGCGATCCGCGGCTCGAAGTCTGCCTGGACTCCTGCCACCTCTACGCGTCGGGCTACGACGTGCGCACGCCCGAGGCGCTGGGCGAGGTGGTCGACGAGTGCGCGCGGGTCATCGGCCTCGAGCGCCTCGGCTCGCTGCACGTCAACGACTCCAAGACGGCCCTCGGCTCCAACGTCGACCGCCACGCTCCCCTGGGAAAGGGCGAGATCGGCTCCAAGGGCCTCGCCTCGTTCCTGTCCGAGCCGCGCTTCGGCGATCTCCCGGCGATCTTCGAGGGCCCGGGGGTCGACGGCAAGGCCGTCGTCAAGCCCGACGTCTCAACGCTCAAGCGCCTCCGCCGGCGCGGGGTGAAGGCGAGGGCCTGACGGTCAGCTCTTGCCGGGGGCGACGGCCGACACGATCCACGTCGAGGCGGGGGCGATGACGCCCTCGGGCCCGGCCCACTCGGCCAGCCCCTCGTGAAGCGCCTCGGCGACCGGTTCGTGCAGGTGCGCCGCACGGTCGCCGGCCAGGCGCAGGATCTCTCCGGCGGGGCCAAGGCTCATCGCCAGCGCGGTCGCCTCCTCGACGTCGCGTCCCATCAGGATGGGCAGATCGCAGCGTCGCAGCGTGATCGCCTCGAAGCCCGCGCTGAGCAGGATGCCGCTGGTGGTGTCCGCGTTGCCCATCGAGAAGGGCCCCGGGCCGCACGTTGGCTCGTCGTAGTCCTCGGGCTTGGTGACGAAGCGCTCGGTGATGGTCTGGGCCCGGTAGACCCATTCGTTCTCGACCTTCGCGCGCCACACGACCATGACGAGGCGGCCGCCCGGGACCAGCGCCGCGCGCACGCGACGCATGGCGGCGACGGGGTTGGCGAAGAACATCGTGCCGAAGCGCGAGAAGGCGACCTCGAAGCGCTCGTCGAAGTCGGTGGTCTCGACGTCGACCACCGCGAAGCGTGCGTTGGCCGCCCCTGCTTGCTCGGCATCTTCCCTCGCGGCCTCGATGAATCGCGGCGAGGCGTCGACGCCGAGCGCGCTTCCCCCGGTCCCTACGAGCGCTGCGAGCCGCTGCGTCGTGTCACCGAACCCGCACCCCACGTCGAGGACCCGGGACCCGGAGGCGGGCGGATACAGGCGCAGGGCCTCGTCGCCGTGGACGGCCAGACCACCGACCAGCAGGTGTCGGAACTGCACGAACCGCTCGAACAGCGGCCCGTCCCACGCCTCGATCGCTTCTGCGTTCGCCGACGACATCGCCAAGGATCTCCGGTATCGGAGTCTAGAGCGCGCGCCCGGCGCCGTGGCAGCCCGTCAGGCAGCGCTGAGCTCGGCCGGGCCGAGCAGCTGGGCGAGCTCGGCGCGCAGGCTCGCGCTCGGATCCACCCGGAAGCCCTGGCCAAGGCGAAGGCGTCGCGCGCCGGCCGCGGTGCGCATCTCCAGCACGACCTCCGACTCCCCGGGGAAGTTCTCCAGGAGGTCCTTGAGCTCGGCGATCACCGTGGCCGGCAGGCGCGTCGCGTCGAGTCGCAGCCTGAGCGCGCGGGGGACCGCGGCGTGCGCCGCCTGGGCCCGAGCCGCCTCGATCTCCTCGGGGGTCGGGTCGAAGCGGGTGACCTCCTGGACGACGATGCACGTCTTGGTGGCGTCCTTGTGGTCGACACGGCCCCGGACGACGACGACGCTGTCGAGCGTGGCGGCGTCGCCGGCCGCCTCGAGCGCGTTGCCGAACAGCAGCAGCTCGACCGAGGCCTCGAGATCGTCGAGCGTCGCGAACATCATTGGGTCGCCCTTCTTGGTGCGGATCCGCTTGGCCTCGGCGATGATCCCGCCCACCGTTACCCATTCGCCGTCGCGCTTGCCCTCCAGCTCGGCCAGCGCGACGTCGCAGCGGGCACGGAGGGCCTCGCGCACCTGCTTGAGCGGGTGGGCCGAGATGAAGATCCCGATCGCCTCCTTCTCGACGGCGAGCAGCTCGGTCTGGTCGAACTCCTCGTGGGGGATCGCCGGGTGGCTGGGCACGAAGGCGGCCGGGGCCGGGCCGCCCGGCCGGGCGCCACCCGCGCCGCCGCCGCCGAGATCGAAGATCGAGCCCTGCCCGAGCAGGGCGTCCTGCTGCGCCCGCTGCCCCGCGCCCTGGGCCTGCTCGAGCACGAGCAGCATGCCCTTGCGCGAGTGCCCCGTCGAGCCGAAGGCGCCGCACTTGACGAGCGCCTCGATCGCCTTCTTGTTCACCGCCCGGCAGTCGACGCGCTCGCAGAAGTCCCACAGCGAGGAGAACGGCCCGATCTCCTCGCGCGCCTGCTTGATGGCCTCCACCGCGGCGTAGCCGACGCCCTTCACGGCGTCCAGCCCGAAGCGGATGTTGCCCTCGACCACCACGAACTCGTGGTCGGAGAGGTTGACGTCGGGGGGCAGGATCTCGATCCCCATCGCCTCGGCCTGGTTGACGAAGAACGGCACCTTGTCCTTGGTGTCCATCACGGAGGAGATCAGCGCCGCCATGTACTCGGCCGGGTAGTTGGCCTTCAGCCACGCGGTCCGGTAGGAGATGAGCGCGTAGCACGCGGCGTGGCTCTTATTGAAGGAGTAGTCGGCCGAGCGCTCGTTGGTGTTCCAGAGCATCTCGACGACCTGCGGGCTCGTGCCGCTCGCGCGGCAGCCGTCGACGAACTCGGGCTTGAGCTCGGCCATCTTCGCCCGATTCTTCTTGCCGATCGCCTTGCGCAGGTCGTCGGCGCGCGCTCCCGAGAAGCCCGCGATCTCCTTGGAGATCTGCATGGCCTGCTCCTGGTAGAGGATCACGCCCTTGGTCGGGGACAGGATCGTGCGCAGACGCTCGTCGGGGTAGCTGACGCTGTCGGCGTTCGCCTTGCCCCGCGCGTAGGCGGGGATCTGGTCCATGGCGCCCGGGCGGTAGAGCGCGTTGAGGGCGACGAGGTCGTCGAACTCCGTCGGGCGGACCTTCTTGAGCGCGTCGCGCATGCCCTCGGACTCGAACTGGAACACGCCGACGGAGTCGCCGCGGGCCAGCATCTCGTAGGTGCCGGGGTCGTCGAGCGGCAGCGTGGCCATGTCGGGGCGAACGCCGGTCGAGCGCTCGATGATGTCCAGCGCGTCCTCGATCACATCGAGGTTGCGCAGGCCGAGGAAGTCCATCTTGAGCAGCCCGATGTCCTCGATCGGCTTCATCGAGTACTGCGTCACCGTCCGGTAGGTCTTGCCGCCGCCGTTCTCCGCCGCGCCGGCGGCGGCGGCCGCGGCCCCGGTGACCTCGGCGAGCTGGAGGGGCACGATGTCGGTGAGCGGGCGGTCGGCGATCACCACCGCCGCCGCGTGGATCGAGGAGTTGCGAACGATGCCCTCCAGGCCCTTGGCGACGTCGACTATGCGCCGCGAGGCCGGCTCTGACTCGTAGGCGCGCCGGAACTCGGGCTCCTCGGCCAGGTACTGCTCGAAGGTCATGGAGCGGCCCATGACCGGCTCGGGGATGAGCTTGGCGAGCCGGTCGCCGGCGGCGTACTCGAGGCCGAGCACGCGCGCGGCGTCGCGGGTGGCCGCGCGCGGGAACATGCGGCCGAAGGTGACGATCTGGGCGACGCGGTCCTGACCGTACTTCTCGGTCACGTAGCGGATGACCTGCTCGCGGCCGCGCACCGAGAAGTCGATGTCGATGTCGGGCATCGAGACCCGCTCGGGGTTGAGGAAGCGCTCGAAGAGCAGGTCGTAGCGCAGCGGGTCGACGTCGGTGATGCGCAGGCAGTAGGAGACGATCGAGCCCGCGGCCGACCCGCGGCCGGGGCCGACGGCGATCCCGCGGTCCTTCGCGTACTTGACGAAGTCCCAGACGATGAGGAAGTAGCCCGAGAAGCCCATCTTCTCGATGACCCCAAGCTCGAGGTCGGCGCGCTCTCGGGCTGTGGCCGGAGCCGGGGCGCCGTAGCGCTCGTCGAGGCCGCGATGGACGAGCTCGCGCAGGTAGTCGGCCTCGGGACGGCCGTCGGGCGTGGGAAAGCGGGGGATGAGCTGGCCGCCGAGTTGCAGCTCCACCGAGCAGCGCTCGGCGATCTCGGTGGTGGAGGCGAGCGCCTCGGGCCAGCGCGCGAAGGCGTCGGCCATCTCCTCGCTGGAGCGCAGGTAGAACTCGTTGGTGTCGAAGGTGAGCTTGGGCGCCTGCAGCGTGCTCTTGGTCTGGACGCACAGCAGCGCGCGGTGGTTGTCGAAGTCCTCGCGACGCAGGTAGTGGACGTCGGCGGTGGCGACGAGCGGGCGCCCGAGCTCGCTCGCGATCGCCACGACCCCCTCGTTCGCACGCTCCTGCTCGTCGATGCCGTTGCGCTGGACCTCGAAGTAGACGTTGTCTGCGCCGAAGGCCTGGACGAGGTCGTCGGCGTGGGCGCGGGCGTCCTGGGGGCGGCCCTCGACGATGCGTCGTGCGAGCCGGCCCTGCAGGCACCCGGTGAGCCCGATGACCCCATCGCCGTGAGCGGCGAGCAGCTCGACGTCGACGGTCGGCTTGCCGCGGTACAGGCCCTCGAGGAAGCCGGCGCTCGAGAGCTTGACGAGGTTGCGGTAGCCCGTCGCGTTCTCGGCGAGCAGCGTGATGTGGTTGCGCTCCAAGGGGCCGCCGGGCCGCGCGCGGCGGTCGTCGACGAGGTAGGCCTCGCAGCCGAAGATCGGCTTGACGCCGTGCTTTCGGCAGGCCGCCTGCAGCTCGACGGCGCCGTTCATGACACCGTGGTCGGTCAGGCCGAGGGCGGGCTGGCCGAAGGCGGCGGCGCGCTCCGCGAGCGCGTCGATCTTGCACGCGCCGTCAAGCAGCGAGTACTCGGAGTGGACATGAAGATGCGCGCACGCCGGGGTGCTCATTCGGGTCTGAGCATAGGTGCCGGCGCGGATGGCCCCGGCGGCGCGGCGGGCGCGTTTCGCGCTCGGTGCGGGATGGGCGTGCGGTCAGGCGCGGCAGTCCCTGCACAGCCCGACCACGGCGGTCTCGGCCCGCTCGGGCGCGAAGCCCGCGCGGCGCGCGGCGGCGAGCGTCGGGCCGGGATCGGCGTGGGCGTCGACGTCCTCGACACGACCGCAGCGGCGGCAAACGAGGTGGCCGTGGTCCTCGACGCGCGGGTCGTAGAGCGCGACGCCGCCCGCCGTGGCGACACGGCGGACGAGCCCGAGCTGCTCGAAGAGCTCGAGGGTCGCGTAGACGGTCGGAGGCGACACGTTGGGCAGCCGCTCGCCGGCCTCGCGAGCAAGCTCCTCTGCGGTCACGTGCCGGTCGCGTTCGCGCAGAACGCGGTGGAGGACGAGCCGTTGGGGCGTCACTCGCATGGCGCGGTCACGAAGCGCGGTGGTGAGGGCGGCGTCGTCGGCCTCGTGGCCGCCCGACCCGGCGCGGCCCCGCGGCGAGGTGTCCGGCGCCCCGCCCGAGCCGGCGCGGGCCCGTCGACGGCGACCAGCTCGATCGCGACGACGACGTAGGCGACCGTCAGCGCGGTCTGCAGGTCCTCAAGGTCTCCCTGCACCGCTCGCTCCTCCAGGTCACCGCCGGAGGGATCGCGGTGGCGCTCGTCGCTTTCGCCGTCGGCCACGCGTAAGGCAGCCCCGCCGTCACGGCGGCGGCAGCGAGCCTTCCTGGACGCCGGCGACCCAGCGCCGCACCAGCGCGACGGCCGCGACGTCACCGCGCAGACCGACTTTCTCGCCACCCGGGGCGGGCTCCTGGGCGAGCAGCGGAACGAAGGCGGCGGTCGAGCAGCGCACCGTCGCGATCGGCCGACCCGGCGCCGCGTCGGCGGGTGGGGGCGCCGTGTCGGTAGCGCGCAGGGGCGCCGCGCCGTCGACGTGCAGGTCCCAGGTTCCCCCACCAGGGCCAGTGAGCTCGTGGGCGACGACGAACCGCCACCCGGCCGTCCACCCCGGCACGACCGCCCGCGAGAGGGCGAGGTAGGCGAGCGGCGGCGGCAGGTAGAGGCCCGCCCGAGCGGCGCTTCGCAGGTCGAGCGGCGCCGCCGCGAGCGCGCGGAGCGTCGCCTTCGCCGCGCGACGGGATCCTTTGGTCCTCACCTGTCCGGCCCGCCGGGCCTTGCGGGCGTTGGCGCCCGCGAGCGTGGCGGCGAGGGTGCCCGAATCGGTCTCGAGGCGAAGATCCACCTCCTTCCTCGCGCGCGGGGCGTCGAGCGGGCGGACTTCGGCAAGACGCCCTGGCACGACGACGACGCGCCAGACCCCGCCGGGCTCGAGCACGAGGTCGTAGTCCACGGCGCGCTTCGCCTGAAGCCCGTGCAGTGGCAGGAGCGCGCGCAGCAGCTCCCCGGCGCCTGAGGGGTCGCGGCCGGCGACCTCCACGAGCGCGCGCCCGAGCCACCCCGGGCCGGCAGCGACCGCGGGCGGAAGCGCCGCGGCAGCAAGCGTGGAGACGAACGCCTCGCCGGGCTCGGCGGCCGGGGGCCGCTCGAGCGCCCCGACCCTCCCTCCCCCGTTTCCGGCGGACGGAGGAGAGACCTCGGCCGGCGGAGAGACCCCGACCTGGGGCGGCGGCCCATCGACCTCGGCCGGCGGGGCGACCTCCGATGGCGGAGAGACCCCGACCTCGAGCGGCGGCGCCTCGACCTCGGCCGGCGGCGCCTCGACCTCGGCCGGCGGCGCCTCGACCTCGGCCGGCGGCGCCTCGACCTCGGCCGGCGGCGCCTCGACCTCGGCCGGCGGCGCCTCGACCTCGGCCGGCGGCGCCTCGAGCTCGGCGGGCGGGGCGGCGAGCGCGGCGGCGGCCATGCGCGCCTCGGCGGCGGTGGCCGCCGGTGTGGGCCGGTGTGCCCGCGCCAGGCGGCTCTCGGCGGCCAGCCGCGCCGCCGACGGCTCGTCGCGTTCGGGCGCCGCGCGAGCGAGCGCGGCCTCCGCTTCGCCGAGGCGCCTGGTCCGCGCGGCGATCTCGGCGATGAGCCGCTTCTCGGTGCTCCGCATCTCCCGGCGCTCGACCTCGAGGCGGCTCGCGACCTCCGCGTCGACGTCGCGCGCCGCCTCGACACGCTCGAGGTCGGCGACCCGCGCGGCGAGCCTCTCCCGCGAGCGTTCTGCGTCGGCCGCCCGTTTGCGTGCCTTGCGCGCCTCGGTGCCGGCCTCTTCGGCCGCTCGCTCGGCCGCGGTCGCCACCACCCGCGCGCGCCCGGCGTCATCGCGAGCACGGTCTGCTTCCCGAAGGGCCTCCTTGCGCCTGCGCTCGGCTTCGTCGCGGGCCCGCTCGGTCCTTCGAACCGCCTCCTTGTGCTCGCGCTCCGCGTCCCGCGCGGCCTCCTTGCGGGCGCGCTTTGCCTCGGCGACGTCCTCGCGCAGCGCAGTGAGCGCGGCGACCGCCGCCTCATGGGCCTGCTCGGCCTGCGCGCGGGCCTCGCTCTGCTCGTCCGCGCGCCGCTCGGCCCGTGCGCGGGCCGCGTCGGCCTCCTCGCGCGCCGCGCCGGCCTCCGCGCGCGCGGCGTCGGTCTCCTCGCGCCCCGCGTCGGCCCCCTCGCGGCGGGCCCGCTCCGTGATCAGCTCGTCACGGAGGCTCCGCGTGATCGTCTCGGCCTCGGCCAGGCGCGTCTCGGCCTCGGTGAGCGCCGTCGTCGCGGTCGTGACGAGCTCCCGCGCGACCGTCTGGGTGCGCAGCTCACGCTCGCCGGTCTCGGCGAGCTCGCGGCGGGCCTCCTCGAGCGCCGCCTCCAGGCCGGGGACGACGACCGGGGTGGCGCGGGCGGCCAGCAGCGCCGCGGCGGTGCGCTCGGCCTCGTCGCGGAGCGCGTCGCGCTCGGCCTCGGCCGCGGCGCGCGCCTCGTCGGAGCGGCGCGCCGCGGCGAGCGCAGTGCGGCGTTCGGCCTCGAGGACCGTCAGCTTCGCCCCGAGGTCGTCCGCGAGCGCCCGCAGCTCGGCGACCCGGCGAGCGACCTCGCCACCCGACTCCGCGCTCGCGCGGCGCCGGAGCTCGGCCAGCTGCACCCTCGCGGAGCCGAGCGCGGCGCGCACGCGCGCCTCAGCCGCGATCTGAGCATCGAGGTCGGCACGCAGCCGCGCGGCCGCCGCGTCGGCCCGCTGCACGCGCTCGCGAAGCGCCAAGAGGTCCTTGCCGCCCGCCGACGCCAGACGGCGCCGCAGCGACTCCGCCTCGGAGCGCAGCCGGTCGAGGCGCTCGGCGGCCTCCCCCACCTCCTCCTGGCGCTGGCGCTCCTCGGCGTGAGCGCGCTCGCGGGCCGCGCGAAGCTCGCGGTCGCGCGCGGCGAGCTGCGCGTCGAGCCGAGCACGGTCCTCGAGCGCGCGTTCGAGGCGCACCTGCGCGCGGTGCAGCTCGGCCTGGGCGGTCGCGAGCGCCTCGTCGGCCTCGGCCGCCCGCCGTGCGTGGGCATCCTCGGCCTGCTCGGCCCGCCGCGCCCGGCGTTCGGCCAGCACCGCGGGATCGACGACAGTCTCGTCGTTCTCCTGCGGGTCGCGCGGCTCCTCGGGCGTCTCGCCCGGACCGGGTTCAACCACGCAAGAACGCTCCGACCCGTGTCACGACGCCCAAGGTAGGCGTGAGGCCGGACGAGTCGGTCCGCCCGAGGGCCGGTCGCCCGGAAGCGAGGCTAGCCCGAAGGCCGGGGCAAACCGAGCGCTCGGCCCAGCCGAGCGGCGGGCTATGCCGAGCGCCGGGCTAAGCGGAGCGGCTGTCGCGCAGCGCGACGATCGCGGTCGCCGCGAGCGCGCCGGCGACGACGGTCCCGGCGACGACGTTGCGGGGCGTGGTGCCGTACTTGCGGCCCACGAACCACTTCCCGCCCTTCCAGACGATCAAGCCGAGAATCTTGTACCCCATGCCCTCCGTCCACCCGTCGCGCTGGTCGGCTACTCGGCGTTTCGCAGCCGCCACGCCATGCGCGACTGCAGCGACCAGAGCTCGATGAAGCCCGGCGACGCCGCCTGTGCGAAGAGCCCGCCCGACTGGGCGAAGCTCGCGAGCTGGGCGTCGTAGACCGCGTTGGGCGACTCGCGGGTCACCACCCGGACCGATCCCTTGTAGAGCTTGAGCCCGATCGTCCCGGTCACCTGCTCGTTGACGTGCTCGATGTAGGCGTCGAGGTCGGCGCGAAGCGGCTCCCACCACAGCCCCGCGTACACGAGGTAGGACCACTGGCGCTCCAGCGAGGGCTTGAACTGGTTCTGGTGGATGGTCCCGACGAGCTTCTCGAGCTCGGCATGGGCGGGGAGGATGATCGCGGCGGCGGGCACCTCGTAGATGTCGCGCACCTTGAGCCCGACGATCCGGTCCTCGATGTGGTCGACGATGCCCACGCCGTGGCGAGCACCGAGCTCGCCGGCCCGCTCGAGCAGCTCGACGAGACCCAGGCGCTCGCCGTCGAGGGCGACCGGCACGCCGCGCTCGAAGGAGACCGATACGACCTGGGCCTCGTCCGGCGCTTCCTCGGGGCGCGTCACGAGCTGGAAGACGTCGTCCTCGGGCGCGTGGTCGAGCTCCTCGATCCAGCGGCCCTCCGACGAGCGCCCCCACAGGTTGTCGTCGATCGAGTAGGGCGTCACCTCGGTCCCGCCCTTGAGCGGGATCCCGTGCTCGCGCGCGTAGGCGATCTCCTCCTCGCGCCCCATCGCCCACGTCCGCACCGGAGCGATGACCTTCAGCTCGGGGGCGAGCGTCGCGGCGGTGGCCTCGATGCGAACCTGGTCGTTGCCCTTGCCCGTGCACCCGTGGGCGATCGTGTCGCAGCCCGTCTCGCGAGCGACGTCGACCGCGAGCTTGGCGATCAGCGGCCGCCCCAGCGCGGTGAAGAGCGGGTAGCCGCCGCCGTAGAGCGCGTTCGCACGTATCGACGGGAGCACGTAGCCGCGGGCGAACTCCTCGCGCGCGTCGATCACCCGGGCGTCCACCGCGCCAAGCGCGAGCGCCTTGCCCAGCACACCGTCGTAGTCCTCGCCGGGCTGACCGAGGTTGACCGTCAGCGCGACGACCTGCGCGCCGTAGACGTCCTGGATCCACTTGAGCATCACGCTCGTGTCCAGGCCACCGGAGTACAACAAGCAGACGCGCGAGACCGCCGCGGGATCGGCCTCGTAGGAAGCGGTGCGTGGCGGGAACTCGGGCGCGGGATGGCTCACGAGAGCGGAAGCGTAACCCCGTCCCGCTCCTGGGTGCCGTGCACAGCTCTTGCTCGATCGTCGCCGGTCTACGGTTATGCGACGGTCACCAGGACCGAGCCATGAGCCAGGCGAAGCGAGAGCGGAAACCCACGCGTTCCTCGTAGCCGTCGCGACGGCGCTCGTCATTGCGATCGTGACGGCCATCGGAACCGGGCTCGGCGAGCGTGTGCTCGACTTGTTCAAGTCCGACCCGGCACGGTCACGGCGCCGGCGTCGCCGGCCAGAATCTGGTCGAGGTCTCCATCCAGGGCGAGTCGTCGCGGACCATCACCCTCACCGGGATCGAAGTCGAGGTGCAGCGACGGCGCCGTTCGCCGGGCGCGGTGTTCTCCGCCCCGTGCGGCCACTCGGTTCACGGACGGTCGGTGCTGGTCGACCTGGACCGGCGGCCGGCGGCGATCGTCGACTCGACCAGCGCTCCGCACGGCGAACTCGGCACCCTGGACCGGCCAGCGCAGAGCGCCTCGCTGCCGATCCGCTTCCGTGGACGGTGTCGATCACCGATCCGCTACTGCTCCAGATCGTCGCCGCATCGAGGCGCTGCCTCTGCACGTGGCGCGCGTACGTGACGTGGAGGAGCGGCGCCAAATCGGGGCGCATCGAGGTCGACAACGGTGGCAGGGGCTACACGGTCGTCGGAGACTCCGGCGTCGCCCACTCCACCGGCGCCGAGCGCTGGGTGCGGTTCTCCTCGCAGGGACCCGCGGACTGAGTGACCGCACCTCCCCGCGATCGCCGCGCGCTCGGGGTTCTTCGCCGGGCTATCGCTACCGCATGAGCCGCTCGCGCGCGCCTGTCGCGCTCGTCGCCCTTACCGTCGCCGGTGGCCGCCGGATCGCTCTGCGGCGAGCCGCTGTGGCCCTCCGCCCGGCAGCCGTCAGCAGGACCATGCCCGCGACGACGATCACGGTCACGAGGAAGGGCGCGGCCGCGGGGACGGATGGTTCCGCGGAAGCGGGGCGCCGGCGTGTACAGCATCGGTCTAGGGAGGGAGGGTCTTGAACGGTGGTCGATCGCCGGCTTCCAGGCAGCGCAACGTCGCAATCGTCGCGCCCCGCCCCGAGCGTGCTACGAACTGCTGGCTGGCGGGGAGGAACGTAGCGCGGGCGCCCGGACGAGGGACCCCTGCTACGAAATACTCCCCCCTCCCCTCGTCGCTGCCGTTTCCGCGCGGCGAAACGTCGGGAACCTGGAAGCGCTACGCCGGCGCGCGGCCGCGCCGCAGCGAGCGTTCGCGCGCGCGCTCGTCGAACGCCGCGTCGGCGTCCTGGCGCGCGTGGTCCTCGTCGGCCTGCAGCGAGCCGCGCTCTCGTCCGAGCCGGCGTCGGTGAGCAGGACCATGCCGGCCACGGTGATGGCCGTGACCAGGATCCCCACGATGCCGATGAACAGGGTCACGACGAGGGCCGCCCGAGCGACGCGAGGTAGAACCCGCGAGGGCGAGGATCGAGGGGACCCGGAGCCCGACGAAGATGCCCTCGTCGCGATTGTCGGTGAACCACAGGGTGACTGACAGGCAGAAAGAGGCGAAGGCGGCAAGGAGGATGAGCAGCGATCCGCGTCGGCGTCGGGCGTCCATGACCAACGGTACGGCGGCGGACAGCCACGGGATCGTCAGCCGGGCTCGGGACCGTCCGGGCGGGCGTCAGCCCCGGCGCTCGCCCAGCAGCGCGCGCAGCCGCGCGAGCGCCTCGTCGACGTCGCGGTCGCCGACGGTGAGCGCCGGCAGGAAGCGGACAGTCGTCGGTCCCGTCGCGTTGAGCACGAGGCGCTGGTCGAGCAATGCTCGGCGCACGAGCTCGGGGGCGTCGTCGATCTCGACGGCCAGCATGAGGCCCAGGCCGCGGACCTCGCGCACCCCGGGCAGGGCCGCCAGCCCCTCGGCGAGCCGTGCCCCCCGCGCCCGCACCCGCGTCAGGAAGGCCTCGTCGTCGATCAGGTCGAGTACCGCGAGGGCCGCCGCCGCGACGACGGGCCCGCCGGCGAAGGTCGAACCGTGGTCGCCGGGCTCGAGCACGTCCCCGAGCGCCGGCGAGGTCACGAGCGCGCCGATCGGCATCCCGCCCCCGAGCGCCTTGGCGAGCGTCATCGCGTCGGGCACGACGCCCGCGTGCTCGTGCGCCCACAGCCTGCCCGTGCTCCCATCGCGCACTGGATCTCGTCGAAGATCAGCAGCGCCCCGGTGCGGTCGCACGCCTCGCGCGCCGCGTGCAGAA
>CAVSMB010000029.1:0-511591 GCA_963728925.1 uncultured Actinomycetes bacterium | reverse complement strand
CGGCGCAGGAGCGCGGCTTCAACCCGCGCCGGGACCGCTTCCGGACCTGGCGCGGGCCTTCGTGGATGAACACCGCCTGGCTTCTCGCGCCGGCCATGCGGAAGCTCGGCTACGGCGGCGACGCCCATCGCGTCGTCGCGTCGCTGGCGGCTGCGGTGGAGCGCTCGGGCTGGCGCGAGTACTTCCATCCGTTCACCGGGGCCGGGCTCGGCGCGAGGCGATTCGGGTTCGCCACGCTGCTCGTAGAGCTGCTCTGAGGATCAGTAGGCTGGCCGGCCAGCCAGGACCCCGCCCGGTCCCCCGGATCGCCTAGGGAGCCCGATGTCCCGTCGCCAGTCGCCCGCGCTTGTCGCCCTCCTTGCCGCCCTCGCCGCGCTGCTGCTCCTCGCCCCGGCCGCACCGGCCGCGAGCGCGTCGTCGGAGCCCTACGTCTCGCTGCGGGGCGCTGCAGGCCCCGGGCCCTCGCGCTACGACCGCGTGTGGGTCCGCAAGATCGGCCCCTCGACCGCCAAGCGCGTGCTCGTGCTCGTGCCGGGCACCAACGGCGGCTCGGGCAACTTCCGCGTCGTCGGGCGCGACATCGTCAAGCGAGTGAAGGACCTCCAGGTGTGGTCGATGGACCGGCGCGAGAGTGCCTTCGAGGACCAGAGCGGGTTTCTCTCGGGGAACCCGGACACGGCCTTCGACTATTACCTCGGCTTCAAGTACCGCCAGGTCACCGAGGGGGACGCGCCCTTCGCGAGTGGGGCCTGCCCGTCCAGCTCGCCGACCTTCGCAAGGTCGTGCTCGCCGCCCGCGACGGCGGCCGGCGCCAGGTGATCCTCGGCGGCCACTCCGCCGGCGCCTCGACGGTCGGCGCGTACGCGGCGTGGGACTTCAACGGGCGGCCCGGGTACCGCGACCTCTGCGGGATGCTGCTGATCGACGGCGGCACCGGCGTGGGCTCCAAGACGCTGTCCGTCGCCGACGCGACCGAGCAGAAGCAGGCGATCGACACGGGCTCGCCGTTCCTCGACCTCCTCGGCGCGGGGATCCCGTCGATCAACGGCATCTTCGCCGAGCTCGGCGCGCAGTACGGGAAGGTCAAGCCCGATGTGAAGTCCCGTGTCCAGGACTTCCCCGCGCTGCCGCCGTTCCTCAAGCCGTCGGTCCCCGCGACCAACCTTGGGCAGCTCGGGTACGCCTTCGACGCGAGCACGTCGCCGAAGTTCCTCTCGCTCATCCACATCCACGCCGGGCGGCTCGCGTCGAGCGGCGATCCGCGCAGCTGGCAGGACGGCGAGTTCACACCGCTGCCGGGCTTCATCGAGGCCTTCCGGCCGATCCGCGAAGGCAAGCGCGCGCCGGGCGGCGCCGAGTGGTACTGGCCGCGCCGGCTGAGCCTCGACCTCGGCGGCGCCGGGTCGCTGGTGCGGACGAAGACGAGCGACTACCTCGGCCTGCGGACCTGGCACGGCAAGCAGATCGACGTGCCGCTCTATGCGTTCCAAACCTCGCTGAGCCGGGGGAGGGTGATCGCGAGCGCGCGGGCGCTCGTCAAGCAGTCGCGGATCCCGAGCGCCAAGCTCGTCTCCGACCCGCGCTTCGCTCACCTCGACCCGCTCGCGGCGTCGCCCGACCGCAACACGTTCCTGACGACCGTCGTGCCGTTCCTGAAGCGGCTGGGGTAGGGGCCCCCTACTTCAGCCGGATTCGCAGCACCGATCCGTGCTTGGGATCGGTCGGGCGCCGGTGCGCCGGTTGACCTTGTAGACGTTCGCGGCGCCGGCCAGGAACGGCGCGCCCGTGAGCTGGCCGACGCTGAAGCTGCCGTCTGGCGCGCGCACCACCGCGGTCGGCACCGCCTGGTACTGCGAACGCTGGCCCTGGCTGAGGAACGTCGTGTTGGGGAACACGGTCAGCGCCCCGACCTTGCCCCTCGCGCTCGCGGTGTAGAGGGCGTTGCCTCCGGCGTCGGCGATCACGTACAGCCGTGATGGGCGGGCGAGCGGCCCGCGCCAGGTGGTCCGGCGCCCCGGCGGACCGCGTATCGTCCAGTAGAGTTTTCGTCCGATGCGCCGCCTGCTCCTCACTTGCTCGCTCGCCCTCGTCACCATGGCGCTCCTCGCCCCGGTGGCGCTGGCCGGAGACCACGGCGAGGGGCTCTACGGGGAGACCAACGACAAGGTCGTCACCAACGCCGGCTTCATCCTGATCGCGTTCTTCCCGCTGTTCATCGCCTTCATGAGCGCGCTGCAGTGGCGCCTGGAGAAGCGCAAGGACGCGCGCAAGAAGGCCGCCAAGTCGCGCAGCACCCGCCCCGAGTGGCGCGGCGGCTGGTAGTCGCTCGCGCTTCTCAACCATTTCACACAGCCTTCCGGGCCACGGGGAAGACTGGCGGTGCACAAACGAGATCCCTCCTCGTTCGGACCGTGACCCCGGAACTCCCTGCCCGGGGTCACGGCGTTTAAGGCAGGATCAGCGCAGATGCCCGTCGAGCACGACCAGGTCACTTACGAGCGGGCCGGAGCCGCCGCGGTCGTGACCATCGATCGCCCCGAGCGACGCAACGCGGTGGACGGGCCGACGGCCGACGCGCTCGAGAACGCCTACGAGCGCTTCGTGGCGGATGAGGATGCGCGCGTGCTGATCCTCGTCGGCGCGGGCGATCAGGCCTTCTGCGCCGGGGCGGACCTGAAGGCGCTCGACACCCTCGCCCCGCGGATGACCGCCGCCGGCGGCCCGCTCGGCTTCACGCGGCGGATCGCACCCCGCCCGACCATCGCCGCGATCGGCGGCTGGTGCCTGGCCGGCGGGCTCGAGCTCGCGCTGTGGTGCGACCTACGCATCGCCGCGGAGGGGTCGACGTTCGGGTTCGCCGAGCGTCGCTGGGGGGTGCCGCTGATCGACGGCGGAACTCAGCGCCTGCCGCGCATCGTCGGCCTCGGCCGCGCCCTGGACATCATCCTCACCGGCCGCATGGTGCAGGCGCCCGAGGCGCTCGAGATCGGGCTGCTGACCGAGGTCGTGGCGCCGGGCCGCCACCTCGAGCGCTCACTCGAGGTCGCCGAGGGCCTGGCCGGCTTCCCGCAGCAGACGATCCTGGCCGACCGCCGCTCGGCCTACGAGGGCCTCGGCCGCGACGTCCAGGCCGGGCTCGCCCTGGAGGCGCGCAGCGGCTATGAGACCTTCGAGGTGGCGCGCCGCGGCGCCGCGCGCTTCGCCGGCGGCGAGGGCCGCGGCGGGACGGGCGCCGGGGTCTGATAGGAATCGACCTTCGAGGGCACAGGGAGACGTGGATGAACTACTTCGTCACGGGCGGCACCGGCTTCATCGGTCGCTTTCTGATCGAGCGGCTGATGGCCCGTCCCGACGCGAACATCCACGTCCTCGTGCGCGAGAGCTCGCGCGACAAGCTCGACGAGCTCATCGAGCGCTGGACCGCGGCCACCGGGGCCAACGGCGCCAGGGCGCGGATCGTCCCCGTCGTCGGTGACCTCGCCGAGCCGCTGCTCGGCGTCTCCGACGAGCAGCGCGACGCGCTGCGGGGCAACGTCGACCACTTCTTCCACCTCGCGGCGATCTACGACATGGCCGCCGACGCCGAGCGCAACGAGCGCCTCAACATCGGCGGCACGCGCAACGCCGTCGCGCTGGCGAACGACCTCGGGGTGGGCACGCTGCACCACGTCTCCTCGATCGCCGCGGCCGGGACGTACAAGGGCCTGTTCCGCGAGGACATGTTCGACGAGGGCCAGAAGCTCACCCATCCCTACCACCGCACGAAGTTCGAGTCCGAGAAGCTCGCGCGCACGCAGAGCACGGTGCCCTGGCGCGTCTACCGGCCGGCCGTCGTCGTGGGCGACTCGCGCACCGGCGAGATGGACAAGATCGACGGGCCGTACTACTTCTTCAAGGTCATCCAGCGGCTCCGCCACACGCTGCCCGAGTGGTTCCCGCTGGTCGGCCCGGAGATGGGCTACACGAACATCGTGCCGGTCGACTACGTCGCCCGCGCGATGGACCACATCGCGCACGAGCCGGGCCTCGACGGGCAGGCCTTCCACCTCACCAGCCCGAAGTCCCAGCGCTCGGGCGAGGTCATGAACACCTTCGCCAAGGCCGCCCACGCGCCCCAGCAGGTGATCCGCATCGACAAGCGGCTCATCGACCTGCTGCCCAAGGGCGTGCTCTCGATGGCCATGCAGCTGCCTGCGCTCAAGGAGCTGCGCCGCTCGATGCTGCAGGACTTCGGGATCCCCGAGGACGTCCTCGAGCACATCGCCCTCATCCCCCAGTTCGACACCCGCGACACCGAGCGCGCGCTGGCCGGCTCGGGGATCGAGGTCCCCGAGCTCGAGGGCTACGCGGACAAGCTGTGGGACTACTGGGAGCGCAACCTCGACCCCGACCTCTTCAAGGACCGCTCCTTCGAGGGCGCGGTGAACGGGAAGACGGTGGTCATCACCGGGGCCTCCAGCGGCATCGGCAAGGCCGCAGCGCATAAGGTCGCCGCCGCGGGAGGCATCCCGCTGCTCGTCGCGCGCAGCCTCGACAAGCTCGAGGAGATCAAGCAGGAGATCGAGGCCGTCGGCGGGACGGCGTACGCCTACTCGGCCGACCTCTCCGACCTCGAGGCGATCGATGACGTGGCCAAGGAGATCCTCTCCGACCACGCCCGCGTGGACGTCCTCGTCAACAACGCCGGGCGCTCGATCCGGCGCTCGGTGTTGCTGAGCTTCGACCGCTTCCACGACTACGAGCGCACCATGCAGCTCAACTACTTCGGCGCGATCAAGCTCGTGATGGGCTTCATCCCCCACTTCAAGCAGCAGGGCGGCGGTCACGTCGTCAACGTGTCCTCGATCGGCGCACAGACCAACCCGCCGCGCTTCTCGGCCTACGTCGCCTCCAAGGCCGCGCTCGACGCCTGGACGCGCGTGGTGGCCAGCGAGGTGATCGGCGAGGGCATCGCCTTCACGACGATCCACATGCCGCTCGTGCGCACGCCGATGATCGCGCCGACCAAGATGTACGACTCGTTCCCCGCGATCTCGCCAGACGATGCGGCCGACCTCATCTGCGAGGCGATCCGCGCCAAGCCCAAGCACATCAACACGCGCCTGGGCACCTTCGGCGAGGTCGCCTACACCCTGCAGCCCAAGGCCGTCGACCAGATCCTCCACATGGCCTACAAGGTGTTCCCTGACTCGGCCGCGGCCAAGGGCCAGAAGGACCCGGCCGAGCGCGCCTCGGGCGAGCAGATCGCGCTCGCCCACCTCATGCGCGGCGTGCACTGGTAGGCGGGAAGCGGGCTCGCGTGGAGCCGCGACGCACGACATTGAAGGACGGAACCGAGGTCGCGATCGTCCAGGTCGGTCCCGAGGACCGCGAGGAGCTTCGAGAGGCCTTCGAGCACTGGAGCGAAGAGTCTCGCTTCAAGCGCTTCATGGGCTTTCGCAAGCACCTCTCAGACACCGAGCTGCACTACTTCACCGAGGTGGACCACCACGAGCACGAGGCGCTCGCCGCGCGTGAGCTCGAGAGTGGCCGCGGCATCGGCATCGCCCGCTTCCACCGCCTGCCCACGCAGCGCGACGTCGCCGAGGCGGCCGTCGCGGTCGCCGACGAATGGCAGGGGCGCGGCGTGGCGAGCGCGCTGCTGCACGCCCTGGCCGACCGCGCCCGCGAGGAGGACATTGCCCGCTTCGAGGCGACCATGCTGCTCGAGAACCGCCGCGTGGTCGACCTCTTCGAGAAGCTCGGACCGCTCCAGACCGAGCACGTCGACGATGGGGCGATCGAGATCAAGGTCGAGCTGCCGGCGGACGGCGGCGTCGGCGACGGGCTTGCCCACGCACTGCGCGCGGGAGCGGAGCAGTCCAAGGAGACCGACGAGCTCGTCGTCGCGCCACGCGAGCGTCGGCCTTGACGAGCAGCCCGCACAGGGTTGACGCGGACAGTATTTTCGCAGTAACGTAACTAACATGAAAGCTGCGGCAGCACGGCGGCCGTACCGCATGATCGCTCGAGCCGAGGCGGCAGCCGCAACCGGCGAGCGCGTCCTCGACGCCACCGAGGAGCTGTTCTGGGCCGGTCCGCTGGATCGCCTGTCCCTCGGCGACGTCGCGGCCCGGGCGGGGGTCAGCGTTCAGACGGTGATCCGGCGCTACGGGTCGAAGGACCAGCTCGTGGCTGCTGCAGCGGCGCGCGGCGCCGAGCGGGTCCGGCGCCAGCGCGACGAGGCGCCCGTGGGCGACGTGACCGGCGCCGTCGCCAACCTCCTCGACCACTATGAGGCGATGGGGCAACGCGTCCTGCGCCTGCTCGCCGCGGAGGACTCCGGCCCGACGATCCGCGACATCGTGCAGGAGGGCCGAGCGCTTCATCGTCGCTGGGTGGAGCGCACGTTCGCGCCGCAGCTCGCCCGCTGCGAGAGCGCGAGCCGTGCGCGCAGGCTCGCGCAGCTCGTCGCGGTGACCGACGTCTTCACGTGGAAGCTGCTGCGCCGCGACGCGGGATTGAGCCGTGTCGAGGTCCAGCGCGCGCTCATCGAGCTCATCGACGGCTTGGGGGACAGCCAATGACCAAGGTCCTCGCTTACACCTCGCCGGGCCGCGGGCACCTCTATCCGATCACGCCGACCCTCGACGAGCTCCACCGCCGCGGGCACGACGTCGCCCTGCGCACGCTGGCCTCCCAGGTCGAGGCGATGCGCGCCCGAGGGTTCGACGCGGCGCCGATCGCGCCGGCGATCGAGGCGATGAGGCTCGACGACTACCGGGCCCGGACGCCTCAGGGTGCGATCAAGCGCGCCGTCGTCGAGTTCACGCGGCGGGCCGGGCACGAGGTCCCGGACCTCCGCACCGCGATCGCCGACGAACGACCCGACCTCGTCCTCGTCGACGGGCAGACGTGGGGTGCGCTCGCCGCCGCGGAGGCGTGGGGCGGTCCATGGGCGAGCTGGCTTCCGTACCCGATTCCGCTTCCATCTCCCGACGTCCCGCCCTTCGGCCCGGGCCTCCCGCCCGCCCGTGGAACCGTGGGACGGCTGCGAGACCGGGCGTTGCGGCCGCTGGTGATCGGTTCCATCGAGCGGGCCATGTTGCCGGAGCTGAACGGCGTGCGCGCCGGGCTCGGACTGGCTCCGCTCACCGGCGCCGGGGAGCTCTTCACCCGTCCTCCTGCGCTCCTGTACCTCACCGCCGAGCCGTTCGAATATCCCCGGACGGATTGGCCGGCGAATATCCGGATGATCGGCCCGGGGACCTGGGATCCGCCGCAGGACCCGCCCGCGTGGCTCGCGGAGATCGAACGGCCGATCGTGCTCGTGACCACCTCCTCCGAGTTCCAGGACGACGGCCGGCTCGTCGCCACGGCACTCGAGGCGCTGGCCGACGAGCCCGTGCATGTCGTGGCCACGCTCCCCTCCGCCGAGCCGGGAGCCTTCACTCCCAGACCCAACGCGCACGTCCTGCCCTTCGTACCTCACGGCCCGATCCTGGCGCGTTCGGTCTGCGCGATCACCCACGGCGGGATGGGCGCCACGCAGAAGGCGCTCGCCGCCGGCGTTCCGGTCTGCGCGGTGCCCTTCGGACGCGACCAGCTCGAGGTGGCTCGTCGGGTCGCCGTCGCCGGCGCGGGGACCCGGCTGAACGCCCGCCGGCTGCGTCCTGACCGCCTGCGCACCAGCGTGATCGCAGCGATGGGAATGGGAGCGGGCGCTCGGCGCGTCGCGGCCGCCTTTGCCGCTGCCGGTGGGGCGCCCGCCGGCGCCGACGCCCTGGAGCGCCTGCTCGCGCCTCGCGTTCCCGCTGCCGGCGTAACCTGACGGGGTCGGGGGCTCGTCAGAGCCGGAAGACGGGGATCAGGCGCTTCTCGTGCTCGGCGTCGATGCGGGCGATGACCTCGACGTGCTCCTCGAGCGGCGAGCCGCGCAGCTTGGTCGCGAGCAGCTCGTCGACCTGGAAGATCCCGGCGCTGTTGGACATCGCGATCTCGACGCGGACGGCCTTCTCGCGGCCGGGCGAGAGCGTCACCTCGTCGACGGCGTAGGCCGACAGCGAGTGGATGTTGAGGCGGCCGGCCTCGAAGGGCACGCGCGAGCGGCCCTTGGCCATGTCGAGCGCGTCGGCGACGCGGACGATGGCCGCCTCCACCGTGAACGGCTCACCGCGGCGGCGATGCCCGATGATCGCGTGCAGGGCCTCGGAGACCACGATCGTCCGCTCGGGCTCCTCGTAGATGCCGGCCAGCAGCGACGGCAGCTTGTCGGCGGCGAGGAAGAGGCTGAACTCCTCGTGGTCCGAGCGGTGGACCGACATCCCGACGCAGTGCAGCAGCGCGCCCGCGACAACCACCACCTCCGCGTCGCGCTCGCTCATGCCGTGGTCGGCGACGATGCTCGGCGTCACGCCGCGGCGGAAGAGCAGCCGCGCCAGGCGCAGGCCGATGTTCACGACGATCTGGATGTGCACCCACGAGTGGTCGGACATCCCGAGGCGCCGCGTGGCGTTGACCGCCGAGGCGTGCCACCACGCCTTGACCTGGGGATCGGCGTCGACCGCCTCGAGCAGGCGCTCCAGGCGGCGGTTTCCGCGGGTCGGCGCGCGCACGTGCGCCGCGTCGATCGCCTCGCGCGGGGTCAGCGTGGGCTGGGCACCCGCCTCGCCGGCCTCCGTCACGCGGTCGTGGCCGCCTCGGCGGCGCGCCGGCTGTGGCCGAGCATGAGCTCGCGGTGCACGTCGCGCGGCTCGGGCTCCGACGGGACGCGGTGGCGCCAGCGGCCGTCCGAGGAGAGCTCCCACGCGTTGACCTCGTCGTCGAGGCAGCGCTGCAGGGTGTCGAGCAGGTCGTCGCGCAGGGCCGGGTCCTCCACCGGCGCGACGAGCTCGACGCGCGTGTCGAGGTTGCGCGGCATGAGGTCGGCCGACCCGATGTAGACGGTCGGCACGCCGTCGCGCTCGAAGGCGAAGATCCGCGAGTGCTCGAGGAAGCGCCCGACCACCGAGGTCACGCGAATGTTGTCGGACACGCCGGGAACGCCTGGGCGCAGGCAGCTGATCCCGCGGATGTTGAGCTCGACCGGGACGCCGGCCTGCGACGCGCGGTAGAGCGCCTGGATGCACTCGCGATCCACGAGCGCGTTCATCTTGAAGACGATGCGCGATGGGGTCTCGGGCGAGTGCGCCTCGATCGCCCGGTCGATCTCGGCGAGGATCCCGTCGCGGAGGTGGTTGGGCGCGACGAGCGCCTTGAGGTAGCGGCGGGGGCGCGCGTAGCCGGTCAGGAAGTTGAACATGTCGGCGACGTCGGCGCCGATCTCCTCGTCGGTCGTGAAGAGCCCGAAGTCCGTGTAGAGGCGCGCCGTGGACGGGTGGTAGTTGCCGGTTCCGATGTGCACGTAGTTGCGCACCCTGTCGCCCTCGCGGCGCACGATGAGCAGCGCCTTGGCGTGCGTCTTCAGCGCGGGGATCCCGTAGGTGACGTGGACCCCGGCCTCCTCGAGCGCGCGCGCCCACTGGATGTTCGCGCGCTCGTCGAAGCGGGCCTTGAGCTCGACCAGGCAGACCGCCTGCTTGCCGCGCTCGGTCGCGCGGATCAGCGCGGGGACGAGCGGCGAGTCGTCGGAGGTGCGGTAGACCGTCTGCTTGATGGCCAGCACGTCGGGGTCCTCGACGGCCTGCTCGACGAAGCGCTCGACCGAGCTGGTCCACGAGTCGTAGGGATGGTGGACCAGGATGTCGCCGGCGCGCATCGCGGCGAAGAAATCGATCCCCTCGTGCTCGTCGTGCTGGAGGCGGGGCTGGGTCACCGGCGTCCACGGAGGGTCGCGCAGCTCCTTGTAGCCGGGGAGCTTCACGATCTCCCACAGGTCGGTGAGGTCGAGCAGGGCGTCGACCTCGTAGACCTGGCGCTCCTCGAGGTGCAGGGCGTCGACGAGCCGCGCGCGCAGCGCGTCCTCCATTCCCTTGGCGATCTCGAGGCGCACGACCTCGCCGAAGCGCCGGCGCCGCAGCTCGTCCTCGACCGCGGTCAGCAGGTCGTCGGCCTCGTCGGAGACCGTGAAGTCGGCGTCGCGAGTGACGCGGAAGTAGGAGTAGTCGAGGACCTCCATACCGGGGAAGAGCGCGTCCAGGTTGTGGGCGATGACCTCCTCGAGCGGCACGAAGGTCCGCGTCCCGTCGCCGCTCTCGACGAAGCGCGGGAGCATCTCCTTGGGCACCTTCACACGCGCGAAGGTGGTGTGGTCGGTCACCGGGTCGCGCAGCAGGACGGCGAGGCTGAGCGAGAGGTTGGAGATGTAGGGGAACGGGCGTGCCGGCCCGACGGCGAGCGGGGTCAGCACCGGGAAGATCTGGCGGCGGAAGCGGGCCACGAGCGCCTCGCGCTCCTTGTCGGAGACGTCCTCGAAGCCCACGATGCGGATCCCGTGCTCGCCGAGCGCGGGCCGCAGCTGCGCCTCGAGCGTCCGCGTCTGCCTGGCGCCGAGAGCCAGCACGCGCTCGCGGATCTCCTCGATCACCTCGTTCGGGGTCAGCCCGTCGGCGCCGCGGGCCTCGATGCCCGCGTCGACCTGGTCGTGAAGGCCCGCGACGCGGACCATGAAGAACTCGTCGAGGTTGGAGGTGTAGATCGCCGCGAACTTCAGCCGCTCGAGCAGCGGAGTGTCCGGCTGCTCGGTCAGCTGCAGCACCCGGTCGTTGAAGTCGACCCACGAGAGCTCGCGGTTGAAGTACAGATCGGGGTCGGAAAGGTCCGGCGTCTCAGGACCGGCCCCCTCGGCGTCCCGGGGCCGGGCGCGGTCCTCAACGGATGGCATGGCTTCCTCCGGTCGCGGTCGTCGAGGCCCCTCTGTCTCCGGCCATGCTACCGGTGGGCTCCGGGCGCTCGGAGACCGCGAACTCCAGGCGCGCGCGGAAGGCCTGACGCTCGAGCTCGGTCCATTGCTCGAGAAAGCGTGCGAAGAGCAGGTCGCGCCGTGCGCGCGTGTGGACGGCGAGCGCCTCGAGGCCGCGGTAGGCCGCCCGCGACGGCGCCCGAGCGGCGAGGGAGGGATCGAGCTCGACCGCCTCGCCGGCCAGGGCGACGAGCGCGGCGGCGTCCTGCTCGCGCAGGCGCCCGAGGTCCGCGAGCACGCGCGGGAGCTGGACGTCGCAGTCGTGGATCTCGCCGAGCACGTCCTGGAGCGCCTTGGCGTGCCGGGCCGCAGGACGTGCGTAGGGACCGAAGCAGAACTCCAGCAGCTCGAGGACGTAGCGCAGCCGCTTGGCGGCGATGCGCATGTCATGCAGCGCCTCGACCTCGCGCGGGTCGCCCGCGCGCGGCATGAAGCCGACGAGCTCGGCCAGGCGGACGCGGACGATCCGCTCGCCGGCGTCGGCGAGTGTCAGCTCCGGATGCAGGCGCTTCACCTTGCGGGCCTTCACGCGGCGTCACCGTTGGGCGAGGAACGGCCGAAGGGGGCCGGGTCGGAGGGCGGCGGGCGGGGCTCGGCGGCGGCCGGGTCGGAGAGGGCCGGGTCGGAGGCCGCTGGCTCGGCGGGCGTCGGGTCGGAGGCCGCCGGGTCGGGCTCGGCGTCGGGCTCGGGCGGCGGCGGGGCCGCCGCGTCGGCGAGGCGCTCGAGGCGACCCGCGAGGTCGGTCCGCCTGGCTCGCTCGAGGGCGGCTGCGAGCGTTGCGTTGCCCCGGTCCTGCTCCTCGCGGACGCGGGCGACGAGGAGCTCGATGCCCGGCCGCTCGGCCTCGCCGACCGCGAGGGCGAAGCGCTCGAGCGCCTCGACGTGGACGTCGGGGTCGCGGCGCTCGCCCAGCGCGTCGGCCAGCCGCTTCACGTCGCGCAGCACGTCGCGGTAGGCGGCGGCCGGGAAGCACGGCGCGAAGATCTCCAGGACCCCCCGCAGCCGGCGGCTGGCGACGCGCATGGCGTGCACGCGCTCCACGTCGCTCGTGTCGAGGACTCCCTCGGCCTGCTCCCACAGCTCCTCTGCGCGGACGCGCACGACCGCCGCCGCCGCCGTGCGGAAGGAGTCGTCCCAGCGCAGACCGGGAATGTCGCGCGCCTTGGCCATCGACCATCAAGTATCGGCCATCAGCGCCAGCACCACTCCCTCGCGCAGGCCGCCGCGGCCGACCTCGAGCGCGCGGCCGAGCCGCCGGGCGGCGGCCTCGAGGACCACGAGCCCGGCGGGCAGCAGCCGCACGCGGCGCGGGTCGAGCTCGAAGACGCGCGCTACCTCGGCCGAGCTGTCCCCTGTCAGCAGCTCGAGCGCGCGCGCGACCGCCTCCTCGTCGAGCCGCTCGCCGACCAGCCGCGGCAGCGAGGCCGCGCTGCCGCCGACGGCGACCGCGAGATCGGAGCCGGGCAGCACGCCGAGCGCCTCCCAGGCCGCGCGTGCGTGCGCACGGGCCGCGGCGAGCTCCTCGGCCGACGGCGGGTCGGCGAGCAGGAACCGCTCGGTCAGCCGTCCCGAGCCGACGGGCATCGACGCGGCCCAGGTCACGCCCTCGCCCGCGCGGCCCACCGCGACCTCGCTCGAGCCGCCGCCGACGTCGACCACGGCGACCACCCCGTCCGGCGCCGGGCGCATCGTCGAGAGCGCCCCGGTGAAGGCGAGCGTCGCCTCCTCGTGGCCCGACAGAAGCTCGACCTCCGCCCCACCGGCGTCGCGCAACGCCTCGAGGACGGCCTCCCGGTCGCCGGCCTCTCGCAGCGCGCCCGTCGCCACCACCCGGAGGCGGCCCGTCTGCAGCTCACGCGCTCGTGCCGCCTGCCCGCGCACCGCGTCGGCGAGCATCCGCGTCTTCTCCGGCCCCACGTCATCGGCGTCGCCCAGCTCGGTGAAGGCGCGCTCCTGGGCGAGCACCCGCAGGGCGCCCGCGTGGTCCTCCTCGGCCACCAGCAGCCTGGTCGTATTGGTTCCGATGTCGATGCAGGCGCAGCGCATTGACCCGCGGCGCACCCCGAGGCCCTGGGCGCCGTAGCGATATTGGCATGATCAGAACGGTGATGAGCACTGGTTCCGGTCACGCGGACGCCGTCGAGGTGCGCGGCCTGCGCAAGCGCTACGGCGACGTCGAGGCCGTTCGCGGGATCGACTTCTCCGTAGCACAGGGGGAGGTCTTCGGCCTGCTCGGGCCAAACGGAGCGGGAAAGACCACGACGGTGGAGATCCTCGAGGGCTACCGGACGCGCACCGGCGGTGAGGTCTCGGTGCTCGGCCGCGACCCCGAGCGGCGCGAGCACGGCCTGCGCGAGCGGGTGGGCATCGTCCTGCAGAGCACGGGCATCTACCGGCAGATCACCGTCCAGGAGGCCGTCGCCCACTGGGCGGGCTTCTATCCCCATCCCCGCGACGTCGGCGAGGTCATCGCGCTCGCCGGGCTGGAGGGAAAGGAGGACGTCCGCACGCGGCGCCTCTCGGGCGGCCAGCTCCGGCGGCTCGACTTCGCCCTCGCGCTCGTGGGGGATCCCGAGCTCGTCTTCCTGGACGAGCCGACCACCGGCTTCGACCCCGCCGCGCGGCGCGCGGCGTGGGACACCGTGCGCTCGCTCGCGCGCCTGGGCAAGACGATCCTCCTCACCACCCACTACCTCGACGAGGCGCAGGCGCTCGCCGACCGCGTCGCGATCATCAAAGACGGTCGGATCCTCGCTGAGGGCGCCCCGGGCGAGCTGGGATCGGGCTCGTCGCGCTACCGGGTCGCGTGGCGCGACGAGGACGGCGCGCTGGCCGAGCGCGTGGTCGACGATCCCACCGCGCTCGTGCACGAGCTCACCGGCCGCGCGCTGGAACGCGGCGAGCCGCTCCACGACCTCTCGGTCACGCGCCCGTCGCTCGAGGACGTCTACCTCGAGCTCACCGGCGACGCCGCCGAAGAGCCCGCGCCGCAGCCGGAGGGCGTCGTGCGATGAGCGCGCTCGCCCTGACCTGGCGCCAGTACCGCCTCGAGCGGCGCCTCTTCTGGCGCAACCCGAGCGCCGCGTTCTTCAACTTCCTGCTGCCGCTGCTCTTCCTCGGCCTCTTCGGCGCCGTGTTCTCCTCCGACCAGCAGCAGCTCGACGTGATCGTCCCGGGCATCGCCGGATTGAGCGTGATGTCCACGACGTTCTCCGCCCTGGCCTTCAACATGACCTTCCTGCGCGAGACGGGCATCCTCAAGCGCATCCGCGGGACGCCGTTGCCGGGCAGCGCCTACCTCGGCGGCATCGCCGCCAACGCCGTGACCAACTGCGCCGTGCAGCTGACGATCATCATCGTCGCCGGGAAGCTGTTCTTCGGCGTGCAGTGGCCGCGCAACTGGCCCGAGCTCGTCGTCTTCGCCGTGGCCGGCGTCGTGTGCTTCGCCTCGCTGGGGGTCGCCTTCTCCCACGCGATCCCGAACTTCGATTCGGCGCCCGCCTACGTCAACGCGATCTTCCTGCCGATGATCTTCATCTCGGGCGTGTTCTACGACGCCGACAACGCGCCCACCGCGCTGCGCGACGTCGCCGAGGTGCTGCCCCTGGTCCACGTCATCGACGGTCTCTCGGGCGCGATGGTCACCGGCCGCGGGCTGGCCGACAACGTGTCGGGCCTCGTCGTCGTCCTCGCGTGGGCCGCGGTTGGGATCCTGCTCGCCGTCCGCGGCTTCTCGTGGGAGGCCCGGCGCAGCTGAACGTCGCACGCGGAGACTGCCGCGCCCGGTTGACCGCGACGGCGCCGGTCTGGTAGGCCATGCCTGTTGGTGCCAGCGACGATAGGGGGACGACGTGAACAGCGGCCCGCAGCTCAGCCAGGGCTCGCACGGCGACGACGTGCGGCGGCTGCAGCGAATCCTCGTCATGACCAAGCTCCTCGACTACACGGGGATCGACGGGAACTTCGGTCCGAAGACCAAGAGCGCAGTCGAGCAGTTCCAGCAGGGCAACGGCCTGCGGGTCGACGGCATCGTCGGCCAGCAGACGTGGGCGAAGCTGCCGGCGGACCCGGACACGCCACGGCTTGCGCGAGGAGCCAAGGGCTCTGAGGTCTCAGCCCTGCAGCACGGGCTGAAGACCTTCGGCAAGCCAGCGACCAACCCGGGCGCGATCGACGGCGACTTCGGCCCGACGACCGAGACCGCGGTGCGCGGCTACCAGCACGACCGCGGCGTCCACGTCGACGGGGTCGTCGGCGACCAGACGTGGTGGTTCCCCGCGGGCGGCGCCGGCGCGACGCTCGCCTCACTCTCCGGGCTCACGACGGTCTGACGCCCCGTCGCGGGACCGAGAGGGTCGGCTTGCGAAAGGAGCCCCCCTGACCGCCCAGCACCTTTGCCGCTCCACACCGCTACCCGTAAGCGGATCGGTGAATGCGCTTCGATGCCGCCGCCGATTTCGATGCCGCCGCCCGCATCTACCGGCGCTGCCGGGGGGCCGGAGTAATCCCGCGCGGAATGATCGACTGCATGATCACCGCCGTGGCGTGGCGTTCGGGCGCGACCGTGCTCGCGTGCGATGCCGACCTCGATCGCGTGGCAGGGATCGTCGGAGTCGACCCTAGCGTGCTCGCGCTCCTCTACGACGTGCACGGCAACCTTCCCGCCCTGGAGAAGGTGCTCGAGGACGCCCAGGCCCGCGGCGCGACGCGCTTCCTGCTCGGCGGCGACTACGCGCTCTTCGGTGCGTGGCCGGCCGAGACCGTGCAGCGGCTGCGCCAGCTCGACGCGACGTGGATCCGCGGCAACGGCGAGCGCTGGACGGACGCACCCGGCGATGCGCCCGGCGATGCCGTCGTGCAGGGCGCGATCGCGGGGTGCCGCGAGGCGCTCGGCGCCGCGGTCGTCGGCGACCTCGCGGCGCTCCCCGAGGGCCGCGTGGAGACGACGACGCGCTACTGCCACGCCTCGCCGGTCAGCGACGTGCGCTCCTTCCTCCCCACGCCCGCGCCCGACGAGGCCGAGCTGCTCGAGGGCGTCGCGTCCTCGCGCCTGGTCTTCGGCCACACCCATCTCCCGTTCCGCCGCATCGCCGTCCAGGGCGTCGAGCTCGTCAACCCCGGCAGCGTCGGGATGCCCTTCGACGGGGACCCGCGCGCCGCCTACGCGCTGGTGCATCCCGACGGTGCGGTGGAGCACCGGCGGCTGCCCTACGACCACAGGGCGAGCGCGGACGCCGTGCGCGAGCGCTTCGGCGAGGCCGAGTGGACGGCGACGGTGGGCCGGCGCCTGCGCGAGGCACGTCCCTGAGCGCCGTCGCCGGGCGCGAGACCGCGGGCGCGCGGACGACCTAGACTCGGGCGCCTCGTGGAGGGTGCCGCGACATTCCGGCGCTGGCGCGCGCAGCGCGTCTGGCTGCGCGACCCTGCGCGCGCGCTGAGGCTGCTCGCCCCCGACGCCGCGGCGGGCGACGCCGGCGACCCCGAGGCGCTCTCGCTCTACGCGTGGCTCGCGCTCACCTACCGGCGCGACGAGGCCGAGGCCGAGCGCGCGGCCCGGCTGGCGCTCCGCAGCGCGCGCGACGGGCGCTTCGCGTCCGCGGCGCTCGCGGCGGTGCTCCTCAACCGCGCCGCCTATGACGAGGCGCTGGAGGTCCTGCGCGCCGCCCAGCGGCGCCGTCCCGGCGTCCCCTGGTACGTGCTGTCGATCAGCGACGCGCTCGTCGAGGCGGGGCGCTCGGAGGAAGCCGGCCCGCTGCTCGAGCAGGCCGCCGCCTCGGGCCCGCCGCTGCGCCGCCACGCGCTCAAGCGCCTGTCGCGGTCGGCGCTGGCCCGCGGCGACCGCGACGGCGCACGGCGCTGGTTCGGCGAGCTGCTCGAGCTCGCGCCCGACTACCTCGTCTACGCGTCGGACTACGTGACCGCGGGTCGGCTCGCGCTCGACACGGGCGACCGCTCGGAGGCCGAGGCGATCTCGCGCCGAGGGGCGGGCATCTACCCCCGCAACGACGAGCTTCGCGAGCTGCTCGCGCTCGAGTTCGGCGACCCCGGCCCGCGGCGCGATCCCAACGTCGAGGCCGTCTCCGAGGAGGCGGTCGGCGCGCGGCGGATCCCCGTCCGCACGCCGTTCATCACCGCCCGGACCGGGCTTGTCGGGCCCGTCGACCAGGCCACGGCGCCACTGCGCGAGCCGGGGGACGTGCTGGTGCTCGCAGAGAGCGCCGCGGCCGCCGGCCAGGGGCGCATCGTCCCGCTCGAGCTCGTCGAGGCCGAGCCTATGGCCGGCCTGCTCTCCCGCTTCGTGGGGAAGATCGGCCCGCTGCACAGCGCGCAGGGTATGGAGGGCGCGATCATGGAGGCCGGGCGCCCGCGCGTGGCCGCCGCCGCCGTCGCCGGCGCGGCGGGCAAGCTCGCCGGACGGCGCGGCTGGTTCTACCGCGTCGCCGGCGAGCCGACGGCGATGATCGACGACGTCGCCGCCGCCATGCCGCCCCACGACCACCACATCCTCTTCGGCCCCCGCGACCCCGACGGGCTCGCGCGCCAACTGCGCGACGCCCTGGGCTGCGAGGCGGCGATCGTCGACGCCAACCACCTCACGGGAGCGTGGGTCGTCGGTGCGACCCCGGGGGTCGACCGGGCGTGGCTCACCGCCGCGCTCGCCGACAACCCGGCCGGCAACGAGGACGAGGGCACGCCGGTCGTGCTCGTCCGGCGCCTGCGCACCGAGGCGCTCAGCGCGCGCTGAGCGCGCGCTTCGCCGCCGCGACCACCTGGTCGAGGTGGCGCTCGGCGAGCAGGTGATGGGTCGGCAGGGCCAGCAGCTCGCGGCGCGCGGGGTCGAGCTCGGCGAAGCGCGCCCGGTCGAGCAGCGGATGGGGCACGGGCCAGATCTCGAGCGCCCGGACCCCTCCCTCCAGCAGCGCCCGCACCGCCGCCGGCCGATCGACGGCGCGGACGGGCAGGTAGAGCGGGCAGGTGCCCGCGGGCAGCTCGCGGAAGGCGTCGGGCACATGCTCGGCGAGCTCGTCGCGCAGCCTTGTGTAATGCGCCCGGCGCCGGTCGCGGATCGCCGTGGCGTCCACGCGCCGCACGACGCGCTCGGTGAGCGCGGCGGGCTTGGCTGCGGCGTTCTCCATGTCGGCGACGTCGAGGTCCCATTCGCCGATCACCGTCTCCGTCGCCGTGCCGGCGCGGGCCGCGGCGTCACCGCGACTCGCGCGGGCGATGACCCGCGTAGCCGCCGCTCGGACCGGCGCCGGCGGCGAGAGCGCGCCGCGCCCGGCCAGCAGTGCGCCGGCCGAGCGAAGGATGCGCTTTCGCGGAGGGCGACCGCGAGGCCCGCGCGACGCGCCGTCGTCGCGCACGAGCACGGCTCCCCCGTCGGGCACCCCGAGCGACTTGCGCGGACAGAAGATCGCCGCGGCGCCGCGGGCGCCCAGCGGGCGCCCGTCGGGATCGAGCGAGAAGAGGCCGTGGGCGGCGTCCTCGACCACCGGCGCACCCGCAGGCGGCGTGGGGATCGGGAAGCCGAAGGCCGAGATCAGGTAGGTCACGTCGCTTGCGAGAGCGACGCGCGCGAGGTCCTCCTCGTCGACGCGCAGGTCTCCTCCCACGCGGTAGAAGGCCACCTCGGCGCCGGCGAGCCGCGCCGCCTCGACCTCCGAGCCGCAGTGGTAGGCGGGCATCGCGACTCGGCTTCCCTCCCCCACGCCGAGCGCGCGCAGCGCGAGCCAGACGGCACCACGACCGAGGTGGGTGAGCATCAGGGCGCGGTCGTCGAAGGGGAAGCCCGGGTCGCCGGCTCGCACCCCGCCGAGCTCGAGCGGCGGGTAGACGGGGACGAGCGCGGCCACGTGCCGGTCGCTCATCGCGATGCTCGCCGTCGGGGCACGAGGCGGCCCAGGACGGCGAGATCGCGGACCCGCAACGCGCGCGCGGCGAGCAGGTAGGTCGCGGCGCCCGCCGGCCCGCCGACCACGAGCTGGGCCAGCGCGCGCCAGGCCGGGTCGTCGATCAGGGCGCGCAGGCCGGCGACGGCCGCCAGCATGACCCCCGCCGCGGCGAGCGAGGCGAGCACGATCTTCGCCAGCTCGACCATCGCGAGCCGGTCGACGATCGCGCCGACGCGCCGGGCGAGGACCACGCCGCCGAGAGCGCAGCCCGCGACGTAGCCCAGCGAATGAGCGAGGGCCAGCCCCTTCACGCTCAGCGCCGCGAACAGCGCAATGTCCAGGGCCACGGTCACTCCGTTCTCCACGACGTTGACGAGCGCCGGCGTACGGGCGTCCTGGCGCGTGTAGAACGCGCGCATGAGGAGCTGGAAGGCGACGAAGGGCAGCAGCCCGATCGCGAACAGCCGCAGGTTCGCGGCGACGAGGTCCGTGCTCTGCCGGCTGACGATCCCGTGCTCGAGCAGGGTTCGGATCAGGGGCTCGGCGAGGATCACGAAGCCCGCCGTCGCGGGGACCATGAGCAGCGCGATCGTCCTCAGCCCGTCGGCGATCCGGCGGCGGAAGGCCTCGGGGTCGTCGTCGACGTAGTGGGCCGAGAGCTTCGGCACGAGCGCGGTGACGATCGAGACGCCGGCGATGCCGATCGGCAGCTGGAAGAACGTGAAGGCGGTGACGTAGGAGGTGAGGCCGCCCTGCACGCCGTTGGCCAGGTAGAAGGAGACCGCGAGCCCCGCGGTATTGGTGAGGACGTAGCCGAGCGTCCACGCCGAGAGTCGCGCGAGCTTGCGGACGGCGGGGTGGCGGAAGTCGGGCCGGAAGCGGATGCGGCCCGGTAGGCGCAGGACGAAGGCCCAGTTGACCGCGACCATCGCGCTCACCGCGACCGTCGCCCCCACCCCGAGCAGCAGCTTGAGACCGGGGTCGCCCGCGACCTCGGCGCTCGTCGTGACGCCCGTGGTGAGCGCCGCGAAGGCGGCGAAGGTGCCGATGAGGATGACGTTGTTGACGATCGGCGAGAACATCGGCGGGCCGAAGCGCCCGTGCGCGTTGAGCAGCCCGCCGGCCATCGCCGCCAGGCCGAAGAGCGCGATCTGGGGCGCGAAGACGCGCAGGAAGAACGTCGCGAGCTCGCGCTGCTGGCCCGCGACGTCACCGGGGACGCGCGCGGTGAAGAGGTCGATGACGAGCGGGGCGATGGCGACGACCACCAGCGTCATCGCGCACAGCACGAGCGCCGCTGTGGTCACCAGCGCAGAGACCGAGTTCCACGCCTCCTCGTGGTCCTTGGTGCGCAGCTCCTGGACGAGGACGGGGATGAACACGGAGGTGAGCACGCCGCCCAGCACGAGCTCGTAGAGCGTCAGCGGCAGCGTGTTGGCGAGGTTGTAGGCGTCGGCCAGGCGCGACTCGGCGACGCCGAGG
Organism: uncultured Actinomycetes bacterium; assembly: GCA_963728925.1. GTDB lineage: Bacteria > Actinomycetota > Thermoleophilia > Solirubrobacterales > Solirubrobacteraceae > JBBPZA01. The sequence continues at coordinate 491,338 of CAVSMB010000029.1, read as the reverse complement.
GCGAAGGCCATGGCCACCACGCGGAACAGACCGGTCAGGCGCGAGAGGCCGGTGCCGACCGCCATCACGGCGGCGGGCCGGGCGAGGCTCTGCTTCGCGATGTCGACCGGCGCGCCGGCCGGTGCCGCCTCGGGCTGCGCGGCCTCGGCCGCCTTTGCGCTCATCGCGCGAGGAGGCTAGCGGGCGCGGTGGCCCTCTCCGTCCGGGCGCGAGGGCCGATCCGGCGCGCGCTCCGCAAGGAACCTCGCGGGCGACCCCTCCGTACCCCTCCGAACGCGACGAAGGGAGGTCTCGTGGACGGCGACGACGGGCGGGCAGTGCGGGCAGGGAGCTTCGAGCTCTGCGACGGCGAGCGCCGCGTGCGTGCACTGCGGGGCTCGGACCCGGTGGGCTGGTGGCCCTCGACCTCGCCGACGAGGCCGGGCGCGTCCGGGCCAGCCGCGTGGGCTGGGTACGTGGCCCAACGGCGCGACCGGCGTCGAGCTGCTCGACGACCGCGAGCACCCGCGGGCGCGGTTCGGGCCGCGAGCCCCCCGAGGACCGCGCCGCCGGCACGGTGACGCTCGACTTCTGGGACCGCGACGGCCCGTACCGGGCCGGACTGGCGGCGACGGGATCGACTTCTACCGCGCGGGGGACGGCCACCCGCTCACGCACGCGCCCTGAGCGCCGGTCCCGCCGCCGGGGACCTCTGTCCCTGGACCCTGCCGGCGAGGACCACCACCGCGCCGCACGTTGCGCACACAGCGACGAGGGCGCCGCGCAGCCCGACGAGCTCGGCGAGCAGGCCGATGAGCGGCGGCCCGACGAGGAACCCGGTGTAGCCAGGCGTGGAGACCGCCGCGAGCGCCGGGCCGGCGGTTGCGCCGCCTGCCCCCGCCGCACGGAACACGAGCGGCACGATCGTCGCGAGCCCGAGGCCCATGACGACGAAACCGGCTATCGCCGGCCCAGGCCGCGCGACGAGCAGGGCGACGCCCAGCCCCGCGGCGGCCAGCACCCCCCCACCGCGCGCCAGGCGCACAGCTCCCAGGCGCTCGGTGGCGCGATCGCCGGCCAGCCGCCCGACCCCCATGGCCAGGGAGAAGGCCGCCAGGCCGAGCGGCGCGACGCCGGGCGAGGCGTCGGCCTCGCTGGTCATGAAGATCCCACTCCAGTCGAACACCGACCCCTCGGCGAGCAGCGCGCAGAAGGCGATCGCTCCGAGGGCCAGCAGGCGCCGGCTCGGGCGGGCGAAGCGCCGGGCCTCGGTCGACGCGGTGTCCTCGTCGGCGACGAGCCCGGGCGCCAGGACGGCGGCGGCGACCGCGGCCACCGCGCCGGCCACGAGCAGGTGGGGCACCGGCTCAATCCCCGCCCCGGCGACCAGCGCCGCGACCGTCGCCCCGGCCAGCGCGCCGAAGGAGAAGGCCGCGTGCAGCGAGCTGAACAGCGGCCGCTCGGCGCGCCGCTCCACCGTCAGGCCCTGGGCGTTCATGGCGATGTCGAGGACGCCGTTGGCCGCGCCGACCCCGACGGTCGCGAGCAGCAGCGTCGGCAGGCTCACGGCCAGGGCTGGCAGGACCACGAGCACGAGGCTCAGCGGGGCGAGGGCGACGATGGCCCGCGAGCCCCGGCGGGCGATGAGCGCGCCCGCCGCCGGCTGGGCGAGGAGCAGCCCGAGCGGCGCCCCGAGCAGCGCGAGCCCGATCGCGCCCGGGCTGAGCCCGAGGTCGTCTTGGATCGCCGGCAGCCGCGCGTACCAGGCGGCGAACGTGGCGCCGTTGAGGAAGAAGATCGCGGTGATCGTCACGCGGGCGTGACGCGCGCTCGGCCGGCTCACCCCGGGCACGATAGGACCGCCGGTCGAGCGGAGATCGACCGCAGGAGGAAATCTCGCACGGAGCGGCTTGGCGTCCCTACGCTGCGCGCCGTGGGACGCGACGCGCGTCAGATCGTGGCGATGGGCGGCGGCGGCTTCTCGATGGAGGCCGGCAACACGCTGCTGGACGAGTACGTGCTCGAGGCCACGGGCCGCAAGCGCCCCAAGATCTGCTTCCTGCCCTCGGCGAGCGGCGATGCCGACCACTACATCGTCCGCTTCTACCGCCACTTCGCGGCCGATCGGTGCCGTCCGTCGCACATCTCGCTCTTCCGGCGCGAGCGGGGCGTGCGCGACATCCGCGCGCACCTGTTGAGCCAGGACGTCGTCTACGTCGGCGGCGGCTCGGTCATAAGCCTGCTCGGGGTGTGGCGGGCCCACGGGCTTGACGTCGTGCTGCGCGAGGCGTGGGACCGCGGGGTCGTGCTGTGCGGGCTGAGCGCCGGCTCGCTGTGCTGGTTCAGCGAGGCGGTCTCGGCCTACAACGGGCCCGCCACCGTGGTCCGCGGCCTCGGCTTCCTGCCGTGCTCCAACACCGTGCACTACGACTCCGAACCGGGGCGCCGCGAGCTCTACCACCGGCGCATCGAGGAGGGGATGGCGCCGGGCTACGCTTCCGAGGACGGCGCGGCGCTGCACTTCGTGGACGACCGCCTGGAGCGGGTCGTCGCTTCCCGGCCCGGCGCGGGAGCCCACCGTGTCGAGCTGCGCCGGGGCCGGGTCGTCGAGACGCCGGTGCCGGGCACCTACCTCGGCGCGCCGCTCGCGGCTGCTCTCGCCGCCGCCTAGCGACCCGGCCGACCCTTCGGACGCGCGTACTAGCCTGGCAGCGTGACGCGAACCATCTTCGCCATGGGCGGGGGCGGCTTCACCAGCGAACCCGACAATCCCGCCCTGGACGACTACGTGCTCGGTCTCTCCTCCGCGCCGCGGCCGCGGATCTGCTTCCTCCCCACCGCCTCGGGCGACCCCGACCGCCACGTCGCGGACTTCTACGCCGCCTTCGGCGATCGCCAGTGCGAGCCCGAGCACGTCTCGCTCTTCCGCCTCGGCCGCGAGCCGGTGCCCGTCCGCGAGCGCCTGCTCGCCGCGGACGTCGTCTATGTCGGCGGAGGGAGCATGCTCAACATGCTGGCCGTCTGGCGCGCGCACGGCCTGGACGAGGTCATGCGCGAGGCCTGGGAGCGCGGCGTCGCCCTGTGCGGCCTGAGCGCGGGCTCGATGTGCTGGTTTCAGTGGGGCGTCACGACCTCCCGCGGCGAGCCGACCCCGGCGCGCGGCCTGGGCCTGCTGCCCGGCTCGCTCTCGGTCCACTACGACGGCGAGCCCGCGCGGCGCCCGGTCTTCCACCGGCTCATCGCCGAGGGCGAGGTGCCCGCCGGCTACGGCGTGGACGACGGCGTCGGGCTGCGCTTCGAGGGAACGTCGCTGGTCGAGGCGGTCTCCTCGCGCGCGGACGGCCGCGCGTACCGCGTGCAGCTCGGCGACCACGGAGTCCTCGAGGAGCCCGTGCCGGTCCGCGAGCTCGCGCAAGCCCCGCGCGAGGAGCGCCTTCCGCCGCCGGAGATCGCCGAATGGCGGGCGAACGCGCTCGCGCGCCGCCGGCGAGGAGCGCGGTAGGCGCGACGCCCGCCCTGCGCGATCGTGGCAGGCGGCTGGGTTAGGGTCGCGTCGCGATGAAGCGCGTGGCCGACGGCCTCTACCTCGTGACCGGCTTCCCGCCGCATGCGATCAACGTCTACCTGATGGGCGACGTCGTCGTCGACGCGGCAACGCGCTGGGCCCGCAAGCGGATCCTGCGCCAGGTCCGCGGCCACCGGATCACCGCCCACGCGCTGACCCACGTCCACGCCGACCATCAGGGCTCGAGCCACGCGCTCTGCGAGGCGCTGGGCGTGCCGCTGTGGGTCGGCGAGGGCGACGCCGATGCGCAGGAGCAGGGGCTCTGGGAGGGTCAGGGCCCGCGCAACGCGCTCACCCGTCTCCAGAACCGCGTGTGGACGGGACCGCCCCACCTCGTCGCGCGGCGTCTTCGCGAGGGCGACGAGGTCGCCGGCTTCACCGTCCTCGACGTCCCCGGGCACGCGCCCGGCCACATCGCCTACTGGCGCGAGACCGACCGGGTGCTGGTCCTCGGCGACGTGCTCAACGGCATGGACCTGCGCACCGGCCGCCCCGGCCTCCACGAGCCGCCCGCGCTCTACACCCTGGATCCGGCGACCAACCGGGCCTCGGCCCGTCGCCTCGCCCCGCTCGGGCCCGCGCTCGTCTGCTTCGGCCACGGCCCGCCCTTCCGCGACACGCGCCGTTTCGTCGATTTCGTCGAGCGGCTGCCGGAGTAAAGGGACCGACGCCGTACGCCTCGGTCAACGGCGCGAGGTTGTTCCTCGGTTGAACGCCTCGAACAGGCCGCGGACTACCTCCACGTGCGCTTCGGACACGCCGCCACCTAGGGAGCGACCGCGACGCCGAGGGAGTCGGCGCCCAGCGGCTTGGGCGCGCTCTTCTCGTAGAAGACGTCGACCTGCGAGATGGTGAATCCCGCGGCGGTCAGCAGGTCGACGACGGGCCGCGTGAGGTGGCATTCGCCGAAGGCCCGCTTCTGCACCGGCTCGAGGCGGCGTTGCCAGCGCCGAACCGACTCGTCGGGGCCAGTCCGTGCTCGAGGGAGTGCAGCGTCGCACCGGGCCTGAGCACGCGTCGCACCTCGCGGAGGGCGCCCGCAACGTCGGGGATCGTGCACAGCGTCCAAGTGGTGAGGGCGGCGTCGTAGCTGTCGTCCGCGAAGGGCAGCGACTGGCCGTCCAGGCCGGCCCGCTCCACCGGTACGCCGGACGACCTCAGGCGCCGGTCGGCCAGCTTCCAGCTCACGTCGGCCGGCTCGACGGCCGACACGCGGGAGACGGCGTGCGGATAGAAGGGGACGTTGAGGCCCGAGCCGAAACCGATCTTCGAGGACGTCTCCTGCCAGTTCCGCGCAGACCCGGCGGCGCAGCGGTTCGACGACCTTCGTCCCGCATACGACGTCGATGATCCGCGGGAGGACGTGCTCGCCGTACAACCCCATACCGGCACCTTACGCGTCTCGTCGCCGCCCCCGTAGAAGGCCCGCCCCGTCGGCGGGGCCGCGGTAGGGTCGCGCCATGAAGCGCGTGGCCGACGGCCTCTACCTCGTGACCGGCTTCCCGCCGAATGCGATTTGACGTCTACCGCTCGCCCGGCCCGCCCTTCCGTGACAAGCGGCGCTTCGTCGAGGTCGTCGAACGCCTGCCGTCCGGAGCGTCGCTGTAGGGTCTGGCGAGGTGGAGCAGCAGGTTCGCTTCTGCACTACTCCGGACGGGGTCCAGCTGGCCTACGCCGTCCATGGCAGTGGACCGCCGATCGTGCGGGTGGCGACCTGGCTGACGCACCTGGACTTCGACTGGGAGAGCCCGGTGTGGCGCCATTGGCTGGCCGAGCTGGGCGACAGCCACACGCTCGTCCGCTACGACGAACGCGGGTGCGGGCTCTCCGACCGCCGGCTGGGTGATCTGTCGCTCGACACGTGGGTCGCCGACCTCGAGACCGTCGTCGCGGCGGCGGGCCTCGACCGCTTCGCCCTCCTGGGCGTCTCGCAGGGCGCGGCGGTCGCGCTCGTCTACGCGGCGCGGCATCCCGAGCGGGTGACCCAGCTCATCCTCTACGGAGGCTACGGCCGCGGCAGGATGCTTCGCGGCCCGGAGGAGCGCCGGCGCGGCGAGGCGATGATCGCGGCGATCCATGCCGGCTGGACGGACGCGAACCCCACGTTCCGCCACCTCTTCAGCATGCTCTTCCTGCCGCGCGGGACCGCCGAGGAGATGGCGTGGTACGACGAGCTTCAGCGGCGCTCGACCACCCCGGCCACCGCGGTACGTCTCTACGAGGCTCGCAGCCGCATCGACGTGGGCGGAGTCGCGTCGCAGGTCACCGCCCCGACGCTCGTCGTGCACGCCCGTGACGATCGTGTCGTCCCGGTCGAGGAGGGCCGGCTGCTCGCCGCCCGCATCCCCGGCGCCCGGCTCGTCCTGGTGGAGTCGGCGAACCACATCCTGTTGTCCGACGAGCCGGCGTGGCGCGACTTCGTGACCGAGCTGCACGCCTTCCTCGGCACCGAGCCGGCGCCCGTGGAACCGGCGCTCACGACGCTCAGCCCGCGCGAGCTCGACGTCCTCGAGTTGGTGGCGGACGGCCTGACCAACGAAGCCATCGCCGAGCGTCTGTTCCTGAGCGTGCGGACAGTCGAGCGCCATCTCTCCAACGTCTACGCGAAGCTGGGCGTCTCGGGCAAGGCGGGCCGCGCGGCCGCCGCCGCGCGCTACTCCCAGGCGCTACGTCCAGGCCGCCACCCGACCCCGGGAGGTTTGGGTGGTGGCCCCGATGGCGGCCTGCCCCCACGCGCGTAGCGTCCTCGCGAGCAAGCACGAACGCCGGACCGCTCGGAGAGCGGAAGGAGGCCCCAGATGCAGCGCACGATCAGCGTCGACCCGACGCAGGTGGGCGAGCCGCGCTCGGCGCGCGACGTTCGTGGCGGTGACGGGCTCAGGTTGCACGTTCGGGAGTGGGGTGACCCGCAGGGGCCGCCGATCGTCTTCGTCCACGGCTGGTCGCAGAGCCAGCTGTGCTGGTCGCGGCAGGTCGCCGGCGCTCTTGCGGAGGACTTCCGGATCGTCACCTTCGACCTCCGCGGCCACGGCATGTCCAAGAAGCCGCTCGACGCCGAGGCCTATCTCGACGCACGGCTGTGGGCCGACGACCTGGCCGTCGTGATCGAGCAGGTGGCGCCCGACCGGCCGGTGCTGGTCGCGTGGTCCTACGGCGGCTTCGTCGTGACCGACTACCTTCGCGCCTACGGTGAGGAGGGAATCGCCGGCGTCAACCTGGTCGGAAGCGCGGTGCTGCTGCAGCCGGGCTTCGACCACATCGGTCCGGGGCTCCTCGAGAACGCCAGCGACGCCTGTGTGCCCGATCTGGCGACGAACATCGCCGCGGTCCGCCGCTTCCTGAGCGTCAGTACAGCGCGGCCGCTCAGCGCGGATGACTCGAGCACGGCGCTGTGCTGGAACATGGCCGTGCCGGCCGAGGTGAGAGGCGCGTTGCTCGCGCGCGCGATCGACGCCGACGACGTCCTCTCCCGGATGTCCCTGCCGGTGCTGGTCACGCACGGACGCGCCGACGCGATCGTGCTGCCCTCGATGGCCGAGCACGTGCTCGACGTGTGCAGGACGGCGCGGGCCTCCTGGTACGAGGACGTCGGACACATGCCGTTCGTCGAGGATCCCGTCCGGTTCGACCGCGAGCTGCGCGAGTTCGCACGCCCCGTCAGCTAGCCGCGTTTTCCGCAGTTCGTGAGCGCTACCTGTGCCTGTTGTGGCCAGGGCGGCTGGATTTCGAGCAGTTCGAGGATGCGCTGCTGGGTGGGGGTGAGGCGGTCCAGTTCGATGCCGTGCTGGGTGTAGGTGAGGCCGAGGCCTTGGAAGGCGGTGAGGATGTTGCGGCCGGTGGGCTTGGCGGCGCGGCCTTCGGGCAGCAGGCCGGGCAGCTGCTCGTCATTGTCGAGCGCGCGGCGCGTCTGGGACTCGATCAGGCCGAAGATCAACAGGGCGATGCCGACGATGCTGGTCAGCGCGTAGATGCGGTCGTCGTTGTGCAAAAAGATCGGGCGGACCTTGAGCGTCTGCTTGAGATCGCGGTGGCGGCGCTCGACGATCTGCTGGTCTTTGTAGAGGGCGAGCACGCGCCCGGCGCTCAGCCGTCCGGGCTGGTTGGTGGCCAGCGCGTAGATGCCGTCGGTGGCCGCGGCCCGCTCGATCGCGGCCGGGTCGCGCGCGTAGGTGAGGGTCGGCTTGCCGGCGCGCGTGGCGACCTTGACGGCGATCAGCCCGGCGATGTTGGGGCCGATGATCTGACCGACGCGGCGCTCGACCTGCGCGCGGGTCTTGTAGTGGCGCCCGCCGAGGCCGCGCGTGACGCGCGCGAGCTGCGCTTCGGCCTTGGCCAGCGCGCGTTCGCGGGCGGCGGCGACCTCGCGCGCCTCTTCGGAGGAGTGGATGTAGGCGACCCGGAAGCGGCGCGGCCGGCCGGTCTCGGGGTCGTCGATCTGCCAGTCGACTAGCGCGCCGCGGAAGCGGGTGCGCCGCTGGGCGGGCAGGCCGCGTTCGCGCTCGGCGACGTAGCCCAGCGCCCGCAGCGCCCGCGGGCCCAGCTCGGCCAGGTAGCGCTCTTTGAAGCCGGTTGAGGCCCGCAGCGGCGCGATGAAGCGCAACCCGGCGCGGTCGATCTGACACAGCGTCTTGGGCCGCCCGATCGCCGAGTCGCAGACCATCAGCATCCCCGGCGCAGAGAGCTCGAGCAGCCGTTCGAGCGCCGCGCCGACGAGCGTCAGCTCGGCCGCGTTGCCGGGGTCCGGGCGCAGGTACAGCGAGACGCCCTCCGGCGTTGAGGCCTGCAACGCGCGGACCTGACGCACCACGCGGCGGTCTGAGCCCCAGCCCTTGGCCACCAGCGCGGAGTGCTCATAGGCGCCGGCCACACGGACCGTGGTCAGGTCGACGTGCAGCCGCCCGGCGTCCAGGCCGAAGCGCTCGATCGCGCGGGCGGCGACCGCGCCTCGCACCCCTTCGGCATAGACCGCGAAGGTCTCAAGCGCCCGCCCCAGGCGGTCATCGTTGAGCAGCGCCGCCGGGATCGCCAGCAGCTCGTGGACCGCCGCGCCCGACGCCCACCCGGCGACGTCATACAGGGGCGAGGGCGAGCACAACCGACTGGCGACCAGCGCGGCGACGACCTCGCCGACCGACAGCTGCGAACGCGCCGAGCGCGGCAGCGACCGGTCGACCGTCCCCGCCACGTCCAGCGCCGCCAGCAAGTGCGCGACCAACAGCAGCGGCCCGACGTCCCGGCGCACCCCAACCAGCGGCGGGTCCAAGCGGGCGAACGAACCCGCCAGCGCCTCCAGCTGCCCCGACTCCTTCAGCGCATCCTTGCGACCAAGGTTTGCCACAACACGATGGCGCACCCGGCCGCGCTCGTCACGGTACCCCTCGACCATCTGCAGATACGTGTACGAGCGCGGGCCCCGCCTGACCGTGGTTTCCTTGACGAACATGTTGCCACAACGCTAGCCGCCCGAACGGACGGAACCTAGACCAACCTACAGCCAGAGTTGCCACAACACGGCCGCAGCCGAACGCGCCCCACGCGCCGAAAACCCCGACCGGCGCTACGAAACCCGCACACCAACCCGCCCTCAACTGCGGAAAACGCAGCTAGCGCCGCTCAGATCGGGCAAGTGCTGCTCGAGCGACTCGACGGGCGCGAAGAGGTCGCCGTCGCCCGCCCGGGCGAGCGCCGCCGGCGCGTCGAAGACGAGCCGCTGTTCGTCGCCGGCCTCGAGCGCCTGCGCGACCTCCTCCCAGCGCAGTGGCGTCGAGACGGTCGGGCGCTCGCGGGCGCGCAGCGACCACACGCAGACGGTCGTCTTGTGCTCGTCGTTCTGGCTCCAGTCGACGAGAACCTTGCCCTTGCGCAGCGACTTGGTCTGGCGCGAGACGACGAGTTCGGGGTGCTGCTTCTCCAGCAGCGTGGCGAGCCCCTGGGCGAAGGGCTTGGTCTCGGCGTAGGTCGTCTCGACGTTCAGCGGCACGTAGACCTGCAGTCCCTTTGAACCCGAGGTCTTGGCGAAGCACTCGAGGCCGAGCGCGTCGAAGACCTCCCACAGCCAGACCGCCACCCGGCAGCACTCGAGCAGCGCCGCGGGCTCGCCCGGGTCGAGGTCGAAGGCCATCACCGTCGGCCGCTGCACGACGGGCACACGGGAGAGCGACGGATGGATCTCGAGGTCGGCGAGGTTGGCGAGCCACACGACGGTGGCCAGCTCGTCGACCAGGCAGTAGTCGATGTCGCCGACCCGCTCGGTGCGGATCCAGTCGGGCCGGTGACGCGGGCACTGCTTCTCGTAGAAGAAGGCCGCCTGCACCCCGTTGGGGTAGCGCTTGAGGGTCAGCGGCCGGTCGCGCAGGTGGGGCAGGAGCACCGGCGCGATGCGCGCGTAGTAGTCGATGACGTCGCCCTTGGTGAAGCCGGCCTCCGGGTAGAGCACCTTGTCGAGGTTGGACAGCGACAGCGTCCGGCCGTCGATCTCGACCTCGACGCGAGTCGCGCCCCGCCGCGGGCGCGCGGCGGCGATCGCGTCGGCGGCGTCGCCGGCCGCCGAGCCGCCCTCGGCAGCGGCGCTCCCTCGCCGGCCCCCTTCGCCCTCGGCCGCCGGGCGCGGCGACGCCGGCTGTGAGCGCGCCAGCTCCTCGGCAGGCGGTGGCGCGTCGATGGCCTCGCGCACCGCGTCGCGCGGGTCGGCATCCTCGCGCATCCCCTTGTAGGCAGGGGCGCGCAACGTGCCCGAGTGCGTCCACTCGCGGAACTCGACCTCGGCCACCAGCTCGGGCGCCACGAAGCGCGAGGCCTTGGGCGGCTGGCGCCCGATGAAGGGGGAGCGGTCCGTCGCCAGCGGCTCGAGGAGATCGCCGACGCGGCGCAGCTCGGCCTCGGTGAACCCCGAGCCGACGCGCCCCGCGTAGCGCAACGCGCCCTCGTCGTCGTGGTAGCCCACGAGCAGCGCCCCCACGCGTCCCGAGCGCCCGCCTTCGCCGGGCATCCAGCCACCGACCACGAAGTCCTGGCGGTGCACGTTCTTGACCTTGACCCAGCACGGGCTGCGCCGCCCGGGCTCGTACGGGCTGCCACGCCGCTTGGCCACGATCCCCTCCAGGCCGAGCTCGCGGCTGGCGGCGAGCAGCGCCTCGCCGTCATCGAGCTGGGCCGGCGGGGCCTGCCACGCGGGCCCGGCCAGCCCGAGCTGCTCGAGGCGGGCGCGGCGCTCGTCGTAGGGCAGCGCCATGAGCGAATGGCCCTCGAGCCACAGCAGGTCGAAGATCACGTAGGCCACCGGCGTCTCGCGTGCACGCCGCCGTACGGCGGCGTCGGAGGCGAGGTGCATGCGCCCCTGGAGGCGGCCGAAGTCCGGGCGCCCGTCGGGGTCGAAGGCGACGACCTCGCCGTCCAGCACGACCGCGCGCGAGCCCAGCAAGCGGCCGAGGCCGCCTATCTCGGGATAGCGGGCGGTGATGTCGCGGCCCGACCGGCTCTGCAGCCGGACGCGCCCTCCCTCCACGAAGGCGATCGCCCGAACGCCGTCCCACTTGACCTCGAAGGCCCATCCGTCCTGCTCACGCGGGAACGCGGCCAGGCGCGCCTGCATGGGGTCGATCCGCTCGGGCATGGGCACCGCGCCCGGATCGGCGGGCGGGTCCATGCGGTGCAGCATCCAGTTCTCGCCGCGCGTGCGGAACAGCGCGTAGCGACCGCTCATCCGCTCGCCGTGGAAGGTGGCGATCACCTCGTCGTCGCGGAACTTCTCGGGCTCGTAGGTCCCGTGGTCCCAGATCCGCATCGTCCCCGCGCCGTACTCGCCGCGCGGGATCTCGCCGGCGAACTCGAGGTAGGACAGCGGATGATCCTCGGTGTGGACGGCCAGCACGTCGCCCTTCGGATCCATCGGGATGCCCTTCGGTACCGCCCACGACGCCGCGACGCCATCGTGCTCCAGGCGCAGGTCCCAGTGCAGCCGGCGCGCGTGGTGCTCCTGCACGACGAAGCGCGGCGCCGGCCCTTGCGCGGGCGCCGATCCGCCCGCCGGCTCGGGCGTGCGCGCGAAGTCGCGCTTGCTCCGATAGCCCTCAAGGGGGGTCTTCCGTGGGGTGCTCGGACGTTTCATGATTCGATTCGCGGACGATATGGACAGTACGTGCCGTCCGCCCAGCATCTCTCCCTGGTCCGCGACGCCCGTTCGGACGGTCGTGTGACGGCCGCCGCCGACATGTGGCTGGCCATGCCCTCGAGGGCCGACAACGTCGCGCTCGTCCGCCAGGCCTTCGGCGGCCTCGCCGACGCGATGGGCATCGCCGAGCCGCTGCTCGCCGACGTCAAGACCGCCGTCAGCGAGGCGTGCAACAACGTCGTCCTCCACGCCTACGACGGGGCCGAGGGCCCGCTCCAGGTCGGCGCGCACGCCACCGGTCACGAGCTCAGCGTGCTCGTCCGCGACCAGGGGAGCGGGATCCGGCCGACCCCCGTGACGAGCGAGCAGGGCGTCCACGGCGTGGGGTTGTCGCTCATCCAGGCGCTCACCGAGCGCGTCGAGTTCGGCGGCGGCGAGGGCCATGGCACCGAGATCCGGATGATCTTCATGGCCGAGCACGAGCTCGAGTCGGGCGGCGAGGGATCCGCCGCGCTCCGGGCCGAGGCGCCCGCCGACGGCCTCGTCGTCTCGATCGCCCAGGGGGAGCTCGTGAGCCCGGTGCTGGGCCGCGTGGTCGCCATGCTGGCCGCGCGCGCGGGGTTCTCGATCGACCGTCTCTCCGACGCCCAGCTCGTCAGCGACGCGCTCTCGGCCCACGCTCCGGCCTACCTTCGGGCCGACGACGTGCGCGTCGCGTTCGCCGACGGCGACCGGACGCTCGAGGCGCGCGTGGGCCCGCTTGTCGACGGCGGCGCCGAGCGCCTGCTCTCAGACGCCGACCTGCCCGGGATCGGGCGGCTACTCGACCAGCTCGCCGACGGCGTTGCGGTCGACCGCGCCGAGGGGACGGAGTACCTGGTGCTCGAGCTCGGCGACGACCGCCGCGGCGACGGCGCTGGCTGACCGCGTCGACGCCCTGGCGCTCGCCCTCGCCGCGCTCGAAGAAGTCCCACACCTCGACGGCGTTGCCCTCGGGGTCCTCGAGGCCGTCGAGGTCGCGGGCCTCGAGCGTCATCTCGACGATGCCGGTGACGGACACGGGTGGGATACGACGCGGCTCGCTCAGAAGCGCAGCAGCGCGGCGATCGATCCGTGCCGGTCGAGGTCGACGTGATGGCGGACGACGAGGATCGACGCCGACTGGGCGAGCGCCACCTCCAGCGCAGGCTCGACCACGTCGTCGCGCTGCTCGGTCGCCTCGCCGTCGAGCGGGCAGCGCTCCTCGGCGACGCCGAGCCAGCCGTCGCGCGGGCACACCACGCCCGGCGCGCGGTGGCGCTCGGCGAGCAGCAGCGTCTCCACCCGGCGCTCGTTCAGCGTGCCGAGCACGTCGTCGAGGCCGGCCGCCGCACGCCCGCCCGCGCCCAGCCCCTCCTCCAGGCGGTCGAGCGCCGCACGCTCGCGGCGCCGCTGGTCCTCCTCGATGGCCGGCGCGGCGGCGCGGCGCACGTCCTCCGCACTCGCCGCCTCCACGTCGACCTCGATGCGGCCGGCCAGGCGGTCGCGCAGGTAGGGATGCAGCGCGCTCTGGACGTCGCCCGAGAGCTCGGTCGGCGTGCCGATCAGCAGACGGTCGAACGGGGCGCGCTGCAGCTCGTGGAACAGGTCGCTGATCGTCTGGCGAACGTGCTCGGCGACGTCGGCATCGATCGAGCGCTCGTAGTTGGCCTGCGACCAGCCCCCCTGGTCGTGGCGCCCGTGAACGTCGTCCACGCGGTCCTCGACCTCCTCCAGCCGGTCGGGCGTCCCGCGCAGGATGCGTCCCGTCCTGCGGCTGACGAGCAGCACCGCCCAGCGGTCGTCGCGCCCCATCTCGGCGAGTGGCTCGATCCACGGCGAGGTGTCGACCACCACCCGGCCCTCGACCGGCCGCGCCAGCTTGAGCGCCTCGAAGAGGCCGGCCGGGCCGCAGCAGAACACCGCCAGCCCGTGCGCGCCCTTGGCGTCGAAGCCGCCGTTGCGAAACCAGTCGCGGAGCCGTTCGACGTCGGCACGAAGCGCCATGCGGACGTCGTGCGACAGCCCCTGCTCGGCACGAACCGCCCGCTCGGCCTCGTCGAGCAGCGAGGTGACCTGGGTCGAGCGCGCCGCCGGCGTCGCGAACCGCGACGGCTCGAGGTCGAGGTACACGCTGAGCACGCGGGCGCCCTCCGGCCTCAGGGCCGCGAGACCGCGCAGGCGCTCGGGGGTGATCTCGTTCGTCTGCATGCCGCGGACCCTACCCCCGGCGAGCGGTGTTCGCCCGGCGGCGTCGCGGGGATACAGTGCTGTGCGGTCGCATCCATCGCGAAAGGAGTGCCATGGCTTACGAGGTTCCGCCCCTTCCCTACGACTACGCCGCGCTCGATCCCCACATCGACGAGGCGACGATGCGGGTCCACCACGACAAGCACCATCAGGCCTACGTCGACAAGGTCAACGCGGCGCTCGAGGGCACCGAGTGGGCCGACCGACCGATCGAGGACGTCATCGCGAACCTCGGGCAGGTCCCCGAGGGCAAGCGCACCGCCGTGCGCAACAACGGCGGCGGGCACTACAACCACTCGCTGTTCTGGGAGTGGCTGTCGCCCGACGGCGGTGGCGAGCCCTCAGGTGAGCTCGCCGACGCGATCAACGACGCCTTCGGGTCGTTCGCCGACTTCCAGGCGAAGCTCAAGGAGACCGGGGTCAACCAGTTCGGCTCCGGATGGTCGTGGCTCGTCCGCGACGGCAGCGGCCTGGCGGTCGTCGGCTCGGCCAACCAGGACAGCCCGCTCACCGATGGCAAGACGCCGCTGCTGGGCGTCGACGTCTGGGAGCACGCGTACTACCTGAAGTACCAGAACCGCCGGCCCGACTACATCGACGCCTGGTGGAACGTCGTCAACTGGGACAAGGTCGCCGAGCGCTACAGCGCCGGCTGACCGACCCGCACGCCGCGCTCTCGCGGTCCGCATGCGCGCCTGACCCGTGAGCCCCGGCGATCGCCGGGGCTCTGCGCGTCTCGTCGGGCGAATCGCGCGGCGACTTTGCGGGTAGGCGCCGGGTGAGAGCCAGGAGGCCTGGAGACATGTTCGAGAGACTGCGAGGGCGCCGTGCCGCCCCGGAGGGCGAGACCCCAGACGGTGACGCGGTCGGCCGCGACGATCGTGTCGGGCCCGGCGACGGCTATCCCGACGAGAAGCTCGGCCCCGGCGACGGGCGTCGCGAGATGGGCCCGGAGTCATGGCAGGACGAGCGTCCCGGCACTGCGGCGGCCGTGCGCGACCGCGACGCCGAGGACGTCGACGACCGCACCGAGGTCGGCGCGTCCGGCCGGGCGCGCACAACCGGCGCGGAGGACGTGCTCGCCGAGCGGCGAACCCGCGAGCGCCGCGAGTTCGGCGGCATGGACTGGGCCGCCTCGTTCTTCGGCTGGCTCGTCGCCATCGGGCTGGGCGTGCTGCTCATCGCCATCCTCGGCGCCGCCGGCACCGCGATCGGGCTCACCGAGGCCAACGACACCGCGGACGTGACGTCCAACGCGGACACGATCAGCATCCTCGGCGGCATCCTGCTGCTCGTCGTGCTGCTCGTCGCGTACTTCGCGGGCGGCTACGTCGCCGGCCGGATGGCGCGCTTCGACGGCGCGCAACAGGGCTTCGGGGTGTGGGCCATCGCGCTGCTCGTGACGATCGTGCTGGCGGTCGCCGGCGTCGTGCTCGGCGCCAAGTACAACGTGCTCGACCAGCTCAACTTCCCCCGCATCCCGGTCGACGAGGGCTCGCTGACCACCGGCGGGCTCATCACGCTGGCCGCGATCGTGCTCGGTACGCTGCTCGCAGCGGTTGCGGGCGGCAAGGCCGGCACCCACTATCACCGTCGCGTCGACCGCTTCGGCGCCGGCGTCGGCTGAGCGAAGGAGGCATGAAGGTGCCTGAGACCCCAGGGCCGTCCGACCAGCTGCCCGAGGAGGCCCCGGACAGCCAGGTCGGCGAAGACGAGCGGGATCCCGGAGAGGGCGCGCCGCGCTCGTCCTCCGGCGGTCGCACCGAGCGCGAGCAGGCCGACGTGCCCGAGCCGCGCGAGCAGGCGACGGGCAACCCCGAGAACGCGGGCTGAGCGGCCACGCCGCCGCTCGTCGGCCGCGTCGGCCGCGTCGGCCGCGTCGGCCGCGCCGGACGCGGGTTCGTGTACCTCGACGTCGCGGGCCGGCGCATCGACGACGAGGAGGCGCTCGCGCGCATCCGGGCGCTGGCGGTCCCGCCCGCGTGGGAGGACGTGTGGCTCTGCCCCGATCCGCTCGGCCACCTCCAGGCGACCGGTGTCGACGCGGCGGGGCGCAAGCAGTACCGCTACCACGCGCGCTGGCGCGAGCGCCGCGACCAGCAGAAGTTCGACGAGATGCTCGAGTTCGCCGGTGCCCCGCCCCGTATGCGCCGGCAGGTACGACGCGACCTGCGCGCCGGCTCCGAGCTGACGCGGGAGCGGGTCCTGGCGTGCGCGACGAGGTTGCTCGATCTCGGCTTCTTCCGCATCGGAGGCGAGGACTACGCCGAGCAGAACGAGAGCTTCGGCCTCGCCACCATGCAGCGTCGCCACGTCACCGTCCGCGGCGACGAGCTCAACTACCTCGGCAACACGCCGGCGGTGGCCCGCAGCTCATACATCGACCCGCGGGTGTTCGACCGCTATCTCTCGGGGTGGACGATCGGCGGGCTGCTGGACGAGCTGGGCGGCCACGCCGACCTCGTCCGCCCGCGCGTACGTACTCGCCTCGAGGACGCGGTCATCGATCTGCTCGAGAACGGGGTGCGGGCGTTTGCGCGGGATGCGGTGCCGGGGGTGCTGGAGACGCCGGCGACGATCGATGCGACGTTCCCGTTCATCGCGCAGACGCGCAAGCTGGTCTCCGCGCCTGAGCTGGGTGGCCTGGTCGCCGTCGCGCGGCCGACGACCGCCGATCTGTCCCAGCTGGTGGACGCGACGACCCCGCCCAACCTCACCGCCCCCGCCGGCCCACCGGTGGAGACCGTCGACGCGTCCCCGGCGGGCGGACAGCGGCGTCAGCTGGCGATCGCGGCGGGATCGTCGACCATGTCGAGGCGCTCGTCGAGGCGCGTGACGCGGAAGATCCGCTGCACGGCCTCGGGCCCCCGGACCACGGCGAGGCGCCTGCCCTGCTCGCGGGCGCGGGCGTCCGCGCTGACGATGAGCCGCAGGCCGGTCGAGTCCATGAAGGCCAGACCCCGGAGGTCGAGCGCCAGCACGGGCGGGCGTTCGGCCTCGACTCGGTCGAGCTCCTCCTCGACCCGCGAGGCGCTCGAGATGTCGAGCTCTCCGCTCAGGGCGACGCGGATCGCACCGTCCTCCTCGTGCGTGTCGACGTCGAGCAGGGCCATCGGAACCGGCACGATACCCGACGCGCCGCGACGGGATCCAGGTGGCGAAACGGTGCAGGGTTCGCTCTCGCGAGCCGCGGGTAGGGCAGCCCTCGCGACCATGGAGCCCGTCGAACAGACGCCGACCGAGCCGATCGACTACGCCGTGCTCAACGCCGCCTACGGCTCGCTCCTGGCCACCCTGGTGGTCGCGACCCGAGCCCGTCGCCTGGACCGGGAGCCGATCACGCCCGCGGAGTGGCTGCCGCTCGCCGCCGCCACCTGCGCGCTCTCGAAGCTGGTCGTCAACGAGAAGGTCGCGACCTGGGTGCGCACGCCGTTCGTGGCCGAGACGCCGGACGGACGCCGGCCGCGTGGCCGACGCTTGCGCCACGCGATGGGCGAGCTGCTCACCTGCACCCGCTGCGTCGGCGCCTGGGCCGGGCTCGGCGTCGTCGGACTGCGCCTCGCGTCGCCTCCGGCCGGGCGCACGGTCACCGCGGTGCTCGCCGCCTCGGCGGGCAACGACGTCCTGCAGACGGGCTACGCCTGGCTGTGCGCCCGGGCCAACGAGGCCCAGGCGCACGCGCTCCAGGCGGAGGGCTAGCGTCCGAGCGGCGTCGGCGCCAGCGCCGGCTCGGGCTCGAGGGCGAGCTCGAGCACCTCGCCGATCGTCATGACCGGGTGGAAGGCCATCTGCTCGCGCACGTCCTCGGGGACGTCGTCGAGGTCGGGCCGGTTGCGCTCGGGGAGGATCACGTCGGTCAGTCCTGCCGCATGCGCGGCGAGGACCTTCTGCTTGAGCCCGCCGATCGGCAGCACGCGGCCCTGAAGGGTGACCTCGCCGGTCATCCCGACCGTGTGCTTCACCGGCCGGCCGCTCAGCAGCGACGCGAGCGCCGTGGTCATCGTCGTGCCCGCGCTCGGGCCGTCCTTGGGGATCGCGCCCGCCGGTACGTGCACGTGGAACTCACGCCCCTCGAACGCGCTCTCCTCGACCCCGAGCTCCTCGGCGTGCGACCGCACGAAGCTCAGGGCGATCCGCGCCGACTCGCGCATGACGTCGCCGAGCTGGCCGGTGAGCACGAGCCCGTCCTTGCCGGGCATGTCGGTCGCCTCGACGAAGAGCACGTCGCCTCCGACGCCGGTCACCGCGAGGCCCGTGGCCACGCCGGGGACCGCCGTGCGGACCGCGGACTCCTGGAAGAAGCGCTGCTTGCCCAGGGCGTCGCGCACGGCGTCGACGTCGATCTGCACCGGCGTCTGCGCCTGGCCGGACGCGATCCGCGTCGCGACCTTGCGCAGCGTCGTCCCCAGCTCGCGTTCGAGCTGGCGCACGCCGGCCTCGCGGGTGTACTCGCTGACCACCAGGCGCAGGACCTCGTCGTCGATGGCGACCTCGTCCTCGCGCAGGCCGTTGCGCTCGCGCTGGCGAGGCCACAGGTAGCCGCGGGCGATGGCCACCTTCTCGGCCACCGTGTAGCCGTCGAAGCGGATGACCTCCATGCGGTCCAGCAGCGGGCCGGGGATCGTCTCGGCGACGTTCGCCGTCGCGATGAACAGCACGTTGGAGAGGTCGATCTCCACGTCGAGGTAGTGGTCGCGGAACGAGTGGTTCTGCGCGGGGTCGAGGACCTCGAGCAGCGCCGAGGAGGGATCGCCGCGCCAGTCGGCGCCGACCTTGTCGACCTCGTCGAGCATGATCACCGGGTTCATCGTCCCGGCGTCGCGCAGGGCACGCACGAGCCGGCCCGGCAGCGCGCCGATGTAGGTGCGGCGGTGGCCGCGGATCTCGGCCTCGTCGCGCACGCCGCCGAGCGACATGCGCACGAACTCGCGACCGGTCGCCCGCGCAATCGACTCGCCGATCGACGTCTTGCCCGTGCCGGGAGGTCCGATCAGCGTGAGGATCGCGCCGGAGCGCCGGTCCTCGGCGATGCCGCGCTGGAGGCGCAGCTTCTTGACGGCGATGTACTCGGTGATGCGATCCTTGACGTCCTCGAGGCCGGCGTGGTCGGCGTCGAGCACCTCACGGGCGTGGACGGGGTCGAGGCGCTCGTCGGAGCGCTCGGACCACGGCACCGCGATCAGCCAGTCCAGGTAGGACCGGATCATGCTCGCCTCGCCCGACTGCTCGCCCATCCGCTCGAGGCGGCCGAGCTCCTTGTCCGCCTGCTCGCGGACGGCCTCGGGCATGCCGGCCTCGTCGATCTTGGTGCGGTACTCGTCGATGATCGAGGCGTCGTCCTCGTCGAGCTCCTTGCGGATCGAGTCCATCTGCTTGCGCAGGAAGTACTCGCGCTGCTGCTTCTGGGCGCCGGACTCCACGTCGTCGCGGATGCGGCGGCGGACCTGCAGCTCGGTGAGGCGCTCGCGCTGGAGCTCGAGCGCGCGCTCGAGCCGCGCGGTCACGTCGAGGGTCTCGAGCAGCTCGACCTTCTGCTCGAACGGGATGTCGGGCGAGTAGCCGCTGGTGTCGGCGAGCGCCCCGGGTTCGGTGATCGAGCGCAGGAAGGCCGCGACGCGGCCGTCGTCGCCGCGCAGCTCGAGGATCTCCTCGACGGTCGCGCGGTACTCGGACTCCAGCGTGCGGGTGCGGCTGTCGACGGGAACGTCGTCTGAGCGCTCGTCGACCTCGACGCGCAGCTGACCGCGCGGGTCCGAGGTTGCCGCGCCGGCGACGCCGCGGCTCCGGCCGGAAAGGGCCACTGCGCGGCCACCGCCGGGCAGGCGGACCGTCTCGGAGACCTCCGCCACGGTCCCGACCTTGGCGAAGACGCCGTCCTTGCGGGGCACGAGGAGCACGCGCTCGTCGTCGCCGACGTCGAGGGGAAGGGTGACGTCCATCGTGGGGAAGACCACGGTGTCGTCGAGGGGGATCAGAAGAAGGGAGGTCAATGGAGCACCTTTGTGTAGTTGCTTACGCAACGTAAGTGTAGCGGCCGCCGTGGGCGACCCGGCGCCCGTTCCTTCGTCGGTTGACGGCGCCCGGTCGGACGAGTCAGACTTGGCGCGATCCCACTCTTTCCCCAACCAGGAGGTGGACCATGAAGTTCCTCGTCACTGTACGGCCCGGTCCGATGCCCCCGCCACTCGAGGCCGTCAACGCCGCCCGCGCCTGGCTGCGGCAGAAGGTGGACGACGGCACGTTCGAGGCGCTCTACGCATTCCCGGGCGGCGGCGGAATGAGCGTCAGCAGCACAGACTCCCACGAGGAGCTCATGGACCTGATGCTCGAGTACCCGCTCTCGCCGTTCGTGGAGTACGACACCGAGCCGCTCGTCGACTTCGACGCCGCCTTTACGCGCCTCACCGCGTACATCGAGCGGATGCAGGCGCAGATCGCCGCGCAGCAGTAGGGAGGCACACGCCTCGCCAACGACCCGAGCGAGCACGCGGTACGCTCGATCGATGGCGGGGGAAACGGCCGCCGAGCTCCAGGACCGATCGGAGGTCGACACCGATCCGCTCGACGAATCCGTCGAGGTCTCGGTGGTCATGCCCTGCCGCAACGAGGCCGCCACGCTGGAGCGCTGCATCGTCAAGGCCCGCAAGGCGATGGAGGACCACTCCGTCGCCGGGGAGATCATCGTCGCCGACAACGGCAGCACCGATGCCTCACCGGAGATCGCCGCGCGGCTCGGCGCCCGCGTGGTGACGATCGACAGCCGCGGCTACGGCAACGCGCTGATAGGCGGGATCGCCGCCGCGCGTGGGCGCTACGTCATCATGGGCGACGCCGACGACAGCTACGACTTCCTCGAGCTGCCCAAGTTCGTCGACCGGTTGCGCGAGGGCTACGACCTCGTGCAGGGGTGTCGACTCGAGCCGGGAGGCGGGCGCGTGATGCCCGGCGCGATGCCCTTCCTGCACCGGCGCTGGGGCAATCCGATGTTCTCCGCGATGGCCCGGCGCTGGTTCGGCGCGCCGGTCAACGACGTGTACTGCGGGATGCGCGGCTTCACGAAGCGCCACTACGCGACCCTGCACCAGCGCTGCGCCGGCATGGAGTTCGCGACCGAGATGATCATCAAGTCGAGCCTCGGCGACGCACGGATGACCGAGGTGCCGATCACCCTGCACCCCGACGGCCGTGGGACCTCGGCCCGCCACCTGCGGACCTTCCGCGACGGCTGGCGCACCCTGCGCTTCTTCCTGATCTTCAGCCCGCGCTGGCTCTTCCTCGCGCCCGGCCTCGCGCTCCTGCTGCTCGGGCTCCTCGGCTACGCCATCGCCCTCCCCGGGGTGCAGGCCTTCGGCGTGAGCTTCGACGCCCACACGCTGCTGTTCGCGAGCCTCGCGCTCCTGTGCGGGTACGAGTCGGTGCTCTTCGCCGTGTTCGCCAAGGTCTTCGCGGTGACCGAGGGCCTCCTGCCGCCCGATCCAAGGGTGGAGAAGGTCACCCGCCCCGGCAGCCTCGAGATCGGCGCCGGCCTCGGCGCCCTTGCCATCCTCGTCGGGCTCCTGCTCCTCGCGCTGGCGGTCAACAAGTGGCGCGGCGCGGGGTTCGGAGCCCTGGACTACGCGTCGACCATGCGGCTCGTCGTGCCCGGTGTCACGCTGACCGCGCTGGGATTCCAGACGGTCCTCTCGAGCTTCTTCATCAGCGTGCTCGGGCTGCGGCGCCGGTGACGCGGCAGCGCTCCAGCAGCGTCCACGTCGTGTTGCCGACGACCGGTGTGAACCCCGGCGCGCGCGCCGGCGCCAGCTCGCCGTGGTAACGGAGCAGCAAGCCGTCGCGCAGCGCGAGGCTGCGGGAGGCGACGACTCGCGGCTGCCGCCTGCGTTCATACCAGAGGAAGAGGAGCTCGGGGCGGGCGCGGAAGTCGCGCGTCTGGAGCGGGGAGCATCTGAGGAGCGCGGCCCGCATCGCCGGCGTCTCGGTCAGCCGCGCGAGGTCGCGCTGCGCCGTCGCGGCGACGCCGAAGCGCGAGACCAGCCGGTCGAGCGATCGCGCCTCCCACGGGATGCTCACCGCGAGGGCGACGAGGCCGACCGCCGCGACACGTGCCCACCACGTCCGCACGGCGCCTCCGGGCGCCTGCTCGCGCCATCCGAGGAGGCCGACGGCCGCGAAGAGGCAGAGGATCGCGCCGGGGAGCAGGAAGTAGCGGATGAGCAGTGGAAGCCCCGAGAGGCCGGTGGCCAGGAACGAGACGCTGCCCAGGGCCATGAGCACGGCCGGTCCAAGCGCACGTGACCGCTGGTAGCGCAGCCCGGCGACGAGCCCCCCGAGGGCGGCGAGGGCGGGGACGACGTGGAGGATGCCCTTCCACGATCGCGCCGTCCACATGACCGTCTGGACGACCCCGCCGCGCTGCTCGCCGGTGTGCTCGGCGATCATCCGCGTGCGGCTGAACGAGTAGGCCGGCTGGCCGGTGATGATCGCGTCCGAGGCGATCCACAGCGCTGGCGCCAGCGCGGCGAGGCCGAGCATGAGGCCCTGCTCGCGCTGCGTGCAGGCGCGCCATCGCCAGGCGATGAAGGCAGCCGAGAAGAGCCACGCCTCGGGGCGCAGCAGGCCGGCTGCGCCGAGGAGCGCCAGCACGCCGTAGCGGTCGCGCGGCCGGGTCACCGCAAGGAGCAGCGCCCCGAGCGAGAGGCACAGGAACGGAAGGTCGATCGCCGAGTTGAGCGCCACGCCGACCAGCACCGGGCGGGTCAGCACGAGCCCCGCGAAGAGCAGCCCCACTCCCAGGGACCACAGGCGCCGGCCCAGCACGAAGCAGAGGATCCCCAGGGCGGCCAGCCCGACGACGCTGATGACCCTGACCGCCACCATCGCGTCGTGCGTCCCAAGCGGCGCGAGCACCACGGCCACGAGGTTTGCGAGGGGGTGCGGCGTCGGTCCGTGGGCGACCTCGTACTGGGGAAGCTCGCCGTTGGCGAGCTGCCCTCCCCAGGTCAGCGCGTAGAAGGTGTCATAGCCGATCGTCGGGGAGCCGTACAGCCGCCAGAGCAGGACCGACAGCAGGCCGCAGGCGCCGGCCAGCTGCCCCACCCTGACCACGGTCGCCCGGGGGGCCGTGCGCGGCGCGAGCCTGGCGGCCGCCGAGCTCACGCCCCCACGCGGCACGTGCTCAGCAGCCGCCACGACCGGTCCTGGACCACCGGCCGGAACGCCGGAGGCGGCGGCGGCGCGCTGTCGCGCTCGGCCAGCACCGTGCCCGACACGGCGCGGTCGGCGCGGACCCGCACGATGTCGTTGGCGGGCTCGTCGAGCAGGTAGGCGAGCAGCGGCCGTGTCTGGAAGAACGCCGTCTGCAGCGGACCGCAGCCCTCGAAGGCCGCGCGCTCTCGGTCGACGAGGCCCGGGAGGTCGCCGTCGGCGCGGTGCCGGGCCTTCGCCTGGTCCACGGTGTCTCGGACCGCCGGGGTGACCTGCACGGCGGCGACGAGCAGCGCGGCCGCCGCCGCGAGCGAGACCGCGGTGGCCCAGCCGCCCAGCCGCGCTTGCACCGAGGGCACGAAGCGCGCGCCCACCGCGGCGGCGCAGAACAGAGCGAGCATCGAGGCCGGGATGGCGAGATAGCGGGCGAGCAGCGGCTGCCGGCCGAGCCCGAGGAACAGGAAGGCGACGAGGCCGACCGCGCCGATGGCCACGGGCAGCAGCGCTCGCCGGCGCTCCCAGCGCAGCGCCGCCACCATCGCCACGAGCCCGACCAGCGTCGGAAGGACCTGGAGGAACTTGGCCCCGTAGGTGGGGGTCAGGCGGATCGCCCGGTCGATGCCCTGAGGCCGGCCGATCCGCGTCGCGGCCCGGCGCGTGCCCGTGATCGAGTGCAGCGGGCTCCCCGCAACGATCAGGTCGAAGGCCCCCCACAGCACCGGCCCGGCGAGCGCGAGCGCCACGGCGACGGCGCGCCCCCGGCCCGAGACCGCTGGCCAGAGCCAGACGAGGTAGGCCGCCGACAACAGCCACGCCTCTGGGCGCAGCAATCCGGCGACCGCGAGCAGTGCGAGAACGGGCGCCCCACGGCGCGTCCGCCCCGCCTCAAGCGTGGCGGCCGCGAGGACGAGCGCGAGGAACGGGATGTCGACGTTGGCGGTCAGGGCCTGGTGGACGAGGATCGGACGGGTGACGAGGATCCCGGCGAAGACCGCCCCGACCACGGGCACGAACAGCCGGCTTCCGAAGCGGTAGGCCGACCAGCCCAGCGCGCCGAAGGAGACGATCGAGACGGTCTGCAGGCCCGTGAGCGCGGCCGCCTTCCCGAGCGGGGCCAGCAGAGCAGCCAGCATGGTGTCCAGCGGATGCGAC
Source organism: uncultured Actinomycetes bacterium (assembly GCA_963728925.1). Lineage (GTDB taxonomy): Bacteria > Actinomycetota > Thermoleophilia > Solirubrobacterales > Solirubrobacteraceae > JBBPZA01. The sequence continues at coordinate 467,063 of CAVSMB010000029.1, read as the reverse complement.
GTGGGCGAGTGCACGGCGGCGATGTCCACGGCCGCCCGCCCGTGGGCGATGTCCTCTCCCCACATCAGCGCATAGACGGCGTCGTAGTCGACGTAGCCCGAGCCGTACACGAGCCACAGCAGGAGCGAGAGGGCGGCGATCCCCGCTACGTCGGGCAGCGCGCGCCGCCAGAGGGCAGCGCTCGCGGTCCGGTCCGAGACGGCCGCGGGGTCAGCGCGGGCGGTTCTGGCGCGCGTGATCGCAGTGGCGGGCAGCATGGGACTCGGTCTCGGGCCGACGGCAACGTGGCAGGCTACCTCCCTAGCATCGGACCGATGCGCAGGCTCGTCCTCCTCGTCGGCGCCGTGGTGTTCGTCGACACCACGTTCTTCGCGGCGATCACGCCGCTACTGCCCCACTACGCCGACGAGCTCGGCCTAACCAAGACCTCGGCGGGAGTACTGACCGCGACCTTTCCGGCGGGCGTCCTCGTCGGGTCGCTCCCGGGCGGGTGGCTCGCGGCGCGGGTCGGGGTCAAGCCGACGTGCTCGCCGGCCTCGCGCTGCTCGGGATCACGAGCATCGCCTTCGGCTTCGGTCGCTCGGCGCTCGAGCTCGACGCGGCGCGCTTCCTCCAGGGCATCGGAAGCGCGTTCTCGTGGTGCGGCGCGATGGCGTGGCTGGTCAGAGCGGTCCCGCGGGAGCGCCGCGGCGAGGCGATAGGCGGAGCGTCGCGGCGGCCATCGCGGCCGGCCTGGCCGGGCCGGCGCTCGGCGTCGTGGCCGAGCGACTTGGGACCGAGCCGGTGTTCTCGAGCGTCGCGGTGGTGGCCTGCGCGCTCGCCGTCTGGACCCTGCGCACACCGGCGCCGGCCCCGACCGGAGCCGGCCTGCGCGGCCTGCGCGGCGCGCTTCACGACCGCCGTGTGCTCACGGGCGCGTCGGCGGCGCCACCGCGCAGGCGACGTCGGACCTCGTGCCCTACGCGGCAGCCGCGGGCGTGTGCCTGCTGACGCTGGTGACCGCGCTGCACCCGCGGCGCTCCGTCGCCGGGTGCGACGGGCGCCTCGTCGCCGGTCTGGGCGACGAGGCAGGGCGCGGCTGAATCACCGGTGGGAGTGGAGGCGGCCGGTTCTGCCCCGGCGTCCGCGGAACCCGTCAACGATGCGTACTACGAGCGTTCCCGTCGGAGTCTGATCTCGGCGTCCGGATCGGTCGATCCGCGGGGCACGTCACCGGCGCCATACCTTCCTGAAGATGTCCCCCTCGGGCCGAAGGTCCTGCCTTCGGGGTGATCCCGCTCGCTGAAGCCGCTGTACCGGGCCGCGGGCTGCCCGGGGCGACTCCTCGTCTACCTAAACAGTGGCGAGGCTGAACTCGTGAGAGTCCGCACTTATGGTTTCCGGGGGGGTTTTACGAGGCCAACCCCGGGTCCTCGGCTCGCAACATCAAGACGTTCAGCTCCACGTCGAAGCTAGTTCGCCCCCTTGTGCCTGCCCCTCCATTCTAGCCGGGCGCGACGCCGCGGCGAGGGACATCGGCGAGGGGCGCTCGGTCGATGCGCCTACACGCCCTTCATCGCACGGTCCGCCTCGCGGGCCATCTCGCGCTCGCGGATCGACTCGCGCTTGTCGAAGCGGTCCTTGCCCTTCGCCAAAGCGATCTCGACCTTGGCCCGCGGCCCCGAGAAGTACAGGCGCGTTGGCACGAGGGTGAGCCCCCGCTCGCGCGTCCGGCCGACCAGGCGGTCGATCTCGCGCCGGTGCAGCAGGAGCTTGCGCGGGCGCTCGGGATCGTGGTTGTCGCGCGAGGCGTTCCCGTAGGGCGGGATGTGGACGTTGTGGAGCCACACCTCCCCGTCGTCCACTGTCGCGTAGCCGTCCTTGAGCTGCGCCTTGCCCTCACGCAGCGACTTCACCTCGGTGCCGGTCAGCACGACGCCCGCCTCGAAGCGCTCGAGCAGGTTGAACCGGAACGAGGCCTGCCGGTTGGTGGCGACGTCGCCCGGAGCTGTCTTTCGCTTCCTACCCTTGGCCATCGCACCATCATGCCGAGAAGGAGAAGGGGCCGCGTGGGCCGCGTGGCCAGGAGGAGTCTGTCCGCGGCGGGCCGGCGGCGCTCACAGGTCCACCGGGAGCAGGTCGACCCTCCCGCGCGGCGCCTCGACGCGGTCGACCCGCACCCGCACGCGATCGCCGAGGCGGATCGCCTTGCCGGTCCGCGTGCCCCGCAGGATGGTGCCCTCCTCGTTGAGCTCCCACCACTCGCCGGGCAGGCGGCGGGCGGGGAGCATCCCCTCGTAGCCGCCGCCGAAGGCGACGAAGGCGCCGGCGGGGATGAGGCCGGCGACCTCGCCCTCCCACTCGCGCTCCAGGCCCGTGCCCGCCAGCTCCTGCTCGAGCAGGAAGCAGCGCGCGACGTCGTCGGCGTCGCGCTCGACGCGCATCGCGTCGCGCTCGCGCCCGGAGGTCCACGCCGCGGCCGGCTCCATGTCGGCCGCCCGCGGGGGGTCCTCGCCTCCGCCGACCGCCGAGAGCAGACCCCGGTGGCACACGAGGTCGGGATAGCGGCGGATCGGCGAGGTGAAGTGGCAATAGCGCGGCGAGCGCAGCCCGGCGTGACCGAGGTTGCGCGGTGAGTAGTGCGCCTGCTTGAGCGAGCGCAGGACGAGCGAGGTCAGCCCCGCGCGGCCGTGGCCCGTGCGCCGCACGTGCTCGTCCACGAGCCGCGAGCACTCGGCCACGAGGTCGGCCGCCTGCTGGGGCGAGAGGTGCTCCGCCAGCGCCGGCGTAGGGACCTCGAGCGAGGCGAGCTGGGCGACCAGGTTCTGCACCCGCGACGGGTCCGGGCGCTCGTGCACGCGATAGAGGGCCGGCACTCCGCGCTCCTCGAGCAGCGTCGCCACCGCCTCGTTCGCCGCGATCATGAGGTGCTCGATGAGCCGGTGGGACTCGGTCTGCTCGGTCGGCCGGACCGCCTCGACCCGGCCCACGAGGTCGAAGGCGAACTCGGGCTCGACCGACTCGACGGCTAGCGCGCCACGGCGCGCTCGCTCCGCGGCGAGCTCGCCGGCCACGGCGCGGGCCACCGCCAACGGCTCCGCCCACGGCTCGCGCGCGGGCTCCTCACCCGCGAAGACGCGGTCGACTCGGTCGTAGTCCAGCCGCTCGTCGGAGCGGATGACCGAGCGGTAGAAGGCCGAGCGCTCGCGCCGGGTGCCGCGGAAGTCCAGCTCCACCGTCACGGCGAGCCGGTCCTCGCCGGGGACGAGCGAGCAGGCGACGTTTGAGAGCGCCTCCGGAAGCATCGGCTCGACCGCGCCGGGCACGTACACGCTCGTCGCGCGCCGGTACGCCTCGCGGTCCACCGGCGAGCCGGGGCGAACGTGGGCGCTCACGTCGGCGATGTGCACCCAGACGCGCCGCAGCCCGGGCTCGAGCTCCTGCGCGGAGATCGCGTCGTCGAAGTCACGCGCGCTGGCCGGGTCGATCGTGAACGTCTCCAGCGCGCGCAGGTCGCGACGCGGCGGGTCGATGGGCGGCGGCTGGGCCGCCTCGCGCTCGACGCGCGAGTCGAAGCCGCGGCGCAGCCCTCGGTCGAGCATCAGCGCCTCGAGCACGTCGCGGGCGAGGTCGGGGCGCCCGAGGACGCGCTCGATGCGCGCCGCGCCGCGGGCACCCACGCGCAGGAGCACGAGCATCCCCTCGCGCGCCCTGCGGTCCTTCTCGACGGTCAGCTGGCGCCCCCGCTCGAAGAAGGGCTGGGCAACGAGAAAGCGGCCGCGTCGCTCGAGCAGGCCGACGAGGTGGGTGCGAGGCGCAGAGCTGTCGTCGCGCCCGCGCCGCGGGGGCCGGCTCACGAGCGCCGCGCGCCGCGTGGCCCCGGCGCCGAGCTCACCGGCCTCGCGCCGCGAGGCGCGAGAGCGCGACGTCGAGCGCCTCGTCGCGCGCGGTCTTCGGCTTGTCGAGGGCCCGCACGTCGGGCGCGATCCCCTTGCCCTGCCTGACCCCGCCGCCGCCGAGGTTGCGCCCGCTGGGCGTGAAGTACTCGCCGACCGTCAGCTCGACCGCTCCCCCGTTGGGCAGCTCCTTGATCTCCTGGAAGACGCCCTTGCCGAAGGTGTTGGTCCCGACCACCTGCGCGCGCCTGCGGTCCTGCAGCGCGCCCGTGACGATCTCGGCCGAGGAGGCGGTTCCTCGGTCGACGAGGACGACCACCCCGACCTTGCCCGAGATCGCGTCGCCGGTCGCGTTGAACACCCGCCGGCCGCGCGTACGCCCGTCGGTGATGACCACGGGGCCGTCTCCGACGAAGATGCTCGAGACGAGCACCGCCTCGTCGAGGAGCCCGCCGCCGTTGCCGCGCAGGTCCAGGACGATCCCCTTGGCGCCCCGCTTCAGCGCGGTGTCGACCGCCTGGCGCAGCTCGCCGTGCGCGCCGCTGGTAAAGCTCGACAGCGCGATGTCCGCGACCTTGACCCCCTTGACCGTTCGCAGCCGCGACTCGACCACCGGGAAGGAGATACGGGCGCGGGTGAGCTTGACCACCCGCCGGTCGGGCCCGCGCAGCACGGTGAGCGACACGGGCGTCCCTGGACGGCCCTTGATCAGGGCGGTCGAGACGGTCGACGGCTTGCCCCGCAGCGCCGCGCCGTCGACCGCGGCGATCACGTCGGCGGCCTTGAGGCCGGCGCGGGCGGCGGGCGACTCGGGGAAGACCTTGGTGATGAGCAGGCCCCTGGGGTCCTGCTGCACGGTGATGCCGACGCCCGAGAAGCGTGCGTCGGTGGAGTCCTCGAAGTCGCGGTACTCCTTCGGGTCGAAGTAGTTGGAGAAGCGGTCGTCGAGGCTCGAGACCGCCCCCTTCAGCGACCTGTCGACCAGCGTCTTGGAGTCGACCTTCCGGTAGTAGTCGTCGCGGATCGTGTGGAGCACCTCGTCGATCGACTGCGCGTTCTTGTCGCCGACCAGCGCGTCGCGCACCGGCCCCGGCAGGATCGAGGGATGCCCGCCGAGCCAGATCCCCACCACGAGGAGGAGCGGGGTCAGGACGATGGCGAGAAGCGGTGCGAGCGAGGGGCGGCGGCGGGGCGACATGCTCCGAGGTGCTACGACGGGAGGGTGCGCAGAGGGTAACGAGGCGCTTTGGCGCCTCATAGAGGGGCGCTCCGCCCCCAGCCCGGCTCAGACGCGCAGGAAGCGGCGCAGGCTGATGCCCGAGCCAAGCGCCGAGACGCCGATGCTGGCGGCCAGCAGGATCGCCACGAGGATCGGGAAGTGCAGCGTGTCGGGTGCGGCGATCAGCGCGAACGAGCTCGTCAGCGGGTCGACGAAGGCGACCTTGGCCACCCCGAGCAGGAGGATCGCGAAGACCCCGCCGAGCGCGCCGACGAGCACGCCCTCGATGACGAAGGGCCAGCGGATGAACCAGTCCGTCGCGCCCACGAGCTTCATCACCTCGATCTCGCGCCGTCGCGAGAAGACCGAGAGGCGGATGGTGTTCGCGACGAGCAGCACCGAGGCGGCGATGAGCAGGGTCGCGAGCAGGACCATGGTCAGCTTGACCACATTCGTGCCCCGGATGATCTTGTCGGTGTCCTCGCGGCGGTTGCGGACCTCGTCGATCGCCGGGTCGATCGTCGTGCGCGCCCCGCTCGGGGTGAGCGGCGTGAGCGCGTCGCGGATCTGGCCGATCTTGTCGGGGTCGCTCGGGGTGATGCGCATCGTGTCGGGAAGCGGGTTGCGGCCGAGCAGCTCGTAGGCCGTCGGGTTGCGCCGCTTCTGCTCGCGGTAGGCGTCGGTCTTGGAGACGTACTGGACGCTCTTGACGTTCGGGGTCTGCTCGGCGACGAGCCGGCGCACGCGCTCGACGTCCTGGTCGGTCGCGTCGGTTTTGAGGTACACGTTCAGCAGCAGGCGGCCGCGAACCTCGTTGGTCGCGACCGTGGTCGCCTGCACGATCGGGATGAACACGCCGAGCAGCAGGATCGTCACGAGGACCGTGGCCACCGCCGCGAAGCTGGGCGCCGCGTTGCGCCGCAGCGAGCGCATCGCCTCGCGGATGAAGAAGCCGAGGCGCACGGGCTAGAGGTCCGGAGCGCCGCGGGGACCGGAGCCGCGCATGCGGGCGGCGAACTCCTTGGTCGTCTCGTCGCGCGCGTACAGGCCGGCGGGCTCGTCGCGAACGATGCGCCCTGCGGCGAGCTGGATGACCCGGCGCCGCATCTTGTCGACCATCTGGTTGTCGTGGGTCGCCACCATGACCGTCGTGCCGGTGCGGTTGATCCGGTAGAGGAGCTGCATGATCCCGATGCTCGTCTCGGGGTCGAGGTTGCCCGTCGGCTCGTCGCACAGCAGCAGCGGCGGGTGGTTGACGAACGCACGCGCGATCGAGACGCGCTGCTGCTCGCCGCCCGAGAGCTGGTCGGGGTAGCTGTGGAGCTTGGTCGAGAGCCCGGTCATCCGCAGGATGTCGGGCACCTTCGCGCGGATCTCCGAGCGCCGCTGCCCCGTGGCCTGCAGCGCGTAGGCGACGTTCTCGTAGACCGTGCGGTTCGGCAGGAGCTTGAAGTCCTGGAAGACGACGCCGAGGTTGCGGCGGTAGAAGGGCACGCGGCGCCGACCGATCTGCGCGAGGTCCTTGCCGGCGACGGTGATCGCGCCCGCGCTGGGCTCGAGCTCCTTGATCAGCAGGCGCATGATCGTCGACTTGCCCGACCCGGTCGACCCGACGAGGAACGCCCACTCGCCGGCGCCGACCTCGAAGGAGGCGCTCTGCAGGCCGGTGTCGCCGCCGTCGTAGATCTTGGAGACGTCGTCGAAGGCGATGAGCGCCGGCGCCCCACCGTCCTTGTCCGGCTTGCGCGGGCGCGGGCCCGTGCGGGTGCGCTCGGCCTCCTGGACCGCCGCGGAGCGGCCGGTCGTGCGGCGGCGCTGCTGTCGCTCGTCAACTGTCATCGATCGGCGCCGGAGGCTAACCATCCCTCCCCTGCGTTTCGCCCCCTGCAAGCGATCCTGCACCGGCGGCGCTCGCTACTCTCGGACCATGCCGACGGTCACCTCCTCCACGCTGTCCAACGACCTCCCGCTGCACCGTGTCGAGCTCGAGGGCACCCGTGCGGTGACCGCGCTCGTCGCCTTCGACGCGGGGGCTCGTACCGAGCGCCCGGAGGAGAACGGGATGGCCCACTTCCTCGAGCACCTCGTGTTCAAGGGCGGCGAGAAGTTCGACGACTACCGCAAGGTCAACGAGACCGCGGAGCGGATCGGCGCGCAGCTCAACGCCTACACCTCGCACGACCTGGTCGCCTTCCACATCACGGCCCGGGCCGAGACGGCGATGCAGGCCCTCGACCTGCTCACGGACTTCGTCGGGCGGCCGAAGCTCGACGCCTCCGAGCTCGACCGCGAGCGCGGCGTTGTCATCCAGGAGATCGCGCGCTACAACGACCAGCCCTCGATGGTGGCCGAGATGCTGATCGACCAGGCCGCCTTCGGCGACCATCCGCTCGGGCGCACCGTGCTCGGCCCGCCCGAGCACCTGCGCGACTTCACCCGCGAGGCGATCGTGGCCTTCCGCGAGCGCCGCTGGGCCGGCTCGCGCGGCGGCGCCTTCCTCGTCGGCAACCTCGAGCACGTCCCCGCCAACGGCGCGGTCGACGAGCTCTTCGCCCGCTTCCCGGCACTGCCCGCGCCGGAGGCCTACGAGGCAGCGCCGTCCTTCCAGCCGCAGGTGCTCGTCGAGGAGCGCGACTCCAACCAGTCGCACCTTCGCCTCTCCTACCGGCCGCAGCTCGACGTCGCCGACCCGGCGGCTCGGGCCGCGCTGACCATCTACGCGACGCTGCTCGGCGGCTCGATGGGCTCGCGCCTGTTCGACGAGATCCGCGAGCAGCGGGGCCTCGCCTACTCCGTCTACGCGGTCGACCACGCCGCCGCCGACGTGCCGATCCTCCAGCTCTCCGCGGGCCTGGACTCCCAGAAGTGCGTGGAGGCCTACACGCGGATGAAGGAGATCGTCGGCGAGTTGCGCGCGGACGGACCGACCGAGGAGGAGGTCGAGCGGGCGCGGAGCTACGCGGCCGGACGTCGCGTGCTCGCGTTCGAGAACACCAACGCGGTGGCCCGCTACGCCGCGCAGCGCTCGATCGTCTTCGGCGAGCCGATCGACCCCGACGCCGCGATCGCCCAGCTCGACGCGGTCACCTACGACGAGGTGGCCGAGATCGCGGGCGACGTCGAGGACCGCTTGTCGGTCGCATGCGTCGGGCCCCACACGGCGGACGAATTCTCTTAACGCGATCGCCACATCGCGCTGTGGCGAGCCGCGTCCCGCGGCGCTACGCTGACGCCATGGGCGCGGTGGCGGACCGCCTCGACCTCACCGAGCTGCACCGTTACGTCCGCCGCATCACCGACCGCTGGCCGGTGGAGCGGGCGATCGTCGCGGGCGCGCGCGTGGCGGACGCCAAGGGCGCCGGGCGACAGCGCGAACGCGGCCCCGAGTGGATGGTCGTCCTCGTCTCCGAGCACTTCAACGGCGTCCCGTGGCTCGAGCGCGTCTACCAGGCGGGGGCCCTGTGGGATGCGGCCGAGATGGGCGCCCCGGCCGACGTCCACTGCTACACCCGCGCCGAGTTCTCGCGCAAGCAGGTCGCGATGCCGGTGGTCCGCGACGCGGCCGCCCACGGGATCGAGCTGCTCGAGCGGTAGTCGGCGGCGCGGGGCTTCCGCGGAAGCGCGCCGCGGGGCTTGCGCGGAAGCGCGCCGCAGGCGTCTACTGCATCTGGCGAGGGAGGAGGTGGGGTCAGGCGCCGGAGGCGGGGGGCCGAAGATCGCCGGGCCGCCCCGAAGATGATCGCGGGGCCGCCGCCGCCGTCGCGGCCCGCGACGGCTCCCCTCCCCCTCAGCGCAGATCCGCCAGGTGCGCGGTGTCGTTGAAGCTGCGCAGCAGCCCGCGGCCGTCGGCGAAGCGGACGAGGCGGGTGAGCGAGCCGTTGTCGGCGTGGATGAAGGCGAAGGGGCGGCTCGCGGTGGCCTGACGCGCCGCCTCGCCGATCACCCCGCCGTGGACGAAGGCAGCGGCGAGGCCGCCGGGCCCGGCGCGCTCGGCGATCGCGTCGAGGGCGGCGTTGACCCGTGCCGCGAAGCCCTCCGCCGACTCGGCGCCGGGGATCACGTCCCAGCGCTCGTCGTGCGTGAGGCGGGCGAGGAGCGGATCTCCCTCCGCCGCGCGGATGCGCAACTCGCCGCCCTCCCATTCGCCCAGGTGCACCTCGCGCAGATCGGGCACGACGACCGGCTCGAGGCCCGTCGCCTCGGCCAGCGGCGCCGCCGTCTGGCCAGTGCGTTGCAGCGGGCTCACGAACACCCCGGCCAGCGGCTCGGAGGAAAGACGCGTGGCGACCGCCCAAGCCTGTGCCTCGCCCTCGGGAGCCAGGGGCGGATCGCCTTGGCCCTCGTTGGAGGAGGAGGACCCTGACCCCGCGCGTCTCGAGCGCCCTGCTGTGCACCCAGTCCGACGAGCGCCTCGTCGCGCTCGCCCGCGACGGGTCCGAGCTCGCCTTCGAGGCGATCGTCGAACGCTACCGGCGCGCCCCCCCCGCTACCTGCGACGCATGCTGCCCGGCGGGCGGGTCGAGGACGTGCTCCAGCAGACGTTCCTGGGCGCGTGGAGCGGACTGCGGGACGGCGTTAGCGTGTCCGCGAGCTGCGTCCGTGGCTCTACCGCATCGCCCACCACGCTGCCGTCAACGCGCTCGCGCGGACGGGCACCTCGGCGAGTTCCGCGCCGGCACGGACCCGCGGGACCGCGACTCAGACGACGACGGAATCCGCGACGGGAAGGAGCGCCCCGGGACCGTGAAGTCCTTCGACGGCACGACGCTCGTGATCAGCCTCTTCGGCGGCGGAACCGTCGAGGGGCAGGGTGACCGCCGCAACCGAGGTCACCTGCGGAGCCGAGGATTCGGCCACGCGACCCGTGACGGGCTGGTCTACGAGGAGATCGAGCTGGCGGCCTGCTAGCGGCGCCCTCGAGGCAGCCATACACCGAGGCCGGCCCTCAAGGCGGGGCCGGCCTCGTCGTGTCAAGGGGCCGGCGGCCGACCCGGCGCGAACGCCTCGACGAGCTGCTCGCGCGAGTTGATCGCGAGCTTGCGGTAGACGTGACGGAGGTGGTACTCCACCGTCTTGGGGCTGAGGAAGACGGCCGCGGCCGCCTCGCGCGTCGTCTTGCCGTCCGCCAGCAACCGCGCCACCTGGAGCTCCTGCGGCGTGAGCTCGTCGAGCGAGCCCGGGTGGCGCCGTCGCGCGGTCTCGCCCGTCGCGGCGAGCTCCGCGCCCGCCTGCTCCGCCCACGGCTGGGCCCCCAGGCGCTCGAAGACCTCGATCGCCGCCCGCAGCTCCTCGCGTGCTCGCACGCGCTTGCGCGCCCGCCGCAGGTGCGCGCCGTAGGCAAGCCTCGTCCGCCCCGCCTCGAAGAGGTCGGGACTGCGCTCGTGGTGGCGAAGCGCCTCCTCGAAGCACGCCTGAGCCTCGCCGTCCTTACCCGCGACCAGGCCACGGCAGCGCGCCGCCCGTGCGAGCGCCCACGGCTGCCCCTTAGCCTCGGCCTCGGCGACGTAGCCGCGGGCCGCCGCAGCGGCCTCGTCGGTACGGCCCAGGCGCAAGTAGGCGTCCACGAGCTCCGGCGCCGGTGAGAGGTCGACATCGACGAAGCCCCGCGCACGCAGGTGCCCGACCTGGGCTTCGTAGTGGGGAGCGGCCGACGCCGGGCGCCCGAGGCCGACCTCGAGGTCGCCGAGCGCTTGGAAGACCCACGCGGCGTAGAACCCCATGCCGAGCTCCTCGCTCAGTTCCGCCGCCTGCTCGGCGTGGTCGCGGCACGCCCCCTCCCTGCCCTGCCGGGCCTCGAGCCAGGCAAGGCCGGCCAGCGCCGCCCCGAGCTCTGACCGCTGGCCGGTCTCGCGCGCGAGATGGATCGCCTCGTCGTAGTTCGCCTCGGCGGCCGCCCACTGGTCTGTCGTCGACTGGTCGCGGGCAAGTTGGTGCAGGAGGCTCGGCAGGATGCCGACCGCCACCTCCCCGCGCGCCCGGTCGAGGGCATGCTCGATCAGCCGACGGCCCGCACCGGCCTCGCGAAGGAACAGCGGCCCGAGCGCGGCCCAGGCGAGCAACCGGGCGTCGTCGCGCAGCTCGTCGGAGGCCTCGAGGATCGCGACCGCGCGGCGCACCGCCGCCGGCCCGGACTCACCCTCTCCGTCGGCCACGAGCGCCATCCCGTGCGCGAGGGCGGCGAGGAAGGCCGCGCGGGTGGACACCTCGCCCTGCGCGAGGGCGACGGCGCGTTCGGCCGCGGCGACCATCGCCGCGGTGTCGCCCGAGTAAAGGCAGCCCTGGACGGCATCAGCCAGCATCACCACCGCGAGGTCCGGATCGCTGCTCGCGACCTCCTCCGCCGCCGCGACGATGACCCGATAGCCGTCCATGACCGGCCCACGCCGCATCGCGACGTAGCCGCGCAGCTGCTCGATCCGAGCCACGAGCACGGGATCGAGAGCGTGCTCGCGCGCCTCGCCGAGGAGCGCGACGGTCCGCCGTGCGTCTCCCCCGAGCCATGCCGCGTCGGCGGCCGAGAAGAGCAGCCGGCCTCGCGCGTCGTCCGAGCTCGCGATCCGGGCGCCGCGCTCGAAAGTCGCGGCGGCGACCACGTAGGCGCTTCGCTCGCAGGCCCGCGCGCCGGCCGCCGCCAGCGCTGCCGAGGCGCGGTCGTCCGGCCCGACGGCGGCGGCGGCCAGGTGCCACGCGCGCCGGTCGGCCTCGCGGTCGGGGAGCGCGGCCGCCACGGCGGCGTGCGCCTCGCGACGCTGGTGGGCCGAGGCGTCCGCGTAGACGGCTGAGCGCACGAGCGGATGACGGAACTCGACCTCGCCGTCCTCGAGCGAGAGCAGGTGCGCCTCCTCGGCGGGCACGAGGTCGCCGAGCGCGACCCCGAGCGAGGACGCCGCGCGCGAGAGGACCGCGAGGTCGCCGGCGTCGCTCGCGGCAGCGAGGACGAGCACCCGACGGGTGGCCTCGGGCAGCCGCTCGAGGCGCCGCACGTACGCGGCGGCGATGCTCGTGGAAAGCGGCACCGGGCCGGCGACCGGGCCGGCCGACAGCCGCGCCGCATCGGGCGCGAGCTCGAGCAGGGCGAGCGGGTTCCCAGCGGTGGCGCGATAGAGGCGCTCGACGACCTCCCCGGGGACGTCGGCCGGGTGCAGGAGGGCCGCCGCATCGGCGCGGTCGAGCCCGCCGAGGCGCAGGACGCGCAGGTCGGCGCCGTCGAGCAGCGACGGCTCGCCCTCCCGCACGGCGAGCACGAGCGCGATGGGGTCGGCGATCAGCCGGCGGGCGGCGAAGAGGAGCGCCTCCGCGCTTGAACCGTCGAGCAGGTGGGCGTCGTCCACCAGCAGCGCGAGCGGCGCGTCCTCGGCCCACGCGGAGAGCAGGCTCAGCGTCGCCGCCCCGACCGCGAAGCGGTCCTGCGCGCTGGCCGGCGCCAGCGCGAGCGCACCGGCGAGGGCAACGCCCTGGGGCGCCGGGATGCGCTCAAGCGCGTCCAGCGCGGGTCGCAGCAGATCGGCCAGCCCGGCGAAGGGGACTTCGGCCTCGGACTGGATCCCGCGGGCGCGCACCACCCGCATTCCCTGCGCGTTCTCGGCCGTGTAGTCGAGCAGCGCGGTCTTGCCGATCCCCGGCTCGCCGACCAGCGCCAGCACGCCGCTGTGACCCTCCCGGGCCCCCGCCAGCACGCGGTCCAGCGCCAGCCGCTCCTCGTCGCGGCCCAGCAACATGGGCCGAGTCTGACGCCTCACCACCCCTGATGCGACCGGGCGCCCCGCGCGACAGAACTAGGTGGCCCCCTGACGCGACGGCGAGCGCGCGCCCCTACGGTCGCGGAAATCCCGTCCTGAGGAGGCATTGCATGGCCACCATCGAACAGCCCGCCGCGGTCGACGCGGCCCAGCCCGCCGCGATCGACGAGGCCAAGCTCGAGCAGTTCGTCTTCGGCGCCGTCGGCGAAGTTGGAGCGACCCTCAACGCAGCGCTCGTCGTCATGGGCGACAAGCTCGGCCTGTACCGCGCGATGGCCGGCGCCGGGGGGCTGACCCCGGTCGAGCTCGCGCGGCGCAGTGGCGTCGCCGAGCGCTACGTCCGCGAGTGGCTGAACGCCCAGGCCGCCGGCGGCTACGTCGACTACGAGCCGGCCGACGGCACCTACACGCTCCCGCCTGAGCAGGCCGTCGCCCTCACGGACGACCAGAGCCCGGCCTACCTGCCGGGCTTCTTCCAGATCGCGCTGGGGACGGTGATCGACTCCCCGCGCATCACGGAGTCGGCGCGCACCGGCGAAGGCGTCGGGTGGCACGAGCACAACCACGACGTGTTCGAGGGCTGTGAGCGCTTCTTCCGGCCCGGCTACAACGCCAACCTCATCCCAGCGTGGCTGCCGGCGCTCGATGGCGTGATCGAGAAGCTCGAGGCCGGCGCCAGGGTCGCCGACATCGGCTGTGGTCACGGCTCCTCGACGATCCTCATGGCGCAGGGGTTCCCGAAGTCGACGTTCGTGGGCTCCGACTACCACGAGGGCTCGATCGAGACCGCGCGCCGGCGAGCGGAGGAGGCAGGCGTCGCCGATCGCGTCGAGCTCACCACCGCCCCCGCCGCGGCGCACCCGGGCGAGGGCTACGACCTCGTGACGACGTTCGACTGCCTGCACGACATGGGCGATCCGGTGGGCGCCGCGCGGCGGATCCGCGAGTCGCTCGCGCCCGACGGGACGTGGCTGATCGTCGAGCCGATGGCGGGCGACCGCGTCGAGGACAACCTCAACCCGGTCGGCCGCGCCTACTACGGGTTCTCGACGTTCCTGTGCACGCCGGCGTCGCTGTCTCAGGAGGTCGGGCTCGCGCTCGGCGCCCAGGCGGGCGAGGCGAGGATCGGCGACGTGGTCTCCGCGGCCGGGCTGACGCGCTTCCGCCGCGCCGCCGAGACGCCGTTCAACCTGGTGTTCGAAGCGCGGCCATGAGTACGATCGACCGCGTGGGCCGGAGCGACACCGGGACCCCCGCCCGGCTTCCCGACGAGCAGGGCGTCGTCGAGCGCGACGGCGTCGCCGTCCACTGGGAGGCCTACGGCGAAACCGGGCCCGCGGTGCTGCTCCTGCCCCCGTGGTCGATCGTGCACTCGCGGACCTGGAAGGCGCAGGTCCCCTTCCTTGCGCGCCACTTCCGGACCGTGACCTTCGACGGGCGCGGCAACGGGCTCTCCGACTGGCCGCGCGACCCGGCCGCGTACGCAGCGGCGCAGTACGTCGAGGACGCCGTCGCGGTGCTCGACGCGGCGGGCGTCGCCTCGGCGTGCGTCGTCGGCCTCTCCCGCGGCGCCATGCGGGCGCTCATGCTCGCCGGCGCGCACCCCGAGCGCGTCGACGGGCTCTTCCTCATCTCCCCCACCGTGCCGCTTCTGACCACGGACACTCAGGTGGTGGCGGCGTACTGGTTCCACGACGAGCCCGAGGCGGTCGAGGAGTGGGCTCGGTCGGTCTCGCCGCCGTGGCTTGCCGACCACCGCGGCTTCCTCGAGCTCTTCTTCGGCCTGGTCTTCTGCGAGCCGCATTCGACCAAGCAGCGAGAGGACGCGGTCGCGTGGGGACTTGACTCGACGCCCGAGGTGCTCACGCTGACGATGGCCGAGGGAAACTCGGGATTCGGCGCGGTGGGGGCCGTCGAGGCGCTGTGCACCGAAATGGCGTGCCCCGTCCTCGTTGTGCACGGCACCGAGGACGCCATCGTCCCCGTCGCGCGCGGCGAGCGAGTGGCCGAGCTGACCGGGGGCGAGCTCGTTCGCCTCGAGGGCTCGGGACACTGTCCCCACGGGCGCGACCCCATCCGCGTCAACCTGCTCCTCGGCGACTTCGCCCGCCGCGTCGCGGCCGCCCCGCCGCGCGAGCGGACCTGGAGGCGCGCCGGGCAGCGGCCCCGACGCGCGCTGTTCGTGTCCTCGCCGATCGGGCTCGGCCACGCGTGGCGCGACGTCGCGATCGCCGACGAGCTGCGCCGCCGCGCACCAGGGCTCGAGGTCCACTGGCTCGCGCAGGAGCCGGTCACGACCGTGCTCGAGGCGCGCGGGGAGACGATCCACCCGGCAAGCGCGCAGCTCGCCGGCGAAGCGGCGCACATCGACCGCGAGGCGGGCGAGCACGACCTCCACGCCTTCCAGGCCCTGCGGCGCATGGACGAGATCCTCTGCGCGAACTACATGGTCTTCGACGAGCTCGTGCACGACGAGCCCTTCGATCTCTGGATAGCCGACGAGGGCTGGGAGATCGACCACTTCCTCCACGAGAACCCCGAGCGCAAGTCAGCGCCCTACGTGTGGCTGACCGACTTCGTCGGCTACCTGCCGATGCCCGCCGGCGACGAGCACGAGGCGATGCTGACCGCCGACTACAACGCCGAGACGATCGAGCACGTCGAGCGCTATCCACGCGTTCGCGATCGCGCGATCTTCGTCGGAGACGCGGAGGACATCGTGCCGGCGAGCTTCGGCCCGGGACTGCCGGACATCCGGGCATGGACCGAGCGCCACTACGCCTTCGCGGGCTACGTACCCGGCTTCGACCTGCGCACGCTGACCGACCGCTCCGCGCTGCGTGCGGAGCTCGGCTACGGCGAGGAGCCGTTGTGCCTCGTGGCGGTCGGCGGCTCAGGCGTCGGCGCGCCGCTGCTAAAGCGCGTGATCGAGGCGCTTCCGCTCGCGCGCGAGCGGGTGCCGGGCCTGCGGACGATCGCCGTCACCGGCCCGCGCATCGACCCGGCGAGCCTGCCGTCCGCCGACGGCCTGGAGGTGCGCGGCTACGTCCACGAGCTCCATCGCCACCTGGCTGCCTGTGACGTGGCGGTCGTGCAGGGCGGCTTGACCACGACCATGGAGCTCGTCGCCTCCGGGCGCCCGTTCGTCGCGTTGCCGCTCGCGAGCCACTTCGAGCAGCGCTTCCACGTCCGCCACCGGCTTGACCGCTACGGCGCGCGGTCGTGGCTCGAGTACGCGGACGCGACGCCCGACGTTCTGGCCGGCGCCGTCGCCGAGGCGATCGCCTCGACGCCGTCCTACCGCCCGGTCGACCCCGGCGGCGCGGGGCGGGCGGCCACGCTGATCGCCGAGCTGCTCTAGGAGATGGCGATCATGCGCTCGATCGGGAGCCGCGCGCGGTCGGCCACGTCCTCGGGCACCTTGACGAGGTCGCGCGTGTCGCGCAGCCCGTCGCGCAGCTTGGGCAGCGTGATCATCTTCATGTAGCGGCACACTGCGCGCTCGTTGGCGGCGATGAACTCGGTGTCGGGGGCCGCCTCGCGCAGGCCGTGGAGCATCCCCGTCTCGGTGGCGACGATCGCCGTCCCGCCCCTGGCCTGCTTGGCGTAGTCGAGCATCCCACCGGTCGAGAGCATATGCACGCCCTCGCCCTCGACGTCGCCGGCGGCGACGTACTCCATGACGCTCGTCGAGCAGCCGCACTCGGGATGGATGAGGAAATCCGCGTCGGGGTGCTGCGCGCGCACCTGCGTGATGTCGGCCGGCCGGATCCCCGCGTGCACGTGGCACTCGCCGTCCCACACGTGCAGGCGCACGCCGAGCGTCTTCTCCACGTAGGCGCCGAGGAACATGTCGGGGCCGAAGAGGATCTCGGTGCCGGGGCCGTGCTCGCGCAGGATGTGCTCGACGACGCCGACGGCGTTGGCGGAGGTGCAGCAGTAGTCGGTCTCCGCCTTGACCTCGGCCGAGGTGTTGACGTACATGACGACGACCGCGCCGGGGTGGGCGGCCTTCCACTCGCGCAGCTGGTCGGCGGTGATCGAGTCGGCCAGCGAGCAGCCGGCATCGGCGTCGGGGATGAGCACCGTCTTGTCCGGCGCGAGGATCGACGCGGTCTCGGCCATGAAGTGCACGCCGCAGAAGACGATCACTTCGGCGTCGGTGGCGGCGGCCTGGCGCGAGAGCCCGAGCGAGTCGCCGACGAAGTCGGCCACCGCCTGGACCTCGGGCACCTGGTAGTTGTGGGCGAGGATCACCGCGTTGCGCTCCTTGGCAAGCGCGCGGATCTCGCGCTGCAGCGCTGCGTGGTCCTCGAGCGAGACGAGCGGTGCGTCGGTCGGGCCGTTGGGAAGAACGGGAAGGGTCTTCATCGTGCGGTCTCCGGGTCCGAGGGCCGGTGCGCCGAGGGGGTGCACCGGGTCCTTCTCCATTGTAGGCGGCCGGTCCGCCTTCCTGCGGGCGTCGGCCGGCCGCCCTCATCGGGCCGGCCGCCCCTCGTCAGACCGGCTCGAGCAGGAGAGAGAGGTCAAGGGAAGGCGCCGAGTGGGTCAGCGCGCCGAGCGAGATGAAGTCCACGCCGGTGGACGCCACCGCTCCCAGCGTGGCGAGCGTCACACCGCCGCTCGCCTCGGTCGCGGCCCGGCCCGCGATCCGCTCGACGGCACGGGCCAGCCCGGGCGGATCGAAGTTGTCGAGCAGCAGCAGCTGGGCGCCCGCCTCCAGCGCCTCGTCGATCTCGGCGAAGGTCCGGCACTCGACCTCGAGCGAGAGCTCCGGGGCAGTCGCGCGGGCGCGGCGCACCGCCTCGCCGAGGCCGCCCGCGAGCGCCGCGTGGTTCTCCTTGATGAGGATCGCGTCGTACAGGCCGGCGCGGTGGTTGACGCCGCCGCCGGCGCGTACGGCCGCCTTCTCGAGATCGCGCAGCCCCGGTGTCGTCTTCCGCGTGTCGAGGATCTTCACGCCGGTGCCCCGCACCTCCGCTACGGCCCGCGCGGTCGCCGTCGCGATGCCCGACAGGTGCCCGAGGAAGTTCAGGGCGGTCCGCTCGCCGGTGAGCAACGCTCGCGCGCTCCCCTCCACGACGATCACCTCGCCGCCGTCGCGCCACTCGCCCTCGCCCACCCGGGGCTCGACGGCGACGGCCGGCTCCAGGGCCCGGAACACCTCCTCGGCGAGCTCGAGGCCGAAGATCACCCCGGGCGCCTTTTGGACGATCGTCGCGCGCCCGCGAGCGTTCGCGTCGACGGTCGCCGCGGTGGTGACGTCGCCCGTGCCGACGTCCTCGGCCAGCGCGCGGGCGACGACCCCGCTCACCGAAGGACCCAGACGGTGCGGAAGCGCGGGTCGCTCGCGCCGTGCAGCCGCGCGCCCGAGCCCGCGAGCTCGCGCAGGTAGGCGACGACCTCCGCGGTGATGCGCTCGCCGGGCAGCAGCGCCGGGATGCCGGGTGGGTAGCCGGCGATCGCCTCGGCGGACACGCGCCCGATGGCGGCGTCGACGTCGAGGACCTCGCCCTCGCCCAGGAAGGCGTCGCGCGGGGCGACGACCACGTCGGGATTGGTCGCCGCCGAGGGCTGTGGCACCGCGGCGACCTCCCCGGGCCGGCGGATCTCGTCGAGCTCGGCGGCGAGGTCGTGGGCGAAGCGGCCCAGCGAGGCCACCGGCTGGCTGATCCCGAGCACGAGCACGATGGTGGCGTGAGTGGCGAGCTCGACGTGGACGTCTGACCCGCGGCGCAGCGCGTCGGAGACCTCGTAGCCCGAGCGGCCCGTCCCGCGCACGTCGATGACGATCCGCATGGGGTCGTGCCCGGCGACCCCGGGCCCGACCAGCTCCTCCCCGACCACTCGGCAGCCCTCGATCGCCGCGATCGCCTCGCGCGCCCGCGCCGCCGCGGCGAGCGTGCGGCCAAGGAGGTCGCGGCCGTGGATGGCGAGCTGACGGCGTGCGGAGTCCAGCGACGCGAGCAGCAGCGACGAGGGACTGGTCGAGCTCGTGAGCCGCACGGTGCGGGCGACGCGCTCGGGGTCGATGCGGCCGTCGCGGGCGACGTGGAGCATCGCGGACTGCGTGAGTGAGCCGACGATCTTGTGGGTCGAGCTGACCACGGCGTCGGCGCCCTCGCGCAGGGCGGCCGGCGGGACGCCCGGGTGGAAGCCGAAGTGCGGCCCCCACGCCTGGTCGACGACGAGCGCCGCGTCGCGCGCGTGGGCGACGGCCGCGAGGCCCTGCACGTCGGCGGCCATCCCGTAGTAGGTCGGCGAGACCACGAAGGCGGCGCGCGCGCCGGGAGCCGACGCCAGCGCCGCGTCGAGCGTCTCCGGCGTCACCCCGGTGGCCATCGCCAGCTCGGTCTCGTACTCGGGCGCCATCCAGCGCGGGACCCCGCCGGAGAGCACGAGGCCGTCGACGATGCTCCCGTGCGAGTTGCGCTGGGCGACGACCGTCGTGCCCGGCGGTGCGAGGGCGAGGCACAGCGAGTGGTTGCCCTGGGTCGAGCCGTTGTGCAGGAACCACGTGCGGGCCGACCCGTAGAGGTCGGCCGCGAGCCGCTCGGCGAGGTCGAAGGGCGTCGGGACCGGCGGGGGCATGTCGATCCCGCGTGTGTCCTTCGGGATGTCCACCAGCAGCGCGCGCTCGCCGACCGTGTTGCGGAGCGCCGCGTCGGCTCCCGCCCCGCCCTTGTGGCCGGGCACGTGGAAACGGGTCGGGTCGCGGAACCCGTAGGAGGAGAGCGCCTCGAGGTAGGGCGCGACGCCCTGCTCGAGCTCCTCGCTCACGCGGGCCGATCCGCGGACTGCAGCAGGTACGCCCGGACGAAGGGGTCGAGGTCGCCGTCCAGCGCGCGCGTCGCGTCGCCCATCTCCTCGCCGGTCCGCAGGTCCTTGACCATCGTGTAGGGGTGCAGGACGTAGGAGCGGATCTGCGAGCCGAAGTTCACGTCCTGGGCCTCGCCGCGCTCGGCGGCGATCTCCTCGCGGCGCCGGCGCTCCTCGAGCTCGATGAGCCGCGAGCGCAGCATCGCCATCGCCGTCTGCCGGTTGGCCGACTGCGAGCGCTCGTTCTGGCACTGCACGACGATGCCGCTGGGGCGGTGGGTGATGCGCACGGCCGAGTCGGTCTTGTTGACGTGCTGGCCGCCCGCGCCGCTCGCGCGGTAGGTGTCGACCTGCAGGTCGTCGTCCTCGATCTGCACCTCGCCGGACTCCTCCACGACCGGCGAGACCTCGACGCCCGCGAAGCTCGTCTGGCGCCGGTGGGCGGCGTCGAAGGGCGACAGGCGCACAAGCCGATGCACGCCCTTCTCGGCCGAGAACAGCCCGTAGGCGTTCTCGCCGCGAGCGCGGAAGGTCGCCGACTTGATCCCCGCCTCCTCCCCCTCGCTCGCCTCGAGCAGCTCGACGTCGAAGCCGCGCTTCTCGGCCCATCGCATCTCCATGCGCAGCACCATCTCGGCCCAGTCCTGGGCGTCGGTTCCCCCGGCCCCGGCGTTGACGGTGACGAGCGCGTCGCCCGCGTCGTAGGGGCCGGCGAACAGGCGCTCCTCCTCGAGCTCGGCGAGCCTTCCCTCGACCGAGGCGACCTGGTCGCTCAGCTCGCCCTCGAGCGCCGGGTCCTCGACGGCCAGCTCGGCGAGGGTCTCGAGATCCTCGGCGTCGGCCCGCAACCCGCGGAAGGCCTCCAGGCGCCGGCTGGCCCGCGCGTGGTCGGCGCCGACGCGCGCGGCCTGCTCCTGCCCGTCCCAGAACCCCGGAGCGCCCATGCGCTCCTCGAGCCCTGCTACCTGCTGCTCGAGCGCAGCCGGGTCAAAGGTAGTCCGAGAGCAGGGACATCTGCTCGCGGATGGCGGCCAGCCGCTGGGCGAGGGGCTCGGAGGAGGGCGTCGTGGCCATGGAGTGAGGCTAGCGGGCCTCCCGCGAGCGTGACGTATCCTCACGCCTCCATGGACCTGGTCCGCGGCGTCCTGCCGTTCACCATCCCGGCGCAGCTCGTCCTACGGGCCCTCGACGACCTCCACGTGCTCGCCGAGGCCGCGCGCTCGCTGCCCGACGTCGAGGCCCGCCTCACCGACCGCGTGGACGAGCTCGAGGCGCAGTTCGTCGGCCAGGTCGAGCGTCTCGACGAGCGGGCGGGCCAGGTGCTGGCCGAGGTGGACCGCCTGGACCGGCGGGCCGAGGAGATCCTCGGCGCGGCCGGCGCGCTCGAAGGTCGCGCCGGAGAAGTCCTCGCGATGGGCGAGACGCTCGAGCAGCGCGCCGCCGAGGTTGCCGATCAGGGCGGGCGCCTCGCCGACGCCCTGCCGACGCTCGAGCGCGCGCTCGCGCTCATCAATGAGCTCGCGCCGACGGCCCAGGCCCTCGCGCTCACCGTCGAGCCGCTGCACGGCGCGACCGAGCGCCTGGGCAGGATCGTCGACCGGCTCCCCGACTGGCCCCGCGCGCGGCCGCCCTCGGCGAACAGCTGACGATCGCGTCTGGCGCTGGTACTCCCAGCTCGGCATCCCGGCCTTCGCCTACGGCGGCGGACGGCTGGACGTCTCCCACGGCCCCGACGAGTACATCGACGAGGCGGCCATGCGCCGCTGCGCCGCCGCCTACGTCACGTACGCCTGACCGGACGCGTTCACCGTGACGGCGATCTCCGCCATGTGCGCGATGATCGCAGGCATCGTCCGGGTCGGCGCGATTCTGCTACCTCTTGGTCGATGACCGCGCCGATCGATGGAACGACAGCCACGCAGATTCGCGCCGAGAACTTCCCGGATCTCGGCGACGAGCTGATGTACCCGCGGATGTCGGCGAAGAAGCTCGAGCGGCTGGCCGAGCTGGGTACGCGCCGTTCCTTCGCGGCGGGGGACACGCTGTACGCGCAGGGGCAGCGTGACGCCCCGTTTCTCGTCATCGAGCACGGCAGGGTGCGGGTGCTGGACCGTAAGCCGGGCAAGGACGTCTGGGTCGCCGACGCGGACGCCGGGACGTTTCTCGGCGACATCGCCACCTTCACCGGCGAGCCGGCGATCGCCGAGTGCGTCGCCGACGAGCCGACGGACGTGATCGCGTTCGAGCGCTCTGCGCTGCGAGCGATGCTCGCGTCGTGGCCCGAGCTGGCCGAGCTCGTCCTGCGCACGATGATGGCGCGGAGGGAGTGGCACGTGGAACACGGGTATGGCGTTCTGCGGCTCATTGCGCCGCGCGGCTCGCGGCGCGCGTTCGACGTGCGTGACCTTCTCGAGCGCAATCTCATCCCGGTCCGCTGGTACAACGTCGACACCGACGCCGAGAGCGCGGCGATGCTCGAGTGGCTCAAGATCCCGCGCGAGGAGACGCCGATCCTCGTGCGCAACACCGCCGTGCTGCGCAACCCCTCGGCCGCTCAGGTCGCCCGTGAGCTCGGCCTGCGCGCGGACATCGATGGCGAGCGGTTCGACCTGGTCGTGCTCGGCGGCGGCCCCGCGGGGCTCGCGGCCGCGGTGTACGGCGGGTCCGAGGGGCTGCGGACCCTCGTGGCCGAGTCGTGGGCGCCGGGCGGCCAGGCCGGCACCAGCACGCGGATCGAGAACTACCTCGGCTTTCCCACCGGGATCTCCGGCATCGACCTGACGCGCAAGGCGACGCTGCAGGCGCGCCGCTTCGATGCGGTGCTGTCGAGCTTTCACCGCGCGGTCGAGCTCGCGCGCGGCGCCGAAGGGCTCGTCCGCATCGACCTCGACGACGGACAGCACGCGCTCGCCCGCACGGTCGTCGTCGCCACTGGTGCGCGGTGGCGCGAGATCGCGGCCGACAACGTCGACCGGTTCGTTGGCGCGGGCGTATACCACGCCGCGATGGCGAGCGACGCCGAGCGCTGCCGCGGCGAGGACGTGATCGTCGTGGGAGGCGGCAACTCGGCCGGCCAGGCCGCGGTGCACTTGTCACGCGCGGCGCGGAGCGTCCGCATCGTCATCCGGGGCGCCGGCCTTGCGGCGACGATGTCGCGCTACCTCGTCGAGCGCCTCGAATCACGTCCGAACATCGAGATCATCACCGGGACCGAGGTGAGCGCCGTCCACGGCAACGGCCGACTCGAGCACGCGGATCTGCGCAGCCGCGCGGACCGCAACGTCGAGCGCGTCGCGGTCTCGGCGGTGTTCGTGATGATCGGAGCAGACCCGTGCACCGAGGCGGTGCACATGATGCTCGACCTCGACGAGGCCGGCTACATCAGGTGCGGCGACGGCGCAGCAGCCCGTGACGGATCCAACCCCTGGCCCGCGACCGACCGTCAGCCGCACCTGCTCGAAACGGTCAAGCCCGGCGTCTTCGCCGCCGGCGACGTCCGTGCCGGCGCAACGAAACGCGTCTCCGGCGCCGTCGGCGACGGCGCCCTCGCCGTGCGCTTCGCCCACCAGGTACTCCAGGCCTGAGGCCGGCCTCCTTGTCGCGTCGCGGCGGCGCATGCGGCGGGGCGCTGCAGTAGTCCGCACGCGGCAGGCGTCAGGGAGGCCGATGCAATGATGCGAAGGCCCACCGAGAGATGGAGTCTGATGTCCGAGGCCTTCAAGAAAGTCAGCTTGGCCGCGGTGGACGACGCGGCCCCGCGAAACGGGTTTGGCGACCGTTGGGAGGCGCGAGTCGCGCGCCACGCCCTGGGAGCTGAGCGCACCGGTGTCACGTTCTTTCGCCTGCGCCCCGGCAAGCGCAGCCCATTCACGCATCGCCATACCGACGCCGAGGAGATCTACGTCGTTCTCAGCGGAAGCGGCCGAGTCAAGCTCGACGACGAGCTTGTCGACGTCGGTCCGCTGGACTCCATACGCGTAGCGCCCGCGACGGCGCGGGCGTTCGAGGCCGGAGAAGATGGCTTGGACCTTCTCGCCTTTGGTCCTCACCACGCCGGAGACGGCGAGCCGGTCGAAGATCCGTGGACAGATCGGTAGAACCTCACCCGCCGACGCCCGACGAGCTGTTCCTGCACGTGGCCCCGGTGATCCTCAACAGCGGTACGCGGCTGTTCGAGCACCTTTGGCGGTCCGATCGAACTGGAGCGTGCCGAGGTGATCGAGTCCCGCCACGCCACTCACCTGCGATACCGGATCCTGGAGTAGCGCGTCGGCCAACCCCGCGCGGTACTGCATGCGGACCCTCGAACGCGACACGCGCCGGTCCTCCCGAAAAACGCACGCGCCGCTGGTCGGTCCGCAACCATGCGTACGGTCGTTCGCGTATAAGCACCAGCCTCAGCTCTGGGAGGACCCTCATGAGCGGCCGGGTCGCGATCCCAGAGATCGCGATCCGGGCGCGTGCTTCCGACAGAGCGGCAAACCGCCCCCGACCACGGAGCGGCGCCGACAAGCCGCTCCGAGGAGCAGACGCCGGAGCACCGCGAGCGAACCGGCAACGGCCGGTCCACGCGGCCCTCGCCCACGGCGGCCCGCGTCGTCTCAGTTCACCGACGGGTCCGGCGGCATCCTGGCCACGAGGCTGTAGCGCCCGCCCTTGCGGTCGAGCACCTCGCTCCACAGGGCCTCGGCGTCCTCGGTGAACACCTCGTCGGGGCGCGGCGAGTCCACGACGATCCAGCCGTCCTCGTCGAGCTCGGCGTCGAGCTGACCCGGGCCCCAGCCGGCGTGGCCGGCGTAGACGCGGGTGCGGCGGACGACGCCGGCGATCCGGCCGAGGTCACTGCCCGCCGGCACGAAGCCCACGTCGGCGAGGACGATCGACGCCGCGCGGTCGGGATCGTCCCACTCGGCGAGGACGACGACCCCGTTGGGCTGGACAGGGCCGCCGACGTGGACGTGACCGGATCCCTCGGCGAGCGTCGCGAGGTCCGGCGAGGCCTCCTCCACCGTCGTCTCGGACGGTCGGTTGAGGACGAGGCCCATCGCGCCCTCGTCGGTATGCTCGGCCACGAGCACGACGGCGCGTCGGAAGTTCGGGTCCTCGAGATTGGGCGCTGCGACGAGCAGCCGGCCACGGACCTTCACGGCCGGCGGGGTGGTGCGCCCGGCCGGCCAGGCGATGCCGCCGCGCGGTCAGGCGCCATGGCACTTCTTGAATTTCTTGCCGCTCCCGCACCAGCAGGGGTCGTTGCGGCCGATCTGCTCGTTCTCGTCGAGCACGCGCTGCTCGACCGGGGCCGCTAGGAGCTCGCCGCCGTCGAGGCTTCCGTCCTCGTAGGCCTCGACGCCCTGCTCGACGGGCCCGGCCGCGGCCGCCATCGCCAGCGCGCCCGACGCGGCCTGCGCGGGGCCGGAGTAGGAGACGTTGCCTGCCGTCGTCGAGGAGGAGGAGCGTGGCGAGTAGGTCTGGGGCTCGCCGTTCTCCTGCTGCACCTCGACCTCGACGTTGAAGATCATCCGCGCGAAGTCCGACCAGATCGTCTGCATGAGGTCGCGGAAGAGCTCGAAGGCCTCGTTCTTATAGGCGACGATCGGCTCGATCTGGGCGAAGCCGCGCAGGTGGATGCCCTCGCGAAGGTAGTCCATGTCGTACAGGTGCTCGCGCCAGCGCTGGTCGATGATCTCGAGCAGCAGGTAGCGCTCGAGCTCGCGCATGAGCTCGGTCGAGAGCTCCTCCTCGCGGGCCTCGTAGAGGCGGCCCGCGTCGTCGGAGAGCAGCGTCACGAGGCCGTCGCGGTCGACCGAGTCGGCGTCGACGTCGGCCACCGACTGCTCGGTCGGCCAGATGTCGCGGGCGGCGTCGAAGAGGCCGTCGAGGTCCCACTCCTCGATGTAGTCGCCGGGGGTGTACTCCTCGACGACGCGCTCGATCATCGCGCCGATCTCCTCGCGAGCGGGCTCGCCCATATCGCGGCCCTCGAGGATCCCGTCGCGGTACTCGTAGACCTTCTTGCGCTGCTCGTTCATCACGTCGTCGTACTCGAGCACGCGCTTGCGGATGAGGAAGTTCTGGTCCTCGACCTTCTTCTGCGCCTTCTCGATCTGGCGGGTGAGCATCTTGTGCTCGATGGGCTCCTCGTTGCCCTCCTCGTCCTCGGTGCCGAAGCGGCCGAGGATGTTGTAGATGCGGTCGCCGGCGAAGAGGCGAACGAGGTCGTCCTCGCCGGAAAGGAAGAAGCGCGACTCGCCCGGATCGCCCTGGCGGCCGGAGCGCCCGCGGAGCTGGTTGTCGATGCGGCGCGACTCGTGGCGCTCGGTGCCGCAGATGAACAGCCCGCCGGCCGCGGTGACCTGGTCGCGCTCGGCCTCGACCTGCTCCTCCATCTTCGGCAGAACCTGCGCGAAGGTCTCCTCGTAGTCCGGGTCACCGGGCGTGAGGCCGAGCTTGACGAGCTCGAGGCGCGCGAGGTGCTCGGGGTTGCCGCCGAGCTTGATGTCGACGCCGCGGCCGGCCATGTTGGTGGCGATGGTGACCGCGCCCTTGCGCCCTGCCTCGGCGACGGTGTCGCCCTCGCGCTCGGCGTGCTCGGGTTTGGCGTTGAGCACCCAGTGCTTGATTCCGCGCGCCTTGAGCTTCTCGGAGAGCAGCTCTGAGACCTCGACGGAGATCGTCCCCACGAGCACGGGCTGGCCGTTCTCGTTGCGCTTGGCGATCTCGGCCGCGACCGCGCTCCACTTGCCGTCGCGCGTCTTGTAGACCTGATCGTTGCGGTCGTTGCGGACCATCGGCCGGTTGGTGGGGATCTCGACGACGTCGAGGTCGTAGATGCGCTTGAACTCGGTCGCCTCGGTCAGCGCGGTCCCGGTCATGCCGGCGAGCTTCTCGTAGAGGCGGAAGTAGTTCTGCAGGGTGATCGTCGCGAGCGTCTGGTTCTCCTCCTGGACGCGCACGGCCTCCTTGGCCTCGACGGCCTGGTGCAGGCCCTCGGACCAGCGGCGCCCGTCGAGGATGCGGCCGGTGAACTCGTCGATGATCTTCACCTCGTCGTCCACGACCGCGTAGTCGACGTCGCGCTTGTACAGCGCCTCGGCCTTCAAGGCCTGCTGCAGGTGGTTGACGAGATGGCCGTTCTCGGCGCGGTAGAGGTGGTCGATGCCGAGGAACTTCTCGGCCTTGGCCACGCCGCGCTCGGTGATCGAGACCGTCTTGTGCTTCTCGTCGAACTCGAAGTCGTAGTCGGCGGTGAACTCCTTCTTCGCGCGAGGGTCGAGGCCGTTGGGCTTCTCCCCCGCCTCCATCATCGGCGCGAGCCGGGCGAAGCGCGAGTAGAGGTCTGCGGCCTGCTCGGGAGCGCCCGAGATGATCAGCGGGGTGCGAGCCTCGTCGATGAGGATGTTGTCGACCTCGTCGACGATCGCGAAGACGTGGCGGGCGCGGCGCTTGCCGTCCTCGTCCTGACGACCGCCGTGCTGGACCTTCTCGTCCAGCGTCTTGGCCATGTTGTCGCGCAGGTAGTCGAAGCCGAACTCGGAGTTGGTGCCGTAGGTGACGTCGGCGGCGTAGGCGGCCTGCTTCTCCGGATAGGGCTGCATGTTCTGCAGGATCCCGACGCTGACCCCAAGCGCCTCGTAGATAGGCCCCATCCACTCGGCGTCGCGGCGGGCGAGGTAGTCGTTGACGGTCACGAGGTGAACGCCGTCGCCGCCCAGCGAGTTGAGCACCACGGGCAGCGTCGCCGTAAGGGTCTTGCCCTCGCCGGTGCGCATCTCCGCGATGGCGCCGTCGTGGAGGACCATGCCCCCGATGAGCTGGACGTCGAAGTGTCGCTGGCCGAGCGTGCGCCGGGCGGCCTCGCGGGTCAGCGCGAAGCTCTCGTAGAGGAGATCGTCGAGCGGCTCGCCGTTGCGGGCGCGATCGCGCAGCTCGTCGGCGTGCTGGCGCAGCTCCTCGTCGTCGAGGAGCTCCATCTCGGGCTCGTAGTTCCCGATTCGGGCGACTCGGTCCTCATAGGACCGGAACTTCCTGGCCTCGCCCATCCGCAGGGCGCGATCGAGGATCGACATGGGGCAAGGCTAGCAAGGGCGATGGGGCGCCTCGAAGGCCTCTGGGGGGCGCCGCCGTGGGCGGCCACAGGGCTTTCGGCGACCCTCTACCGGACCCCCCGGCGGCCTCCCACCCGACCCTGGGCCGCCTCCAGCGACCGCCTGCGCGGGACTCTTTCGCCCGGCTGCGACGACCGCCGACCAGAGTCGTCAGATCGCCGGCGAGGTGCCCTCGTCGACGCTCGCCGCGCGCTGCTCGCGGCGGTTGCGGCGCTTGTCGCGGTGGCGCTTGACCTGGCGGGCGAGGTCGTCGGCGCAGCCGTTCACCGAGCGGACCATGTCGCGCGTCGCGGCGCGCGTGCGCAGGGTGATGCCCTTGAGGTACAGGGTGGCCTCGGCGATCTGGGACTCCGCGATCGACGGGTTGCGCTCCTGGCGCAGCTCCACCTCCAGGCGGGCGAGCGGCGACACCTGCCGGCCGACCTTGGAGAACCGCTTCTCGATCCGCTCCCTGACCTCGTCGGTGACGGCCCAGTTGCGTCCCTTGACCTCGATGTCCATCGAGCCCCCTTGCGGTCGGTTCAGCGGCTGACGCCGGATGCTACGCCGCACCGGGCCCTTTGTCAGGTGCCGCGGGGAGGGCCCTGCGCCACGACGTCCTGCGCGTGTTCCAGCCCGCCGAGCTCGGGGTGCAGATCGGCGAGGAACCACGTTGCGCCGGCCGCCGCGAAGGGGGCGACGCCGGCGGCCCCGCCGGCGTTCCCGATGACCGCGACGTCGTAGCCTTCGAGGCTCGGGCGGTGGCGATCGACGCGCTCGACCACGGAGCGGAGCTGCTCAGGGGTCACGCCGCCACGCGGGTCATAGCGGTCGGGCACCGGACACACGCCGTCGAGGCCGGCCGCGCGACGGAACGGCCGTTGCGGGCTGCCGACACGGGCGGCGCCCCACATCGGGATCGCCGCGCGCTCGAAGGGCCCGGGCCGGAACGCGACGCGCTCGTCGCCGTCGCGACCCACGACGACGTGCTCGCCGCTGAGCTCGACGGGCTCCTGCGACCAGAGCCGCCGCAGCGCGTCGACCGTCGCGTCGGTGACGTCGCCCCGGCGCCGCGCGTCCGGGTCCTCACCGAACAGCTCGTAGTCGCGCGGCACGCCGAGCCCTACGCCGAGCACCAGGCGCCCGCGCGAGAGCCGGTCGAGCGCGACGGTCTCGCGAGCGAGCTTGGCCGCCCGCCGCCGCGCGAGCGGTGTGACGAGCGCCCCCAGGACGAGCCGCTCGGTCGCCTGGGCGACCGCGGCGAGGAGGACGGTCGGGTCGGCCGTCGGCGGGCTCCCCGGGAACCAGACGTGGTCCCAGAGAAAGAACCCGTCCCAGCCGCGCCGCTCGGCCTCGGCCGCGAGCGCCACGACCACCTCGGGCTCGCCGAAGGGCCCGAAGATCGGGACGTGGAGGCCGAAGCGCACCGGGCGACGATAGCCGCGGGCCCGGCCCGACCCGCGGGAACGGGCCGATCGCGACACGCGGGACCCGCCCCAGCACGATCCCCTCAGCGCCGGAGCGCACGGGTGTAGGTGATCGCGTTGACCTGTTCAGCCCCCGCGGCCAGCAGCGCGCGACCGCAGGCGTCGAGGGTGGCGCCCGTCGTGTGGACGTCGTCGACGAGGATCGCCAGCGGGGGTGCACGGGCCGTGGCCTGGACCAGCAGGCGGCGCGTCGCGAGTCGCTCGGCGCGCGGGGCGCCGGCCTGGTGCGGAGCGCGCCCGCGGCCGCGCAGGCAGGACCAGACCGGGAGGCCGGTGCGGGCGCCGAGGGCTGCGGCCAGGCGCTCGGCGTGGTCGAAGCCCTTCGTGCGGCGTCGCGACCGCTCTGCCGGTACCGGAACGAGCACGCCGCCTGAGAGCAACCCGCCCGGGGCGCCCGCGGCCATCTGCGCGGCCATCGAGTCGGCGAGCGCGAGTCGCGCGTCGTACTTGAGGACGCGAACGAGCGTCCTGGCGACCCCCTCGTGAGACAGGGGCGCCCACGCGCGGAGATAGGACGCCCTGCGGCCGGGACACGGCGAGCACGGCTCTGGCAGGCCGCAGCGCCGGCACAGCGGCGCGGTCAGCCAGACGAGCGCTCGCCGGCAGTCCGCGCACACGACCTCCTCGGCGGCGGGGAGCGCGGTCCGGCACGCCATGCAGACCGGCGGCACGACGATCGCGCGGAGCTCTGACAGGAGGCGGTGCACCGGCCGAGCATCGCGGACCGCTCGTACCACCTCTGCCGTGCATTGCGACAATCGACGCGCATGACTCCGGACTACACCTGGACCTTCGCCCCCGGCGCCCTGATCGCCGTCGGCGCGGCGGGATGGGCCTACGCCGTTCGCTGGCGCGCCGTCCGGGCCGGGACTGCGAGGAGCGTGAGGCCGGCGCGATCACAGGCCGCCGCCGGCGATCCGCCGCAGCGGGCCGCCGCGGCGAAGGGCGACGAGGCGCCCGGCGGCGATGTCGCTCGGTCGGAGCAGGGGCGGCGGGAGGCGCCGACGTGGCGGCTCGTCGCGTTCTTCGCCGGTCTCGGGATGGTGCTGGTCGCGCTCGTCTCCCCCGTCGACGCGCTCGCCGAGCAGCTCTTCCTGATGCACATGGTCCAGCACATCCTGCTCATCGACCTGGTGCCGATCCTGTGCATCCTCGGCTTCACGCGGGTGCTCCTGCGACCCGCCACGCGACGGGTCCAGGCGGTCGAGCGCGCGCTCGGGCCGCTCGCGCACCCGGCCGCGGCGGCGGTTCTCTACGTCGTGGTCATCTGGCTCTGGCACGTCCCGGCGCTCTACGACGCGACGCTCCACCATCCGGTCATCCACGTCACCGAGCACCTGACCTTCTCGATCGTCGGCGGCCTGTACTGGTGGCACGTGCTCTCGCCGATCCGCTCGCGCCACCGCCTGCGCGGCATCGGCCCGCTCGCCTACATGTGGTCCGCGAAGCTCGGGGTCGGCTTCCTCGGTGTCCTGCTCACCTTCGCCCCGACCATGCTCTACGACGTCTACGCGAACGAGCCCGACTACTGGGGCATGACGCCGCTGACCTCGCAGAACGTCGGCGGCGCGCTGATGGCGATCGAGCAGGCGATCGTCATGGGCATCGCGCTCGGCTGGCTCTTCGTCCGGATGCTCAACGAGTCCGAGGAGGAGGACCGCCGGGCGGAGCGCTTCGGCGAGGGGGCGGAACCCGCGTGATGGACGTCGTGGTCGTCGGAGCCGGCTTCGCAGGACTCGCCGCCGCGGAGTCGTTGCGCGCGCGCGGCGCCGAGGTGATCGTCCTCGAGGCGCGCGAGCGCGTCGGCGGACGCGTGTGGTCGCGCGAGCTCGACAACGGCGCCCTGGTCGAGATGGGCGCGGAGTTCATCCTCGAGGGCAACGAGGTCGTGCTCGAGACGGCCGATCGGCTGGGCTTGGGGCTGTGGGACAAGGGCATCCGCTACGGGCAGCGCGAGCCTCGCAACCCCTCGGTCCTCGACGTCGTCCGCGTCGCGGCGGCGGGCGCGAAGGTCCGCGCCGAGCTCGAGGCGCTCGATCCCGCCGCGCGCCTGTCCGCCGCCGAGCTGCTCGAGCGCGTCGAGCTCGCGCCCGAGGAACGCGAGGTCCTGCGCGCGCGCGTCGAGATCTCCAGCGCGAGCCCCGCCGGCACCGTCGCCGCGAGCGATCTGGCCGGGCTCGCGGCCGTCAGCGCCGCACCGTCGTGCGGCGTCGCGGGCGGCAACCAGCGCATCGCGTACGCGCTGGCCGCGCGGCTGGGCGACCGTGTGCGCCTCGGGGAGCCGGTCACGGCCGTCGCCGCTGCCGCCGACGGCGTGCGCGTGGCGACGGCCGCGGGCGCGGTGGACGCCGCGGCGTGCGTGGTCTCCGTACCGGCCGCGGTGCTGGACGCGATCGCCTTCACGCCGGCACTGCACCCAGCGCGCCTGGCGGTGGGCTACGGCCACGCCGCCAAGCTCTTCGTGCCGCTGCGCGAGGCGCCGCCGCCGAGCGCGGTGATGGACGTCGGCGGCCGCTACTGGTGCTGGACGGCGACCGGTGACGACGGCGTCCAGCCCGTGCTCAGCGTCTTCGCGGGATCGCGCCCGGCGCTGGAGGCCCTCGCGGTCGAGAGCGGCCCGGAGCGCTGGCTCGAGGCCGTCCGGGCGCTGCGGCCCGACCTCCACCCGGACGGCGCCGCGCTGCTCTCGACCTGGGCCGACGACCCGTGGGCGCGGGCGGCGTACTCCGCCCTGCCGCCGGAGGGTCGCATGGCGGACCTCGGCGCTCCGCCGGTCGCGTGCTGTTCTGCGGCGAGCACACCTCGAGCACATCCGCCGCCCTCATGGACGGCGCCCTGCGCAGCGGTCGCCGGGCGGCCGACGAGGCGCTCGCGCTGATGGACGAGGCGCGCGGCGCCTAATGGCCGCGCGCGGAGCGCACCGCAAGGAGGCGATGGTTTCCGCCCTCGCGGCGTCCGTCCTGGCCGGCTGCGGGGGCGGCGACTCTCCCTCGACCGCCGACACCCCGGCCGTCGCCCCGCCGCCCGGGCTCGCCGCGCCGGCGCCGCTGCGCCGCGCCTACCCCTTCGAGGGCCGCACCCGGCGCGTCGACTCGACCGCGCAGCCCGCCGCGATCCTCGATCCCTGGCGCCTTGAGGGCGCCGCGGTGCCCTCCGGCCGGGGATTGCTCGGCGTCACCCTGCGCTACGTCGACCGCGGCGCCGATCCCTTCCCGCGCGACTGGGCGCGATTTCGCGCGACCGACGTGCGCGGGCGCGAGTACCCGGGCACGATCCAGGTTCCCGCGCGCAAGCTGTTCCCCACCCGCCCGGCGCGCGGGAACCCCCTGGTCCAGAACATCGGCTTCGTGGTGCCGCCGGGCACGCGCCTCGCGCGGCTGCGGATGACCTCGATCGTCTCGCTGTGGCCCTTCGACGTCACCTGGCGGCTGCGCGAGCCGACCTAGCCCCGGCCTAACCGCCCCAGGACGAGAGATAGGAGCGCTGCGCCTCGGTCAGCTCGTCGATGCCGACACCCAGCGCTGCGAGCTTCAACCGCGCCGTCTCGCGGTCGAGCTCCTCGGGGAAGCGGTGGACGCCGGGCTCGAGCGTCCCCTCGTTGACGGCCAGGTACTCCGCGGCGAGCGCGTGGTTGGCGAAGGACATGTCCATCACCTCGGCAGGGTGGCCGGCCGCCGCCGCGAGGTTGACCACGCGCCCGCGCGCGAGCAGGTTGACCCGCCGGCCCTCGCCGAGATCGAACTGCTCGACGAGCGGCAGCACCTCGTGCGCGCCTCCCGCCGCCTCCGCCGTCGCGCGCAGTGCGGCGACGTCGATCTCGACGTCGAAGTGGCCTGCGTTGGCGAGCACGGCGCCGTCCTTCATGCGGGCGAAGTGCTCGGCGCGCAGCACGTCCCGGCCGCCCGTCGCGGTCACGAACACGTCGCCGCGCTCGGCGGCCTGCAGCGCGGGCATGACCTGGTAGCCGTCCATGCGCGCCTCGAGCGCCGCCAGCGGGTCGACCTCGCAGACGACCACCGACGCGCCGGCGCCGTGCGCCCGCAACGCGATGCCCTTGCCCGTCCAGCCGTAGCCGAGCACGACCAGCGTGCGGCCCGCGAGGAGCAAGTTGGTGGTGCGCACGATGCCGTCGAGCGTCGACTGGCCGGTGCCCAGGCGGTCGTTGAAGGTGTGCTCGGTGCGCGCCTCGTTGACGGCCACCACCGGGCATGCGAGGCGCCCCTGGGCCTCCAGCGCGCGCAGGCGCAGCAAGCCCGTCCGCGTCTCCTCGGTCCCCCCGAGCATGCGCTCCGCGAGATCGGGACGTCCCGCGTGGATGAATGTGAGGAGGTCCGCCCCGTCGTCGAGGGTGATGCGCGGCTCGAGCGCCACGAGCGCGGCGACCGCCGCCACCACGGACTGCGCGTCCTCGCCGCGCACCGCGCGGACCTCGACCCCGTGGCGCTCGACCAGTGCGGCGGCCACGTCGTCCTGGGTGGCCAGCGGGTTCGCGGCGCACAGTGCCGCCCGCGCCCCGCCGGCGACGAGCGCGCGGATCAGGTTCGCCGTCTCGGCGGTGACGTGCAGAGAGGCTGCGACGACGAGCCCCTCGAGCGGCCGCTCGACGGCGAACCGCTCGCGGATCGACCGCAGCACGGGCATCTGCCCGTCCGCCCACGCGATGCGGGCCTCCCCCTCGGGAGCGAGGGAGAGGTCCGCGACCGCGCTGTCGGGGGTCGGACGCGCCACGCTCAGATCCGAGCGGCCCGTCCTGACCGCCGCGTTAATAGCGGTAGTGGTCGGACTTGTAGGGACCGTCGACCGGGACGCCGAGGTAGGCGGCCTGGTCGGCGGTGAGCTCGGTTAGCTTCACGCCGAGCGCGTCGAGGTGCAGGCGCGCGACCTTCTCGTCGAGGTGCTTCGGGAGCACGTACACCTTGCGCTCGTACTCGTGGTTCCTCGTCCACAGCTCGATCTGCGCGATCGTCTGGTTCGTGAACGAGTTGGACATCACGAACGAGGGATGCCCGGTCGCGTTGCCGAGGTTGAGCAGGCGGCCCTCGGAGAGCACGATGATCGCGTGGCCGTCGGGGAACACCCACTCGTCGACCTGCGGCTTGATGTTGATCCGCTCGACGCCGCCGATCCGCGTCAGGCCGACCATGTCGATCTCGTTGTCGAAGTGGCCGATGTTGCCGACGATCGCCTGGTGCTTCATGCGCCCCATGTGGTCGGCGGTGATGATGTCCTTGTTGCCCGTCGCGGTCACGAAGATGTCGGCCGTCTCGACGACGTCGTCGAGCGTCGTGACCTGGAAGCCCTCCATCGCCGCCTGCAGCGCGCAGATCGGGTCGATCTCGGAGATCAGCACGCGCGCGCCCTGGCCGCGCAGCGAGTCCGCGCAGCCCTTGCCGACGTCGCCGTAGCCGCAGATCAGCGCGACCTTGCCGCCGAGCATGACGTCCACCGCGCGGTTGATGCCGTCGACGAGCGAGTGGCGGCAGCCGTAGAGGTTGTCGAACTTCGACTTGGTGACCGAGTCGTTCACGTTGATGGCCGGGAAGAGCAGGTCGCCGGTCTCCTGCATCTGGTAGAGGCGGTGCACGCCGGTCGTCGTCTCCTCGGTGACGCCCTTGATGCCCTCGCCGATCCGCGTCCACCGCTGTCCGTCCTCGGCGAGCGTCCGCTGCAGCAGCGACAGGACGACCTGGAGCTCCTCGCTCTCGGCGCTCGAGGGGTCGGGAACCGCGCCGGCCTTCTCGAACTCGGTGCCCTTGTGAACGAGCAGCGTGGCGTCGCCGCCGTCGTCGAGGATCATGTTCGGGCCCTCGCCGGGCCACGTGAGCATCTGCTCGGTGCACCACCAGTACTCCTCGAGGGTCTCGCCCTTCCAGGCGAAGACCGGCACGCCGCGGGGCTCCT
This sequence comes from uncultured Actinomycetes bacterium, assembly GCA_963728925.1. Lineage (GTDB taxonomy): Bacteria > Actinomycetota > Thermoleophilia > Solirubrobacterales > Solirubrobacteraceae > JBBPZA01. The sequence continues at coordinate 431,939 of CAVSMB010000029.1, read as the reverse complement.
CGGGCGTCCCGTCGGGGCCGACGGCGATCGCGGCGGCCGCGTGGTCCTGGGTGGAGAAGATGTTGCAGCTGCACCACCGCACCTCTGCGCCCAGGGCAGTCAGCGTCTCGATGAGGACCGCCGTCTGGATCGTCATGTGCAGCGAGCCCGAGATCCGCGCGCCCCTCAGGGGCTGGGCGGTCGCGAACTCCTCGCGCGTCTTCATCAGGCCGGGCATCTCGTGCTCGGCGAGGCGGATCTCCTTGCGGCCGAAGTCCGCGAGCGAGAGGTCGGCGACCTTGTAGTCGGTCTCGGTCAGCGTGGCGGGCGTGGTGGTGGTCATGCAGCCTCCGGGGCGGTGGTTGTCAGCTCGGCGGCCGCGGCGAGGAGCGCCTCGTGCTTCTCCTGCTCCCAGCGCAGCCAGTCGGCGGCGGGCACCTCGTCAGGACGGAGGGCCTGGGCGGCGAGCCACTCCTCGACGGCCCCCGACAGGCCGGGCTCCTCGCGCAACCGCGCGGCGAACCCGACGTCGGACAGGCCGATCCCGAAGCGCTCGAGCAGCTCGCGCAGGGTGCGCAGCCGCTGCAGCTCGGCCGGCCCGTAGAGCCGGTAGCCCGAGGCGGAGCGGACCGGGGCGACGAGCCCGGCCCGCTCGACGTAGCGCAGCATGCGGGACGACCAACCGGTCGTCTCGGCCGCCTCGTGGATGGTGAGCGCTTCCATCGACGGCCCAACCTTACCACTCGTGTGTCAAGGTTTGCGCGTCAGCCTGCCGGGGCCGGGCGGCCCTTCAGCTGCTCGATGAGCCGCACGGGCGACGGGTCCACGCCGCGGAGCACCGCGACGTAGAGCGAGACGAGGTCGCCGAGCACGACGAGCGCGACGATGCGCTCGGTGCGGCTCTCGCCCTCGACCTCGACCACGTGGGTCGAGCTCGCGGCGTGGTCGACCAGGTCGCGCGTGAGCTCGAGGCGTTCTCGCACTCTCGGATGCAGGTCGGGGTCGTCGAGGAACACGGCGCTGAAGGGACCGAGCTGCGCCGCCCCCTCCCAGCCGACGATCTCGTTGTGGACGAGCTCAGGGAGCTCGTTGGCGAAGGCCGGGGTCTTGGCGTTCTCGTTGAGCTGGGTCTTCCAGCGGTAGGCCACCGGGGCCGTCGGCCCGCTCCCGGCGATGACCGGGACGGTCCCGTGGAGTGCGTGCGCGAGCGTCTTGGCCCGCGAGCGCTCGGGCGCGTCGGGGCCCCATTCGTGCACGAGCCGCTCGGCGTGGGCGGCGGCGACGTCGACCTCCGAGCGCAGCGACGGCCCCACGCCGCAGCTCGCGGCGGCCTCCAGCGCGGCCACCGTCATGTAGCCCACCGCGCACCGCGGCTGCAGGCCGCCCGCGACCGGGATGACCGGTACGCGGTCCTCGCGCGCCTGGCGGCCGAGCGCACCGCCGGCCGTGACCACCACGCGGCGCGCGCCGAGGGCGGCGGCCGCCTCGTAGGCGGCCAGCGTCTCCTCGGTGTCGCCGGAGTAGCTTGCGCACAGGACGGTGGTGTCCGGCATGGTCCACGGGGGCAGCGCGTAACCGCGGATGAGGATGATCGGCCGCGTGGCCCGCACGCCGAGCGCGGCGCGGGCGAGCGCGCCGCCGATGGCCGAGCCTCCCATCCCCGCGACGATCAGGCCACCCGGGCTGTCGTGGGGAGCCAGGCCGGCGGACTCGGCTTTCCACAGCGCGTCGCGAAGCTGGTCGGGCAGCTCGAGGACGTCGCCCAGCTCTCCGGCGGCGTCCACCTCGGCGATCGCCTCGCGGGAGAGGGGGGCGCTCACGAGCCGATCCTCTCGCTGGAGAGGGCGTCGAGCACGAGCAGAATCCTCTCGCGGGAGGGGGCGTCGCCCACGCTCAGAATCGGATCGCCTCGTCGGGCAGCGACACGCCGGGGAACAGCCGCACGCCGTTGGTCAGGAGGTTGCCGGCGCCGACCGTCACGCCCTCGCCGAGCACCGACTCGGCGTCGATGCGCGTCCCCTCGCCGACCCGGGCGCCCGCGGCGACGATGCAGTCGCGCAGTGTGCATCCCGCGCCGATCTCGGCGCCCGCGAGCACCACCGCGCGCTCGATCGTGGCGTTGGCGCCCACCTTCACGTTGCGCCCGAGCACGGCGAGGCTGCCGACCTGCGCGCCCTCGGCGATACGGCAATCGTCGTCGACGAGCGCCGGCGGGATGACCCGGCCCTTGGACTCGACGCGCCGCCCGAGCGCGAGGAACCCGTCGGTGAAGCGCTCGCGGACCTCGGTGCGCACGTTGCCCTCGAGGATGTCGAAGGTGCCACGCAGGTAGCGATACGGGGTCCCGATGTCCAGCCAGTAGCCCTCGCCGGGAAAGGCGTAGAGGCCGTCGCCGATCAGCCGCGGGAAGACCTCGCGCTCGATCGAGACCTGCTGGTCGGGCGGTATCAGCTCGAGCACATCGCGCTCGAGCACGTAGGCGCCCGCGTTGATGAGGTTGGACTCGACGGTCTGGTCGTAGGCGGGCTTCTCGACGAACTCGGTGATAGCGCGCCGGTCGTCGTAGCGGACCAGTCCGTAGGCCGTCGGATCCTCGACGGCGCTCAGCGCGAGCGTTCCCCGTGCCCCGGTGCGCTCGTGCTGGGCGACCTGCGCCGAGAGGTCGAAGTCGGTGAGCACGTCGCCGTTGAGGACGAGGAAGCGCTCGTCGAGCAGTGACTCGGCGAACTTCACCGCCCCTCCCGTGCCACGTGGCGTGGGCTCCTCGACGTAGCGCAGGCGGACCCCGAGCGCGCTGCCGTCGCCGAGCACGTTGCGCATCCCCGGGGCGAGGAAGCCGCACGACATCACGACGTCGTCGACTCCGTGGCCGCGCAGCCACTCGAGCATGTAGGAGATGAACGGCCGGTCCACGAGCGGGACGACCGGCTTGGGGACGGTCGAGGTCAGGGGCCGCAGGCGGGTCCCCTCCCCGCCGGCCAGGATCAGCGCTTGCACGCGCTCAGCGTCTCCCGACGCCTTCGTACTCGAGGCCGGCGTCGCGCACGGTGGCGGGGTCCAGGAAGTTGCGCCCGTCGACCACCAGCGTGCCCGCCATCGTCTGGGCGAGCGCTCGCCAGTCCAGCTCGCCGAACTCGGGCCACTCGGTGACGAGCACCACCGCGTCGGCGCCCTCGATGGCCCCGGCGGCCGAGTCCGCGAAGTCGACGCCGCCGATCAGCTTGCGCGCCTCGTCCTCGGCGACGGGGTCGAAGGCCGCCACCCGCGCGCCGTCGGCCTGCAGCCGAGCGGCGAGCACGAGCGAGGACGCCTCGCGCATGTCGTCGGTGTTGGCCTTGAAGGCGAGCCCGAGCAGCGCGACGCGCCGGCCCACCAGCGAGCCGAGGTGCTTCTGGAGCTTTGAGATCACGCGCCGCTTCTGCAGCTCGTTGACCTCGATCACCGCGGTGAGCAGCTGGAAGTGGTAGCCCGAGTTGCCGGCGAGCTGCTTGAGGGCAGAGACATCCTTGGGAAAGCAGTTTCGAGGAGTAATGCCGCCCGAGGAAACAAACCGATGGGGACCGGGGACCTCGAGCGAGTAGACAGGCCTGCGGTGATGTGAACGCGCCGTCGACGTGACGCGCAGCCACACCGGACCGTCCGAGAAGCGGCGCGAGCCGGTCGGCGCGATGCGCTTGGCCTGCAGCGCGGTGCTGGCCAGGACGCCGGCCCGGTCGCGCTCGGGTACCAGCGCGATGCACCGCTCGACCTGCTCGGCGCCGCTGATGCGGATCCAGTGGGTGTCCTTCGTCGACTTGGCCACCGGTCCGATCCGTCGCGAGGCGACGATGCCAAGGTCACCAAGGAGGCGAAGGACTCCGTCCGCGAGCTCGTCGCTGACCGTCCCGACCTCGATGATCACGCTGGGGCCGTCGTTGATCAGCGACCACGACCCGTCGCCCTCGAACAGGCCGCAGAGCAGCGCCCACTTGAGCTCGTCGGGCTGGTCCCAGATGAGGTCCGGGAGGCGCTGCTGATAGCTGTTCGCGCCGAGGCCGAGGACCTGAGTCCACCACGCCCCGAGCAGCCGGCCGCGCACCTCGACACGCGCGGTCGTGGCAAGCCGACGAACGGCCGCCCTCACCCCGTGACGCAGCCAGTACGCGACCACCTCATCGACGAGATGCTCCTCGCGTTCGGGATGAAAGCTCCAGGACAGTCGCCGCGCTCGCGCCTCGGAGCTGACGCACCCCTCCGCCAGATACAGCCCCACGACCCGCCAGAACGCCGCGTCGAGCGTCAGCTCCACCGTCGGATGCGCGCCGTTCTTCGTCGTGCCCACGGTGGCCCCGGCAAGCGGGATCTCGGCTCGGGCGACTTCATCGAGGCGCAGGGTGCCTGTCCGCTTGACCTCGCCGGTGTGGGCGGCGGCGGAGCCGGCGCGCGCGTAGACCTCGCGGCGCTCGGCGATCGGACGACGCACGAGTGCGTCGACGTGGTCGCGGCGGGGGCGGACGATGAGCTTGTCTGGCGAGATCTGCGCGGCCTCGGCCGCCCCCATCAGCGAGGCGAGGCGCGTCGGCTGCCACTCGCCCGCGCGGCCGAGCGCCAAGGGGAGCCAGTCGTCCGTGGTGAGCTCGGACGCCAGTTTCACGCGCTCTTCGTCGCTCGTGCCGTCGCCGACGATCCACGGGTGGTCTGCGGTGCAGCGGACGCGGCGCCCCATCTTCGTGCGCACCTCGACGACCTCGCCCTCGTAGTCCCGGCGCGTCAGGCACATCACCGGCAGGAACATCGGCTCGGGCTGCTCGGGCGCCCACGTCAGGACCTCGAGCGCGTGGGGCTCCATCACGCCGTCGACGACGTCCTCCTCCTGCGCAAGCCGGTCCCAAAGGCCTTCGAATGTCCACAGCCTGGTGCGTCCTCGGTGCCGAGCGAGCAGCGTCTCGTCGCCGAGCAGGCAAGAGCCCCCGAAGCCAATCCCCGGCTGCAGGAACTTCGGGCCGATGCGGTCGTCGAGGCCCATGCCCCTGGCGACTTCCTGGACGTTCGCGCCGGTTTCCTCGCACACGTTGGCGATCTCGTTGATGAAGGAGATCTTGGTCGCGAGGAAGGCGTTGGAGGCGAGCTTGACCATCTCGGCCGAGGCGATGTCGGTGCGCACGAGCGGCGCGCGCAGCGGCGCGTAGAGGTCGACGACCGCGTCGCCCGCCCAGTCCGCGTCGTCGCCGACGACGACGCGGTCGGGCTCGAGGAAGTCGGGGACCGCGCTGCCCTCCTTGAGGAACTCCGGGCAGGACACGTACCGGAAGCCCTGCTTGCTCTGCTCGTCGAAGACGCGCTTGACGCTCGCGCCCGTGCCGACCGGTACCGTCGACTTCATCACCAGCGCGTGGCGGTCGGAGGGCGGCATCGCGTCCACCACCGCGTGGACGGCGGACAGGTCGGCGTCGCCGGAGTACGTCGGCGGGGTGCCGACCGCGACGAAGAGCAGGCGTGCGTGCTCGAGCGCCGGCGCCAGGTCGGTCGAGAAGTGCAGGCGAGCCTCGTGGCGGCGCACGAGCTCCTGCAGGCCGGGCTCGTAAATCGGAATCTCGCCGCGCTCAAGGCCCGCGATCTTGCGCTCGTCGATGTCGACGCAGTAGACCTCGGAGCCCAGCTCCGCGAAGCCGGCCGCGGTGACCAGCCCGACGTAGCCCGTGCCGATGACCCCGATGGGCTCACGCTGCGCGCTCATGAGGCGGGGAGGGTAGCGGTGCGACCAGCGGGACGAGGGCCCCGATGGCCGCTCAGCCGACCTTGGTGAAGGACCGCGCCATCGCGAGCATCTGCTTGTTCGAGATCGACGAGGTCAAGGTGTTGGTGATCCAGTAGACGGCTCTGCCGGTGCGCCACGCGACGAGGCGGATGCGACGCCCGTCGTAGTGGACCTCGAACTGCCGTCCGCCGACGCGCTGGTTCTCGTGGGGCTCGGAGAGGATCGGCGGGTCCTTCCAGCTCGTGCCCTGGACGCCGTAGTACTCGCCGATGCTCCCCTTCTTGAGCACCATGCGGTAGGAGACGTAGCGCTTGTCCGGGCCCTCGATCTTGTAGACGCGGGGCACGTCGACGTAGGTCGAGAGCGGGACGCGGAAGCGCGGGAAGTAGACCGGGTAGGGAACCTTCCCGGCGGTCGCGACCGCCTGCTCCTCGCCCGCCTGCTTCGCGTCCTCCAGGCCGGCGTTGCCGGTCTTGCGCCGCTGGCGCCGGCGCTTGGCCGCGGCCTTCTTCTCAGCGCTGGTTCCCTTGAGCTTCGGGGTGCCGGTGACGCTGCTGCGGCCCGCGAGGAAGGCGCTCACGGACTTGCGCAGCTTCTCGTCCTTGAAGCGCAGGTAGGTGTCCTGCGGGTTGTCCGGGATGATGGCCGGGAACTCGACCTGGGCGACCGGCTTCTTGGCGGCGAAGAGCGCCAGCTTGAGCAGCGTCAACACGTTGCGGCTCGATTGCAGGCTCTTGTCGGTCTCGGAGTACTTGCCGAAGATCCGCACGAGCTTGCGGCGCTGGGAGAAGAGCTTGGTGCTCGACACCTGCGCCTTGGCCTGGCGCAGGAAGTCCTGCTGGCGCGCAGCGCGGACGAGATCTGAGTCCTCCTCACGGAAGCGCGCGTACTCGAGCGAGTTGTACCCGCAGAGCTTCTGGTAGCCGGGCTGGACGTCGATGTCCGCGAAGGCCGGGTTGTCGTTGAAGTAGCGGCGGTCGATGTCGACGTAGACGCACCCGAGCGCGTTGACGATCTTCTGGAAGCCGCTGAAGCGGACGTCGACGACGTGGTTGATCTCGATCCCGAGCAGCTTCTTGATCGTCTTCGTGGTGAGCTTGGGGCCGCCGATGCTGTAGGACGCGTTGATCTTGTCGCGGCCATGGCCCGGGATGTCGACCAGCAGGTCGCGCGGGATGTTCATCACGGTGATCGCGTCGGCGTTGGGGTTGAGCCGGATCAGCATCATGGTGTCCGAGCGCGCGCCGCCGGCGAGCGAGTCGGTCGAGGCCTTGGAGCGCTGGTCGGAGCCCAGCAGGAGGATCGTCTGCGGGGCGCCGGCGTCGGCGGCGGTGATGTCGTTGGGGTCGAACTGGATCGTCTTGCCGAGGCTGAGCGCCGAGGCGATGTCGCGCACCTCCATGAAGCCGGCCGTCGCCGCCGAGGCGGCGGCGAGCACGACGATGAGCACCCCGCAGAGCACGAAGCGCTTGAACATCCCCTTGCTCGCCTTGGGCGGAGGCGGCCCGTTCACGCGACGTCCCTACGCACCAGCGAGACCGGCGTCCCGGTTGCGCGTTCGCCCGTCGGGGCGTTGCGCTCCAGCCACGCGGGCAGGCCGCGGACGAAGTCGCCGAGCGCCTGCCGGTAGGAGCGCAGCGAGCTGACCGACACCCACTCCTGCGGCCCGTGGTGGCCCGAGCCGACGGGCCCGAACTCCACCGCCGGGATGCCCGCCTCCAGGAAGGAGACCGCGTCGGAGGAGCCGTCGCGGCCGATGCCGAGGGCCTCCCCGCTGGTCGAGCGCCCGACCGCGTCGCGCAGCGCTCGGACGAAGGGATTGGTCCGCTCGACGATCGCCGGCACGCGCGTGAAGGTGCGCAGGATCTCGACGTCGGCGATCGCCGACACCTGGGCGAGGATCTCGGCCGGGTCCTGGCCGGGCAGGTAGCGCACGTCGACGACCATCGTGCAGGCGTCGGGCACCTTGTTGAGCGCGTCCCCGCCCGCGATGCGCCCGAGATTGATCGAGGGCCGGTCGAAGAGCTCGGAGGACTCGCGGCTGAACGGCAGCGACTCGATCGCCCGGAAGACGTCGACGGCCTTGAGCACGGCGTTGTCGCCCAGCCACGGGGTGGAGCCGTGGGCCGCGGTGCCCGAGATCTCGAGGCGCATCGCGAGCACGCCCTTGGCCTGGACGCCGATGTGCAGGTCCGTCGGCTCGCCCGTGATGGCGAAGTCCGCCCGCAGGCCGCTGCCGACCAGCGCGTCGGTCGAGCGGTCGTCGATCTCCTCGGCCTCCTCGTCGGGCACGCAGACGAAGCGCACGCGAACCCGGTCCTGGGCTGTGGCGTCCTCGACCGCGCACAGCATCGCGGCGAGCCCGCCCTTCATGTCGTAGGCCCCTCGGCCGTACAGCCGGTCGCCCTCCAGGCGCGGCTCGAACTGCCCGTCGCGGCCAGGGACGACGTCGAGGTGCCCGTGCAGGATCACCGACGGCGCGTCCGCCGGCCCGACGTCGGCCATGATCACGGGCAGGCCATTGTGGTCGTGCTCGATGACCTCGATGTCGCGGGTTTCGAGGGCTCCCTTGACGAATCCTGCGGCCGCGCGCAGTCCCTCAGCCGTCGAGGTGTCGTAGCTGATCAGGCGCTCGCAGAGCGTCCGTTCGTCCATCGCGCGAAGGATAGGGCGGGGGTCCGCCGTCAGCGCGCCGCCATCACGTCGACCAGTCATGCCTGGTCAAGCCTGGTGTCGTGTCGATCGACGGCACCCGGATCGCCGGCAACGCCAGCCCGGAGGTCAATCACAGCTTCGATCAGATCCCCGGGGGATCCTCGCCGAGGCCACGACGACCGATGAGGCTGAGGATGAGCTCTACGGGGAGGAGTGTGGTGACGAGCTGCCGCAGCAGCTGCGCACCCCGGAGGGTCGGCGAGAGTTCTTGCGCCAGGCCCAGCGAGAGCGCGAGCGCGAGAACGAGGACTCCGGGGCGACCGAGCCCGAGCCCGAGGTGCCGCTCGAGCTCGAAGCGAAGAACGTCGTCGGGCGGGGGCGCCAGGGACGGGACGCGTGGTTGCGGGAGGGCAAGCGCCAGCTCGAGCAGCACCGCTGGGAGAACCCGAACGCGATCCCGCGCGGTCGGCCAGGCCGACTGCGGTTGGCTGCCCAGCGACTGGAATCAGACCACGACGTCGAGTGTTGTTCCAACGCCGCCTATGAGCTTTACCGGGCGACCGCGCGCGACCGACTGGGCCGGCGGCCGGGCGGCCGTGCAGAGCCGTATCGGCCGCCGCAGCTGCCGGCCGGCAAGGTGAACACCACCGATCCAGACTCTCGACCGATCCCGATCGGATTTGGGCGTGGCTACTTCAGGACGACCTGCCAGGCCGGGTATAGGCGCTGTTGGTCGCGTTCGATGTGGTGTTCCCAGTAGGTGTCGAAGTCGCTTGAGAGGTGGAGGGCGCGGAGGCGTAGGAGGGCTTCGGCGGTTTCTTGGGTCCAGCGCATGCCGGATCGCTCGAAGCGGTCGCGGATGAGGTTCTTGCAGGCGCCTTCGACGGTGCCTGAGGTGATCGGCCAGCCGTTGGCGAGGTAGGCGTCGTAGCGCATCCGCCCGCGGTTGCGCCGGTAGTAGGCGGCGACATCGAGCAGCGTCTTGGCCTTGTTGCCGTTGAGTCGGCGCTTGGTGACGATCAGCTTTAGGCCCTTGACGACCTGGTCGACATCGCCTTCGAGGATGCGCTTGGCGCGCTGGTAGACGAACGCTTGGGCCTCGGGGCTGCCTTCGCGATGAAGGACGTGGGCGGCCTTCCAGAGCTTCTCGAGCGCGTGCAGGAGGTCGAGCACGAGGGTCACGTCTTCGAAGCTGTCGGCGACGCGGTGCTGGAGCGCGCGTTCGCCGTCGGTGACGATCACCCAGGTGCGCTGGCGGTCAGGGTCGCGGCGGGTCATCTCGGCCTTGACGTCGGCGATGAACGTGTCCTTGTCGGCGGTCAGGCTCGCCCACACGCGCTTGTGGCCGGGTCTCGGGCGAGGCTGGCGCTCGCGGCGCTCGCCGGCGTCAAACAGGCTGTCGAGGACCTCCTGTGGGGTGCGCACGACGGGCGCCTGGTTTGCACGGCGGCGACGGTCGCCATCCGCTTCTTGTTGGCCTTCTGTCCCTTGCCGCGGCGGACGACGCGCAGCGCGCGCTCGGGCTTGACCATCGGGATGCCCTTGCAGTCGATCGCCGCGACGAGGATCTCGCCCTGGGCGGGCTTGACTTCGGCCGCCTCGCGCTGTGCGTAGAAGCCGTCGAAGTCCACGGCCGCCTCGCGGACCAGCTGCTCGGCCGAGCGCTTGGGCACCGTCACGCCGGTCATCTCGGCGAAGAAACCGATCGCCTCGTCGAACGGCGAGCAGACGACCGCGCGCAGCAGCCGTCGCTGGCACTCGTAGCTGTAGATCCGCCGCGGCAGCCGCAGCTGCCGGTCGAGCGGGTGGACCGCTCGGTGACCCGGCGCCACGTACGCCATCCGCGTGATGCGCACCTCGCCGAACAGCGTCAGGACAGGGCGCGTGTGGCAGCGCTTGCAGCCCAGCCGCACAGGCCCCTCGGGGCGCTGGACGACGATCGCCTGACCGACGTCGCCGTCGCCGCGTGCGTCGACGTGGGCCTGCAGCAGCAGCCGCACAAGCTCGCGGCCGCGGCGCTCTGACTCGCACTCGACCGCGCCAAGCTCAAGCTGCTGGCTGGCGGCGCGCTGGAGGAAGCGCTCGAGCTGCGAGAACGCCTCGACCCCGCTCGCCGGCTCGCGCTGGCCGTCCATCGCAAGCGTCCAGTATGCTACTGGACGATGACGGAACGCGAGCCCTCCCCCGAGCGGCGACGGGAGCGCCTGCGCGCCGACTACGAGGCGGCCAAGGCGAGGATCGCCGAGGTCGGCTTCACCTGCGAGGGATCGCTCGTCGAGCGCTACACGACCTGCAACAACCCCAACTGCCGCTGCCAAGACCCCGACCAGCGGCACGGCCCCTACTGGCAGCTCTCCTGGAAAGACGGCGGCACGACCGTCTCCAAGCTGCTCTCAGCCGAGGACGCCGCCCTCTACCGCGAGTGGATCGACAACCGCCGCCGCCTCCAAGCCGCGCTCGAGCAGATGCGAGACCTCTCCCGCCAAGCCGGCGAGCAGATCCTCACCGCCAAAGGCCGACCCTTCCACGGCCCCAACCGCCCGCGGCCACAGCGCCGCTCAGCCCGCTAGAAGCCCACCCGAACCCGGGGACATCGCGATATCCCCCGGGTTCGCGCACCGAAACACGCCCCCGACGGCCGCCAAACCCGCGGACTACCAGGCACTTCCCACTCGTCCTGAAGTAGCCACACCCATCTGATTTGGGTTCGTGCAGGGTTACAACGCCCAAGCCGCGGTCAACGAACAGCAGATCGTGCTCGCCGCGGAGACCACCAACACCTCGACCGACTTGCGGCAACCGGCGCGTCAACGCGATCCTTCATCGCATGGCCGTCACCCAGCGGCGCTGCGAGCTCCGAGCGCAGGCGATCTACCACAACGCCCGCGCCCGCGGCCACACCAAACGCGAGGCCAGGCGCATCCTCAAGCGCCACCTCTCAGACGTCATCCACCGCCGCATGACACGCGACCACGAGCGCTACGCCACCCGTGCCCCGTTGGCCGCCGCGTCGACCGACGCCGGGCTCAGGTGGACGATCCCCAAGCGCGTGAGCGAGAACAAAGCGGTGCAGCGTTCACCGGGTCGGTGCACGTCCGTCAGAACGGCCACGTGGCGGTGAACTACTACGACTTCACCGCCGATGACCCGACGGGCGGGACGCTAGACGCCGACTACTGGGCGACCGGCTCGCGCAACGGCGTAGTCACGTTCTCGCGGCGCGGCGCGTGACCACCCAGGCCGTTCGACATGCGCACCGCGCCCGACGCGCGCGGGTTCTTCGTCGCCGACTACCAGGGACTGACCTCCGCCAACCGGGTCTTCTATCCGGTCTTCGTCCAGGCCAACAACGGCAACCTGGCCAACCGGGCCGACGTGTTCTCCACGACGTTACGGCCGACGTTCCGGTCGACGTTCGGCGCCGGCACGTTCGCGCCGGAAGCACTGTCGCGCAGCGCCGAGCGCCAGCAGTCCGCGGCGCCCAAGGCGGCCTTCGACCGCGCTCTCCTGCGCCACTGACGCGACGCCGCGCGGCGCGCTCCGGCGAGCCGCGCGGAAGTCCGTCACGCTTGCTCGGAGACCGAGCAGGCCGAGGTAGCCCGTGGCGGGTGGCGTGCGGGCCGAGGGAGGCGGCGAAGGCGCAAGAAACGGCAGCGTAGGTGCGCCGCTGGTCGGGAGCCTCGTCCGCGCGCGTGGGCGGGGTAGACTGGGGGGACCACGGGGAAGGAGGAGCTATGGGCTTTCAGGTCGGAGACCGCGTCGTCGTCGAGTCGGAATCCACGGAGCGATCGGCCCACGCCGGGACGGTGAGCGAAGTCGTGCGCGCGCAGCCGCCGCGCTACCGGATCGCGTGGGACGACGGCCACGAATCGATCTACACGCCGGCGGCCGGCGCCCTGCACGCGCAACGCACCAGCAGCGCTCCGGCGAGCTAGAGCCGCCGCGCAGCCCTAAAGGAACTATCCGAGAACTCGGATAGTTCCTTTAGGAACTATCCGAAAACTCTGCTGGTGGCAGGAGTTATGTCTCCTTGAGCTGAATCGGCAAGGCACGCCGATCTCGCTAAAGGAGCGTGCCTTGCCGACTGCCGAGACTACCCCGGGTCGTCCGTTGGCGACGATCTGGGAGCTGCCCGACGAGCTGTGGGAGCGCATCGAGCCGATCCTCGCCAAGCACTATCCGCCCGCGTCGACGGGGCGGCCGCGAGCCGATCTGCGACTGATGCTGGACGCGATCATCTACCGCATGCGCTCGGGCGTGCAGTGGAACCAGTTGCCGCGCGAGTTCGGGCCCGACTCGACCGTGCACCACTGGTTTCAGCGCTTCGTCGCCGACGGGGTGCTGCGCGAGATCTGGGCCGCGCTGGTGCGCGAGTGCGACGCGCTGGGAGCGGTCAGTTGGGAGTGGCAGGCGGCCGACGGGGTCATGGGCAAGAGCCGCTTCGAGGGCGGCGCCCGCGGCCCAAACCCCACGGATAGAGCCAAACCAGGCACCAAGAAGAGCGTTATCGTCGAGCAGAGCGGCGGCCCGCTCGGCGTCGCGATCGCCGGCGCCAACGTCCACGACACCAAGCTGCTTGACGCGACGATCGACGCGATCGTCACCCAGCGCCCCGACCCCGCCGAGATCGTCCAACACCTGTGCCTGGACAAGGCCTATGACAACCCGACCGGCGACGCCGCCTGCAAGGCCGGCGGGTACGTAGCGCACATCCGACGCATCGGCGAAGAGAAGCTCGATGGCTGGGGCAACAAGACCCACCCCGCACGACGCTGGGTCGTCGAGCGCACCCTCGCCTGGCTACAGAAATGCCGCGCGATCCTGATCCGCTACGACAAGAAGGCAGCCAACTACGAGGGCCTGGTGCAACTGGCCTGCGGCCTGCTCTGGTACCGCCGACTGCACCGACTCAACCAGCCCGCCGGAGTTTTCGGATAGTTCCTTAGTAGTGGCCGCCGCAGTTTCGGGAGACGGGCCGCGCCTTGACGCACGGGCCGCGGCTTGAGCCCTTGCCGTCGCACCACACGTCAAAGCCGGTGGTCTTGGTGCCGTTCTTGAGGAAGCGGCAGCCGGGCTGCTTGGCCGGCGAGCCGGTGAGCGGGCCGACCTTGTAGCCGTGGACGTCTCCGTCGCGCAGGTAGTCGCGCAGCAGATCGTAGGAGTCGGGCATCGGCGGGCTGCAGCGCAGCACGTTGGTGGGGGAGAAGTTGAGCCGGTGGTAGGTGCCGGCGGGGAAGCCGACCGCGGAGTCGTTATGCCGCACCCTGAAGGACGGGCACGCGCGGGTGGCCGTCGCCGTGGCGGTCGGCGCGGACGACGCGGCCGCCGCGGGCGGGCCGGCCGAGCGCACCAGCCGGCTCGTCGGCGAGGCGATAAAGGCGGCGCCGCGCGCACTGAAGCGCAGCCGCCCGCCGCGCAGCGCCGCGACGCGCCACGCGCGGAAGGAGCGCGGGTCATAGAGATAGCTCTCCACCACCGTTGCGGCGGCCGCGCACGGCTCATCGGCGCCCGCCAGCGGGGTCAGGGCGTAGGTGCCCGCGCGCAGCGCGCCGCCCGCCCGCGCGCCGCTGACGTCAAGCGTGGGGCACGCGCCCGCAGCGCGCGCGACGCTCGGCCCGGCAACGGCCAACAGCGCCGCGACGGCGACAGCGATCACGACGACGACGAGGCGACAACGACGCATAGGCCTCCGGGAAAGCGGGACGGCAGCGGCGCGACGGTACCACGCGCCGCGCGGGCAAGGATCATCGCAGCTCAAGCGTGCGGGCCTCACCTCGCCAGAGCCTACGGCGCTCAGCAAGCCCAAGCGAAGAGCACGGGGCGCGCTCACGCAGCCTCCTCGTACGCTGACCGCCCGCCACGTCCGCGCCGGCCGACTTGCCCGGCTGACCATGCGCGGCGATGCCTGGCGGGCGATGCCCGCGTCGGCGACCCGGCCGTTGCACCGGTGCGAAACGCCTCCGAGGCATTCAGGTCGGGGCGATCTCGCCCATCGAGGCACCCGGCGCCAGACCCTCCCCCACGGCCTCAAGATCCGTGGATAAGGGACACTATCCTCGGGGGACGAACGCGGGGGAGTGCCCTCCGGTTTCCGTCCCCCGGGCGTCCACCTGCTGGGCGCGGACGGGAGCGGGTCATGTGTTCAGCAGCTCAACCGGTGACGGAGTGCGATGGCGTTGCGCACCGCGTTGCCGTGCCCGTCGTTGTTGAAGTAGACGAAGACGTCCTTGCCCGCAGCGTCCCATTCGCGCAACCGGTCGGCCCACCACGTCAGGTCCGCGTCCGAGTAGCAACCCGCGTAGAGGTGGTGCGGGTCGGGACCGTGGAGGCGGACGTACACGAATGGCGCCGTCGCGCGAAGCACACACGGGAGTTGAGCGCCACTCATTACGCAGTACGCGACCTCGTGGTGCTCCAGCATCGCGAAGACATGTTCATCGTTCCAGCTGCGGTGGCGGAGCTCGACCGATGTGCGGATCCATGGCGGCAGAAGTTCGAGGAAGTATCCGAGCCGCGCGTCGTCTCGGGCGTGGTCGGGCGCGAGTTGCACCAGAAGTGCGGCGCGCTTGTCACCGAGCTCGTGCCAGCACGCGGCGATCCGCTCGACCCAAGCCTCCGGCGCGTAGAGCTTCTTGCCGTGTGTAAGACCTCGCGGCGCCTTCACCGAGAACTGAAAGGCATCCGGCAGCCGGCGGCGCCAGCCTCGAAACGTCGCGACCCTCGGCCAACGGTAGAAGCTGCTGTTGAGCTCGACCGTGCGGAAGGATCGCGTGTAGTAACCGAGCCGGCTGCCCGACGGCGCGCCAGGCGGGTACAGGACGTCGCTCCAGTGGTCATAGCTCCAGCCAGAAGTGCCGATGTGGATCGTCATCTCGATCGTCAAGCCTGACGGACGCGGACAGCGTATCCGGGCCCTCGTCCCAGGCCGGGCGACCAGCGGATCACATGCGCGGCCTCAGCGCCAATCGCCCGGCGCCAGCAGCCGGTGCGAGCCGCGGGATCGGAAGGCCCGGCGATCGGCCGTAGGCTGAAGGCGCAGCGCGTGGTTCGCCCGGCAGCTCGACTGCCGCCCGACGCGGAAGTCGAGGTGCTCGCGGACCAGCGCGAGGTGGTCGCAGCGGGTCTGCTCGCGCTCGCCATATCAGGGCCCCAGGACAGGACTTCCACCTCCGATCTCAAACGCCATGCCCGGCATACCGCTCCAGCTCGCCCTACGGGCTCACCTCCGCAACGCGCGCCGCACAGCAACCCACGGGGGGTCAGTTTCGCACGGCGCCAGGGGGTCACTTTTCGAGCGGCCTTGGCACTCGCGTTTCTGTTGAGGGGCGTGGGTCACGGGCCGGATGCGTACTCTCCGGTGATGGCAACGGGCCGTATGTGGGCCGAGTATTTCCACGGCGAGAATGGCGGTGGCGTCGGCGCGCGCCACCGGACGGGCTAGGCTGGGACCTTGGCGCTGCTGTTCGTCTCGGCTGCATGTTGCGCTTGCCGCTTGAAGCGATCGCGGGCGTCGTGAGCTGAGGGGCTAGGCGATGCGTCTCGGGGCCCGGCCGACCGTCTATGAGATCAATACAGCTGTGTGGCTGCAGCGGCTCGGTCGCGAGCGGGGGCGCCCGCTCGGGCTGGGGGAGGTCCCGGGCTCCGAGTGGGACGTTCTGGCGGCGCTGCCGGTCGACGCGGTGTGGCTGATGGGTGTATGGCAGCGCAGCCCCGCCGGCCGTGCGGTCGCGGCTGCCGAGCCTGCGCTGTTTGCCGGCTACCGCGCTGCGCTGCCCGACGTGCGCGACGACGATGTGATCGGTTCGCCGTACTGCGTGAGCGACTACGTCGTGGACGAGCGCTTCGGCGGGCGGGAGGGGTTGGCGGCGGCGCGCGAGCAGCTTGCTGATCGGGGCTTGGCGCTGATCCTCGACTACGTGCCAAATCACGTCGCGCTCGACCATCCGTGGGTCACGGATCGTCCGCAGTGCTTTCTGACCGGCAGCGAGGAGGAGCTCGCACGGCACCCGGAGGCGTTTACGCGGATCGCCGGTCGCGTGTTCGCGAAGGGGCGCGACCCGTACTTTGAGCCTTGGCAGGATGTGCTGCAGCTGAACGCGTGCTCGCCGGCGCTGCGCGATGCTGCCGCCGAGACGGTGATCGCGATCGGAGATCAATGCGATGGGCTTCGCTGCGACATGGCGATGCTCATGACCAACGAGGTGTTCGCGCGAACATGGGGCGACCGGGCCGGGCCCGGCCCCGAGGCCGACTACTGGCCGACTTTGATCGGCCGTTGCAAGCAGGCCCATCCGGATCTGCTGTTCATGGCCGAGGTGTATTGGGACATGGAGTGGGCCCTGCAACAGCAAGGCTTTGACCTGTGTTACGACAAGCGGCTCTACGACCGGCTCGTGCACGGCTCGCCCGCGTCGGTGCGCGGCCACCTGGAGGCCGACGTCAGCTACCAGGAGCAACTGATCCGGTTTATCGAGAATCACGACGAGCCGCGGGCGGCGGCGACCCTCGGGCTCGCGCAAGCGCGCGCCGCCGCGGTCGTGATGTCCACGCTGCGGGGTGCCCGCCTTTATCACGACGGCCAGCTGGAAGGTCGTCGGACGCGCGTCCCGGTACAGCTTGGGCGGGGGCCGGACGAACCTCCGGACCGCGAGCTACGCGCCTTCTACGAGCGGCTGTTGCGCGCGATTGCCGACGCGCAGTTGCGAAGCGGCGACTGGTGCCTGTGCGAATGCGCGCGCTCGTCCGACGACGACGACTCTCACCGCCGTCTCGTTGCTTGGTGCTGGGCGAGCTCGGACGCGCGCCATCTGGTGGCGGTCAACCTGTCGCTTGCCCGAGCCACGGGCCGCGTGCGCCTGCCGTGGGGCGACCTCGCCGGACGATCCTGGAGCCTGGCCGACAAGCTGAGCGAGGACCGCTTTGAGCGCTCCGGCGACGAACTGGCCCGCGAAGGCTTGTACGTCGCCCTCGACGCTTGGGGATCGCACTTCCTTGTGCTGGAGCGCTGAGCTGGTCGCCCGGCCCCGTCAGCGATCTCCGTGGAGCGTGGGAGATCGCGGTGTCTGACCAACGCGAGCGGGGTCATGTGCAAGACGCTGGAGGAGGCCAGCCGCGTGGCGCACCGGCGCGCGGCTCAGGCGCTGGTGCTTGTCGGCGGGTAGACCCTGTCGAGGTAGTCGTCGAGCATCCGCCCGGCGCAGAAGGCGGGAGCCAGCGTGCGGATCGAGGCGCGCGTGCGGGCGAGCCAGGCGCGCGGGAGCCCGTCCGCGTCGCGGTCATAGAAGGCGGGCAGGACCTGTTGCTCGAGCAGGTCGTACAGGGCGTCGGCGTCGCGTGCGTCCTGCGCCCCCTCGTCGCGGTCGACCTCGCCTGAGAGGGCCCAGCCGTTCGTCCCGTCGTAGGCTTCTGCCCACCAGCCGTCGAGCACGCTCAGGTTCAGGCCGCCGTTGATGACCGCTTTCATCCCGCTGGTCCCACTGGCCTCCAGTGGCGGCCGCGGCAGGTTCAGCCACAGATCGCAGCCACGCACGAGCCGCGCAGCCATCCCCAGGTCGTACTCGTGCAGATACACGACGCGCTCTGCGACATGCGGCGCGTCCTTGAAGCGGAACAGCTCCTGGACGACGCGCTTGCCCTCCTCGTCGCTTGGATGCGCCTTGCCGGCCAACACGAACTGGACCGGACGGTCCCCCGCCAGCAGCGCAAGCGCCCGGCCGGGATCGTTGATAAGGAGCCCGAGGCGCTTGTAGGTCGCGTTGCGGCGCGCGAACCCGATCGTTAGCACGTCCGGGTCAAACGCGCGGGCGGCCGCCTCGATCCCCGCGCGCGGCTGGCGCTCGGCGAGCCGATCGATCCCGCTGCGCTCCTGGACGAACTCCACAAGCTCTGAGCGCTGCTCGCGCCGGGCCGCCCACAGCTCGGCGTCGGGCACCGCGTCGAGCGACGCCCAGGTCGCATCGTCGCTCGCCCGCCGCCACCACCCCTCGCCGATGTGGCGGTCGAGCAGGCGGCGTATCGGAGCGCCGACCCAGCTCGGCAAGTGCGCACCGTTGGTGACATGGGCGATCGGCACCGCCTCCACCGCGCGCTCGGGCCACAGCCCGCGCCACATCTCGCGCGCGACGCCGCCGTGGCGGCGGCTGACGCCGTTCGCCGCGCGGCTCATCCGCAAGCTGAACGTCGTCATCCCGAACGGCTCCCCACTGTCCTCGGGATGGTGACGGCCCAATCGCAAGAGCACCTCGGGATCGACGCCCAACTCGGCCGCGAGACCCCCGACCGCGCCGATCACCTCGTCGCGGGGGTAGGTTTCGTTGCCGGCCGCGACGGGCGTGTGCGTCGTGAACACCGTCCGCTGCCGGGCGGCCTCGAGCGCCCCCTCGAGCGGCGCTCCGCGCGCCGCCTCGGCGCGCGCCAGCTCGAGCACCGCAAACGCCGCGTGCCCTTCGTTCAGGTGCACAAGCGCGGGGTCTATGCCCAGTGCCGCCAGCGCGCGCACCCCACCGACGCCGAGCAGCACGTACTGCGCGAGACGCGTGACCGGATCTGCGACATACAGCTGCGAGGTGATCCACCGCTCCAGACGACCGTTCTCAGGCAGATCGGCATCGAGCAGGAACAACGGCACGCGACCGACGGCGACACGCCAGATCTGCGCGCTCACCTCCAACCCACCGATTGGCACCGTGATCGTGAGCGGCCGCCCATCAGCAGCCCGCACCAGAGCGGCGGGAAGCCGCTCGGGATCGACGTCAATCCAGTACTCCTGCTGCCAGCCGGAGACCTCGAGACGCTGACGGAAATACCCCTGGCGGTACATCAACCCGACCGCCACCAGCGGCAGCGCTCGATCCGAAGCCTCCTTGAGCAGGTCGCCGGCCAAGGCGCCCAGGCCGCCCGAGTAGATCGGCAGCGACTGGTGCACGCCGTACTCGGCGCAGAAGAACGCGATCGGCCGCTCCGGCGTCACCGGCCCGGCGCTCGGCCGGTCCAGGTCGGCTAGCAGCGCCTCCTCAAGCGACGCTGCGGCCGTGAGCAGGGCCGGATCGCCAGCCGCGCGGGCGAGCGCCTCGCCCGACGCCTCCTGAAGCAGGCGGACCGGGTTCTCGCCACAGAGCTCCCAGCGAGTCGGGTCGACCGAGTGAAACACGTCCTTGCCCCCCGCCTGCCAGCACCAGCGGTAGTTGTAGGCGAGGCGAGCGAGCGGCGCGAGGGGCTCCGGGAGTCGCGCACCGAGGTCCGCGGCCCGCTCGCCGAGCTCCTCCTCTCCGCGGCTCACGACCGCCATGATTGCAGGTCGTGCCCGGCTTCACGGGTCAGCGGCGTCCGGCGGGCACGCCCCGCCTACTCACTCGCCGGCGATCAGGTTCGGCCCGGAGGCCCCGGCCGGGACGGCACGCTGACCCCGCGCCCATTGGACACCCCGGTCGTGCGCCGAGCTCCCCGGGCCACCGAGCATGAGGCGAGCCGTGTCCGTTTCGCTCGATGAGGCCAGCCTGGCCCTTTGCGGCGCTTCGAGGGTTTGAGTGGCCGTCAGCGGAGCGGTAGGTCGGTCAGGACCGTGTCGTGGGTCGCGCGACAGAGCTGGCCGCAGCTCGCGCACACCCGCCGGCGGCGGCGCAACCGCATCCCGACGACGACGCCCCTTCCGGGCGGCGGCGCGTCACTCAACGCGCGCGCACCACGCGACCAGCGTAACGGGAGAGAAGTCCCTGCACCCTTCCCGTTTCACGCGCGCCCGCGGCCACTCAAACCCGTGGAGACCCCGCTTTGCTCGGGCGCGGGATCAGGATGCTTGCCGTGAGGGCTACGACACGTCGCGCTCAGCCTGGAGCCAGTGCGCGACGTGGTCGCCGCCGCCTTGGGCCTCGTAGAGCTCGTAGGCGCGCTTGGCAGTCGCCTCGTGACTTGGCGCCGGCCGGCCAGGCCGGCCTCGCGTCTTCGCTGACGCCGTGACGGTCGCCTTCGCGGTCGCCTTCGCGGGCGCCTTCTTGGTGGTCGCCTTGCCGGGCGCCTTCTTGGCGGGCGCCTTCTTTCCTTGGTTGTCTGGAGTCGAGGCCACGGTCCCCTCACCTGATCGTGTCGGCGGGCAGGATCGTACAGATCGGCGCAGTTGATGATCAACCGCCGGCCCGCGGCGGCGGGTCAGGACGTCGGCGATACCGTTGCTCGCGGACGTGGGTGGGTCGCCTTAGCGCAAAGTGAGGTCATCGGGAGAACAGCCTCCCGGCTTGCTCCAGGTGCTGGGTGGCCTGGTCGAGTTCGTCGTGGCAGCGCTGCACCCAGGCTTCTCCCCAGAAGAAGTTGCAGCTCGTCTCGGCCCGTAGGACCTTGGCGAGCGCGTGCTCGAGCTGGTGGTACAGGTCTGGCTTGCTCTCACCGATGGCGATGGCGTTTTGGCGGGCCGCGTGGACCGCCTGGCTGAGCTCTGCAACGCGGGTGAGCGCCTGCTGCTGGGCCAGCGAGCCGGTCCATTGGACGAACCCGGTGCCGTGGTGCCAGCCGGTGTTCCACGCCCCCGGCTCGACCGTCACCCAGCCGTGCGGTCCGTGGCGCTCGAGGTAGTCGGAGATGAATGTGGGGCGGATGCCGCCGGCACGGCCAGCGCGCACCTTCTCCATCAGCTCGGCATGGAAGCTGCTCCAGAAGTTGCTGCCGGGTGTCGTGTTGCGAAACCACCCGCCGTTCTCGCCGTCGGTGGCGGTGGTGACGAGCGGGGGGAAGTCGCACCACTGGGTGCGGGCCTTCACCTCTGAGATGAACCAGTCGGCCTCCATGCCCGACTCCTGCGCGTTCGAGAGGTCGCGGTCGCGGACCACGACCACGATCTGCTCGCCGCCGAAATGGGCGAGGTGGGGGCGGTAGCGCAGCTCTTCCCAGCGCATGGGCGTGAGCGGAGAGACGTGCTCGCTGTCGACGATGACGTAGCGATAGTGGTGGCGGCACAGGGCGGGAACGAGGTCCATGCAGAAGCCCAGCTCCGGCGGCCAGAACCCCGGGAAGTGGTCGCGGGCGAAGAGATGGCCGGCGAGCCCGCGCCAGCGCTCCAGGTGCTCCTCCCAGTCGGCTGGAGGGATGAGCGGCAGGACGGGATGGTAATAGCCGGTGCCGAGGACCTCGATGATACGGGCGTTTTGCAGATACCACAGCAGCGACCCGCAGTCGACGACTCCGTAGACGCGACGTTGGAAGTCGGGGCTGGCGAGCGTCTCGAGCAGGCTCCCGGAGAGCGACAGGTGGACGCGTCCGACGTCCTCGTACTCCCACAGCGAGCGCGGGATGCGGTCGATCGCCCACAGGATCTCGTTGACCCGCCAATCCTGCGCGTCGAGCAAGTGCTCGAGGTTGCCGGACGGCTGGTGAAGGTTGAGAACGAGCGCAAACTCAATGTCGGCCATTGGCCCCTCCAGCGCGCTCACAGATCGCGCGAGACGATCTCCGTGGCGCGGCGGGCCAGCTCGGCTCCGTAGTCTGTCCACACGCCCTCGCCCCAGTAGCGGTAGCAGCTGGTCTCGCTGGCGAGCAGGTGAAACAGCGCGTTGCGGTAGGTCGGATCGGAGCTGGGGACTCCGCGAGCGAGCACGCGCTGGTGGACCTGCGAGCTGGCGCGCTCCATCGGGATCAGGACGTCATCGTAGCCGCGTACCCAGGAAATGTTGTTCGTCCAACTGCCGCCCTCCATGTGAAAGCGATCGTCCTCGCGGCCGGCGTCCTCGATCACCCGCGCGAGACGGTCGGGGCCGTCCCCCGGCTCCATGCGATCCCAGATGCGGCGCTGAAAGAGCGGTTCGAGGACCGGCAGGTCCCCCTCGTCCACGCCGCTTGCGAACAGGCGTTCGAGATACTCGGTCCCGTTGAGCATCGCGGTGGCCGACCCCGTGGAATCGCGGACGGCCTCGAAGTACTTGGGCGGGAACTCATTCATCATCACCCCGCCGTTCTCGCCATCGGCAATCTGCGTCACCAGGGGGGGCACTATGCGACCCGCCAGCTCCCACCGGCCAAGGGTGCGCGCCTCGTAGTAGGGCTGCATCTGCGCGACCAGCTTGGTGTCGCTTCCCTGCGTCTTGATGATGGCCACGATGCTCGCCGTCTCGCCGCCGGAACTCGTGCAGACCAGCCGGTGGGGCAGGTGCTTGCGCGCGACGCCCGAGCCGTCGGGCTGCTCAACCGTGTGCTCCTGCACGAGCACCCAGCGGTATCCGCAGTCCAGCAGCGTGCGCACAAAGTCATAGGCGACGTCGGGATGGTTCGGCAGCGCCATCTCAGACGGAGAGAAGCCGCGCACGCGACCGAGTGCCTCGAGCCCGAACAGAGCGGCGAAATGGTGCTGCCATGCCCGGACGTGCAGACGAAAGTCTTGAACCGGCGTCGAAGGAGCGACGGAGTGTCCCCAGGGGCAGCCGAGCCACTCCACCGCCCAGCGATACCTCGGGTCGCACGTGATCGACCGCAGCGCCTCCAGCACATCGTCGGCGCCCATCTGCTGCAAGCCGTGCAGCAGCGTGCCTGAGTACTCGAGCATCACCCGCGGCTGCAGGCCCTCGCCGATCAGTTCTGGGATGAACTCCCCCATCCGCCGGTAGCACCACCGAAACACCGGCGCGTTGTGGTTATCGCCGATGTCCGGGTGCTCCTCCATGCACTGCAGGTTGCTGATCAGACGGGCCGTGCGCAGGTCCTCGCCGCCGGCGGGAATGAGCGGCTGGTGCATATGCAAGGCGATCGAGAAAGCGCTGTCGATGCCCGCGAAGGGATCGCCCGCGCCGTCACGCCAGAACACAGGCGCCCGGCCCCGGACGCGTATCGCCTCGTCGACCACGCTCTCGGAGCCGGAGATGTTCGGCAATCCATCGACGTACTCGGCTAGCTGATCCATGTCGCGTGCCTTTGCTCCTCACTTGTGCCTGATGTATTCGTAGACGTTGAGGTAATCCTGAGCCGGCCGCGCCCAAGAGTGATCAATCCGCATCCCGTTGAGCTGCAGCTCACGGAACTCCGCCGGATAGGCGTTCCAGAGCCCGATCGCGCGGGCCATGGCCGATTCTAGCGCCGGCGGGTCCGCGTGGTGAAAAACGTAGCCGTTGCGCTCCTGCCCGGGGAGTGACGAGTAATCGCGGTCAAACACGGTGTCGACCAACCCGCCGATCGCGCGCACGATCGGCACGGCCCCGTACTTCAACGCGATCAGCTGCGTCAGCCCGCACGGCTCGAACAGACTCGGCATCACCAGCAGGTCGCTTCCAGCGTAGATAAGATGTGCCAGCTCGACGCTGAACGTGAGCTCGAGATGGCAATCAGGATTGTCGTTGAGCTCGTGCTTCAGTCGCCAGAACTCCGCGCCGATCGCCGGGTCGGGGCTGGTTCCCAACAGCACGAACTGCGCGCCCTCGGCCAGCGCGTAAGAGAGCGCGTGACGGATCAGGTCAACCCCCTTCTGGCGGTCCAGGCGCCCGATCGACGCCACGACGGGCTTGAACTCCTGCCCCAGCAGGAAACGGTCGCGCAGCGCCTGCTTGTTGGCGTACTTACCGTCGAGCCATTCGCTGCCGTACCGCGCGGGGATCGACGGATCGATCTCGGGGTTCCAGGTGTCATAGTCGACGCCGTTGAGCACGCCACCAAACTTGTGGCCATGGACGTGCAACGTGTGACCGAGGCCCCCACCCTGCTCGGTGTACTGCGCCTCCCAGGCGTGCTGGGGAGAGACGGTCGTAACGAAATTGGCGTACACGATGCCGCCCTTCATAAGGTTCAAGGCGGCGTGATTGAACTCATCCCGCAAGCGATCGTAACTGTAGAAATGGCCCGGCCGCGTCAGGCCGGTGGCCCACAGCACCGCCTCGCCGGCGGTTCCCTGGTGACTGAAGTTGTGAATTGTGAAGCAAACACGCTGATCACCCATGCCGAGGTCACGGTACATCTCGTACAGCAGCACGGGCACCAAGGCCGTCTGCCAATCGTGACAGTGAAGCACCTCGGGGCGCTTATTGGATCGCAGCATGAACTCCAGCGCGGCCTTGGACAAGAAGGCAAAGCGAAGCACATCGTCCGCCGAGCCGTACAGGTGCCCGCGCTCGAAGAACCGATCCTGTGAATGCGGCTCGATGAAGAAACACTTGCGGCCGGCCACGTACCCGAACCAAACCGTACAGTGAATCGCGCCGCTGTACCATGGAACCCAGAGATCCCCGTACGTCACGGTCAGAGGGGAGATCAGGTCATAACGCATGCAATCGTACTTCGGCAAGATGATCTCCACAGCGTGGCCGCGCAGCTCGAGCTCACGACTGAGCCCGAACACCACGTCCGCCAGCCCACCGGCCTGCGCGGCCGGCGCGCACTCGGACGCCACCATCACCACGAACAACGCAGACCCTCAGTCGGCACCGTAGTTCCCCCTCATCATCGACAGAAGCGTGCGCAATCCCGTCGCCTCGAGGCCGACGAAGCCTCGAAGCGCCAAATCCTAGCCCGGAAGCGCGGGCCGGGTTAGCGCCATGCGAGGTGTCGCAGCCTCGTGGTGCGGCTCGCCCGGATCATCCGTTGACGATCGTGGAGTTCCAGCAGCGTTCGCGGACCGAGGTGGCGGTAGGGACTAGCCGCGATTCGCCGGCAGGCTCGTCGAGGAGGATGTCCGGGTCGTCGTGGGACTTCGTCGGCGGTGCTTGTGGTTGACGGTCAGACCTACATCAGTGAGTAGCGCTGCTCGTGGTGGCGGTCCGGGCGGGTCGTCGCGCTCTTGGTGAGGAAGTAGAAAGGCCCCGCAAACGCGGGGCCTTTCCGTCCGGCTGAGCCGGGATCATGGCGGTTGATGGGTCCGGCCATCGGGTGTGAATGGAGGTCACCCAGCGGATGATGTCTGTTGACGGTGACAGGCGGCCCGGACGGATCCTGGTGCGAGCCGACGATCCGACGCTCACCCCGTACGCTGGCCTGGCCGTGTCGGGTGAGCTGTCCCGGCGCCTGCGGGTGGCCGAGCTGATCGACGCCGAGCTGGCGGTTGAGCGCCGCGCGCGGCCGGTCAAGCTCCGCCGGCGCGGCCTGTCACCGGGCGAGCTGGTGGTGTCGCTGGCCGAGTGCGAGCTGGTCGGCGGGTCGTTCTTCGATCACGTCGAGGACGTGCGCGCCGACGGCGCCGGCGCCCGGCTGCGGGCGGTCGCGGGCACGCCGTCGGCGCCCGCCGCGTTGCAGAACGCCAAGCGCTTCCGGCGCTGTCACGTGCAGCGGATCGAGCGCGCGCTGGCCAGGGCCGGGCAGCGCCTGGACAAGGCGTTGCGGCGCGATCCGGGCGAGCCGGTGACGATCGATCTGGATGCCACGCAGGTGACCGTCTACGGCGCTCGTAAGCAGGGCGCCGCGCGCAGCCGGCACGGTTGCATGAGCTACGCGCCGCACGTCGCGTTCTGGGCCCAGCGGGGCCGCGCGCTGACGAGCGAGCTGGTCGGCGGCAACCGCGAGAAGCTCTGCGGCGCCGAGTGCGCCAAGATCGCGCGGCGCGCGATCGCGCTGCTGCCGGCTGGGCACGGGCCGGTGACGATGCGCATCGACTCGGCCTACTACGCCAGCGAGCTGCTCGAGGCGCTACGCCAGCAGCGCGCGTGCTTCACCGTGTCGGTGCCGCGCAACCAGGCGATGTGGAAGGCGCTCGGCCAGATCGCCGAGGACGCCTGGGTCGACGCGCTCGAGATGCCCGGCGCGCAGGTCGCCGAGACGACCTACACGCCGACCGGCTGGCGCCACGAGCCGCTGCGGCTGATCGTCCGCCGCGTCCCGTTCAGCGCCCAGAAGATCGCCGACGGCAGCCTGACCGCCCGGCGGCGCAAGACGATCCACCCCGAGCAGCTACAGCTCGCGCTCGACGGCGAGGTCGCGTCGGTCTTCGGCTACAGCTTCATCCTGACCGACATCCCACACCAGCCGACCGGCTGGGTCGAGCACTTCCACCGCCACCGTGCCCAGATCGAAGAGCGCCTGAAGGAAGCAAAGCTCGGCCAAGCGCTGCGGCACCTGCCCTCCGGCGACCAGCACGCCAACCGCGTCTGGCTGACCTGCGCGCTGCTCGCGCTCAACCTCACCGCATTCTGCTGCGACCTGTGCCCCGCCGCCGGCGCGTCGGGCAAGGCACCCGACGACGCGCCGCTGCGCCGCGCCGCCGCCACGCTGCGCCGGATCCTCTTCTGCGTGCCCGGCCGCATCATCCGCAGCGCGCGGCGCACGATCCTGCGTCTGCCCGAAGGCTTCCGCCACGCCGACGTCTTCCAGGCCACCCTCGACGCCGTCTACGCGCTGCCGCCACCCTAACCCCCGGCCAGCCCCCGCCGACGTCGACCGCTCGCCGCACCGCCCAGCTCGGCGACCCCGCAAACCGGCCAGATCGACCACACCCCCGGCCAATCGCCGCGCCGCGCGGCCCATTCACCACCCCAAGCACGGCTGATCCTCACGACTGACGGTCAGATCAGCCCGCCGAGCACCGCGACACGCCCTTACTCACCGAAGTAGGTCAGAGGGTGACGGGCTGGGGGATCTGCTGGCGGGTGGGTGCTTGGGCGCGGCGAGGGTGGGTGGAGTCGCGGTAGCCGATGATGCGCTGGAGCTGCTGCTCGGCGACGAGCATGGCGGTGGCGGTCCAGCGCTTGCGGGTGTCGCCGGGCGGACGGTCGCGGGTCTGTCCGGGCGGGTTGGCAGTGCGTTTCGCCGGGTTTGCAGGCGATGGGGGAGCGCCTCGTCGGTGAGGTCACAGGCCGAGCGGGCGCGGCGCGCCTGAAGAGCGGTGCGGGTGCGCTCGACGGGAGCGGACTCTTCGGTGCCTCCAGGGCCGTGACGACCTTCGCGGACTGGTTCGGCTCGACCTTCCACGACCCGGGCAGAGAAGCGGGCAAGTCGCGCTACGTTCACCCCGTCTTCGAGCCGATCCATCAGAGGCGCACGCCGATGTTGATTACCGACACGGGCTCTGGACGCTCACTGGGGCTTCGGCACGGGTGGCCTGGGCGCGATCGCCCAGCGGGCCGGCGTGACCGAGGCACGCGTCGACGGCACCGTCGTCGTTGACGGACACCCGCGGATTACGGCGACGCTGACGCGGGCGTCCTAGGCGGCAACGGCGAAACCAGTAGCGAAACTCGCTGGCGCTAGCCGGTTGGGGAGGAGTAGCTTCTGTCGAAGCTGGCCCCGCGGCCCACAATCCCGGGCCTGAGGGCGGTTCCACGCCGGCGGCCGGCGCCCTGCACGCGGAGCGCACGAGCGGCGCTGCGGCGAGCTGAAGCCGCCGCACCCCGGTCGCGCGTCCGCGAGGCGCGCGACGGGGCGCGCATCGATGAGACAGATCGACCCACCGGATTCGTGAGTGGTTTGTGCGACAGCCTCGACGACGAGCAGGCACATCGGTCGAGCCTTCTCCTCCTCGACAGTGTGCGCCCGTCGCGCGTGCCGCCGCTCAAGTGGCCCTGGCGGTGGCTTACGACGAATCTCCCGGGGACCGGATACCGGTCCTCACCTACCTGCAGCGCGACCTCGGGGCCGGCTGGCGCGGCGACGGCTGAGCCGGTGCCGTGGGGCGGACGTCAAGATGCGTCGATGACGCGGCGCAGCGTCGCCCGGCCCTACCGGCCCAGAAGGCCCAAGTGGTCATCAAAGCGGTCGAGGAGTGGCCGGACGTGGCAGCCCCAGCCCATGTGACGCTCGCCGATGGCGCGCGGGTCGAGGTCCGCGCGGTCGAGCCGACCGACACGAGTCTCCTCGAGGAACTCCTCGAGCACCTGAGCCCGGACTCGCGCTACCGGCGGTTCTTGACGCACATGGAGCGCCTCAATGCGCGCCAGCTCAGGTACCTGACGACGATCGACCACGACCGTCAGGAGGCCCTGGCCGCCATCGACGCGACCGGCGAGGCGGTTGCGGTCGCCCGCTATGCGGCGCTCACCGATGATCCACGAGCGGCGGAGATCGCCGTCGCGGTGAGCGATCGTTGGCAGCGCCGTGGTCTCGGCACGGTGCTGCTGAATTCAGCCCTGCGTGACGTTCAGGAACGCCTCGAGGCGGCGGCGCTCGCGCTCGGCGAGCCGGTGCTCCTCGGAGTCCTCCTCGGCGCGAGACAGCTCGTCCTCGGCGCGCTTGAGGCGGTCCTGGAGCTCGGAGGTGTCGAGGTCGTCGGGCGGGTGGGCCTCCTCGACGAGGATCAGCACCCGGTTGTTGCCGACCTGCAGGTAGCCCTCACCCTGGGCGAAGCGCACGACGTCTGACTCCGAACGGTAGAGGCGCAGCTCGGTCGGGTCGAGGATCGCGAGCACCGGCTCATGGTTGGCCAGCACGCCGATCGAGCCGGCCGCCGTCCGCGTGGAGACCATCTCGACCTCCTCGTTGAAGACCTCGCCCTCCGGGGTGAGGATCTCCACGGGGAACGTCGTCCGCGCCACGGCCCCTAGTCCCCCTTCGCGTCGCTGACGACGTCGTCGATGGTGCCCTTGAGCAGGAAGGCGCGCTCGGGGATGTCGTCGTGCTCGCCCTCGAGGATCTCCTTGAAGCCGCGGATCGACTCGGCGATCGGCACGAAGACGCCGGGGGTTCCCGTGAACTCCTCGGCCACGTGAAAGGGCTGGGAGAGGAAGCGCTCCATCTTTCGCGCGCGGTTGACGGTCAGCTTGTCCTCGTCGGAGAGCTCGTCGATGCCGAGGATCGCGATGATGTCCTGGAGCTCGCGGTAGCGCTGCAGGACCTCCTTGACCTCGTTGGCGACGTTGAAGTGCTCCTCGCCGAGGATGTCGGCCTTGAGGATCGTCGAGGTCGAGTCGAGCGGATCGACCGCGGGGTAGATGCCCTTCTCGGAGATCGACCGCGAGAGCGAGGTCGTCGCGTTGAGGTGGGCGAACACCGACGCCGGCGCTGGGTCGGTGAGGTCGTCGGCCGGGACGTAGATGGCCTGGACCGAGGTGACCGACCCGTTGCGCGTCGACGTGATGCGCTCCTGCAGCTGCCCCATCTCGGTCTCCAGCGTGGGCTGGTAACCGACCTGCGAGGGCATCCGGCCCAGCAGCGCGGAGACCTCCGACCCGGCCTGGACGAAGCGGAAGATGTTGTCGATGAAGAGCAGCACGTCCTGGCCCTCGACGTCGCGGAAGTACTCCGCCATCGTCAGCCCGGTGAGGGCCACGCGCATGCGCGCCCCCGGCGGCTCGTTCATCTGGCCGAAGACGAGCATCGTCTTGTCGATGACGCCCGACTCCTTCATCTCCAGCCAGAGGTCGTTGCCCTCGCGCGTTCGCTCCCCTACTCCGCAGAAGGCCGACAGGCCGCCGAACTCCTGCGCGAGGTTGTTGATGAGCTCCTGGATGAGCACGGTCTTGCCCACGCCCGCGCCGCCGAAGAGTCCGACCTTGCCGCCCTTGGCGTAGGGCGCGAGCAGGTCGACGACCTTGATCCCGGTCTCGAACATCTCGGTCGTCGGCGTGAGGTCTGTGACCTCGGGCGCGTCGCGGTGGATCGGCCAGCGTTCTTCGACGTGCACCTCGTCGCCCTGGTCGATCGCCTCGCCGAGCAGGTTGAAGATGCGCCCGAGGGTGACCCGGCCGACCGGCACGGTGATCGGGCCGCCGGTGTCGAGCACCTCGGTGCCCCGCTGCAGCCCGTCGGTGGCGTCCATGGCGACGGCGCGCACGCGGTCGTCGCCCAGGTGCTGCTGGACCTCGCAGACCAGCACGTCGTCGCCGGCCTCGACCGTCGGGTCCTCGGCCTCCTCCTCGAGCAGCGCCTCGGGCCGCTTGATGTGCAACGCGTGGTTGATCTCGGGCAGGCGCTCAGGGAAGGCCACCTCGATGACCACGCCGGTGATCTGCTCGATGCGACCGACGTTGCGCTCCTCGCCGGTCTCCTCGCTCTCGCGCTCTTGGGTGCTGGCTTCCATGGGGTCCTCTCGTTGCTCGTTCTAGCTCAAGCCCTCGGCCCCGGCGACCACTTCCATGATCTCCTGCGTGATCTCGGCCTGGCGGGCGCGGTTCATCTCGAGGGTAAGGTCGTCGATCAGCTCCGAGGCGTTGTCCGAGGCGCTGCGCATCGCCGTCATGCGCGCGCCGTGCTCGGAGGCCGTGGACTCGAGCAGGGCACGGTAGATCGAGATCTCGACGTAGTCGGGGACCAGGCGGCGGAGGATCTCCTCGGCGTCGGGCTCGTACTCCACGAGCGCGTGCACGCCCTCGTGGACGTCCTCGCCCTCCGCGCTCTCGTCCTCCTCGCCCTCGTCGAGGAGGGTCGCGCGCTGGAGCGGCAGCAGTGTCTCGCGCGTGACCTTCTGGGTGAGCGGCGAGACGTAGCCGTTGTAGATGATCTCCACGCGGTCGACCTTCTCGTCGACGTAGGCCGCGACGAGGTCGGTGGCGATCTCGCGCGCGTTGGCGTACGCGGGCCGGTCGGTGAACCCGACGTAGGCGCCCTGGACGTCGAGGCCGCGGAAGGTCAGGGACGAGACGCCGCGGCGACCCGATGCGTACCAGGCGATCGAGCGCCCCTCGTCCTCGTGCTCGCGGCCCGCGCGCACCCCGGCGCGGATGATCTGGGAGTTGAAGGCGCCGGCCAGGCCTCGGTCCCCCGTCACGAGCAGCAGCCCGACGGTGGAGACCTGGTCGTGCTCGGAGAGGATCGGGACGTTCGGGATGTTCTCGGCCGCCTCGGCGGCCTGCCGGGTCATCCGCCGGATCGCGTTCGCGTAGGGCCGCAGGGCCTCGATGCGCTGCTCGGCGCGCCGCAGGCGCGCGGCGGCGACCATCTGCATCGCGCGAGTGATCTTCTCGATGTTCTTGACGCTCGCGATGCGGTTCTTGACGTCGCGCTGGCTCACGCGGAGCTCGTCTCTCCCTCGCGCGCGCCGGCCGCGATGGCGCCGCCCGGCTTGCCGCCGTCGCCGCTGCCGTCGCGGTCCTCGTCGCCTTCGCCCTCGTCGCCCTCGTCGCTCTCGCCCTGCGCGTCGGCCTCGTCCTCGGAGGCCGCCGCCTCGTCGCCGCGCCCGCGGGGCTCGTCCCCCTCGTCGCCGTCGCCGCCGTCGTCGGGGTGGCCCTCCTCGTCGAGGTCGTAGCCGAAGTCCTCGGCGAACGCGCCGACCGCCTTGTCGACGGCGCCTTGAACCTCGTCCGACCAGTCGCCGGAGGCCACCTTCTCGAGCAGGTCCGAGTTCTCGGCGCGCACGCGCTGGGTCAGGCCGTTGAGGAACTCGTCCACCTTGTCGACGTTGACCCGGTCGAGGTAGCCGTTTGTCGCCGAGAAGATCTGCACGACCTGGTCCTCGACGGGCAGCGGCGAGCGCTCGTTCTGGTTCAGGGTCGCCACCAGGCGCTCGCCACGCGCCAGCGTGCGCTGGGTGTCGGGGTCGAGCTCTGAGCCGAACTGCGCGAAGGCCTCGAGCTCGCGGTACTGGGAGAGCTCCAGGCGCAGGCGCCCGGCGACCTTCTTCATGGGCGAGATCTGCGCGTTGCCGCCCACCCGCGACACCGAGATGCCGACGTTGATGGCCGGCCGCACGCCCGAGTAGAAGAGGCTCGGCTCGAGGTAGATCTGGCCGTCGGTGATGGAGATGACGTTGGTCGGGATGTAGGCCGAGACGTCGCCCGCCTGCGTCTCGATGATCGGCAGCGCGGTGAGCGAGCCGCCGTCCTCGTCGTCGGAGAGCTTGCAGGCGCGCTCGAGCAGCCGCGAGTGCAGGTAGAAGACATCGCCCGGGTAGGCCTCGCGGCCCGGCGGACGGCGCAGGAGCAGCGACATCTGGCGGTAGGCGTAGGCGTGCTTGGTGAGGTCGTCGTAGACGCACAGCGCGTGGCGCCCGGAGTAGGTGAAGAACTCCGCCATCGCCGTCCCGGCGTAGGGCGCCATGAACTTGATCGGGGCGGCCTCGTCGGCGGGCGCGGCGACGATGATCGTGGTGTCCAGCGCGCCGCTGTCGGCGAGCGTCTCGGCGAGCGCCACGACGGTCGCCATGCGCTGGCCGATCGCCACGTAGACCGAGATGACGTCGTTGTCCTTGTTGTTGATGATCGTGTCGAGCGCGATCGCCGTCTTGCCCACCTGACGGTCGCCGATGATCAGCTCGCGCTGGCCGCGGCCGATCGGCGTCATCGCGTCGATGGCCTTGAGACCCGTCTGCAGCGGCTCCTTCACCGGCTGGCGCTGGACGACGCCCGGCGCCTTGAACTCCGCGGGCCGGAGCCCGGAGGTCTCGATGTCGCCCTTGCCGTCGAAGGGACGGCCGAGCGGGTCGACGATGCGGCCGAGCAGCCCCTCGCCGACCGGCACGTCGAGCAGCTCGTTGGTGCGCTTCACGGTGTCGCCCTCGACGATCCGCTCCCAATCGCCGAAGAGCACGACGCCGACGTTGTCGGCCTCGAGGTTGAGCGCGAGGCCGGTCACCTCGTGGGGCAGCTCGAGCGTCTCGAAGGACATGCAGTTCTCGAGGCCGTGGACGCGCGCGATGCCGTCGCCGACCGAGAGGACGGTGCCGACCTCGGTGAGCTCGGCGTCGCCCTCGTCGAGCCCCTCGATGCGGCTCTTGAGGATGCTGGTGATCTCGTCCGGCTTGATCTGCATATCGGGCTCTCTCCTAGGTCGCCTTGGCGACTTCGCGACGAAGTTGGTCGAGTCGGTTGCGGATCGAGGCGTCGAGGATCGAGTTCCCCACGCGCAGGACGATCCCACCCAGGATGTCGGGGTCGACGCGGCTGGCGAGCTCCACCTTGCGGTCGGTCTGCTCGCCCACCCGGTCGCCGATCTGGCGCACCACGCGGTCGTCGAGCTCGACGGCGCTCGTCACCTCGACGCGCAGCATCGCGTTCTCCTGCGCCCAGAGCTCGTCGAGCTGGCGGCGGATGCGGAAGACGACCGGCATCCGGTGCTTGTCGAGCAGCAGCCCGAGGAAGTTGATCAGGACCTCGTCGGCCTGGGTGACGGCGCGCGCGAGCCCATCCTTCTTCTCCTCGGTCGAGAAGTAGGGCGAGAAGAAGAACACCTGCAGCTCTCGGTTCTCCTCGAGCGCGTCGGCGAACTCGCCCAGCTGCTCACGGATGTCGTCGAGCTTGCCCTGCTCCTTGGCGACCTCGAAGAGCGAGCGCGAGTAGACCTGGGCGATCTCCTCCATCGGCGCCGATCAGCTCCCGCTCCGGTCGCCCGCCAGCGCCGAGAAGTCGACTTCTTGCAGCGCCTCCTCGACGAGGCGCCGCTGGTCGTCGCCCGTGAGGGTCTTGCGCGTCACCTTCTCGGTCGCGGCGACGGTCAGGTCGGCGACCTCGCCCCGGATCTCCTGGATCGCGCGGCGCGTCTCGGCCTCGATGTCGCGGCGCGTCTGCTCCATCAGGTCGTCGCGCTGGCCCTTCGCCTTCTCGAGCGACTCGCGCTCGTGGACCTCGGCGGCCTTGCGCGCGCGGACGACGATCTCCTCGGCCTGGTCGCGCGCCTCGCGCAGCCGCTCGCGGTACTCCTCGAGCAGCTCGTCGGCCTCGCGCTTGGTGCGCTCGGCGGTGTCGATCGAGTCCTCGATCGCCCGTTGGCGGCGGTCGAGGGCCTCGGCGATCCGCGGGAAGGCGAACTTGCGCAGGAGCAGGAGCGTCGCCCCGAAGGCGATCAGCGTCCAGATCATCAGCCCCACGTCGGGCGAGACGAGGAAGCTGCCGCCGCTGTCGCCCTCGGAGGCGGCGAGCACGAATCCGTTGCCGGCGTCGTTCAGCATCGGCCTAGAGGAAGAAGGCGATCAGGCCCGCCACGAGGCCGTAGAAGAAGCACGCCTCGGTCAGCGCGAAGCCGAGCCACTGGATGCTCGTGATCTCGTCGCGCATCTCGGGCTGCCGGGTGACGGACTCGATCACCTTGCCGAAGATGATCCCGATGCCCACGCCGGCGCCGACGGCGCCGAGGCCGCCGCCCACGCCGAGGGCGATCGCCTTGCCGTCCTTGCCTTGGCCGCCGGCCGCCTGCGCGAGCTCGAAGAGCGAGATGACGAATTTCATGGTTGGGCTCCTTCTCGTGGGTTAGTGGTGCTCGGAGACCGCTTCACCGAGGTAGATCGCCGTCAGCGTGGCGAAGATGAAGGCTTGCAGGGTGGCGACCAGGACGACCTCGAAGGCGTAGATCGCGATGCCGATCGGCAGCGTGACGATGCCCACCGCGGAGATCCCGAGGATCACGACCAGCGCGCCGGCCATGAAGAGGATGATCAGGTGGCCGGCGAGGATATTGGCGAACAGACGAACGGAGAGCGAGATCAGCCGCATGAACTGCGACGCGACCTCCAGCACGAAGATGAACGGCCGCAGCGCCTTGGGGACGCCGGGCGGGATGAGCGCCTTCAGGTAGTTGCGAAGGCCCTTGGCGCGGATGCCCTCGACGTTGTAGGAGATCCACACGATCACCGCGAGCACGAGCGGGACCGACAGGTTCGCCGTCGCCGCGTACAGGGCGAAGGCGGGGATCTGGAACCCGAGGATGTCCACCTTCTCCTTGGTGTTGGTGGGCAGCGGCAGGTACCCGATGAGGTTCGAGAACCAGATGAACAGGAAGAGCGTCGCGATGAAGGGGAACCACTTTCGCGCGAGCGCGCGGTCCTTCATGTTGCTGCGCACGATGTTGTCGCGCATGAGCCCGTAGAGCGTCTCGACCGCGGTCTGCACGCGGTTGGGTCGTTGCTGCATGCGCCGCGCGATGTAGATCATCGCCCCGCACGTCAGCACCGCGGCGACGAAGACGTAGAAGACGCCCTTGTTGATGTCGAAGGGTCCGGGGAGGTTGACCCACGGGACGAGCTCGAACTCGTCCTGCGGCTTGAAGTCGTCGTTGCGGCCCTGCGTGCCGAAGATGATCAGCGTCGCGATGATCAGCGTGATCCACAGCCCGATGCCGATGAAGACCAGCGCGCGGTTGCTCGGGCCCTTGCGGCTCGGCCCGCTCGGGTGGGTGGCGGCGGTCACCGCTCCTTCGTCCTGCCCGGGATCCCGGGCGGGTGGATCAGCAGCGACATCGCGAGGTAGACGGTGAAGGCGGCAGCGATGATCACCGTCGCGGTCAGGCCGTCCTCGTTCTCGCCGAGACGCGCCGCGAGGATGATGGCGAGGGCGACGATCCACAGCCGCAGGAAGAGGCCCGCGAGCGCCGCGATCAGCCCCGTCTTGGGATCGGCGGCGCGGTGCGCGAAGCGGTCGATCACCACGCCGACGGCCCGTTGCAGCAGCCACCCTCCCGCCCCGGCGGCGTAGCCGATGAGCGGCGCCCCCGCGAGGAGCACGAGCGGCAGGGCCAGCACGACGAGCGCGACGTCGAGGTAGGCGAACGCGGCGAGCGGGCGTGGCGCCGGCTCGCGGGCGTCCGGGCGCGAGCCCCCGTGGCCCTCCGGGCGCGAGTCCGCCTCGGGCGTGGCCGCGGTCATGGGCGGCCGTCCTTGTCGTTGTCCGTCATTCTGGAGATCCCGCTTCGCTCCTCGGAATATTGACCCGTTCGCGCCGGCGGAAACGGCCGCGGGCGGTGATGCTATTCACCGGGCGTCCCGTGAGCGGTGAGGGGACGTCGGCGGCAGCGGGACACTACAAGGTCGCCGGAGCTTGTAACAACTTCGTGACAGTGGCCACGCAGCGGGGGAGCGCCAGGAGACGATTGGCGATCCGAACCCCGATGGGGCACGCTGCGTATGCACGATCGCCGCGATGCCCCGCTCCTCGACCCTCACCCACGACGACGGCCTGCGAATGGCCTACCAGGCCCACGGCGCCGAGCTGTACGGGATGGCGGTGCGCAGCCTGTCCGACCGCGGGCTCGCCGAGGAGGCCGTCCAGGAGACCTTCCTTCGCGCGTGGAACGCGGCCGAGCGCTTCGACCCCGAGATCGGCTCGCTGCGGACCTGGCTCTTCGCGATCGCCCGCAACGTGGTGATCGACATCGGGCGCGCCCGCGCGGTGCGACCGCGGCTCGCGGAGGACGCCGCGGTCGAGGAGCGCCCCGACGAGGACGACCCCTACGAGCGCGCACTGCTCGCCTGGGAGGTCGAGGAGGCGCTGCGCCGGCTCGGCGACGCACACCGCCACGTGCTCGTCCAGACCTACTACCGCGCGCGGCCCTACGCCGACGTCGCCGCCGAGCTGGGGATCCCGGAGGGCACGGTGAAGTCGCGCGTGTACTACGCGCTTCGCGCGCTTCGCAACGTCCTCGAGGAGATGGGGGTCGATGGCTGAGGCACCGCACCGCGAGTGGCGCGAGCGCCTGGGCGCCTATGCGCTCGGGCACCTGACCGAGGACGAGGCGGCCGCGGTGCGCGCGCACCTCGACGGGTGCCCCCAGTGCCGCGGAGAGGCGGCCTCGCTCGCGCCGGTCGCCCAGCGGCTGTCGCTCGGAAGCCCCGAGCTCGTGGCCGCCGCCGCCGAGCCGCCGCGCGACCTCGGCGACCGTGTGATGGCGCGCGTCGCCCGGGCGCGTCGCAGCGATCGCCGCCGCCGGCGGCGCACCGCCGTCGCCGTCGCCGTCGCCGCTGCGCTCGGGGTGGGCGGGGCGACGGCTGCCGCGGTGGTCCTGAGCGCCGGCGAGTCGGGGCAACCGGCGGCGGGGCCGAGCGAGACCGTCGCCTTCCGCGACCTTCCGCCTGGTGTGAAGATGCGGGCAACCGTCGCGCCGCGCGCGTGGGGCACCTCGGTGGCCGTCGCCGTGGACGGCGAGCCCGCGGGGATCCAGTGCACGGTGTGGCTGCGACGCGCCGACGGCACGCGGGTTCCGGCGGGCTCCTTCCGCTACGTCGACAGTTCCGACGGCACGTCCGTCGACCTCGCCTCCTCGCTGCCGCGCTCGGACGCGGTGGCGATCGACCTGCGGGCCGGGTCCTACACCTACGTCGCGCCGCTGAGCTGACGCGCCGGACCGGCGGCGTGCCGCGCGGCCCCGGTATCTTCCGCGCGTGATCGTCGACTACGCGCTCTACGAGGACGGGGTGCGCCACAACGGCGAGCTGCCGCTCGATCACCTCTTCGAGACCTGTCACGGTCCCCAGGCGTTCGCGTGGATCGGCCTCCACGAGCCGACCCAGGAGGAGTTCGACGCGGTAGCGCGCGAGTTCCACCTGCACGAGCTCGCGGTCGAGGACGCGATCGAGGCCCATAACCGGCCGAAGCTCGAGGTCTACGGCGACACGCTGTTCGTCGTCCTCAGGCCGGCGAACTATGTCGAGCCCGACGACGTCGACTTCGGCGAGATCCTGCTCTTCGTCGGAGAGAGCTTCATCGTCAGTGTCCGCCACGGGGTCGCCAGCTCGCTGCACGGCGTCCGCGAGGAGATCGAGGGCGACCCCCGGCGGCTGCGCAAGGGCCCGGGCGCGGTGCTCCACGCGATCGTGGACCGCGTCGTCGACGACTACCTGCCGGTCATCCAGGAGCTCGACAACGACATCTCAGAGCTCGAGGCCGTCGTGTTCTCGCCCGAGGAGCACAACTACGCCGACCGCATCTACAAGCTCAAGCGCGAGGTGCTCGAGTTCCGCCGCGCCGTCGTCCCGCTCGTCCTCGCGCTCGAGCGCCTGCGCGCCGGCCGCTACCGGGTGATCCACGAGGAGATCCGCCCCTACTTCCGCGACGTCGAGGACCATGTGCTGCGCGTCGAAGGCCAGCTCGAGGGCTACTCCGAGCTGTTGACCAGCGCGCTGGAGGCCGGGCTCATCCAGCTCCAGGTCCGCCAGGCCGAGGCGGCGAGCAAGCAGGGCAACGACGTGCGCAAGATCTCGGCGTGGGCGGCGATCATCGCGATCCCGACGCTCGTGTCGGGCATCTACGGCATGAACTTCGATCACATGCCCGAGCTGCACAAGGTCTGGGGCTACCCGGCCGCGCTCGGCCTGATGGCGCTCATCTGCCTCGCGGTCTACGTGCGCCTCAAGCGGTCGGGCTGGCTGTGACGGGCTTGTAGGCTCGGCGTCCCATGCGACTCGAAGGCATCCACCACGTCACCTCCATCACCGCCGACGCCCAGCGCAACCTCGACTTCTACGCCGGGGTGCTGGGGCTTCGCTTCGTCAAGAAGACGGTGAACTTCGACGCGCCCGACGTCTACCACCTCTACTACGCCGACGCGAAGGGCTCGCCGGGCAGCGTGATGACCTTCTTCGAGTTCCCCGGAGCGCAGCCGGGGCGCGCCGGCGCGGGGATGATCCACCGCGTGGCGTGGCGGGTGGGAAGCGAGGCGTCGATCGACTTCTGGGCCACGCGCCTCGGCGAGGCGGGGGTCGAGGTCGGCCACCATGGGGACCGTGCCGCCTGGTTCGAGGATCCCGAGGGCCTGGGCCTCGCGCTCCTCGTGCCTGACAATCCCGCCGCCGAGCCGCCGTTGCGGGGCGAGGCGCCCGACGTCCCCGCCGAGCATGCGCTGCTCGGCTTCGAGGGCGCCCGCGCCTACGCGCGCAAGCCCGGCGCCAGCGGCCAACTGCACGAGGCGCTCGGGTTCGAGCGCGGCGGCGCCGACGACCGCGAGTGGAGGGTCGACGGCGAGCAGCGCCACGCCGACTACGTCTACGACGACCCGCCCGCGCAGGCCGGGATCCAGGGCGCGGGCACGGTTCACCACATCGCGTGGGCCTCGCGCGACGAGGACCACGAGGCGTGGCGCGAGCGCGCCACCGCGGGCGGCGCGCGTCCGACGCCGATCATCGACCGCCAGTACTTCCGCTCTATCTACTTCCGCGAGCCCAGCGGGGTGCTCTTCGAGATCGCGACCTTCAGCCGCGGCTTCGACGTGGACGAGCCGCTCGAGCGTCTCGGCGAGTCGCTGCGCCTGCCGCCCGAGCACGAGCACTTGCGCGCGCAGCTCGAGCGCACGCTCTCGCCGCTGCGCACCCCGCGATGACCATCGAGGCGCGGCTGCGGCCGCCCGCCGGCGAGGCCCAGGGCGCGCTCGTCCTCTTCCACGGCCGCGGCGTCGACGAGCAGGACCTCTTCCCGCTCCTGGACGTCTTCGACCCCGACCGGCGTCTGGCCGCCGCCATGCCCCGCGGGCCGCTGGCCCTGCCTCCCGGAGGCCGCCACTGGTACGCGGTGCAGCGCATCGGGTTCCCCGAGCCCGAGACCTTCCACGCCACCTACGACCAGGTGTCGGCGTGGCTCGACGCGCTCGCCCTGGAGACCGGCGTCGGTCCCGAGCGCACGGTGCTCGGCGGCTTCTCCCAGGGCGCGGTGATGTCGTGGGCGC
The DNA here is from genome assembly GCA_963728925.1 of uncultured Actinomycetes bacterium. Lineage (GTDB taxonomy): Bacteria > Actinomycetota > Thermoleophilia > Solirubrobacterales > Solirubrobacteraceae > JBBPZA01. Next base: position 392,386 of record CAVSMB010000029.1, on the reverse strand, counting down.
TTGGGCTCGGCGCGGGGCGGCCACGCCCTGCGGGCATCCTGGCGCTGTCGGGCTTCATCCCCACCGTCGAGGGCTTCGAGCTCGACCTCGACGCCGTGGAGGGCTTTCCGGTGGCCATCGGCCACGGCGTCGCCGACCCGATCATCGGCGTCGAGTGGGGCCGCGACGCCCGCGACCGGCTCGAGGCCGCGGGCGCCGACGTCCTCTACCGTGAGTCGCCCATGGGGCACAGCATCGATCCGCGCTTCGTGCCCGAGCTCGAGGCGTGGGTGCGCGAGCGGACGACATGAGCACCTGGGATCGCGTCGCCTCCCTGCCGCTGGAGGTCGAGGGCTACGCGCTGGTGGGGCTGGAGCGCGACGTCTCCAGCGACTTCACGCGCCTCTCGACCGTCGTGCGCCTGCGCGGCGACGGCGAGGAGGGCCTCGGGGAGGACGTGACCTACGACGCGCTCGACCACGTCGCGCTCCAGGACGCCGGGCCCGTGCTCGACCTCGCCGGCTCGCACACCGTCGCCTCCTTCGGCGAGCTCGTGGGCGGCCTCGACCTCTTTCCGGCAGAGCCGGTTCGCGACGTGTCGCGGCTCTATCGCCGCTGGGCGTTCGAGAGCGCGGGGCTCGACCTCGCGCTGCGCCAGGCCGGCGCGAGCGCGGCCCAGGCGCTCGGGCGCGAGCCCGCACCGGTGACCTTCGTCGTCTCGATGCGCCTCGGCGAGCCGGCCACGATCGACCCCGTCCGCCGGCGCCTGGAGCGCTACCCCTCGCTGCGCTTCAAGCTCGACCCGACCAACTCGTGGGACGCCGAGCTCGTCGCCGCGCTGCGGGAGACCGGAGCGGTGGACTCGGTCGACTTCAAAGGCCACTACCGGGGCACGCCCGTCGACGTCGAGACCAATCCCGAGCTCTACCGTCTCGTCGCCGAGGGCTTCCCGGAAGCGTGGATCGAGGACCCCGACCTCTCCTCGCCCGAGGCCGACGCGGTGCTCGAGCCCCACCGCGAGCGCATCACCTGGGACGCGCCGATCCATTCGATCGCCGACGTCCGGGCGCTGCCCTTCCCGCCACGCATGGTCAACGTCAAGCCCTCGCGCTTCGGCAGCCTTCGCGCGCTGCTCGACGCCTATGACTGGCTTGCCGAGGAGGGCATCGGGGCCTACGGCGGCGGCCAGTTCGAGCTCGGCCCCGGACGCGGGCAGATCCAGTACCTCGCCTCCCTGTTTCACCCCGACACCCCGAACGACGTCGCCCCCGGCGGCTACAACGACCCCGATCCGCCCGAGGGCCTGCCCGCGAGCCCGCTCGATCTCGAGACGGCTCCGAGCGGCTTCCGCTGGGGGGAGTGGGTCGCGCGCTGACCCCCGACGGGCGAGGGCTTCGGCCGACGCGCGAAGCGCTACTCGCTGACGCGCTCGATGAGGAAGGCGACGCGCACGTGCGCGCGCCACTCGTCGAGGTTGTCCCCGCGCAGGCCGATCGAGACCACGTCGACGGCCTTGATCTTGCGCAGGGTCTGCTGCGCGTCGGCGAGCGCCGCCTTGACGGCGTCGTCGCTGGAGGACCGCGAGGACCCGACGAGCTCGATGATCTTGATGACGGACATGGGACGGCAGCCTAGTCCGTGTCCGATCTCGCGTGGCGGGTAATGTCAGAGGCATGCAGCACTGGGACCTGCGCGCACTCGACGTGAAGCCCCGTCAGCCCGAGGTGCTGCACTCCGAGGGCGAGGGCCGGACGATCGCCATCTCGCTCCCGGCCGGCGAGGCGCTCCAGGACCACCAGGTCCATGAGCGCGCCTGGCTCGTGGTCCTCGAGGGCGAGGTGGAGGTCGACGCCGGCACCGACAGGGTGCGCGGCGGGACGGGCCTGCTGACGGTCTTCGACCCCTCCGAGCGCCACGAGGTCCGCGCGACCAGCGACGCGCGCCTGCTGCTGCTGCTCGGGCCGTGGCCCGGCGACGGGCACCCCTCGCAGCGATGAAGGTCCTCGTGCTGACCTCCGAGCCGATCTCGGCGGACGTCCTGCGCGACGCCGTAGGCGAGCAGGACGCGCAGGAGGCCGAGGTCCTTGTGATCTCCCCCGCCCTGCACCAGTCCGGCCTGCGCTTCTGGGTGTCGGACGCCGACGAGGCGATCGGCAAGGCCGACGCCGTCCAGGAGGAGACCGTCGAGCGGCTGGAGGAGGAGGGCATCGACGCCGCGGGCGACACCGGCGAGAGCGAGCCGTTCATCGCGCTGCAGGACGCGCTGGCCACCTTCCCCGCCGACCGCATCGTGGTGTTCGCCCATCCCGGTGACCAGCGCCGCTTCCGCGAGGAGGACGTCGCCGACGCGCAGGACCGCTTCGGAATCCCCGTCGAGCACAGGATGGTCACGCGATGATGGAACGCCTCGAGAACGACCCCGGCGCCGAGCCCGACGGCGAGGACGGCGACGACACGCCGCTCGGCGACAGCTCCGAGCACTCCGACGCCCCCTCCGATCCCGACGCACCGCCGCCCGACGAGTACGAGGGCTCCGAGCGGCTCGAGGACGACGACCCGGAGTAGTCGGCGCGCGTCCCGGCGCGCGCTGCCCTCAGAGCGCTGCGTTGAGCTTCTCGAGGAGCTCGCGCAGGCGGCGCATGTCGCGCTCCCCGAGGCGCTCGGTCCAGCGCTCGACGATCTTCGCCCCCGCCGCGTGCGCCGCGGCGTAGACGGCACGGCCCCTCGCGGTGGCGCGGACGAGCCTGGCGCGCCGATCGGCGGGGTCGGGAACCCGTTCCACGTACCCGTGGCGATCGAGGTGGGCGACGAGCTCGGCCATCGACTGCTTGGTCATCTGCGCGCGCTGCGCGAGCACGCCGACGCGCGTGCCGTCGTCGTCGAGGAACTGGAACACCGTCCCGTGGGCGGGACGAACCTCCGGATGCCCCGCCTCCGCCAGGCGCTCGTGGAGCTCCTCGCTCATGGCGCGGAACGGCTCGCGCAGGAGGATCGCGAGGTTCTCGGGCGCGCGCCGGGCGGAGGTCCGAGGAAGCCTCTCGGACGCGCGCAGGGCGGAGATCGTGGTCCGGGTTGACATTGGTCAGGTGGCCTGCCTATTCTACGCCCCCATGACAACGACAGGCAACCTGACCACTGCCTCGGATGACCATCACGGCTCCGGCGAGCTCTCTCTCCTCCCCGACGAGCTCCAGGTCGGCAGCGATCGCATCCGCTTCCACGTCACCGCCGCGCAGACGGCCGGCGCGCTCGTCGCCGCGGAGGTCCGCATGCCCCCCGGCGGGCCGCCCGTGCTCCATCGCCACGGACCGGTCGAGATCTACCGCGTCGAGCGCGGTGAGCTCGCGTTCTACGTCGAGGACGGCGACGCAGAGGTCGGTCGCCTCACCGCCGGCCCGGGCAGCGTCGTGCCGATCGCCGGCGGTCGCGCCCACACGATCCGCAACGAAACCGGCGACGAGGCGCTCGCCTACGTCGTCTATGCCCCCGGCGCGCCGATGGAGGCGTTCGTCCGCGCGGCCGCCGCGCTTCCCGCCCCGCCGAGCATGGACGCCGTCCTCGACCTCGCGCAGCGCCACGGGATCGAGATGGCCGATCCCGTGCCGGAAGGCTGACCGCTCAGCCGCGGGCTATGCGGCCTGGACGGCGGGCAGCGACACGCCGATCACCTTCAGGCGACGGCTCAGCGCGGTGAAGGCGAACTCGTTGACCTCGGGGCTCTTGAAGCCCATGAGCTCCCACTCCTCGGTGAAGGGGTCCACCCCGGGGGGCGCGAGGACGCCGGCGGCGATCGGCAGCAGCTCGACCAGCTTGTCCTGGACGCGGCGCGCGAGCGCCGGGTCCTTGCACTTCTGCTGGAGGAACCAGGTGCCGTAGGCGACATGGCGGTGCTCGTCCTGGGAGATCCGCTTGAAGCCCTCCAGGAAGCCGGGGAGAACGCCCTCGCGCTCGCCCCACTCCGTGATGGTCCACTGGCCGGTGAGGGCGAGCGTGCCCTCGATGACCATGTGGTACGTCGTGGCGAAGTCGACCTTGGCCTCGACGTCGCGCGGATCGTCGATCAGCCGGCGGGCAGCCTGCACGAGGTTCTCGTCGAACAGCGTGATGAACGCGTCCGAGACGTGCTCGCGGACCGCGTCGAGGCGCTCGTCGAAGCTCATGTCCAGCCCGACGACCTGCTCGTAGAAGCGCGACCTGCTCGTCCGGCTCACCGAGGAGGTGGCCGCCGAGCTCTACCGCGAGGCCGAGGCGTGGTGGACGACCGAGGGCGACGGCGCAAAGGAGCTTCGCGCTGCCCTGGTGCGGGTCATCACCCTGTACCGCGATCACGCCGTGCTCCTGCGGGCTGTGGTCGAGACGGCGGCCTACGACGAGGCGACCGCCGTCGCGTGGCGCGAGATCCTCGGGCGCTTCGTCGAGGCCACGCGCGTCCGCATCGAGTCCGAGCAGGCCGCTGGGCGCGTACCCAGCCGGCTGTCCGCCGAGCCGACCGCCTTCGCGCTGGCGTGGATGACCGAGCGCGCCTGCTACCAGGCGCTCATGCGGGGCGACGACGGCGGCGACGAGCTCACCGAGGCGCTGACGGGCATCTGGCTGCGCTCGGTCCACGGACGCGTGGACCGCTGAGCCCGAGCGCCTAGGACCGCACGGCCGGGACCTCGCCCGTGCCGTGGTCGCGGCCGCCCGCGCGAGGCTCGGGCACCCCGCCCAGCGCCTCGAACTCGCCGGTGTCGAGCTCGCGCGCGACCTGCTCCTCGATCTCCATCTCGGAAGTGTCGGGGCGCAGGCGTCGCAGCTGCCACGCGCGCACGCGGCGGAACTTGAGGATCTCGAGCACGTAGACGAGGTAGACCGAGGCGGCGAGCGTGACCAGGCCAAGGCCGCCCATGACCAGGGCCCAGCCCTCGTTCAGATGGCCGGCGTCGTCGGAGTAGGGCACGAAGCGCAGGGCGACGGCCAGCCCGGCCATGGTCATCGTCCAGGCGTAGAGGTAGAGGACCACGCGGCGCTGGGAGAAGCCGATGTTGGAGAGCCTGTGGTGGAAGTGCGACGCGTCCGCGCGGTACACCGGCCGTCGGTGCTTGAGCCGCTTGGCGACGACGAAGCTCGTGTCCAGGAACGGGACGGCGAGGATGATGAGCGGGAACAGCAGCGCGATGACGGCGTTGGTCTTCAGCGTCCCCTGGATGGCCGTCGCGGCGAGCATGAAGCCGAGCACGTTGGAGCCGGCGTCGCCCATGAAGACGGCCGCCGGGTGGAAGTTGTGGAAGAGGAAGCCGAGCGCCGAGCCCGCGATGATCGCCGCGAGGACGCCGGCCGTGGGGCGCCCGAGGTCGAAGGCGATGACCGCGAAGGCGATCGCGCTGATCGCGCAGACGCCGGCGGCGAGCCCGTCGATGCCGTCGGTCAGGTTCACCGCGTTGACCACCCCGACGATCCACAGAACGCTCACCGGCCCGGCGAGATGACCGAGGTCGACGCGCCCGACGAAGGGCAGCGTGAAGGTTTCCACGCGGACGTCGCTGAGCACCGGGATCAGCGCGGCGCCGATCTGGCCCAGGAGCTTGACCGCCGGGGGCAGGTCGTAGACGTCGTCGAGCGCCCCGACCGCGGTCACGGCGATCGCCCCGGCGAGGACGCCCTTGGTCTGCGTCTCCATCGGCACGAAGACGATCGCCGCCACGAGGATCCCGGCAAGCAGTGCGAGGCCCCCGAGCCGCGGGGTGGGACGGTCGGCCAGCCCCCGCTCGGAGGGCTGGTCCACGGCGCCGATGCGGCGGGCGATCAGCCCGCTCACAGGCGTCGCCACATAGGCCACCACGAGGGCGACCGCGCAGGCCAGAACGGCGTCGAGCTCGTCCACGGAGAACAGCATGGCAGGCCCACCCCCCAGATCCCGCGAGCGCGGGGCCTGAGCGCCACTCCCGGATTCACCCCGGGGCGGGGCTCAGGCCGCGTTCAAGATCTTCTCCACGAGGAGCTGCGGGTCGCGGCGGATTCGGTCGCCGGCCTGGTCGCGCTTTCGCAGCTCGAGGGCCTCGGGATCGGTCAGGGGGCGGAGCCTGCCCTCGCGCATGAGGTGCTCGTCCACGGCGCCCAGGCGCGCCGCGTAGGTGGTCCACACCGGCACGCCGAGCGCCACCGCCTCGCGGTTCATGGTCCCACCCGCCGAGACCACCAGGTCGGAGAGCGCGATGAGGCTCTGGGCGTCGACCGGCCCGCCGGGAACCACGAGCGACGGCAGCTCGCTCGCCGAGAGCTCGCGGCGCTGCTCGGCCGTGCGCGGGAGGACCACGGCGTGCACGTCCTCGCGGCGCCCGACGTGATCGAGGACCATCGGGTACAGGACGTTGGAGCGCCGGTGATACAGCGACACGTCCGGGGGCGGGCGCAGGACGACGATCGTGCGCCGGGCGTCGAGCCCGAGGCGCTCGAGCACGCCCGGGTCTGGCTCGAAGTCGGCGAGGTAGTACTCCTCCTTCAGGCCCGGGTATGGGTCGTGCTTGGCCGCGGTGACCCCGTAGCGCTCCAGGCGCTCGAGCGGGATCGCGTCGGGGGTCAGGACCTTGCGTGCGCGCCGGCAGCCGATGTTGTGCTGGAGGGTCGCGAACTCGTAGTCGAACATGTTGACCGCGGGGATCCGCAGCCACGACGCGGCCAGCGCGAGGTCGTTGGATCCGTGCGCCGCGGCGAGGTCGAAGGCCCGCCCGCGGCCGTAGCGGCGCATCCAGCGCGAGCGCGTAAGCAGCTGGGCGAGCTTGCGCGCGCGGCCCGCGCCGGCGTGGGCGCCGTAGGCCTCGTGCTCCATGCCGTGCAGCGCGAGCAGGCCCAGCGTGTCCGCGTAGTCGCGCGCGGTGACCAGCACCTCGTGGCCCTGGGCGCGCAGGCGCTCGATGATCGGCCGGAAGACGATCGGGTGGGCCGGCGCCGTCATGTCGATCCAGATGCGCATCAGGCCGCGACCGCGACGGGCAGGGAGCGCTGGGCGTCGTGCCACAGGCCGAAGGCGAGCAGCCCCCAGAGCTGGCGGCTCAGGTCGGCCTGACGGGCGACGTGGCGGTCGAGCAGCGTGGTGACGGCGCCGGGGTCGAAGACCCCTTGCGCGCGAATCCGCGCCGGCGCGAGCACCTCGCGGGCGAACGGCTCGAGCTCGCCGCGCAGCCAGGCCGCCGCGGGGATCGAGAACCCCTGCTTGCGGCCGTGCACGATCTCCCGCGGCACGAGCGGCTCGACGGCGCGGCGCAGGAGGCGCTTCTTCGAGAGCCCGAGCACGCGCAGCTCGCGCGGGAGCGCCAGCGCGAGCTCGGAGACCGCGGTGTCGAGGTAGGGAACGCGGGCCTCGAGCGAGTGGGCCATGCTCGCCCGGTCCGTCTTCACGAGCAGGTCGTCGACGAGGTAGACGCCGAGGTCGACGTCCTGGAGGCGGTGGAGCGGCTCGGCCCCCGCGGTCTCGGCGTAGCGCGCGCGCCAGGCGTCCAGCGGGTCGGCCGCCCGCTCGCCGTCGCGCAGCAGCGACGCGCGCGCCTCAGAGGAGAAGATCTCCTTCCACGCGTGGTGGCGCTCGAGCGGGGGGAGCGCCGCGCCGGCCGCGAAGCGCTTGGCGCGGTACTCCAGGCTGATCTTGCGCGACGAGCTCGGCAGGCGGTCGACGAGCGGGCGCAGCGCGGCGGCCGGGCGACCGAGGCGCGGCGCCATGCGGTCGGCGACGTAGGTGTAGTAGCCGCCGAACAGCTCGTCGCCGCCCTCGCCCGAGAGGACGACCTTGACGTGGCGCGCGGCAAGCTCGGACACGAGGTACGTCGGCAACGCCGACGAGTCGCCGAAGGGCTCGTCGAAGGCCGCTGCGAGCCGCGGCAGCAGCTCGGCGGCGTCGGGCTCGAGGACGAGCTCGTGGTGGTCGGTCCCGTAGCGGCGCGCGACCTTGCGGGCGAGCGCGAGCTCGTCGAAGGAGCGCTCGCGGAACCCGATCGAGAACGTCCTGACCGGCTCCGCAGTTTCCTGCGCCGCGAGCGCGGCGAGCGCGGCGGAGTCGACGCCGCCGGAGAGCAGCACGCCGACGGGCACGTCGGCGACGAGGTGGGCCCGGACCGAGTCGCGAAGCCGCTCGCGCAGCTCGCCGGCGAGCACGGCGGGCGGCTCGCCGCGCAGCCGCTCGCGCGCGACGGGGGCCGGGCGGGCGTAGCGGCGGACCTCGGTCCCGCCGTCCTGGGCGACGAGCAGGTGCCCGGGGAGCAGCTTGCGCGCGGCGCCGTAGATCGACGCGGGCGCCGGGATCGAGTTGAAGGCGAGGAAGGCGTGCAGCGCGTCGAGGTCGAGCTCACGGGAGAACGACGGGTGACGGGCGAGCGCCCGCAGCTCCGAGCCGAAGAGCAGGCACCGCGGGCCGTCCGCGTAGTAGAGCGGCTTGATCCCGAAGCGGTCGCGGGCCAGCAGCAGGCGGCGGCGCGCGGCGTCCCACAGCGCGAAGGCGAACATGCCCCGCAGCTCTGGGAGGAAGGCCTCGCCCTGCTCCTCGTAGAGATGGACGAGCACCTCCACGTCGCTTCCCGTCGCGAAGCGGTGCCCGCGGGCGCGCAGCCCCTCGCGCAGCGAGCGGTAGTTGTAGATCTCGCCGTTGCAGACGACGACCACGCGCTCGTCCTCGGACGCGATCGGCTGCTCGCCGCCCTGGAGGTCGATGATCGAGAGCCGTCGCATCGCGAGCCCGAGCGGCCCCTCGGTGAAGCGTCCCTCGCTGTCTGGCCCGCGGTGGCGCAGGGTCGCGTTCATGGCGTCGAGGGTCGCGGCGTCGGCGGGCGCGCCGTCGCGGTTCAGGACGCCGGTGATCCCGCACACGGCGAGCCTCAGCCCGAGCGGCGGACGAGCGCGAGCGGCGCCAGCAGGAGCCGCCGGGCGACGCGCCCCGCGGTGACCGCGACGATCCGCACGTAGAGCCCCACCGAGCGGTCGGCGATGTACTCGAAGTCGTGCACGAGCTTCTCGGACCACGTCATGTCGCGGGTGATGCGCAGCTGGGCGAAGCCGGTCATCCCGGGCCGCACCACGAGGCGCTGCCAGTACTGGGGGATCTGGACGCAGAGCTGCTCGAAGAACACCGGGCGGATGGGGCGTGGCCCGACGATGCTCATGTCGCCGCGCAGGACATTGAAGAGCTGGGGCAGCTCGTCCAGGTGGCCGTCGCGCAACACGCGGCCGACACGCGTGTGCTCGTCCGGGGTCAGGGCGTCGAGCTCTGAGCCCATGTAGGGCCCGAGCCGCGTCTCGGCGTCGGGCGCGAGCGTGCGGAACTTGTACATCGTGAAGGTGTCGCCTCCACGCCCGACCCGGCGCCCGCGGTAGAGGACGGGGGCGCCGGAGTCGGCGAGGATCGCGAGCCCGACGACAAGCGCGACGGGCGCGAGGACGATCGACGCCGCGCCGGCGAGCGCGAGGTCGAGGCACCGCAGGACGCCGTCCTGAGGACGTTGGGCCAGGCGCTCGTTGGCGAGCCGCGCGTAGCGGACGCTGAGGGGCTCGGGCGCAGGGGCCCGAGCACGCGTGGCGACGGTCTGCCGGGTCATACGCGAAGGGCGGAGACGGCGCGCCGCGTCCCGCAGCCCCAGGTTACCCGGCGCGGGCGAGGGAAGCGGGAGCGCTGAGCTGCGCGTAGAGCGGGAAGCGCTCGACCACGGCGGCGACGCGATCGGAGAGCTCGGCACGGCTGTCCTCGAAGCCCGGCGCCAGCGCGGCGGCGATGATCGCTCCCACCTCCTCGAAGTCCTCGCCCGCGAGGCCGCGGGTGGCCAGCGCGGGCGTGCCGACGCGCAGGCCGGACGAGACGGCCGGCGGCCGGGGGTCGAAGGGCACCGCGTTGCGGTTGACGGTGATGCCGATGTCGTGCAGGCGGTCCTCGGCCTGGCGGCCGTCGAGCTCTGACTCGCGCAGGTCGACGAGCGCGAGGTGCACGTCGGTGCCGCCGGTCAGCACGCTGACCCCGTGGCCGGTGTCCAGGAGCGCGTCGGCCACCGCCGCCGCGCCGGACACCGTGCGCCGCTGACGGTCGCGGAAGGCCTCGGTACGGGCGAGGCCGAGCGAGACGGCCTTGCCGGCGATCACGTGCATGAGCGGGCCGCCCTGCTGGCCGGGGAAGACGGCGGAGTTGATCTTCTTGGCCAGCTCCTCGCGACAGATGATGATGCCGCCGCGCGCGCCGCCCAGCGTCTTGTGGATGGTCGTGGTCACGACGTCGGAGTGGGGCACGGGGCTCGGGTGCAGGCCCGCGGCGACGAGCCCGGCGAAGTGCGCCATGTCGGTCATCAGGTAGGCGCCGACCTCGTCGGCGATGGCGCGGAAGCGGGCGAAGTCCAGCTGGCGCGGGTAGGCGGACCAGCCCGCGATGATGAGCTTGGGACGGTGCTCGCGCGCGAGGCGCTCCACCTCGTCCATGTCCATCAGGCTGTCCTCGCGCCGCACGTGGTAGGCGACCACGTCGTACAGCCGCCCCGAGACGTTGAGCTTCATCCCGTGGGTGAGGTGGCCGCCGTGGGAGAGCTCGAGGCCCAGGATCGTGTCGCCCGGCTGCAGGAGGGCGTGGTAGACGGCGGCGTTGGCCTGCGCGCCCGCGTGCGGCTGGACGTTGACGTGGTCGCCGCCGAAGACCTCCTTGGCACGGTCTATGGCGAGCTGCTCGGCGACGTCGACATGCTCACAGCCGCCGTAGTAGCGCTTGCCCGGATAGCCCTCGGCGTACTTGTTGGTGAGCACGGAGCCCTGGCACTCGAGCACCGCCTGGGGCACGAAGTTCTCCGAGGCGATCATCTCGAGCGTCCGCTGCTGGCGCGAGAGCTCGAGCCCGAGCACCTCGGCGATCTCGGGATCGACGTCTGCGACGGGCCGCGAGAACCAGTCGGCGGGGAGGTCGGCCATCGCGCGACCTTAGCATCGGAACCGGTCCTCCCCGGGGACACCACCGGGGTCGACGGAGCCCCGGGGCGCCGGTATCTTCGCCCCATGCGGACCCGCCTCATCGGCCTCGCCCTGCTCGCCCCGCTCGCCCTCGCGACGCCCGCCTTCGGGGTCGCCGGCGGCGCCACGGGCTCGGGCGGCGGAGGCGGAGGAGGAGGCGGCGGGTTCTCCGGCGGAGGCGGCGGAGGCTTCTCGGGCGGTGGGTCGGGCGGCTCGACCACGTGGAACGCGGGCACGACGATCGTCTTCGTCGTGATCATGCTCATCGTCTTCGGCGTGCCTTTCGTCACCGGCCTGGTCAACAGGGCGCGGCGCCAGTGGTACCGCGACCGCATCCTGCGCCGGGCGCGGAAGGTCGAGGCGGCCGCGGGGTCCGCCCACCTCGACGACGGCTACTGGGAGCCCACCTCGCTCAAGGCGCGGGTCCGCGAGGCGTTCTTCCCGGTCCAGACGTCGTGGGAGAAGCGCAGCGTGGAGGAGTCGCGGCCCTTCGTGTCCGACGCGCTCTACGAGCGCCACAGGCTCCAGCTCGAGGGCTACGAGAAGCAGCACCGCACCAACCGGATCGCCGACCTGCGCCTCAACGACATCCAGCTCGTGCGCATCTACAACGTCACCGAGGACGGCGAGGACCGCTTCGTCGCCTACGTCTCCTGCTCGGCGCGCGACTGGATGGAGGACACGCGCACGGGAGCCGTGGTGAACGGCAACAAGAGCTCGGCGACGAACTTCGAGCAGTACTGGACCTTCACCCGCCATTCCCAGCACGGCTGGGTGCTCGACGAGATCCAGCAGGGCTCCGAGGCGGCCTACCACCTCACCGCGGAGCTCGTCGACGAGGACGAGGGCCCGCGCGTCTACGAGCGCGACGATGGTGCGCAGGCCGGACGCGACCGGGGGCCGCCGGCGGCGCCCGGCGGCGCTCCGGCCGCGCCGGGCGGCGCGCCGGCCGCGCCCGGCGGCGCGCCGGCGGGGCCCTGAGCGCGTCGCCCGTGGGCTTCTTCTCCAAGCTCTTGGGCCGCTCGGGCGGCGCGCCGGACGCCCAGGCCCGCGGCGCGAAGGTCGGCGAGGAGCTGGACGCTCTGGCCCAGCTGGACCGGCGCTGGTCCACCGAGACGATCCGCCGGCGGGTGCGCGACGTGTTCTTCGCCGTGCAGCGCTCGTGGATCGAGCGCGATCCGTCGCTCGGCGCGCCCTTCATGACCGACGAGCTCAACGCGCGCCAGCGGCTGCGCATCGAGGGGCTGGTCAACCAGCACCGGGTCCACCAGCTCGAGAACCCGCTGATCGAGGACCTCGACTTCGTCAGCTACGAGCAGGGCGACGAGAGCGGCGGCGAGGCCGGCGGCGAGGATCGCGTGGTCGTGCTGCTCGACCTGTCGATGGTCGAGACGATCCTCGACGCCGACAGCCGTGCGCTCGTCGCCGGCGCGTTCAACCAATCCGAGCGCCGACGCCAGTACTGGGTCTTCGTCTGGCGCGGCGGGAGCTGGCTGCTCGACGACGTCGAGCAGCCTGGCGAGGGCGAGCGCCACCTCACCGCCCCGCTCGTGGGCGACGGCTACTCGACGCTCTCGCCCGAGTCGATCCTGCGCGAGCGTTACGCGCGCGGCGAGATCGAGATCGAGGAGTTCGAGGCGGAGATGGCCCAGCTGCTCGGCAGCGAGCGCAGCTATTAGCCGATGTGCTGGCGAACAGCGGCTCGAGGTCGCCGTGGGTGCGCGCCGTAAGGGCGGCGTCGCTGCGGTGCTCTAGCTCCTCGGCGCTGAGCCGCCCCTCGGCGGCGTGCGCGCCCAGCCTCGTGATCGCGACCTCGCGCTCCGCGTCGGACCACGTGGTCGAGCCACTCACCGTCTGCGCGAACCCCCCACGCGTAGCGGTAGGGCCGTCCGTTCACGCGCCCGTAGTTGATGCGCGGCAGCTCGAGGCCCGTGTCGCCGAGCTCCTCGCGCGCCACGGTGCCGTCTCTGAGCGAGAGGCGGTGGCGGACCGGCCGCGCGGGCGGCACGCGCTTCGCCGCGCGCAGCGGGTCGAGGTAGAGCACGTCGATCACCGAGGCGTCCTCGTAGGCGCACGTGTCGACGACCACCTCGCCGTCGCCCTCGTAGGCGTTGACGTGGTGGAAGGCGAAGAAGGCGTCGGTCGTAAAGGGCCCGAGAGGAGTGGGTGGGTTTCTGGGAGCGGGTCGGCCGCTCCTGAGCGGCCGCCTCAGCGCACCAGCACGGGCGTCCCGATGCGGACGTTCCGGTACAGGCTGATCACCCCGGGCACAGACATGCGCACGCAGCCGTGCGAGGCCTCGGAGCCCAGCGAGGAGAGGTCGGCGGTTCCGTGGAAGCCAACCGAGCCGGTGAAGCCGATCCAGCGGGCCTTGATCGGGTTGGCGCCGCTGCCGCCGGGGATCGTCTGGCCGGCGAGCGCCCCCGCCCAGCTCGGCGCAGTCCACGACGGGTTGACCTGCTTCGTGAACACCGCGAAGCGGCCGGTCGGCGTGGGGAAGCCGGGCCTGCCGACGGCGACGCGATACGCGCGCGCCCGCCGCCAGCGCCCGCGGCGCGTCGGCGTGAAGAGCCGCGCGAGCTTGCGGGCGCGCGAGACGGTGACGACCGAGCGCACCCGCCGGCCGAGGGCCGGGATGCTCAGCGCCGGGCGCACCCGCCTCGTGCGCCAGCGAACGTTGCGGGGCCCGCGCGCCGCGCGGGCCCCCCGAGCCGCTTGGTGAGCCGCAGGCGCGCTGCACGCGCGGTGAGGCCGCCGACGGGCACGCCCCCGACGCTGACCTTCGCGGCGATGCGCGGCGGGGCGGCCGCCGGTGCTGGAGCGGCCGCGACCGCCAGAGCGGCAACGAACGCGAAGGCCATCGACAGCGTCCCGGCCTTCGGCGGGCAGGTGACGCGCAGCGCGCGGGCGCCGTCGGTGGCTCTGGGCCGGTCCCGCACGAGCGAGGACGCTCAGCGCTGTTCGGCGACGTCGTCGAGTGGGCGGCGGTCGGCGCGCTCGATCCACTCCTCGGGCGTGCGCGACTCGGGGTCGGTCGCGCGGGCCGGGTAGCCGAAGGAGAGCACCGTGGCGAACTTGTCCTCCTCCTCCAGGCCGAGCGCGGCGGCGATCGCGTCGCGGTCGCGGACCCCGTTCGGGCACGCGCCGACGCCGAAGGCGTGGGCCGCGAGCATCATGTTCTGGGCCGCGCGACCGCTGTCGAAGGACACCGGGCCCTTGCCGCGCACGATCACCGCGACGACCAGCGCCGCCCCCTCGATGTTCCCCGGAGCCCACACCGCCTCGGCCACGGATGCTCTCCCTTCGGGGCTCTCCACGACGACGAAGCGCCAGGGCTGGGTGTTCTTCGAGCTCCCCGCCAGGCGCCCGGCGTCGAGGATCTGCCGCGTCACGTCCTCGGGGATCGGCCGCTCGGCGTAGCGCCGGACCTCGCGGCGGCTGACGATCGCGAGGTAGGCGTCCATCGCGCGCCCGAAGCTACCAGCGGGGCTCGACGCCGTCGAGTGCCGCGGCGACGAGCTCGCGCGGAGCCGCCCCGTCGCGCAGGATCGTCCAACGACCGTCCTCGTAGTCGCGCAGGTCGACGACGGTGGACGGGGTGCCAGGCAGCGGGCCGCCGTCGAGAACGAGATCGGCCTCGTCGCGGATGCGCCGCGGCACCTCGTCGAGGGAGGGCGCGTCGGGCCCTCCCGCACGGTTGGCCGAGGACTGCAGCACGGGCCAGCGCACGGCGGCCAGCGGGGCGAGCGCACCGCTCAGCACCGGGACGCGAAGGCCGAGCGTCCCCGGTTCCGGCCCGCACGCGAGCGGGAAGCGATGCGCCGGGTTTGGCAGCAGGACGGTCACCCCGCCGGGAAGCAGGCGCTGCAGCGCCTCGCGGGTGGCCCCCGGCAGCTCCGGGAGCGCGGCCAGCGCGAGCTCGCGATCGAAGAACAGCACCGCCGCCGGCTTGTCGGGCCGGCGGCCCTTGAGCGCGTAGAGGCGCCGCACGGCCTCTTTGGTGTCGGGCTCGCAGGCGAGCCCGTAGACCGTGTCGGCCGGGAAGACCGCCACCCCGCCGACCGCCATGCAGCGCTCGAAGACCTCCGCGTCGCCCGCGCCGATCACCGCCGCCCCACGACGACGCGCTCGATTCCCGACAGGTCGTTCGCCGTCTCGATGCGCGGGAGGCCGGCGTCGCGCATCAGCGCCGCGACTGCGGCCGCCTGCCCCTCCCCCACTTCGACGGCGACGAAGGGTGCGGCGGCCGCCGCCTGCGGAATCAGCGCGCGGACGACCTCGAGCCCGTCCAGGCCGCCGAACAGCGCGCGCTGGGGCTCGTGGCCGACCTCGCGCGACAGGCGCTCGCCCGTGGCGACGTAGGGCGGGTTGGAGAGCACGGCGTCGACGCGGGGCGGGGCCGAAGGACGGGCGGTGGGCTCTCGCCCGAGGGCGTCCAACAGGTCGCCGGCGCGGAACTCGACTTGGAGCCCCAGCCGCGCGGCGTTCTCGCGTGCGACCGCGAGCGCGTCCTCGTCGACGTCGGTGGCGATGAGGTCGAGGTCGGGGCGCTCGTCCTTGAGCGCGAGGGCGACGGCGCCGCTTCCCGTGCCGACGTCAACCACGCGCGCTCCAGGCGGAAGCCCGAGGGCCGCCTCCACGAGGTGCTCGGTTTCCGGCCGCGGGACGAGCGCGCGCGCGTCGACGTGGAGCTCGAGCCTCCGGAAGCCCTTGCGCCCGAGGATGTAGGCCACCGGCTCGCGGTCGAACACGCGGCGGCGCATCGCGGTCTGGAAGCGTCGCGTCGCCGGGCCGTCGAGCGGCCGATCGGGGTCCGTCACGAGCTCCTCGCGCGCCACCCCCAGCGCGTCGGCGAGCAGGAGCTCGGCGTCGAGGCGGGCAGTCTCGATGCCCGCCGCCCGCAGCGGGACCGTCGCGCTCTGCAGGGCGTCACTCACGGAGACGCCGCGCAGCGGTCGGCCGCGAGGCTCGGGAGCGCCGGCGCTCACCGGCCCGCCGCCTGGAGCTCGAGGCGGCGGCGCTTCTCGTCGTCCTCGAGCGCGGCGGTGAGCTCCTCGAGGTCGCCGCCGAGCACGGCGTCGAGGTTGTTGAGCGTGCGCTTGATGCGGTGGTCGGTGACGCGGTCCTGCGGGAAGTTGTAGGTGCGGATCTTCTCGGCGCGGTCGCCCGTGCCCACCTGGGAGCGGCGGTCGGCCGCCAGGTCGGCCTGCTGCTCGGCGAGCTCTCGCTCGTAGAGGCGCGCGCGCAGCACCCGCATCGCGCGCTCGCGGTTCTGGAGCTGGCTCTTCTCGTCCTGCATGGAGACCACGGTCCCGGTCGGCTTGTGGGTGATCCGCACCGCCGAGTCGGTCGTGTTCACCGACTGCCCGCCCGGTCCCGAGGAGCGGTAGACGTCGATCTGCAGGTCGTTGGGGTCGACGTGGACGTCCACGTCCTCTGCCTCGGGGAGCACGGCCACCGTCGCCGTCGAGGTGTGGATGCGGCCCTGGGACTCGGTCTCGGGCACGCGCTGGACGCGGTGGGTGCCGCCCTCGTACTTGAAGACCGAGTACGCCCCGTCGCCCTTCACCGCGAAGGTGAAGTCGCCCTCGCCGACTGACAGCGGCTCGGTCGCGAGGCCGCGGCGCTCGGCGTAGCGGGTGAGCATGCGGTAGAGGTCGCCGGCGAACAGCCCGGCCTCGTCGCCGCCCGCGCCGGGCCGGATCTCGACGATCACGTTCTTGTCGTCGTTGGGATCGCGCTCGACCATCGCGAGCCGGATCTCCTCGCCCAGCGCCTCGAGCCGCTCCTCCGCCTGCGCGAGGATCTCGCGAAGCTCGGAGTCCTCTCCGCCCTCGGCGAGCATCTCTCGCGCCCCGGCGGCGTCGTCGGTCGCCCGTCGCCATTCGGTGGCCAGCCGCGCCGCGGGCTCGAGCTCGTGGTAGGCCCGCCCGACCTGCGCGTAGCGGTGACGGTCCCCGATCACCTCGGGGTCCTGAAGCTCGCGCTGGAGCTCGGCGAAGCGCGCCTCGATCTGCTCGACCAGCTGCTGCTCGATCACTGAGTCGAGTCTAGGCCCGAGCGCCGCTCAGGCGGCGACTTCGACGCCCGTGAGGTCGTCCTCTGACACCTCACCGGGCTTCTCGACCGCGAGCACCGCGTCGAGCGCCGCGATGGCGACGGCGAGCTGGGTCTCGTCCGGCTCGCGGGTGGTCAGCTTCTGGAGCTGCAGGCCGGGCCACATGATCACGCGGACCCACGCCTTGCCGCGGTTGCGGCCCGCCCACTTGATGATCTCGAAGGCGATCCCCGCGACGAGCGGGATGCCGACCACGCGGGAGGGGAAGAGGATGTACCAGTCCGGGCGGCCCAGCGGCGCGAAGACGAAGATCGCCACGATCATCACGAAGAGCAGGAAGCTCGTCCCGCAGCGAGGGTGCAGGCGCGAGTAGAGCTTCGCGCGCTCGGGGACGAGCTCGTCGTCGGCCTCGTAGGTGGCGATGACCTTGTGCTCGGCGCCGTGGTACTCGAAGACGCGCCGCAGGTCCTTCATGCGCGAGAGCAGCACCAGGTAGCCGAGGAAGATCGTGATGCGGATCGCCTTCTCCACGAGCACGAAGACGAGGCTGTTGGGGAAGGCGTCCTTGAAGATCGAGGCGACGCCCACCGGGAGCAGGAAGAAGAGCCCGACCGCGAAGAGGACGGCGAAGACGATGGTGCCGACCCAGGTGCCCCCGCCGATCGGCTCCTCGTCCTCGGGCACCTGGGCGTTGGCCGAGATGCCGAGCGCCTTGAAGCCGATGTTCAGCGACTCGGCCAGCGCGACGACCCCGCGGATGATCGGCCAGCGCAGGACGCGGTGCTTCTTCGTCCAGGAGACGAGCGGGAACGACTGCACGTCGACCGGCCCGAGCTCGTCCTCGGGCGAGCCTTCCGGGGCCGGCCTGCGCACGGCGACGGCCCACGTCGAGACGCCGCGCATCATCACGCCCTCGAGCACGGCCTGGCCGCCCACCGGAGCGTCGCGCTGGGCCATCAGCGCGCCGTCGGGAAGGCGGGTCTCGGGCGTCGCGCTCACGTCAGGGGCGCGGGCGGCGAAGGCCCTACCCGCGGTTGCGCTTGGCGGCGCGGCGCTGGAAGCGCTCCACGCGGCCGCCGGTGTCCACGAGCTTCTGCTTGCCGGTGTAGAACGGGTGGCAGTTGGAGCAGATCTCGACGTGGAGCTCCGGCTTGGTCGAGCGGGTGGTGAACTCGTTCCCGCATGTGCAGCGCACGTGCGCCTCCACGTATTCAGGATGGATCTCGGTCTTCATGTCTCCTCCAGTGTAGCGGCGCGCGCCCGGGCGATCGGCGGGCTCGAGCCCGCGTCTACCGGCCCCGGCGGGCAGCCCGAGCCGGGCACGCGAGCGCCGCGCCGTTGTCGGACTCGTCGGCTTCCTCGACGCGGTCGTCGGGGTCGACGACCGCCTCGACGCGTCCGCCCGCGGCACAGCGCGGGCCGCGGAAGGTCAGCTGGCGTCGGCCCTTCGCAGCGAGGCCGTTGACGGTGATGGTCGGCAGCAAGACGCCGTCGACGCTGAGCGCGGCGTCGAACGAGCCCGCAGCGCCGCGGCCCGAGTTGCGCACGGCGACGGTGTAGTCGACCTGCAGGCGGTCGACGCCCACCGTGGACACGGGGACGACGCGCAGGTCGGGGCGCTGGTCGGGTTGCGTGCACGCCGCGGTGAGCTTGCGCAGGGTCACGCGCCGCTTCCCGGCCGGGCCGCTCCACCGGAAGCTGACGCGCGCGCGATAGCTCGCCCCCGCGGCCAGGTTCGTTACGCGCTGGCGGAAGCGGTAGGAGGGCACGCCCGCGTCGGCGCGGTTCCATACGCCGAGCCCGGGCGCTGGGACGCGGGTGAAGGCGTCCTCGCCGGCGGCGCGGCGGAAGAGGTCGAAGCGCATCTCCATGCGATTGCCGGATCGCAGCGCGCTCATGACGCCGGTGAACACCGCATAGCGCCGGGGCTGCAGCCCCGCGACGTGACAGCGCGCCAGCCCCGCCTTCGCGGTCGGGACGGCGGCCGTGGCCGCGGGGGCCGCCGCGGCGGGCGCCGCGAGGGCGGCGGCAACGACGGCGAAGATCGGCAGCGGTCTCTTCATGGCCCCTCGTTAACAGCGCGGGGGCGCCCAGGTTGCGCCGCGGTGTGCGGTGGTCGTCGCATGGGGAGAACTCGCGATGGCCCGGCGGGCCTCCCGCTCGTAGCGTCTCGACATGCGTGGAGTCGGACGTCTCGCGGCCGTTGCGGCGGTGCTCGGCCTCGTCATGCCGGCGTCGGGCCGCGCAGACATGGTCAGCAGGGAAGTGGCTCGCTGGCGGGAAGGGCGCTACTTCCGGCGCGCGAGGCGATGATGAACGCGGCCGCGACGGCGGGCGTTTGTGCGGCTCGCCGCGTCAGGTGTTCGTGTACAGGGGACCGTCGCCGCCCTCGGGCGGCGTCAGGCGCCCGCCCTTGGCGGTGATCGCCCCGCACTGCACGCAGTTGGTGTGGTTGACGACGAGCTCGACGTCGCCGTCCGCCGGCGCGTCGTCGGGGATCTCGTACACGCCCGCCGGGCACATCCACGTCCACGCCTCGGCGAGGGCGCGTGGGACGCGCTGCCGGACCCGGATGTGGCTGGGCGCATCGTCGCGCGTCGCGTTGCCGGTGAGGTAGACCGAGGACAGCTTGTCGAAGGTGTAGGCCCCGTCGGGCGAGGGATACGACGTCGCCCGCCCGAGGTCGGACACCGGGCTCTCCGCGTCGGGGTGGGTGTGCCAGTGCCCACCGGGGAAGCGTCCCTTCGTCGCCACCATGGCGTTGGTGATGGCGCCGCCGACGAAGAAGCCCTTGGCGAAGGGCTGCTTCATGTTGCGCGTCCGGTGCAGGTCGCGGCCGATGACCGACTCGCGCACCGCGATGTCGTAGGCCCCCAGGCTGGTCGAGTCGGTGCGCAGCGCGGCGTAGATGCGCTCGGCCGCGAGGATTCCCGAGTGCATGGCGTAGTGGATGCCCTTGAGCTCGGGCACGTTGACCATCCCGGCCGAGTCGCCGCAGATGACCATGCCCGGCGCGTGCAGGCGCGGCATCGCCCAGTATCCCCCCTCGGGGATCGCCTTTGCGCCCCACGAGAGCCGCCGCCCTCCCTCGAGGATCTTGCGAATCGTCGGGTGGGTCTTGAAGAGCTGGAGCACGTCGTGGACCGAGAACGTCGCGTCGGTGGAGTCCAGGCCCGCGACGAAGCCGATGGAGACTCGGTCTTCCCCCATCGGGTAGATCCACGACCCGCCGAACTCGCGGTACTTCGCCGCCGTGCGCAGCGGCCACCCTAGGGTGTGGATCACCTTGGTCAGCGGGGTGGGGACCTCCCACACCTCCTTGACCCCGAGCGCCCACACCTGCGAGTCCTGCGCCCCGAGATCGAAGCGGCGGATCGCGGCCCCCGCGAGGTGCCCCCACGTGCCCTCGGCGAGCACCGTCGCCTTCGCGATCAGGTCCGAGCCCGGCTCGAAGTTCGACAGCGGCTCGCCGTCCTTGCCGCGCCCCTTGTCGCCCGAGCGCACGCCGACGACCGTGCCGTCGGCCACGAGCAGCCGCTCCGCCGCGGTCTCGGTGAGCACGTACGCCCCGGCCTCCTCGGCCTTCTCGGCGAGCCAGCGCGACAGCTCGGCGACCGAGACGACGTGGTTGCCGTGGTTCTTGAACGGCGGCGGCGTCGGGATGCGCACCGAGCGCTCGTGGTCGAGCATCAGGTGGACGGCCTCGCCGGGGACCTCGCCGTAGGTCGGCCAGTCGCCCGGGGCGACGTCTCCGAACAGCTCGCGCATGGCCGAGGGACGCATGATCGCCCCCGAGAGGTTGTGCGCGCCACACACCTTCCCCTTCTCGACCACGGCGACCGGAACCTCGCCGAGGCGCTCGGTCAGCTCGGGGTCCTCGGCGAGCAGGGCGAGCAGCCGGTTCGCGCAGGCCAGCCCGGCGGGGCCACCGCCGACGATCGCCACTCCGACCTCGATGCGCTCGTCCTCGGGGTCCGTGGGCGCGGTGACGAACTCCGCGACGGGATCGACCGGCGGTGGGAAGTCGCTCGGGCGGACGGGGCGCGGGGCCATCGACTCAGGTGTTGGTGTAGAGCGGCCCGTCGCCGCCCTCGGGCGTCGTCAGGCGCCCGCCCTTGGCGGTGATCGCTCCGCACTGCACGCAGTTGGTGTAGTTGACGACCACGTCGACGTCGCCCTCCTCGGGCGCGTCGTCCGGGATCTCGTACACACCGGCCGGGCACATCCACTTCCACGTCTCGGCGACGACCCGCGGCACGTTCTTGCGCACGCGGATGTGGTTGGGCGCGTCGTCGCGCGTCGCGTTGTGAGTGATGTAGACCGAGGAGAGCTTGTCGAAGGTGTACTTGCCGTCGGGCTTGGGGTAGCCCGAGGCCGTCTTGCCGACGAACATCTCCTGGTCGTCGTTGCGGTGCAGCTTCCAGCGACCGCCCGGGAAGCGGCCCTTGGTGGCGATCATCAGGTTGACGAGCGGGCCGCCCTTGACGAGCCCGTACTGGAAGGGTTGACGCGTGTTGCGCTGCTCCCAGAGGTCCTTGCCGATGATCGACTCCTCGACCGCGTCCTCGTAGGACGAGAAGTCGGTCGAGCCGCTCTTGAGCGACGCGTAGATCTGCTCGGCCGCCAGGATGCCGGACTTGATCGCGTAGTGGACGCCCTTGAGCGCGGCGAGGTTGACCATGCCCCCGGCGTCGCCCGCGAGCACCGCGCCGGGCATCGAGAGCTTGGGCATCGCCCAGTAGCCGCCTGCCGGGATCGCCTTGGCCCCCCACGACACGCGCTCGCCGCCCTCGAGGATCCCGCGGACCAGCGGGTGGGTCTTGAACTGCTGGAGCAGGTCGTGGGCGGAGGTCGTCGCGTCGGCGTAGTCGAGGTCGATCACGAAGCCGATCGAGACGAGGTCCTCGCCGGTCTTGGAGTCCTTCATCGGGTAGATCCACGAGCCGCCGATCTGGTGGTACTTGGCCGGGATCTTCAGCGGCCAGCCGGCGAGCGTGTGGATCACGCGGTCCAACGGCTCGGGGACCTTCCAGACCTCCTTGACCCCGAGCTCCCAGACCATCGGCTCGCGGTCGGCGGCGAGGTCGAACTCGCGAATCGCGGCGCCGGTCAGGTGGCCCCAGCAGCCCTCGGCGAGCACCGTGGCCTGGGCGGCGATGTCGGTGCCCGGCTCGAAGTTCCCCAGCGGCTCGCCGTCCTTGCCGCGGCCCTTGTCGCCCGAGCGCAGGCCCTTCACGCGCCCGTCCTCGACGATCAGCTGCGTCGCGGCCGTCTCGGTCAGCACGTAGGCGCCCGCCTCCTCGGCCCGCTGCTGCATGAAGCGGCACAGCGCGGCGACGGAGAGCACCTCGTTGCCCTTGTTGTGCTGCGGCGGAGGCGGCGGGATGCGGATCTTGGTCTTGCCGTTCGGGAGGAGGTAGATCGCCTCCTTGGTGACCTCGCCGAAGGCGAAGCCCTCCTGGCGCCACTGTTCACGCGTCAGATCCGGAAAGAGCTCCTCCAGCGGGCCTGGACGCATGACCGCGCCCGAGAGGTTGTGCCCGCCGCAGGTCTTGGCCTTCTCGATGATCGCCACGGGCACCTCGCCCAGCCGCTCCATCGTGGCCTCGTCGTCGGCCAGCAGCTGGAGCAGCCGGTTGGCGCACGCGAGCCCGGCGGTGCCGCCGCCCACGATCGCCACACCGATGTCGATGCGCTCGTCCTCGCCGTCGAGCTCGTGCTTGATGAACTCGCGTTGCGAGTCGACGGGCGGCGGGAAGTCCGCAGGAACGGCGTGACCGTTGCGGCTGCTCACCGCGTCAGCCGCCCCGCTTGGCCTTCACGGCCTCGGTGAGCTTGGGGAGGATCTTGTTGAGGTCGCCGACCACGCCGAGGTCGGAGAACTCGAAGATCGGGGCGTTGGCGTCCTTGTTGATGGCCACGATGTTCTCCGAGCCCTGCATGCCGACCTTGTGCTGGATGGCCCCCGAGATGCCCGCGGCGAGGTAGAGCTTCGGAGCCACGGTCTTGCCCGTCTGCCCGATCTGGGCGGCGTAGGGGTACCAGCCGGCGTCGACCACGGCACGAGTGGCGGCGACCGCCCCGCCCAGCGCGCCCGCGAGCGCCTCGGCGAGCTCGAAGCCCTCGGGCTTGCCGAGCCCGCGCCCGCCGGCGACGAGCACGTCGGCGTCCTCTATGTTCACGTCGGCGCCGCGCTGCTCGCCGCGCTGGACCATCGTCGCGCGCGTCGACCAGGGCGAGAGCTCCACGTCGACGTCCTCGACGGTCGCGGCGCCCTCGCCGGGCTCGGACGCCTCGAACGCGTTGAGGCGCCCGATGATGATCCCGAGGCCGCTGTAGCGCGACTCGGAGATCTGGGAGTCCTGGAGGATCGGGCGCTCGGCGACGAGCTTGCCGTCCTCGACGTTGACCGCGGTGACCTCCATGGTCACGCCGCCGTTGAGCCGGGCCGCCAGGCCCGCGCCGATCTCGAAGCCGAGCAGGCCGCCGCCGAAGAGCGCGTAGTCGTGGCCGTTGTCGGCGATGACCTTGGCCATGGCGTCGACGACGGGCTGCGCGAGGCCCTCAGGGCCCTTGGCCCGGAAGACCTTGGTCGCGCCGTAGCCGCCGAGCGTGGCGACGAGCTCGTCGGTGAGGTCGTCGCCGCCGAGCACCAGCGCGTGCGCCTCGCCGCCGGTCTCGCTCGCGAGGCGGGCGGCCTCGGACACCGCGCCGAGGGAGTTCTTGTTGAAGGCGCCCTCGTAGTGGAGGACGTAGGTCAGGATGTTCGCCATCAGATCAGCTTCCTCTCGTCCAGCCACGCGACGATCTTGTCGACCGTCTCGTCGGTGTCCTCGTCCTCGATGATCTGGCCGGCCTCCTTGGCGGGCGGCGCCTTGAAGTCGCCGCACTGCACGCCGGAGCCTTCGCCGACGCGCGAGGCGTCGATGCCGGCATCGGCCGCGCCGAGCGTCTCGAGCGGCTTCTTCTTCGCCCCCATGATCGCCTTGAGCGAGGGATAGCGCGGCTCGTTGATCGCGTCGCCGACGGAGATGACGGCGGGGAGCTGCACGTCCACGGTGTCGTAGCCGTACTCGGCCTGGCGCTCGCAGCGCAGCTTGCCCTCCTCGACGTCCATCTTCACGACCTGGGTGAGCGAGGGCATCTGAAGGTGGTCGGCCACGACGGCGCCGATCGTGTAGCACTCGCCGTCGTCTGACTGCTGGCCGAGCAGGACGAGGTCGGGCTGCTCGGAGGAGAGCGCCTGGGCCAGCGCGTAGCCGGTCGCGGCGACGTCGGAGCCCGCGAGGGCCTCGTCGGTCAGGTGCAGGGAGCGGTCGGCGCCCAGCGACACGGCCTTGTGCAGCGCGCGGACGGCGCTGTCGGGGCCCATTGTCACGGCGACGACCTCCTCGACCGGCACCGCCCCGCCCTCCTTGACCTGCATCGCGGCCTCGAGCGCGTGGGTGTCGAACGGATTGAGGTTCTTCTCGCCGCCCCGGTCCATCCGCCCCGTCGACGGGTTGATCCGCTTCTCGACGGCAGCGTCCGGTACCTCTTTGACCAGAACGCAGATCTTCACAGGAAGCCTCCTCTAGGCAAACGAACGTTCGTGATCGTAGCGTATTGACTGACCAGTCAATCGACCGCGCCGCGGCTCGCTACGGCGTTACGGATCCTCGGATGAATTCGATGATCGCCGAGGTCGGCGCGCCCGGGGTGAAGACCTCGGCGACCCCGAGCCGCTTGAGGTCCTCGACGTCGTCGGCGGGGATCGTGCCCCCGACGGTGACGAGCACGTCGCCCGCCTCCTGCTCGCGCAGCAGCTCGACGACCTTGGGGACGAGCGTCATGTGCGCGCCGGAGAGGATCGAGAGGCCGACGGCGTCGGCGTCCTCCTGGATCACCGTCGCGACGATCTGCTCGGGCGTCTGATGCAGGCCCGTGTAGATGACCTCCATCCCGGCGTCGCGAAGCGCGCGCGCGATGATCTTCGCGCCCCGGTCGTGGCCGTCGAGGCCGGGCTTGGCGACCACGACACGGATCTTCTTCTGCGAGGTCGCGGCCATGAGACAGCGCGGGATTCTATGGGATGGCGACCGGCGGTCGAGATCCGCGGGCGCCGGCTCCGACCACCGGTCGGTTTCGGGCGGGCGCGCGCGACGGCACCATCCGGTCGTGGCCCGCGCCCGCCTGAGCCCGCTCGACGCGTCCTTCCTGCGCGTCGAGACGCCGACCGCGCACATGCACGTCGCCTGGAAGGGCCGCTTCCGCCCGCGACCCGGCGGGCGGGCCGTCGGCCTCGAGGCGCTGCGGGCCTCGGTCGGCGCGCGGCTGCGCCACGCCGAGCGCTTCCGCCAGCGGCTCGCCTACCCACCCGGCGGGCTCGCCGAGCCGGTGTGGGTGGACGACGAGCGCTTCGTCGTCGCCGACCACGTAGTGCCCCTGGGCGAGCCCGACGAGACGCTCGCGCTCAACCGCTTCGATGAGCTCACGGACCAGGTGCTCTCCCAGCCCCTGGACCGAACCCGCGCGCTGTGGCGGGTCCACCTCGCGCCGCGTCTCCAGGACGGGACGGTGGGTGTGGTCATGAAGGTCCACCACGCGATGGTCGACGGGAAGTCGGCCGTCGAGCTCGCCCTGCTGCTCCTCAACGCGGACCCCGACGCGCCGGTCCCCGAGATCCAGGAGTGGAGTCCGCGCCCCCCGCCGGGCGCGACCCGGCTCGCGCTCGAGGCGATGGCCGAGCGCTCGGCCGAGAGCTTGCGGATGGCGGGCGGCCTCGCGCGCACGGCCGCGAGCCCGGCGCGGTCGGCCCGGCTCGCCGGGACGCTGCGACGCGCCGCCCTCTCGGTCGGCGAGGACCTCCTGCGCCCCGCCCCGGCGTCCTACGTCAACGCGCCGATCGGCGCGCGGCGCACGCTCGTGGGCCACGCCACCGACCTGGGGCCGCTGCTCGAGGTCAAGGCGCGCCACCAGGCGACGCTCAACGACGTCGCGCTGACTGTCGTCGCGGGCGCGCTGCGCCAGCTCGCCTACGGCCGCGGGGAGATCCCGCGCGCGATGAAGGTCATGGTTCCGGTCAGCGTGCGCGAGCGCGACGAGGCTGCGGCGCTGGGCAACCGGGTCTCGTTCGTGTTCGTCGACCTGCCGGTGAACCTCCACCGGCCGCTCGAGCGCCTCGAGGCGGTCCAGGCGGCGACGCGCGCCTTCAAGCGCGACGGCCGCGCCAGCGGCGGCGAGGCGATCCTCACCGCGCTGGGAACGCTGCCCGAGCCGCTCAAAGACCGCGCGGCGCGCCTCGCCACGAGCCCGCGGGTCTACAACCTCACTGTCTCCAACGTCCCCGGGCCGCGCTTCCCCGTCTATCTCCTCGGGGCCGAGCTCGTCGAGGCCTTCCCGGTCATCCCGCTGCCCGAGGGCCACGCGCTCTCCGTCGGGATCTTCAGCTACCGCGACATCCTGTGCTTCTCGGGCTACGCCGACCCGGGCGCGCTGCCCGAGGTCGCCGCGCTGCCCGCCGCGCTCAACGCGTCGGTGCTCGAGCTGGTCGGCCGCGCGGCGCGCCGCGCGGCCTGACCGGTCGGGAGCGACTCGCCGCCGGCCTCCCTGATCGGGCCGGCCGGCCCCGCTCGGCTACGTGCTCGACGAGACCTTGATGGTCTGCTCCATCCCGGCGTGGATGGTGCACACGAAGGTGTACTTGCCGGCCGTCTTGAGCCTGCGCGAGAAGGTGCCCTCGAGCTGGGTCTCCGAGTTGTACTTGCTCTTCTTGATGCCGTCAGGGGCCTTCACGAGCGTGACGTTGTGGTCCGCCTCGCCCTTCCACGTCCACGTCACCTTGGTCTTGCGGGCGATCGTCTTCTTCTTTGGCTTGAAGAAGTTGTCGCCGAGGCTCACCTTGAGCGGCTCGGGCGTACTCGCCGCCTGCGCGGCGGGGACGGCGGCGGCGGCGGCGAGCGCCACGGCCAGGATCACGGTCAGGACGACGGGCTTGCGCATGCGGAGAGCCTCCTCGGGACGGGTCGATCGGGGTACGGAACCCGCGCGCCGTGGGTTCGATGCGACCTCCTGCCTCAGAACACCGGCGTCTCGGTGTAGGTGCCGAAGACCTCCTGGAGGGCCTCGATGATCTCGCCCTCCGAGCAGCGGGCCCGGGCGGCGTCGAGCAGCGCGGGCATGAGGTTGGCGTCCTCGCGCGCGGCGTGCGCCTTGAGGGCGGCGAGGGCCGCCTCGACCCCGGCGCCTTCGCGGCGCGCGCGTGAGGACTGCAGCCGGCCAACCTGCTTTCGCTCCAGCGCAGGGTCGATGCGCAAGAGCTGGGTGGCGTCGCTGTCGTTGCCCTCGGTGTAGCCGTTGACGCCGACGATGCGCCGCTGGCCCCGCTCGACCTCCTCCTGGAAGCGGAAGGCGGCGTCGGCGATCTCCCGCTGGGGGAAGCCCCGCTTGACCGCCTCGACCATGCCGCCGAGCTCGTCGAGCTTCGCGAAGTAGTCGTAGGCCTGGCGCTCGAGCTCGTCGGTGAGGGCCTCGACGAAGTAGGAGCCGCCGAGCGGGTCGATGGTGCTCGTCACGCCGGTCTCGTGGGCGACCACCTGCTGAGTGCGAAGCGCGACCCGCACCGCGCTCTCGCTCGGCAGCGCGAGCGCCTCGTCGAAGGAGTTGGTGTGCAGCGACTGGGCGCCGCCCATTACCGCGGCCATCGCTTCGACCGCGGTGCGCACGACGTTGTTGAGCGGCTGCTGGGCGGTCAGCGAGACGCCCGCGGTCTGCGCGTGGAAGCGCATCAGCCATGACCGCGGGTTGCGGGCCCCGAAGGTCTCGCGCAGCTCGCGGGCCCAGATCCGGCGCGCGGCGCGGTACTTCGCGACCTCCTCGAAGAAGTCGATGTGCGCGTTGAAGAAGAAGCTCAGGCGCGGGGCGAACTCGTCGACGTCCAGGCCACGCGCGACCGCCAGTTCGACGTAGGTCAGCCCGTCCTTGAGCGTGAAGGCGAGCTCCTGGGCAGCCGTCGAGCCCGCCTCGCGGATGTGGTAGCCGCTGATGCTGACCGGGTGCCAGCGCGGCATGTGGCCGGTGCACCACTGCACCATGTCGGTGACCAGCCGCATGGCCGGGTCGACGGGGAAGCACCACTCCTTCTGGGCGATGTACTCCTTGAGGATGTCGGTCTGGATCGTCCCGCCGAGGCGGTCTGCGCCGATGCCCTTCTCCTCGGCCGCGACCACGTAGAAGGCGAGCATGATCGCCGCCGGCGCGTTGATGGTCATCGACACCGTGACCTCGTCGAGCGGGATGCCGGCGAAGAGCGTCTCCATGTCGTCGAGCGTGTCGATGGCCACGCCCTCCCGCCCCACCTCTCCCAGGCTGCGCGAGTGATCGGAGTCAAGGCCCATGAGGCTCGGCATGTCGAAGGCGGTCGACAGCCCCGTCTGCCCGTGGTCCAGGAGGTAGCGGAAGCGCTCGTTGGTCTCCTCGGCGGTGCCGAAGCCCGCGAACTGGCGCATTGTCCACAGACGGCCGCGGTACATCGAGGGGTAGACCCCCCGCGTGAACGGATACTCGCCGGGCAGCCCGATCGCCTCGGGATCCTCGGGAAGGTCGTGCTCGCCGTAGAGCGGCTTGACCGGGACGCCGCTCATCGTCTGGAAGAGCGCCTTGCGCTCGGGGGCGGCCGCGTAGACCTCCCGCTCCCAGCGCTCGATATCGGCGCGCTCCCTGGGTTCGGTGGCCATGGCCGGGAGTCTAGGGCGCAGATCGGCTCACGCCGGCCCGTCGGCGCTCGCCGCCTCGCCGAGCAGCGCGCGGGCTATCACGAGCCGCTGGATCTCGCTCGTGCCCTCGTAGATCTCGGTGACCTTCGCGTCGCGGTAGTAGCGCTCGGCGGGGAACTCCTTGACGTAGCCGTAGCCCCCGAGGACCTGGATCGCCTCGCCCGTCCAGTGGCGGGCCACCCGCGAGGCGAGCAGCTTGGCCTGCGCGCCCTCGACGGTGTGCGGTCGCCCGCCCTGCTTGAGCGCCGCAGCGCGCCAGGTCAGCGCGCGCGCTGCCTCGATCTCGGTCTGCATGTCGGCCAGCTTCTGCTGGATGGCGCCGAAGCGGCCGATGGGGCCGCCGAACGCCGTGCGCTCGCGGGCGTGCGCAGTGGCGAGGTCGAGCGCCGCCTGGGCGATCCCGACGGCCTGCGCGGCGATCCCGATGCGGCCGCCGTCGAGCGTGCGCAGGGCGATGCGCAGGCCGGCCCCCGGCTCGCCCAGGCGCTCGGCGGGCGTGTCCTCGAAGGCGAGGTCGGCGGTGCTCGACGAGTTCAGCCCGAGCTTCTCCTCCTCGCGGGTGGCGCGGAAGCCGGTGGCGCCGCGGCGCACCAGGTAGGCCGACACCCGGCCAGCAGCCGGGCCGTTCTCGTCGCGGGCGAAGACGAGGAACGCGTGGGCGTGGGAGCCGTTGGTGATCCACTGCTTGGCCCCGGTGATTTGCCCATCGCACGCGCGGGTGCGCAGGGCGGCGGCGTCGGAGCCCGCCTCGGGCTCGGTGAGCGCGAAGGCGGCGAGCTCGTGGCCCTGGGCGAGCGGCGGGACCCAGCGATCGACCTGCTCGCGGGTCCCGTTGTCGAGGATCGGAAGCGTGCCGGCGCTGGTGTGCACGGCGACGGTCACGCCGGTCCCCGCGTCGGCTCGCGAGAGCTCCTCGAGCACGAGCACGTAGGAGAGGAAGTCGGCGCCCGCGCCGCCGTTGGCCTCGGGGACGCACACGCCCATCAGCCCCAGCTCGCCGAGCCGCGCGAACACGTCACGCGGGAAGCGGTGCTCGCGGTCCCAGGCCGCTGCGTGCGGCGCGATCTCCTCGTCGGCGAAGCGGCGGGCGAGCGCGCGGACCTCGCGCTGCTCGTCGTCGAGGTCGAAGCTCACCGCCGCACCCGCATGATCCGGCCGCGCTGCTGGACCGTCACTCCGCGGCGGTTGTAGGCCGCGCCGCCCGCCGCCGCGACCGCGACCAGCCCGCCCGCGAGCTTGAGGCTGCGCCCCAGGGTCTCGAAGGTGAGCACGTCCCAGCCCTCCTCGCGAGCGACGCGGTCGAGCGTCGCGTCGGGGTTCACCGCGACCGGGTGGCCGACGGCGCGCAGCAGCGGGAGGTCGGACTCGCTGTCGGAGTATGCCCACGAGTCGGCGAGGTCATAGCCCTCGCGGCCCGCGAGCTCGCGGACCGCCTGCGCCTTGCCCTCGCGGTACGTGAACGGCTCGAGCATGCGGCCGGTGTAGACGCCGTCGCGACGCTCGGCGCGCGTCCCCACGCCGCCGTCGAACTGCAGCACGCTGGAGATCAGGTCGCAGATCTCCTGGGACGCAGCGGTGACGATGTAGATCGGCCGGCCGGCGTCCTGGTGGTCGTAGGCGACGCGCAGCATCTGCGGGTAGAGCCGCGGGAGGATGCCGGCGAGGATGTCCGGGGTCAGGCGCATGAGGTCGCGGACCTTGACGCCGCCGAGCAGGTCCCCCACCGCGTTGCGCAGCGCGGCGGTCTCCTCGTCGGTGGACCCGCGCAGGCGGAAGCGGGCGTTCCCGAGCGCGGCCTTGGCGAGGTCGCGGCGACTCATCAGCCCCGCCTTGCGCGACGCGCGCACGAAGGCGAAGGCCGACGAGCCGGCCATGAGTGTGCGGTCGAGGTCGAAGAAGGCGGCGGCGCCCGGCACGCCGCGGAGCCTAGCCGCCGCTGACTCTCACCAGCACGGCGTCGCCCTGGCCGCCGCCTGAGCAGATCGCCGCGCAGCCGACGCCGCCGCCGCGGCGGCGCAGCTCGTGGATCAGGGTGCCCAGGATGCGGGCGCCCGACGCGCCGATCGGGTGGCCGAGGGCCACCGCGCCGCCGTTGACGTTGACCTTGTCCTCGTCGATCTCGAGCATTCGGATCGAGTTGAGGGCCACGGAGGCGAAGGCCTCGTTGATCTCCCAGAGGTCGACCTCGCCGGGCGACATGCCGGCCTTCTCGAGCGCCTTCTTCGCCGCCTTGGCCGGGGTGCGCGCGAGGTAGGCGAAGTCGTCGGCGACTGCACCCTGGGCGATCACCTCGGCGAGGATCTCCTTGCCGTTCTCGCGCGCCCACTCGTCCGAGGAGAGAACGAGCGCCCCCGCTCCGTCATTGACCCCCGGCGAGTTGCCGGCGGTGTGCGAGCCGTCGGGGTGGATCGGCTTGAGCTTGGCCAGCGCCTCCAGCGTGGTCTCGCGCCGCGGCGCCTCGTCGACCTCGACGGTCGTGTCGCCCTTCTTCCCCTTCACGGTGACCGGCACGATCTCGTCCGGCAGGCGGCCCTCGTCGGTCGCGGCGATCGCGCGCTCGTGGGAGCGCACCGACCAGCGGTCCATGTCGGCCCGCGTGAGCTCGACCTCGGCGGCGACCTCGGACGCCTCGTCGGCCATCTGGCGACCGCTGAACGGGTTGGTCAGCCCGTCGTTGACGAGCGCGTCGATCACCTTCGCGTCGCCCATCCGATAGCCGAAGCGCGCCTTAGGGAGCAGGTAGGGGGCGGAGGACATCGACTCCATCCCGCCCGCCACGGCGATCTGCACGTCGCCGGCCCGGACGGCCTGGTCGATGATCCCCGCCGAGCGAATGCCCGAGGCGCAGACCTTGTTGATCGTCTCGGAGGGCACCTCCTTCGGGATGCCGCCCTTGATCTGCGCCTGGCGCGAGGGGATCTGCCCCTGGCCGGCCTGCAGGACCTGCCCCATGACGACCTGCTCGACCTGCTCGGGCTCGACGTCCGCGCGCTCGAGCGCCGCCTCGATGGCGATCCCTCCGAGGTCGGTCGCGTCCATGGAGGACAGGCCGCCGCCGAGCTTGCCGATGGGCGTGCGGGCGGCGGAGAGGATCACGGTGGTGGGCATCGGGCCGGCTCCAGGATCGCGGACAGGTGCCCGGACTCTAGTGACGCAACTAGTCTTGCCCTCTCGTGGACGTCGTAACCCTGAGCGACACCCCGCCCGAGGACGTCGAGGCCGACGCGGTCGCCGTCGGCGTGTGGGCCGGCGAGGAGCCCGCCGACGATCTCGCGGGCGGCGCCGTCGCGCAGCTCGTCGGGACCGGCGAGGCGCGGACCGCGCCGCGCAAGCTCGCCCACACCCACGTCAACGGCCGGCGCTGGATCGTCGCCGGGCTCGGCGCCCGCGAGGGATGGGACGCCGAGCTTGCCCGGGCGACGGCGGCGCTCGCCGGGGCGCGCGCCCGCGAGCTCGGCGCGCGCTCGCTCGCGTGGGTGCCCCCGGAGGGGGCCGGGGACCCGCGCGCGACCGCCGCCGCGCTCGTCGAGGGAACCGTGCTCGGCGCCTACCGCTTCGAGCGCTACAAAGGCGGCGGCGAGGACGACCGTGGGCTCGAGCGGCTGGTGATCCTCGGTCCAGGCGAGGTCGCGGCCGCCGTCGGGGTGGCGCGCGTGGTGTCCGACGCGGCCAACGCCGCCCGCGACCTGCAGAACGCGCCGGCCAACGACCTGACGCCAACGGCGCTGGCGCAGCGCGCGGTCTCCCTCGCGGAGGAGATCGAGGACCTCGAGATCATCGTCGACGGGCCCGACGCGCTTCGCGAGCGGGGCATGGGCGCGTTCCTGGCGGTGGCCCAGGGCTCGGTCCAGGAGCCGCGCCTCATCACCCTGCGCACCGAGCCCGAAGGCGCGGCCGGGCCCGTGCTCGGCTACGTGGGCAAGGCGGTGACCTTCGACAGCGGCGGGATCTCGATCAAGCCCTCGGCCAAGATGCACGAGATGAAGTTCGACATGTCGGGGGGCGCCGCCGTGCTCGAGGCGGTGGCGGCGATCGCGCGGCTCGGCCTCCCGGTCCGTCTCGTCGGGGTGATCGGCGCCACCGAGAACATGCCGTCGGGCGGCGCGGTGAAGCCCGGCGACATCGTGCGCGCCATGGACGGGACGACGATCGAGGTCAACAACACCGACGCCGAGGGCCGCATGGTGCTCGCGGATTGCCTGAGCTGGGCGCGCGAGCAGGGCGCCGAGCGCCTCGTCGACGTCGCGACGCTGACCGGGGCGATCCTCGTCGCCCTGGGCTCGACCCACGCCGGCCTCATGGCCTCCGACGACGCGTGGGCGACGGAGGTGGAGTCAGCAGCGCTCGCGACCGGCGAGCTCGTGTGGCGCCTGCCCCTGCACCCCGAGTACGCGGAGATGATCAAGGGCCGCTACGCCGAGATCGTCAACGCGACGGAGGCGCGCAAGGCGGGCTCGATCACCGCGGCGCACTTCCTCGAGCACTTCGCCGGCGAGGTTCCCTGGGCGCACCTCGACATCGCCGGGACGGCGTGGGACCTCGGCCGCCCGTACGCGAGCAAGGGCGGCTCGGGCTTCGCCGTGCGCCTGCTCGTCGAGCTCGCGCGGCGCGTCGCCGAGCAGAGCGGGACGGTCAAGGGCTGAGCGCCCGACGGCGACGGCGAAGGAAGTCGCGCGCGGCCACGTTCTCGGTGCGCGCGATCGCCGCGTCGTACGCGACGGCCGCCTCGGCGTCGCGGCCCAGGCGCCGGAGCAGGTCGGCGCGGATCGCGTGGAGCATGTGGTAGGCGTCGAGGTCGAGGCCGTCGACGAGCACGAGCCCCGCCTCCGCGCCGTCGACCTCGGCCACCGCGACCGCGCGGTGCAGGGCGACGACCGGGGTCGGTGAGAGGGAGAGGAGCTGGTCGTAGAGCGCGAGGACCTGGCGCCAGTCCGTTGCGGCCGCCGTCCTCGCGTCGCTGTGGACGGCGCTGATCGCCGCCTGGAGCTGGTAGAGCCCGGGCTGGTTGCGCTGCAGGCAGCGCCGCACGACGGCCTGGCCCTCGGCGACGAGGTCTCGATCCCAGGCGCCGCGGTCCTGGTCGGCCAGCAGCACGAGCTCGCCGTCGGCGTTCGTGCGCGCTGCCCGGCGCGACTCGGCGAGCAGCATGAGCGCGAGCAGCCCCAGCACCTCGGGCTCGTCGGGCATCAGCTGGGCCAACAGGCGGCCGAGGCGGATCGCCTCGGCGCAGAGCTCCTCGCGGACGAGCCGGTCGCCCGAGCTCGCGGCGTAGCCCTCGTTGAAGATCAGGTAGACAACCGCCAGCACGGTACTCAGGCGACCCGGCAGGTCTGCCTCGTCGGGGACCCGGTAGGGGATCCCCGCGTCGCGGATCTTGCCCTTGGCCCGAACGAGCCGCTGGGCCATGGCCGGCTCGGAGACCAGGAAGGCGCGGGCGATCTGCGCGGTGGTGAGCCCGCCCAGGAGCCGGAGGGTCAGCGCGACCTGGGCGCCGCTGCCCAGCGCGGGGTGACAGCAGGTGAAGATCAGGCGCAGGCGGTCGTCGGGCACGGCGCCCTGGAGCGCCGGTTCGCCGCGCACGTGCAGCAGTGCGGCCTGGGCGTGGCGGTCCTCGCGCGAGGCCTCGCGCCGCAGGCGGTCGATCGCCCGGTTGCGCGCGGTCGTGATGATCCATCCCGCCGGGCTCGGCGGGAGCCCGCTGGACGGCCATCGCCCGACCGCCGTTGCGAAGGCGTCCTGGACCGCCTCCTCGGCGACGTCGAGATCGCCGAAGACGCGGGCCAGGACGGCCACCGCGCGACCGTGCTCCTCGCGGAACACACGCTCGATCTCGCCCGGGCGGAGGGTCGGCACGCTCGTCGCTCAGCCTCACTCGGTGAAGGGATTGTCCCTCTGCTTGGGCCAGAAGCCGTGGAAGTGCTCGTAGGTCTTTCGCCCGAGCAGCAGCGGTCCGCCCTGGACCATCCCCTCGCCCATCTTGCGGGCCATCACCTCGTCGTTGTCGTGCGCCGCCCAGCCGCCGTGCTCGAAGCCGCCGCGGCGGTCCTCGTCGGGGTCGGCCGGCGACTGCATCACGCCGTCGAGGGTCAGGTGATTGGTCATGACGACTCTGCTCATTGGACTTCCTCCCGGTGTCGAGGAGTTCGACTGCTCACCCACTACACGAACGACGGCGGCCGAGATCGACACCCTCGTCGAGGGGTGGCGGCGCCTCCTCGATGCCCTCATGATGCTGTATGCTCATGCTGTATGTCGGCGACTCGCACGCAGGTCTACTTCACCGAAGCGCAGCGGCGCCAGCTCGATGCTCGCGCGCGGCGCGAGGGCAAGACGCTCGCGGCGGTCGTGCGCGAGGCCGTCGACGCCTATGTCGCGCAGGGCGACCCGCCCGCGCTGGACGCCGTCCTGGACGAGACGTTCGGCTCGATGCCCGACCTGCGCGTTCCGCCGCGCGACGAGTGGGACCGTGGTCACGGCTGAGCTGCTCGTCGAAACCGACGTCCTGGTCGACCACCTCCGCGGGACGCACCGCCTCCCCTCGGGCACCGGCCCGCTCGGCGTCTCGGTGGTCACGCGCTGCGAGCTGTTCGCCGGTCGCGACAACCCGGAGGGCCTTCGCCATTTCCTCTCGCCGATGATCGAGTATCCGATCGATACACCGGTCGCCGAGCTGGCAGGGCTCACGCGACGCCGCACCGGTATCGCCACCCCCGACGCGCTCATCGCCGCGACGGCCCTGCTCCATCGCCTGCCGCTCGTGACTCGCAACCGGCGGCACTTCGAGCGGGTTGACGCCCTCAGGGTCGTCTCGCCCGACTGACGCTCACAGCGCGAGCAGCCTGAGGAGGCGGCGGGCCAGGGCGCGATCGCCGCGGACGCGGACGCGGCCCCGGACCACGCGGGTCAGCGCGGCCCGCCCGCGGGGCGTCGTCGGGTCGGGGAGACCGGCTCGCTGCGGCGCGCTCGTCAGGTGCACGACGTCCGGCAACGTGCCGGCGATGACGAGGTCGGGCGCCGACGGTGCACCGTCCTCGACGAGGATCTCCTCTGCCGCGAAGGAGATCCGCACCGGAGCGAAGGCCTCCTGGAAGCGCAGCTCGACCTCGCCGCGCATCTGCGCGGCGATCTCGGGCCGCCGCTCCACCCCGCGTTCGACGAGCGCGAAGATCGAGGGCGCGATCCCGTCGTCGGCCAGCGCGCCGAGGCGCACCGCCGGTGCTCCCGGAGCGTCGGGCACGAGCCCATCGTAGGCCGGTGCCCTTCGCCCATCGTTCGGCCGCGAAGGGCCCGATGGAGCGAGGTCGAGGCCGAGGCCCCCGAGCTCGTCGCGACGATCAACAAGGACGCCCCGCCCGGCCCCTCCCCCACCTCTTCCGCGCCGACGTGACCGAGCTCGCGGTCGTGCGCCTCAGCGAGGAGCGCGACCACCTGCTGCTCGACACCTGGCACGCCGGCCGCGGCATCCGGCGCCGCGAGCTGCGCCAGGCGTCAGGCCGCGATGACGTCCACCGCGGCGCCCCCGCGCTGGTCGCGGGCGACGAGCGCCGCGTACTTGCCGCCGTGCGCCACGAGCTCGTCGTGGGTTCCTCGCTCGACGATGGCGCCGTCGACGACGACGACGATCTGGTCGGCGTCGCGGACGGTGGACAGGCGGTGGGCGATCGCGATCGTCGTGCGACCCTTGGCGAGCTCGTCGAGCGCCACCTGGACGGCGCGCTCGGTCTCGGTGTCCAGCGCGCTCGTCGCTTCGTCGAGGACGAGCACGGGCGGGTTGCGCAGGATCGTGCGGGCGATCGCCATGCGCTGCTTCTCGCCGCCCGAGAAGCGGTAGCCGCGCTCGCCGACCATCGTCTCGTAACCGTCGGGCAGCGACGCGATGAGGTCGTGGATGCGTGCGGCGCGGGCGGCCGCCTCGACCTCCTCGTCGCTCGCCTCGGGTGCCGCAAAGCGCAGGTTGTCGCGCACGGTCGCGTGGAAGAGATAGGTCTCCTGGGAGACGACGCCGACGGCGTCGGCGAGCGACCCGAAGGTGAGGTCGCGGACGTCGACGCCGTCGAT
Source organism: uncultured Actinomycetes bacterium (assembly GCA_963728925.1). Classification (GTDB taxonomy): domain Bacteria; phylum Actinomycetota; class Thermoleophilia; order Solirubrobacterales; family Solirubrobacteraceae; genus JBBPZA01. Next base: position 355,594 of record CAVSMB010000029.1, on the reverse strand, counting down.
CGTGACCGCGCCGCGCTCGGCGTCATAGAGCCGCGCGGCGAGGTAGCCGAGCGTCGTCTTGCCCGAGCCGGTCTCGCCCACCACCGCGGTGCGCGAGCCGGGTGCGACGGTCACGTCGATGCCCCGCAGCGTCCATTCGCCCTCGTCGTCGTAGCGGAACCACACGTCGTCGAAGCGCACCTCGCCGTGCAGCCGGTCGCGGCGCAGCTCGCGCGCTCCCTCACGTTCGTCGATCTCGACCGGCAGGTCGAGGTACTCGAAGATGCGGTCGAAGAGCGCGAGCGAGGTCTGAATGTCGATGCCGACGTTGAGGAGCTGCTGGATCGGGAAGAAGAGCCGCGTCTGCAGCGTGGTGAAGGCGACCAGCGTGCCGATGGTGATGGCCTGGCCGCCGCTGGCGTAGCTCAACCCCGCGAACCAGTACACGAGCGCCGGCATGATCGCGAACGCGGCCTGGATGGAGGCCATGACCCAGCGCCCGGCCATCCGCTGGCGCACCTCGAGGTCGGCCAGCCGGCCCGACTCCGCCGAGAAGCGATCGGCGAGCTCGGGGGAGCGACCCATGGTCTTGCCCAGCAGGATGCCCGAGACCGAGAGCGACTCCTCGACGAGAGTTGAGATGTCGGCCATGGCTTTCTGGCGATCGGTCGTGATGAGCTTGCGCTGGCGTCCCACGCGACGGGTCAGGAAGACGAAGAAGGGCAGCAGGCCGAGCGAGAAGACGGCGAGGCGCCAGTCGAGCAGGAACATGGCCACGATGGTCGCGAGCACCGTCGTCACGTTGGAGACGATCGACGTGGCTGTGGTGGTGACCACGGTCTGCACGCCGCCGATGTCGTTGGCGATCCGCGACTGGACCTCGCCGGTGCGCGTCCGCGTGAAGAAGGCCAGCGAGAGGCGCTGGAGATGGCGGTAGACGGCCGAGCGAAGGTCGTGCATGACCCGCTGGCCGACGAGGTTCGACAGCCAGGTCTGCCCCACCCCGAGCACTCCGGTGACGATCGCGATGGCCACCATCCCGCCGACGAGCGCGGTGAGCAGCGTGGTGTCCTGCTGCGGGATCGCCGTGTCGAGGATGCCTCGCAGCAGGAAGGGCGAGATCATGCCCAGGCCGGCGGAGACCGCGATTAGCGCGAGCACGGCGCTCAGCCGCCGCCGGTAGGGGCGGAAGAGCCCGGCGATGCGCCGGACGTCGCTCTGGGTGGTCTTGTCAGTCTCGGGGGTGATTAGTTGAGGATATCAACTATCTCGGCCGCAACCAGTCCTGGGGCGAGCGTCCGGACCCCGGATGGGATCATCCCGCCCAATGAACTTCGACCTCTCCGACGACCACGAGCTGATCCGGCGCACCGTGCGCGACTTCGCCGAGCAGGTGGTAGCCCCGGTCGCCGAGGAGCTCGACCGCGAGAAGCGCTTTCCCTACGAGATCGTGCGCCAGCTCGGCGACCTCGACCTCATGGGAATCCCCTTCCCCGAGGAGTACGGAGGGGGCGGCGGCGACTCGCTCGCCTACGCGCTGGCGGTCGAGGAGCTGACGCGCGTCGACTCGAGCGTGGCCATCACGCTGTGCGCGCACACCTCGCTCGGGACTCAGCCGGTCTACCTCTTCGGGACCGAGGAGCAGAAGCAGCGCCTGCTGCCCGACCTGTGCGCGGGGCGCAAGCTCGGCGCCTTCGGCCTGACCGAGCCCGAGGCGGGCTCGGACGCCGGCAACACCCGCACACGCGCGCGCCTGGACGACGGCGAGTGGGTGATCGACGGCGCCAAGCAGTTCATCACCAACGCCGGCACGGAGATCTCCGGGCACGTGGCGATCACGGCGCGGACCGGCGACGAGGAGGTCTCCAACCTGATCGTCGAGAACGGGACGCCGGGCTACGAGCAGGGCGAGCCCTACCGCAAGATGGGCTGGAACGCCTCGGATACGCGGCCGCTGAGGTTCGCCGACTGCCGCGTGCCCGAGGAGAACCTGCTCGGCCCGCGCGGCGGCGGCTTCAAGCAGTTCCTGCACATCCTCGACATCGGCCGCATCGGCGTCGCGGCGATGGGCGTCGGGCTGGCCCAGGGCGCGCTGGACCAGGCGCTCGCCTACGCCTCCGAGCGCCACGCCTTCGGCAAGCCGATCTCCTCCTACCAGGCGATCCAGATCAAGCTCGCCGACTTGTCGACCGAGATCGAGGCGGCCCGGCTGCTCACCTACAAGGCCGCGCTGGAGAAAGACGCGGGGCGCAACTTCACGCTCACCGCCGCCCAGGCGAAGCTCAAGACCGGCCGCCTGGCCGTCCGCGCGAGCGAGGAGGCGGTGCAGATCCACGGCGGCTACGGCTACATCGAGGAGTACCCGGTGTGCCGCTTCTACCGGGACGCCAAGATCCTCACCATCGGCGAGGGCACCGACGAGGTGCAGCAGATGGTCATCGCCCGCGCCCTCGGCGCGTGACCCTGCGCCGCTGCGCGGCGGTCTGGCTGGCGCTCGCCGCGGTCTACGCGAGCACGATCGGGATCCGCGCCGGCACGCGCGGGGACTACGCGGGCGACGAGCCCCACTACCTGCTCACCGGGGACTCGATCATCGCCGACCGCGACGTCGACCTCACCAACCAGTACCGCGGGCGCGCCTACCGCAACTGGTACGCAGGGACCCTGAGGGGCGAAGGGTCCGCCACCGACGGCCGGCTGAACGACCCGGGCGGGGTCGGCTTCCCGCTGCTCATCGCGCCCTTCTACGCGCTCGGCGGCCCCGTGGCCGTCGAGCTGTTCCTCGCCGCCGTCGCCGCCCTGGGCTTCGCGCTGGCGCTGGCTCTCGCGCGCCGGCTCGTGCCCGAGCCCTACGCGACCGTCGCGGCGCTCGTGGCCGGGCTCTCACCCCCCGCGCTGGCCTACGCCACGAGCGTCTCGCCCGAGCTCACGGCCGGCACGCTGCTCGCCGGGGCCAGTCTGCTCGCGCTCGAGGTCCGCGACCGGCCGCGCCTGCGCACGGCGCTCGTGGCCGGCGCCCTGATCGCGCTGCTCCCCTGGCTCGCGCCCGAGTACCTGCTGCCTGGCGCGATCGTCGCGGTCGCGCTGACCCGCTGGCTGGTGCGCCGGCGCGCCGGGGTCGGCGGTCTCATGGCGCTCGAGCTCGTCGTGTTCTCCGTGGTCATGTACCTGACCATCAACGACCGCCTCTACGGCGACTTCACCCCGTCGGCAGCCGCCGCCCCCGGCGCGCCGCCGCACGTCGCGGCGTTCCCCGGTGGTTGGCTGGAGCGCTCCGACCGGCTGCTCTCGCTGTGGCTCGACGGGCGCTACGGGCTGCTGCGCTGGGCGCCCTTCGGCCTGCTGGCCCTCTGGGCCCTGTGGCTGCTGTGGCGCTCGCGCCGCGAGCGCATCGCGCGCGCACTCCCCGAGCACGTCGACGTGGAGGTCGCCGCGACGCTGCTCGCCCTCGTCTGCGCCGCGGTGGTCTTCGCGGCCGCCTTCCTGACCCCGACCGTGACCGGCGCCTGGTTCCCGGGCCGCCACCTCGTCGCCGCGCTGCCCGTCGCCGCCGCGCTCGCGGCGTGGGGCCTGCGCCACGCCCCGCGCGTCGGAGCGCTCCTCGCCGCCCTCACCCTGGGGGCGAGCGCGTGGCTCTACGTCGCCCTGCGCCTCGGCGAGGGCTCGTGGGCCTCCCCGCCGGCCGACGTGCCCTTCGGCCCGCTGCGCGAGGTCCTTCCGCGGTGGGGCACCCCGGGCGCGTGGGCCACGATCGCCTCGCTCGCGCTCGTCTCCGGCCTGCTCGCCGTCGCGCTGCGCGAGTGGCTCACGTGGCGCCGGGGGGTGTCGGATGCGCGGGAGGCATATCGGTAGGGCCTCGACCGGCGAGCCGTGCGGGATTCAACGGAAGCGCGCCGCGAGCGTCTACAGCATCTGACGAGGGGGAGCCTCTAGCCAGGGGCGCAAAGTCAACCCTCGATCCAGAGAGCCGATCGAGGGTGGGGTTGGCCCCCCCCACCACCGCTCGCCCCCTCCCTCCCCTGAGCCCGAAGCGGTACACGCGGAGCACCCCGCCGCCAACCCGGATCCGCGGGTCGCCCTCACCGCACGAGACCGACGAACCGCCCGCCGCCGCCCTCCCCCGCGGCTACTCCTCCGCCGCGCGCTCCAGAACCCGTTCGGCCGCGGTGGCAGGGTCCAGCCGGCGCTCGACGACCTCGTCCAGGAGGCGCTGGACCTCGGGGTCCCCGCGGATGGCGTCGTCAAGCCGGCGGCGCAGGCGGATCGTCGCCAGGGCGAGGACTTCGTTGCGAAGGTTGCGCCGCCGGCGCTCGCCCAGCGTTCCCTCCGCCTCGATGTAGGCGCGATGCGCGTCCAGGCGCTCGTCGAGCTCGTCGACCCCTTCTCCGCGGACCGCCTCGGTCTTGACGATCGGGACGCGCCAGCCCTCTTGGGGCCCTAGCGAGAGCACGCCGCGGACCTCGCGGACCATCGTGTCGGTGAGCGGGTGATCGGCCTTGTTGACGACGATCACATCGGGGATCTCCATGACGCCGGCCTTCAGCGCCTGGATCGAGTCGCCCGATCCAGGCATGAGGACGAGGACGATCGTGTCGGCGTGGTCGATGATGTCCACCTCCGCTTGCCCCACGCCGACCGTCTCGAGGAACACGTCGTCCTTTCCGGCCGCGTCCATGAGCAGGGCGGCCTGCAGCGCGGCCTCGCTCATGCCGCCCAGCGCGCCCCGGCTGGCCATCGAGCGGATGAACACGCCGGGGTCCAGGAAGTGCTCGGCGAGGCGGATGCGGTCGCCGAGCAGCGCCCCCTGGGTGAAGGGCGACGAGGGGTCGATCGAGAGCACGGCGACCTCGCGGCCCGCGTCGCGGCGCCGCGTGGTCAGGGCCGCGAGCAACGTCGACTTCCCGACCCCCGGCGGCCCGGTGAAGCCGACCACCGCCGCGCGACCCGTGCGCGGGTAGACCTCGCGGACCAGCTCCCAGCCCTCGGCGTCGTCGTCCTCCACGAGCGAGATCGCCCGCGCGAGCGCGCGCTTGTCGCCGTCGAGCAGCCGCTGCGCGAGGCTGGCCTGGCCGGTCGCCATGGGGGGCGGGATGATGGCACGACCGCCACCGCCAACCCCCGCGGGAGGCGAGAATGCCGGGATGGACGACGCTCGACTGCTGGCACGCCTGCGCTCGACGCTCGCCGCCTGGATCCGCGCCTTCCCGCCGGACTCGCCCGGGGGCCGCGCGATCACCGGGGACGGTCTGGCGGCCGCGGTGGTGCGCGCCCTGCCGGAGCGCTCCATCGTCAACTGCGTCGCCTATCGCGACGCCGCCATCCTCGAAGCGGCGCTCCCTGGGCTTGCGGGCGTCTACAGCGAGACCGGCGTGCGGGCGTGGACGGTGTGGGTACCCGAGTCCGACGCCCCGGCGGCGAGCGTCCTCGCGGACGCCGGCCACGTCCTCGACGCCGCGCCACGGGCGATGGCGATGCCCCTCGGGGATCTGGTCGGAGCCCCGGCGCCACCAGGGCTCGACCGCGCTCCGGGCGGCGACGCGATCGCGGCGGTCATCGACGAGAGCTACGGCTTCCCGGCCGGCTTGTGGCCCACCGTCTTCCCGCAGCCGCCCAAGGGGCTGCGCCACTACGCGGCGGCCCACGAGGGCCGCGCGGCGTGCGTTCTCTCGACCCTCGAGCACGAAGGCGACTGCGGGGTCTTCTTCGTCGGGACGCTGCCGTGCGCCCGCGGGCGCGGCCTCGCGACGGGCCTGCTCGGCCTCGCCCTCGAGGACGCCCGGCGTCGCGGAGCGACGACGACCTCGCTGCAGGCCACGCGCATGGGGGCTCCGCTCTACGCCCGGCTCGGCTACCGCGACCTCGGGGCGATCCAGATGTGGGAGCGCCGCGTGCCGCGCCTCTAGGATTCCGGCGCATGTCCGCCGATCCCGTCGTCGAGGCGCTGACCGTCGACGCTCCGGCCAAGGTGCGCGCCGAGCCGCCGCCGCGCCATGGCGGCCCACTCGCGCTGCTGCGCTTCATGCGCCGCCACGGGATGCTCGACGCGAACTACATCGGGCTGATCGCGCGGCTGGGCTGGCTCAAGCTGCGCTACCGCGGGCGTCTGGTGACCGACGGACTCGCCTTCATCGGGCCGGGCGTGACCCTCGAGATCGCGCCCGGTGCCAAGCTCCATCTCGGCCGCTGGTGCTGGATAGGCCACGGATCGAAGATCCGCGTCCACGAGGGCGAGGTGCGCATCGGCGCGAAGACGGTGCTCGGACAGGAGTGCACGGTCAGCGCCTTCCAGCACGTCTCCATCGGTCGCGAGTGCGTCGTGGCCGACCGCGCCATGTTCATCGACTTCGACCACGGCATCGTCGAGGTCGAACGGCCGATCCGCCTCCAGGGCATCTACAAGCGCGACGTGCGCGTGGGCCACAACTGCTGGATCGGCTATGGCGCCTGCGTGCTGCGCGGCGTGACGATCGGCGACAACTGCGTGGCGGGCACCTCGGCGGTGGTGACCAAGGGCGTTCCCGACAACGCGGTGGTGGGCGGCGTCCCCGCCCGCATCATCCGCATGCGTGACGCGCCGCGCTCGCTACGCTGGCGTTGAGCGAGCGGGAGATCAGCGCCCCAGTCTCTCGCTGCGCTGGGGCAACTGGAGGACGACCCCGGGGTCGGCGCCCAGGGTCGTCAGGGAGTCCGGTGTGACGCGCGTCGCGACGGGCGCGCGGAAGCGCAGCAGCTCATAGCTCGTGGCACGCCGCCGCGCGACCGCGACGAAGCCGGGGATGCGCAGCGGCGGCGGATCCCCTCCGCGCACGAGGCGGATGACGGCGAGGTCGCGAACCGCGGCGCCGCCGTCGGGCAGCGGCGCCGCACCGCGCAGGTAGACCGTGAGGGGCGTCGTGTCGAAGTCGCGCGGTACGGCGACCGCCCGCAGCTCGCGCGCTGGCCCGAGCGCCGCTACGGCACCGCGCCAGTCGTCGCGCTGCAGGCCGCGGTCGGTGACTGCGCGTACGTCCGTGGCAACCCACATCGCGCCAAGGGCCAGCGCGGCGGCAAGCCCCGCGCGGGAGGTCTCGAATCCGGCTGCGGCGACCACGAGCACCGGCACCAGGCCGCCGATCGCGTAGCGCGCGAAGAGGTAGTCCAAGCCGGCGAGGGCCAGGGCAAGCGGGAGCGCGACACAGGCCGCAGCGAGCGACGCGGCGATGATCGCCCCACTACGCTCGCGAGCCCCGCCGCGGGCGACCAGCAGGCCGGCGCCCACGAGCAGCAGCAGCCAGCCCACGCCCGCCTGCTTGTCGAAGGCGCCCCCGAGTTCGCCGTTGACGACCTTCTTGGGCAGGTCGCCCAGGCGAGCGCGGAGCGGAGCGTCTCCGACCCAGTCCTGGCCGCCGGTCGTGCGCTGCTCGAGCGCGAGCACCATCAGGGCGCCGCCCGCAACCGCCACGGCGCTCATGGCCGCGAGCTTCGCCCGCCGGGAGCTCGGAGCGGCCGCGAGCAGCCAGGCGGCCTCGGCAGCGATCAGGAAGACCGCCATGTAGTGCGTCGCCAGCGCGAGGATCGAGAGGCTGGCCCACAGCGCGAGGTCGCGCGTGGCCCCGCGCCCGAGCGAGCGGGCGAAGAACACGAGGCCGGCGGTCAGCAGCAGCGCAAGCAGCGCGTACGGCCGCGCCTCCTGCGAGTACCAGACCAGCCACGGGTTCACCGCCGCCAGCGCCGCCACGATGAGGCCGACGCGCTGGGAAGCGAGCTCGCGCGCCGCTAGGTACTTGCCCCGGAAGAACTCCGTCCTCGGCCCTTCAGACCGTTGATGGGGCCTTCAGCATCCGCCTTGAGTGAGCTTGCCACGATTCCGGTGCAATGCCGTCGGCACGCGGTTGGGCCGATTATCCGGGGGAAGTAGGTAGGCCGTGGGCACCGTGAGCGTTCCGAGCAGCGCCGACAGCGAGCGCAGGCCCTCCTCGCCGCTCCCGAAGATCCGGCTCCACCCCCAGGCGAGCACGTAGTACAGCGGCGGAGAGCTGTCGCCGTGCGGAAGCGTGGACAGCATGTCGCCGAACGGCCGGCGGATCAGCCCGATCGCGATGCCCTCGTCGAGCCAGAAGCTCTGCACGTCGAGCGTCGAGAAGCGGATCGCCGCCGCCAGCGCGCAGACGGCGGCTAGCGCGAGCGCCACCGGGGCCGCCGCCGAGGCGCTTGTCCCGGCGACGGGCGCGCTAGGAGAGGCTGCGGCCACCGCCGGCCGCACCCTGGCGGGACTCGAGGCCCGCGTAGAGCGCGGCGGTGCGCCTCGCCACGTCCCCCCAGTCGAAGCGCAGAACGTGCTCGGAGGCCTCGGCGACGAGCCGGTCGCGCAGCGGGTCGTCGGTCAGCAGCCGCTCGATCATCACCGCGAGGTGCTCGGCGTCGCCGCCGTTGAAGCGCAGGCCGACCCGGTCGTCGGCCGGGACGATCTCGCGCAGCCCGCCGGTGTCGGCGACGATGCACGGGCAGCCCGAGGCCATCGCCTCGAGCGCGACGAGGCCGAAGGGCTCGTAGAGCGAGGGCACGACGCAGAGGTCGGCGATCCGGTAGAGCGAGTGCAGGACGTCGTCGCCGATCCAGCCGAGGAAGGTCCCGTGCGGGTCGAGCCCGAGCTCTGAGGCCTGGGCGCGCAGCTGGGCCTCGTGGGTCCCGGAGCCGGCCACGAGGAAGCGCACGTCGCCCAGGTTCTCGACGATGCCCGGAAGCGCCTCGAGGGCGAGCTGGAAGCCCTTCTCGTAGACGAGGCGGCCGACGAGCAGGACGAGGCGCTGGTCGGGCGCGGCGAAGCGGGCGCGCAGCTCCTCGAGGTCCTCGACGGCCTGGAGATCGAGCGGGTCGATGCCGTTCGGGATGACTGTGACCTGCTCCTCCTCGAGGCCGTAGATGTCGGCCACGTGGTCGCGCATGTAGTGCGAGCAGGTGATGACGCGGTCGGCCCGGTTGGCCATCCAGCGCTCGATGCCGTGGATGTAGGACTGGGGGTGGTTCTCCACCCATCCCTGGTGACGGCCGTACTCGGTCGCGTGGATGGTCACCACCAGCGGGCAGCGGAGCAGGCGCGCGAGGTGATCGCCGGCGCTCGCCACGAGCCAGTCGTGGCCGTGGACGAGGTCGAAGTCGATGCGCTCGCCGAGCTCGACGCCGGCGGCCGGCATGTCGCTGTTCATGTGCTCGATCCACGTCACGAACTCGCCCAGGTCGCGCGGGCGGCGAGGCTCGCGGACGCGATGGATGGTCACGCCGTGCATGTCCTCCTCGACGGGCATCTGCTCGTCGCCTCGGGTCAGGACGTGGACGTCGATCCCCTCGTTGGCCACGAGCGCCTCCGAGAGCTTGCGAACGTTGCGTGCGAGGCCGCCCTCGATGAGCGGCGGGTACTCCCAGGAGAGGATCAGGACGTTCACGGCGAGACGAGCGGCGCCCGGGAGACGAAGGGGGTCAGGTTGCGCAACGCGGGCGGCGGGGAGTCTATTGCCAGCGCCTGCGCCAGCGCCGCCGCGTGCCCGTCCGCGCGCTCGCGCGGGTAGGGGCCGGCCAGCCCGCGGCTGACCATGAAGGCCCAGTCCGAGCTCTGCAGCGCCAGGAGCTCACGCAGGGCGCGCACCGGCACGTCGCGGCCACGCGCCACGACGCGCAGCTCGGCGGCACGAGCACGCCACGCGAGCTCAGCCACCGCCGTGCCCTCCCAGGTGGACAGGTCGCGCGGTGTCCCCCAGGTGGTGACGGGCAGCTCCTGCGCGAGCGCGGCCGGCTCGTGACGCTGTGCCGCGTCGTCGAGCGTCGTCAGCACGAGGCCCTGGCGACCAGCCTCGGCGACCACTGCCCCCAGCCACTCGACGCCCTCGTACCACCAGTGCCCGAGCAGCTCGGTGTCGAGCGCGCACACGCACAGGCCGCCGCCGGCCACGCGGGCACGGACGCGCGCCACGAAGTCGGCGGCGTGCTCGCGCGCCGTGAGCAGGGCGGCGCCGTGGTCGTAGACCGAGCCGTCGATGGCCCACGGGCGGTGGTGGTGCACCGTGTGGTGGTGGTAGTCGCGGTAGGCGTCGTGCGCCGGGTAGCCGCCTTCGCTCCACACGAGCTCGACGACCTCGCGATCGATCGGGTGCACGACGAGGCCCGCCTCGGTCCGGTAGGTGCGAAGCTGTTCGGGCGAGCCACGCCCCAGCACGTCGGTCAGGTCGGCGCACGTCCGTCGCGCGCCCGCCTCGAGCAGCAGCGGGTCAAGCCACGGCGCGTACGCGCACTCCGGCAGCCAGAAGCCGCCCTCGAAGGCGGCGAAACGGCGCTCGTGCGCTTCGATGCCGGTGACGACCTGGAGGCGCACGCCCGCGTCGGTGGCCAGGAGCGGGAGGACCGCGTGCGTCGCTGCCGACGTCCAGGCCGTGACGCGGGCGAGCGCCGCGACGAGGTCGCGCCCGCGCGCGGCGAAGCGCTCCGCGGCGCGGCGGTAGTCGCCCGAGGCCCGGGCGACCTCCGCGGCGAGCTCGGGATGGCCGGTCGTGCGCAGGCCTTCCTCGTCAAGGCGGTGGGTCTGCTCGCGCACGTCGCGAAGGAAGGCCTCGAAGCGCGCGGCGATGCCCGGCGCCGCGAGCTGGTCGGCCAGCACCGGGGTGACCGAGACGGTGACTGGCGGGTGGCCCAGCTCCTCGAGCGCGTCGAGCAGCGGGAGGTAGCAGGTGGCCATCGCCTCCCACAGCCATTCCTCGCCCGACGGCCACGTGCCGAAGCCCTCGACGTAGGGCATGTGGGTGTGCAGGACGAGCGCGAGCTCCCCCCGCGGGGCCGCGCTCACGGGCGGCAGATGGCCAGGACGTCGAGCGCTCCGTCCAGGCGCCCGCCGTTCAGCGCGAAGTCGCGGGTGCGGATCGCGGGGGTGAAGCGACGGTAGAAGGGCGCGGTCAGCCCCAGTCGCCGATGCACGGCGTCCCAGCCGAGCGACAGGGCCACGGCGTGCGCGTGCAGCCGGCGCGCGTGGAAGACCCCGAGCACCTCGACGCGCGCGAAGTGCGCGCGGCACAGGGCGGCGAACTCGGCGTGGCGGTACTCGTGGACGTGCCACGGATTGCCCGAGCGCTGCGCTCCCTCCGGCGCGAGCGTGAGCACGTTCGGGGTCGACACGTAGGCGGCGCCCCCCGGGCCGAGCAGCGAGGCGAAGTGGTCGAGGGCGGTGCCCGGGTCCTCGAGGTGCTCGACTGTCTGCAGGAGGACCACGGCGTCGCAGGGCTCGGAGAAGCGGTCGACCAGGTCGCGCTCGAAGCGAAGGTTGGGGCGCCGGTAGCGCAGCCGTGCGTGCTCGTGGGCCTCGGCGTTGGCGTCGACGCCGACGACCGAGGCGGCGCGCCGGGCGAGCACCTCGGCGCCGTAGCCCTCGCCGCACGCCATGTCGAGCACGCGCAGCCCGTCGACGCGGGCGGCGATCCACTCGTAGACGACGAGATGGCGGCGGAACCAGTAGTTCTCCTCGGGCACGTCGGGTAGCGTGCGCTCGCCGGTCAGCGCGAGCGGGGGAACGCCGGCGGGCTGGTCGCGCTGCACGTAGGCGGTGTCGCTCACGGCGCGCGAGTGTACGGTGACGCGAGGCCGGAGGCCGAGAGTCGAAATCAGGACGCGTGGCTGGATGCCCCGCGGAGGTGACCAACTCCGCGGAGGTAACGTGCCGCCCATGACCGCCCGGGCCAGTGACGCTGAGATCCGCGACGCCAACGAGCGCTATCACAACGTCGCGGCGTCGTCCTACGACGCCAAGTGGGGCATCGACTTCGGCCCGAAGGGCCGGCGCCAGGTGCTGGGGAAGCTGGCCAAGGCGCTCGGCGGCGCCCCAGGGCGGCGCTTCGACCGCTCGCTGGAGATCGGGGCGGGCACCGGCTACTTCAGCCTCAACCTCCTGGAGGCCGGCGTCGTCGGCGAGGCGACGTGCAGCGACCTCTCCCCCGGGATGCTCGAGACGCTCGCGGCCAACGCCCGGCGGCTGGGCCGCGAGGTGCGCCTCGAGCAGGCCGACGCCGAGGACCTGCCCTTCGAGGACGCGAGCTTCGACCTCGTGCTGGGCCACGCGGTCTTGCACCACATCCCCGATCTCCCGCGCGCGATGGGCGAGTTCGCCCGCGTCCTCGCCCCGGGCGGGACGATCGCCTTCGCCGGCGAGCCCTCGCGCTGCGGCGACCGCATCGCGACCGTGCCCAAGCGCGGCGCCCACGCCGTCGCGCCGCTGTGGCGGGCACTCGTCCGGGCCGGTCCCGCCGCCTCGCAGGGCAACGGCGACGGCGGCTCCGCGAGTGGCCACGCGCTCGAGCGGTGGGTCGACGTCCACGCCTTCTCGCCGGCCCAGCTTGCCGGTCTCGCGCACGGGGCCGGCTTCGAGCACGTGCGTGTCAGCGGGGAAGAGCTCGTCGCGAACTGGTTCGGCTGGGGCAACCGCGCGCTCGAGGCGACGGCCGCCCCCGAGCAGATCCCGTGGCTCTGGCGCCAGTACGCCTACCGCGGCTACCTCGCGCTCCAGGCGGTCGACCGCGGGCTGCTCGAGAGCCGGCTGCCGGCGGCGATCTTCTACAACCTGCTGCTCTCGGGCCGGCTGCCGCAGTAGGGGCTGCGGGGACGGCTCTCGGGCCGGCTGCCGCAGTGGGGGCTGCGGGGACGGCTCTCGGGCCGGCTGCCGCAGTCGGCCGCGGTCAGCTCGGGGCCAGCGCTCGGACCGTCGCGGCCATGTCCTCGTCGCCGAGCCCCATCTCCTGGGCCCGGGCGAACTGCGCGGCGACGGCGTCGACGAACGGGAGCGCGAGGTGCTCGGCCGCGGCCGCTTCGCGGATCAGGTCGGCGTCTTTGCGGGCGAGGGCGAGTGGGAAGCTCGCGTCGTGGGTCTTGTCCTCGATCATCGCGCGGCCCTTGAGCTGGGCGTACGCCGCGTCGAGCGGCCCGCCCTTGATGACCTCGAGGAACAGCTCGGGGTCGACGCCGAGCGCACGCGCCAGCGTGATCGTCTCGGCCGTGGCCTCCGTGAGCGCGAGCACCCAGCTGTTGAGCACGAGCTTGGCCTTCGTGGCCACGCCGGGAGCGTCGCCGAGCCAGCGCGTCTGGCGTCCGACCGCTTCGAAGACCGGCTTGCAGCGCTCGCGCGCGGCCTGCGGGCCGGAGGCGAGGATGACGAGCTCCCCCGCCTCGGCGGGCTGACGGGTGCCGAGCACGGGCGCGTCGACGTAGGGCAGATGGGCCTCAGCGGCGAGCGCCGCGAGCGTGTCGGTCCCGACGAGGCCGACGGTGCTCATCTGCAGCCAGGCCGAGTCCTCTGACATCGCGAAGAGCGCGCCGTCGTCGTTGCACATAACGCGCTCCACCGCGTCGGCATCGGCGAGCATTGTCACGACCAGGTCGGCGCGAGCCGCGGCCTCGCGCGGCGTCTCGGCGACATGCGCCCCCTCCTCACCGAGCGGTGCCGCGCGTTCCGCGGTGCGGTTCCAGGCGCGCACCTCCAGTCCGGCGCGCAGGAGGTTGCGACCCATTCCGGTCCCCATGATCCCCGTTCCCAGCAGCGCGACGCTCGGCTTCACGAGGCCCATCATGCCCGGCCGGCCGCCTCCTCATGCGCGGCGCGCTACGGTCGCCGGTCGATGCGTGGTCACGTCGGGGCCCTCGGTGTGCTGCTGGCCTCGGCCGTGCTGCTCGGCGCGTGCGGCGCGCCCTCGAAGGACCTCTTCGTGGTGACCCGCAGCGGGTCGATCCCCGGCGCGCGTCTCAGCCTGATCGTCAACGACGGCAGCACGGTGCGCTGCAACGGCGGCGCGGCGCGCGAGCTCGGCTCCGAGAACTTGCTCGAGGCCCGCCAGCTGGAGCGCGATCTGGAGCCGCTGGCCAAGCAGGGCCGCCGGCTCCCGCCCGGGGGCGCGGCCGTTCTGCGCTACCGCGTGCGCCTGGAGGAGGGCACGGTCGCCTTCGCCGACGACTCGCGCCCCCAGCCCGCGCCGTTCCTGCGCATCCAGGCCTTCACGCGCGATGTGGCCAAGCGGGTGTGCGGTCTGGCGCGGTGAGCGCTCGTCAGCCCGTCGGCTCGGGGTCCGCTCGGGACAGGTCGCGCTCGACGAGCCCGGTCTCGTGGCGACGACCACCGCCTGCACGCGGTCGCGCAGCGCGAGCTTTGAGAGCACGCGGGCGACGTGGGTCTTGATCGTGTTCTCGCCCAGGATCAACTCGGAGGCGATCTCGTTGTTGGACATGCCGCGCGCGATGAGCCGCAGGACCTCGAGCTCGCGCGGGGTCAGCTCGGCGAGCGCCGCCGGCACGCCGCCCGGAGCGGGGCGCGCGCCGCGCGTGAACTGCTCGATCAGGCGCCGGGTGATCGCGGGTGCGATCAGCGCCTCGCCCGCCGCGGCGACGCGCACAGCGTCGAGCAGCCGCTCCGACGGCGTGTCCTTGTGCTCACCGCCGTCATCGCCGCCGCGCTCGCCCTGCTGCGGCGCCGGCCGACCGTCGCGTGGGTCCCGGCCGCGGGCGCGCTGGCGCTCGGCGCGGCAGCGGGCGACTAGCTTTTCGTCGCGTGGATCGGGCTTGCGCCGGTCCACGCCTTCGGAGCCGCGTGGCGCACCGACCGTCGCGCGGCGATACCGGCGCTGGCGGCCCTCCTCGCGGCGATGCTGACGGGCTTGACCGCTTCCCCGATCGACGAGGCCTTGGTTCCCTACGTCCTCCTGACGCCACCGCCTGGGGCATCGGGCGCAGCCTTCGCTCGCGCGAGCGCCTGGCGGCCGGCCTGGCCGAGCGAGCGCGAGAGCTCGAGGAGGAGCGTGAGGCCTACAGCGAGCTCTCGGTCCGCTACGAGCGCGCCCGGATCGCCTCCGAGCGGCACGACATCGTCGCTCACGCGATCAGCGTGATGGTGGTCCAGGCTGGCGCGGGGAGCGGCTGGCCGCCATCGATCCGGAGGGGACGGCCGAGGCCTTCGGGGCGATCGCCGCGGCCGCTCGCCAGGCGGAGCAGGACATGGGCCGGCTCGTGGCGCTGCTGGCCGACGAGGAGCCCATCGGCCCGTCGCCCGACCTCGCGCTCGTCGAGGAGCTCGTCGCCCGGGCGGCCGGCAGCGGACTGGACGTGTCGCTGCGCCTCTCCGGCGATCGCGAGGGCCTGCCCGCCGACGCCGTCGAGGCCGCCTATCGCGTCGTCCAGGAGAGCCTGACCAACGCGCTGCGCTACGCAGCGGGCGCACGGCGGCGGTGCACGTCCGTGGTGCCGACCGCGCCCTGCTGGTCGAGGTGACCAACGTCGCGTCGGAGCGCGCGCCGGAGCTCCACGGCCACGGCGGCGGGCGCGGTCTCGACGGCCTGCACGCCCGCGTCGGCGCGTGCGGTGGAAGCCTCGAGGCCGGACCGACGAGCGACGGAGGCTGGCGTGTCGCGGCCTCGCTCCCGCGCTATGCGAGGGTGTAGCTACCCGAAGCGGACCTTGCCGTTCGAGCGCGCGCGGGCCTGCGCTCGCTCGACGAAGTCCAGGCGCTTGGCCGCGGCACGGAAGAGGCGCGCGATGAGCCGCAGGCGGCCGGTCTCCGAGCGCAGGTCGAGCAGGCCCTGCTTGGCCTCGAGGCCGAACTCGACGGTCGCCGCCATCTCGTAGGCGCTCAGCGCCTCCAGATCGTCGTCGTCGGGCCGCTTGTCGGTCGCACGCTCGACGAGGTCGGCGTAGGCCTCGCGCGCGTCGGCGGCGACGTCGGGCACCGGCGTCTCCTCGCGGTCCTCGAGGAACTCGATCGTCCCCGCGGGGTAG
The DNA here is from genome assembly GCA_963728925.1 of uncultured Actinomycetes bacterium. GTDB lineage: Bacteria > Actinomycetota > Thermoleophilia > Solirubrobacterales > Solirubrobacteraceae > JBBPZA01. The sequence goes on along the minus strand of CAVSMB010000029.1, from coordinate 339,847 downwards.
GGCTGGTCGTCCTGGCGCGCCACCACGCGGAACGGGCGGGTCCCGCGGGTGAGGATGTTCAGGCGCCCGTCGTCCATGCGCTCGAGGACCTCGGTCACCTCGCAGGCGCAGCCGATAGGCCGCAAGCCTTCGTCGCTGAGCCAGACGATGCCGAACTCCTGGTCGCGCTCGAGGCAGACGCCGATCATCTCCTTGTAGCGGTCCTCGAAGATGTGCAGCGGCACGACCTCGGTCGGCAAGGCCACGATCCCCAGCGGGAAGAGCGGGAAGTCGCGGACTGCGTCGTCTTGCATGGGCCAAGTCTAGGCCCGCCCCGTACCGCCTACGTGCCGTCCACGGTCAGCCGCCGCGCATGAAGCGCCCCGCGACGGGGCAAAGACGCAGGATGCGCTGGTCCTACCGAGCGACAGGAGCCGACCTGCCCTTCGGCGACCCGCGGCGCGCCCACGGCGTCGCGATGGAGGGCTACTTCTGGCGCTTCACCGACGTCGCGTCGGGCCGCGTGATCGTCGCGCTGTGCGGCGTCAACCAGTCGCGCCGAGGCCCGTGGGCGACGATCGCCCTCGGCGCCCACCCCGGCGGCTTCCAGCGCGAGGCCGACGTGCGGCCAGGGTTCGCCGACCCGCGAGGCCTCGGGGTCTCGGCGGGCGAGGGCGCCTTCGCAGCCGGCCCCGACGACGTGCGGCTGGCGCTGTCGGCCGATGCCCGGCTCGACGTCCGCCTGCACGATCCCCTTCGGTGGCCGCGACGGGCGTTCGGCGGGCTCGGGCCGGCCCACGCCGTCCCCGGCCTCGGCCAGTACTGGCACCCGCACGTGCTCGGCGGCGCCGCGCGGGGGACCGCGGTGCTCGGCGGCGAGGAGATCGACCTCGACGGCTTCCAGGTCTACGCCGAGAAGAACTGGGGCGCGGGCGGGTTTCCGGAGCACTGGTGGTGGGGCCAGGCCCAGGGCTTCGACCGTCGCGACGTCTGCGTGGCCTTCGCCGGAGGCGACGTGAAGGCCGGGCCGGTGACGGTGCAGGCCACCGCGCTGGTCGTCCGCGTCGGCGAGGCCGTCGTGCGGCTCGGGAACCCGCTGACCTCGCCGGTGGACGCGCAGGTCGACGAGGAAGCTTGGCGGTTGCGCGGGCGCAGCGCGGGCTGGAGCGTCGAGGTTGACGGCAGCGTCAGACCAGGCGACGCCCACGTGCTGCCCGTCCCGCTGTCCGGCGAGGGCCACAGCGTCCCGGGGGCGCTCGAGCACCTCGCCGGGAGGCTGCGCGTCGTCGTGCGCCGCCGCGGGCGGCTGGTCTTCGAGGGCGAGTCGCGCCTCGCCGGCCTGGAGACCGGTGGCGTCGCGGGCGTGGATGTCGAGCTCGAGCGGCGTGCGACCGAGGCCGCTGCGCGATGAGCGCCCCTCTCGTGTCCGCCCCCACGCCCGGCCGGCTGACGCTCTGGTTCCGCGCCACCCGGCCGCTCTACCTACCCACCTCGCTGCTGCCCGGGCTGGCGGGGGCGCTGGTCGCCGTCGGGAATGGCGACGCCGACTGGTGGCTGCTCCCGGTCGCCCTCGTCGCCCTGGCGCTGGTGCACGCCGCCACCGACGTGTGCAACGAGGTCGAGGACGCCGCCCGCGGCGTCGACTCCCCGGACAAGATGGACAACTCGCGCGTGTTCTCCACCGGGCTGCTCTCGACCGGTGAGGGGCGGCGGCTCTACGCCGGGCTGTTCGCCGCCGCCTTCGCCCTGGGGATCTTCCTCTGCCTGGTGCAGACCCCCGCGCTGCTCGTCATCGGCGTGGTCGGGATCCTCGGCGGCTGGCTCTACACCGGCGGTCCCCGGCCCTACAAGTACGACGGCCTGGGCGATCCGCTCATCGTCCTGCTCATGGGCCCGTTGGTCACCCAGGGCGCCTACACCGCGGTGACCGGTGATCCCTTCTATGCCCCGGCGTTCTGGCTGGGTGTGGCGCCGGGGCTCCTCATCGCCGCGGTGCTGGCCGGGAACAACCTCTCGGACATCGACGACGATCGTCGCGCCGGCGTGCGCACGATGGCGGTCAAGCTGGGCTTCCCGCGGGCGCGAGCGCTGTACCTCTTCGCGCTGGCCGGCGCCATGGCCACGCCGGTGGTCCTCTGGGCGGCGGGGCTCTTCGGCCCGTGGATCCTGCTCGTGCTGGTGCTCGTGCCGCTGGCCGTCGCTCGCACCCGCCAGGCGCTGAGCGCGCAGGGTGCCGGCGACCAGTCGCTGCTGACCCTCGCGCCCTTCACCGCCCAGCTTCACATGGCCTTCTGCCTGCTCCTCTGCGCCGGCGTGGTGCTCGACCGCCTCTGACCCGCGCGATCCGGGGACGCTCCGCCCGCGCGCCCGCGAGAATGGAGGCGATGGACGACCTCGCGAGCTACGAGCGCCGCTTCCGCCGTGCGGGGCTGCCGCTGTTCATCGAGGACTACTCGGCGACGGAGGACATCTTCAACCGCTCGGTGCCGCTGCTCGGCCTCGTGGTCATCGGCGAGGTCAGCCTCGCGCTCGACGAGCAGTGGGCATGGTGGGCCAACGTCCTCGCCATCCTCGGGGGCCTCGCCATCCTCCTGACGGCCGTCGGCCTCGTGAACCGCCTGCGCGGGCGGCGCTTCACGGCACGACCAGAGCGCTTGGGCAAGACCGAGCTCGTGCTGTTCGTCCTCGTCCCGGCGCTGCTGCCGCTGGTCTTCGGCGGCCAGGCGCGCCAGGCCGCCCTGACCGTGGTCGCCAACCTGCTCGTGCTGGGCATCGTCTACCTCATCGTCGGCTACGCGCTCGTCGACACGCTGCGCTGGGCGGCGGTGCGCGTGCTGGGCGAGCTGACCAAGTCGCTGGCCGTGGTCGCGCGCGCGGTGCCGCTGCTGCTGGTGTTCTCGCTGCTGCTGGTGATGACCCAGGAGATGTGGCTCGTCTTCGGCTCGCTGCCGGTGCCCTTCCTCGCCCTCACCGGCGGGCTCTTCCTCGCCCTCGGCGCCGTGTTCCTCGCCGCGCGCCTCCCGCGCGAGGTCGCCTCGCTCGAGCAGGAGGTCGGGACCGACGGGCCGCCGCTGCGTCGCCGGCAGCGGCTCAACGTCGGCGTGGTGCTCTTCACGAGCCAGGCGCTGCAGGTGCTGATCGTCAGCGTGGCGGTGGGGCTCTTCTTCGTCGTCTTCGGGACCGTCGCCATCAACGAGGCGACCCAGCGCCTGTTCCTCGACGGCCAGGCTCCCAAGGTGCTGCTCACCCTCGACGTCTTCGCTCGGGAGGTGGTGCTCACCGAGCAGCTGCTGCGCCTGTCGGTCGGCCTCGCCGCGTTCTCGGGCCTGTACTACGCGATCGCCGTGCTCAACGACAGCGCCTACCGCGAGGAGTTCGTCTCGGACCTGACGAGAGAGATGCGCGACACCTTCCGGCTGCGGGCGGAGTACCTCGAGCGCCGCCGCTCGGTCGCGGGCGTCGACCTGCGCGCCTTCCTACCGACGGTCGGCCAGAAGCGCTGAGGCCCGCGACGGCTCACGCGAGGGCGACCGCGCCGCCGCGCCGAGGGTCGCCCGCGCCGGTGAGCTCGCCGGTCGCCGGGTCGCGGCGAACCGCGTGCACGCCGCCGAAGAACAGGTTGAGCGCGCCGAAGCGGGCGATCGCCCGGCCCGCGCGCTCGAGCCCGCTCGTGTCGATGCCCGGCTCGAGGTAGACGACGCCCTCCTCGAAGTGCAGCCGGGGCGCGTCCACGGCGGCGTCGACGGCGAGCCCACGGTCGAGCACGCCGATCAGGGTCTGCAGCACGGCCGAGCGAATGCGGTTGGAGCCGCCGCTGCCCAGCACGAGCTCGGCGCTGCCGGCGCCCACCACCATGGTCGGGGCCATCATGCTCGGCATGCGACGCCCGGGAGGATGGCGGTGGAAGCCCAGCGGATTGAGGTCCTGCTCTCCCATCATGTTGTTGAGGTGAAGGCCGGTCCCCGGAGCGACGAGACCCGAGCCCTCGCCGTTGGAGCACGTCACCGAGCACGCCCAGCCGTCGGCGTCGAGCACCGAGATGTGGGTGGTCGAGCCGAGCCGCGAGGCGAGGAAGCGCTCCTGGAAGCCGGGATCCGCGAGGCCCTCGAGGAACTCGGGAGTGCGCTGGGCCTGCGACGCCTCCATCGCCTCGACGAGCCGCTCGGCGTCCGGCGCGCCGGCGGCAAGCTCGAGCAGCGCGAGCGCGTAGGCGACGAGGATGCCGCCCGCGCTGGGCGGCGGGTTGGAGAGCACGTCGCGCCCGCGGTAGCGCGTGTGCACCGGCTCGCGCACGACGACCTCGTAGGCCTCGAGGTCGCGGGCGGTGAGCATCCCGCCGAGCTCGGCCACCCGCGAGACCACGGCCCTCGCGAGGTCGCCGACGTAGAAGGGCGCGGCGCCCTCGCGGCCGAGGCGCTCGAGCGCATCGCCGAGCTCGGGGTTGCGCAGCACGTCGCCCTCGAGCAGCAGCCGTCCGTGTGGGGCGAAGATGGCCCGGGTCTCCGGCCTGGCGAGGCAGATCCCCCCGAGGATGCCGACGATATAGGCCTGCTGGGCGTTGACTTCGACGCCCTCGCGGGCGAGCGCCACGGCGGGAGCGAGGAGCTCGGCGAGCGGGACGGTCCCGAAGCGGCGCGCGGCCTCGGCCACCCCCGCGGGGTTGCCGTAGGCGCCGACCGAAGCCGGGCCGATGTTGAAGATCTGGTGGGCGTCGCCGAAGGACACGTCGACCGGCACGAGCTCCACGCGCGCCCCGGGGTCGGCTCCGCGACCGGGCGCCTCGACGAAGAAGTCGAGCAGCAGCGCCTTGCCCGAGGGCGGCACCACGAGCATGTAGCCGCCGGCACCCAGCCCGGTCAGCAGCGGCTCGACGACGAACGAGACCGCCATCGCGGCGACCGCCGCGTCGACCGCGTTGCCACCCTCGCGCAGCACGCGGGCGCCGGCCTGCGCGGTGAGCGGGTGGCCGGCGGCGACGGCGCCGCGGGTGGAGCGATGGGTCAAGGGAACCGCTGGCTGCGGATCGTCGTCCCTGCCAAGGACGCAGGGGAAGGGACAGTGCTCTGCACGGACCTTCCCCGAGGACGCCGGCAGGGGCGGCGAGACGCCGTCAGCGGCGGGGGAGGAATTCGGGGATGTCGAGCTCCGCCGCGTCCGCGGCGCCACGGCGTCGCGGCTCCGCCGCGACGGGCTGGCGCTCGCGGGCCCGGCGCACCGTCGGCTCACCGGCGGGCTCACGCTCCATCGCTCGCCCGGACGTCTCGCGGCGATGCTGCGGCCGGGCCGCCTCGCCGTAGCTCGTGGCGACGACGGTGACCCAGACCTGGTCCTCGAGCTTCTCGTCGACCATCGCCCCGAAGATGATGTTGGCGTCGGGGTGCGCGGCCTCGGCCACGGCCTTGGCCGCCTCGTTGACCTCCCACAGCGAGAGGTCGCGGCCGCCCGTGATCGACAGCAGGATCGAGCGCGCGCCGTCCATGCTCGTCTCGAGCAGCGGCGAGGCGACCGCCTTCTCGGCCGCATCGATGGCGCGGCGGTCGCCGGTCCCCATCCCGATCCCGAGCAGCGCGGAGCCCGCCTGGGCCATGATCGTCCGGACGTCGGCGAAGTCGAGGTTGATCAGGCCGGGCAGCGTGACGAGGTCGGAGATGCCCTGGACGCCCTGGCGCAGCACGTCGTCGGCGACGCGGAACGCGTCGACCATCGAGGTCTGCTTGTCGAGCACCGCGAGCAGCCGGTTGTTGGGGACGACGATGAGGGTGTCGACCTCCTCGGCGAGGGTGACGATCCCGTCGTCGGCCTGCTGACGGCGCTTGGAGCCCTCAAAGCCGAACGGCTTCGTGACGATCCCGACCGTCAGCGCGCCGATCTCGCGGGCGATGCGGGCGATCATGGGCGCGGCACCCGTGCCGGTCCCCCCGCCCGAGCCCGCGGTGATGAAGATCATGTCCGAGCCCTTGAGCAGGGCCTTGATCTTGTCGTAGTCCTCCATCGCCGCCTGGCGGCCGAGCTCGGGGTCCGCCCCGGCCCCGAGGCCCCGGGTCAGGTGTTCGCCGATGTGGACCTTGACGTGGGCGTCCGAGCCCTGCAGCGACTGGGCGTCGGTGTTGACGGCGAGGAACTCGACGCCCTCCACCTCGGCCTCGACCATGCGGTTGACGGCGTTGACGCCGGCCCCGCCGACGCCGACCACGCGCAGGACGGCGCGCCCGGGCTTGGGCGTGTGGCGGACCGGCTCAGCGCCGGCCTCGCGCGCATCGCGGATCTCCGGCGAGAACGCGTGACGCAGGCGCTCGCGCGGCGACGGGACCACGGGGGCGACCGGATCGTCGAGGTCGAAGGCCGAGTGCTCGACCGGGGCGCCCTCGGCTGCCGGGGCCTGCTCGCGCGGCAGGGCGGGCGCAGGCGGTGCGGCGCCGGGCGACGGCGTCTCCGTGCGCACCGGCTCGGTGCCCGGGGCCTCCGAGGGCGCCCCGCCGACCGGGTCCTCGTCGGTCTCGGGCGCGTCCTCGTCGGTCTTGCGGAACAGGGCGGCCAGGGGGCCCTCGCGCATGCTCGCTCGCTTACCGCTTGCCATTCCCGAGGACCTCCTTCGCCAATTGGCGGTAGGCGCTGGCCGCCGTGCCGTCCGGATCGTACTTAAGGACCGACATGCCCTTCACGGGCGCCTCGGCGAACCGGATCGTCTTGCGGATGCGCGAGGCGAAGACCCGGTCCCCGAAGTTCTCCTCGAGGATCTCGATGGCCTCCTTGGCGTGGACCGTCCGTGCGTCCACGAGCGTCGGCAGGATGCCTTCGATCTCCACGTGCGGGTTGAGCTCCTCGCGGATCATCGCCAGCGTGTTCTGGAGCTGGATCAGCCCCCTCATGGACAGATACTCGCACTGCACGGGGACGATCACCTTGTCCGCGGCCGCGAGGGCGTTGATCGTGAGCAGCCCGAGGCTCGGCGGCGTGTCGATGCAGACGAAGTCGTAGTCCTCGCGGATCGGCGCGAGCGCCTTGCGCAGCGAGCGTTCGCGGCCGATCTTGGTCGACATCGCGATCTCCGCCCCGGCAAGGTCGATCGAGGAGCAGGCGACGTCGATCTCGCGCTTCCGGATGACCTCGCGGATCGACTGGTCGTGCACGAGCACGTCGTACATCGAGCGCTCGAGCGTGTCGGGGTCGATGCCCTGCGACATGGTCAGATTGCCCTGCGGATCCAGGTCGACGCAGAGTACGCGGTGGCCCTTCTCGGCGAAGGCGACCGCGAGGTTGAGCGTCGTCGTGGTCTTGGCGACGCCACCCTTCTGGTTGGCGAAGACGATGACCTTGGCCGGGCCCGTCACGACGCTGCTCGCCTCCATGTGGGGTTCGAGGATCACGCGGCTCTATTCGCAGGGGTGCGGGGGAATCCTTCCCGGCTGGGTATCGTGCCCGCGGCGGTGGACGACCTGCTGGACAAGCGGCTGCTCTTCGTCACCGGCAAGGGCGGGGTGGGCAGGTCGACGGTGGCCACCGCGCTCGGGCTGGTGGCGGCGCGACGCGGACTGCGGACGATGCTCGCCGAGGTCGCGGGCCAGGACAGGGTCTCGCGCTCGCTCGGGCGCGAGGCCGCCGGCTTCGAGGAGGTCGAGCTCGAACCGCGCCTCTTCCACCTCTCGGTCGACCCCCAGCACGCGCTGGAGGAGTACCTGCGCGTGCAGATGCCGGCGCGCCCGATGGCCGACCTGCTCGGCTCGAGCCGCATGTTCCAGTACCTCGCCGCGGCGACGCCCGGCATGCGCGAGCTCCTGACCATGGGGAAGATCTGGGAGCTCGCGCAGCTCCAGCGCCGCACTCGCGGCGCGTCGGCCTACGACCTGGTGATCGTCGACGCCCCGGCGACCGGCCACGGCCTGGCGATCCTGCGGGCGCCCAAGACCTTCGCCGACGTCGCCCGCGTCGGGCCGATCGCGCGCCAGGCCCGCACCATCCAGGGCACCCTGTGCGACCCACGGGCGACCGGGGTGATCGCCGTCGCCGTCCCCGAGGAGATGGCCGTGGCCGAGGCGCTCTCGTTGTGCGAGCGGCTCGGCGAGCCCCCGGAGCTGCCGCTCGCGGCGGTCGTGGTCAACGAGCTGCATCCCGATCGCTTCTCCTCGCGCCACTCCGGCGCGGTGACGCGGGCGCTCGAGCACGCCGGCTCGCCGGCGGCCCGCGCGGCCCTGCGCGCGGCGTTGTCGGCCCGGCGCCGCGCAACGCGCGAGCAGGCCCAGGTGCGGCGGCTGCGCGGCGCGCTGGAGCACGAGCCGGTCCTGCTCCCCTTCGTCTTCCCCCGGGACGGCGAGCGCGCGGTCTTCGAGGCGCTGTCGGGCGTGCTGGAGCGTTCGCTGGCCGTCCAGGAGGCCGCGGCGTGAACGTCCCGGACATGCTCGAGGGCAAGCGGGTGGCGATCTGCGGCGGCTCGGGCGGCGTGGGCAAGACGACGACGGCGGCGTGTATCGCGATGGGGATGGCCGCGCAGGGCGCGAAGGTCGCCGTGGTCACCATCGACCCCGCGCGGCGCCTTGCCACCTCGCTCGGCCTCGAGGAGCTGGGCAACGAGCCGCGGCTCGTGAAGCCCGCGCTGTTCGCCAAGCAGGGCATCGAGATGCGTGGCGAGCTGTGGGCGATGATGCTCGACCCCAAGCGAACCTTCGACGAGCTGATCGCCAGGCTGGCGCCCAACGACAAGGCGCGCGACGACGTGCTGGGCAACCGCATCTACCAGGAGCTCTCGAGCGCGGTCGCCGGGTCGCAGGAGTTCACGGCGATCGCCAAGCTCTACGAGCTCGACCGCGAGCGCGACTTCGACCTGCTCGTGCTGGACACGCCGCCCTCGCGCAACGCGCTGGACTTCCTCGACGCCCCGGACCGGCTGACCAACTTCTTCGAGGGCCGCGCGCTGCAGGTGTTCCTCCGTCCGACCGGCTTCGGCATGAAGCTCTTCGGGCGCGGCACCGGCGTCGTCTTCTCGGTCCTCAAGCGGGTGACCGGCATCGACCTGCTCGAGGACCTCTCGGTCTTCTTCCGCGCGCTGGGCGGCATGGTCGACGGCTTCAAGGAACGGGCGGCGGCGGTCAACGCGCTGCTCTCCGACCCGCGCACGACGTTCCTCCTCGTGACGTCGCCCGAGCGCGAGTCGATCGAGGAGGCGACGTTCTTCTGGCGCAAGCTCAAGGCCGCGCAGATGCCCTTCGGCGGGGTGATCGTGAACCGCGTGCACCACGATGTGCTCGGCGAGCTCGACGTCGCCGCCGTCGCCGCCGAGCTCGAGCCCGAGCTCGGCCCCAAGCTCGCTGCGCGCGTCGCCGAGAACCTCGCCGACTACCACGTGCTGGCCCGCCGCGACCGTGCCAACATCGAGCGCCTCGCGTCGCAGCTGGGCGGCGAGGAGCGCATGATCCTCGTCCCTCACCTCGACGACGACATCCACGACCTGGAGGGGCTGCGGGCCGTGCACCGCTACCTGTGGGCGACCGAGGACGAGCGCGCCGCGATGCTCGCCGAGGTGGTGGCGTGACGCGCGCGCTCCGTCAGTCCCAGAAGTCCGGGAGCCGCTCGGTGTCGCCGGCCTTTGGCACACGAAGACAGGCTCGTCCCGCAAGCCGAAGGCCGACGGGACGGACGCCGGTGCCCAGAGGCCGATCCGCCTGTCAGTGTCGATGACTTCGAGGTGGCCGAACGCGTCGCCGTCGGCCAGTTCGCTGTGCCGGACACGCGTGTCGAGTGCGTCGAGCCGTCGGCCCACCCTCTCCAACGACGAGCGATCATGTCCCCTCCTTCCCAGCCGAGCCCAGCCGTCCTCCCAAAAGGCGCGCGCTCAGGAGTCCCAGATCGGCCCGAAGGCCGGGATCCCGAGGCGCTCGAGGCCGTGAACGACGCGCCACGTCGCGGCCTTGTTGCTCACCACGAAGACGGCCTCCGCCCGGAAGTCCTTGGTCGCCTGGTGGGCCAGCGCGACGAGGTCGGGCTTCCCGAACTGCGTGGTGTCCCAGATGACCGCGTCGGGCTGCGCCGCCTGCACCTCGTCGACGAGGGCATCACCGTAGGTCGCCCTCGGGCTGCGCACCGACCACACGAGCCTGCCGGGGACGCCGGCGGCGAGGATCTGCCCGAGCACCGGTCCTATCCCGCTGCCCGTCACGACGTAGACGACGCGCTCGAAGAGACCCTCGACCGCGGCCATCGGCGCTTTCGTCGGTATGCCCCGCACCCAGACGTGCGACGGTGGATTGTCGATGAACTCCCCCGTCCAGTCGCCGGCGCGGGAGATGAGCAACCGGTAGCCCGGTCGACCGGGCGTCTTCACCGTCGCGAACGCGTGCCACTCGCGCAGCGGGTTGCGGCTGATGCCCACGGCCGACGCGATGGCGGGCGGGACGCCGTGGTCGAAGCTGACGATGGCGGCATGCGAGGACGGGCGCTGCACCGTCACCGGGACCCGCCGCAGCCGCAGCCACGGCGAGGCGACGCTTGCCGTGATCAGCGCCAGGACCCAGACCTGCCAGCTGGAGGCGACGGCCTGGAGCGCGGAGGCGTCGCCGCGGCCGAGCAGCGCGAGGTGCACGGTCAGCGCCCCAGAAGAGCGCGATCGCCGTCCACCCGCCGAACCGGTGGGAGAGCTCGAACAGATTGTGGGCTCGGCTGCGCACCGCCGGGGCGGCGCAGACGGCCACGAGCACGATCAGGGCCACGAGGCCGTAGGCGAGGACGAGCGTCGTGTCCGAGACGGCGGCGGGGTTGCGCGAGCCGGCAGCGGTCGCCACACCGGCGAAGGCGCAGAGCCAGACCGTCCCGGCGAGCGCGCCGCCGACGTGGATGCCGCCGATGTGGTTCACCTTGGAGACGCCCCACCGCAGCCACAGCGGCCACGATCGAGGGCTGCGGCCCGCCAGCCCGAAGACCACATTCAGGACGTTCTGCTGGCGGATCAGGACCGCCGCTGCGAAGTTCAGGAGCGTCAGCGCGGCGAGCGCCGACACTGCGCTCCCGTCCTCGATTCGCCAGTCGCCGCGAGCTTCGGCGTACGAGAGCACGGCGAGGTTGACCAGCGTGACGAGGAGGATGAGCCGGCGGTAGTGCGAGAGGCTCGGGTGCTTGGACAGTCGCCGCGCCGCGGGCACGAGGCTCGGCCGGCGAGCCCGCGCGGCGCCGATCGATGCCTGGGGAAGCGAGAGGTCCACGCCCCGCACGACCCCGACGCCCGGGCTGTTCTTCCCGCTGCGTGGGCGGCGTGCGTCACCTCACACGGGCTGCGCGCCGCCGTCGCCTACGGCATCTGACGAGGGAGGAGTGGGGCCCAGATCCCGCCTTCGACGGGCGGTCGGTCCTCTCCCCCTCCCTCGTCGCTGCTGTTGGGCTGCCGGCCGCTACGACGGCCTCTGGCCGTTCACGTTGCAGTAGACGTCCGGCGAGAACCCTCCGTTCGAGGTCAGCGTGCTCGGCCCGTTGTAGGACTCGAGATCGAACCGCAGCTCGCTGGGCAGCGCGGGCGACTCGATGTTCTGGTTGGTCGGGTCGGTGAACATGGCGTTGTAGACCGAGGCCGGTATCGGGCCGGTCGCGCCCGACCTCGTATCCGGGTCGTTGGAGAGGAACGTCTGGTCCGTGTTCCCGAGCATCCACAGGTCGGTCACCGGGCCGGCCTCGGTGACGACGGTCAGGCCCGCGGTCGGCGCCCCCGAGAAAGGCGTGAAGACCTGCGGGATGGTCTGATCCGGGAATTGCAGAGACTTCGAGGGGCACTGGTAGTCGCGCCCGTCGGTGGGCGGCACCGGCAGGCTCTGCTGGTAGCCCGAGTCCCCGAAGTCGTAGGTCTCGTACTGCAGCGGAACGAGCGCCTCGAAGGTGAACAGCTTCGCCGCGCCGGTGAGTGCGTCGGTGCCGTTGGTCGTGTCCTGCGTCGACCACGACCACGAGGTCAGCGACCGCTGATACGCGCTCTTGAGCTTTCCCCAGTCGCTCAGGAGGATGTTGCCGGTGGCGCCGAGCTGGGCCCAGAGCGACTCGTAGTCCTCAGCGAACGTCACGAGCAGCTGGGTCGCGTTGGTCTGCACGTTCGCCAGCAGGGGGCCGCCGCTCGAATCCTGGAGCGCCGCGTTGGCCAGCGCGTCGATCGAGGCGGCCACGCCGAGCGCGCCGCCGGCCTCGGGCACGACGCCCGAGGCGATGAAGACCAGATCTTCGAGCGCGTCCGCGGTGTCGGCGGAGGCGTTGGAGTTCGGGTTCCCGAGCGAGCTCTGGATGGCCTGCGCGATGTCGAGCACGTTGGCGTTCGCGGCGTCGGCGGACGCGCCGAGCGGCAGCTGCAGGTTCGTTATGAGCTTGCTCACCCCCGCGCCGTCTTGCAGCTCTTGGTTGAGCTGGCCTTGGACGTCGTTGAAGTCCTGCTGGGTGTACGTCGGGTTCTCGCAGGCCGGGTTCGCGCTTGTCTGGACGTTCAGGAAGGTGAGACGCGAGAGCGAGGTCTGCACACTCGAGAACGAGAAGCTCTCGTTGAGGTAGTTGCTCTCGATCGGCTCGGGCAGCCCCAGGGCCTGGGCGACGCAACTGAGCGCGGCCAGGTGCCCCGGCGTGTCGCGGTCCGGCCACGGCACGGTGTCCTGGTACGCCAGGAACGGGAGGGAGAAGTCGAGCGACGCCTTGGACCCGGCGAGCTGGGGGTAGTACTGCGAGAGCGTGTTGCGCCGAGCACGCCGGTCAGGTGCCCAGGCGTGCCCGTGGCCAGCGTGCTGGCCGTCTTCGCCCACGGCGACAGGAACGACGGCGCGTCGCCGGGGCCGACGAACGCGTAGGTCCCGCCCTCGCCCTGCCCGTCGAGCGCGTTGAAGTAGAAGGCGCTGCCGCCGAGGCCGGACATGTCGGTCGCGACCGCGTTCCAGGCGAGCGTTGCAGCCTGCCCGTCGTCGTTGCGTTTGCACCGAGCCGATGCTCTGCAGGAACACGAGCTGGGTAGGGTCGTTCGCCGCCTGGGCGAGGAGCCCGTCGATGGCCGCGAGGCCGCTGGCGGCGTCGGTGTCCGACAACCCGGCGCCCGAGACCGGGTAGGTGAGGTTGAGCTGGGAGTCGAGGCTGTCCGACTCCAGCGTCACCAGCTGGAATCCCGCCTGTCCGCTCGGCAAGGTGTCCGACGGGTAGGTCTGGCCGTTGATCGCCATGACGTTCTGGGTGGCGGTGCTCGCCGGCGTCGAGGTGTCGAACGAGGCGAAGTCGCCGCTCAGGTAGTGGTAGTTGCCGTTCTGGTCGACCTGCAGGTAGCCGCGCAGGCTGCCGCGAAGCGCGGTGTTCCTGCCGGCCACCATGTTCAGCCCGGCGTTCTCGGCGGCCGTGCCTGCAGCCTGCCCGGGCACGCCGATCACGGAGAAGTTCGTGCAGATCGGCTTGGGGTTGATGTCGAGGCAGTCGTCGGTGGTGACCACGTCGGCGGGCAGGTCGGCGCCGCCGATCGCCTCCACCGCCTGATTGAGGTTGGCGAGGGCCTGCGGATCGGTGATCGCGCGCGGCTGCGACGACGACGGGGTGGCGATGATGACGAGGTCGCTCGAGCTGAGTGCTTTGACGTCGGACACGAGCTGGGCGGTACCGGTGGGGTCGCCGCTGTAAGAGTTGTTCGCCACCTTGCTCAGGTCGGTGCGGTCAAGCGCCACCATCTGAACCTGCTCGTTGCGGTTGGGGGCTACATAGCGCGTGTTGAGGGGAGCGCCGAGATGCACGCCTTCGCCGATCGGGCCGCCGTCGGCGTCGATCGGCACGCCCACGGGCGGGATCGGGGGCGTGGCGTGCAACGTGATCGTGTCGATGGCCGCGGGCGCCCGAGCGGCGGCCGCCGCGCCGGCCGGGCGGTCGCGCACGGTCAGAGCTAGCCGAGCGTGGCGAGACGTGGTCCATGCTCCGGCTCCCTGGCTTGAGGAGCGGTTGCGGAGCGAATCTAGCGCCGACGCGCCAAGCCGGTCAAGTCCGCGATCCGGCGGGCCGCTCGCTAGCCGCTGGGCGCCTGCACGCGCTCGAGCACCGGCGGGCTCGGGGACCCGAGCGCGTCGAGCGCGGCGACGCTGCCGTCGCGCAGGCCGGCGAGCGCGCCCTCGAGCGCGGCGAGGGCGGCTCGGTAGCTCGCGCCGCCGATCGTCACGCGGCGCACGCCGAGGCGGTCGAGCGCCGGCAGGTCCGGCGAGCGCGGTGTGCGCAGCACGTTGAGCGGCGCGGGCAGCTCGCGCACGAGGCGCCCGATGAGCTCGGGGCCCCCGATGCCCGGCGCGAAGGCGACGTCGGCTCCGGCTTCCACGTAGCGGCGCAGGCGCGCGATCGCCTCGTCGCCGCCGTCGTCCTCCCCCGCGTCGGTGCGCAGGAAGAGCTCGGTGCGTCCGATGATCAGCGCCGGGATTCCGCGCCGCTCGGCCACCGCGCGGGCGCTCGCGATGCGCTCGGCGTGCTCCTCGGTGGGCCGAATGCCGCCCGCCTCGAAGTCGCTGTCCTCCAGGCCGAAGCCGGCCGCGCCGGTGTCGAGCAGCGCGTCGACGCTTCGCTCGATGTTCCCGGTGGCGGCGACGTGCCCGGACTCGAAGTCGACGCTGACGGGGATCGCGACGGCCGCCACCATCCGCTCGACTGCGGCGAGCGTGTCCGCGAAGGGCACGTTCTCGCCGTCGGCATCGCCGTGCGCCCACGCCATCGCGCTGCTGCTGGTCGCCACCGTCTCGAAGCCGACCGCCTCGGCGACCCGCGCGCTCGCGGCGTCCCACGCGTTCGCCACCACGAGCATGCGGTCGCGTTCGTGCAGCCGCCGGAGCTCCTGCGCCCGCTGGCGCTGGTCCATGGCGGCTAGACCGCGGCGGGGTCGACGTCGGGCGCGCTCGCCGGCGCGAGCAGCTCGTCGGCGACCGCGACGAGGTCGGGGTCGAGGTGGCCGCAGAGGACGTCGCGCAGGAGCGCGCGCAGGTGTCCCGTGAGGTCGTCGACCAGCGCGTCGACGCCGTCCTGCGCGGGCGCGAGCCCGGCGATCACGGCACGCTCGAGCGAGATCGCGTGGGCCACGCGCTCGGTCAGCCCCGCGCGGCGCTCGGGGATCGCGCAGATCGCCGCCAGGCGCGCAGCGAGCCGGCCGCTGTTGGAGCCCTCGGGCTCGAGCAGCGCACGGAGCGCCAGCAGGTGGTCGGTCAGCGTCTCGAACGGCGCGACGCGCTCGCACCCGAGGTCGAAGCGCGACAGCGCCCACGCGAGCTCACCCGACCGTGGCCGGCGCCGGGCGACGAGGTTGACGAACGCGCGCAACTCGTCCTCGGTGTCGGGCTCGACGCGCAGCGTCGCCCCCTGCGGCCTGCCGGTGCCACCCAGCGCCACGAGGCGCCAAGGCCCGGCGTCGAGCCGCGTCCACGCCGCCGGGCCGAGGGCGAAGCCACCGCCCTCGAAGAGCCGCAGCGCGGTGAGCAGGCGGCGGAAGCGCACGCGGGCGCGCGAGACGGGCACGAGGTCCCCGGGCCGCCCCTCGACCGTGAGCACCGCGAGGGTGTTGGGACGGCCCGCCTCCCCGGCCCCGAGCCACAGGGCGTCGTCGGGCGCCTCGTCGAGCGCGTCGCCGCGGACCAGCGCCAGGCCCTCGCCGATCTCGAGCTCGGGCGAGCGCAGCTCGAGCCCGAGCACCGGCGCGACCGTCATGGTCAGCGAGCGTCCGGTGAAGACGGCGTCCTCGACCTCGGAGTAGGCGCGCCCGAAGCGCTCGTCGGAGACCTCGAACTCGGTCACCTCGGTGAACACGCGGCCGAGGAAGGTGCGCAGGACGGCGTCGATCAGCTCGCCGTCCTGCGCCGGGATGCGCCGCTCGCCGCGGACGCGCAGATAGGCGTCCAGGCCGCCCTGGCGCTCTAGGGACTGCGCCGCGACGGAGTAGGAGGGCAGGCGGCCCAGGACCGAGATCTGCTCGCGGATGAACTCCTCGGTGCGCGGCCGGTAGGAGTACAGCGCCGTCCGCGAGCCCTGCGACTCGGTCAGCTCGAAGGGGATCTCTGCGCCCCGGGCGACCTCCGCGGAGAGCTGGAGCGCCGACTCCTCGGCGAGGGACCGAAGGGTCTGGTGGAGGTGGCTGTTGCGCATGGGCCGCCGTTCGGCGGCGGGCGGTCAGACTCCTGCACCGCGCAGCAGGGCTTGCACGCAGCAGGGCTTGCAGGCTCAGGCGACCGCGGCGGCGAGGTCCGACTCGTCGGCCTCGCACACGCCGCCGAGCCACCGCAGCCCGTACTCGCGCATGTCGTCGATGAGGGGCAGCAGCGCGCAGCCCTTCTCGGTCAGCGAGTACTCGACGCGGGGCGGGACCTCGGGGAAGGTGTCGCGGGCGACGATGCCCTCCTCCTCGAGGGCGCGCAGGCGCAGCGAGAGGGTGCGCGGGCTGATGCCGGCCAAAGAGCGCTCGAGCTCGCAGAAGCGCGAGCGGCCCTCGGCGAGGTCGCGGATGACGAGTAGCGTCCACTTGCCGCAGACAACCTCTGCGGTGCGGCAGACCGGGCATTCATCGTTGTTTCGCGCCATCTCCGTAAGAGGGTAGCGCAAGACTTCACCAACTGAAGTGGCCTCGGGGCGCTAGGGCGCTGGGGCCCGCCCCGTGGGGCGCCTCAGCCGCCGAGCAGCGAGCCGAGCGCGTTGTTGCCCGACTGCGCCCCGCCCCCGCCGCCGCCGCCCGCCCCCTTCACGGTGCCCTCGGACGGCTGCACGAGCACCCAGCCCTGTCCGGAGAACGCGAGCTGCACCTGCTCGCCCGACCCCTTGCCGATGAAGTCCTTCATCTTGATGTCGGTCTTGAACGAGGTCTGCACGCCCGACGACCAGGTGATCGCCGCCTGCGGGTCGACGAAGGTCTGGGCCTGCGCCACGTTGAGCAGCACCGGCGGGCCGTTGGACACGATCGCCACCCAGCCCGTGCCGTTCAGCGACATGTTGGTGTAGCCGCCGGCCATCGCGCCGGCGCCGCGTTCGATCTTGATGTCCCAGTCGATGCCGGCGTCGAAGGCGAGCACGTTCGCCCCGTTGCAGGTGATGAAGTCCTGCTCGAGGTAGATCAGGTGGATGTCCTGCGCGAGGTCGGCGAGGAACACCTCGCCCGTGCCGTGGACGTTCATCAGCTTCGTCCCCTCGCCGGTCGCCGCCTTCTTCAGGAAGCGGCCCATGCCCCCCGAGCCTGCGTGCTCGAAGGCGACGTCGCCCTGGTAGGCCACCATCGCGCCGGCCTTGGCCTGCACGGTCACCTGCTCGAGGTGGACCTTGAGGAGCTTGGAGTTCTGCAGGGCGAAGGCATCCTGGGACTTGGTCTCGTTGAACTGGCCGAGCGTGGTCTGCACGTCGTCCTCCGTGATCGGATCCGCGGGCGGGTCGTTCCAGGACCCTGTCGGACGGAACCAGGCGCCGTCAAGACGCCGCTAGACAAATTAGGGAGCGCTTAGGCTCGAACGGCGACGGTTCGTGCAGCGTCGGTGCGCCGCCGACCAGGTCGTGGACTTCAGGACCTTCGCCGTCCGCGATCACCTCCCGGAGGCCGTCATCACGACGAGATCGTCGAGCTCGCAGCGTGGGACGTGCTGCGCGTCGCTCCCGCAGTGGTCCGCTCGTTCGAGGCCGGCCCAGAGGGTCTCGACCTCATCTGCATCGGCGGCCGCAAGCCAAAGGCCGGCGACACCGAGCGGCTCCCGGACTTCTGGCTCGTGTAGGTGTCGGGCACGACTCCGCGGTCGAGTTCCGGACCTACCGCGGCCGCTACCACGTGGGCGCCGTCGCCGACGACTCCCCGCCCGTGCCCGGCCTGCTGCGCTGGACCGAGGCCCGGCTGGGCGGAGCCTCCGCGCCGAGGCGATGCTCGCGCGTGCGAGGTCGACCGAGCTCCCGCGCGAGCCGGGCGGCGTCGGCCGCGTCGAGGTCGCGCACGCGGGCTTGCGTGCGCCCGACGGACAGGCCGGCCTCGAGCGTCGCGAGCCCCCGGCGCCGCTGGAGCGGGCCCTGCCTGACGCGGCGCCACTGGACGGTTTGCCCGCGCGCCACCAGAGTGTAGCGCGCGACCTCGCGGCGGCGCCAGCGCAGCCGGTCGCCGGCGATCCCGATCCCCGCCGCGCGCCACTGGGCCAGGCCTAGGACGCCGGCCGCAGGCACGAGCACGAGCGCCGCGGCACCCCAGGGCCACAGCAGCCCGGCCGCGGCGAAGACGGGGACGAGCGCCGGGATCGCGGTGCGGCGGATCGCCCGGCTGCGGGCGCGACGCGGCGGGCGGCGCAGCGCGATGCCGTCGGGGTCGAGGGCGGGGATCGCCTCGCGCACGAGCGCCGCACCCCGATCCAGCGCCAGCAGCGGGTGCAGCGTCCCGTTGAGCCCGGTCTCCAGCCCGCGGCCTGCGGTACGCACCCCGAGCGTGCACAACCCGAGGGCCTCGCGCGGCAGTCCTTCGCGGGCCTGGACGGCACGTACGCGATCAAGGGCGACGACGGTCTCGCGGTAGCTGAGCAGCCCGCGGCGCAGCCGCAGGCGCGGCCCGTCGCGGACGATGCGGAAGCCCGCCCAGGTCAGCGTCGTTCCCGCGAGCGACGCGAGCGCCGCGACGAGCACCGCCGCCGCGACCTCGGCAACCGCGGCGAGGGCGCTGCGTGGCTGCAGCCCGCGCAGCGTGTCGCCCGCGAGGTTGCCCGGGAGGACCTCGTCGAGGCGCTGGAAGACCGCGACGAGCACCACGATCCCCGCGCCGATGCGCGGCGAGGTCAGGGCGATCAGCGGCAGGCGCGAGGCGGGCAGGCGCGCGAGGACCTCCTCCGCGCCGGCATCCCCCGCGGCCGCATCGCCGAGCGCGGCGCGCAGCCCGCCCTCGGCAGTCGCGGACACCGCCGCGAGCTCGACGTTCTCGGTGCCCGCCGCCGTGCGGACGGTGAGCGCTCGCGCGCCCAGCACGCGGGCGATCGGGCTCTGGCTGACGTCGACGCTCTGCACCCGGGCCAGGGGCACGCTCACCGTCTCGCGGCGCACGATCCCGCGATGCACGACGAAGGCCGCTCCCTCCACGCCGAAGGTGAAGGCACGCCACTCGAGCATCCCGACGACCACCCCGAGCAGGCACGCCGCGACGAGGGCGAGGACGAGAGCCTGCAGGCCGACGCCGAGGCCGATCGCGGCGAGGGCCGGCACCAGCGTCCCGAGCCCGGCGCGGGCGCGCTGCGCGGCGAGCACCGCGATGCCGAGCGGGTGCAGGCGGTGGGCGGCGAGGCCGGATCGGGCCGGCGCGGCCGCGGCCGCGCCGGCCGCCGAGCGCGGGGGCGGGGGCTCAGAGGTCATCGCCGACGCGCGCGAGGCGCGCGATGCGGGTGCGCAGCTCGGCCGCGCGCGCGACGTCGAGGGCCGGGATCTCGAAGCCGCCCGACGCGGTGTGGACCCGTACCGAGGCCAGGCCGAGCCGGCGCTCGAGCGGGCCCGTCCCGGTGTCGACGTGCTGGACGCGCGCCATCGGGATGAGGATCCGCTCGACCCACAGGCGGCCGCGCTGGAGGTCGATCTCCTCGTCGTCGATGCCGAACCGCCAGCGCCGGTAGGCCAGCGGCGGAAAGGCAAGCGTGCCCGTGAGCGCCGCGGCGATCGCGGCGACGGCGGGCAGCGCCGCGACCACGGGTGACGCGTGCGCCCCGAGGAGCAGGGCGAGCGTGGCGGCGACCCCGGCGAGCACCAGCCCGAGCCCCCAGATCGCGGCCTCCAGGCGCCACAGCATCAGCGCGCGCGGATCGAGCCGCTCGGGCGGCGGCGGGTCGAGCGGGGTGAGGGGATCCGGCGACGTCGCAGCTAGGCGACGTCGCGGAGCTTCTGCGCCTCGGCGAGGCTCTGCAGCTTCTTGAGCGACTGGTTCTCGATCTGCCGGATGCGCTCGCGCGTGACGTTGAACGTGCGGCCGACCTCGTCCAGCGTCCGGGGGTGCTCGCCGCCCAGGCCGTAGCGCAGCTCGAGCACGCGGCGCTCGCGGTAGGACAGGTTCTCGAGCGCCTCGCGCAGCGCCTCCTTGGTGAGGATCTCCGCGGCGCGCTCGTAGGGCGACTCGGCGCGCTCGTCGGCGATGAACTGGCCGAACTCGGACTCCTCCTCGTCACCGACGGGCTTCTCGAGCGACACCGGCGCCTGCGCCGAGCGCTTGATCGAGTCGACCTCGTCGGGGTCGATGCCCGTGACGTCGGCGATCTCGTCGGCGGTCGGCTCGCGGCCGAGCTCGGTGACGAGCTTGCGCTCGGCGCGGCCGATCTTGTTGAGCTTCTCGACCACGTGCACCGGGATGCGGATCGTGCGCGCCTTGTCGGCCAGCGCGCGGGCGATGGCCTGGCGGATCCACCACGTCGCGTAGGTGGAGAACTTGAAGCCCTTGCGGTAGTCGAACTTCTCGGCCGCGCGCACGAGCCCGAGCGTTCCCTCCTGGATCAGGTCGAGGAAGGGCAGGCCCTGATTGCGGTAGTTCTTGGCGATCGAGACGACCAGGCGCAGGTTGGACTCGACCATCTTCTGCTTGGCGTCGAGGTCGCCGCGCTCGATGCGCTTGGCGAGATCGACCTCCTCCTGGGCCGTGAGCAGGCGGACCTTCCCGATGTCCTTCAGGAAGAGCTGAAGGGAATCGGTCGTCATGTCCGGCTTGAGGTCGAGCGTGGTCTTCGCCTTGCGCCGGCCGCGCTTGTCGGGCGCGCGCTCGGCCTCGGGCGCCGCCGCCGTGTCGGGATCGTCGACCAGTTCGATCTCGGAGCCCTCGAGGTAGTGGTGGAACTCCTCGAGGTCGCCGTCGTCGAGATCGAGCTCGGAGACCGCCTGGGTGATCTCGCCGTAGGTCAGCACACCGACCTGCTGCCCCTTGGCGATCAGGCCCTTGATCTCTTCCAGTTCTTGAAGTTCCGCTGTGGTCATGGATTCCTACTTCGTGGCGACACCGCTGGCTGGGATGCGAAGGCCGGGTCAGTTCGCAGGACGGGCGTGCGGCCGCTCGCGGCCGGCCATCCAAGCATACGTTCGCAACCTAAGCGCTATATTTTGTGAAGTCAATGTCGGAGTGGCGCCGGCATTCCGCGCTCTGCGGGCTATCAACGGTGTTGCGCACGGTCCGGTTCCGCTCTTACTACGCCGAACGCCGGATTCCGTTTCAAGTTTCGGTCGCCGGTACCGCGACCCAGAGTAGGGCGTTTGTCGGCGAAGCCGGGAAATCGGGTTGCCGTGCGCGCGAGCGTGCGGTCGTGCGACGCGATGCGGGATGATGTGAGCGTCATGGCCGACCGCCGGCGCAAGGACGTCATCTCCAACCTGCCGCGTCATCGCCCGCACCGCCGGAGCGACAAGCGCGGCGCCAGCGCGCCGCCGCCCGACGGATCCCCCAAGGCCTCGGCCGCGGGCCGCCCGGCGACGCCTGCGGCCGCGCCGAAGCCCCGCTCGGCCGCCGGCCGGGGGAAGCGACCCGCGGCCGCGAAGCCGGCGGGGAGCAAGCAGGCGGCGCCGAGGAAGGCAGCGGCGAAGCGCACGGCGTCCGCGCCGGCCGTCCGAACGGCGGCCAGGACCGCGAAGCCGCCGCGCTCCGCGGCGCGCGAGAGGATCGGGGCAACGGCCGGCGCGAGGACGCGAGGCGAGCCGATCGGTCCGGCCGCGGGCGCCAAGACCAGCGGGCCGCGGCCGGCTCCGCAGCCGCCGCCCGAACGGCCCAGCGGGCCGCTGAGCGGAGGCGAGCTCGTCGGGACCGTCGTCCAGGCCGCGGGCGAGCTCGCCCAGATCGGCCTCACGCTCGGCAGCCAGGCCGTCAAGAACGCGGTGAAGAAGCTCCCCAAGCCGTAGCCTCGCCGCGCCTGGCGACCGGGCCGTGGTGCGTCGGCGGCGCCTCGCGTCCGCGTCGTTCGTATACTGCCCCGCTCCAGCCGAGCTGCCGTGCGTCCTGCGCACGGCGGGCGGGGGACCCAATGCGAGCTTCGGCTCGCGGGGGCGAATCGGCTCGTTCTCGAGCCGTAGCGCCGTTCAGGCGCGAGCCCGTCAGCTCACCCCGTAGGCCGGACACGAGTCACCCGACAACCGGAAGGGCCCTGTGCCCAAGCTGTCCCGCGCGGCCCTGCTCGCCGCCCTGATCACCGCTTGCTCCGCCGCGCCCGCGCTCGCCGACGGGAAGACCGGCGGGACCTCCGCCCCCGGCCCCGGAGCGACCACGACGACGCCGGTCGACGACGCCTCGCTCAGCGGCGCGACGGACACGACGGCGACCGGCGAGCAGTCCGGCGGCGTGACCCTCTCGGTCCGCGGCCAGGTTCTGCTCGGGCGCAAGGTGCGCTTTTCGGGGCGCGTCGATCGCGCCCGCGAGGGCCAGACGATCAGCGTCCAGCGCCGGGATTCGGTGGGCGCCTGGCGCGAGGTGACCAGGGCGACGACTGACTCCGACGGCGCCTGGAGCGTGAAGTGGAAGGCGGGGTCGGCGGGCTCGTTCCCGGTCCGGGCGGTCGTCGCCCGCGACCCCGGCTCCGCCGGCGCTGCGGCCGACCAGGCCTCGCAGGCGCTGACCCTGACCGTCTACGAGCCGACCAAGGCCTCGACGTTCTACGACCGCATCACGGCCTGCGGGATCCGGCTCAAGCGCACGACGCTCGGGGTGGCGAACAAGACACGGCCATGCGGCACGAGGGTCGCCTTCTACTACAACGGGCGCTCGATCACGGTGCCCGTCGTCGACCGCGGGCCCTACCGCCGCGGGTTCAGCTGGGACCTCACCGAGGCCACCGCGTCAAAGCTCGGCTTCGAGGGCATCGGCACCGTCGGCTCGCTGGTGCTCGGCCCGGGCACCGTTCGCTGAGCGGCCGGGGTCCCGCGGGGGCTCGCGGAGGACCCGCCTCGTCGCGCGGCGATGGCGAAGCCCGGCGCTCCGAGCGCCAGCCAGGCGAAGCCGCCGATCGCTCCGCGCGCACCGCTGGAGACCAGGAGCGCCGCGCACGCCAAGAACGCCAGCGTGGAGGTTCCACCACCCGGCGATCCATCCAGTCTGGAGATCGCGGGCTCAGAGCCGCTCGCCCCCGACCGGCAGACCTGCCGCGCGGGCCGCGAGCATGTCCTCCTCGGCGTGGGCCGAGAGCGCCCCGGCGTCGAGGCCGTCGTCGGGATGGACGGCCAGGCCGATCGACACGGTCAGCGGCGCGCCGTGCTCCCCGCCGACGGCCGCTATGCCGGCGGCGATGCGACGCGCCAGCGCCTCGGCGGCCGGCCGGCCCGACTCGGCCGCGAGAACCCACGTGCGCCCGTCGGACTCGTGGGCGACGAGGTCGCCGCGGCGCGCCTCGCGGCGGATCGCCAGCCCGGCGCGCTCGAGCAGGCCGTCGAGCTCGCCGGCCGCCCGCATCCGCTCCACGTCGTCGAGCTCGACCAGCAGCAGCGAGGTCCGTTCACCGGGGCCACCGGCGCCCAGCCGGCGCTCCAGGGCGTCGCGCCACAGCCCTGCTTCCGGTGCCGGGTCAGGGGCCGGCCGCCGGTCGCGGACAGCGGTCAGCGCCGAGGCGACAGGTCGCCCACCGACGCCCCCGTCGTCCTCCCCCTGCTCCTCGACGGTCGGCGCGGGCGCCCGATCGCTCAGCGCCGCGGCGAGGAGCCCGGAGGTGAGGAGCGCGAGCCGGTCGGCGAGGTCGGCGAGCTGCCCGGGGCGCGGCTCGGGCAGCGTCTCGAGCAGGGCGGCCCACAGGATCGCCCGCAGCGCCTCGGCGGCCTCGACGATCGCGGCCGGGCCGACCGCGCCGGTCAGTCCGGCGAGCGAGGGCGCATGCAGCGCCTGAAGCTCGGCCAGCGCCTCGTCCGAGGCCAGCGCGCGGGCGGCGACGGCGCAGAGCTCGGGCCCGCGCGCCGCCAGGCCCGCCGTCGGCACGGCGGCGGCGCGCGCCAGCGGACGGCGCTCCAGCAGGGCGATCAGCCATCCCTTCGCGAGTCCTTCGGAGCGCGACACGAGGGCGTGCACGGGCGCGTCCGGCACCGCCCGGGCGCTGCGGGCACGGGGAGCGTCGGCCTGCACGCCGCGATCCTTTCACGCGCGGAGGCGGCGAGAACCGGCGCCGGTTCAGACCTTCACGACGCGCAACGGCAGGTGTGCGCCCGCGATCCGATCGTAGTCCTCGTCGTGCGTGATGACCGGCAGACCGTGGGCGATCGCGGTGGCCGCGATCAGCGCATCCGTGAGCCTGACGTTGCGGTGCACGCCCGCGCGGCGGCAGTCGGCTACCAGACGTGCCCACGCCGTCATCACCGGCTCGCTGACCGGGATCGGATCGGACTCCCGTGCGAGCGCGAGGGTGTCGGCGCGTCTGGCCAGAACTGCCTCGTCGACCGCGGCGAGGACGCCCAGCTCCAGCTCGCCGATCGTGATCACGGAGACCGCCACGCGGTCGGGCAACTCGCGAAGCGGTCGCTCGACCTCTCGGGCGATGAACACCGTGGTGTCGAGCAGTCCCGAGGTCAGAGGTCGGCGAGGGTTTGGCCGGCGAGCTTGTTGGCGGGAGGCGATCGGGAGGACCGGTGCAGGACAATGCGCCGATGTCCGTCGCCACGCCGCTGCTGACCGTCGCGCAGGCGCGCGAGCTCGTGCTGGCCGAGGCCGCGCCGCTCGAGACCGAGGAGGTCGCTCTCGACCGGGCCCTGTGGCGCGCGCTCGCGCGCGACGTCGCCGCCGCCGGCGACTCGCCGCCCTACACCGGGTCGGCGATGGACGGGTTCGCCCTGCGCGCGGGCCCGGCCAGGCGCAGGCTGCGGATCGCCGGCGAGTCGCGTGCCGGGCATCCGGCGGGGGTGGCGGTCCGGGATGGAACCGCGATCCGCATCTCGACCGGTGCCACCGTGCCCGAGGGGGCGACCGCGGTCATCCGCGTCGAGGACACCGCCGAGGAGGACGGCCACGTGACGGTGGCGGCGGAGACCGCGCCGGGCGAGAACGTCCGGCCCGCCGGGGAGGACATACGCGCGGGGACGCCGATCCTGAGGGGCGGCGCGCGCCTGGGTCCCGCGCAACTGGGTGTCGCGGCGAACACCGGGGTCGCCGCGCTCCCCTGCGTCCGGCGTCCGCGGGTCACCGTGCTGGCCACGGGCGACGAGCTGGTCGCTCCCGGCGTGCCACTCGGCCCGGGCCAGCTGCACGACTCCAACGCCCTCACGCTCGCCTCGCTGGCGAGGCTCGACGGCGCCGAGGTGATCGCCCGCAGCGACGTTCCCGACCGCCGCGACGCCACCGCGACGGCGCTCGAGCGCGGCCTGGGCGAGAGCGACCTCGTCGTGGTCTCCGGAGGCGTGTCGGTCGGCCCCCACGACCACGTCAAGCCCGCGCTCGACGACCTGGGGGTCCGTGAGCGCTTCTGGCGCGTCGCGCTTCAGCCCGGCAAGCCGACATGGTTCGGCGCCCGCGACGGGACGCTCGTCCTGGGCCTGCCCGGCAACCCGGTGTCGGCGATGGTGACCTTCCTGCTCTTCGCCGCCCCGGCCCTGCGAGCGCTGCAGGGCCTCGAGCCGCTCCCCGCCCGCGAGCACGCGCTGCTCGGCGAGCCCGTTGCACGCAACCCCGAGCGCGAGCAGGCCCTGCGTGTGCGCCTCGCGCCTGGGGACGACGGCCGTCCGCGGGCCACCCCCACCGGCCCCCAGCAGTCCCACCTCCTCACCTCGATGCTGCACGCCGACGCTCTGGCCTTCCTCGCCGCCGGCGAGGGGGTCGCCGCCGCCGGCGAGGCCATCGAGATCGAGCGGCTCTCGATGGCTGACGCAACCGTCTAGGAGACCCCTGAAAACAGGCGTGTCGATGTCGAACCACTTTTCAGGGGTCTCCTCAGGCCGCGGCCTCCTCGAGGTAGCCGACCATACGGTTGGTCAGCGCGGTCAGCGCGGGGGCCGGCGTCTCGATGGCCAGGCGCCTGTCGGCGAGCAGCGCGTCCAGGCGCCGGCCGAGCTCCGCGTCCTCACGTGCGGCGAGGCGCGCGGAGACGAGTGAGGCGCGGCGCACGGCGTCGGGGTCGATCGTCCAGATCGCCTCGAAGCGGCGCTCGGCGTCGTCGGGGCCGTCGCGCTCCACGCCGTTGGGATGCTCCCACGCGAGCAGGCACGCGGCGTAGCCGGGTGCGTCGATGATCACCGCCCATTCGTTGCCGAGCGCCGCCTCCCCCCGGATCGGGATCTCGGAGGGCTCGCCGGGCGCCTCGCGGACGGCTGGGAAGTCAGCGAAGACGACCGTCGCGTCGGCGCCGTCGGCGATGCGACGGTAGCGGTGCTCCACCCTGCGGTAGAAGCGCTCCTCCTGGAAGGCGCCGAAGCACAGCGGCGCCGCGGCGTGGGCGAGCGTCTCGTCCTCGATCGCGCGGCTGATCGCCAGCAGCGTCGGCTTGCGCAGCAGATGGGTGCGCGGCGCGCCGACCGCCGACGCGACCGCGCCGTAGATCGACGGAAGGTCGGTCTCGGCTCCGTTCTCGCGCGCCCGCTCGAGCGCCGCGCCGACCGACAGGCCGCGCTCGCGATAAGCGAGCGCGCGGCGGAGCAGGTCGACGTCGCCGACACCGTACACCCGGTACCCGCTCGCCAGGCGGCGCGGGGTCGGCGCCCCATAGCGCTGCTCCCACATGCGGATGGTCCCTGCCGCGAGCCCGGTCCGCTCGGCGACGTCGCCGATAGAGAGGCCTTCGGTCATGTGCACGACCTTCTACAAGATGTTGAGCACGCCTTCAACGCTTTGAGCGTGAGGGTGGCGGGTCGCCACTTGATGCGTCCCGGGTACGGCAGCGGGAGGCCGGGGGGTCACGGATGGCAGCCGCCCAGCGATCGGATGGCTGAGGCGCTCCGTACTTGGCGCATGGACGCAGACCACAGGATCCTTCTCACCGGCGCCTCCGGGTACGTCGGCGGCCGGCTGCTCGACACGCTCTGCGACCGCGGCGCGACGGTCCGCGCGATGCTGCGCGACCCGTCGCGCGGACGGCTCCCCGGCGGCGTCGAGGTCGCCAGAGGGGACGCGGTCTCGGGCGAGGGCCTCGCCGCCGCGCTGGACGAGACCGACGTCGCGTACTACCTCATCCACTCCATGGGGCGAGGCAACGGGAAGGACTTCGCCGCCCTCGACCGCCGCGCCGCCCGCAACTTCGGCGACGCTGCTCGCGAGGCGGGCGTGCGCCGCATCGTCTACCTCGGTGGCCTGAAGCCGACGGCCGACACCACCTCCGAGCACCTGCAGAGCCGCGAGGAGGTCGCCGAGCTGCTCAGTGAGCGCGTCGAGTCCTTCGTGCACGCGCGCGCCGCGATGGTCATCGGCGCCCAGAGCGCGTCGTTTGAGATGCTGCGCGCACTCGTCCACCGGCTCCCCGCCATGATCTGCCCGCGCTGGATCGACACCCGCACGCAGCCCATCGCCATCGCCGACGTGGTCGCCTCGCTCGCCGACGCCGGTGAACGCGACGAGGTGCCGGCCGAGCTCCAGCTCGGCGGCGCCGACGTGCTCAGCTACCGCGACATGATGGGGCGCTTCGCGCGCGTCGAAGGCCGCCGGCCGCCGGCCATCATCCGCGTGCCGGTGCTGAGCCCTCGCCTGTCCTCTTACTGGGTGACGCTCGTGACCCCCGTGGAGAGCGGGCTCGTACGCCCGCTGGTCGACGGGCTGCGGTCCGAGATGGTGGTGCGGACCGCTCCCCCACCCGGGATCAACGACGCGCCCAAGGGCTTCGACGAGGCGGTCCGCGCGGCGCTGGACGGGGAATGAGGCGCACGCTCGCCGGCGTCGCCGGTGCCGTCCTCGCCGCGCTGACGGGCGCGTGGCTCCTGTGGCGCCGCAGCCTGCCCCCGGTGCGGGCCGAGGCGGTGATCGTCGATCCCCAGCAGGGGACGGCGATCGACCGAGGGGCGGTGCGCTCCGTGCAGGCCGCCGACCTCACGCTTCCCGAGGACGAGCTCGACCGGATCTGGTCGCCGATGAACCTCGAGCGCCTTGCCCGCACCTACTGGCGCTTCCTCACCCGGGCGACGCTCGGCCTCATCCAGGTGCGCTACACCGATCGCGAGCGCTTCGTCGTGCTGTTGTTCCGGCCCTTCGTGCTGCTGAGCTTCCGGGCCCCCGAGTACGAGATGGAGGGGGGCCGCGGGATCGTGCGCTGGCGCATCGAGAAGGGAGTGCTGGTCTCGCGACGGGGACGGGGCGGCGACGGCTACCTCGAGATCGACGTCACACGGCGCCCCGCCGACCGGCCCGGCTATGCGGTGGCCCACGTCGAGGTCGAGGTCGCGAACTTCTATCCGGCGCTGGCCTCGGGGATCGCGACGTGGTTCTACGTGAACACCCAGTCGCGCATCCACGTGCTGGTCACCCACGGCTTCCTGCGCTCGCTGGCCCGCGGCGACCTCGCCGACTCGCGTGTCGGGCGCTTCGTCGACAGCGAGGGTGCGACGGGGGAGGACCAGGCGGTCCCGTCGCCCGGTGAGACCCCCAACCCGTTGCGCGAGCGCGACAAGGACCAGGCGGCGCTCGACTCCGACCGGGCGGCGCGGTAGCCGACAGCGCCCCTCGCCTCCTCAGGTGTGCGCTCGCCGAGCCTGCGGCTCTCGCCGAGCGTGCACGGCGAAGGGAGACCACGCGTTGGCGCGGTCCGAGTCCGAGGAGCGGCGCGCGCGAGCGCCTCCTCGACGCTGCCGGCCTCACCGATCACCACGTGGCCCCACCCGGTCAGCACCCTCGCGGCGAGGTCGCGAAACGAGGCGTGGTCATCGACGACGAGCACCGAGCGGGACACGGGCTCAGGGCGGCCTTCACACGAGGGTAGGCTAGCCGGAAACCGCGCTCCGGCCAGCGGGTCTAGCGGAGGCCCGGCGCGCCCTGGAACCTGGTTGACGCCAGCCAATCCTTCAAGGAGGCCCCATGGGCACGATCACCGTCGGACAGGAGAACACCACGCCCATCGAGCTCTACTACGAGGACCACGGCTCCGGCTCGCCGGTCGTCCTGTTGAGTGGTTGGCCGGTTGACAGCCGGTCCTGGGAGCCGCAGGTGCACGCGCTGCTGGAGGCCGGCCATCGCGTGATCGTCTATGACCGGCGCGGGTTCGGCCAGTCAAGCCGGCCGACCGTGGGCTATGACTTCGACACGCTCGCCGGCGACCTCGACAAGGTGCTGGTCGAGCTCGACCTGCGTGAGGCGACCCTGGTCGGCTTCTCGCTGGGCACCGGGGAGCTGGCTCGCTACGTCGGCACCCACGGGACCGATCGGCTGGAGGGTGTGGTCTTCATCGAGAGCCTCGCGCCGTCGTACGCCAAGTCGGCGGAGAACCCGGGGGGGGTCGATGAGGCGGCGGTCGCGACCGTGCAGCAGGCGATTCTCGACGACCGGGCCGCGTGGCTGACCGGGTTGCTCGGGGACTTCCTCAACCTCGATGACTACCTGGGCACACGGGTCAGCGAGGAGACGGTGCGCAACCTCTGGAACGCCGGTGCGACGGCGTCGCCGATCGCGACGTGGGCGTGCCCACCCGGCTGGCTTGACGACTTCGGCGAGGACATCAAGCGGATCGACATCCCGACGCTGATCCTGCACGGAACGGCCGACCGCATCCTGCCGATCGACGGCCAGGGCCGCCGGCTGCACGCGGCGCTGCCCGACGGGCACTACGTCGAGATCGAAGGCGGACCGCACGTCATGTGCGTCACCCACGCCAAGGAGGTCAACCGCGAGCTGCTCGCCTTCCTGCGCCAGCCCGCATCGGTCGACGCCGCCGCGTGACGCCTCGCAACCCCGCCCTCGTCCATCAGCAAGGAGATCAGCCATAGCCGTCCAGTCCCGGGTCCTCCTCGAACCGTCCGCGCAAGAGTTTCGTGAGCCGGACCGCCGCTGACCCTCCGATCGCAGGGAGGACCGAAGCCATGTTCGAGAGCTTTGCCGGGCACGAGCTGGAGACCGATCGAGGGGTGATCTTCGCGCGTGTCGGTGGGAGCGGACCGCCGTTGCTGCTGTTGCACGGGTACCCGCAGACGCATCTCATGTGGCACGCCGCCGCGCCGCGTCTGGCCGAGCGGTTCACGGTTGTCGCCGCCGACCTCGCCGGCTACGGCGCGTCGTTCAGGCCATCGCCGGCACCTGATCACGCCCCGCACTCCAAGCGCGCGCTCGCCGCCGACCAGGTGCAGGCCATGGCCGCGCTCGGCTATCAACGCTTCGCGGTGGCCGGGCACGACCGCGGCGGGCGGGTCGCCTACCGGATGGCCCTCGACCATCCCGACCGGGTGAGCGCGGCCGCCGTGCTCGACGTCGTCCCCACGGGCGAGGTCTGGGCCCGCGCCGACGCGCGCCTCGCGCTCGCCTACTGGCACTGGGCGTTCCTCGCCCAGCCCGCGCCGCTGCCCGAACGCCTGATCGCCGGCGACCCCGACGCGTTCTTCGACTTGCACGTGCGCAAGCTGGGCCTCGGCGGTGCGCCCGGCCGCTACCCGGCAGCGCTCATGGCCGCTTACCGGCGCCTGCTCGACGACTCGAGCACCGTCGAGGCGATCTGCGAGGACTACCGCGCCGGCTCCGGCATCGACCGCGACCACGACGACGACGACCTGGGCAGGCGCCGGATCGGGTGCCCGCTGCTCGCCCTCTGGAGCGCACGCGGCGCCCTTCCGCACCTCTACGGCGACGTCCTCGAGGTCTGGCGCCCGTGGGCGGCCGACGTGACCGGCCAGGGCCTCGACACGAGCCACTTCCTCGTCGAAGACCGCCCGCGGGACGTCGCCGACGAGCTCAGCGCGTTCCTTGGACAGCACGCGCCCGCGCTCGAACACCCGTGACAGCAACCGATCAGAAGGCCCAACGATGTCCACCGACGCCATGACGAACACGCAGCCGGGCGACGACCTCGCCGGCAAGCTCAAGCGCACCGAGCTCCAGCACGCCGCGTCCTCGATCCCCGGCCGAGAGATCGTGCAAGTGCTCACCGAGATCCCGGCCGGCGTCGAATCGGGGTGGCACCAGCATCCCGGCGAGGAGGTCGGCTACATCGTCGCCGGGACCGTGCGGATGGAGATCGAGGGGAAGCCCACGCTCACCCTGCACGCCGGCGACCCGTTTCTGATGCCGCCGCGTACGCCCCACAATGCGACCGACCTCGGCCCCGAGACCGGCAGGATGCTCTCGACCTACATCGTGGAAGTCGGGGAGCCGATCGCCAGGTTCACGCGCTGACATGGCGGCAATCGCGCCCGCCGCCGACCGCGAGCAGGCCCGCCGCGACGCTTACGACGCCCTCGCTCGAGGCGAGTGCGCACTGGGTCGAGCCACCTTCGCCGCCTCCGAAGCCCGACGCGTCCTCTGCGTCGGGCTCGGTTGCGGCCGCCTCGCTCATGCCCCGCCCGCCGGGAACACCTCGGCGTAGCGGCCGAAGAAGTCCGCCTCGGCCACCGTCGCGTTCTCGAACTCGCTGAGGAGCACGCGCTCGTCAGGCCCGTGGATGTTCGCGAAGCCGTCCGTCGTGCCGACGAGCAGCGCCTCGGCGTCGGGCAGCGCGTTCGCGAGCGCGCTCACAATGGGGATCGAGCCGCCGCTGCCGGCGAACATGACCTCCCCGCCCCACGCCGACGACCAGGCCGCGCGCGCCGCCTCGTAGGCGGGGCCGCCGGTCGCGGCCGCGAAGCCGTTGCCGGTCGGCCCCGGCGCCACGTCGATCTCGATCCCGAACGGCTTGACGTCGCGCAGGTGCTCCATCACAGCGGCCTGCGCCTCGACGGCGTCCTGGGCGGGATGCACGCGGACGTTGAGCACGGCGCGGGCGTAGGGCGAGACGGCATTGACCGCGCCGTCGACCGAGGGGACGTCGATGCCGATCACGGTGATGGCCGGGCCCGACCAGACGCGCGATCCGAGCCCGCCGGTGCCGATCAGCGGCATGCCGTCCAGGACCGTGCCGAGATCGCGGAAGTCCTCCTCGGGCTGCGCCTTGCCGTCCCACTCGTTGCGCATCAGGCCGCTGACGGCGACGTCGCCGTTGTCGTCGTGCAGGGAGGCGATCGCCCGCAGCACCGCGAGTAGCGCGTCGGGCGCGGCGCCGCCGTACTGGCCGCTGTGCTTGCCCGACTCCAGGGTGCGCACCTCGAGGATCACGTTGCCCGTCCCCCGCAGCGCGGTCGTCAGCGTGGGAACGCCGGGCTCGATGCTCCCCACGTCGCCGATGACCAGCGCGTCGGCCCGGAAGCGCTCGGGGTCCGTGGCGGGATAACCCGGCAACGCGCCGCTCCCGATCTCCTCGTAGCCCTCGATGCAGAGCTTGACGCCGACGGGCGGCTTCCCACCCCACGCGCGCAGGGCGCCGACGTGGGCGAGGATGTTCGACTTCGTGTCCGCGACGCCCCGGCCGAACAGCGCGCCGTCGCGCTCGGTAGGCTCGAACGGCGGCGAGCTCCATTGCGCCTCGTCCCCGGCGGGCACGACGTCGTAGTGGCTGTAGAGCAGCACCGTCGGCGCGCCCGGCGGCGCCGGGATGTGGCCCGTGACCACTGGCGCCGTGTCCGGCAGGTCGAGGCGCCCGACCTCGACCCCGGCGTCGGCGAACAGCCGGCTCGTCGCCTCGAAGGCGTCGAGCAGCGGCTGGTCGATCTGCCCGGGAACGGACACCGACGGGATGCGGACGAGCGCCTCGAGCTGCTCCCGCAGCTCGGGCAGCAGCGCACGCGCGGCACTCGCGACGTCGGGGCGGGCATCGGGGTCAGGCGGCGGCACGTCGGAGATCGGCTCCCCTGGCACGGGCGTTGACTCGACGGCGGAAACATCTCCCACGCAAACGGCCGCTGTCAACGGACGTGGCGCGTCCGCCCCGTGCCCGTCGCGCGGCGGCCCAGGCCGGTCAGCCGGTCTTCGTGCCGCCGTAGATCTCGCGCAGCTTGGAGCGGTCGTGGCGCGCGGTGATGCGCCGCACCGTGCGCGACCGCGAGCGCATGACGAGCGACTCGGTGGTCGCGGCGCCCGCGCCGACGTAGCGCACGCCCTGAAGCACGTCGCCGTCGGTCACGCCGGTCGTCGAGAAGAAGGCGTTGTCGCCCCGCACGAGGTCGTCGGCGCGCAGCACCCGCTCCACGTCGTAGCCGGCGTCGGCCGCGGCGCGGCGCTCGTCGTCGTCGCGCGGCCACAGGCGGCCGAGGAGCTCGCCGCCCGTGCACTTGATCGCCGCGGCGCTGAGCACGCCCTCAGGCGTCCCTCCGATTCCCCACAGCAGGTCGACCGGCGAGTTGTCGCTCACCGCCAGCAGGATCGCGGAGACGTCGCCGTGGGGGATCAGGCGCACGCGCGCCCCGGCCTCGCGGATCGCGGCGATGCCCTCGTCGTGGCGGGGGCGGTCCAGGACGACGACCATGACGTCGCGAACGTTCATGCGGCGACGCTCGGCCACCGCGTGCACGACGTCGCCGAGCGGGCGACCGAGGTCGAGCAGGTCCGCGATGTCCTCCGCGCCTGCGAGCTTCTCCATGTAGACGACCGGGCCCGGGTCGAACATCGTCCCGCG
Organism: uncultured Actinomycetes bacterium; assembly: GCA_963728925.1. Classification (GTDB taxonomy): domain Bacteria; phylum Actinomycetota; class Thermoleophilia; order Solirubrobacterales; family Solirubrobacteraceae; genus JBBPZA01. The sequence continues at coordinate 306,392 of CAVSMB010000029.1, read as the reverse complement.
CTCGGACAGCGCCAGGCACGCGAGCGAGTTGGGCATCCCCATGGCGGCGAGCGTGGTGCCCTCGAGCGGATCGACGGCGATGTCGACCTCGGGCGGCGAGCCGTCGCCGATGCGCTGGCCGTTGTAGAGCATCGGAGCCTCGTCCTTCTCTCCCTCGCCGATGACCACGAGGCCGTCCATCCGGACCGAGGCGAGGATCACGTGCATGCCGTCGACGGCGGCCTGATCGGCGGCGATCTTGTCGCCCAGGCCGACGAGCCGGGCTGCGGCGAGCGCGGCCGCTTCGGTGACCCGCACGAGCTCGAGGGCGAGGTTGCGGTCGGGGCGATCGGACTCGAGGCTGAAGGCGCCCGTCACCGCAGGACTCCGGGCGGCCGGCGCTTCAGCTCGGTCTCGGATTGCCGCATGACCGACCCGACGAGCATGAGGATCCCGCCGAGGACCATCCCGTACCAGCCGACGCCGAGCGTGATCGCCCCCGATGGGTCGCCGGGGCGCTGGATGATCCCCACGTAGAGGATCAGCCCCAGCGCGGCGATCGCCACGACCGAGGTGAGCTGCCCGCGCGGCCACGAGAGCTGGTGCTCGCGCACGATGATCCAGGCGAGGATGAACGGCGCCGCCGCGGCCGCGAGCAGCAGCCAGCGCAGGATCGAGTGGACCTGGAAGAAGGTGAAGTCGCCGGCCTCGCCGTCGATCTGCGCGTTCGGGTTGCCGGTGTCGGTGCTGTACGCGGTGGGGACGAGCAGGCAGCTCGCGAGGAGCAGCCCCCCGGCCATGGCGATCCACTCTCCCCTCGACAGCCGCCCGAAGTCCATCGGTCGGCGAGCCTATACGGTTTCCGCCGGCGCCCGGCCCGGGGGCGGCCGGGGCTAGCCGGCGGCGCCCCCGCGACGCAGCAGGGCCTCGGCCGCGGCGGCCTCGCCCTCGGGCGCGTGGCGCAGGCGGTCGCGCGCGTCCGCGAAGCGGATCGCCTCGTAGGCGATCAGGCCGGCGCACAGCGCGAAGACGACGGCGAGCGCGGCAAGCGCCGGAACGTGGACGGCGAGCGGGATGAACGCCGTCAGCAGCGCCGCCAGCACGAGTCGCTGCCGGTTCAGGCTGTGGACGTTGCGCAACCGGAAGAGCACGTGACCGACGAAGTAGAGGGCCACGCCGCCGCAGAGGCTGACCGCCGCGACGGCCTTCAGCGGATCGTCGACGTGGCCGAGCGTCTTCTTGATCCCCAGCGCGAGGAGCACGATGCCGGCCACCATCGGCAGGTGCAGGTAGGTGTAGGAGTCGCGCGCCATGGCGGTTCGCTCCAGCCCGGTCGCGCGCTGCAGGCGGCGCTCGGCCACGAGCGCGACGACGTCGAAGTAGGCCCACCACAGCGTCGCCGCGACGCCGACGCCCAGGATGGCGGCGACGACCTCGGCGGCTCCGAGCTCGACGCCCTCGGCGCCCACGCCGATCGAGACGATCGACTCCCCGAGCGCGATGATGATGATGAGCCCGTGGCGCTCGGTGAAGTGGCTCGGCGAGACGCGCCAGCCCTCCATCCCGCCGATCACCGGCCCGAGCAGGTCCACGGTGAGGGCGACGCCCCAGAACGCGTACTGCAGCGCGCCGTCGGTGAAGGCCGAGGCGAAGATCAGCGCCGGGCCGAACAGCAGCGGCGGCGCGAAGCGCAGGACGGCGTGGCGCAGCGCCGGATCGTCGCGCGAGGCGAGCAGGTAGAGCACGATGTGCAGCGCGCGCACGACGAAGTAGGCGGCGCCGAAGAGCTTTGCCTCGGCGCCGAAGGCGTCGGGCACGGCGAGCGAGACCACGAGCATCGCGGCCATCGCGGCGAACAGCGCGACGCGGACGACCCCCTCCTCGGGATTCACGCTGTTGGTCAGCCACGCGTAGGCGATCCACGCCCACCACAGCGCGGTCAGGACGAGCAGGCCCTTGCCGAGGCCGGCCCACGTCGGCTCGTCGGCGATCAGCCGCGTGACCTGGGTGATCGCGAAGACGAAGACGAGGTCGAAGAACAGCTCGAGCGGCGTCACGCGCTCGTCGCCGTCGACGTCGCGGTGCACCGGCGCCCCGCGGCGGCCGGCGATGGGTCGCGTCGTGCTGGTCACAGCGCCTCCGCGAGGAGGGTAGGCGGTGCGCCGCGAGAGATCGCCACGGTCGCGAAGCGTAAGGTGCGGCCGTGCGCCTGCGGAGCCTGTTGCCTGAGCCCGGAGAGCTCGAGACCGACGAGCTCGCGAGGCGTCTGGCCCTCGGTGAGCGCGCGCCCGCGGACCGTCCCTACCTGATCGCGAACATGGTCTCGAGCGTCGACGGGCGCGCGACCGTCGAGGGGCGCTCGGGCCCGATGGGCGGCGAGCCCGACCGGGCCCTGTTCCACGCGCTGCGTGCCAGCGTCGACGCGGTCATGGCGGGAACCGGCACGATCGCGGTGGAGAACTACGGCCGGCTGGTCAGGGACGCGGGCGCTCGAGCGCGCCGCGAGGCGGCCGGCCTCGCCGCCGATCCGCTGCTCGTGGTCGCGAGCCGCTCGGGAAGGTTCCCGTGGGACGCGCCGTGCTTCTCCGCGCCCGAGCAACGCGTCGCGGTGTGGAGCGGGAGGCCGGTCAAGGTGCCCGAGACGGCCCCGGGCGTCGAGGTGGAGGTCGTCGACGACGGCGACGTCGTGGCGACGGCAGTGCGCGGGGCACGCGAGCGCCACGGCGTGCGCAGCCTGCTCTGCGAGGGCGGCCCGGTGCTGCTCGGCGCGCTCCTCGACAAGGGCCTCGTCGACGAGCTCTTCCTCACCGTCGCCCCGGTCCTCGCCGGCCCCGGTGAGCGCCCGATCGTCGACGGCGAGTCGCTCCGTCGGCATCCGGCCCTGGCGTTGGAGTGGCTGCTCGAGTCCGAGGGCGCCCTCTTCGCCCGCTACCGCGTGCTGTAACCGAACGGAAAGGGGTTGGAGACGAAGGGGCCGCTAAGGTCCCGCTCTGGCCTCGAAGCCCGATACGCACGTGAGCCCCGACACGCACGTGAGCCGCCCAATCTCCGTCACCGAGTCGCACGCCGACGCCGAGCCCGCTCTCGAGGCGCTCAGCGGCGCCCGCCACCGCACGCTCAGCCTGGTCGAAGGGATCTGCGAGCATGACCTCGAGCGCGTGCACTCCACGCTCATGAGCCCGCTCGTGTGGGACCTCGGCCACATCGCGGCCTTCGAGGACCTCTGGCTCGTGCACCGCTTCGGCGGCGAGCCGATGCTCCGCCCCGAGCTCGCGGACGTCTACGACGCCTTCGAGACGCCGCGGGCGGGGCGCGGCGACCTCCCCTTCCTGCGGTGCGCCGAGGCGCGCGACTACCTCGCCGAGGTCCGCGAGCGGGCGGCCGACTCGCTGCGTCGGCTCGGCGTCGGGCGCTCCAGCGTGCCCGAGCTCGTCATCCGCCACGAGCTCCAGCACCAGGAGACGATGCTCCAGACGCTTCAGCTCGCGCGGCTGCGCGACTACGAGGGGCCCGGCCGCGCCGAGCCTCCTCACGCGCCCACGCGAGCGACGGGCCTGGAGGTCGTCGAGGTTCCCGCCGGCCCGTTCCTCATGGGCGCCCCCACCACCGGTTTCGCCTACGACAACGAGCGCCCGCGCCAGGAGGTCCACGTACCGGCCTTTCGCATCGGCCGCACCCCGCTCACCAACGGGACGTGGATGCGGTTCGCCGAGGGTGGCGGCTACGAGCGCCGCGAATGGTGGTCCGACGAGGCCTGGCACTGGAAGGAGGAGTACGACATCACCCACCCCGGCGGCTGGACGGACGACGGGCACGAGTGGCGGATGGGGCGCCTGGAGCCCCTGAACCCCGACAAGCCCGTCGTCCACGTCTCCTGGTTCGAGGCCGACGCCTTCGCCCGAGCACACGGCGTGCGGCTCCCCACCGAAGCCGAGTGGGAGAAGGCGGCGACCTGGGACCAGGGGGCGGGTGCAAAGCGGACGTGGCCGTGGGGCGAGGCGCCCGGAGACCCGACCCGCGCGAACCTCGACGCGCGGCTCTACGCGACCGCCCCGGCGGGCGCCTACCCGGCCGGGGCGAGCCCATACGGCGCGCTCGGGATGACCGGCGACGTGTGGGAGTGGACGGGGAGCGCCTTCGGCGGCTACCCGGGCTTCAAGGCCTACCCCTACCGCGAGTACTCCGAGGTCTTCTTCGGGACCGACTACCGCGTTCTGCGCGGCGGCTCGTGGGCCAGCTCCGGTCGGGTGGCGCTGCCGACCTTCCGCAACTGGGACCTCCCCGCGCGGCGGCAGATCTTCGCCGGCGTGCGCATCGCCCGGAACGCCGCGTGAGCCCCACGGCCGCCGCCCCGGTGCGGATCGACTCACACCTCGGCGAGCGCGGCGAGCGGCGGCTCGCCGACGACGTGCTCGACGGTCTGACGCGCCCGTTCAAGGAGATCCCGCCCAAGCACTTCTACGACGCGCGCGGCTCGAAGCTTTTCGAGGCGATCTGCGAGCAGCCCGAGTACTACCCGACGCGCACCGAGCTGGGCCTCCTGCGCGAGCACGCGGCGACGATCGCCGACGCGATCGGTGCGAACGGCGGGCGCGAGCTCGTGGAGCTCGGCTCCGGCGCGGCGACGAAGGCCGGCATCCTGCTCGGCGCCATGCGCGAGGAGGGTCGCACCGTGCGCTACGTGCCGCTCGACGTGTCCGAGGCGGCGTTGCGGGTCGCGGCCGACGAGCTGGTGGAGGCGCTCCCCGGCCTGCTCGTGCACGGCGTGGTGGGCGACTTCGAGCGCCACGTCGACCGGCTGCCGGCGCCGGTGGACGGCGACGGGCGGATCGTCGCGCTGCTCGGCGGCACAATCGGCAACTTCCCGCCGGGCACGCGCCGGCGCCTGCTGCGGGCGATCGCCGCGGTGCTGCGGCCCGAAGACCGCTTCCTGCTCGGAACCGACCTCGTGAAGGACCCGCGGGTCATCGAAGCGGCCTACGACGACGCGGCGGGGATGACCGCGGCGTTCAACCTCAACGTCCTGGAGGTCGTCAACCGCGAGCTCGGGGCGAACTTCGACCCGGGCGCCTTCGAGCACGTCGCCTTCTACGACCGCCGCCGCGAATGGGTCGAGATGCGGCTGCGCGCGCGCCGCGCCTGCACCGTGTGGATCGAGGCGCTCGAGCTGCAGATCGAGTTCGCCGCGGGCGAGGAGCTGCGCACCGAGATCAGCGCGAAGTTCACCCGCCGGCGCCTGGAGGCCGACCTCGCCGCGGCCGGCCTTCACCTCGATCGGCTGCTCGTCGACCCGGGCGAGCGCTTCGGGCTGTCGCTGTCGCGGACGCTGTAGGGTCCGCGACCGCATGCGGGTCCAGGACAGCGGAGCGATCGTCGTGGGGGGAGCCTCAGGCCTCGGCGAGGCCACCGCGCGATCGCTGCACGGGCACGGCGCGACCGTCACCATCGCCGACGTCAACGCCGAGAAGGGCGAGGCGCTCGCCTCGGAGTTGGGCGACGGCGCGAGTTTCGTCGGCTGCGACGTGCGCGAGGAGGATCAGGTGCGTGCCGCCGTCGAGGCGGCCGTGGCCGCGTCAGGCGAGGACCGCCTGCGCATCTCGATCTGCTGTGCAGGCGTCGGCTGGCCGGAGAAGATCGCCGGCTCGCGCGGGCCCCACCAGCTCCAGAGCTTCGAGACCGTCGTCGCCATCAACCTCTTCGGCACCTTCAACGCGCTGCGCTTCGCCTCGGCGGCCATGCTCGCCAACGAGCCGTGGGAGTCCGGCGAGCGCGGGGTCTGCGTGAACACGGCGTCGATCGCCGCCTTCGACGGGCAGATGGGCCAGGTCGCCTACGCCGCCTCCAAGGGAGGCATCGTCGGGCTGACGCTGCCCGCCGCGCGCGACCTGGCCGACAAGGGCGTGCGCGTCGTGACAATCGCGCCCGGGACCTTCGACACACCGCTGCTCGCGCTCGTTCCCCAGGACCAGAAGGACGCCGTCGCGGCCGGGATCCCCTTCCCCAAGCGCCTCGGCCGGCCCGAGGAGTTCGCCGCGCTGGCGCTGCACATCGTCGAGAACCAGGCCCTCAACGGCGAGACGGTCCGGCTCGACGGCGCGCTGCGCATGCCGCCGCGCTGAGCCGGCTCGGCCACGGCGCGCCCTCTCGCCAAGCCGTCGCGCCTCCCGCCCTCCCCCGCCGTCTCGGGTAGCGTGCGACGGAGGCATGGCCGAACCGCTCTCGCCCGCCGATCGCGCGTCGCTCGCCGCCGAGCGCGGCCCGGTCAACATGACGGTCGGCGCTGCGCTCGTCTTCGAGCGCGGCGAGGGGACGAGCTACGGCGCGGTGCTCGAGCGCTTGGACGCGCGCCTTCACCTGATCCCGCGCTACCGCCAGCGGCTGGAGGAGCCGCCGCTCGGGCTCGCCAACCCCGTGTGGGTCGACGACCCGGGCTTCGATCTCACCTGGCACGTGCGTGCCGCGGCGCTGCCGGCGCCGGCGGGTGACGACGAGCTCGCGGCGTTCCTGGCGGGCGAGCTTTCCCGGCGCCTGGACCGCTCGCGACCGCTGTGGGAGCTCTTCGTCATCGAGGAGCTCGAGGACGACCGCTCGGCCGTGGTCGCCAAGATGCACCACGCGCTCGTCGACGGCGTCGCCGCGGTGGACATAGGAACGGTGATCCTCGACCCCTCGCCCGAGCCGCTCGACGTCCCCGCGCCCGCCGACGCCTGGGAGCCGCGGGCCTACGACCGGCGCCGGCACATGACCCGGCTGGCCGCGACGCCCTTCGTGGCCGGCCAGCGGATGCTCATGGACGGCACGAGCCGCGCGCTGGACACGAGCCCGCGGCGCGCCGCCGAGGACCTGCGCGGCGCCACCGACCTGCTCACCCAGCTCGCGCGCACGCGCCCCTCGGCGCCGGCGACGCCGCTCAACGCCGGGCTCTCGCCGAACCGTCGCTTCGCGATCGCCCGCGCGCCGCTCGACGCGCTCAAGGCCGCGGGCAAGGCCGCGGGCGGAACGGTCAACGACGCGCTGCTAGCGGTCGTCGCCGGCATGCTGCGCCACTACCTGCGGGCCGCCGGCGAGGCGCCCGACCGCGACCCCGTCGCGCTCGTGCCGGTGAGCGTGCGGCGCGAGGACGAGCGCGGCGAGACCGGCAACCGGATCTCGACGGTGCTCGTCGACCTGCCGGCTGGAGAGGACGACGCGCGCGAGCGCGTGCGTCGCGTCGCGGCCGAGATGCGCGAGATCAAGGACTCGGCCGCGGTGCGGGCCGGCGCGCTGCTCGCCGGGGCGACGGGCTGGGCGCCGCCGCTTGTCTCGAGCATGCTCGTGCGCGGGATGGGCGGCGTGCGCGCCTTCAACCTCGTCGTCTCCAACGTCCCCGGTCCCCAGCAGCCGTTCTACCTCAATGGCTGCCGGCTGCTCGAGCTCTACCCGGTCGTGCCGCTCAACCCGGGCAACCAGGGGCTCAGTGTGGGGATCCTCTCCTACGACGGCGGGGTGTTCTTCGGGCTGCTGGCCGACCGGGACCTCGACCCGCCGCTCGCCGTCGCCGCCGAGGCGCTCGAGACCTCGCTCGACGAGCTGCTGTGACGTCGGTGCAGCGGCCCGGCGGCAGCCCGCTCAAGTGGATCCTCGTCGGGCTCGGGATCGCCGCGGCGCTCGGGCTCGGCGGCTGCGTCGCGTGCACGGCGGTGGTCGCGCTCACGGCGGAGTCCGAGCAGCGCGCGCAGCGGCGCCACACGATCGCCGACGGGCAGGGGAAGGCCGTCCGGCTGGGCACGCTGCGCACGGCGGTCGTCGCGCGCTTCGGCGACCCCGCCGGCGCCTACGACGAGCAGCGCGACGACGCCGGTCCCGACTGCATGTACTGGAACATCCGCGGCGGCGACGTCGGCGACCAGTGGCAGCTGTGCTTCGCCACGGGCCGGCTCGTCGCGAAGTACCGCTGGGCCTAGCCGTCCCGCCGGGGGAGCCCGATCAGCCCGGGCCGCCGCGGGCCGGCGACGGCTCTAGGTCGAGGCTCGGTAGGGCTCGCTCCAACCAGCTCGGGATCCACCAGTTGAGGGGGCCGAGCAGCTGCATGACCGCGGGCACCAGCACCATGCGGACGATCGTCGCGTCGACGAAGATCGCCGTCGCCAGACCGATCCCGAACAGCTTCAGGAAGACCTCGGGAGAGGCGACGAAGGCGAGGAAGACGACGACCATGATCGCCGCGGCGGCAGTTATCACCCGCGCCGTCTTCGCCAATCCGTCCGCGACGGCACGCCGGGTGTCGCCGTGCTTCTGGTACTCCTCGCGGATCCGCGAGATCAGGAAGACCTCGTAGTCCATCGAGAGCCCGAAGAGGATCGCGAACATCATCACCGGCATGAACGGGGCGACGGGCACCTCGTGGTCGATGCCGATCACCTTGCCGACGGTCCCGCCCTTGGCGACCAGCGTCATCACCCCGTAGGCGGCGCCCACTGAGAGCAGGTTCATGATCCCCGCCTTCAGCGAGATCAGCGGCGAGTGGAAGGCGACGAGCAGGAGCAGGAACGAGAGCCCGACGACGCCGACGATGAACAGCGGCAGGCGTCTGGTGATCAGCTCGCTCTGGTCCTGCAGTGCCGCGTTCTGGCCGCCGACGTGGACCGTGAGGCCAGTGCCCTGCAGCTCGTCGGGCACGATCTCGTCGCGCATCCGCGTCACGAGATCGTCGGTCTCGGCGTCCTGGGGCGAGGTGGTCGGGATCACGGTGATGACCGCCGCGTCGCCGGTCGCGTTGACCTGGGTCGGGCTGACGAAGGCGACCCCGGGGTCCTTGCGCAGACGCGCCGCGAGGCCGTCGAGATCGCCCTTCGCCGCGCGGGCGGGGAGTTCGGTCGCGAGGACCAGCGGCCCGCTCGCACCCGGCCCGAACCCTTCGCTGATCATGTCGTAGGCCTGGCGGGTCATCGTGTCCGGCGGATCGTTGCCGGCGTCGGGGAAGCCGAGCCGCATGCCGAGAGCCGGCGCCGCCAGCGCGAGCAGGACCGCCGTGGCGGCGATCGCCGCCGTCCACGGCCGCCGCTGGACGGCGTGACTCCAGCGTGCCGCGAGCGACTCCTTGGGCTCGGCGCGATCGGACGACCGCAGGCGGCGGCCGAGCAGCGGAATCCGCAACCGGTTCACCTTCGGACCAAGCATCCCGAGCAGCGCCGGCAGAAGGGTGATGGCCGCGAGCATCACGACCAGGACGGCGATCGAGGCCGACAGGGCGACGCCCTGCATGTAGCTGAGGCCGGTGAGGAAGAGGCCGAGCACGGCGATCACCACCGTGCAGCCGGCGATGATCACGCTGCGACCGGCGGTCGTCACCGCCTCGACCACGGCGTCGTGCTCGTTCTTGCCGTCGCCGAGCGCCGAACGGAAGCGCGTCAGGACGAGCAGCGCGTAGTCGATCCCGACCCCGATCCCGATCAGGCCGGACACGGCCGTCGTCCAATCGGGAACGTCGACCACGAGGGCGAGCAGCCCGATCAGGGCGGTGGAGATCCCGAGGCCGGCGAAGGCGATCGCGAGCGGCAGGCCGACCGCGACGATGGAGCCGAAGGCGATCAGCAGCACGATCGCCGCGCCGAGGAAGCCGTAGCCCTCCGGGCCGGCCTGCTCCTGGGCGGCGTAGATCGGATCGCCGCCGAGCTTGATCTCGAGCCCGGCGCCGTCGGTCTTCTCGGCGAGGGCGATGAGCTTCTCGCCGCTCTCCTTGGGGACGTCCCAGGACGCTGCGGTCAGTCCGAGATTCGTCGTCGCGATCGTCCCGTCCTTGGAGATGCGGGTGGGCCCGGGCGGGCCGATGTCCTCGATCTTCTGGGCCTCTGCGATCAGGCGATCCATCTTCTGCCGGACCTGCGGGCTGCGGACGCCGCCGGCCGCCCTCCAGACGACGTCGACCCCGGCGCCCGAGTAGCCGTCGAAGCGCTGCTCGAGCAGGTCGCTCGCCGCCTTGGACTCCGAGCCCGGCGTGTTGTAGTCGGCCTTGTTCTCGCCGGCCAGCGAGGTACCGAGCGGGATGATCACGACCAACGCCGCGATCCATGCGAGGACCACGCGGCGGCGTCGGCGGTAGACGAGGTCGGCGAGACGGGCGAGACGGGCGGTCATCGGAGTCCCCTCATCACGGATCGTTTACACTTAAGAAGATTGCGGATAGAATCATTTCTATCAGAAATCAACGTACATCGTCATGTCGCTCGCAGCGGCGCCGCAACCGGGGAGGGCCGTGAGCAAGACGAACGAGCCGATCCCCGGCGACAAGGCGCCCTCGAGCCTCGGGTTCCTGCTGTCGCAGGTCGGGATCTACGCCTCGCAGCAGTTCGCGGAGGCGATCGGCGAGATCGGCATCCATCCTCCCCTGTTCCGGGTCCTCAACGTCGTCGACGCTGTGGAGGGCCGATCGCAGCACGCGATCGGCGAGGCGATCCAGGTGCCGGCGAGCCGCATGGTCGCGATCGTCGACGAGCTCGAGGAGCGCGGGCTGATCGAGCGCCGGCCGGAGCCCGGCGACCGCCGCGTCCGCGCCCTGCACCTGACCCCCGGCGGCCGCGAGGTGCTCGAGCGGGGGCGGCAGATCGCCGCAAGGCACGAGCGGCGCCTCACCGAGGGGTTGAGCGAGCGGGACGGCAAGCAGCTGATCGCCCTGCTCCGCAAGCTCGCCGCCGCCCAGGGGCTGCCGAGCGGCGTCCACTCGGGGCTGAGCGGCCCCAAGGGCTACGCGCCCGGCGAGGGGCGGGGCTAGTCGCCCCCGTTCAGGGGCGGGGCTCCGCGCGCACGAGGCGCCAACTGCCCGACGGCACGTCGCCGGTCGCCGGCGCGAGGCTCCAGGCGGCGCCCTCGCCGGCGGCGAGGCCGCGGGCGTCGTCGCTGACCTCCGCGCTGCCGAGCTGGGCGCCGGTCCCGGGGCTCAGGCGGACGATCTCGCGGTAGTAGACCGACGAGGGCTCGTTGACGCCGCCGGTGCGCGAGTCCCGCGCACTGAGGACGTAGACCGAGCCGCGCGGCCCGACCGCGACGTCGCTCCGCCCGTCGTGTCCGCTGTCCTGGCGCAGGTCGAGGTAGTCGCCCTCGATCGGCGCGGAGCCGAAGGGTCCTGAGGCGTCGCCCTGGGCGAACCACGCGCTGCCGCCGTCACCGGCGGCGAGGCCGCTGAGCCCCGACGGGGCGCGAAAGCTGCGGCGGACGCGCCCGGTCCGCTCGTCCAGGCGCAGCAGGCGCGAGGATCGCCGGCTGCCGACCCACAGCGCGGCGTCGCGCGCGGAGACGTGGCTTGGCTCGACGGGGAGGGCCAGCGGGCCCGAGGCGACCCGTCCGCCGCGCGCGCCGATACGCACGAGCGCATCGGGGTTGCGCAGCGCGACCCAGACGCGGCGGTCGCCGACGTCGGCGGCGACCGGCTCGCCGGGCAGCGCGGTCCGCCCGGTGAGCGCTCCCGTCCGCGCGTCGACGCGCACGAGCAGCGACGGCGCGCGGGTGGCGACCCACACGCTCCCCGCGCCGACGGTGACCGCGACGGGCGTCCCGGGCAGGGCGAGGGGGCCGCCGGCGCGCCGCAGGGGATCGGCCGCGAAGCGGCGCAGCGAGCGCTCGCGGTCGTCGATCACGAAGACGCCGCCGGCGCCGGCGGCCAGCGCGCGCGGCGAGTCGCCGAGGAGCAGCGCGCGATCCGCGCGCCGGGTGGCGCTCGCACCGCCGTCGTCGCCGTCGCCCCGCCCGCCGGAGTTCCCGCCGCATCCCGAGAGCGCGAGCGCCCCGGACACCGTGTCCGACGAGCGCGAGCCGCGCCGCCGCGCCGCGCGGGCGACGGCCCCTCACAGCCCGAGGCCCCGGACGCCGTCCTCGTTCCAGCCGAGGTGATGGGCCAGTTCGTGGCGCACGGTGCGGGTGACCTGCGCGCGCAGCAGCTCGGCGTCGTGGCCAAAGTCGCGCACGAGCGTGTCGCGGAAGATCACGATGCGGTCGGGGTAGTCGTCGCGGGCGACGGTGTCGCCTTCGTAGAGCCCGTAGGCGCGGCGCCGGCGGCCCTTGTCGGAGACGACGACAGGAACGGTCTCCAGCGCGCGGTGGAAGTCGACGGGCAGGTCGTCGAGGGCCAGCCGGACGAGCCGCTCGAAGTCGTCGGGGTCGCGCGGGTCCAGGCCGTTCCAGCCGAAGAGCTCGTCGTCCTCGTCGTCCTCCTCGTCGCCGAGCGCGTCGTCCTCCCCGCCCTCGCGCGCGAGCCGCTCCGAGCGCTCCACGACCGCCTCGAACTCCGCCTCGCTCTCCGGCGAGCGCCAGTCGGCCATGTGGAGCAGGACCCAGGCCGTGCCGCCGAACAGGACGACCGCGCCCGCGGCGATCAGGGCGACGCGCTGCAGCACGCCGACGAGCCAGCTGTCGCTGTAGCCCCAGGCCAGGGTGACGACGGCCAGGCCGAGCAGCAGCGAGACCGCGGCGGCAACGAGGACGCGGCGGACAGTCGGCGGGCGGGCAGCCACAGGCTCTCGCCCGCGATCAGCGCGACATCGCGCGGGCGATGACCACGCGCTGGATCTCGTTGGTGCCCTCGTAGATCTGCGTGATCTTCGCGTCGAACAGCCGGCGCAGGTCCCACGGGTACTCGCTGGTCTCGTCGATCTCGGCCGCGCGCGGGGTGACCTTGTCCTGGACGATCGCGCGGATCGTGTCGCGGAGGTCCAGGTGCTCCTGGGGGATGGTGTAGACGTCGTCGACGGCCTGCACGGCGATGGATGCTAGCTGCGGCGTCCTCGCCGCCGAGCGCGACGGGGCCGCGTTGGCCCGGCCGCCGACCGCGATCGCGCCGCGCTCGATCGCCGCCCTGCGCCGTCGCGCCGGGTATGCTCCCCGGCGCCATGAGCATCGGCGCCTCCCTCTTCCTGCTCGCGGTCGGCGCCATCCTGCGCTACGCCGTGACCGCGTCGGTCTCGGGCATCGACGTCCAGACCGTCGGGTTGATCCTGATGGTCGTCGGGATCATCGGCCTCGTACTGTCGATCGCCTGGATGGTCGCCAGCACGAGCAACCGCCGGGCGGGTCCCGGCGGCGGGCCCGGCGATCCCTACCGCTGAGCGGGCGCAGGCTCCGGGGCGCGCCTAGGCTTCGGGCCCTGTCACCGTCGGCGGCCGGACCGGAACGACGGGGCCGGGAACGTCGGTCGGCCCGACGGGGTCGGGCAGGCGCCGCCACTCGACGATCCTGCCCCTCCGGATGACGAACGCCGTGGCCGCCTGGCCGCCGATGCCCGTCCCGCAAGCGCCTCCCGGGCGGTCGGTGAGCCGGAAGACCGCAGCGGTGTAGCGGCCCATCCGGTAGGTGCGCTCGAGACTCGCGCCGCAGGGCAGCGACTCGTTGAAGGCGCGGGCGTCGGCGCGGGCGCGCAGGCGCATCGGCGGGCTGTTGTTCTCGACGAGGCTCGGGATGGCGAAGTCGTCGGTCGCGCGCTTGACGTCGCCGCGCCGCAGGGCGTCCGACCAGTGACGGATGACCTTGGTCACCGCCGGATCGGCGGGACGAAGCGACGCGCCACCCTTCCCGGAGCCGCCGCCGGCGCCGTTCGCCGCCCCTCCACTCTGCGCCCCGCCGGAGGAGCCGCCCCGCGCCGGATCGCCGCTGCCCCCTCCCCCGCCGCACCCCGCGGCGGCCATCGCCACGACGGCGGCGAGCGCGGCGAGCGGGCGCCCGATGGCCATGGAAGGATGATCGCATGGACCTGGAGCGCCTCGAGCGCGCGACCGCGGCGCTCGAGGCGCCCTTCGCCCTCCTCGACCTCGACGCGCTGGAGGCCAACGCAGCCGACATGGAACGGCGAGCCGCGGGCACCCCGATCCGCCTCGCCTCCAAGTCGATCCGCTGCCGCCCGCTCACCGAGCGCCTGCTCGCCGGCCACGGCGGCTTCCGGGGCGTGCTCGCGTTCACCCTCCCCGAGGCGCTGTGGCTGGCCGACCACGGCTTCGAGGACCTCGTCGTCGCCTACCCCACCGCCGACCGCACGGCCCTGCGCCGGCTCGCGGAGGGCCCGCACGACGCGCGGGTCACGGTCATGGTCGACTCGGTCGCCCACCTGGACCTGATCGAGGCGGCGACCGGCGACGCTCGCGGCCCGGTGCGGGTCGCGATCGACGTCGACGCGAGCTGGTGGGCGCTGGGCGGGCGCATCAAGGTCGGGGCCAAGCGCTCGCCCCTCCGCACGCCCGCCCAGGCGGCGGCGCTGGCCCGCGAGGTCCGCGCCCGCCGGCGGGTTGCGCTCGACGGGCTCATGACCTACGAGGCCCAGATCGCGGGGGTCGGGGACCGGCCCCCCGGACGGCCGGTCATGGGCCTCGCCGTCCGCGCGCTGCAGCGCGCCTCCGCGCGGGAGCTCGCGACGCGGCGCGCGGCGGTGGTGCAGGCCGTGTCGGCCCAGGGCCCGCTGCGCTTCGTCAACGGCGGCGGCACGGGCAGCATCGAGGCCACCGCCGCCGAGCCCGCGGTCACCGAGGTCGCCGCCGGCTCGGGGCTCTACGGGCCGACGCTGTTCGACGCCTACCGCCGCTTCACGCCGCGCCCCGCGGCGCTCTTCGCGCTCCCGGTCGTGCGGCGGCCCGGCCCAGGCGTCGCGACCGCCCTGGGCGGCGGGTATCCCGCCTCGGGTGCTGGCGGCCGCGACAAGCTGCCCGCCCCGTTCCTCCCCGCAGGCCTGCGCCTGGACCGCTCCGAGGGCGCCGGCGAGGTGCAGACGCCGGTGCTGGGCGAGGCGGCCGCGCGCCTCGCGGGCGGCGATCGCGTGTGGATGCGCCACGCCAAGGCGGGCGAGCTGTGCGAGCGCTTCGACCGGCTGTACGTGCTGTCCGGCGACCGCGTCGTCGACGAGCTGCCGACCTACCGCGGCGAGGGGATGACTTTCCTGTAGCGGCCGTCGGCCCCAGCGCGGGGGCCGGCGGCGCGGCCGCGCCGCCGGCTCAGCGCGCGGGGACCGGCGATCCGACCGGCCCGAGGACCCGCGCGAGGTGGGCGTTTGCGAAGCGGCCCTTGGGGTCCAGGCGCGCCCGCGCCGCCTGGAAGCGCTCCCACCCGGGGTAGCGTGGCGCCAGCGTTGCGGCCGTCTGGAAGTGGCGCTTTCCCCAGTGGGGCCGCCCGCCGAGCTCGTCCATCACCGCCTCGACCGCGCGGAAGTAGGGCTCGTAGGGCATTCCCTCGTAGACGTGGACGGCGACGTAGCCGGTGTCACGGCCGCCGGCCGGGCTGAGGAAGGCGTCGTCGGAGGCGACGAAGCGGACCTCGATGGGGAAGCCGACGGCGAGCCGTCGATCCTCCACGAGCGCGCGCACACGGCGGACCGCCTCCACCGTGGCGGCGCGCGGGAGCGCGTACTCCATCTCGACGAAGCGCACCAGCCGCGGGCTGGCGAACACCCGGTGGCTGGCGTCGACGCGGGTGCGCCCCCGCGGCAGGCGCGAGATGAGCCGGTTGATGGCGGGGACGAGCGAGGGCGTGCGGCGGCCGGCGCGACAGAAGAGCTCGAACAGGTGGTTGGTGAAGAGCACGTCCTCGAGCCAGCGCCGCGGCGCCGAGGGTGGGTCGGGCGGCTCGTCCGTTCGCGTGTTGGTGCGGGTGAGCGCCACGTCGCTGTAGGGGAAGCAGAAGAACTCGAAGTGCTCGCTCGCGGTGAAGAGCTCGTCGAGGCGCGCCAACACGTCGTCGAGCGGCATGGGCGCGTCGACGCCGCGGAGGGTGAAGGCCGGGACGACCGCAGGGTCAGCGCCGTGGCCACGCCCAGGGCGCCGAGCGAGACGCGCGCAGCCCGCAGCGCCTCTGTATCGTCCTCGCCGATCGCGACGAGCGTTCCGTCGGCCAGAACCAGCTCGACGCCGGCGATCTGGGAGGAGAGGTTGCGCAGCCGAGCCCCGGTCCCGTGCGTGGCGGTGGCGGCCGCGCCGGCCACCGTCTGGGCGTCGATGTCGCCGAGGTTCTCGAGGGCCAGGCCGAGCCCGTCGACGTGCGCGCTCAGCGCGCCGAGGGTGATGCCCGCCTCGACACGGACGAGCCCCGCCTCGCGGTCCACGCCCAGGATCCGGTCGAGCCCGTCCAAGCGCGGCAGCGTGCCGTCAGTCGCCACGAGGTCGCCGAAGGAGTGCCCCGCGGCGGCGACCCGCACGACGTGCCCGGCGTCGTCGGCGCGCGCCAGCGCGTCGACGACCTCTCCCACGCTTCCCGCCCGCTCCACCGTCGCAGGCGAGCAGCTCGCGTCACCGGCCCAGTTCGACCACGTCGGGGACGCCGGCTCAGCTCCCGGCGGCTGCGGCGATGATCACGATGACGATCACCAGGACGTAGAGAGCGAGGATTGCCGCGCCGATGCCCGCCAGGATCTTCTCGATGCTGGTCACCGGCGCTTCCGTCGCGCGGCCCTGGGTGCGGACGTCCCAGTACTGGTTCAGCTCGGTCGCAACCTTCGGGTAGCTGTAGAAGACGCCGAAGGGCACGAGGACCGCAACGATCAACAGGACGGCCGAGTTGTACTCGGGGAGGCCGAAGCTCCTCGTCCGCAGCTGGTTGAGGTCCTCCCAGAGCTGGTAGATGAGGACGAGGTTGTAGATCGGGATCAGCATGCACGCGGTCTTGACGGCGGCGTCGTCGGGCTTGCCGAGCTCCGCGTTGAGCTTCTTGCGGGTGTCGTAGAACCAGTAGAAGCCCCAGAGCCCGAAGGAGAGGATGAAGAGGAGGATCTGCCGTCCGATCGGGCGCTTGAGGGCGTACGACGGCGCGTCCGAGCCGGCCGTGGGCACCGGCGGGCCGACGGGCGGCGCTGCGACCGGCGGTCCGCCCTGGCCGTAGGCCCCTGCAACCGCAGGCCTCCCGGCCTGGGCGCCCGGCTCCACGGGCGGAGCCGGCGGGTAGGCCTGGGTGCCCGGAGGCGGATCGAAGCGGGCCGCCTCTCCGCCCGGCGGAGGAGGCGGCGGCGGGCGATCGAACGTAGTAATCTCATCCCCCGGGGGCGGCGGCGGCAGCCTATCGGGCGGCTGATCGAACGGGGCGGCCTCGACAGCCGGCGGCGGCGGGGGCCTATAGGGCGGCTGATCGAATCGAGCCGTCTCGTCTCCGGTCGGCGGCGAGGCGGACTGGGCGGCGAAGGGGTCGCCGTGCTGCTTGGACGGCTGCGGAGGTGGAGAGCCGGCGAGCGGGTCGCCGGAGGCCAGTCCGTGGGGGGCGAGCAGTGGATCGCCGTGCGGCGACGCGGGCCCCGGCCCGTCCGCCGGCGCGGCGAACGGTCCGCGCTCGTCGATCTGGGGCCCCGGACCAGGTGGCGGCGGCCGCCCCGGCTCGGAGTCTGCCTCCGGTGGGCGCGCCTCGTCCTCGGGCGTCAGAGCTGGCGGCAGCGGGGCCTCGTCGCCAAACGGCGGCGGGGCTGCCGGCGCGGCCTCCGGCGGCGGCGCCTCCTCCTCGAGACGCGAGGGAGGCGGCGGCGCGGCGGCGGCGTCGAACGGCGGCGGCGGGACCGGCGACGCGGCCTCCTCCATCGGCGCGGCTGCCTCCTCGGGCGGCGGCGCCTCCTCCTCCACCGGCGCGGCGGCCTCCTCGGGCGGCGGCGCCTCCTCCTCCAGCGGCGGAGGAGGCGCTGGGGCCTGCTCGCTGGACGCCGGCGGGGGCGGCGGAGCGGACTCTCCGAATCCGGGGGACGCTGGCGCTGGGGCCGGCGCCGCGAAGGGAGGCGGCGGAGCCGGTGCCTCGGAGGACGGGGCTGGTGGCGGCGCCTCAGGGGGCGGGTCGGCGACGCCGGGGGGCACCGCGCCGATCACGGTGGGCTCGGCCGCCGGCCCGGTCGGCTCGCCGTGCACATTGAGGGTGGTCTGGCCGACGCGGATGGTGTCGCCGGCGCTCAAACGGTACGGGTTGACGATCCGCACGCCGTTGACGTGCGTCCCGTTCGTCGAGCCGAGGTCGGTGATCTCCAGCGCACCGTCGCCGGTGCGGGAGATTCGAGCGTGCTGGCGCGACAGCTCCGGGTCGCCGCCGAGGCTGCCGTCGCCGCTCTCGGTGCGGCCGAGCGTGAAGGTGTCGTCGAGCTGGATCTCGGTGCCGGCCGCGGCACCGAGCACGACGCGAAGGGTCTCGCCGGGCATCGCGCGCAACCCTAACGTCACCTTGGCGCGCTAGGAACCCCCAGGTCGACGGCGGAACCGCCCGGCGACCGACCGTATGCTCCGCGCGCATGTCCTGGGAGCCCGAGCTCGAGGACCCCGTGGCCCTGCGCGCCGAGATCCAGAGGCGCCTCGACGCCATCCGCTCCCCGTTCCGCACCGCCGAGCGCTTCGGCATCGAGGAGATCATCGACCAGCGCGACACCCGCCCGCTGCTGTGCGAGTGGGCGGCGCGCAGCCACGAGCTCGTCGCCCACCAGCTCGGAAAAGCCGGTCCGAAGGCGCGCGGTCCGCGCCCGTAGCGCCCTCAGCGCTGGGTCGACACGCCGCGTCGCGGGACGGGCGAGGACTGCATGATGGAGCTCGTGGTCTGGCCGTAGGCGGCGAACTGGTCGATCACCGTCTCGAGGTGCTCGACGTCGCGGACGTAGGCGGTCATCACAAAGCAGTCGTCGCCCGTTACCCGGTGGCACTCGACCACCTCCGGGGTGTCGCGCGCCAGAGCGGCGACGGCAGCGAGCTGGCGAGGCGCCGGGCGGATCCGGATCGCCACGCCGAGGCTGTAGCCGAGCTTGCGCGGGTCGATCTCGACGCGATATCCCGTGATGACGCCTTCGCTCTCCAGCCGCTTGAGCCGCTCGGAGACCGCGGGCGACGACAGTCCGACCCGCCGGCCGAGCTCCGCGAGCGACGTTCGCGCGTCGCGCTGCAGCAGCTCGAGAAGGCGGACGTTGGTGTCGTCGAGAAGACCGTCTTCGGTCAAGCGACCGGTTATCCTTGGAATCGTAGGCCGAGACAGCAGGATACCTCTCGTTGCCTCTGTAGGTGCGGATCGACGCGGGGCATGCTAAGGAGGATGGTAAACCGGGCACCGCCGCACCTCTACTTCGTCGTCAGCGCCGTTTTCCACTACCTGGGGCCGGCGTTCGCGGTGCTGCTGTTCGTGCGCGTCGACGTGCTGGGCGTCGCCTGGCTGAGGATCGCCTCCGCCGCGGTGATCTTCGCCGCCTGGCGCAGGCCCTGGCGCGCGTTCGCGGCGCAGGACCGGGCCGGGAGGCGCCTCCTGCTCGCCTGGGGCGCGGTCCTCGCGGTGATGAACGCCTGCTTCTATACCGCCATCGACCGCCTTCCGCTCGGAACCGTCGCGGCGATCGAGTTCCTCCCGGTCATCGCGCTCGCAGCCCTGGGCGCCCGGACCCCACGCAACGCCCGCGCGCTGGCGCTGGCGGTCCCCGGCGTCTACCTGCTGACCGGCGTGCAGCTCGGCGTCGAGCCGCTCGGCCTCGTCTTCGCGTTCGCCAACGCGCTCCTCTTCGCCGTCTACATCGTCCTGGCGGACCGGGTCGCGAAGCGCCCAGCGCTCAGCGGCATCGACGGGCTCGCCGCCTCGATGATGGTGGCGGCGGTCGTCGTCACGCCGCTGGGCGGGTGGGAGGCGCTTGGAGCCCTCGGCGATCCGCTCGCCCTGCTGGCCGGCGTCGGCGTCGGCGTCTCCTCCTCGGTCATCCCCTACGTCGCCGATCAACTGGCGCTTGCCCGCCTCCCGCGCGCCACCTACGCGCTCATGGTCTCGCTGCTGCCCGCCACCGCGACCGTCATCGGGATCCTCGTCCTGACGCAGATCCCGTCGCTCGCCGAGGTCACGGGGATCGCGCTGGTCGTCGCCGGCGTCGCGCTGCACCGGGACGCGTCCGAGACGCCCGCGCCCGCGGCCGCGACGACGCACGCCGTCGAGGGCGCGGCGAGACCCTAGACGGCGCCGAGGTAGCGCAGGTAGACCTGCCGGGGCCCGGCCGAGCCCAGGGGCGCCGACGAGTCCCACACGATGTAGTTCGCGTAGAAGCTCATGCTCGGGTTCGCGCCGCCACCGGGCAGCGCCTGGCCCTTCTCCTCCACCGACTCGAGCAGCGTGATGTCGCGCGCGTCGGTGAACAGGTAGACGTCGGCGGTCCCGTTGTCGTCGCTGCGGGCGCCGCCGGCGTTGGTCTGGAGGTTGGAGGCGTCGGACTCGAAGGCGATGTAGAAGCCCGAGTTGCCGATCACGGGCTCGCGAGAGTCGGCGTCGCCCAGGCTGCCGCGGGAGCCACTGGCGGCCCGCTCGCGCCCGCCGAGGTCGTGCCACAGCACCTGGGTGCGCCCGCCGGCCTGCTTCTCGTAGGCCACCACCTTGCGCTTGATGTTGTTGTAGGCCGGGTTTCGCCCGCCAGGGGCGAGGAGCCGGCCCTTCGCCGTCCCGCCGTTGGAGAGCAGCACGCCGGACGTGCCCGTGTAGACGAGGTCGGAGTCTCCGGCCTTGCCCGTCGACCACGACGGGTCGACCCCGGCGCCGAGCGACGTGACCTTCCTTCCGACGCGGACGTACAGCGAGCCGCCGGTGACGAAGGCGATCCGCCTGCAGTCACCCGACACGGCGACGTCGGTGGTGTCCTGGCCGGCCTGGTCGCCGCCGGGCGTCGACACCCGCGAGGGCGCGTCGCCGGGTCCGCGCGAGACGAAGGCGTCGACCTTGCCGTTGGTGTCGCCCGCGACGAGGTTCGAGGCCTGTGAGAGGAAGGCCACGCACGAGGCGCGAGACGTGAAGCTGCCGTCCACAGCCGGCGAGAACGACGGGCCGTTCGCGGGGCCGCTACGACCCCTCGAGACCAGGCGGGTACGGGCCGGGCTCCAGCGCGAGCCGTTGTTGCCGTAGCGCCCTGCGCGCTTGACCACGAAGACGTCCTTGGCGCCGTTGCCGTCGCCGCCGACGAGGTTGGACGCCTCGGACTCGAAGGCGATGACCGACGCGTAGCGCCTGTCGCCGGAGATCACCGCGTTGGTCGAGGGCCCGTCGGGCAGGCTGCCGCCGGCAGTCCGCGAGACGAGCTGGGTGCTCTGCTCGCGCCCACCGGCCGACGCGGCGGGGGCGGACGCAACCACGCCGGCGATCGCCGACGCGCAGGCCACGACGGCCACCCCCCTGGTCCGTGCCCCGCGCACGCCGGCGAAGCTACCACGAACGGCCCGGTACGAACGACCAGGCGTGGGCCTGGTACCAATCCCGCCGTGGACGGTCATCCGCCCCCGAGCCGCTCGCCGGGCACGCTGCGCGAGGAGGACGAGCTCGGCTTCGGGCGCATCGTCGCCTTCAGCGACGGGGTGTTCGCGGTGGCCATCACGCTGCTCGTGCTCACTATCGACCCTCCGGTGGTCAGGGATGACCTCAGCCAGTCCGAACTCGTCGATCGGCTGACCGACCTGGTGCCCCAGATCGAGGTGTACTTCCTCGCGTTCGCGGTCGTCGGGCTGTTCTGGATCGGCCACCACCGCTTCTTCCGCGATCTGCGCGCCTTCGACCGCGGGCTCATGATGCTCAACCTCGGCTACCTCTCGCTCGTGGCCTTCCTGCCGCTTCCCGTCGCCGTCTTCGGCGACCACGGGGGCGAGACCGCCGCAGTGATCTTCTTCGCGCTGAGCATGGGGGCGATCGGGCTGGTGGACGCAGCGATGACCATCTACGCGGCCGGCCGGCGGTTGCTCGACGAAGGCGCTTACGCCAGGCGCCGGCAGCTCGTGCTCCTCAACCTCGTGGCGCCGGCGGTGTTCTTCGCCTCCATCCCGGTCGCGCTCCTCGACGCCGACCTTGCCCCGTGGCTGTGGTTCGCGATCATCGCCCTCTCGATCACCGGCAACCGGGTGCTCGGCGACGACGAGCGGCCCGAGGACGCCTGACCCGGCTTCTACCCTTCGCCCGATGAGCACCGCCGACCTCGAGCTCTCACCCGAGCGGGTCGACGAGATACGGGCTGACGAGCGCTGGCAGATCGTCGACGTCCGCGAGGACGCCGAGCACGAGGCCGGGCGAATCGCGGGAAGCCGTCACGTCGAGCTCGGGCGCCTCACCGCCGAGGCCGGCTCGATCGACCGCGACCGCCCGGTGGTCTTCTACTGCCGCGTCGGGGCACGTTCGGCCATGGCCGCACAGGCCTTCCGCGCCTCGGGCTGGGACGCCTACAGCATGGGCGGGGGGCTGCTGCAGTGGGACGCTCGGGGCCTCCCCCTCGACCCGCCCGACGGGCGCGTCGCCGACCACTGACGCCGGCGCGTCCCAGCGACGGAGGCCGGCGCGCGTCCCAGCCGCTGACGCCGCGCCGTCCTAGCCGCGCCGCCTCCCGACGACGATGCCGACCACCAGGCCGGCGAGCGGTCGCTCGCGTCGCTGCCCTGAACGGTTTCCGCCATCGATGTCCTTCCGGCCGTGAACGTTGCGACCCATTACCCCGTGCCGCCGGAGACATTCACGCACGTCGCGGCTCGTATCCTGCGCCGCGGCGCAAACGAATGACCAGCCCCAGCCCGACCGCTGCCGAGCTTCGCGCCGCCTTCGACCGACCGGCGCCGCTCACCCTCGGGCTGGAGGAGGAGCTCGTGCTGCTCGACCCCGCGACGTTCGAGCCGGCGCCGCACGCCCGCGACGTGGTGACCGGGCTGGCGGGCGACGCGAGCGCGAGCGACGCCCCGCTCGCGGCCGGTGGACGCGTCCGGGCGAAGCTGGAGCTGCCCGCCGCGCAGCTCGAGATCGCCGGGCCGCCGGCCCACAGGGTCGCGGAGGCGGTCGCGCTGCTGGGCGAGGGGCGTCTTGCGCTCGCCGCGGCGACACGGGACGGCGCGCGGCTCGCGGCTCTCGCCGTCCACCCCTTCGCTCCTGCGGAGGGCGAGCTCAACCGTGGCGAGCGCTACGAGCGAACGCTTCGCGAGCACGCCGTCGTCGCCCGACGACAGGTGGTCTGCGCGCTGCAGGTCCATGTCGCGGTCGGCGGCGCCGAGCGGACGCTGGCGGTCTACGACGGGCTCCGGGCGCGACTGCCGGAGATCGCTGCGCTCGCCGCAGCGGCGCCCTTCGAGCAAGGCCGCGACACCGGGCTGGCCTCGGTGCGCCCGGTGATCTCCGGACAACTGCCGCGCCAGGGGATCCCGCCGCCGCTTTCGAGCTGGGAGGCCTTCGCGGAAGAGCTGCGCTGGGGCGCGGCCTCGGGCACCGTCCCCGAGCCTCGAGTGTGGTGGTGGGAGCTGCGTCCCCACCCCTCCTACGGGACGCTGGAGGTGCGGGTGCCCGATCCGCAGGCGCAGCTCGCCGACGTTGCCGCGTTGACGGCGCTCGTCCACTCGCTCGTCGCACGGCTGGCGGCCGCCCACGACGCCGGCGAGCCGCGCGCGCCCGCCCCGGCGACGTGGCGACTGGAGGAGAACCGCTGGTCGGCCCTGCGCTACGGCGTCGAGGGCACGCTCGCCGACCCGTGGAGCGGCGAGCGGATCGCGACCCGCGAGCGGCTCCACGGGCTGCTCGACGAGCTCGCCCCCCACGCCACGGCGCTGGGCAGCGCGACCGAGCTGGACCGCGCGCGGACGCTGGTCGAGGTCAACGGCGCCATGACGCACCGCGGCATCGCGCGCGAAGCGGGAGTCCGGGGACTCGTCGAGGCCCTCGCGGACCGGTTTCTCGTCGAATCTCAGGCGAGGCCCTCCGCCTCGTACTCCCGCAGGTAGCCCTCGAAGAGGCGCCGGTGGCCCTCCTCGTCGTGGAGGATCTCGATGACCATGTCCTGGGTGACCCAGTCGACGCCGTCGCAGGTCTCGATGACGCGGTTGTAGTGCTCGATCGCGCCGGTCTCGGCCTCGATCACGCCCTTGATGACGTGGACGATGTCGGTCTGGTGGTCGGGCGGCTGCAGGTAGGACTGCTCGGCCGAGAACTCGAGCGAGCCCGGGACGACGCCGTAGAGCTCCTTGATGCGGTTGGCGAACTGCTGCGCGTGGCCGAGCTCCTCCTGGATGTCCTGCTGCAGGGATTCGACGATCTCCTGCGCGCGCACGCCGTCGGGGTTGACCGAGTTGGCGATGTAGCTCATCACCGTCTCCATCTCCATCCAGTAGGCCTTCTTGATGAGCTCGGTGATCTCCTCGCGCTTCTCGGCCTGCTCGTCGGACAGGATGCCCTGGGAGCTGCTCCTCACGGCCATGGGTGGCCTCCTTGTCGTCGGGTGGTGGTCAACGTTCCTCGCCGGAAGGGTGATCCCCCGCCGCGCCCTCGTTCGGGGCGTCGACGTCGAGCTTGCTCTCGCCCTCGGGATCGGCTCCTGGGGGGGCGGTGCCGGCCGTCTCGCCGAGTGTGCCGGTCGCCGCGACCGAGGCGGCGCTCGGGTCGGCGACGGCGGCCTGTCCGGGGAGGTCGCCGTTCGGTCGTCCGGTCACCGAGGCGGGCGCCTCGAACGCCGGGGGCGGTGCGCTGTCGCGCTTGCGGCGGTGGGCGACCGCGGCGGCGGTGACGCCCACGACGAGCACGCCGCCGGCGACGGCGATGAGCACCGGGCGCCGCGGGACGCGACGGCCGCCGCTCTCGGTCTTGCGCGTCGCGGCGCGGACCAGGGCGGCGTACTCGATGGCGCCGATGATGCGCTCGAGCGGGGTGCGCCGTCGCGGGGCGAGCTTGGCGACAGGGCCCTTGAGGGCTAGGCGCTTGACGGCTTGGCGCTGGACGGCTTGGCGCTTGACGGACATGGCGGTCGCTCCTCTACGTGGTCAGGCAACGATCGGGTCGCCCTGCTGACCTACCCGGCGCGCCGCGGCGACCAAACGGACGCGCATGGCCGTCCCGGCACACGGGTAGGACGGCGATGATGACCGAGCGCCCCGCCGACCACGACGTGGAGCGCGTGGGCGACGACCTCGAGCGCGAGGCCGACCGCATGGAGCGCCACAGCGCGGAGGTCGGCGAGCACATCGACGAGGCACGCGACGAGTGGGACCGGCGCCGCAGCGACGACGGCGTCCCAGGCGCCCAGCCGCGTCCCGACGACGAAGCCGAGTCCGAGGACGCCGAGGACGCGTCCTAGTCGCGCCGCCGGGCCTCAGAACAGCCCGGGCTGGTCGGCGCGGCCGGCGGTCCGCCGCTTCGGCACCCCCGCCGCCTCGTTGAGCGCGGCCTCGACGTCGGCGAGGATCGAGCGTTCCGAGCGCGAGGCGACGAGCGGCTCGGCGAGGCCGTCGACGTGCACGTAGGTCCGCCGGCCGTCCCCCCGGTCGCCGCTCTCGAGCGGGATGACCGCGAACACGCGGTCGGCTCGCACCCACTTGCCGTAGCCCAACGGGATCATGCGCGCCACGT
Organism: uncultured Actinomycetes bacterium; assembly: GCA_963728925.1. Taxonomy (GTDB): domain Bacteria; phylum Actinomycetota; class Thermoleophilia; order Solirubrobacterales; family Solirubrobacteraceae; genus JBBPZA01. The sequence goes on along the minus strand of CAVSMB010000029.1, from coordinate 281,147 downwards.
AGGGACCGTAGCGCCGTCCCCGGCGCACCTCCGCTCCGGCGTCCGCTTCGCCCTCGCGCGGCGAGGGTAGCCCGCTCGCGTGAACCGACCCACTCCGACCTCCCTCTGGCTCGACACCGCCCCCGCGCCCGAGCGCGCAGGTCTCGACGGCGACCTCGAGGTCGACGTCGCGGTCATCGGCGCCGGCATCCTGCTGGGAGTTCCGGCACGCGAGCTGGTTCACCGACGAGGTCTACGCGCTCCTGCGCGAACACGGGTGCGCCCTGGTGATCGGCGACCACCCGCGGTGGCCGTTCCAGGCCCACGTGCTCACGACCGACTGGACGCTCGTGCGCCTGCACCACGGGTGCCGAGGGCGGCGCGGCAACTACTCCGACCGCGAGGTCGACGAGTGGGCCGCCCGGATCGACGGGTGGCGCCGGCGCGCCGAGGTGTTCGCGTACTTCAACAACGACTGGGAGGGCTTCGCCGTGCGCAACGCGCGCCGCCTGCGGCGGCGCCTGGGCTTACCAACCCCTTAGGCCGGCCTCACGGTCGCTTCACGGCCGGGGCGTAGCTTGTCGCCATGGCCACCGCCTCACGCCCCGTGACCGCCGCCCGCGCGCCTCGCCGGCCGGAGTGCGTGACGCAGCCCTTCGATCTGCCGCCGGTACCGGTCGCCCTCGCCGCCTCGGCCACGCACGTCGGGCTCCACCGGGCCACCAACCAGGACAGCGTGCTCGTCACCCCGCGCCTGCTGGCCGTCGCCGACGGCATTGGCGGCGCCAACGCGGGCGAGGTCGCCTCGCGGCTCGCCGTCGACACCCTGCGGGCGACGGCCGCTGTGGCCGATCCGGCCGCGGCGCTCGCGCACGCCGTGCGCTGCGCGAACGCCGCCGTGCACAGTCTCGCGGCGAGCGCCCCGGACCTGCGCGGGATGGGCACGACGCTGACCGCCGTCGCCCTCGGCGAGGCCGGCGCCACCGTCGCCCACGTCGGCGACAGCCGCCTCTACCGCCTGCGCGTCGGCCGCCTCGAGCGCCTGACCCGCGATCACTCCATGGCTGAGGGACTTCGCGACGCGGGCGGCGAGGCCGCGGTGCGCTCGATCTCCCGTCCGCTCGCCTCGGTGCTGCTGCGCGCCATCGGCGCCGAAGCCGAGGTCGCCGTCGACGTCGAGACCCACGACGTGCGCCCCACGGACGTGCTGCTGCTGTGCACCGACGGGCTCACCAAGCACCTCCTCGACGAGGAGATCGCCTCGATCCTCGCGGCCGCCTCGAGCCCCGAGGAGGCGGTCGGCGCCCTCGTCGACACGACGCTCGCGCGCGGTGCGAGCGACAACGTCGGAGTCCTGGTCTTTCGACCGGCATAGCGTCATGTCGCGCCAGACGGGTATCTTGCTGACGCGTGTCCCGAGCCCTGCCCGAACACTGCTCGCTGTCTGACGCCTCGCTCGACGGCGGCACGCCGGTCGTCCAGGTCCGCGGCGAGCTCGACCTGCTCGCTGCGCCCAAGCTCAGCCGTCGCCTTCTCGACGCGACGTCCGAGCCGGGCGGCGACGTGGTCCTCGACCTGTCGGAGACGACCTTCGTCGACTCGACGACGCTCGGGGTCCTCGTCGGGACCGCGCGGCGCCTGGCACGCCACGGCGCGCGCGTGTTCGTCGTCACGACCCACCCCAACATCATCCGGGTCATCGAGCTCACCGGCCTGCACCGCGTGTTCACCGTCGTCGGGTCACGCGACCAGGCGCAGACCTGTCTGTGACGGAATCGAGCGGCGCCGGACTCGAGGTCCGCGCCGTCGACGAGCGCACGATCCTGCTGCCGGTGCGCGGCGACGCCGGGTCGGTCGACGGCGACGAGCTCGTGGCGGCGGTGACCGAGCGGGGTGCCGAGCGCGGTGGTCCTCACCGCCTCCCGTGACGAGGCGCTCGAGCGGCTCGAGCTCGACTCCCCCCGCGCCTGACCGCCGCGAGCGGCCCCCGGCCTAGATCTTTACGACGTTGACTGCCTTCGGGCCCTTGTCGCCCTGCTCGGGCTCGTAGGTCACCTTGGTGCCCTCGGCCAGCGAGCGGTACCCGTCACCGGATATGCCGGTGAAGTGGACGAACAGGTCGCGGTCCCCATCGTCGGGCGTGATGAACCCGAAGCCCTTCTCGTCGCTGAACCACTTGACCGTTCCGGTAGGCATGCGTGTGTTTACCTCCACGCCGTTGAGTCTGTGCTTCGTCCGCGGAGGATGCTGTCCAGCAACGTCTGCGACGCCTGCACCAGTTGCCGCCGGATCACCCGACCCGGCGCCGACGGGCGGAAAGCTAGCACGACTCCCAGCGGTCCGGCCACGCCGGTCGTGCCCGCCAGGCGGCGCCGGCGGCGGCCACCCGCGCAGGTGGGTAAGACACGGTCATGAGCGTCCCGCGCGCCCACCCGGAGTCGTCGCTGCGCTGCGACCACGTCGGCTCCCTGCTGCGCTCGCCCGCGCTGCTCGCGGCCCGCGACCGGCTCGTCGCCGGTGGGCTTGACGCACGCTCGTTCAAGCGCGTCGAGGACGAGGCGGTGCGCGAGGTCGTCGCCCTCCAGGAGGCGGCCGGCTGCGCAGTCGTCACCGACGGCGAGCTGCGCCGCGAGTCCTTCCAGAGCGAGCTGACCGCCGCCGTTGCAGGCTTCGAGGGAGTGGGCCTCCAGAGCTGGCTGTGGGGGAACTGGCACTCCGACGAGCTGGGCGACAAGCGCGTGGAGCGCCCCGCGCAGGCGGCTGTCGTCGACGCGGCGCGAGGCGAGGGGGTGGTCTTCGGCTTTCACCTGTGCCGCGGCAACCAGGACTCGCGCTGGCTCGTCGCCGGCGGCTACGAGGAGATCGCTGCGCCGGTGCTGGGCGGCGTGCGCGCCGACCGCCTGCTGCTCGAGTACGACGACGAGCGCTCGGGCGGGTTCGAGCCGTTGCGACTCGTCCGCGACGACGCGATCGTCGTGCTCGGCCTCGTGACGACCAAGGGCCCGCGCCGTGAGAGCGAGCAGGAGCTCGAGGCCCGCATCCGCGAGGCCGCGCGGATCGTCCCGCTCGACCGCCTCGCGGTCGGCACCCAGTGCGGCTTCGCCACCTCGGTCGTCGGCAACGCGCTCACGGTCGCAGACGAGCGCGCCAAGCTCGAGCTCCTGGCCCGGACGGCCGAACGGGTGTGGGGAGAGCCGGAGGCCGGAGAGCCGAGGGCCAGCCCCACCTAGCGAAGGAAGCGAAGGATGAGCGGTTCCTGCCGGCAGGAACCGCTCAGGCGAGCTTCCCGATTTTGAAGATCTTGGTCCCGCAGTCTGGGCAGACCCCCTGGATCGCGGGACGCCCGTTCTTCATCGTCACCTGCTTGGCGCCCTGGATCTCGACCTTCTTGCGTTCCTTGACGCAGTATCCCTCGGCCATGCTTGACCCTCCTCCGTTCGGCTGGCGGACGCACGCTACGGGGCGGGCCGGACGGAGTCGGCGATCGGTCGGGCGGCGACCGACGCCGTCGCCGTCGCCGGGCGCTTGGCCTTGCGCGACCACGCCGTCGAGGCAGGCGTGACCCGGAGGAGCGCCTGCCACGTGGCCGGGTCGATCACCCCGGTCGCGGGCAGTGCGCGGGCCGCCTGGAAGGCCGTGACGGCCTTCCGGGTCTGCAAGCCGAAGTACCCCGTCACCGCGACGGCCTGGCCGGCGCCGTTGAGGTGCTCCTGGGCCCACACGACCCAGTCGCCCCTCGAGCCGCGGCCGACCGTCACCGGCTCGGCGGTGCGCGGCGCCGCCGCGGTCGAGAGCGGCTTGCCCGTCGCCCTGAACGTGCTCGCGCCGCCCTGCGACCACTCCCACCAGCTGTACCCCGTGGCGCCGTAGGCCGAGGCGAGCTGGCGGAAGCGCTTGATCTCCGAGCGCGTCGGGTTCTGCCAGATCTGACCGAGCGGGAAGATCGGCCGGCCGTAGGGGAGGTTCCAGCGGTAGGTGTGGCGGTACACCGTGTCGACCGACGTGCCGATCGCCTTCCAGTACATCTGCGGCAGGTTGTACTGCGCGCCGTCCTGCGGGCGCATGAACACCGAGTAGGGGAAGCTCGGGTGGTAGTCGACGTAGGGGAAGCCGGCCAGGGCGATCGGGACGTCGGCCCCGACGGCGGCGCGCAGCTTGCGCATGTAGACGTCCGCCGACACGTACTTGCCCTCGTACTCTGCCTCGGCGTCGATGATCACGCAGTCGGCGCCGTCGCGGATGGCGTTGGCGCTCAGCCTCGCCTCCGCAGTCGGCAGGTTCCCGTAGACGTAGTGCCAGCCGCAGACCTTCAGCCCCTGCGAGTGGAAGTAGCGGACCATCTCCGGCGTGAACTGGCGCCAGTCGTTGCGGGGGCCGTCGGCGCTCTTGACGTAGAGCGCGCGCACGTTGTTCGCCTTCGCCCGCGCGGCGATGGCGGCGAGGTTGCCGCGCTCGGTCCTGGGGAGCTGCCAGATCCACATCGCGTTGCCGTCGAAGGGCGACCCCGAGCCCGGGCTCGAGGCGACCGGGGTCGAGGCGACCGGCGTGGCGCCGCCCGACGGCGTGGTCGGCGTCCCCGTCGCCCCGGGCGCGGTCCCGCCGCCGGCGGCGAGCGCGGGGGTCGCCGCGAGCGCGAGGGGTAGGGCGAGGGCGAGCAGCAGGCCGCGCGCGGCCGTGACGATCCGGTGATCCTTCATCAACGGTCTCTCCTGTGCCTGCGAGGTGAGCTGACGGGCTCGCGGTGAGAGTCCGCGCCGGGCGCTACGCGCCCGGTTCGCCCCAGGCCGTGCCGCTTGCGCGGCCCGGCCACCAACCTGGGTCCCCCGCTCCACGACCGTCTCCGGCCGCGAACTCGGCGTTCGGTTGACGTGCACGGCGAGTGTAACCCCCCGGTCCGTGCACGGGTGCGGCGGTTTTGTAAAGCCTCAGTCTGGGCCCGCGGCCTCGGAGGACCGCAGGAGGCGGACGACCGCGAGCGCCGCCACCACCGTCATGAGCACCCCGCTCGAGACGCACCACTGGCAGATCGCGTCGATCACGAAGAGCTCGAGGTAGGTGAGGTAGAGGCTGAAGCCGAGGCCGGCGAGGGCCAGGGCGGCGGTCGCCAGGCGTCCGTTCTCGCCGGGCAGGGCGAGGGACGCGAGGATCGCCGTGTAGCCGGCGACGCCCAGCAGCGCGACCGGCACGCCGGCCAGCTCGGCGTAGCGCGAGGCCTGCACCCGCTCGCAGCCGCCGCCTCCACCGGCGCACACCGGCGAGAGGCCGGCGTAGTGGACGTAGGTCAGGTAGCCCGACACCCCGAGGCCAAGCAGCGCCACGACGCCGATCGCCGCGCGCAGGCGGCGGTCGGCGGGGGGCGCCGCCTCGCGGCCGCCGGCGAGCGCCGGCGACGCCGACTCGACGAGCGCGCGTTCGCTCATCGACCGCCGAGCAGCGAGTCGATCGGCCCGGTGAAGGCGCTCGCGTCGAGGCTCGAGACGTTCACGGGCTCGGGCGCCTGGCCGCGGCGAGCGAGGGTGAAGGTCGGCGTCGAGTTGACGCCCGCGGCCTGCGCGGCCGCCGACCAGGACGCCGGCAGGGTGCTCGAGCCGGGGTCGTTGGCGGCGGCGACGACGGTTGCCGGCACCAGCCCCGGCGTGGCGGCGGCGAGCTTGCCGATGAGCTCGTCGGTGACCCAGCCCGAGTTCTCCTCGCCCTGGTTGCGGTAGGTGAGGTCGGCGAAGTTCCACAGGCGGTTCCGGGTCGCCGCCGACGCCGCGGCGCGGTTGAGCTTGTCGGAGTCCGGGCCGATGATGCTCACCAGCTTGAGCTGCATGCGGACCTTGCCCGTGCGCACGTAGCGCTGCACGAGCGTCGGCATCGCCTGCAGCGTGTAGTCGCGGCAGAACGGACACTGCAGGTCGGCGTACTCGGTCATCACGACCGGCGCGGACGGGTCGCCCAGTGAGTCCGCCCGCTGCGCGATGCCCGCGAAGAGCCGTGTCGTCTGGGGAGCGCCGACCACGCCCGACGCGTTCTTCGTGCCGGCGCTCGGCGCGTCGTCGTTCCCGCTCTGGCTGATGACGACGAGGACCGCGACGAGTGCCACCGCGAAGGCCGCCACGGCGCCGAGCTGCCACAGCCGTCGCTTGCGCCGTTGCGCCGAGGCGAGCTCGCGCTCGCGTGCCTCGCGCTCAGCCTTGGCCCGCGCCTTGTCCTGCTGTCGTTTAGCCATGCGATGAGGGTAGGAACAGCGCCTTTGCCGCGCCTAAGCGGAACGCCCCAGCTCGGGCCAGAGCGCCGCCCGGAGCCGTCGCAGCTCCCGTTCGAGCGTGGCCATCGCCTCGGGTCCGATGAGCTGCCCCCATGCGTCCCGGATCTCCGCGATCGCCTCGCGCGCGGCCGTCTCGGCCTTGCGGGCCCGCTGCGTGGGCACGACGAGCTTCGCGCGGCCGTCCGCGGGATCGGGCTCCCGCAAGACATAGCCGAGGCGCTCGAGCTCGTCGACGAGATAGACGACGGTCGCCTTGGTGAGCATGGACCGCTCGGCGAGCTCGGTGACCCGCGACCCCGCCGGCCGGATGTGCTGCCCGACCGCGAGCAGCGCGGGCCGCAGATCCGCGAACCCGCGCAAGGCCAGCTCCCCGGCGACGAGCTCGTTCATGACGAGCGCCGGGTCGCGCAGGAGGTTGCCGAAGTTGTCGGTCCCGCTCGGCGCGCGCGCAGGGCGGAAGCGACCTTCGCCGGCCGCCGCTTCGCGCGCGCTGAGGTACTCTTGACTTTCGTTAGATGGTCGTATCATAATGGTTGGATAGCCTAACGAAATTGGGATGAGGACATGACCACCGCTCAGACCACCACCACCCCGAACACCACAGAGACGCCCACCGGTGGGTGGCTCCACAACCCCGTGACCGGCGAGCTCGCTCGACTCGCCGTCGGTCCCGCCGACACCGCCGGCCGGCGCATCGAGGCGGACCTGTGGCTGCAGCCCGGCGCGGCCCTCGCCGGGGCCCACGTCCACGAGCATCTCGTGGAGCGCTTCGAGCTCAGGGCGGGCGCGGTCAGCTTCCAGGTCGCAGGCGTCGAGCGTGAGGCGCGTGCGGGCGAGGGCGCGATCGAGGTGCCCGCCGGGACCGTCCACGATTGGTGGAACGCCGGCGACGGCGTCGCGCAGGTGCGCGTGGCGGTCGAGGCGTCGGCCGACGCCCCCGGCCGGCCCGCCGGGCGCTTCGTCTCGATGATCGAGGCGATGTGGTCGCTCGGCGCGCTCGGACGCGTCAACGCCAAGGGGATGCCCGACCCGCTCTGGCTCGCGGCGACCGCGTACGAGTACCGCGACGTGATCCGCTTCACCCGCCCACCCGCGTTCGTGCAGGCCGCGCTCTTCGGCCCGCTCGCCGCCCTCGCCCGGCGGACCGGTCGTGACCCGCTCGCCCCGGAGCTCCACGGTCCGACGGCCGCGTCCGCCATCCCCGCACCCTCGGACGACCGGCTCCGCGAGCTCCTCGCCCGCCCGGTGGGGGCACGCGCAGCGTCAGCTTCGCGCTAGGGCTGCTCGCGCTGACCGTTCGCGGCAGTGCGCTCGCCGCCGACGGGTGATCAGGTGCGATCCTTTGTGCTCGTGCGTCGGCGAGCCGAGGGGTCCGCCGAGCAGCTCGAGACGCCGTGATGGATGACGCCGAGGAGCTCGAACGGGGGCGTGAGGCCTACGCCAGGCTGGCCTGGGCGGACGCCTTCGCGTCGCTGTCGCGCGCAGATCGCGTCGCGCCGCTGGGAGCGGAGGACCTCGAGCTGCTGGCGACGACGGCCTACATGCTCGGGCGCGACGGCGACTACCTCGGTGCCTTGGAGCGCGCCCACCAAGCGCACCTGGGGAACGGCGAGACGCTGCGCGCCGTGCGTTGCGCGTACTGGCTCGCGATCAACCTCGTGCTGCGAGGAGAGACGGGACGCGCGAGTGGCTGGCTGGGCCGCGCGCAGCGGATGGTCGAACGCGAGGCGCGTGACTGCGTCGAGCGCGGGTATCTCCTGACACCGCTCATCTTCCAGCACGAGGCCGCGGGCGACTACGACGCCGCGGTGGCCACCGCGGCCGACGCGGCCGCCATCGGCGAGCGCTTCGGCGATCCGGACCTGTTCGGCCTCGCCGTCCAGGCGCAGGGCTGCCTGCTGGTGATGCAGGGCCGGACCGTCGCCGGCCTCGCGCTGCTCGACGAAGCCATGGTGGCCGTCACCACCGGCGAGCTCTCGCCGATCGCCGGCGGCCTGGTCTACTGCGGGGTGATCCTCGGCTGCCGGGACGCGTACGAGCCAGGCCGCGCCCGCGAGTGGACCGCCGCCCTGACGCACTGGTGCGAGCGTCAGCCCGACATGGTCGCCTTCACCGGCCGCTGCCTGACCCATCGAGCCGAGATCATGTGCCTGGACGGCGCGTGGCCCGACGCACTCGAGGAGGCTCGGCGGGCCGGTCGGCGCTGCGCGGAGGGCAATAACCAGTCGGCGGCCGGCGACGCCGCGTACGTACAGGGCGAGGTCCATCGCCTGCGCGGCGAGTTCGCCGAGGCGGAAGCGGCCTACCGGGACGCGAGCGCCTGCGGGCGGGAGCCGCAACCCGGCATGGCCCTGCTGCGCCTCGCCCGACGCGACGCGGGTGCGGCGGCCGCCGCGATCCGCCGGGCCCTGGAGGAGACCGCCGAGCCCGCGCCGCGGGCCGCGATGCTGCCCGCGTACGTGGAGATCATGCTGGCCGTCGGCGACGCCGACGCGGCGCGCGCCGCCTGCGACGAGCTCGAGCGGATCGCGGGGAGTCACGAGAGCGGCATGCTCGGGGCGATGGCCGCGCACGCCCTCGGTGCACTCGAGCTGGCCACGGGCGACGCGCGCAGTGCGCTGGTCTCCCTGCGTCGCGCCGCGGGGCTGTGGCAGCAGCAGATCGAGGCGCCCTACGAGGCGGCTCGGGCCCGCACGCTCGTCGGGCTCGCCTGCCGCGCTCTCGGGGACGGAGACGCCACGCAGTTCGAGCTCGAGGCGGCCCGCAGCGTCTTCGCCGGGCTCGGCGCAACGCCGGACGTGGCACGCATCGACGCGCTCATGCGGCCCAACCGCGAGCGGGATCCCTGCGGCCTGACGCCGCGCGAGCTCCAGGTGCTGCGCCTGGTCGCCGCGGGAATGACCAACAAGGCGATCGCCGGCGAGCTGGTCGTCAGTACCCGGACCGTGGACCGGCACGTGAGCAACATCCTGGCCAAGCTAGGCGTCGCCTCACGCGCTGCCGCCACGGCCTACGTCTACGAGCGGCGGCTCCTCTGACGGCTCGAATGGGTGAGATCACCCACTGCGCCCCACGGCGCAGGTTGGGTGGTCCGGCCGATGCGCGACCGGCCGCCCGAGCCTAGCCTCGATCTCGAGCCCGATCCGGGCCACGAGCGAGCACAAGGAGCGGCGCACATGCCCAAGGTGTCCAGGTCCACGGCTTCCGAGACGATCGCCATCGACGGCCTCGATGTCCGCTTCGAGCACCTCGACGGGGGCTACTCGGTCTGCTTCGAGTCGCACACCGCGGACGCAGAGCTCGCAGAGCTCTTCCGCGGGCTGCCCGAGGACCGCTGCCAGCTGCCGCGCTGGGGATATGTGCTGGAGGGCGAGGTGACCTTCCGCTTCGCCGACCGCGAGGAGACCTACGAGGCCGGGGACGCCTACTACGTGCCGCCCGGTCATACGCCGGTCCACCACGCCGGAGCGGAGATCGTGGAGTTCAGCCCAACGGACGTCCTGGGCGAGACGATGGGCGTGGTGATGCGGAACCTCCGGGCGGCTGGAGCCGGCGTGTGAGCCCGGCGGGGGACGCGCGGGCGCGGATGCTGGCCGGCGCCGCGCTGCAGGAGCGCCGGGTCCGGCTGGCCGGAGCCTCCACGGTGGTACTCGAGGGAGGCGACGGCCCGCCGCTCCTTCTGCTGCAGGGCGGGATCGAGTGCGGAGGGGCCTACTGGGCGCCCGTGATCGCGCGTCTGGCGCAGCGCCACCGCCTCGTCGTCCCCGACGTGCCGGGCCTGGGCGAGTCCGAGCCGCTCGCCCGGCTGGACGCCCCCGCCTTCGCCGGCTGGCTCGCCGCCCTCGTCCGGGAAACGTGCCGCGAGCCGCCGAGGCTGATCGCGCACTCGCTCGACGGCAGCCTCGCCGCGCGCTTCGCCGCCCGGCGCGGCGACCTCCTCCGCTCGCTGGTCGTCTACGCGGCACCCGGGATCGGCCCCTACCGCATGCCGCTGGGGCTCCGCGTGGTGGCGATGCGCTTCGGGCTCCGTCCCACCGAGCGAAACGCGGAGCGGTTCGACCGCTTCGCGTTCTTCGACTTCGATCGGGCTCGCCGGCGCGACCCGGACTGGTTCGCGGCCTTCATTGCGTACACGCGGCTCCGCGCGGGCGTCCCGCATGTCAAGCGGACGATGGGCCAGCTCCTCAAGGCCGGGACCAAGCGGGTCCCCGACGCCGAGCTGCGACGCATCGAGCTCCCGGCGGCGATCCTGTGGGGCAGGCACGATCGCTTCGTCCCACTCGGCCTCGCCGAGGCTGCGGGCAGCCGGCTGGGTTGGCCGCTGCACGTCGTCGACGACGCCGGCCACGCCCCGCACATGGAGCAGCCCGACGCATTCCTCGATGCGCTCGGGACCGCTGCGGGCGGCTAAGCAGCCGGCGGCGGGCACCTAGACTCAGCGCCCGTGCCGACCTTGACGGCCATCATCCCGGCCACGGACCGGCCGGAGACCCTGGCGCGCTGCCGCGCCGCGGTCGAGGCGTCCCCGGAGGGCCCCGACGAGGTCATCGTCGTCGCGGAGCCGCCGCTCGCCGGGCCGGCGGCGTCGCGCAACCTCGGTGCGCGCCGCGCGGCCGGCGACGTGCTCGTCTTCGTCGACGCCGACGTGGAGGTTCACGCCGACGCCTTCGCGCGCATCCGCCAGGCCTTTGCGGCCGACCCGGGGCTCACCGCGGTGTTCGGCTCCTACGACGACACGCCCGCCGCGCCGGGCGTCGTGTCGGCCTTCCGCAACCTCCTGCACCACGACGTCCACCACGAGTCGCCCGGGGCCGCGACGACCTTCTGGGCCGGGCTCGGTGCCATGCGCCGCGACGCCTTCCTCGACGCCGGCGGATTCGACGCGGAGCGCTACGGCGCCCCGTCGATCGAGGACGTCGAGCTCGGGATGCGGCTGAGCGCGTACGGCGGGCGGATCGAGCTGCGCCCGGAGATCCAGGGCACGCACCTCAAGCGCTGGACGCTGTGGAGCATGGTGCGCACCGACTTCGCCGCGCGTGGCGTGCCCTGGGTCGGCCTGATCCTCGAGTCGCGCGGCTCGCAGGGCTCCCGTGCGCTCAACCTCGGCTACCGCCACCGGCTCAGCGCCCTCGCCTCGCTCGCGCTCGCCGGCGGCCTCCTGGCGCGCCGGCCGCGCGCCGCGGGCGCCGCCGCACTCGCGCTCGTCGCCCTCAACCACCGCTTCTACGCGCTGCTCGCCCGGCACCGCGGCCCCGCCGAGGCGGCCGCCGGCGTCGGGCTGCACGCGCTGCACCACCTGGTCGGCGTCGCTGCCGTGCCGGTAGGCGTGGCGCGCTGGGCGCGCCGGCGTTGATGCGCGTGCACTGCTTCTCGACGGGCGCCGTGCGCGAGAAGCGCGGCGCGCGTGGCCTGCGCCGCTACCTGCCCGGCGGCTGGCGCGGGACGACGCTGCCGGTCAACGTCGTGGCCGTCGAGCATCCCGCCGGGGTCTGCGTGTTCGACAGCGGGCAGACGGCACGCGCCGCGCGGCGCGGGTACTTCCCGCGCTGGTACCCGTTCTTCCGGCTCGCGCGCTTCGAGCTCTCCGCCGACGACGAGGCCGGCGCGCAGCTCCGCCGCCGTGGGATCGACCCCGGGCACGTGCGCTGGGTCGTGCTCTCGCACCTGCACACCGACCACGCCGGGGGCCTGCGCGACTTCCCGCGCGCCACGCTCGTCGCCGGGGCGGCGGAGTGGCGCCGGGCGCGCGGCCTCGCCGGGCGGCTGCGCGGGTATCTCCCGCTCGCGTGGCCGAGCGGCGGGCCCGTGGTGCTGGCCGGCCCGCCCGCCGTGCCGGGGCGGGCCTTCGCGTGGGCGCACGACCTGGCCGGCGACGGCGCGCTGACCGTGGTGCCGACTCCCGGCCACACCCCGGGGCACGTGGCCCTCGTCGTCCGCGACGGCGAGCGCACGCTGCTGCTCCTCGGCGACGCGCCCCGCACGGCGGAGATCGAGGCGTGGTGTGAGCGCGAGCGAGCGACGGTCATCGCCACCCACGACCCCTCGGGGTGCGCGGGTGCCTGAGGCGACACGGGCAAGCGTCCCCTTCGTGTGCCCGCGGGACGGAGGGGCCCTGGAGGGCGAGGGCGAGGACTTCCTGCGCTGCGTCACCTGCCGGCGGCGCTTCGGCGTCGTCGCCGGGATCCCCGACCTGCGCCTGCGCTACGCCGACGAGTACGTCTCCTGGGAGGAGGACGTCGTGCGCGCGAGAGAGCTGGCGGCCCATCTGGAGACCGACGACCTCGCAGCCCTGCTGCGCCGGCACTGGCGGCGCAGCGGCAAGCCCGAGGAGCTCGCCGACCGCTTCCTCGCCGGCGACCTGGCGACCGTCGAGCGGTCGGCCGCCTACCTCGACGCGCTCGACGACGAGCGCGGGCGAGCGCTCGGCGGTGGCGACCACGTGCTCGAGCTCGGCTGCGGCACCGCCGGGCTGAGCGCCGTCGCGGCGCGGCGCGCCGGCGACGTCGTCGCCTCCGACGTGTCGCTGCGCTGGCTCGTGCTCGCACGCAAGCGGCTTCGCGACGCCGGGCTGGACGAGGTGCGCCTCGCGTGCTTCGCCGCCGAGGAGCCCCCCTTCGCGCCGTCGAGCTTCGACGTCGTCATGGCCTCAGACGTGATCGAGCACGTGCCCGACCAGCGCGCCTTCGCAGCGGGCGCGGGCCGCGTCCTGCGCCCCGGCGGCACGCTGTTCCTCGCGACGCCCAACCGCTTCTCGCTCGGCCTCGAGCCCCACGTGCGCCTGTGGGGGGTCGGCTGGCTGCCGCGCCCGCTCGCCCGCCGCTACGTGGAGCGCGTGCGCGGCGCCCCCTACGACCACGTGCGGCTGCTCTCGAGCGCCGGGCTGTGCCGCCTGCTCGCGCGTCAGGGGTTCCGCGTCGTGCTCGTCCCGCCGGCGATCGCACCCGGCACCCAGGCCCTCTACTCCGGCCTCGAGCTGCGCCTCGTCCGGCTCTACAACGCCACCCGCAGGCTCGCGCCCGTGCGCGGGGCGCTGCGACTCGTCGGCCCGTTCTTCCACGTGTTCGCCACCAAAGGAGTGACCCGACAGTGAGGATCGCCATCATCGGGCTTGGTTGGGCCGCGCGCGCGTTCAACCTGCCGGCCCTGCGCGTCCAGGACAGCGCCCAGCTCGTCGGCGGCTACGACGGCGCGCAGCCCCAGCGCGAGTCGTGGGAGCGCGAGACCGGCATCCCGGCCTTCGCGTCGCTCGACGCGCTCTTCGAGCGGACAGCGCCCGAGGTCGTCGTCGTCGCGACGCCGCCGCAGTCGCACGCCGAGCTGTGCGTGCAGGCGCTCGAGGCCGGCGCCCACGTGATCTGCGAGAAGCCCTTCGTCATGGACCTCGACGAGGCCGACCGCGTGCTCGCCGCGGCCGAGGCGGCCTCACGACACGTGGCGGTCAACCACGAGTTCCGCGAGAAGCCGATCTTCCGGGCGGTGCTCGACCGCATCGGCAGCCGCGAGGCCGGACGGCTGGCCTTCGCCCAGATCTGGCAGCTCATGGACCTCGCGCCGTGGGACGAGCCGGTGCCGTGGAGGGCTGCGATGCCCAACCGGACGCTCTTCGAGGGCGGGGTCCACCTCGTCGACCTCATGCTGCAGGTCTTCGGCGAGCGCCCCGCGGGCGTCTACGCGCGCCACTCGAGCGGCCTGGAGACCGAGCGCCGCGCCGACGCCGTCCACCTCGTGACGCTCGACTTCCCGGGCGGGCGCCTGGGGCAGATCACCATCGACCGGCTGTGCCCCGCGGGCACGCGCTACGTCGAGGTGCGCGCGGACTGCGAGCGCGCCTCGCTGCGGGCGAGCGAGGGCGGCCGCGCGGTGCTGCAGGTCGGCAAGAAGCGCGCCGAGCGCACGGGCGCGCGGGTCGACTTCGGGGCCGGCGGGCTCGCGTGGATGGAGGTGGGGCTCAAGCGCACGACGCTCGCACGCAACCCGCGCAACCCCGGCGCCGACGGCACCACGCGGCTGTACCGCCGTATCGCCGCGGCGCTGGCCCGCGGCGAGGAGCCGCCCGCCTCCGCCCGCGAAGCGCGGGACGTGCTCGCCGTGGTCGAGGCGGCCTACCGCTCGGCTGACACCGGTCGTCGGGAGGAGCCGGCCTACTCGGCCGCCGCCACGCTGTAGGTCGTCACGCTCTGGGCGGGCAGGGTCACCGGCAGCGCACCGCCGCGCGGCCGCAGCGCGGGAAGGGCCGCGAAGCTCTCGCGCGCGGTCGTGCGCCGCACGCTCACCGCGCCGCTGCCGCCGCCGAGGTCGAGGCGCGCGCGAGCGGGAGCGTGACCGAGGTTGGTCACGACGACCGCGATCCGGCGCTTCGTCCGGAAGGCGACGGCAACAACGCCTCGCACCCGTTCGGTGACGTCCAGTCGCCGTGCCCCGGGCGGGGCCACGCTGCTGTACTGGCGGAAGACGAAGAAGCGGCGGGTGAGCAGCCACGGCTGCAGGTGGTCGGCGCGCCGACGGACGATCAGCGCGTCGCCCGGGCCGTGGTCGTCGTTGGCCACCGCGCGAAAGGTGAACCACGTCGAGGCCTGCGCGTTCCGGAGGCCGGAGACGATCCTGTGCGACCACGCGAGGGCGCGGTGCATCGTGTCGTCCTCGGGGCACGAGGTGCAGCCGGTGCCCCACTCGGTCTGCCACACCTCGAGGCCGGCGCGGCGGGCGTCGCGCGCCACGGCACGTGCGTCCGGGCGGCGGCCGCGGTAGGCGTGCGAGGCGACGGCGACCGCCGCGCGGCGGGCGGCGGGCGAGGCGAGCTGGGCGCGGCCGTAGCGGCACGCGGTGTCCCACCCGGTGTCGTCGCCGAGCACGAGGCGCGTGGCGAGCCCCTGACGTCGCAGCTCGCCCGCAAGCGCGGCGTAGACGGCGGCGCTCTGGCGCGGCGTCAGGGTGAGGAGCGACACGGGGTTGTCGGGCTCGTTGGCGACCGCAGCGTAGGCGAACGGCGTGCCGTTGACGTCGCGGGCGAAGCGCAGCTGGCCCGCGACGTAGCTCGCGTAGGCGGCTTCGCGGCCGGGCGCGAGCCGGCGACCGATCTTGAGCGCCGCAGGAGCGTCGGCGCCGGTCCACATGAAGCGCACGCCGAGCGGCGCGACGCGGCGCATGAAGGCGAGCCGGCGGTCGCGACGCAGCGCCGCCCCGGTCGCCGTCACCGTCGTCCGCCCGTAGCCGGGCCCGAAAACTCGCACCGTGTCGATGCCCGCGTCGCGGAAGACGAGCCGGTCGAGGTCGCGCACCTGCGCGCCGGTGAGGCCGACTGGGTCGACGAGCGGCTCGACGGAGGTGTCGCCCACCACGCTCGCGCCCCACCCGCGGATCGCCTGGCGGGCACGCCCGGTGACCGTGATGAGGTCGTCGCCGGGCCGTCCGCCGGCGCGTTCCGCAGCCGCCGGCGGGCAGCCCGGGTCACGTGCGGAGCCTCTCGCGCCGCCCGAGAGGCCGCTCTTCCCGCCCCCGCCACCGCCGCAGCCCGCGAGCAGGACGAGCGCGGCGAGGGCGAGCTGCGCCGCCCGCGCCCTCACGGCGCGACCACGGCGACAGCGAGCTGCGCTGCCCGCGCCCTCACGGTGCGACCACGGCGACGGCCAGCAGGGTGTGGCCGAAGGGCAGCGTGCGGCCAGGGCGGGCGAGCCAGGCCGCCTCGGCCTCCAGCAGCCGGAGGCGCGGATCGCCTGGGCGCCCGGCCGGCGCGTCGGGAATCCCGTGGCGCTCCTGCGTGGGCGCGCGCGGCGAGCGGCCGCGAGCCGTCGCCCACGCCGAGCCGAGCGCGTTGACGTGGGTGACGCGCTCCACGTTGAGCCCGCCGCGCGCCAGCAGCGAGCGCAGCGACCCGGCGTCGAAGATCCGCCAGTCCTCGCGCTCCTCGCGGTGGGTGCGGGCCGCGCCGGTGCGCACGACGACCGCTCCTCCGGGCCGCGTCACGCGGCGCAGCTCGGCGACGCCGGCGTCGAGGTCGGCGGCGAGCACGTGCTGCAGCACGTCGTTGCAAGTAACGAGGTCGGCCGCGCCGTCGTCGAAGGGCATGCGGTGCAGGGGCGCGACGTGGAGCTCGGCGGCCGGCACACGCGAGCGTGCGAGGGTCACGGCCTCCCAGGAGAGGTCCGCGCCGAGCAGCCGTGCCTCGGGGGCCTGCTCGCCCGCCCACGCGAGGAAGCCTCCGGTGCCGCAGCCGGCGTCGAGGACCTCGCGGGCGCGGGCGAGGCGGTCGCCGAGCAGCGCGCCAGCGACCTCGCGCAGGCCGCGGTGCCACCAGTGGCACCGCTCGACGGCGAAGATCGCGGCGTAGTAGTCCTCGGGGAGGACGAGCTCGCCGGCGCTCACTGCGCCTTGGCGTAGTCGCGGCGGATGATGCGCCGCGCGCGCGCACCGAGCCGTCGAGCGTTCAGGTAGGTCGAGAGCGTGCCGTCCAGCGCGCGGGCCAGCAGATCGGGGCGGCGCACGTAGTGGATCTCGACGCGCGGAAGCGCCAGTGGGTCGGCCCGCGCGCCGACGCTGTCGAGCTCGGTGGTGCACGCGACGGCGTACTCGGAGGCGAGCAGGTCGCGCCCGGCCGCACTCGGCGGGGCGCCGTAGGGAAGCGCGAACGAGGTCACCGGCGCCTCGATCACCTCTTCCAGGTGGCGCCGCGACGCACTCACCTCGCGGTCGAGCCGCGACCCCGCCGCTCCGTCGAGCGGCGCGTGGTCGAAGCCGTGCGAACCGATCTCCCAGCCCTCGTCGACGAGCGCGACGAGCTCGTCGGCGGTCGCGAGCGGCCGGCGCGGCGCCCGCGCCGGCTGGCTCGGCCAGGCGTTCTCGCCGCCCAGGTGGCCGGCCACCGCGAACACGGTCGCGCGCATCCCGCGCGCGTGGAGCATCGGCGCCGCCTCCTCGACCACCGAGCGCAGGCCGTCGTCGAAGGTGATCGCCACCCCGCGCTCGGGCAGCGCGTCGGCCGCGAGGCGCTCCGCGAGCTCGGCGATCGTCAGCACCGTCGCTCCGCTCTTGGCGATCGCGTCGAGGTGGGAGCGGAACACCCTGGGCGCGACGCACAGTGGTCGGGGGCCGTCCTCGACGGCGTGGTAGGTGAGGATGAGAACGCTCATGACGTGGCGAACCGTCGCTGCGCGGCCTCCCGGATGATCGCGAAGTAGCCCTCGACGTGCGCGTCCTCGGTGTAGCGGGCCTCGAAGGCGGCGCGGCCTCGGCGGCCCAGGTCGGCCCGCAGCGGTTCCTCGGCTGCGAGACGGTCGAGGCCCGCACGCAGCTCCGCGTCGGTCCTGAAGGGCAGGCCGGCTCCGCTGCCGGCGAGCAGCTCTCCCAGCGCCCCGAAGTCGCGCGCCACGACGGGGGTGCCGCGCGCGAAGGCCTCGATGGCGACGAGGCCGAAGGACTCATGGCCGGCGGTCGGTACGAGCACGGCGAGCGCGCCACGGTACAGGGCGTCGAGGTCGTGGGGCGCCAGGCGACCGAGGAAGCGGACGCCGGGCAGGCCGGCGGCCTGCGCCCGCAGACGCGGCTCGAGCGTGCCCTCGCCGGCGATCAGCAGATCCTGCGCCCGTCCCCCGCGCGACCACGCCCGCAGCAGGGCGTCGACCCCCTTGATCGGCTCGAGGCGTCCGGCGTAGAGGAAGTAGGGGCGGCGGCCCGGCGCGGCCTCCCCCTCGCCGCCCACCCCGGGATCAGCCTTCCCCTCTCCGCCCACGACCGGGTCGGGGACGAAGTGGGCGAGCTGCTCGAGGTGGACGATCTCACCGAAACGCCCGTGCAGGCGCCGTGAGGTCGCGCTCGGGCAGATCAGCGCATCGAGGTGGGCCAGCGAGCGCTCGAGCAGGCCGGTGGAGCGCCAGAGCTGCGGCGGCCGGCGGTAAGTCAGCGTGCAGCGCACGCAGTCGGGCTTCTCGCAGACGCGCCGCTGGTACTTGTAGAGGACGTGGGTGGGGCAGACGAGCCATTGCTCGTGGGCGGTGTACAGCTTGATCCCGCCGCCGAGCATCAGCGCCTCGGGGCCTCCGAGCAGCGAGGGGTTGTGGAAGTGGACGACGTCGAAGGGCTCGTCCAGCGCGGCCGCGAGCCGCCGGCCGGCGAGCAGCGGGCGGCCGGTGAGGTAGGTCGCGAGCGGGCTGAGACGACCGGCTCCGGCGTCGATGCCGACGACGCGCACGCCGCGATGGTCGTCCTCGGCCTCGTCGGGCCGGCGCCCGGCCATCGCCTCGTAGCCCTCGCGCGAGTGCACGACGGTGACCTCGTGCCCGCGGTCGGCCAGCGCGTGGGCGAGGCGCCGCACCTGGATCGCGTCGCCGCCGAAGCTCCACGGCGGATAGAAGGTCGTCGCCATGCAGAAGCGCAGCGGGCGGGCGGGCGGCTCGTCGACTCCTCCAGCAGCCCGCGGGCTCATCGACCCGCCGCCTCGTCCAGCAGCGCTCGCAGCACGCGCGCCGACGCGTCCCAGCTGAGGGGGGCGACCCTCTCACGCGCGCGGGCGCCGAGCTCGCGGGCCCGCTCGGGCTCGTCGAGCGCCCAGGCGATCGCGCTCGCCAGCGCATCGGCGTCGTGCGGGTCGAAGTAGCGCGCGGCGTCGCCCATGGAGGCGCGGTGGGAAGGGAGGTCCGAGCACAGGACCGGCGCCCCGCACGCCGCGGCTTCGACGGCGGGGAGACCGAAGCCCTCGCTCAGCGAGGGCAGCACGACGGCCGCCGCCGCTCCGTAGAGGCAGGCGAGCGCCTCGTCGGAGACGAAGCCCGGAAGGACGACGGCGTCCTGGATCCCGAGCTCCTCGACGCGCCGCCGGACCTCCCCGGCCGCGGAGAGGAACGGGTCGCCCTCGAGCTCGCCGACGATGACGAGCGGGGGGACGGCCGCCCGGCCGCGCTCTCCTCCCCTCTCCTCCCGAAGCCGCGCCACCGCCTCGAGCAGGCGCGGCACGTTCTTGTGCGGGCTGATGCCCCCGGCGTAGAGGAGGTAATGGCTCGCGCGCAGGCCCAGCGGCGCCAGCGCGGCGTCGGTCGCGTCCGGGGCGCGAGGGCCGAACACCGGGTCGGGAGCCTCGGGCACGACCGGCACCCTCTCGAGGCCGAAGCGCCGGGCGAGCACCGCGCGCGACGCGTCCGAGACCGTGAAGACGATCCTCGCGCGCCGCACGGCGAGGCCCTCCTTGGCCTGCCAGAAGGCGCGTGCGCGGCGGCTCGGCAGCGTGAGATCGGGCAGCTCGTCGGCGATCGCGTCGTGGATTCCCACCACCTCGGGCACCCCCGGGGCCGGGAAGTAGGTGTAGACCGAGGGGAAGAGCATCGCGTCGAGGCGCCCTCGGGCTGCCGTGGCGGAGAGCCGTGCGAGGTCGAGCGGGCTGCGAGCGGAGTCGGCGGCCGCGGCCTCCCGGGTCCGGCGCGCCAGGCGCACGGGGCGGACGCGGGCGCCGGGGGGCGCGTCGAGCGCGTCGAGCGCGGCCGCGTCGGCGACGAAGACGTACTCGTGCTCGCCGTCGAGCGCGACGAGCCGCCCGACTGCGTTGCGGGCGAAGCGGCCGAAGCCGCGACGGTTCCCCCAGCTCGTGGCGTCCACCCCGATCCGCATCAGCGAACCCTCAGGATGCTCCGCCCGCCGCCCAGCGCGTAGCCCGTCGCCTCACCGGCCGCCCACACCGCGAGATAGGTCAGGACCAGCGGCGTAACCAGAGCGAAGCGCACCAGGTGGCGCGGCCGCTCCCGGAGGGCCCGTGCCGTGCGTGCGTACATCAGCGGAACGATGAGCGGCGAGCCGCCGAGGTAGACGAGCCGCCGCAGGCCGAGCTCGCGGTTGCGCGCACCAGCGTGCGAGCGGGCGTAGTGGAAGCGCTGGGAGACGAAGAAGCCGACGTCGAAGCGCATGACGTGGTCGATCGCGATCGCCGGGTCGACCTGGAAGCGGAAGCCGTGGGCCGCGAGGTGCGGATGCAGCCAGGACTCCCAGCGCCCCTCGTCGAGCAGCGGCGCCAGCGTCTCGACGGCGCGGCGGTCGTAGGAGACGTTCATGCCGGTCAGCCCCGGCACCTCGCCGGCCGGCATGGGCTCCATGAACTCGGCGTACTCGACGAAGAACGCGGCCCAGTCGCGCAGGCGGCCCGCCTCGTTGCGCACCGGTCCGCCGACGACTGCGTGGCCGGCGCGGTGCGCCGCGACGATCGCGCGCGACCAGTCGCGCGGCACGACGCAGTGGTCCTCGATGACAGCGACGTAGGGAGCGCCGGCGGCGGCGATGCCCGCCGCGCGCAGCTCGGGCACGGCCATCGGCTCGTCGAAGGAGAGCAGCCGAACCGCCGGCCAGCGCTCGCGCACCAACGAGCGGGTCGCCTCGTCGGTCCAGTCGGCCACGACGACCTCGGCCTCGGGCGCGTTGCGGGCCAGCGCGTCGAGGCACTGCCCGAGGTAGGGAAGCCCGTTGACCGAGGCGACGACGACCGAGAGGGGCGGCTCGTCGCCGTCGCGTGGAGTATCGAGATCGAGGGGCCGAGGCGCTCCTCCTCCCGGGCTCGAGGCGGGCGAAGTGGCGGGCGACGAGGCGGGCGAGAGGAGCGCGTCGAGGTGCCCGCGCGCTTCGCCCGCCGCCCAGGCGACGTCGAACCACGCCATCCACGGCAGCGAGAGCAGCGCGCGCAGCCGGTGGCGGCCGCGCTTGCCCACCGTCTGGAGCGCGCGCGTCAATAGCAGGAGCGGGACGAGCGGCGCGCCGAGCACCCCGACGAGGTTGCGCAGGGGCGAGAAGGTCGCCCCGCGCTGGCGCCCGTGGGCGCGGCCATGGTGCAGCCGCTGGGCGGCGAACGCCGCCGGGCCCGCCGAGCTCCCCTGGCGGACGAGCACGAGCGGCGACTGCCAGAGCGTCTCCCCCTCGAGCGCGAGCCGGCGGTGGACCACCGGCTCCCAGAACCCGTCGCGGTAGAGCTCGCGCGTGCGCTCGAGCAGCTCGCGCTTGTAGCTCGCGTTGTCGCCGGGGAGGTCGACCGTCTCGTGCGGCTCGAACGGCCGCATGTCCTTGGCGTAGCGGCAGAAGTACTCGGCCCAGTCGGCGAGGGCCAACCCCTCGCCGGGGTCGATGGCGCCTGCGACCGCGTCGTGGCGGCCGTGCTCGGCGAGCATCGACGCGACCCAGTCGGGGGCCGGGACCATCGGCGAGATGGTCAGCGCGACGATCCGCCCGCGCGCGCCGTCGATGCCCTCGCGCCACAGCTCGGGGACCAGCGCCGCCGGCCGCTCGAGCCACGTGGCCCACCCGAAGCGCTCGCGCAGCGCCGGCGGGCTGGCCACGGGCTCGCAGACGATGACCTCGGCGCCCTCGCGCTGGGGCTCCAGCGCGGCCAGGCAGCGTTCGAGCGCCCCCGGCGTCCCGTTGGACCCGACGACGACGGTGAGGGCCGGGGCGGGCGAGGTCATTCGGCGGGCGTCGGCCGGACGCCCGCCTCGTGGAGGCCCTCGCCGGCGGCCTCGCGCTCGTGCTCTCGCACCTCGCGCGCCTCCTCGACGACCTCCGGGGGCACGAGCTCGATGCTCAGGAGCTCGTCCACGACGTCGCCCTCCTCGTGGTAGGCGTCCTCGGTGTTGATCGACCACACGTCGTACCCGGTGCCGTCCACGAGGTTGAGGGTGGCGAGGATCGCCGACCACATCGAGTGGTCCTGGTTGTTGTAGCGGTGCAGGCCGTTGCGGCCGAAGGTCTTGAGGTTGGTGAACGTCTCCACGTAGTGCTTGAGGACCTCGACGTTCTCGGCGAACTTCGCGTCGTACATCGGGTAGGCCTTCGCGACGTTGACCTTGACCCCGTCGAAGACGAGCTCGGGATCGAGCAGCTTGATGCGCGCCATCTCCGCCTTCGCGAGCTCGACCGCCCGGGCCTCGGGCATCTCCCAGAGGTCGTCGCCCTCGAAGCAGAAGTACTCGACGCCCAGGCACGTCGTGCCGGGCCGGACCATGTCAGGACTCCAGGCGCCGAAGTTCTGCACGCGCCCGGCGCGTGTCCCCGGGTCGTGGAGGTAGATCCAGTTGTCGGGGAAGGGCTCTGACTGCGTGGTCATCAGCGCCACGAGCACATAGTCGCGGTAGCGCAGTGCCTTGGCGGCGGCGCGGACGTGGTCGGGCGCGGGCGAATCGAGCGAGAGCACCATCTCCGAGAGCGGGAGGCTCGAGAGGACGGCTTGGACTCCGACCTCGACGCGCTCGCCGTCGCGTTCGACCACCACGCTGGTGGCGCGGAAGTCCTCGTGCCGGATCGCTTTGACCCGATGGTTGAGGGCCACCGGCACGTCGTGATGGTCGAGGTAGGCCCGGAAGCGCTCCCACATCTGGCCCGGCCCCTTGCGCGGGTAGGAGAACTCCTCGATGAGCGTGGTGACGTGCTGGCGGCGCACGCCCAGGATCGAGAGGGCGGCGAGCAGAAGCGAGAAGTTCTTGATGCGCTGGGCTGCCCACTGCGCGCGGATCTCCGAGCCCGGGATGCCCCAGACCTTCTCGGTGTACGGACCGAAGAACGAGTTGTAGAGGCGCTTTCCGAAGCGGGCGGTGACCCACTCCTCGAAGCTCTCGGGCTCGCCGCTGCGCAGCGGCGCCTTCGCCCGGCTCCGGAGGTAGGAGAGCGCGCAGAGGGCCGACTCGACGTAGCCGAGACGCGGGAGCACGTCGCGGGCGACGAGCGGATACGCGAGGAACTTCTCGTCGAAGTAGATCCGCGACAGTCGCGGGCGGGTGAGGAAGTCCTCGCCGATCATCGCTTGCCAGAGCTTCTCGACCGGGCGCAGCTTGGTGAAGAAGCGATGGCCCCCGAGGTCGAAGCGGTAGCCGCGGACCTCCTGGGTGCGCGCGATGCCGCCGACGATGTCGTCGGCCTCGTAGACCACGCCGGAGCGCCCCTTGAGGGCGAGCACGTAGCCGGCGGTCAGGCCGGCCGGGCCGCCGCCGAGCACGGCGACGTCGAGGCTGTCGCTGTCGGTTCGAGTGGCTGAGCTCACGCTGGATCCACGCCCCTGCCGCGTCGGGCTCGCCGCGCCGCTGATCGGCGCTGCTGAGGGGTCCGGATGCGGGCGCGGAGTCTAGCGACCGGGTCGGCGGGGGCCGGAGGGCGCTGGCCCAGCCTCTAAGCTGCCGCAGCCGTGCGCGTGGCCCAGTCCGCACCGCCTCGCAGCGGGCCCGCCCCGCTGACCCGGTGGCCGATCCTCGTCGCCTTGGTCGCGTGCCTCGCGGCGGCCGGGCTGAGCTTCCTCGTCGAGCCCTTCGCGCTGCTGCCCGACCCGTGGGCCTGGGTCGTGTGGGGGCGCGAGCTGCTCCACGTCGATCTCGACACGACGTCCGGCCCGTCGTGGAAGCCTCTGCCCGTCGCGATCGTGGGGCTGCTCTTGCTGGCTCAGGGAGCGGCACCCGTCCTGTGGGTGCTCGTCGCGCGGGCGGGGGCACTGCTCGCCTTCGTCATGGCCTGGCGGGTCGCGCGGCGCCTGGCCGGGCCGGTCGCCGGCTGGATCGCCGTCGCGGCGCTCGCGGTCTCCCTGTTGCCGAGCTGGATGACCATCGTCGCGATGGGCCGCGAGGAAGGCCTGCTCTGCGCGCTCGTCCTGTGGGCCGTCGACCGTCACCTCGAGCGCCACGAGGGCCAGGCCCTCGCGCTCGCCTTCGCGACGGCGCTGCTGCGACCCGAGGCGTGGCCGTTCTTCGGCCTCTACGGCCTGTGGGTGCTCTGGCGCTTCCCGCGCCACCGGGCGCTCGTTGTCGCGCTCTTCCTCGTCCTGCTGCCGGCCTGGTTCCTCCCCGACGTGCTCACCGCCGGCGACGCGCTGCAGTCCTCGCAGAAGGCGCAGGGCGGGATCAGCGGAACGACGCTCGGCGAGCCGCTGAAGCGCTACGCCGAGATCGTCCCGCTCGCGCTCCAGCTCGCCGCGCTCGCCGGGGTGGTCATCGCGGTGGCTCGGCTCCGCGCGATCGGCCTGCGAGCGGCGCTCGCCGCGCGGGGTGGGCGAGGCGCGGAGCGCGGCCTCGAGGCCCCGGGCGAGCGCGAGCCCGACGCCCCCGGCGAGCGCGAGCCCGACGCCCCCGGCGAGCGCGAGCCCGACGCCGCCGGCGAGCGCGAGCCCGACGCCGCCGGCGAGCGCGAGCCCGACGCCGCCGGCGAGCGCGAGCTGTCGGTGATCGCCCTCTTCGCCGGCGCGCTCGCGTGGATCGCGCTGGTCGCGGTGACGAGCAAGGTGGCCAACTACGCCGGGATCGCGCGCTTCCAGCACCCGGCCGCCGCGGTGATGTGCGTGCTCGCGGCGGTCGGCGCGGTGTGGCTCGCCGCGCTGCTCGCGGACGCGCTCGCGCGTCGGCGCCCGATGTCGGTGACGGGGCCGATCGCCGCCGCGGTGGTCGGCGTCCTGCTGGCGCTCGCCGCCCTCCCTTCCGTCCCGACGCGCGCGCGACGAGCGAACCGCGCCGTGGACGCCACCCGCGCGCGCTCGAACCTGGACGGCACGCTCGGCGACGCGGTCAGCGTCGCCGGCGGCCGCACGCGCGTCCTCGCGTGCGGGATGGCCTACACCATTCCCGGCAACGAACCGGCCCTCGCGTGGTTCCTTGTCCGTCACATCGAGCAGGTGCTCAGCGACCAGCCGCGGGTCCCGGGCGTCGTCTTCCGGGTCGACGCCCGCCGCCGCGTCACGCTCGTCCGGAGGCTGGGGATCAAGCTCTACCGCGTCCGCGCCCGCGCCTATGACCCGGTCGCCACCGCGGGGGTCTGGCAGATCCTCGCCGCCTGCCGCCCTGGAGCGACCCTCGACCGGCCGCAGGCGTGAGCGACCCCGCCGGACCCACGGAATGAGCGGCCCTCGGCGCGGGTGGGCCGGCGCCGTCCCCGGCTCGCCCCTCCGCGCGGCCGTGGTCGGGGCCGGCCTCATGGGGCGCTGGCACGCGCGCGAGCTCGTCCGCGCCGGTGGCGAGCTCGTGGCGGTGGCCGATCGCGATAGCGCCGCGGCGTCCGCCGTCGGCGGCGACCGCGCGGTCGCCGACCTCGCCGCGGCGCTCGCGCGCTCGCCCGACGTCGTCCACATCTGCACGCCGCTCGACGGCCACGACGCGATCGCCACGCGCTGCCTCGCGGCGGGCGCGCACGTGCTCTGCGAGAAGCCGCTCGCACCTGACGCCGCGGCAACGGAGCGGCTCCTCGCGCTCGCCGGCGAGCGCGGGCTGCTGCTCTGCCCGACCCATCAGTTCCTCTTCCAGCCCGGCTTCGTCCGCGCGGCACGGGCCGTCGCCGGCGGCGGGCCGCTGCTGCACGCGGACGCGATCGCCGTCTCGGCGGGCGGCGAAGGGCGCCCCACCGGCAAGCTCGACGAGGTCGCGGCCGAGATCGTGCCCCACGCGCTCGCCGCCTTCGAGCGCCTGCTTCCCGGCGGTGTCGCGGGCGCGAGCTGGGACGTCCACCGCCCCCGTCCCGGTGAGCTGCGAGCGACCACGACCGCCGGGCGGGCGACGGCCTCGCTGCTCGTCAGCCTCGGCGGGCGCCCGCCGGTCAACGAGCTGCGTCTCACGGCCGCCCACGCGACGGCGACGGTCGACCTCTTCCACGGCTTCGCGGTCGTGGAGGGAGGCGGCGGATCGGGCGGGAGCTCGCGGGCGGCGAAGGCTGCGCGGCCCTTCGCCCTCGCCGGCGCGACCGCCGGCGCCGCCGCCGCGAACCTGGCCGGTCGCGCCGCCCGCGCGCAGCCCGCGTACCCCGGGCTGCGCGAGCTGGTCGGCGCGCTCTACGCCGCGGTCCGCTCGGGTGGGCCGTCGCCGATCGCCCCCGGCGAGACGCTCGCCGTCGCGCGCGCCCGCGACGCGCTGATCGCCGCTCAGATGGGCGCCAGCGCGTAGACCACCTGCGTCGCGAGGACGCGCGCCGGCGCGCCCCCCCGCGACTCGAGACGGCGGGACAACCCGAGCGAGGCACGGGGCGCCAGCCGGTCGAGCGGCGCGAGCAGGACGACGGGAGCGACCGGCCGGCGCGAGACGGTGCGGAAGCCGCCTGCGGCGAGGGCCGCCTCGAAGCGGCGGCGCGAGGGCGGGGGGACGGGCCTCGGCGCGGGGCGCGCGGCGGGGACGATCCCCTTCGCGAGGCGAACGGCGGGGTAGTAGCAGCGCGTCAGCCAGAGGCTGGCCGGGCTCGAGGCGTTGGCGACGCTCACCACCGCCACGCCGCCCGGTCGCAGGACCCGCGTCAGCTCGCCGGCCGCGCGCTCGAGGTCGCCGGCGTACTCGAGCACCCCGGTTGCGACCACCGCGTCGAAGGCGTCGTCGCCGAACGGCAGCCGCTCGAGCTCGCCGACCACGAGCCGCTCGCGGGCGGCCGGAAGGCGCGCGCGAGCAGCTTGCACCATGGCGGGCGACGCGTCGAGGCCCGACACCGTCCAGCCGCCGGCGGCCAGCGCGGCGACGAGACGCCCCGGGCCCATGCCGACGTCCAGCGCCTCACCCGGTGGCACCGCGCGCAGGACCCCGAGCACGGCGTCGAGCCGCGCCCGGAGCGCATGCCCGGCCGGCGACGGCGCGTCGTGAGCAGCGTCGTAGGTCCCGGCCTCGGCGTCGAAGAAGCCCGAGAGCGCGTCGCCGGTCTGGGGTGGCGCGAACACGGGCCAGGAGACTAGGCTGCCGCGCCCGTGCGCACGCTGACGGTCAACGGGCTGCGCCTCACCGGTCCGCGGACGGCGATGGGGCGCTACCTCGAGATTCTTGCGGCGCAGTGGAGCGCGACGCCGGTGCCCTTCGACCGCGTCCGGGTGCTCGTCCCGGGGGCCGTCGAGCTGCCGGCAGGCGTCGGCGGGCTCGTCGAGGTCGTCGTGCCGCCTGGACCTTCGCGGCCGCTCGCCGCCTGGGAGCAGCTCACGCTCCCGCGCGCGGCCGCCGGATCAGCGCTGCTCTTCTGCCCCGCCTACACCGCGCCGCTGAGCGTCTCGGGTCGCCTGGTGGTCGCCAACCACGGCATCTACGAGTCCCTGCCGCAGGAGTTCTCGCGCCTTCGCCGGCTTCGCAGCATCCCCCTCTACCGCCACGCGGTCCGCCGCGCCGACGCGGTGATCGCCAACTCGCGCGCGACGCGCGACGAGCTGGTCCGCCACCTCGGCGCCGCGCGCGAGCGCGTCGAGGTCGTCTACCCGGCGCCCGCGCCGGCCTTCGTGGCCGAGCTCGACCCCGGCGCGGCCCTCACCGCGGCCCGCGACGCGCTGGGAGGCCAGGACCGGCCCTACGTCCTCTTCGTCGGCAAGCTCTCGCCTCGCCGCAACCTCCCGGCGCTGATCGAGGGCTTCGCGGCCGCCCGCCGCGCGGACGATCTGCCCCACCGGCTGCTCGTGGTGGGCCCCAACGTCGACGCGGCCCCGGTTCGCGGGCTGGCCGCCCGGCACGGGGTGTCCGAAGCGCTCGTCCTTCTTCACCACCGCTCGCACGAGGAGCTCGCGCTGCTCTACGCCCGGGCCGACGTGTTCGCGCTGCCGACCGTCGCCGAGGGCTTCTCGTGGACGATCCTCGAGGCCATGGCCGCGGGCGCGCCGGTCCTGACCGCAGACCATGCGGCGCTGCGCGAGGAGGGCGTCGCGCAAGCGGCGCAGGTCGTCCCCGCTCCGACGCCAGCCGCGCTCGAGCAGGCGCTGCGCGCGCTGCTCGCCGACCCGCGGCGCCGTGCGACCCTGCGCGACGCCGGCCGCGCGCTGGCCCGCCGCTTCTCGTGGGAGCGCACCGCGCGCGAGACCATGGCGATCCTCGACCGCGTCGCGCGCCCGGCCGACACGCTCGGGGGCTAGCGCTCGATCAGCGCGCCCGGACGGGTTCGGGTGGGCTCGGCGCCTTGCGTCGGGCCTGGACGCTCTCGGCAGCCGGCTCGGGCGGGTGGGCAGCGACGGGGCGCAGCGAGCGGCGGCCGATGATCTCGGAGAACGAGGGCGCGAGCTCGGCACGGACCGCGCTTCGGTAGTTGAGCGCGAGGTTGAGCAGCTCGGAGGCGACGGTGACGGCCGCGGCGCCCGCGATGCCGAACAGCGGGATCGCCACGAGATTGCCGGCGATGTTGAAGACCGCGCCGGCGACGTTGTTGCGCATGAGCGCGGCCTGCCGGTGGCCGGCGATCAACGCGACGCCGTAGGCGCCGCCCACCGCGAGCGCGGGGATCGAGAACACGAGCACCGCGAGGGGCAGCGCCGCGTCGTCGTAGGCGTGGCCGTAGAAGAGCACGACGATGAGCGGCGCCGCGGCCGCCACGATCGCGGCCACGATCGTCGTCGCCGCCGTCGCCGAGGTCACGGTGCGACGAAAGAGCGGCCCGGCGTGCCGCGAGCCGGCCGTGCTGTAGCTCGTGAGGAAGCTGATGTAGAAGAGGCCGAGCGCGCCGGAGAGGAAGAGCACGGGCTTGGCGGCCGCGCCGTAGAAGCCCACCTCCTCGCGCCCGAGCATGATCGCCACGAGCAGGATGTCGAACGAGTAGACCGTCGCGCGCGCGAGCTGGTTGAGCATCAGCGGCCAGCTGTGCTCGAGCGTCTCGCGCCATTTCGCCACGTCGACGCGCGGCCGGATGATCCCGAAGCGACGCGTCACCGCCGCGAGCACCACCATGGCGTAGACGAGCTCGGCGCCGGCCAGGACAACGGGCACGACCAGCGTGTCTCCCACGGAGTGCACGAACAGGATGACCCCGACCATGAGCAGCAGACGCCCCGCGACGTTGCCCAGCGCGACCGACTTGGCGCCGCGCACGCCGAGGACCATCCAGCGCAGGTTGAGCGCGAGCATCGGCAGGCACAGGGCGAACAGCCACAGCGCGTAGCGGTCCGAGGTGCGGTCCGAAGCGAGGATCGCGGCGCAGCCGAGCAGCGCGATGGCGATCACCGAGAGCGCGAGGCGCAGGCCGAGGACCGGCTCGGCGAGCCGCTTGAAGTGGTCGGGCCGCCGCGAGATGTCGCGGATGTTCAGGACCTCGGTGCCCGAGTCCGCGAAGAGCGCGAACCACACGACCAACGTGGTCCCGAGCGTCACCAGCCCGAACCCGTGCGGGTCGAGCTTGCGGGCCATGATGATCACGGCGACGAACCCGCACAACTGGGCGAATCCCTCGCCCACCGCGAGCACGCCGAAGCGCCGGACGAGCCCGCGCCAGCTCTGCAGCGGCTCGAGGAGCGGCTCGACGGGCTCGACGATCGCTTCCTGCTCGATCGTCTCGGCCCACGGCTCGGCGGGCGGCTTGATGGGCGCAGGGTGCTCGGTCACGCGGGATGGGCCGGCGACGGGTGCAGGCGAAGCGCAACGTGGGCCCCGGCACCCTCCCTGCGGGCCCGGGCGGCGTGTCGGCCCGCGGCCATACTAGTGAGCGACCCGGGCGTTACCGGGTGATCAGGGAGTCGTGTCGGTGCCAGTCGTGCTCGTCGTCGTCGTGGCCGACGTCGCCGTCGTCGCGGTCGTGGCCGTGGTCGGCGGGTTGGGCGGCGGCGCGGGGCCGCTCTGGTACTTGGCCACCTGGAGGATCACGTTGGAGCCGGGCGACGCCTTGGTGCCCCCGGCGGGCTGCTGGGCCAGCACGATGTCGTTCTGGCTCGGGTCGTCGACCACTTTGCTCCGGAAGTAGACCGCGAGCCCGAGGCTCGACAGCGTCGAGGTGGCGTCCTCGACCGGCTTGCCAACGACGTTGGGGACCTGGACGGGCACGGGCGCCTTGTCGACGATGATCTCGACGACGGAGCCGAGCACCACCACGTCGCCCGCCGCCGGCGACTGGCTGAGGACGTCGCCCGGGCTCTGGTTGGAGCGCTGCTGGTTGACCTGGACCTTCAACCCGGCCTGCTGCAGCGCGGCCTTCGCCGCGTTCTCGGTGTCGCCGGCGACGTCGGGCACGGCGACGGTCTGCGGCCCCTTGGAGATGACGAGCGTCACCGGCGTGTCCTTGCGCCGGCGCGTGCCGCCCTCGGGATCGGTGCTGATCGCGTTGCCGCTCGGGACCGCCGTCGAGAACTGCTTCTGGTCCGACGGCTGATAGCCCGCGCTCTCCAGGGCGGCGCGTGCCTTGGGCTCGGGGAGCCCCGAGACGTCCGGCACCGTGCCCTCGCCCGGGCCCCCGGAGACCGTCAGCGTGACCGTCGACCCGTCGTCGGCCTTGACCCCGCCCTCGGGGTCCTGGCCGAGGACCCTGCCGACCGCCCCCACGTTGACGACCCGCTTCGCGCGGACGTCGAAGCCGGCGTCGTCGAGGACCTCCGTCGCGGCGACGAGATCGGTCCCCACCACCGCGGGGACCAGCTTCTGCTTGGGCTTGGCGACGACGATCACGATCGCGACGATGACCAGGGCGAGCAGCAGCCCTCCCACGACGATCAGCAGCGTCCGGCGGCGGGGGTCCATCGGCTGCTTGCCCTCGCCCGGCAGCGCGCCCGCGCCGGAGGGCGGGTCGGTCGCGGCGGGATCCGATCCCCGCGAGGCGGCCGCGTCGGGGTCGGCCGGCGCCGAGCCGGGGCCGGGCGGGTCCGCGGGGCGGGCGGGCTCGTCGGGAGGCGTCGTCGCGCTCATGCGGCAACCCTAAGGTCTCGCCCGGAGCGAATGGCGATTATCGCCGGAGGCCCGCCGGCGGGACTCTCCGGCTCGCGCTAGGGAGCACGACCCGTGGCGGGCAGGGGGCGCGGGGCGAGCAGGGTAAGCCTCCCGCGGGCGACCGCGTGCTGACCGTCGGCGGTCTGCGCGTCGAGGCGCACGCGGTACGGGCCCTCGTGCAGCGTCGGCGGAAGCGGCACGTCGTTGCGCCCCCGGGCGGCGTGCACTCGCACGGCGGTGATCGGGCCGCCGTTCGGCCGCTGCACGCGCAGCAGCGCGTGGGCCGGGAGGGTCGCGCGGAACGGCAGCGGCGTACCGCCGCCCGCCAGCGCGGTCAGCGGGTCCCACCGCCAGCGCACGCGCAAAGCGGCCCCACGCAGGCGCGACGATCCCAGGCCGACCGCGAGCGGCCGCGGCCCCAGCGCCGAGACGAAGCGCACGCGGCCGTTGCCGGTGTCGGCGATGAGGAGGCCGCCGCCGCGGGTCGGCTCCACGGACTTCGGCTGGTCGAGCCGCGCCTTCTCCGCGGGGCCGCCGTCGCCGCGGAAGCCGCGCACGCCCGAACCCGCGACGGTGGTTATGCGCCCCGCCCGTACGAGCCGCACGCGGTGATTTCCCGTGTCGGCGATCAGGAAGGCGCCGCCCTCCAGCGCGGCCACCGCGTGGGGGCGGGCGAGCCTCGCGCCCGTCGCGCGGTCGCCGTCGCCGCGAAAGCCGGTGCGCCCCGTCCCGGCGACCGTCGTGATGCGGCCCAAGGGGGAGACGCGGCGGATGACGTCGTTGCCGGCGTCGGCGACGAGGTAGCCCCCGCCGGGCAGCGGTGAGACGTCGAAGGGCTGGTCGAGGCGGGCGCGTCGGGCAGGGCCGCCGTCGCCCGCGTACCCCGGCTTCCCGTCGCCGGCGACGCGGACGATGCGCCCCGACCGCAGCACCCTCCTGACCTCGTCGTTCTCGGTGTCGGCGACGAGGAAGCCGCCGCGGGGCAGGGCCGCCACGGCGTGCGGGTAGTTGAGCTGCGCGCGCCTCGCGGGGCCGCCGTCGCCCCTGCGACCCGGCCTGCCGTTGCCGGCCCGGGTCGTGATCTCACCCCGCGCGCCGACGCGGCGGATGCGCCCGTGGTCCGTGTCGGCGACGAGGAACGCGCCGCCGGACAGCCACGCGACGTCGTGGGTGAAGTCGAGCCGCGCCCGGTCGGCGGGGCCCCCGTCGCCGCCGAAGGCCGGCCGGCCGGTGCCCGCGACGGTCCGGATCTGCCCGTCGGGCTCGACCAGGCGCACGTCGTTGGTGCGCGCCTCGGCGATGAGCAGGCTCCCATCCGGTCGCCACGAGAGCCCGCGCGGCAGGCCGAGCGCCGCGCGCCGGGCGGGCCCGCCGTCGGCTGCGACGCGGCGGGGACCGCCGGCGACGGTGAAGATCGAGCCGGCCGTGGCCGGGGCGGCAGCCGGCGCGGCCGGCGCGGCCGTGTCAGGGGCGGCCGCGGCGGTGGCCGCGGCGGCGGCGGCCGCCGCCGCGAGGACGCTGCGAGGTCGCAAGGCGCGAGGATTCTGACACGGCCGCCTGATGCTCCCGTGGTACGCGACGCCGCCGAGGAGGGGGACGCCCTCGCGGTCGGCTAGGGTCGCGCGCCATGTCCGGTGCGAAGGCCGACTGGCGCGCGGACCGCCGCCGCTACGGCGCGCGCGGCTGGATGCAGCGCTCGCTGTGGGCCGTGGCCGTCTACCGCTTCGGCCGCTGGGTGGACGAGCAGCCGCCCGGTGCCCGGCGCCGCGCGCTCTCGCTCGGCTACTGGGCCGCGTTCCTCGTGGCCGAGACGCTCACCGGCGTCTCGATCCTCAAGGACGTCAGCGTCGGGTCCGGGCTGCGCATTCACCACGCCGGCCCGGTCGTGGTCAACGCCGGCGTCGTCATCGGCGCGAACTGCACGATGGAGCACGGGGTCACCCTCGGAGTGCGCCACCCGGGCGGGCCGGTCCCGCGCCTGGGCGACGACGTCGTGCTCGGCGCCTACGCCCAGGTGCTCGGCGACGTGACGGTTGGGGACGGCGCGCACGTCGGCGCGCTGACCCTGGTGCTCGACGACGTGCCGCCGGGCGCCACCGCGGTCGGCGTGCCGGCCCGGCTGGTCAGCCGCCGCGAGGCGCGCTGAGGATCGCGATCAGGAAGGGGGAGAAGAGCAGGTTGCCCGCCTCGGGGCGCCGGCGGGCGCGGTCGCGCAGCGCGAGGTGCACGGCGCTGGCCGGCGAGCGGCGAACGCGCGGGTCGTCCTCGCTCACCCCGAGCTGCGCGGAGCGCGTCGTCTCGGGCCAGAAGTCGTAGTGACCGCCGGTGTAGCGCACGTCCGCGACCTCGGCGCGATTGCGTGCCGCCGCCGCGCGGAAGAAGCCCACGCGCATGCACGCGAGGTTGTGGCGGCGCAGGTTCGGGCGGTCGAAGAGCCAGTGCAGCACGTGCTGCCCGCGGGCGAAGTTGGGGACGCCGACGACCACCGTGCCACCGGGCTCCACCAGAGCGAAGTGCCGGTCCACGACGCCGCCCGGGTCCTCGAAGTGCTCGACGAAGCCGAAGGAGGCGACGACGTCGTAGCGGCGGCCCGGGTCCCACGCGAAGAAGTCGGCTCGGTCGACGCGCCCGACGCGGCAGCCGTGGCCGCGCAGGTAGTCCTCGGTCTCGCGCGCGCCGGCGGCGTAGTCGACGCCGTGGACCTCGCAGCCCAGCTCGCGTCCGAAGGCGGCGAGGACGCGGCCGGGCGCGCAGCCGATCTCCAGGAAGCTCGTCCCGGCGCCGCGCGGCAGGTGGCGCGCCACCTCGTCGAGGAACGGAAAGCCCGGCGGCTCCTCCGCCGCGGCGCTCGCCTTGGCGGCCCACCACTCCTGCTCGGTCAGCGGCATGCGGCGGGCACTGTAGAGGCCGGCGCGGGCGGGGTAGCGTGCCCCCATGGACGATCCGATGCCGGTCACCTCGCGCGTGCGCATCCCGCTGCGCGAGGTCTCGCTGCGCGCGAGCCGCTCCTCGGGCCCGGGCGGCCAGCACGCGAACGTGACCGCCTCCCGCGTCGAGGCGAGCTTCGACGTGTGGGCCTCGGGCTCGCTCAACGACGCCCAGAAGCGCCGCATCGCCGAGCGCCTGGGGCCGCGCGTGACCGCCACCGCCCAGGACCACCGCAGCCAGGCGCGCAACCGCGAGCTCGCGCTGGAGCGCCTGCGCGGCCGCCTGGCGGCCGCCCTGGCCGTCCAGCGCCATCGCCACGCCACGAGGCCCACCGCGGCCGCGCGCGAGCGACGCCGCCGAGCCAAGGACCGCCAGGCCCAGCGCAAGGCGCAGCGGCGCCGGCCGGGCGGCGAGGAGTGAGGCGCTAGGCCGAGCGCTCCAGCACGTCGTCGTGCAGGACCGGCGTGACGTCGCGCGCGGTCACCGGCTCGCCGCAGTGCTCGCAGTCCAGCCGGCCCTCCATCTCGTGGCCGCAGCCGCGATGGACGAGGGTCACCGGCGGCCCGTGGTCGCCGGCGGCGTACTTGTCCCCCCACTTCTTGAGGGCGAGGACCACCGGGTAGAGCTCCTTGCCCTTCTCGGTCAGCCGGTACTCGCAGCGGGCCGGGCGGTCCTGGTACTTGCGCCGCTCGAGGATCCCGGCGGACACCAGGGTCTGCAGGCGCTTGGCGAGGATGTTGCGGGCGATGCCCAGCGAGGCCTGGAGCTGGTCGAAGCGCTTCACGCCGAAGAAGGCCTGGCGCAGGATGAGCAGGCTCCAGCGCTCGCCGACGATCTCGAGCGACCGGGCGATCGTGCAGTGCTCGTTGTACTCCACGGCGTCGACGCGCATGGCGCAAGTGTAGTGGGGCGGGTTGCAGCGCGAAACGCTTTGCGTCCGCCGCCGCCGGGGCGAGGCTCAGGGCCAGCCCGCGGGCATCTCGAAGGGCTCTTCGCCGATGGCGAGGACGACGGGGTCCTCTCCGCGCGCGGCGATCGTGAGCGGCGCCTCGGGATCGGTCGTGACCCATTCGACGGTGAGCACCGAGCGGCCGGGAAGCTCGCGCGAGAGATCGCGGACCGCGCCGGCGAGGTGCGCGACGGCGCCCATCGGCGCGGTGACCTCGGCCGCTTGCGCATCGACGTCGAGCGGCGGGAAGGCGTGGACGTGGGGCAGCAGGCCGGGCTCGTCGAGGGCCAGCAGCGGCCGTACCTCGTCGCCGACGCTCGCTGTGGGCGTGCCCTCCCCCTCCACCTCGACGAGCACCGGCGGATCCTCGTCGAGCACGGCGACGGCGCGGCCGGCCCCGGCTTCCCGCAGGAAGGCGCGAAGCGTCGCCGCGACGGCCTCGGCGGTCACCCCGCACCGTGGCTGAGCCTGGCGAGCTCCTCGTGGCACTGGGTGACCCGCTGCTTGACGGGGTCGCTGTCGGGCCGGTCGTGCACGAGGTCCCAGGTCCTCTCGGCGACCTCGCGGGCCGTGTCGGCGGTGGCCGCGCGGCACAGCACGTCGACGAGGCGCAGCTCGAACTCGGAGATCTGCGTCGCCGGATCGCCGGCGGGCAGCTTGGGGAGCGGCTCGCTGGTGGCCTCGCGCCACATGCCGGCGGCGACGGCGAGACGGTTTCGCAGGGAGGCGGCTTCCATGGCGAGCGTCGGCCGGGCGGACCATACCGATCACGTAGACTTCGGTGGTGATGGCCATGCTCGCGGACGTCGCCACCAGCCACACGCTGGGCCTGCTCGTCACCTTCCTTGGCATCGGCGTGCTGGTCAACGGCCTGCTCGTCTACATCGCCGTGCTCGTCATCGGCGAGCGCCGCGAGAACCGCGTGCTGCGCGAGCGGCGCCCGGGCGCCGACGCCACCCGGGCTCCCGGCGAGAGCGTCGAGCCGGTCTAGTACGCGGGGCGCTACGGGCGCCCCGCGGGCTCCGGCTTGGCGGCCGCCTCCCCCGCGACGTGCCCGTCGCCGGCCGGCGCGTCCACGGCCGGTTGGTGGAGCTCGCGCTCGTGGCGGACGAGCCGCGCCGGCAGCCACGGCTCAGGGAAGCGCTCGCACGCGCGGGCGTGCTTCTCGCTTCCGTACAGCCGCGCCCACGGCGAGCCGGGCCGGGCGAGACGGAACATCGGGACGACGCCGACCGGCGCGAGGACCAGCGAGATCACCGCAACGACGAGCTTGCCCTTGAGCAGGTTCACGAGCGCGACGGCGGCCCCGACGACGCCGGCGGCCGCGACCACTCCCTCGAGCTCGTCGCCCACGTCGACCCACACGCGGATGCCCAGCACGACGATTCCGCCGAGTACGGCCGCGACGAACACCGCGTCGATCGACTCCCTCCCCTTCGGCTTCCAGTAGACGTCCTCGAGGTTCAGCAGCAGGGCGAACTCGTCGAGGGTCAGGCCGGCGCCGACGCCGAAGAGCACGGCGATGACCTCGCGCACCGGCGGGTCGGGCGCGAAGGACAGCGCGGCGAAGCCGGTGCCGAGCAGCAACAGGATGCCCCACACCATGTGGTGGATGTGGGTGCCGCCCTTGGTCTCGACGTTCCCCGGCCACCAGCTCACCTGAGCGCGGATCATGTGCGCGCTGGTGCGGATGAAGCCGAAGCTCACCAGGAAGCTGACGTACAGCAGCAGCTCGGGGAGCTTGCCGGCGTCGACGATGCCGTTCTGCCAGGCGTGGCTGATGTCGTGCCAGGGATGCATGGGGCTCGAGGGTAGTGTCGGCGGCGGCGAGGCCGGGCTCAAGTCCGGCGCGCCCCCTTCTCGACGGGCGGCCGGAACTGCTCGAGATACCGCTGCCAATCCCAGTTCGCGAGAAAGCCTCCAGCCGCATCCCGCCCGCTCTCGTAGAGGCGCTCGACGGTGTCGTGATCGAGGCCGAAGTCGACCGGGTTGACGTGGAGCGTGTCCACCTCGATGCTGCGCGCGGCCACCCAGGGCTGGCTGAGGTAGCCCTGGTCGCGCCCCACGACGAGCGTCGTCACCAGCGATTCGAGAAAGCGCAGGGACGGCACGTGCCGCAGAACGCCGAGGAGCGGGAAGAGCTCGGTCGAGCCCGCCGGGAGGCGCGGGAGCAGGGTCACCCCGAAGGTCGGCCAGCGGGGCGGCCGGCCGTCGATGCGGTCGAAGACCTCCAGCGGGTAGTTGGAGAGCACGCCGCCGTCGACGAGCAGCGAATGCCCGCCGTCGCGGTGGTCCAGGCGGACGGGCTCGAAGAAGTAGGGGATCGAGATCGAGGCGCGGACGGCGTCCGCCACGAGCTGCTCGTCGGGATCGAGGCCGTAGCGGTCGGCGTAGTCCCACGGCAGCCGCACCAGCTCGCCGCGGGTCAGGTCGGTGGCCATCACCACCACCCGGTAGCGGCGCTCCGGCGGCAGCGAGCTGCCGGGGTCGTCGACCCGCAGGTCGCCGAAGGTCCGCACCCCCTGCGACTCGAGCTCGCCGGCCAGCCACTCGCGCAGGTATTCGCCCTCGTAGAAGCCGTTCTCGAGCAGGACGGACGCGGGAGGTCCGACGAGCGGCAGCCGGTCGAGCACGCTGCGGTCGCGGAAGCGCAGGTAGTCGAGCTCGCCGACGATCGCGTGCATGCGCGGGGCCGGCATGCCGCTCGCAAGCAGGGCGGCCACGATCGACCCGGACGAGGTCCCCGCGAGGCGCGGGAAGGTGTAGCCGCGGTCCTCGAGCACCGAGACGACGCCCACGTGGCCGATGCCGAGCACCCCGCCGCCGGCCAGGACCATGTCCGCGCGCAGGTGCTCTCGCTTGGAGGCCGGGGGCACCACGCCCGAAGCCTACGCTCCGACCCGCACGCTCCCGCGCGCCTCGCCGAACAGCGGTGAGACCGCCTCATAGAGGCGCCGGTAGGCGGCATGGGCCTGCGAGTAGACCTCCGCGCGCCCGGGGTCGGGCTCGACCGTCTCGATGGCCGGCGCCGCCATCGCGCGGCACGCGTCGGGGACCGTCGGATGGAGGCCGGCCCCGGTCGCCGCCAGCATCGCGGCGCCTCGTGCGGTGGTCTCGACGTCGGCGGCGCGGGCGACCGGCAGGCCGGTGACGTCGGCCCGGATCGAGCGCTGAAGCGGGGAGCGGGCGCCGCCGCCCACGCAGACGACGCGCTCGGCCACCGCGCCCGCCTCGCCCATCGCCGCCAGGACGTCGCGCAGGGCGAACGCGTTGCCCTCGAGCAGCGCGCGCACGAGGTGGGCTCGGCCGTGGGAGGCGCTGAGCCCGAACCAGCACGCGCGCGCATCGGCGTTCCACTCGGGCGCCATCGCTCCGGCCAGCGCCGGTATCCACAGCACGCCGTCGCTCCCGGGCGGTGCCTGCGCGGCCAGCTCGCACACGAGGTCGTAGACGTCCACGCCGGTCTCCTGCGCGCGCCGGGTCTCCGGCGTGCAGAGGTGGTCGCGGAACCAGCGCAGCGCCCCACCCGACAGCCAGCCGGGGTTCTCGAAGAGCCAGGCCTCGGGGTCGGCGTGCGGGTGCAGCTCGATCACGCCGGTCGGGTCGGTGAGCGGCACGTGGGTGACCGCGCACACCGGCTCGGCGGTCCCGATGACGTCGCATACGACGCCGTCGTCGATCGCCCCGGCGCCCAGGGTCGCGGCCATCTCGTCGCCGCAGCCAAGGACGATCAGCGTCGAGGCGTCAAGGCCCGTGGCGTCGCGCAGCCCCGGTGCGACCTCGCCGAGCACGGCGTGGGCATCGAGGACGCGCGGAAGGCGCGCCGGGTCGACGTCGAAGGCCGCGCACGCCTCCTCCGACCACTCGCGGCGACGGACGTCGAGCAGCATGGTGGACGACGCGTTGGACGGGTCGACGGCGAGCTCGCCCGAGGCGTGCCGGGCGACGAAGGAGCCCGGGAGCGCGTAGGAGGTCGAGGCCGTGAAGGTCTCGGGCTCGTTCGCGCGCAGCCAGGCGATCTTCGCCGCCACGTGGCCCGCGTCGAGGTTGCAGCCCGACAGCTCGCGCAGGAGCGCCGGGTCGATGCGCTGGGCCGTCGTGGCGCACTCGGCGTCGGCCCGGCGGTCCATCCAGATCATCGCCGGCCGCAGCGGCACCCCGCGCGCGTCGAGCGCGACGAGCCCGTCGAGCTGCGAGCCGAAGGCCAGCGCGGCGATCGGCCGCCCGCCGGCCGCCTTACGAACCTCGCCGACGGCCTGCTCGAGCGCCTCGAGCCAGTCCGCCGGGTCCTGCTCGGCCCAGCCGGGGCGGGGGAACGACAGCCGGTGGGGCGCCGAGGCGGTCGCGACGAGCCGCCCCTCGGGGTCCAGGAGCTGCGCGCACGTGCCCTGCGAGCCGACGTCGACGCCGACGACCAGCGCCTCGCTCACCCTTCCGTCTCCCCGGGCCCGCGTCGGTAGACGGTGAACTCGAAGGCGTCCGCGAGGTGGAACTCGCGTGAGACGAGCACGGCCCGGCCGCTCGCCCCGTAGTCGATCTGCCACAGCAGCATGAGCAGCGCGCCGCGCGCGACGCCGAGGCGCTCGGCCACCTCGCCGTCGGCCGTCTCCGGGGTAAGGCGCGACACGCCGTGGTGGATCACGAGGCCGCGCGCCGCCAGCCCGTCGTAGAGCGACCCGCGTGCGGTCGCCCCGAGCTCCTCGGGCGGCAGGTCGTCGATGCGGCACCAGTCGGTCGAGGCCACCACCGGCCGGCCGTCCGACGTCCGGATGCGGTCGAGCACGCTGACCGGCGCGCCGAGCTCCAGGCCGAGCGCGCCGGCGACCTCCTCGCCGGCGGGCTGGACCTCTGCGCACTCGTCGACCGTCGCCGGCAGCCGCCCGGCGCGCTCGATCATCTCGGTGACGCCGAAGTTCTGCCCGAGCTCGTTGCGCAGCGTCGGCCTCGCGGTCACGTAGGTCCCCGACCCGTGCTCGCGGCGCAGGTAGCGCTCCTCCTCGAGCAGGGTGATCGCTGCGCGCACCGTCGCCCGCGAGACGCCCATCCCCTCGGCCAGCTCGGGCTCGGAGGGGAGCCGGTCGCCGGGCCGGTGCTCGCCCGCGAGGATGCGACCCCGCAACCGGTCGGCGAGCTGCCGGCGCAAGGGAGGTCGGGCCGACGTGGCCATCGCTACGGAGCGACGACGACCTTGAGGACGTCCCCGGCGCGGATCTGCCCGAAGGCGCCCGGGGTGTCCTCGAGCGGCACGATCGCCGAGACCACGTCGCGCAGCCCCCCCGCGTTGCGGGCGAGCATGTCGAGGGCCTGGACCTGGTCGCGGTGTCGCGAGGCGTAGGAGCCGTGCACCTGGACCTCCTGGTAGTGCAGGACGTTGGACGGGAAGCGGATGTGGGTGGTGCCCTTGGGCAGGCCACCGAAGAACAGCACGCGCCCGCGGGGAGCGGCCATCTCCATCGCCTGCTCCTGGGCTGCGTCGTTGGAGCAGGCGACGATGACGACGTCCGCCCCCACGTCGTCCGTCAGCCGTCGAACGGCGGCGGTCGCGTCGCTCTGCGAGGCGTCGACGTAGCCCATGCGGTCGCCGCCGAGCACGCCTTCGGCAAGCTCGAGCCGGGCCGCGGCGTGCTCGATGAGCAGCACCTGGGCGGCTCCCTCCAGACGCGCGAGCGCGGCGTGCGCGGTGCCGACCGGGCCCGCGCCGACGACGACCACGGCCTGGTCGAGGCCGATGCCGATGTCCTTGTGGCCGCAGATCACGTCCGAGAGCGGATCGGCGAAGGTGGCGTGCTCGGGCGACAGGGCGTCGGGGATGCGGAACAGGTTCTTGAGCGCGATCTGCGGGATGGCGACGAGCTCGGCGTACGCGCCGGGGTGGTCGAAGCCCATCAGCTCGCCGTTGAGGCACAGGTGCTCGTTCCCGTTGCGGCACAGGCGGCAGCGTCCGCACCACAGCGTCGAGA
This sequence comes from uncultured Actinomycetes bacterium, assembly GCA_963728925.1. Taxonomy (GTDB): domain Bacteria; phylum Actinomycetota; class Thermoleophilia; order Solirubrobacterales; family Solirubrobacteraceae; genus JBBPZA01. The sequence continues at coordinate 240,527 of CAVSMB010000029.1, read as the reverse complement.
TGCAGTGCACCTGGTCGCCGACGTCGATCCCGTCGAGCTCGGCGCGGGCGCCGTCGCCGACGGCGACGACCTCCCCGGAGATCTCGTGGCCGAGCACCCACGGCGGGGCTATCCGACGGTCGCCGTTGTAGAACGAGCGCACGTCGGTGCCGCAGATCCCGCACGCGAGCGTCCGGAGCAGCGCGCCGTTGGGCGGGCACGTGGGATCCTCAAGCTCGTCCAGCGTCATCTCTCCCGGGCCCTGCCAGATCGCGGCACGCACAGTCGACCCCTCCGAGCGCAAGTTGTCTGACAACTGATCGGCGAGACGCTACCATGCGCCGTCGCACAGGGTCACCCATCGGAGCGGAGGCGCATGTCCGAGTTCATCTTCATGCTCACACGCGACGATCGCACGCTGCCCGACGCCCGCGAGGTGTACGCGTCGATCGCCGACGTGGGGGTCCAGCACGTCGGCTGCAAGGACGTCGGCCTGGAGCGTGCCCAACTCGAGGCCCTGATGGAGGACATCCGCGCCAACGGCCACGAGAGCCACCTCGAGGTCGTCTCCGAGACGCCGGAGGCCACCCTGGCCTCCGCGCGGGCGGCCGCCGAGCTGGCGCCCGACTATCTGATCGGCGGCACACTCGTGGAGCCGGTACAGGAGATCATCGCGGGCACCGACATCAAGTTCTTCCCCTACGTAGGGGAGATCGTGGGACATCCGTGCCTGCTGCGCGGCTCGCTCACGGCCATCGCCGACGACGCGCGACGCGCCGAGCAGGCCGGCGTCGACGGCATCAACCTGCTCGCCTACCGCTACGACGGTGACGTGCCCCGCCTGGTGGAGGCGGTGGTCGAGGCGACCCCGCTGCCTGTCATCTGCGCAGGCTCGGTCGACTCGGCCAAGCGGGTCCGCACGCTCGCCGAGCTCGGCGTGTGGGCGTTCACCATCGGAACTGCGGCCCTCGACCACAGGCTCGTGCCCGGCGAGCCTCTCGCCGCCCAGCTCAACGAGGCGCTTGCGCTGGCGGCGTGAGCGCGCAGGCGCCGCGACCAGGGACTTGCCTCGTCGCGGCCGCAGTGGTGTAATGCTCGACCTGTCAGACAACTCGCCGCAAGACAGCGTCCGCAAGATGGGGGAAGAGGGATGAGCACCGAGACGCCACCAGGGCTGAGCGCCAGGCACGAGGGGATGATCGAGTCCGTCAACGTGGAGGGCTCGGGAGTCGACCGGCTCAAGCCGGGGGCGATCGGTCTGGTCGGCGTGATCTTCGTCGGGGTGACGGGCGCCGCGCCGATCTCGGCCATGCTCTTCAACGTCCCGTTCGCCGTCAGCTTCGGCACCGGCATCGGCACGCCCGCGGCGTTCGGCTTCGCGACGATCATCCTCACGATCTTCGCGATCGGCTACGTCACTCTGGCGCGGCACATCCGCTCGGCGGGCGGCTTCTACAGCTTCATCTCGCACGGTCTCGGCCGTGAGCTCGGGATGGCGGCCGGAATCTGCGGCGCGCTGGCCTACTGCCTCTTCGAGGTCTCGCTGCTCGGCGGGTTCGCGTACTTCGCCAACCTCGACTTCAACGACTGGTGGTCGATCGACATCCCGTGGCCGCTGCTCGCCCTGTTCGCCGCGGTGGTCATCTCGGTCCTGACGTGGTTCGACGTCGAGCTGTCGGTCAAGGTGCTCGGGACCGCGCTGATCGGCGAGATCATCATCCTCGCGCTGTTCGACATCCTCGTCATCGGCTCGGGCGGCGGCTCGAGCGGCCTCGCGTGGGACTCGCTGAATCCGGCCAACGCCTTCAAGGGCGCGACGGGCGTCGACTCAGACGGCGCCGCTGTCGCGGGTGCGGCCGGCGTCGGCATCTTCCTCGCCTTCTGGTCGTGGGTCGGCTTCGAGGCGATCCCCAACTACGCCGAGGAGTCGCGCAACCCGCGGCGCATCGTCCCGCGGGCGACGCTCATCGCCGTCGTCAGCCTCGGCGTGCTCTACGTCATCACCTCCTTCGCCTTCGTCTCGGCCTTCCCGTCCAACCGGCTCATCGCCTCCGCCCAGAACCCTGACGGCCCGTTCTTCGCGGCGATGCGCGACTTCGGCTCCAACGGGCTGGCGACGATCATGCAGGTCCTGATCCTCACCGGCTCCTTCGCCTGCGCGATGGCCTTCCACAACGTCGCGATGCGCTACTCCTACGCGATGGGGCGCGAGGGAATGCTCCCCCGCGCGCTCGGCAAGACCCATCCCAAGCACCGCTCGCCCTATGTCGCGAGCGTCGTCCAGACGATCGTCGCGCTCGCGATCGTGCTCGTGTGGGCCGTCGGCTCGGGCTTCGGCGACCCCTTCGACAACGCCTACGTGCGCGTCTACACGATGATGGCCGTGCTCGGCGTCGTGTGGATCCTCGCGATCCAGGCGCTGTGCGCGCTCGCGGTCGTCGTCTACTTCCGTCGCCATCGGACGCTGAAGGAGAACCCGATCGCGACGATCGTGTGCCCGGTCATCGCCCTGGTGGCCCAGGCCTTCACGATCTACCTGCTGTTCGCGAACATCGACGTCCTGGCCGGCACCATCGGCTTCGTGCCTTGGATCAAGTGGCTCGCGCTCGCCGCGGTGGTCGGAGCGATCGCCTACGCCCTCTACCTCAAGAGCACGAACCGCAAGAAGTACGAGCTCATCGGGCGGATGATCGACGAGGGCGCCCCCGTCGGCGACACCGACCTCGACCACGAGCGGGTCGGCGTGGCACCGCCGGCCTCGCGGGAGACCACGGGCGCGGGCATGACGCAGACCGTGGCGAAGGACCCCGACAACCGCCGCCCCTCCTGACCGGCTGAGGCGCGCCACCGGCGGCCCGGCCCCGCGCACGCGAGGGGGCCGGGCCGGCGGGCTGCCGCGTGCGGAAGCGGGCGCGGGCGCTTCCGCGGAAGCGCGATCACCGGATCGCGCCCGCACCCCGCCCTACACCGCCCGCCCGTAGCGCGCGCGCTCCCAGTCGCTGACCGCCTCCCGCCAGGCGCGCAGCTCCCACGCCCGGGAGATCTCGTAGTACCGGCTGAACTCCTCGCCGAGCGCGTCGCGCAGCGGCCGGTCGGCGGCGAAGGCGGCGAGCGCGCTCTCCAACGAGCCGGGAAGGGTCGGCAGGTCCGAGCGCTCCGACGCGTCGCCGACCACCGGCTCGGGGGGCGTGGCGGACCCTCGCAGCCCGTCGGCCGCCGAGACGGCCACCGCGGCCAGCGCGAGGTAGGGGTTCGCGTCGGCGCCCGGGCGACGACATTCGAGCCGGGCCCGGCCGGACGACGACGGCGACGGGATCGCGCGGACCGCGCATGAGCGGTTCTCGACGCCCCAGCTGACGTTGACGGGGGCGAACCAGCCGGGGACGAGGCGCTTGTAGGAGTTGACCGTCGGGTTGAGCAGCAGCGAGGCGCCGGGCAGGTGGTCCAGCACGCCGGCGACTGCAGCGTGCATCACGTCCTCCTGGGTGAAGGCGTTGTCTCCGTCGCGCCAGCACGACAGGTGCACGTGGCCGCTGGACCCCTCCTCGCCCGGCTCGGTCTTGGCCAGGAAGCTCGCTTCCAGGCCGAGCGACGCGGCGAGGTCCTTGACCGCGAGCTTGGTCAGTGCCGCGTCGTCGGCCGCTCGCAGCCAGCGCCGGGCCGCGAGGTTGAGCTCGAGCAGCCCGGGCCCGGCCTCGGTGTGGACGGCGCCGAGCTCGATCCCCAGCGCCTCCAGGGCCGGCGCGAGCTCGGCGACGAACGCCTCGAAGCGGCCGAGCTCGGCGAGGCTGTAGCTCAACCCGCTAGACAGCGGCGCGCCCGACGCGTCGCGGATACGCACCTCGTACTCGAAGGCGGCGAGGGCCTCGTAGCCGAGCTGCCCCAGCCCGTCGAGGGCGTGTCGGGCGACCTCGCGCGAGGCGATCGCGCACGGACGGCCGTCGCCCCAGCTCGGGGTGGCCAGGCAGACGCGCCAGCCCGGCCGCCACCTCAGCTCCCCGAGGGTGTCTGGCTCGGGCGTCAGCAGCAGGTCCCCGGCCCCCGAGCGGATGCCGAAGTCCTCGTAGTCGGTGATCGGCTCGTCGACGGGGTCGAGCGCGAGCAGCAGGTCGGTGGTCACCGTCCCCTCGCGCAGGGCCGTCTCGAACGCCGCCGGCCTCAGCGCCTTGCCACGGATCGAGCCGTTGACGTCGGGGAGCCCGAGGAGGACGAACTCGCCCTCGGGCCGCCGGCTGCTCACCCGCGACGCTCCACGATCTCGGGAGGACGTAGAGGCCGACCTTCCACTACCTCGTGCTCGACGTCGGCAAGCGTCGCCGCGAGCCTGCGCATCATCTCCTCGAGCTCGGCGTCCGACGCCGTGAACGCCGGGGCCACCGTCACCTGGTCCCCGGCCGCGCCGGGGCCGGAATGCCCGGTACTGACCAGCAGGCCGTGGTCCTCGAGGGCGATCCGGTCGACGAGCCCGGCCGCGTCGAGCTCGTCGTCCAGGAAGCGCCCGGGCTCGCGCGGGTCGACGAGCTCGACCCCGAGCAGGAAGCCGCGCCCGCGGACCTCGCCGACGACGTCCAGCCCGCCCACCGCCTCGCGAAGCTGCTCGAGCAGCGCCGGCCCGCGCGCGGCGACGCGGTCCACCAGCCCGCGGCCCTCGATCTGCTCGAGGACGGCAAGGCCCACCGCGCACGACAGCGGCGCGCCGTCCCACGTGTGGCCATGGTCGAAGAGCCGCGAGCCGTTCGCGAAGGCGTCGTAGACCCGCTCGGTGCACAGCGCGGCGGCCAGCGGGAAGGAGCCGGCCCCAATGCCCTTGCCGGCCGTCACGACGTCGGGCTCGAGGGCCAGCCGCTGGGCGGCGAACCAGCTCCCGGTCCGGCCCATGCCGCTGACCACCTCGTCGAAGCAGACGAGGAAGCCGTAGCGCTCGCGACGCTCCGCGAGCCCGTCCCAGAACCCTGCCGGCGGCGAGAAGGCGGGCAGCGCGGCGCCGCTCACCGGCTCGCAGAAGAACGCCGCCACGGTGTCGGGCCCGGCCTCGGCCATGCGCCGGTCGAGCTGGGCGAGCGCCGCCTCCCCCGTGTCGTCCTCGCGCCAGGCCTCCAGCCCGAGGTGGAGGTGGCTGGTCAGGTAGTCGGCGTAGGGGCCCTGGAGGTCGAGCCGGCCGCTGAGGGCGAGCGCCCCCATGAGCGCGCCGTGGTAGGCCTGGGCGGGCGAGATGATGCGCCAGCGCCCCGCGTCGCCGCGGTCGACGTGGTAGCCGCGGACCATGCGCAGCGCGGTCTCGTTGGCCTCCGAGCCGCCCGACACGAAGCGCACACGGGCCATCTCCGGCGCGGCGACCGCGAGGAGGCGATCGGCGTAGCGCTCCTGTGGGGCGTTGGTGAAGTGGTGGTTGTAGACGTAGGAGAGCTCGTCGCCCTGCGCGGCCGCCGCGTCGGCGACCTCGCGCACGCCGTGGCCGAGGCACGCGGTCATGGCCCCGCCCGAGCAGGCGTCGAGGATCTCGCGGCCGTCGGTGGTGCGCAGCCACACGCCCTCGCCCGACTCGATGCTCGCATAGCCCTCGCCGATCAGCCGCGGGAAGACGCTGGTCTGGTCGGCGTTGACGAGACTGGACATCGAGGTCACCTCTCGGTCGACGGTGTACGCAGGCCGGCCTCGCGGCGCGCCCGGAGACGGACTTTCATCGGGCCACCCGGCGCCTGATCGCGGCGAGCAGCGCGCGAACGCTGCGCTCGGCGTTGACGACGTGCTCGCGCATCGCCGCGTCGGCCGCCTCGCCGTCGCTCGCCTCGATCGCGGCGATCACCGCCTCGTGCTCGCCGGAGATACGGCGGGCCCAGAGATCGGACTCGGGCAGCAGGCCGAGGGCGTCACCGAGGCGCGTGCGGACGTCCTCCAGCGTGGCGACGAGCAGGCCGTTGCCGGTCGCGCGGGCGAGGGCGAGGTGGAACTCGGTGTCGTGGCGCATGTAGGCGGGCTCGTCGCGCGCGGCGATCCAGCGCCGGTCTGCTCGGCGCATCGCCTCGACGTCGCTCTTGCGCCGGGTCCCGGCGGCGACCCGCGCGGCGGACGGCTCGACCGCTCGCCGGTAGACGAGCAGCTCGTCGAGCTCGGCGCGACGCCGCAGGAGGCGCTCGATGAGCTCGTCGCGCCGCGGGCCGCCCTCGGGCGGGTGCGAGACGAAGGTCCCGCCGCCCCGCCCGCGCCGCGCCTCGACGAGCCCGTCACCCTCGAGCAGACGCAGCGCCTGCTGGACGGTCGGGCGGCCGACCTCGAACAGCCGCGCGAGCTCGCGCTCGGGCGGCAGCGCCTCCCCTGCCAGCACGAGCCGCAGCGAGATGTGACGGCGGATCTGCTCCGCCACGTACTCGTGGGCGCGCTGGGGCTGGATCGGGTCGAAGCGGACCGCAGGGCTCGCCATCGTCACCGCGCCCGCGCGAGGCGGGCCACCCGCTCCAGGTAGGCGTCGAGCAGCCGCCAGGCCGAGCTGCGCGACTGCTGCGAGCGCCGCCGGGTCTCGACCAGCAGCCCGTCGGGATCGACGCCATGCTCGTCGAGCTCGTGCCGGTAGGCCTTGACCCAGGTGTCCATGATGCCTGGCGTCACCTCGGGGTGGAACTGGGTGCCCAGGCTGCGCCCGGCGGTGAAGGCCTGGGGGCCGGCCGGGCTGTCGGCCACCAGCACCGCGCCGTCGGGCACGCGGAAGGAGTCGAAGTGCCACTGGAACCACGGCCCCTCGCCGACGAGGGCGGCGTCGCGCGGGAGCACCGGCAGCCAGCCGATCTCGGGCGTGTCCGAGCGGAACACCTCGCCGCCCAGCGACCGCGCGAGGAGCTGGCCGCCGAAGCAGACGCCGAGCACGGGGACGTCGGCGCCGGTGGCCTCCTGCATGAGCTCGAGCTCGGCTCCGATCCACTCGATGCCGTCGTCATAGGCGGCGTACTCCGACCCGAGCGAGACGAGCAGACCGTAGTCGCGCGGGTCGACCTCGCGGCCCGGCTCGAGGTCGATGCGGTGGATCTCGATGTCTGCGCCCGAACGCTCGAGCCACTCGTGGATGTGGCCGGCGGGCGTCTCGATCTCGTGCTGGAGGACGAGCGCCCGCAGCCCGTCGGCGGCCTGCCCGCTCATCGGACCCCGGCCTGGGCGCGCTGCGCATCGAGCTGCGGCGCCACCGCCTCGGCCACCGAGCGCACCGCGGCGGCGAAGCGCGCCACCATCTCGGCGAGCTCCTCGTCGGTCGAGGTGAAGGGCGGCGCGAAGAGGCTCTGGTCGCCCGCGTAGCCGTCACCGGTCGGCTGCGTGGAGAGCGTGACGAGCCCGCCCTCGAGGGCGGCGTCGTCGATCCGCCCGGCCACCCCGAGCTCGGCAGGCAAGAACGAGCGGCCGTCGCGCGGGTCGACGTACTCGACCCCGAGCAGGTAGCCGTGGCCGCGGACCTCGTGCACCAGCGGCACGTCGCTCAGCGCCGCCTCGAGCTCGTCGCGCAGTCGCGGGCCGCGCTCGCGCACGCGCTCGATGAGCCCCTCGGCCTTCAGCACCTCGATGACCTTCACGCCCACCGCGCAGGCGAGCGGCGCGCCGTTCCAGGTGTGGCCGAGCGCGAAGCGCCCCGAGCCCGCGGCCACCGCCTCGTAGACGTGCCCGCGGCAGAGCGTCGCGCCGATCGGCACGTAGCCCGCGCCCAGCCCCTTGGCGGTCGCGATGATGTCGGGGACGATCGGCATGTCAGAGGCCGCGAACCAGTCGCCCGTCCGCCCCATGCCGGTGACGACCTCGTCGAAGCAGACGAGGAACCCGTGGCGCTCGCGCCGCTCGGCCAGCCCCTCCCAGAAGCGCGCGGGCGGCGTGTAGGCGGGGAGCGCCGCCGCGCTGATCCCCTCGCAGAAGAACGTCGAGACCTCGTCGGGGCCGGCCTCCTCCAGCACGCGGTCGAGCGCCTGCAGCGCGCCCTGCCCGGTCGGGTCGAAGCGCCACGTGCTCGGCGGGATGTGGTGGTGCTCGGCCAGGTAGGGAGCGAGATCGCCCTGCAGCCCGGGGCGGCCGGTGAGCGCAAGCGTCGCGAGCGTCGGGCCGTGGTAGGACTGCGCCGGCGAGATCACCTTCCAGCGCCGCGGCTCGCCGCGCTCGACGTGGTAGCTCCGCGCCAGGCGCAGCGCGGTCTCGTTGGCCTCCGCGCCACCGGTCACGAACAGGACGCGCTCGAAGCCCTCGGGCGCGACCTCCACAAGGTCGCTGGCCAGGCGCTCCTGCGCTGGCGAGGTCAGCCGTTCGGTGTGGACGTAGGAGACCTTCGCCGCCTGCTCGCGCGCCGCGGCCACGACGTCGTGGCGGCCGTGGCCGAGCGTCGCGGCCATCGACCCGCCGCTCATCGCGTCGAGGTAGCGCCGGCCGCCCGCGTCCTGCAGCCACACGCCCTCGCCGCGCACGATGACCGGGTAGCGCCGGTCGAGCTCGGGCGGGAACACGTGCGTCGCCGTGCTGTCGACCACCGCTTGGGTCACTTCGCCTCTCCCTTCGACCAAAAGGACTTGCCACGACTCCTTTGGCAACGTAGCGCAGGTCCTAGGGCTTGTCGAGAGGTCGTGAGCGGCGAGCCGCCCTTGACAGTCCAGCCGATCCGGTTATAAGGACCAGTGGGAGTGCCTTTTGCGAGCGCGCTCTGCTCCGAAGACCTGATCGATGGAGGCAAGCCGTGGCGATCGCCGTGCTGGAACCCGCGACCGAGGAGGTGCTGGCGGAGCTTCCCGCGGCCGGCGTCGAGGAGACCGACGACGCGGTCGCGCGCGCGAAGGCGGCGTTCCCCGCCTGGCGCGACGTCGCGCCCACCGACCGCGCGGCGCTGCTGCGGCGCATCGGCGACGCGGTCACCGAGCGCCGCCAGAATCTCGCGCGCCTCGAAGCGCGCAACGTCGGCAAGCCGATCGGTGACGCCTACGGCGAGGTCGACATGGTCGCCGACGCCTTCCGCTACTACGCCGGCGCGCCCGAGCGGCTGCTGGGCGACACGATCCCGGTCGCCGGCGGGATCGACATGACCTTCCGCGAGCCGCTCGGCGTCATCGGGCTCATCACGCCGTGGAACTTCCCGCTGCCGATCGCGAGCTGGAAGATCGCGCCGGCGCTCGCGGCGGGCAACACGCTCGTGCTCAAGCCCGCGGCGCTCACGCCGCTCACCGCCATCGAGCTCGAGGAGCTCGCGCTCGAGGCGGGGCTCCCCGAGGGGGTCTTCAACGTCGTCGTCGGCTCGGGCCGGGTGGCCGGGGAGCGCCTGGTCGAGCACCCCGACGTGGCCAAGGTCGCCTTCACCGGATCGACCGAGGTCGGCCGGCGCATCGGCGCCCTCGCCTCGGCCTCGATCAAGCGTGTCACGCTCGAGCTCGGTGGGAAGTCGGCGAACGTGGTCTTCGCCGACGCGGACCTCGAGAAGGCCGCCGCCGCCGCTCCGTCGGCGGTGTTCGGCAACGCGGGCCAGGACTGCTGTGCGCGCTCGCGGATCCTCGTCGAGCGCTCCGCGCTCGACCGCTTCATGGAAGCCTTCGAGCGCTCGGTGAAGGCGGTGCGCGTCGGCGATCCGCTCGACGAGGCGACCGAGATGGGCCCGCTGATCTCCGCCGACCAGCGCCGGACGGTCGCCTCCTACCTCGACGACGGCGCCCCCGTCGCCTTCCGCGGCTCGGCGCCCGAGGGAAGGGGCTTCTGGTTCGCCCCGACCGTCCTCTCCCCCGTCGACCCGTCCGCGCGCGCCGCGCGCGAGGAGATCTTCGGGCCCGTGGCCGCGGTGATCCCCTTCGACGGGGAGGCCGAGGCGATCGCGCTCGCCAACGACACGATCTACGGCCTCTCAGGCTCGATCTGGACGAGGGACGGCGCCCGCGCCCTGCGCGTCGCCCGCGCCCTGGAGGCCGGGACGCTGTCCATCAACTCGAACACCTCGGTGCGCATCTCGACCCCGTTCGGAGGCTTCAAGCAGTCGGGGATCGGCCGCGAGCTCGGCCCGCATGCGCTGGAGCACTACACCGAGCTCAAGAACGTGTTCTACGCCACGACGTGAGCGTCGCCCTCGCCGACCCGCTTGCGGCGGAGCACGCCGCCGCGCTTCCCCAGAAGGACAACTTGTGCGGGGCGTTCTGGGCGGCGCTCGCCCTTCGCGGCTCGGGCATCACCGAGTGGGACGGCGAGCGCGTGGACCAGGACCTCGTCGCGCTGCGGGCGGGGACGGTGCTGCCGCCGGGGCCGCCGGCGGCCTCGGTTCCGCCCGGCGCGACGCCGCGCCTGGACTACCGCTTCACGCTGCCGGTCGGCGACGCGCCGGAGCGCTCGGGCACCGACCCCTCCGCGCTCGTCGAGGTCGTCGAGGTCGCTTCGGCCGGCGCGCTGTGCGCGCTGCCGGTGCGAGGCGCCTGGACGGCCGAGCGCGTCGAGGCACTGGTCGAGCGCTCGGCCTCGCTCGCGCCGCGGGCGAGGGTCGTCGCCAACCTGCGCACCGGTCCGCTGTGGGGATCGCGCCCCGCGCCCGAGCAGCTGGTGGCCCAGCTCGCCGGTGAGCCGGTCACGCCGCCGCCGGCCGACTGGGACGTGGGCCACTTCATGCAGCTCGCCGCGGTCCTGCGCGGCAGCGGCGGGTCGCTCGTCGTCGTGCGCGACAGCTACCCGTCGCTGGGCTGGGACGCCCACCACCTCCAGCCGCCAGCCGCGCTCGCGGCCGCGCTGGAGCGTGGCGACGGGCGCGAAGGTGGGATCCTCGTCGTCGCGCCGGCCGACGTCGCCGCGGCGGCGGAGCGACTGGCGCGGTCCGTGGGCCTCGAGCTCGGGACCTGGGACAACGGGACGAGGCTCTAGGAGGCACGATGGCGGCGACGCACGAACGGCAGGGGGCGGTGCAGGCGGTCCTCGACGGGTGGCGCGACCGGGGCATCCGCACGGTGCGCTTCGAAGTCCCCGACATGCACGGCACGAGCCGCTCCAAGCTCGTGCCCCTCGAGCACGCCGCGTCCTACTCGCGAGACGGCCTGAACATGTACGGCGGCATCGTCGTCCTCGACAGCCGCTCGGACGTCGTGCCCGGCACGCTCTACAACGAGGAGATCGCCTACGGCGACACGCGGCTGATCCCCGACCCCGACAGCGCCGCGATCGTGCCGTGGCGACAGGACACCGGGCGGCTGATCTGCGATCCCCAGTGGGACGACGGGAGCGCCATGGGCGCGGCGCCGCGGCTCGTCCTGCGGCGCGTGCTCGAGCGCTGCGCGCAGCTGGGCTTCGACGCGCTGCTCTCCTCCGAGCCGGAGTTCTACCTGCTCGACGCCGAGACGCGCGAGCCGCTCTTCGCGGGCACCCACATCTTCAACTCGGTGCGCAACACCTACGTGCCGACGATCGAGCGGATCGTCGAGCAGACGCGCGCCTTCGGCATCGACATCATCACCGCCAACTCGGAGTACGCGGGCTCGCAGTGGGAGATCAACTACAGCCCGAGCGTCGGGTTGGCCGGCGCGGACGCGAGCTTCTCGTTCAAGAACGCGGTCAAGGAGATCGCCCACGAGGACGGCTACCTGGCGACCTTCATGTCCAAGCCCTTCGGCGACTCGGCCGGCTGCGGCGCGCACAACCACATCGGGCTGCTCGACGCCTCGACGGGCGCCAATGCAATGGCCGACGAAGACGACGAGTTCGGGCTCTCGGTGGCTGCCCGGCGCTTCATCGCCGGCCAGCTGCGCCACGCGCGCTCGACCTACGCGCTCCTGGCCCCGACGGTGAACTGCATGAAGCGCCGTCGCACCCACACCTTCAGCCCGACCAACGTGTCGTGGGGCCCCGAGGACCGCTCCGCGTTCGTGCGCGTGAAGGGCGGCTCGCCCGAGAGCCGTCACGTGGAGAACCGCGCCCCGACCGGGCTCTCGAACCCCTACCTCGCCTCGGCCGCGCTGCTGGGCGCCGGCCTGCTGGGCATCGCCGACGAGCTCGAGCTCGAGCCTCCCGCCTCACCGCCGGCCGAGGAGGACCCGACGCGCCCGCCGCTGCCCTTCACCGTCGAGGAGTCTCTGTCGTTGCTCGAGGAGGACTCCGCGATCGTCGAGCTGCTCGGCACGGAGTTCGTCTCGGCCTACACGACCATGCGCCGCCACGAGCTCCAGCGCTTCGCCGACCACGTCACCGACTGGGAGCTCGAGGAGTACCTGGAGCTGTACTGAGCGGGCCGGCGCGGCCAGCGGTGCTCGGGCGGTCGTGGTCGGCGCGGAGGGTGCCGCAAGACGGAAGACCAGCAGCCGCGAGCAGACCACATCGATACGACCTCAGCGCCTCGACCGGGTCCTCCAGGATGTTGTGTTGGCGGACCTCGAGGTTTGAGCGCTCGAGAGGCTTGAGATAGCCGACGTCGATGTCGGTCGCGACGACATGACCATCCGGGCCCACCTCATCGTGCCATCGTGCTCCAAGCCTCGCCGGGGACGGCGGGCATCATCGAACGCTCCCGAGCGGTGCTGCCAACGTGCTGCCCAAGACGCACGAAGGGCCGCCTCCATTCTTTCCATGAGGATTCGGGCGATGACCGCGGTTTCATCGCCTTTTCCACGTCCACCCGGCCGCCCACCTCCCGCGTTCGCCAGCAGATGCGAGAGCTCGCCTCGGCCGGTTCGCGCTCTCGCGCCTCGGGGCCGATGCGGAAGCGCGCCCGTTGGGATAGGACTACGCTCTCTGTTGTGCGCGTGATGGCCGACGCCGTCGCGATTAACGTCGAGGTCGCGCGACCTGAGGACGGGGTCGCGGTCGTGTTCGTCTAGGGGGTCACGAGATCTGAGCGCGACTTCGCCTGGCTGCCCAAGGACGTCACGGAGAACCGACGCATCTTTCGGTTGGACCTACGCGGCCACGGCCGCTCCGGCCACGCACCCGGGACGTATACGACGGAGAACTACGCCAGTGACGTCGCGGCGGTCATGGTCGAGTGCGCCGGGGGTCCGGCCGTAATCGTCGGCCACTCGCTCGGTGCGCTGGTGGCGTGGCGGCTCGCGCAGCGCCGGCCCGACCTGGTCAAGGCGGCGTTCCTCGAGGACCCGCCGCTGTACCTCAACGACAGGGTGGAGTTCGACGCGTCGCCAACCGCGGAGATTTCCGGACAGCTGCGCGCGGTGGTGGTCGCGATGCGTGGAGAGGGCCTGAGCGCCGACGAGTTCGGCGATCGGGTGCGCGACTTCCCGATCGGGCCCGACACGTCGATCACACTCAAGGACGTCAGCACCGACGACAATCTCGCGAGTTGGGGGTACGGCCTGCACTCCATGGACCTCGGGGTGCTCGACGGTGTCATCGACTTTTCCACGTTCGCCGACGTCGACACGAGCATGCGCGTCTTCGTGCCGGTGTTCCTGCTCGCAGCCGACGACGACTTAGGCGCCATGTTCCCGTCACGTTGGCAGGAGCGGCTCGCGCGGACGCACCCAGACGTCGAAGTCGCGCGCGTCGCCGGCGCGGGCCATGCGATCCACGGCGAGCGTCACCATCGTGCGACATACCTCGAGCACCTCAGGCGCTTCCTCGCCGAGCACGCGCCGGCGGCGTAGCCTCAGCGCGTCGCGGAACATGGCGCGCGGCGTTCCTCGCGACCCGCGGTTCTTCGAGCCGGTCGTCAGCGTGGAGCGATCGAACTCCCGCGAGCTCCACTTCGGCCGGCCCCAGTCGACCTCAGCCTGCTAGCCCAACTGCCCCTTGCACGTCCGCACGACACTGGCGGACCGTCACCTCGGCGATTCATCGCCATACTCATCCACAAGGCGCTCGTGGATCCGCTTCGCGGTATGGCGCTGCTTGCGCGGCGCGTCACGATCATCCACGAGCCAGGAGTCGCTCACCGCCCGATACGCGCCGAGCTTCGGCGCCGGCCGGCTCACCGGCGCGCGCTTGGCCGGCACCAACGGCCGACGCCAGCTGGCGCACCGTGCGGCGATGGACGCCGTGACGCTCCGGCAACGCCCGGATCGACAGGCCTTCCCGATGACGATCACGCCTGATCTGCTGCCGCACCAATACCGCGTGGCGGCCAGAGCGGCAAGCTCGTGCTTCGAGCCGCGGGCTGCGCCCCGCCCTCCGGACGAGCGCGGTGGCGCGGGACAAGGTCGAGGGCGCCGTCGCCCAGCATCGGCCGTACGCCGTAGTCGCCCGCTGCTCTTCCGCGTGGATGCGGTCGTCTCCGTCAAGGCGGTGTGGACGCCCGCTCGGGACCCTTGCGAGTGTGTTGCGAGCCCAGGGGGGACGCCTGCTTTCACGCTTGCTGTTTGGATTGGGCCGGTGACGTCCGGCCTGAAGGATCTGCGATGAAGAGCTACCTGGTCATCTACGAACAAGCCGAAGACGGCGGCTGGGGCGCACACAGCCCAGACGTCGACGGCGTATTCGCACTCGGAGCCACGCGCGACGAAGCCGAAGAACACATCGCCGACGCACTTTCCGCGCATCTCGCGTATCTCCGTGACTCCGGTCGCCCTGTGCCCGACCCGCACACTGACGCCGGTCGAGTGCCCGCCTAACCGCCCTGAGACGCTCCGGCGGGGGAGTCCCGATCCATCCCGGCTTCATCCCACGGCGCAGGTCTGTAGCCGGGAGGGAGCCGTGCAAGTAGAACCGGCGCTGCCCGGGCGTTGGCGTCCCGCAGGTGGTGCCGCATAGAAGCAGCCTTGGAGCTGATCTCGAGCAGCCTTGGAGCTGATCTCGTTCAGGCTCGCGAACTACCAAGCGATGCGGCGGCCGCGGCGAGCAGGCTCTCGAGGCGGTCCGGGTCCGTCCACTTGTCAGCGCAAGGGCCCCGGGCTAGGTTGTGGCGCCTCACTCCACTCGCTCGATCCAGGAGAGCGATGAGCGCGCTCGAGCTAGCCCGCACGCAGTTCGGCATCACAACGCTTTTCCACTTCATCTTCGTCCCCCTCTCGATCGGGACGGCGTTCTTCGTGGCGTTGTGCCAGACGCTGCACTTCCGCACCGGCAAGGAGATCTACGCGCGCCAGGTCAGCCTCTGGGGCAAGGTGATGCTGCTGTCCTTCGCCGTCGGCGTCGTCACGGGCCTCTTCCAGGAGTTCCAGTTCGGCATGAACTGGGCGCAGTACTCCCGCTTCGTCGGGGACGTCTTCGGGGCGCCGCTGGCGATGGAGGGGCTCGCCGCCTTCTTCCTCGAGTCGACGTTCATCGGCCTGTGGATCTTCGGGAAGGGCCGCATCTCGCCCGCCTTGCACCTCGTGACGATCTGGTGCGTGGCGGTCGGCACGATGCTGTCGGCGTTCTTCATCATCGTCGCCAACTCCTGGATGCAGCACCCGGTCGGCTTCGAGATCGACCCCCGCACCGGCCAGGCGCGCCTGAACGACGTGTGGGCCGTGCTGACCAACAACACGGCGATCTGGGCCTTCGTGCACGTCATCTTCGCCTCCCTCGTGACGGGGGCCATGGTCGCCCTGGCCGTCGCGGCCTGGCACACGCGCCGAGGGCACCAGGTCCAGCTCTTCGCCAGCACGATGCGGCTTGCGCTGCCCATCGCCCTGGTGGCCGTCATCGGTCTGTTCTTCAGCGGGGACGAGCTCGGCCGCCTGCTCGTCCAGCAGCAGCCCATGAAGATGGCCGCCGCCGAGGCGCTGTTCAACACCGAAGGGCCGGCCGCCTTCTCGCTCATCGCCGTCGGCCCGATCTCCTGCGACCCCTCGGGTACGACGCGCGAGGTCAAGATCCCGCACCTGCTCTCGATCCTGGCCACCCGGTCATGGGACAACCCGGTGCCGGGCATCAACAACGTGCAGCGCGACTACACGGCGCGGTACGGCCCCGCGGTCTACACGCCCTGCGTGCCCGTCATCTACTGGTCCTTCCGCACCATGGTCTACCTGTTCGGCGCGGTGCTGACGCTCGCGCTCGTCGGCCTGTTCCTCCTGTGGCGGGGACGGCTCGAGAGCTCGCCGCGCTTCCTGCGCCTCGCCACCTGGGCCGCCGTGCTGCCGTTCCTCATCAACTTCGCCGGCTGGATCATGACCGAGATGGGCCGCCAGCCGTGGATCGTCCAGGGTCAGCAGAAGACCGCCGACGGGGTCTCGCCGAGCGTCAGTACGGGAGAGGTCTGGATCAGCCTGGTGACCCTGACCGTGCTGTACGGGATCCTCGGCCTCATCGCGCTCTGGCTGTTCCTGCGCGAGGTGCGCCACGGCGCCCCGGAGACGCCGAGCAAACGAGCGCCCGACGAGCCCGACCTCTCACTGGCCTACTGAACGGCGAGCGCGCGTGATCACCGGCGACCCCACCTTCCTGGAGAACCTCTGGTTCGTGCTGCTGTGCGTGCTGTGGATCGGCTACTTCGTCCTCGAGGGCTTCGACTTCGGCGTCGGCATGCTCGTCCGCAAGCTCGGCCATACGCAGGAGGACCGTCGCGCACTGATCCACACCATCGGGCCGGTCTGGGACGCGAACGAGGTCTGGCTCGTCGTCGCCGGCGCCGGCACGTTCGCCGCGTTCCCGGGCTGGTACGCCTCGCTCTTCTCGGCCTTCTACCTCGCACTGCTCATCATCGTGGTGGCGCTGATCATCCGCGGCGTGTCGTTCGAGTTCTGGGGCAAGGACGACCGCCCGCGCTGGCGCGGGCTGTGGGAGTGGTGCCTGATCGTCGGCAGCTTCCTCCTGGCGGTGCTGTGGGGCGTGGCGTGGGCGAACGTCGTCCGCGGCATCCCGCTGGACGCCAAGGGCGACTTCACCGGCAACCTCCTCGACCTGCTCGGGCCCTACGCGCTGCTCGGCGGCGTCACGACCTGCCTGCTCTTCCTCTCGCACGGAGCGATCTTCCTGACGCTGCGGACCAAGGGCGACCTGGTGGACCGGGCCCGGGCGATCGCGGCGTGGGCGTCGCCCGCGGCCGCGGTCGCCGCCATCGCCTTCCTGGCCTGGACGCTCTCCAACGAGTCGGGGCGCTCGGGCGTCGAGGTGGTGGTCGCCGTGCTGGCGGGCCTCGTGGCGCTGCTGCTGGCCGCCGCGCCGGCGCTGCTCCTCGTGCGGCGCCCCGGCGCCGCGTTCGGCGTCAGCGCGGCGGCGATCGCCCTGTTGTTCGCCGCGCTGTTCGTCGACCTCTACCCGAACGCGCTCGTGGCCAGCGAGCCGGCGAACACGCTGACGCTGCACGGAACGGCGTCGAGCCACTACACGCTCACGGTCATGACGGTGGTCGCCGGGGCTCTGCTCCCCGTCGTCCTGGCGTACCAGGGGTGGAGCTACTGGGTCTTCCGCCACCGGGTGGGCTCCGAGGGCTTCGGCGAGCGCCACACGCCGCTCGACGCCCTGCGCGGTAAGGGTTAGTGCTCTAGCCGATGGCCCATCGCCGGCTCCTGCGCTCCCGCCGCGCGGGGCGAGCCGCGCTGATCGGCGCGGTCGCCCTCGGAGCCGCGACGGCCGTGGCGACGATCGCCCAGGCGGCGCTGCTGGCCCACGTGCTGGCCGCGGCCGCCCAAGAGCGGGTCCCGCTCGCAGACCTGCGTTCGTCGCTGCTCGCGCTGGGCGGGGTGATCGTCCTGCGCGCGGCGCTGGCCGGCGCCTTCGAGCTGTCGGGGCGCCGGGGCGCCGTCCGCGTCATGAGCGAGCTGCGGGCCGGCCTCGCCCGCGCCGTCCTGCGCTCCCGCCCCGCCGGCCTTCGGAGCGAGCGCACCGGTGCGCTCGTGACCGCTGCGGTCCAGGGCGTCGATGCCCTCGAGGCCTATTTCGCCCGCTACGTGCCGCAGCTCGTCCTCGCGTGCATCGTGCCGGTGGCGATCCTCGCCTTTCTCGCCCCGCGCGACCTCGCCGCCACGGCGGTTCTCGCTGTCACGCTCCCCGTCCTCGTCGTCTTCCTCGTGCTCGTCGGGGGCGCTTCGCGCAGCACGACTCGCCGGCGCTGGCGCACGCTGAGCCTGCTCGGCGGGCACTTCCTCGACGTCGTGCGAGGGTTGACCACCCTGCGCGCGCACGGCCGCGAGGGCGCGCAGGCGGAGACGCTCGCGCGCGCGGCGGAGGCCTACCGCCGCGAGACGATGGGGACGTTGCGGGTCGCGTTCCTCTCCGCGCTCGTGCTCGAACTGGCGGCGATGCTGGGGACAGCGCTCGCGGCGGCGACGGTCGGCCTGCAGTTGGTCGCCGGCCGCCTGACTCTCGAGGAGGGCCTGACCGTGCTGATCCTCGCGCCCGAGCTCTACGCGCCCGTGCGCGCGCTAGGCGCTCAGTTTCACGCCAGCGCCGACGGGCTGGCCGCGGCCGAGCAGCTCTACGCCGTGATCGACGCGCCTCCCGGCGTCTCGGTGCCGGCAAGCCCGCGGCCCGCCCCGGACCCCGGCCGTGGCGTCGTCGCGCTCGAGGGCGTCACCTACACGTACCCCCAGCGTGAGGGCGTCGTGCTCGCCGGCGTCGACCTCGCCCTCGCCCGCGGCGAGCGTGTCGCGCTCATCGGGCCCAGCGGTGGCGGCAAGAGCACCGTGGCCGCGCTGCTCCTGCGGCTCGCCGACCCGACCGCCGGGCGCGTCACCTGCGACGGCGTCGATCTGCGCGAGGCCGAGCCGGCGGCGTGGCGCTCGCGCCTCGCGTGGGTCCCGCAGCGCCCGACGATCCTGAGCGGGACGATCGCGGACAACATCCGCCTCGGCGCCCCGGAGGCACGCGACCCAGAGGTCAGGGCCGCGGCGCACGTCGCCCAGCTCGACGACGTGCTCGCCGGCTTGCCCGAGGGCCTCGAGACGCGCGTGGGAGACGGCGGCCGGCGCCTCTCGGCCGGCGAGGCCAAGCGCGTCGCCCTCGCGCGGGCGCTCGTGCTCGACGCGCCGCTGCTCGTGCTCGACGAGCCGACGGCGCACCTCGACGCCGCCACGGCCGCGGCGGCCGGGCGGGCCATCGAGGAGGTCTCCCGCGGGCGCACGCTCCTGCTCATCGCTCACAGCCCGCAGCTCGCCGCGCTGGCCGATCGGGTGCTGCGGCTCGACGGTGGGCACGTGCTCGAGGCGCGCGAGCCGCTCGGGGCGCTCGTTTGAGGACCGGACCGAGCGATCGGGTGCGCGCGCGTCTCGGGCCGCTCGCGCGCGCGGCGCGGCTCGCCGGACCGCGCCGCCGCCGCCTCGCCGCCTCCGCCGCGCTCGGCGCCGCCGCGGTGGCCGCGGCGTGTGCGTTGCTCGCCGTCTCCGGCTATCTGATCAGCCGGGCCGCCCAGCAGCCGGCGGCCGCAGCCCTGACGCTGGCGATCCTCGCCGTGCGGGTCGCGGCGATGACCCGCGCCGGGCTGCGGTACGGGGAGCGCCTGGTCTCGCACGACCTCGCGCTCCGCGTGCTCGCCGATCTGCGCGTACGGTTCTTCGCGCGCCTGGCTCCGCTCGTGCCGGCCGGCCTGGGGGGCGCCCGGGAAGGCGACGTGCTCAGCCGCTACGTTGCCGACGTCGACCGGCTGCAGGATCTCTACCTCCGCGCCCTGCACCCTCCGCTCGTCGCAGCGCTCGGCATCGCCGGCGCCGGTCTGGCCGCCGCCCTGCTCCTCCCGGCGGCGGGGGCGGTGCTCGCCGTCGGGCTGCTCGTCGCCGGTCTGCTCGTCCCGGCGCTGACCGCGGGCGCCGCCGCGGCAGCGGGGCGCCGGCAGGCCCCCGCGCGCGCACACCTGAGCGCGGAGCTGACCGAGATGGTGCGCGGTTCAGCCGAGCTGGCTGTCTTCGGCCGCGAAGCCGAGTGGGCGGAACGTGCCGCGGAGGCCGATCGGCGACTCGTCGCCGTGTCGCGCCGCGACGCGCTGGCCGGCGGGCTCGCGGTCGGCGCGGGAACCCTGTGCGCCGGCGCGCTGGTGCTCGCCGTCGCCCTCGTCGCCGTTCCCGCCGCCCACGACGGCTCGCTCGACGCGGTGCTCGTGGCCGCCGTCGTGCTGCTCGCGCTCGGCGCGTACGAGGCTGTTGCGCCGCTGCCGCCGGCGGCACAGTCCCTTCACGCCTGCGCGAGCGCGGCGGCACGGCTCGAGGAGATCACCGAGGCGCCGGTGCCGGTGCGCGATCCGCCGCGCCCGCGTGCGCTTCCCCCGGGCGGAGAGCTCGTCGCCGAGAGCGTCGTCCTGCGCTACGCGGAGCGCGGGGCACCCGCGCTGGACGGCGTGTCGCTGCGGGTCGCTCCCGGCCGGCGAGTGGCCGTGGTCGGGCCGAGCGGGGCGGGGAAGAGCACGCTGGCGGAGCTGCTGGTCCGCCTGCGCGACCCCGATCGCGGCGTCGTGCGACTTGGCGGACGCGACATCCGGGAGCTGGCCCAGGCGGACGTGCGGGCGGCCGTGCGCCTCGGCGATCAGGACGCCCACCTCTTCAGCGCAACGCTGCGGGACAACGTCGTCCTGGCCCGCCCGGGAGCCGGCGACGACGCGGTGCGCGGCGCGCTCGAGCGCGCCGGCCTGCGGGAATGGCTCGACGCTCTCCCCGCCGGGCTGGACACGTTCGTGGGAGAGGAGGGGGCGCACGTCTCGGGCGGTCAGCGCCGGCGGATCGTCGTCGCGCGCGGGCTCCTGGCCGATTGCCGGGTCCTCGTCCTCGACGAGCCGGCGGCGCACCTCGACCCGGCCGGGAGCCGCGCGCTGCTCGAGGGCCTCGCGGACCGCGACGACCCGCGCGGCATGCTGGTCATCTCGCATGCCATCGCCGGGCTCGAGCGTTTCGACGAGATCCTCGTCCTGGAAGCCGGCCGCGTCGTCGGGCACGGGCCACCGCTCGAGCTGGTGGCGCGCGGCGGGGCGTACGCACAGCTCGCGATCGCTCAAGGCGACCGGCACGGCTCGTCCGCTCCGACCGGGTCGTGACACAGCGCACATAAGCTCCGCGCTCGGGAGCGTGGGGCCGTCGGCGGCGTCATGGGTGGTACCGGAACCCGATCGAGGGGACCCATGCTCCCCTTCCCCATCCCGTCCGCCGAGGGCCGCATCCGCGACGTCGAGCGCGTCGACCTGCAATCGCTCGGCGGCGACGACAGCCTCACCGTCGTCCGATCCTTGGCTTGTTGCCCGCCTGCGGCTCGATGGTCCTTGAGGGGACTACCGGGTGAGGCCGGCCGCGTCGAACGCGTCTGCCGGGTCCCCGTACACGACTGTCTCGACGATCTTGCCGTCGCGCACCGTGATCACCTGTCCGTAGCGAATCGTCACGGGAGCACCGCTGGACTTGCCTCGACCACTCTCATGAATCACCGCCACAACCCGCTCGCCGGCGTCGATGATCCGTTCTAGTGAGAACGAATGCTCCGTCCACGTCGTCCGCCAGCTGCCGATGTACTTGGCCAGCTCGTCCAAGCCGCTGTGGACACCCTCGTCAGGTCGGAACCGGCTGACGTCCCAGACGGTGTCCTCGCTGTAGGCGGACCCGGCGAGCGCCAGGTCTCCCTTCGAGTACGCCTCGTAGGCGCGGCGGACTACCTCCACATCCTCGTCGCCCATCGATCGGGGATCTTGCCACGCCGATGCCAGCGGTCAGCTCACGCCGGCGGGCCGTCGGGGACGGCACCGAGCTGCTGCATCATCGCCATCAGGTCGAAGATGCCCCAGTGCTCGTGTGCGAGACCGTCATCGCCGAACCGGATGATGTCGATGAGCTGCACGTCGACGCGCTTCCCGGTCGGGGGCATGTCCATGAGCTCACCGTCGTGCGTTCCGGTCATCCTCGCCCGCGCGACGACCTTGTCGCCGTCGACAAGGACGTCCTCGGGGTCCAGGCGCATGTCGGGGAACGCCGCCCGCTGGATCCGGAAGAACTCCACAACGCCATCCTTCGTGGGCGCGAGCCCGGGCGTTTCTTCGTGCTCGACGAAATCGTCGGCCAGCATGTCTCCGAACCCGTCGATGTCGCCGTCGCTGAGCAGGCCGTAGAAGCGCCGGACCGTCGCCGCGTGATCCATCGTCCCCTCCTCTTGTCGGTCGTTTCGGGAAACCCTGCCGGAAACCGGACCGGCCTGCAAACCGGCGGCGGGTCAGGCCGCCGTTCGCGAGCTGGGCCGCGGCCAGGCGGCCGAGACGGCGCTCGACGCGCTCACCGAGCGCGGCGAGGTCGTCGGCGAGCTTCGTCAGGTCGAGACCTCGTTGAAGACTTCGAACGTCGTTTCCTGCGGTGGTCCAGCGAAGCCGCCGTCGATGCCGGCCTGTATCCGGGGCATCAGGGTTTCGTCGCGGAACCGCTCCCAGCTTTCCTTGGAGTCATGGATCGCGACGATCGTCCATCCGTCGGCCGACGGGCCCGCGAGGTGGGACAGCTGACCGTCTGGCAGGCTGCCGTCGCTGGGGTGGACGGCCGCGACCGCCGCCTCGTATTGATCCTGGGTGCCACCAGCGAACTGGTGCACGATGCCATACGCCATCTTGGTGCTCCTCTGTTCAGGACGACCGGGGTGCGCGTCTTCGCGCCACTGACCTCGCGCGACCCTACCTCCGGTGGGTGGCCATCTGTCAAGCATGCTCGGCGTAGGCTGTGGTCATGGATCTGCCCCCGGGCCCGCGCGCTCCCGCCGCCTGGCAGACCGTCGCGTGGATGGCGCGGCCGGGTGCGTTCCTGGCCGGCGTTCACGAGCGCTTCGGCGATCCGGTGACCATCCGGACGTACTGGACCGAGGAGCCGATGGTGCTGTTCTCACACCCCGACGCGGTCGGCGAGGTCTTCCGCCTGGATCCGGCGATCGCGCCGGCCGGGCAGAGCTGGGAGTTCCTGCGCCCGTTCGCCGGCCAGGAGTCCATCCTGCTGCTCGACGGCGAGCCCCATGTGCGCGAGCGTCGGCTGATGCAGGCCCCGTTCCACGGACAGCGCATGCGCGCGTTCGCTCCGTTGATCGCCGAGCTCGCGCGTCAGGAGCTGGGCGCGTGGCGCGGTCGGGTCGCGACGCTGGAGCGCACGCGACGGCTGACCCTGGAGATCATCCTGCGCGTGATCTTCGGCGCCCGCGACGCGCGCGAGGTCGCCGCCCTTCGTACCGCGATCGCGTCCACGCTGGACAACGTCCGCTCGCTGCCGCGGATGCTCGCAATGGCGCTGGTGCAGCGCGACCTTGGGCCGCGCAGCCCGTGGGGCCGCTTCCGGGTGGCGGTCGAGCGCTTTGACGCGCTGCTGCTGGAGTCGGTGGCGCGCCGGCGCGCGCACCCAGGGGGCCACGCGGTCCTGGACCGGCTGCTCGAGCAGCGCGACGAGAACGGCAACCCGCCGACCGACCGCCACCTACGCGACCAGCTCGTCGCGCTGCTGATGGGAGGCCACGACAGCTCGGCCGCCACGCTGGCGTGGGCGTTTGAGCGGCTCGCGCGTCACCCCGCC
This sequence comes from uncultured Actinomycetes bacterium, assembly GCA_963728925.1. Classification (GTDB taxonomy): domain Bacteria; phylum Actinomycetota; class Thermoleophilia; order Solirubrobacterales; family Solirubrobacteraceae; genus JBBPZA01. The sequence goes on along the minus strand of CAVSMB010000029.1, from coordinate 217,260 downwards.
GTCCACGCGCGCCTGCGCGAGGGCGACCCGGCCTACCTCGACGCGGTCGTCAAGGAGGTCCTCCGGGTCCGCCCGGCGCTGACCATCGCCCCACGCCTGCTGCTCGAGCCCGTGGAGATCGCCGGGCGGCGGCTGCCCGCCGGCGTGCAGGTCGCCGCCTGCCTGTGGCTCGCCCTGCGCCGCAAGGACCTCTGGCCCCACGCCGCCGCCTTCCGACCCGAGCGCTGGCTTGACGACCCGCAGCGCAACCCCTCCTGGATCCCCTTCGGCGGCGGGATGCGGCGCTGCGCCGGCGCGCCGTTCGCCGAGCTGCAACTGCGCGAAGTGCTGCGCGTCGCCGCCAACCTGACCATCCGTCCCGTCCACCCCCACCCCGAGCCCGCCCGACGCAGCCTGCTCGTAGTCGTCCCCGCCCACGGCGGCCAGGTGCTCGTCAGCCCTTGAGCACTAGGGAGAGGGTGAGCGCACCGAGGACGACGGTCTGTGCGCTGTGCACGACGATGCCGACGAGCGCGCTGCGGTAGCGCTTGGAGGGGTAGGCGAGGATGAACGTGTCGAGCAGCGCCTGGGGGATGACCCACGGCACGTGCAGGTGGTAGACCGCGAAGAGCACGCCGTTCGCCAGCCAGTCGCGCCGGCCGAACACGCCGTTCATCCGGGGAAGCAGGAACCCGCGGAACAGCAGCTCCTCGCCCAGCACGGTGTTGAAGACCATTCCCGCCAGGATGATCGCGAACCAGCCCCACCCTCCTGCCAGGAGTGCGTGCCCGGCGTGCGAATCGAGGAAGTCGCCGAAGTCGCGGCCTACGGGATGGGGCAGGCCGGGCACGAGCTCCTCGGCGGCAAGAGCAACGATCAGGGGCACGACGACGAGCCAGACCCGGCCTCCGCGCCGCCCGGTGCGCGGACTACGCGGGGCACGGAGCCAGAGCGCGTCTCGCACCACCGGCCAGCGCAGCGTTCCCTGCTCGCGCCGGACAAGTATCAGCACCAGCACGAACTGCCAGACCAGTCCGGCGGCCAGGGTAATCAGCAGCGCGCGGGTCAGGGCACTGCCACCGCTCAGCTGGTCGGCGAGCAGCGGTGCCACCACCCAGGCGAACAGTCCCATGGGCAGGGCGGCCGCGGCCCAGACGGCGATGATGCCGCGGAGCTCCAGCTGAGGCAGCGCTCGCTCGTCGGCCGGTGGCGCTGGATGGGCGGCACCGGTGGCTCGGGGTCGGGCGCCGCTCGGCTCCTGCCGTGTGGGCGAAGCGGGGCGGGTGGCGACGCTGTCGGTCGGGGCCTGCATGAGCTCTCCTCCGCTGGTCGAGTGCATGCCGCGACGCTAAGAGCGTGGCTGTGAGAGCGCGTCGTCCGCAGGCCGGATTCGAGCTCCTACCAGCCGATGACTCCGAGTCCTCCTCAGGTCGGAGGCGAAGCTCGGGGGCTTGCACTACGTTCACCGGGTGACCCGGGTCTGGTCCCTCGCGCGCGCGTACGGGTTCGACGTGCTGATCGCGATCGCCGCGGTCGAAAGCGCGCTCGAGGTCGCTCTCAGGCACGACCCGCTGCGAGAGCCACGCACGACGCCCTGGTTCGCCGCACCGGCGATCGCGCTCGTCGTGGTCGCTCTGCTCGCGCGCCGCCGCTTCCCCTTCGCCGCACCCGCGTCGGTCTGGGTGCTGGCCGCAGCGCTCTCGTTCGTCGATGGGCGGCTGGTCCCCTTCACGGCCAGCGCCTACGTCGCCGGGTTCGCCGCCGCCTTCCTGCTCGGCAACCTCCGCGACGCCGTTCGGGCGCGGCTCGGCTTGGCGATCGTGCTCGGCGGCGCGGCGATCGTCGTCTACAACGACCCGAGCAACGACCCTGGGGAGTTGACCTTCACTCCCCTGCTGTTCGCGGTCGGCTGGCTCGCCGGGTTCGCGATGCGCGAGCGGGGCGAGCGGGCCGAAGCGGCAGAGGTGCGTGCCAGCCTCGCCGAGCGCGAGCGGGAGGCGGCCGCCCGCATCGCGGTCGCCGAAGAACGCGCCCGCATCGCGCGCGAGCTCCACGACATCGTCGCGCACGCCGTCAGCGTGATGGTCCTCCAGGTCGGCGCCGTCCGCCACAAGCTGCCCGAAGCCCTCCCGGAGGACAGGGAGGCGCTCCAGGGTGTCGAGCGGACCGGCCGCACGGCGCTCGGGGAGATGCGGCGGCTGCTCGGCGCGATGCGCGACGATGGCGAGGACGCGCGCGCACCTCAGCGAGGGCTCCGCAGCCTCCACGTCCTGTCGGACGAGGTCGGCCGCGCCGGCCTTCCGGTGCGTCTGCACGTCGATGGCGAGCCCTACCCCCTCCCGCACGCACTCGACCTCTCTGCCTACCGGATCGTTCAGGAAGGCCTCACCAACGCGCTCAAGCATGCGCACGCCAGCCAGGCCGAGGTGATCGTCGGCTACGGCTCCGACGAGCTGCACATCGAAGTCCGCGACGACGGCAACGGGGCGATGCCGAACCACGATCACGGCCACGGCCTCGTCGGCATCCGCGAGCGCGTCAAGATCTACGGTGGTGAGATGACCGCCGGTACTGCGAAGGAAGGCGGTTTCGTCCTCACGACGCGCCTGCCCCTCAGGGGCGACGGCCCGTGAGCATCCGCGTGCTTGTCGCCGACGACCAGTCGATGGTCCGCGCGGGCTTTCGCATGCTGCTGGCCGGCGAGGAGGACATCGAGGTGGTGGCCGAGGCGAGCAACGGGCTCGAGGCCGTGGACAAGGCGGCGCGTTTTCGTCCCACTGTCGTCCTGATGGACATACGCATGCCCGAGCTCGACGGCCTCCAGGCGACCCGACGAATCCTCGCCGCCGACGGGGCCGCCCGAGTCCTGATTCTCACGACCTTCGACCTCGACGAATACGTCTACGAAGGACTGAGCTCAGGCGCTAGCGGCTTCGTCCTGAAGGACGATCCGCCTGAACAGCTGATCGCCGCCATCCGCACCGTCGCCGCCGGCGACGCGCTTCTCTCACCCGGGATCACGAAACGCGTGATCAAACGCTTCGCCGGCATCCAGCGCCCGGAGCCTCCGAAGGGCTTCGACGAGCTCACCGAGCGTGAACGAGAGATCCTCCGGCTGATTGCGAGTGGCCTCTCCAACGCAGAGATCGCGCGAGAGCTGTACATCAGCGACACGACGGTCAAGACCCACGTCACCCACATCCTCCAGAAGCTCGACCTCCGCGACCGCGTGCAAGCGGTCGTGCTCGCCTACCAGACCGGGCTCTTCCGAGCGGACGGACTAGGTCCGTGAGCGAGGCTTTTTGTACACGGCGTAGGCTAGGGTATGGATTCGGGTGCAGGGAGCCGCATTGCGGGCCCAGGCAGCCCTGCGCGAAGACGATCCGCAACGGCGGCGTCAGCTCCGCCTCGCGCTCGAGCAGATCCGGTTCCTGTTTGCTCGCATCGCTGAACGCGAGCCGATCGGCGAAGACCGCCCGGCGACCGACGTCGTCCGGTGGCTGGAGGCGACGCTCCCTCGGTGGCCCAGCCCCGCAAGGCCGACCTCCTCGGCGTGGGGCTTCGCACGTACCAGCGGTGGATCTCGGAGCGAGCGACAACCGCGCCGAGCAGCAGCGACGAGCGCCGCCTCCCCATCGTCGCGCGGATCGTGAACCAGCTCCGCCACAGCCTCACCGGTCCGGGGGTTGTTGAGTGGTTCCAACATCCGCGTGCTGACCTCGACGGCGCGGCGCCCGCCACCGTCCTGGACGACCCCGAACGCCTCGAGACCCTGCTCGCTGCGGCCGCCGCGTGTCGCGGCAACGTTGCCGCATAGGAGGGGCCTTGGAGCTGATCTCGTTCAGGCTCGCGAACTACGAGACGCCTCTATGGTCGGTCGAGAACTTCTCGGCAGGCCGCTACAACGAGGCTGATGCCGGGTTCACCCAGTACCTCGGCCTGCACCCCCTCACACCGTGGGCGGAGCTTCTCCGCAACGAGGACCGGCGAACGCGCGAACGTGCCCTGCTCCTGCGCTACCCGCTCTGGGCCCTCCGAGCCCAGCTGGCCGAGCAACCGTTCAAGTTGACCTTCGACAACGCCGGCCAGTTCGGGCTCGACGCGCAAGACCTCGTGTCCGATGATCACGAGCCGTGTCGAGCCCTGGCCCGGGCGTTCCGAGAGGGAGGTCCCAGCGCCTTCGTCACACCGTCGGCGGCGCTGCCGGGAACGAGCAGTCTCGTCGTCCTCGAGCCTCGCGTCCTCGGGCCATGGACACCGCTACCCCTCGACGCGCTTGACTGGCCGGGGAGCCTCACATCGCAGGACGGTCGCTGCCCGGAGGGGCTCTGGGACCTGGTGCGCTACCGCGCGAGCGGCACGAGACATCCCGCCCTGGAGGCGTGGGAGAACGGAAGGGATCTCGTCTTCGAAGAACCACAGATCACGACCGCGTCACTCGCCCCGTGACATCGCTCTCTCGCGCAACGCCGCGTATCGCCGTCGTCACCGGCGCCGGGTCGGGTATCGGCCGCCAGGTCGCGCTCGCGCTGCTCGAGGCCGGCTGGCAGGTCGCGTTGGCCGGGCGTCGCGAGGCGACGCTCCGCGAGACGGTCGCGCTCAGCGGTCATGGCCGTGAGCGGACGCTGGTCGTCCGCGCCGACGTGACCGACCCAGCCTCGGTTCGCTCGCTGTTCGCGCGGGTGAAGGGCGAGCTCAGCCGCTTGGACTTGCTCTTCAACAACGCCGGGGTCTTCGGCCCGTCGGCGCCGGTCGAGGACCTTGCCCTCGAGGACTGGGAGGCGGTGGTGGCGACCAACCTCACCGGGGCGTTCCTGTGCGCGCAAGAGGCGTTTCGCGCGATGCAGGAGCAGAGCCCCAGGGGGGGCCGGATCATCAACAACGGCTCGATCTCGGCCCACGTTCCCCGGCCGAACGCCGTCGCGTACACGGCGACCAAGCACGCGATCACCGGGCTCACGAAGGCGATGTCGCTCGAGGGCCGCCGCCACGACATCGCCTGCGGGCAGATCGACGTCGGCAACGCCGCCACCGACATGACGGCGGCGATGAGCCGCGGCGTTCCGCAGGCCGACGGCTCGGTCGCGTCTGAGCCGACGATGGCCGTCCGGCACGTGGCCGACGCGGTGCGCTACATGGCGGACCTGCCGCTCGACGCCAACGTCGAGTTCATGACGGTCTTGGCGACAAAGATGCCGTTCGTCGGCAGGGGCTAGAGCCCGCGGCGATCAGGCGCTCGAGACCCGGTAGTCGATGAACGTCGCGAAGGCCGACTGGCGGACCCCGAGGTGCTCGAGCTCCACGTCCCGCGCGAAGCCCTCGAAGAGGCGCTTGCCGCCGCCTAGGATCACCGGCGCGACGATGATGGTCAGCTCGTCGACCACCCCGGCGTCGAGCGCCTGGCGGATCACGTCGGCGCCGCCCATGACGTGGACGTCGCGCCCGGCCGCGGCCTCGCGCGCCGCGTCGACCGCGGCTTCGACGCCTGCGACGAACGTGAACGCCTCGCCCGGTGGCTGCTCCTCCGGCCGGTGGGTCACGATGAAGAACGGCAGGCCCCACGGGTTCTCGTCGCCCCAGTGGTCGGCTGCCTCATAGGTCCAGCGCCCGCCGACGACCGCCCCGACCCGCGAGGTGACGTCGGCGAGCCAGGCCGCGTCGTCGCCTGTCGGCTCGCCCTCGGGGGCGTCGGCGTAGGTCCATGGCCCGCCGAAGACCCAGTAGTGCAGCCGCTCGCCGCCCTCGCCGAGGCCCCGGCCAGGCCCGTCGTCGGGGCCTGTGATGTAGCCGTCGACCGACGTCGTGATACCTGCGATTACGCGTGTCATGTCTCCAAGACTGCAGCATGGCCGCCAACTCATCGGACGGCGCCCTCGACCGCAGGGACACCGCGCCGCCGCTAGTGGCCAGACGGCAGGATGGACGTTTTTCCGCCACGCAGGCTCTGGGCCGTAGGTTCACAAGGGCCCCCAAGGGAAGGCAATCCGTGCCCCGTACCAGCGACAGCGCTCATGCTCGAGCGGCGAAGGCGATGCTCGCCGCGCTCCTCCTGCTGGTCGCCGCCCTAGGCCGCCGCCCAGCCGGCCGCCGCCGCCACCTACCCCGCGGGCTTTCAGGAGGCGACGCTCGCCAGTGGCCTCTCCGCGCCGTCCGGGGTCGCGTGGACGCCCGACGGGCGGATGCTGATCATCGAGCGCGAGGGACGCCTGAAGGTGGTTGCGCCCGGAGGCGGCACTCCGACGACGCTGCTGGACATGTCGGGCCGTGTGGCCGCCTTCGACGACCAGGGGCTGCTCGGGATCGCCGTCGACAGCTCGTACGCGGCCAACCACTACATCTACCTCGCCTACACGTACGACCTCAACCAGATCTTCCCCGACGGGACACAGGCGAACGTCGCCCGCGTCAGCCGCTTCACGCTGGGCGACGACAACGCTCTCGGCCCCGAGACGCCGATCCTCGGCACCTACTCCTCCGGTCCCTGTCCGACGCCGTCCGACACCGTCGACTGCATTCCCACCGACCACAGCGAGCACACGATCGGCACGGTGCGCTCGGCTCCCGACGGGACCCTGTGGGTCGGCTCCGGGGACGGCGCGAACTCCTCGATCGTGGACCCGAACGCGCTGCGCGTCTACAACGAGCAGAGCTTCGCGGGAAAGATCATGCACGTCGACCGCAACGGCCGCGGTCTGCCAGGACATGCGTTCTGCCCAAGCGACGCCGACCTTACTCACGTCTGTACCAGGCTCTTCGCCAAGGGGCTGCGCAACCCGTACCGCTTCACCGTGCGCCCCGGCGGCGGGCTCGCGGTCGGCGACGTCGGCTGGAACACCTACGAGGAGTTCGAGCTCATGCCGATCGCCGGCGGGAGCAACTTCGGGTGGCCGTGCCACGAAGGGCTGCACCACACGGCCGGCTACTCGAGCCGCTCCGAGTGCACGGCGGAGTACGCCAAGGAGGGAACGGCAGCCGCGGACGTGCTGCCGGACTATGAGTACCCGCACCTCGGGTCCTCGAAGGCCGCCGTCGGCGGCCCGGAGTACACCGCCTCGCAGTACCCGGCCGCCTACAGGGGTTCGATCTTCTTCGGCGACTACGCGACGGGCGACGTGCGACGTGCGCTTCTCGACGGCTCCGGCAGGTTCTCGAGCGCCACCGACTTCGCGAGCGGGCTCCTCGGCCCGGTCGATCTCGAGACCGGTCCGGGCGGCAACCTCGTCATCGTGAACTTCGGCACGGGGACGCCCGGCACCGGCTCCGTCAAGGAAGTCCGGTACACGGCGGGGAACACTCCGCCGACCGCGCTGGCCAGCGGAACGCCTTCAAGCGGGCTGCCCCCGCTTGCGGTCTCGTTCTCGAGCGCCGGCTCCAACGATCCCGACGGCGACGCCCTGACCTACCAGTGGGACTTCGGCGACGGCTCGGCCACCTCGACCGCGCCGAACCCCGCTTACACCTACACGACGCCCGGCACCTACACCGCGCGGCTGACAGTCACCGACGGGCGCGGCGGAACCGACACCACGTCGGTGCCGATCACGGTCGGCAACGACCGGCCCGTGCCGACGATCGAGGCGCCGACGGGCGGGTCGCTCTACCGCGACGGCGACACGATGACCGTCCGCGGCTCGGCCACCGACCCGCAGGACGGCGCGCTGCCGGCGTCGGCCCTGGACTGGACCGTGACCCTCATCCACGTCTCGCACACCCACCCGGTCGTCGATCTCCACGGCGTCAGCACCGGGCAGTTCGCGATCCGCGACGATCACGACGCCGACTCCTACTACCAGATCACGCTGACCGCAACGGACTCCTCGGGCCTCACCTCGTCGACGACCATCGCGATCCGTCCCGAGACGACGACGATGACGCTCGACAGCCAGCCGGCCGGCGCGCCGCTGACATATTCGGGGCGCAACGTGACCGCACCGTTCACCGCCCAGGCCACGATCGGCTTCCGCACCTCGATCTCCGCCGGCGACACCTTCCAGTCCGGTGGGCGGGTGTGGAACTTCGACCACTGGTCGGACTCCGGGGCCCAGCTCCACGACATCACCATCCCGGCGAGCTCTTTCACCCACACCGCGGTCTACCGGGACGCCGGCCCGGTGGCCGACACCTCGCTCGTCGGCGCGTACGGATTCGAGGAGTCCTCGGGCGCCACGGTCGCCGATGCGTCCGGTCGCGGGAATACCGGCACGATCACCGGCGCGACGCGGACGACCGGTCGCAACGGCTCCTCGCTGTCGTTCAACGGGACGAACAACTCGGTGAGCGTCCCGGACAGCAACTCCCTCGATCTGACCACGGGCATGACGCTCGAGGCGTGGGTCAACCCCGCCGCGATCTCGAACTGGCGGACGGTCCTGCTCAAGGAGACGCCGGGCGACCTGGTCTACGCGCTCTACGGCGTCTCGTCCTACGGCGGCGGAGCGGCGCGCCCGTCCGCCTGGATCGGCGGGGCCGATGTCAGCGCCCCCGCGGCGCTGCCCGTCAACACCTGGTCGCACATCGCGACCACCTGGAACGGCACGACCTGGAAGTTCTACGTCGACGGCGTCGAGAAGGCCTCCAAGGCCTTCTCCGGCCCGATCACCGCGTCGACCGGCCCGCTGAAGATCGGCGGCAACTCGATCTGGGGCGAGTGGTTCAGCGGCAAGATCGACGACGTCCGCATCTACAACCGCGGCATCACCGCCGCCGAAGTCCAGGCGGACATGGCGCGAGCGGTGGGGTAAGACAGGGGGCGCGACCCACCGCGAAGGCGAGGCCCCCGCTCACCCGGGCCCGCGGCCCCCGCCCACCTCGAAGGCGCGGCCCCCGCCCACCCCGAACCCGCGCCCCCGAGTACCGTGGGGTCGGTGCGAATCGCGACGTGGAACGTCAACTCGGTCAAGCAGCGCGTGCCGCGGCTGCTGCCGTGGCTGGAGCAGCGCCGCCCCGACGTGGTCTGCCTGCAGGAGACCAAGCTCGCCGACGACGCGTTCGTCGATCTGCTCGGCGACGAGCTGGCCGACCGCGGCTATGCCGTCGCCGTTCACGGCGAGGCGACGTGGAACGGCGTGGCCATCCTCTCGCGCGTCGGGCTGGACGACGTTGTGGCGGGACTCGCCGGCGCGCCGGGCTTTCCGCACCCGGAGGCGCGCGCGGTGTCCGCTGTTTGCGGCGGCATCCGGGTGATCTCGGTCTACGTGCCGAATGGGCGCACCCCTGGCTCGGAGCACTACCAGTACAAGCTCGCCTGGCTGGCTTCGCTGCGCGAGGTGGTCGCCGCCGGTCCGGAGACGACGGTCGTCTGTGGCGACGTGAACATCGCGCCGACCGACGACGACGTGTTCGATCCGGACGCCTACGTCGGCCAGACCCACGTCACAGCGCCCGAGCGCGAGGCGCTGGCGGAGCTCCAGGCGCTCGGCCTGCGCGACGTGGTGCGCGAGCGCTGGCCGGAGGAACGGGTTTTCACCTACTGGGACTACCGGGCGGGGATGTTCCACCAGGACCTCGGGATGCGGATCGACCTCGTCCTCGCCGGGACGACGGTCGCCGACCGTGTTCGGGCGGCGTGGGTGGACCGGCAGGCCCGCAAGGGCAGCGGGCCGAGCGATCACGCGCCGGTGATCGTCGACCTGGACGAAGCGCCGGATGGGGACATCGGGCCGGTTGTGCCGCCGCCCTCGGCGCCGGCAGCGAAGCGCGGTGCGAAGAGGCTGCCGCAGGCGCGCTGACGAGCCACGCGGCCGAACCGCGCGGCTGTCGCGCGCGGTGACTAGCGCGGGCGGTCGCGATCGCGCGAGGGCTGAACGCGCTTTGGCTCGCCCGGCATCTTCGGATAGTCCGGCGGGTAGGGCATGTCGCCCTCTCCCTCGGCGGCGTCGCTCTCGTACAGGTCCAGCAGCGGCTGCAGTGAGTGCACGGCGTCGTCGATCGCGGCGTGGCGATCGCCGACCTCGGCGAAGCGCGCGGGCATCGTCGCGACGGTGAAGTCCTCGGGCGCGACTTCTCCCAGCTCGTCCCACGTGAGCGGTGCCGAGACGGGCGCGCCAGCCTTGGGCCGTACGCTGTAGGCCGAGGCGATCGTGCGATCGCGCGCGTTCTGGTTGTAGTCGACGAAGATGCGCTCGCCGCGCTCCTCCTTCCACCACTTGGTCGTGACCTGGCCCGGGAGACGCCGCTCGAGCTCGCGCCCGAAGGCGATCGCCGCGTGGCGGACGTCCGTGAACGTCCAGCGCGGTTCGATCCGGACGTAGATGTGGACCCCGCGTCCCCCTGAGGTCTTCGGGAAGCCGGCGTAGCCGAGCTCGTTCAAGAGCACGCGCGCCTCGGCGGCGACGCCCACGGCGTGGGCGAAGTCCGTGCCTGGCTGCGGGTCCAGGTCGAGGCGCAGCTCGTCCGGATGGTCGACGTCCTCGCGGCGAACCGGCCACGGATGAAAGGTGATGGTGCCCATCTGCGCCGCCCAGGCGACGACGGCCAGCTCCGTGGGACAGACCTCGTCCGCATGACGACCCGACGGGAACTCGATCCGGGCGGTCTTGACGTAGTCCGGAGCTCCACGGGGGATGCGCTTCTGGAAGAACGCGTCACCGCCGCCCTTCTCGCGGGTCGAGAGGACGATGCCGGGGTGCACGCCCTTCGGCCAGCGCTCGAGCGTCGTCGGTCGCCGGTCGAGCGCGCGCATGATGCCTTCGCCGACGGCGAGGTAGTACCGGACGACGTCGAGCTTGGTCACCGCGCCCGAACGGTCGGTCTTCGGGAAGATCACGCGATCGGGGCTGGACACGCGCACCTCGCGCCCACCGGCCTCGACCATGACGGCCTCCGACGCGCCCATGCCCCGGAGTTCTACGGCAACGGCGATGCGTCCTGCGCCCCCGTCTCCTTTGAGCGGTGGTAGCGAGCCCGGAGCTTGGCCGCCACGGCGCCGAGGGCGACGAGAAGCGCGGGACCGGACGATGCGAGAGCCTCTTCGATGGGGAGGCCGCCGATGTGGGCGAAGGGCAGGGCGGTCACTGGAAGATCTCCGTGGTGCAGTCACCGCCCTGGAGCCGGACCTCGTGGGCTCGCGCGGGACCGCCGGGGCGGTCGTGGAAGTCGACGAAGAAGTCGCGGTCGATCTCCATGCCGCCCTCCGGCGCGCAGTTGACTCGCATCAGCCACGACCTCAGCCCGGGGTAGAACTGGTTGTCCCGGGTCGAGTAGAGCGAGTTCGTGACGTACAGCCTGCGCCCGTCCATCGAGAGCTGGATCATCATGCAGTGGACCGTGTGCGGGCGCGTGTAGCCGGTCTTCTCGGCGATCTCCTTCGCCTCGATGACCTTCTCGATCTTGGGACCGCGCGGATCGCCGGCCACGTCGACGACGTGGATCCGCGACGAGCGGAAGCCCGGCACGACCAGGTGCGACCGATCCGGCCCGTGGCACGCAGAGCTGCAGCGGTTCCAGCCGAAGTGATGCAGCTCGTCCCCGACATTCGGCATCGGCGTCTCGTGGACGACCCGTCCCTCCTCGGCGTCGATCACCGCGAGGAATCGGGCTCCTGGACGCCGGTGCCCTCGTGCAGGCATGCGAGGTAGAGCAACTCCTCAGGTGGAGCCTGCTGCGCCTCCTGGGGCGAGGCGTAAAGCGACGCGGCGCCGTTGTTCTGGTTGGCCTCGCTCATCGTGGGTCATCCCTTTCACTCGGACGCGGGCGATGGTCGCAACGGGCCGTTTCCCGAACCTTTCGCCGACCTTTCTAGCCTGGGCGGCAATGGCGCAGACCGACCGGGCGAGAATCCAGCTCTGCGGCCGGCTCGTCGTGCACCTCGCCGGGCGACGAGTCGACGATGCGCTCCCCGGCGCCAACGGGCGCCTGCTCTTCGCGTACCTCGTGCTCAACCGCCTCCGGCGGATGGACCGCGACGAGCTGCTGACGGCCGTCTACGGCCCCGACGCGCCACCCGACCACCACCCTCGGCTGAGCGTCCTGCTCTCCAAGCTGCGCCACGCCGTCGGCCCGGAGCTCCTGCCCGGCCGATCGGAGATCGAGCTCGTGCTGCCGCGGGATGCCTTCGTCGACGTCGAGGCAGCGTTCGAGGCCCTCCACCGGGCGCAGTCCCACGTCGCCAACTGTCAGTGGGCGGAGGCATGGGGCCCGTCCGGCGTCGCCTACCACGTGGCCAGCCGTCCCCTGCTCAAGGGTCACGACCGCCCGTGGCTGGACGCGTGGCGGCGACGCCTCGACGACGTCCGCGTGCGCGGACTCGAGTGCTTCGCAGCGGCGAGACTCGGCCTCGGCGGACCGACGCTGCCGCAGGCCGAGGAATGCGGGCGCCGGCTCATCGAGCTGGCGCCGTACCGCGAGACCGGCTACCGGATCCTGATGGAGGCGCTCGAGCGGCGCAGCAACAACGCCGAGGCGCTGCTCGTCTACGACCGCCTGCGCGTCCTGCTCCGCGACGAGCTCGGGATCGCGCCGAGCCCGGCCATGCAGAGCGTGCACCGACGTCTGCTCGGCGAGACGACCACGACGTCCGCCTAGGCTCCTAGGTCTCCTCCGCCTGCGCGAGGATGTCCTCGCGGGAGACCTTCTCGACGAGGTCCGGGTGGTCGGTGCGCAGGTGCTCCTGCGCCTGCTGCCAGAGCTCGTCGTCGTCCTCGCCCTTCACGACGACGCCGCACACGCAATCGATCTGCTTCACGGTGACATCGTAGGCCCCGCGGGTGCCCTTCCCCGTCACGGCGCCGCGTCCAACGCCGCCTTGAGCGCATCCAGGTCGGCGGCCCCGAAGACGACACGGTTCTGCGTGGCGACATAGACGAGATCGAGATCGACTCCGGCTCGGGCGATCTTCCGCGTCAGGTCGGCCAGCACGCCGGGGCGGTCCTCGACGTCGACCACGACGACCTCGCGCTCGCGGGAGACCGCCAGGTGCGAGATGGCCAGCGAATGCTTCGCCGCCCCGCCGTGCGGGACGAGGATGTGGAGCTCTGCCTGCTTCCCCGACCCGATGCAGGTGGCGGCAGCGATGTTCACGCCGGCGTCGCTGATCGCGGCGGCGACCCGCGCCAACGCTCCGGGCGCGTTCTCGACGTCGATGGCGAGGTCGACTGCCAACCCGGCCTAGGGCTCGGTCAGGTACGCCGAGGTGATCCCGCCGTCGACCGTGAAGGCCGTGCCGGTGACCCACCCCGAGTCGTCGCTCGCGAGGTAGAGCGCGGCCTGGGCGACGTCGCCCGGCTCGCCGAAGCGGTTGAGGGGGATGTGGTTGAGGCGGTTGGCGCGCTTGGCCTCGTCGGCGATCAGGTGCTCGAGCAGCGGGGTGCGGATCGGGCCGGGGCAGATCGCGTTGGCCCGCAGGCCCTCCCGCGCGTGGACGGCGGCCAGCTCGCGGGTCATGGCGAGGACGCCGCCCTTGCTCGCCGAATAGGCGATCTGCGGCGACGCGGCCCCCATGAGCGCGACGAACGAGGCGATGTTGATGAGCGATCCGCCGCCGCCGCCGACCATGAGCGGGACCGCGTGGCGACAGCAGAGGAACACGCCCGTGAGGTTGACCGCAAGGACGCGGTCCCAGACGGCCAGCGAGGTGTCGAGCCCGCCGTCCTCGGGGAGCATGACCCCCGCGTTGTGGACGCTGACGTCAAGGCGCCCGTGCGCGTCGGCGACGGCCGCGAAGACCGCCTCCACGGCGGCGTCGTCGGCGACGTCGCCGGCCGCGAAGACCGCGCCGCCCGCGTCGCGCGCGGTCTGCTCCCCTGCCGCCTCGTCGATGTCGTTGACGACCACGGTCGCGCCCTCGGCCGCGAAGAGCAGCGCCATCTCCCGCCCCAGCCCCGAGCCGGCGCCGGTGATGAGCGCGACCTTGTCGGCGAGTCGGTCAGACACCCGGCGATCCTATGCGAGTCGGCTGCCCGCGCGCGAGGGGCGGGGTCGGCGGCCGGCGGCGGTCGAGGCCGCCCGGCGGCCGGCGGCGACCGTCGCGCCGCTCAGCTGTCCGTCGCGTCGTAGGCCTGCTCGCCGACCAGGCGGCGCGCCTCGGCCTCGTCGAGCGCTTTGTCCTCGTCTGCGTAGTGGGCGACGAGGCGGCGTACGAGCTCGTCGTCGGTCGCAGCCTGGACGACGTCGCCGGTGAGTGGGCTCTCGATGACGCGCATGGGCGACTCCTGTCGTGTCGGTTAGCCGGCCATGACCTGCGCGGCGGCCAGCGCGGGCTTGTAGGTGGGATCGCGCAGCAGCGCCTGGCGCACGCCCTCGCCGAGGATCCCGGCCTCGCCCCGCGACGCCCCGAGGACGCGCCAGCTCGCCTCGCGGCCCTCACGGTCCCGGCGCCTGGCCGTGAGGCCGCCCGGGCCGCGGTCGAGCGAGAACGACTCGCCGCTCGCAGTCTGGATCGTCACCCCGGCGAGACCGGGGACGTCCAGGCGCTCGGGGCGCAGGTCGACGGTGACCTCCTGGCGCCGCGCGCGGAGGCGGCCGTGCAGCGCGCCGTCCTGGCGCACCAGCGCCGCGGGCTGCCAGCCCAGCCGCGAGGCGAGCCAGCCCACGAGCAGGAGCGCGGCGGCCCTCGAGGCGGGACCGTGGCGGACCTCGACATGGCTGAGCTCGCCGAGCAGGGGACGCAGGGCGGGCGGGTCGAAGGTGGAGGACACCCGCTCGCGCCACGGGGTCGAGCGCAGCCACGCGAGGTCGACCACGTAGGCGTGCTCGGCGAGCTCGGTCGCGCGGTGCAGCGCGGCGACGTAGTCGTCCTCCTCGACCGAGTCCACCAGAACCACCTGGGCGAGGCCGAGCAGCGAATCCACCGCCTCGGGGTGGCCGTGCGGCGCCCACACCAGCGTCGCGATGTCCGAGACGACGATCGGGTCGCAGATCGTGCCCAGGAAGGGCAGGTGCCGCTCGCCGACGGTGAGCTCGATCCGCTCGTGGGTGAGGGCGCCAGCGCCGGCGAGCTCGCCCTGGGTCACGAGCGTGGCCCACGCGTCGAGCTTCGTCCGCCCCGGCTCGACCGCGCAGACGACGGTCCGCGAGGGGTGGTAGCGCCCGACCCGCTCGAGGCGGTTCTCGATCTCGCCGCGCCATTCCTTGTCGACCACGGCGATGAGGTTGAGCACCCTCGCGGGGACGAGCATCTCGTCCCTGTGACGCTCGGCCAGCAGGCCGCGCACGGCTGCTTCAATGGCCGACGGAGTGGTGTCCTCGGCGATCCAAACGCCGTCCATCAGATCGCCCGCCACCGGTGCCCGGGACGCAGCAGCCGGTCGGCCTCGGCCGGCCCGCCCGATCCCGCCGGGTACTGCGGCAGCGGCCCGGGGGTCTCGCTCCAGGTCTCGAGGATCGGGTCGACGACCGACCACGAGGCGTCGACCTCGTCGTTGCGCGTGAACAGCGTCGCGTCGCCGCGCATCGCGTCCATGATCAGCCGCTCGTAGGCCTCGGGCGACTGCGAGAGGAACGCGGTCCCGTAGAGGAACTCCATGTTCACCGGCCGGATGCGCATGCGCGTGCCCGGGATCTTCGCGCCGATCGACAGCGAGACGCCCTCGTTGGGCTGCATGGTGAGGATGAGCTGGTTGGGCTGCACCCCGACCGAGCCATCCTGCACGAAGGCGAGGTGCGGCACGGGTTGGAGCTGGACGGCGACCTCGGTGACCTTGCGGGCCAGGCGCTTGCCCGTGCGCAGGTAGAACGGCACGCCGGCCCAGCGCCAGTTGTCCACCTCCAGGCGCAGCGCCGCGTAGGTCTCGGTAGTCGAGCCCGGCGGCACGCCGTCCTCCTCGAGGTAGCCCGGCACCTGCTCCCCGCCGCTCACCCCCGGGCCGTACTGCGCGCGCACCGCCAGCTCGGCCACCTCCTCGGGCGTGGGCGGGTGGATCGCCTCGAGCACCTTGACCTTCTCGTCGCGCACCTTGTCGGCCGAGAACTCGACCGGCGGCTCCATGCAGATGAGCGCGAGGATCTGGAGCATGTGGTTCTGGATCAGATCGCGCAGCGCGCCCGAGCTGTCGTAGTAGCCCGCACGCGTGCCGACGCCGAGGTCCTCGGCCGCCGTGATCTGGACGCTGTCGATGTAGTTGCGGTTCCACACCGGCTCGAACATCCAGTTGGCGAAGCGGAAGGCGAGGACGTTCTGGACGGTCTCCTTGCCCAGGTAGTGATCGATGCGGAAGACCTGCTGCTCGTCGAAGACCTCGAGCACCGTGCGGTTGAGCTCGCGCGCCGACGCGAGCGTCGTGCCGAACGGCTTCTCGATCACCACGCGGACGTCGGCCTCGGCGTGCTGCGCGACGCCCGCCGAGCCCAGCGCCCGCACGATGACCGGGAAGAAGCCCGGCGCGGTCGAGAGGTAGAAGCAGCGGTTGTGGGTGAGGCCGGCGTCGCGGTCGAACTCGTCGGCCACCGTGTCGATGCCGCGGTAAACCGACTCGGCGTCGAAGGGGCCCGAGACGTAGCGCAGGCGCTCGAGCAGCCCGTCGAGCACCTTGGGATCCGGGGTGCGACGGGAGTAGCTCGCGATGGCCTCGCGCGCGCGCCCGCGGAAATCGTCGTCGGAGAGCGCCGAGCGCGAGCTGCCGATGAGGTTGAAGTGCTGCGGGAGCGCGCCCTCGTGGGCGAGGTTGTAGAGGGCGGGCAGCAGCTTGCGCTGGGCGAGGTCGCCGGTCGCCCCGAAGATGACCAGCGTCGTCGGCGGGACGGGCAAGCGCTCGAGCCCTGCCGCCAGCGGATTGGTCTCGACGGTCGCCATCAGTCCCCCAGCCCCTCGATGCGCTCGCGAAGGCCGTCGAGGGCTTCCGCCGGATCGCCTTGGAGGCGCACCCGCTGGGCGGGAAGCCCGTGGTCGCGAAGCGTCTGCAGGTCCCCAACGGCCTGGGCGTTCTTCAGCGTCGCGAACGTGTAGCCCTCGCCCGGGATCTCGACGTCGTCGGGGACGTCGTGCACCAGTTGCAGGAAGAGGCCGGTCGGTGGGCCGCCCTTGTGGAGCTGGCCCGTCGAGTGCAGGAAGCGCGGGCCGTAGCCGAACGTCGTCGTCGCCTTCGTGCGGTCGCGGATCGAGGCCCTGAGGCGCTCGACCGCCGCGTCGAAGGCGGGCGTCGGGTTCACGTAGGCCATGATGGCAACGTAATGGGGCGGGGCCGCTGCGCCGAGCAGCTCGCGCAGCGCGTCGTCGTCGGCGTCGGCGAGCTCGGGGAGGTGGCCCTCCCTCGCGTAGCCCTCGAGCACCTTGTTCGTGTTGTCCTTGGCCTCCTGGACGTTGGGCTGGTCGAAGGGGTTGATGCCGAGCACCCAGCCCGCGACGGCGGTGGCGAACTCGGCGAAGAAGAAGATCCGTCCGAGGTCGATCGCCCCGTGGACGGAGAGCGTCACCGTGGGATGGCCGGCCCGCGCGAGCGCGTCGACCGTCGTGTCGAGGTCCGCGTCGGGCGCGTCGGCGTTGCGCAGGTAGGCG
This sequence comes from uncultured Actinomycetes bacterium, assembly GCA_963728925.1. Classification (GTDB taxonomy): domain Bacteria; phylum Actinomycetota; class Thermoleophilia; order Solirubrobacterales; family Solirubrobacteraceae; genus JBBPZA01. The sequence goes on along the minus strand of CAVSMB010000029.1, from coordinate 199,853 downwards.
AAGACGCGGTCCTCGCCGTAGTCCTGCGGCTCGCCGACCGGCTCGGCCGCCACCGGGACGATCCCCTTGCCCTGCTTCCCGGTGCTCTCCGCGATCAGCTGCTCGACCCACAGGCCGAAGCTGTCGATCGGCTCGGAGACGACGAAGGTGAGCTTGTCGCGGCCGTGGAGCGCGGTGGTGCCCATGAGGATCCCGAGCCAAAGGCCCGAGTTCGACGAGCCGCCCTCGTAGGACACGCAGTTCTGCTCGGCGATCTGCGCGCGGTGCAGGAGCGCGTCGACGGCGACGCCTATGAGCGCGGCGGGCACGAGCCCGAAGTAGGAGAGCACCGAGTAGCGCCCGCCGATGTCCGGGTCGTTCTCGAACACCCGCCGGAAGCCGTGGTCGTGCGCGAGCGCGACCAAGGGGCTGCCCGGGTCGGTGATCGCCACGAAGCGGCTGCCGGCCTGCTCCTCCCCCACCGCCTCGACCACGCGCGCGTGGAAGTGCTTGAACTGGGACAGCGTCTCGAGCGTCCCGCCCGACTTGGAGGAGACCAGGAACAGCGTCTTGGCGACGTCGATGGCGGCCTCCGTGGCGAGGATCGCCGCCGGGTCGGTCGAGTCCAGCACGTGGAGGTCCAGGCCGCCCTCGATGCGTCCGAAGCTCTGGCGCAGCACCTCGGGGCCGAGGCTCGAGCCGCCCATCCCGAGCAGCACGACGTCCTGGAGGCTCTCGTCCACGCACGCCGCGGCGAAGGCCTGCAGGTCCCCGACGTCCTCGAGCAGCGCCTCTGAGATCGTGAGCCAGCCCAGGCGGTTGCCGATCTCAGGCGCCGGGCCGCCCCACAGCGCCTCGTCGTGGCGCCACACGCGCCGCGCGACGCCCTGGGCGACGGCGGCGCGCACCGTCTCCACGATGGCCGGCTCGAGCTCTGAGGGGATCGAAGCGGCGATCGTGGGCGGGCGGTCGGTGACGATCGCCTCGCGCTTCTCCTCGACGCCGGCGAGCAGCCCGTCCAGCGAGGTCTCGAAGGCGACGATCCCGTCGGCCAGCAGCCCATCGGTCACGTCATTCATGTCGATGCCCGCGTCGGCGAGCGCTCGCAGGTCGCCCGCCGGGTCCTGGTCGGCCGTGGCGCCCGTCATCTCCCCGTGATCTGCAACGGCGATCAGCGTCGGCATCGGCATCGTGTTGACCGTGTCGGGCGCGACCAGGCCGTCAACGTACTTGGTGTCGGAATAGTGCGGGTTCTTGACCCCGGTCGACGCCCACAGCGGGCGCTGGACCGGCGCGCCGGCGTCGAGCAGCACCGCGAAGCGCTCGCCGTGGAAGAGCTCTTTGAACCGCTGGTAGGAGGCGCGCGCGTTGGCGAGCGCGGCGACGCCCTGGAGGTCCTCGCGGCCCAGGTCCTTGAGGCGCTTGTCGACCTCTGAGTCCACGCGCGAGACGAAGAAGCTCGCGACGCTGTGGACGTCGACGCTCTTGCCCTCGGCGTGGCGCCGCTCCAGCCCGCGGATGAACGCCCCGGCGATCGCCGTGTAGGCCTCCACCGCGAAGAGCAGCGTGACGTTCACGTTGATGCCCTCGCTGATCGCCTGCTCGATGGCCGGCACGCCCTCCTCGGTGCCCGGGATCTTGATCATCAGGTTCGGGCGGTCGACCGCCTGCCAGTAGCGCCGCGCGTCGGAGAGCGTGCCCTCTGTGTCACGGGCCAGCCGCGGCGAGACCTCGAGCGACACGAAGCCGTCATTGTGGCCGGTGGCCTCCCACACCGGGCGCAGGACGTCGGTGGCGAGCTGGACGTCGCGGATCGCGATGCGGTCGTAGATCGTCTCGGCGTCGGCGCCCTCGCGGGCCATCGCGGCGACGTCGTCGTCGTAGTCGTTGGAGCCGAGGATCGCCTTCTCGAAGATCGAGGGGTTGGAGGTGACGCCGCGCAGAGAGTCCTCGTCGATGAGGCGCTTGAGCTCGCCGCCGGCGACGAGGCTGCGGCGGATCTGGTCGAGCCAGACGCTCGTGCCCCCCGCGGTGAGCGCCGCGAGCCGCTCGTTGACGTTGGTCGTGACGCTCATGTCGTGTACTCCCGTGAGGTGATGGTTCGGCCCTTCAGCCCTTCAGCCGGTCGACGACCAGCCTGGCCCGCTCAGCGATGTTCACGGGCGTGAAGCCGAAGTGGCGGTAGACGTCCTTCTGGGGCGCCGAGGCGCCGAAGGTGGTCATCCCGACGACGTCGCCGTCCATTCCCGTCCAGCGCTCCCAGCCCAGCGTGGAGGCGGCCTCGACGGCGACGCGCGCACGCACCGAGGGCGGCAGGATGCTGTCGCGGTAGGCAGCGTCCTGCTCCTGGAAGGTCTCCCAGCAGGGCATCGAGACGACGTTGGTGGCGATGCCCTGGTTCTCGAGCAGGTCCGCGGCGCGCGTGCACAGGTGCACCTCGGAGCCCGTCGAGACCAGGATCAGGTCGGGTTCGGCCGGCTTGTAGGACTCGCGCAGGACGTAGGCGCCGCGCTCGATGGCGTCGTCGGGAACGCCCGAGGGATTCCACACCGGCAGGCCCTGGCGTGAGAGCGCGATGAGCGTCGGGCGCTCGGTCTGGCGCAGCGCGAAGCGCCACGCCAGCGCGGTCTCGTTGGCGCCCGCGGGGCGCACGACCGCGAGGTTGGGCGTGGCGCGCAGGTGCGGGAGCTGCTCGACGGGCTGGTGGGTCGGCCCGTCCTCGCCGAGGCCTATCGAGTCGTGGGTGAAGATCCAGATCGACGGGATCCCCATGAGCGCCGAGAGGCGGATGGCGCCCTTCATGTAGTCCGAGAAGATGAGGAAGGTCGATCCGTAGGCACGAAAGCCCGCGAGCACGAGGCCGTTGACGATCGCCCCCATGCCGTGTTCGCGGATCCCGAAGTGCAGGTTGCGCCCGCCGAAGTCGCGGCGCTCGACCGAGCCGCCGTCCTCGATGTCGGTGAGCGTCGAGGGGGCGAGGTCGGCCGAGCCGCCGACGAGCTCGGGGACCTTGCTCGCGGCCCACTGGAGAACCTGGTGGCCGGCCTTGCGCGTCGCGATCATCCCGGCGTCGGCGTGGTAGCGCGGGGGCTCGGCGTCCCACCCCTCGGGCAGCTCGCGCGCCTGGACGCGATCGAGCCACGCCTTGAGCTCCGGGTGCTCGCGCCCCCAGCGCTCGACCCGCTGGAGCCACTGCGCCTGCTCCTCTTTGCCGCGCTCGACGGTCTCACGGAAATGGGCGAGCGCCTCGTCGGGGACGAAGAAGGGCTCCTCGCTCGGCCAGCCGTAGACCTCCTTGGTCAGCTCGACCTCCTCCTCGCCCAGCGGCGAGCCGTGCGCGCCGGCGGTGTCCTGCTTGTTGGGCGAGCCCTGGGCGATGTGGGTGCGGACGATGATCAGCGACGGCTGGTCCTCGTGCTCCTTGGCCGTCGCGATCGCCGCCTCCAGCGAGTCGAGCTCGATGTCCTCGCCCAGGTCCTGCACGTGCCAGCCGTAGGCCTCGTAGCGCTGGCCGGTGTCCTCGGACAGGGCGAGAGCGGTGTCGCCCTCGATCGAGATGTGGTTGCGGTCGTAGAAGGCGATCAGGCGGCCGAGGCCGAGGTGGCCGGCCAGCGAGCCGGCCTCGGCGGAGATGCCCTCCTCGATGTCGCCGTCGGAGGCGATCGTGTAGATGTGGTGGTCGACGACGTCGTGGCCCGGACGGTTGAGGCGCGCGGCCCACATGCGCTCCGCGAGGGCCATCCCGGCGGCGTTGGCGATCCCCTGGCCGAGCGGCCCGGTGGTGACCTCGATCCCCGCCGCGTGGCCGTACTCGGGGTGGCCCGCGGTGCGGCTGCCGAGCTGGCGGAACTGCTTGAGGTCGTCCAGCGTCAGCCCGTAGCCGGTGAGGTGGAGCATCGAGTAGAGCAACATCGACGCGTGCCCGGCGCTGAGCACGAAGCGGTCGCGGTTGAACCACCGCGGGTCGGCCGGGTTGTGGCGCATGACGCGCGTGTAGAGCACGTAGGCGAGCGGTGCGAGGGCCATGGGCGTCCCCGGATGGCCGGAGTTGGCCTTCTGGACGCCGTCCATCGACAGAGTGCGAATCGTGTCGACACACAGCGTGTCGAGCGTCCGCCGGTCCGTCGCCGTGCTCATCCGGCCTCCTCACCTCGTCGATGGTCTGAGCACGAGCGACGATACAGCGCCCCGCGCGGCGGATCGTGAAGCTTCGTGAACGTTGCGAGTCCCGTGCCCTCGCCCGCGGGATGACTCTCGACGCGGCCCGAGATCCTCGAGGCGCTGCCCGTCGCGACGCGCGGGATCGCCGGCCAGCCGGACCTCATGCACCACAAGTACGTCGTGCGCGACGGCGAGGCGGTGTGGACGGGATCGGCGAACTGGACGACGCGACCCAGGTCGCCCAGGTCGTCGCCCAGTGGCGCGCCAACGGCAACGCCTCGTGGAAGCTGCCAGCCCTCGAGCGGGTGACGGCCGACGAGCGCGTCCACGGAAAGCCCCGACCCCGTGGCAGCCCGACTCGCTCCACGACTTCATGCACGCGAAGGTCACCGTCGCCGACGACACCGTCTTCCTCGGCTCCTTCAACCACTCGCGCTCGGGCGAGGAGAACGCCGAGAACGTCCTGGAGATCACGGACCCAGAGCTCGCCCGGCGACGGGCGGCGTTCATCGACTCGGCCCGGGCGCTCGAGGCCGTAGGCGCGCTACGCCGCCTTGCGCAACGCCAGGTCTCCAGTGGCCACGACGTCGTCGCGCCCGAGGGCGAGGACGAGGAATCCGTGCGCGGTCCACCGCCCCACGCCGGGGACCGCACCGAAGTGCTCTTCGATGCGCGCCAGGATCGTTCGGGTGGCGCGGACGGAGAGCTGCTGGCCCGCCACCTGGAAGAGCAGCACGCCGAAGGGGTCCATGGCCGGGAGCGAGGCGAGCCAGGCGTCCGGGTCGAAGTCCGGATGGGTGTCGATCAGCCTGGCGATGACCGGATCGGCTGCGCGCAGTGCGCCGCGCGCGCGGTCGAGGTACGCGCGGCGTTCGCCGGCCGTACGGGTCGCCGGCCCGTCAGCCATCGCGTCCCACCGTCGCCTTCCACTGCACCTGCGCGGCGGACGACACGAGCGCCACCGCCTCCTCCGGGTCGTCGCAGACGTGCAGGAGCTCGAGGTCGCCCTTCGAGATGCGGCCGTGGGCCTCGAGCTCGTCGCGCATCCAGCGCAGCAGGCCGCGCCAGTGGCGCCCGATCATGAGGATGATCGGGAACGGCTCGATCTTGCCCGTCTGCACGAGGGTGAGCCCCTCGTAGAGCTCGTCGAGCGTCCCGAAGCCGCCGGGGAAGGCGACGAAGGCGCCCGCGTAGCGCACGAACATGATCTTGCGCGTGAAGAAGTAGTGGAACTCGATGAGCTCGTCGATGTAGGGGTTGGCCCCCTGCTCGAAGGGCAGCTCGATGTTCAGGCCGACGGAGCGCACGCCGGCCTCGCGCGCGCCGCGGTTGGCGGCCTCCATCGCTCCGGGCCCGGCGCCGGTGATGATCGCGAAGCCGGCCTCCCCCAGCCCGCGCGCGGTCTCGCGCGCGAGCTCGTACTCGGGGTGGCCCACGGACGTGCGCGCCGAGCCGAAGAGCGAGACGGCGGGCCCGAGGTCGCGCAGCCGCTCGAAGCCCAGGTCGAGCTCGCCGAGCATGCGTGCGACGCGGTCGTCGTCGGTGAGCTCGGTCGCAACCGAGGGCATCTCGGCCGCCAGGAGCTCTTCGTCGGGGGTCGCCGGCCGGCGCGTCACGCACATATGATCGACGACCATGGCCGCCATCACCCACGTGCCCGTCGGCGCGCTCAACTTCGAGCGCTTCGAGTCGGTGCTCCCGCCCGAGGACTACGAGCGCGTCGTGCGCGCCGCGCAACGCAGCCGCGAGGTGTTCGAGGGGCGCGTTGTGTGGAACGTGAACTCGACCGCCCGCGGCGGCGGCGTCGCGGAGATGCTCGTCTCGCTGCTCGCGTACGCCAGAGGGGCCGGCGTCGACGCGCGCTGGGTGGTGATCTCGGGCGACGCGCCGTTCTTCGCGCTGACCAAGCGCATCCACAACTTCCTCCACGGCTCGGCCGGGGACGGCGGGCAGCTCGACGAGGAGGCGCGCCGCGTCTTCGACGAGGTGACCGAGCGCAACGCGGCGGACTTCCGCGAGCTGGTCAAGCCGGAGGACCTGGTGATCGTCCACGACCCCCAGCCCGCGGGTCTCATCCCGGCGATCCGGGACATCGGCTGCTCCATCGTGTGGCGCTGCCACATCGGGCTGGACACCCCGCACGAGCTGGCGCGGCGCGCGTGGGAGTTCCTGATCCCGTACGTCCAGGAGGCCGACGCCTACGTGTTCTCGCGCGAGGCCTTCGAGTGGGAAGGGCTGGACAAGGAGAAGGTCACGATCATCCCGCCCTCGATCGACGCCTTCTCGCCCAAGAACCAGGAGCTCGACCGCGACCACGTGCTCTCGATCCTCACCGTCGCGGGGCTCAACGACGACGGCGAGGCGGCCGCGCCCACCTTCGCGCGCGAAGACGGCAGCCCGGGCCGCGTCGAGCGAGCCGCGCAGCTCTGGGAGCGCCGGACGCTCCGGTCAACCGACCGCATCGTGCTCCAGGTCTCGCGCTGGGACGCGCTCAAGGACCCGATCGGGGTAATCCGCGGCTTCGCGCAGCACGTCGCGCCCGCGGTGCCCGACGCGCACCTGATCTACGCCGGCCCGGCCGTCGAAGCCGTGAGCGACGACCCCGAGGGGGGACAGGTCCTCTCGCAGGCGATCGCCGAGTACGAGGCGATGCCCGACGAGCTCGCCGAGCGCGTGCACCTCGTCGCGCTGCCGATGATCGACCCCCAGGAGAACGCGGCGATCGTCAACGCGCTGCAGCGTCGCGCCGACGTGGTCGTGCAGAAGAGCCTGGCCGAGGGCTTCGGGCTCACCGTGGCCGAGGCGATGTGGAAGGCGCGCCCCGTCGTGGCGAGCCGCATCGGCGGGATCCAGGACCAGATCGCCGACGGCGAGTCCGGGCTGCTGCTCGACGACCCGCTCGACCTCGCCGCCTACGGCGCCGCGGTCCGCTCGCTGCTCGACGACCCGGCCCGGGCCGAGGCGATGGGCCGTGCCGCGCAGGAGCGCGTGCGCCGCCGCTTCCTCGGCACGCGCAGCCTGCTGCAGTACCTCGAGCTCCGCGAGCGGCTCAGCGCCCGGCCGGAGCAGCAGCGGGCTCAGGCGTAGACGGCTCCAGGCGTCGCGCGACGAGCAGCTCGTCGCCTGGGCCGACCCGCTCGTCGGCGGCGGGCGCGATGTCGGGCCGACCGTCGCCGCGGGCGACGCCGACCGGCACGGCACCGCGCTCGAGCAGCGCCTGGTAGACGGCGGCGAAGCTCGCCGGCCGCCCGTCGGCCGGATGGAAGCGTGCCACCTCGAGCGTCGTCCCCTCACCGCCGATCAGCGCCTCGAGCGCGACCGCCGAGTCCGGCGCCAGCACGGCGAGGGCGAGGCCGTCCGAGATGACCTCGGCCGAGCTCAGACGGGTCAGGCGCGGCTCCTGGAGCGTCGCGGCCGTCTCGGAGCCGAAGACGTGGAGGACGAGCGGCAGCGAGCCGCCCTCCGTGAGGCGCCGGACATGGAGGAGCGTCAGGACCGCGGTCGCGTCGGCCACCGCGAGGTCGCCCGTCGGGCTCGAGGCCAGCACGAGGGCGACGTCGGGCTCGGCGTCCGTGAGCGCATCGCCGATCGCCGCCGGATCGGTCGGCGAGCCGGTGCGGCGCCGCAGCTCCACGTTGGGCGGCGGCTCGGGCGGTGGGAACGCGGCCCATTGCTGCGAGGAGCCCAGGATCGTCATGACCGTGCTCCCGGGCTCGCTGCGCAGCTCTTCGAGCAAGCCTGCACCGTTGAAGCCCCACCCCACGACGAGGACACGGCGGGGGCGGTCCGCGGGCCGGTCGACGGCGGGCGAGAGCGCCGCCGCGGCGGGCGCCTCGGCGGTGGCGGCACGCAGCTCGGCCCGGCCGTCCTGGCTGAGCACGAGGATCCCGTCCTTCGGGCCGACGGGCTCGCCGGGCGGCGGTGGGACGAGCGTCCTCAGCTCCCGCTCGGCGTCGCGGCGGACGAGGCCGAGCGGGATCGCCGCCGCGAAGCGACCGTGCAGCTGCGCGAACGGCACGCCGGCCAGCTCGGCGGCGTGCACGATCTGCGCCCGTCGCATGGCCTGGCCGGCGCTCGGGAGCATCGCGGCGAAGCGCGGGTGTGAGATCGCGAGGTGCAGCACCGCGGCGGAGCCGCGGTCACCGACGATCGCGTCCCACGCCGGCGGGAAGAGGCTCCATGCTGCGTCGGCGTCCGTGCCGCGCCGGAAGAGCAGGAGCACACGCGGGTGACGCGGCCGCGCTCCGCGCACGCGCAGATAGGCGTCCAGCGCCGTGCCGGAGCGAAGCACCTCGACGTCACTGGGCTCGGCGAGCGCCCGCTCCCTTCCGGCCGACCCCACGACCACCACGTCGGCGCGGGCCAGCCCGGCGAGGTCGAAGCCTGTGGCGCCGGCGACGTCGCCGAACACGAGCCGCACGTCGAAGCCCCCCGCGGCATCGCGCAAGGAGGCGAGGATCTCCTCACGGTCCTCGCGCTGCTCGAAGGCCGCCAGGACGACCACGGTCCGCGGCGGCGGCTTCACCCCCCATCGCGCGGGCGCCAACTCGAGCCCTCGCAACAGGTAGGGCAGCGTGTCGAGGCCGCCGACGAAGGCGATGTGCCCGGAGCCGGGGAAGGGTCGCTCGACCTGCCCGAGCCGCTCGAGCGAGGAGCTCACGACGTCGGTGAGCACGGTGAAGAGCACCAGGCCGGTGACCACCTGGACGAGACCGATGGCGCGCTGACCCCACCCCTCGTCGTCGTGCAGCGAGCTGGGGTCGAGCAGGTGCAGCAGCCCCGACCACAGCGCCTCGGGAAAGCTCGGGTAGTCGTCCAGGGTGAGCCTCGCCACGATCGAGGACAGCAGCCACACCGAGGCGACCACGCCGAGCAGCAGCGCGGCGCGCCCGCGCGTGGTGCCGATCGCGCGGCGGAATGCGGTGCGCACGGGCGGCAGGCTATCCGGGCACGCGAACTTGCTTTCGCCGCTCCGGGCGGAGCGCCGCCCTCGCTCTCTTATGATGCTCTCGCCCGTCCGCTCTTGCCCCGCTCGCTTGCCAGCCTGCCCCTCGCGGGCCTCGTGCTCCTCGGCCTCGCGTGGCTGCCTGCCGGCGCTCACGCACTGGCCTTCAGGCCCTGCCCGGCCTCGCCGAGCTACGAGTGCGCGGGCCTCGACGTCCCCCTCGACCCGTCGGGCGCGACGCCCGGGACCGTGCGCCTCAACGTCGAGCGGCTGCGCTCGGGGCGCTCGAAGCCCGGCGCGCTGCTCGTGCTCGCCGGCGGCCCGGGCCAGGGCGCGAGCACGGTCGCCGACGGCCTCGCCGACGCGCTCGCGCCGGTCCTCGGGGACCGCGAGCTGATCGTCTTCGACCAGCGCGGGACCGGGCGCTCGGGCGCGCTCGACTGCCCGCCCCTCCAGCGCGCGGCCAACGACGGCGGCGACGAGGCCGACGCCCGCTCGGTCGAGCTCGCGCGCCGCTGCGGCGAGCAGCTCGGTCCGCGCCGCGCATTCTTCACCACCACCGAGTCGGTCGCCGATGTCGACGCCGTCCGCAGCGCCTTGGGGTTCGAGCGCATCGGTCTCTACGGCGTCTCCTACGGGACCTACGTCGCCCAGCGCTATGCGCGCACGCACCCGGACCGGCTCGACCGCCTCGTGCTCGACTCGACCGTCCCCCAGGACGGCGGGACCGCGTTCCAGCTCGCGTCGTTCGCGGCCGTGCCCCGCGTCCTGCGCACGCTGTGCGGCCGGGGTGAGTGTCGCGGGATCACCGGTGACCCGGTGCGCGACGTCGCCGCGCTTGTGGGCCGGCTGCGCGCCCGTCCGCTCCGCGGCAGGATCTACGACGCTCGCGGGAAGGGCCGCGCGGCGCGCCTCGCGCGCTCGGCCGACCTCTTCGACCTGCTGGTCGCCGGCGACCTGAACCCGGTCGCGCGGGCGCTCTTCCCGGCTGCGGTCCGCGGTGCGCTGCGCGGGGACGGCGCGCCGCTCCTGCGGCTGGTCACGATGGCCGGGCGCGCGCCCGCGGAGGAGGTCGGATCGCTGAGCGTCGCGCTCTTCGCCGCGACGACGTGCGAGGAGACGCCGCTGCCGTGGAGCGGCCCGGCCGCGCCGGTGGGGCCGCGCGCCGGCCAGGCGCAGGCCGCCCTCGACGCGATCGCCGCGAGGTCCCTCGCGCCCTTCGACCGCGCCGCGGCCGTCGGCCAGGGCGGGACGCTTCTGTGCCGGCGCTGGCCCGCGACGAGCGTCGCGCCGGCGCCGGCGGCGGCCTCGCTCGGCGTCCCGACGCTCGTCGTGGGCGGCGAGGACGACCTGCGCACGCCGGTCGAGGAAGGCCGGCGCGCGGCGCAGCTGATTCGCGGCGCGTCGGTGGTGACGGTCGCCGGCCTCGGCCACAGCGTTGTCGGCCAGGACGCCACCGGCTGCGTGGACGAGGCGCTCCGGCGCTTCTTCGCGGGCCGGCCGGTCGGCTCGCCGTGCGCCGGCAAGCGCGACGAGACGGTGGGCGTCCGCGCGATCCCGCCGACCGCGTTGCGCAAGGTCGTGCCGATCCGCGGGCTTGAGCGGCGAACGGGTCAGACCCTCGGGGCGGTGATCGACGGGCTTGACGACGTGAACCTCCAGGCGCTGCTGCGCGAGCTCGCCGGCGCGTCGGCTCCGGTCCGGGGCGGCGGCCTGCGCGGCGGAGCGTGGTTCGTCGACGACCGCGCGACCACCTTGTCGATCAGCGTCGAGCGGCTCGTCTACGTCCCCGGGGTCACCGTGAGCGGCACGGTGAGGATCCGCGCGGGCAAGCTCTCTGGCGGCAGCCTGCTGGTCGGCGGACGCGACGCGGCCCGCGGGACGCTTCGCTTCGGCCGCAACGGCAGGATCTCGGGAACGCTCGGCGGCAGCCGGATCCGCGGGCGGCTTGCCTCGGCCGCAGAGGCGCCGTCCTTCGGGAGCGAGCGCCGAGGGCTGCGCCGGCCACTCGCGCTCACGCCATGGCCGTGAGGGACGCGTCGCGCGCCGCCTCCGACCGCGACGCCTCGAGCGCTCACCGCGTCGCCTTCCTCGACTGGCTCGCCTGCGCCGTGGCCGGTCGCGACGAGCCCGCGGCGCAGGCCGCGCGGTCGGCCGGCGACGGGCTGCTCGACCGCGTTGCGGCCGCCGGCGCGGCCGGGCACGTGCTGGACTTCGACGACACCTGGACGCCCGGCCTCGCCCATCTCAGCTCGGCGGCCGGCCCGGCCGCGCTCGTGCTCGGCGCCCAGCGCGGCGCGACCGTCGGCGACGTCCTCGGCGCCCACGCGGCCGGCTTCGAGGCGGCCGGCGCCGTCGCGCGCGCGAGTCACCCCGCGCTCTACGACGCCGGCTGGCACCCGACGGCCGTGTGCGGGGCCGTGGGCGCGGCGGCCGCCGCAGCCCGGCTCATCGGGCTCGACGCCGATCGCGGCCACGCCGCCGCCGCCCTCGCCCTGCTCGGCACGAGTGGCGTCCTGGCCGCCTTCGGCTCCGACGGCAAGGCGCTGCAGGTCGGGATGGCCGCCGCGGCCGGCGTGCGCGGGGCGACGCTGGCGGCCGTGGGCGCCGGCGCGCCCGATCCGGGGCGCGTGCTCGAGGCGTTCAGCGGCCGCTGGGCGCAGCCCGACCCCGCCGCCTCTCCCGCGGTGGACGAGAACTGGATCAAGGCCTACCCGTGCTGCCTGCAGACCCACGCTGCGATCGAGGCGGCGCTGGAGGTCCGCGGGACCAAAGGAAGCGCGGCCGGCGCGCCGCTCGTCGTCGCGGTCCATCCCCTCTCACGCCGCGCCGCGCCCTACGACGACGTCGAGGACGGGCTGCAGGCGAAGTTCTCGATCCCCTACCTGACCGCCTTCGCGCTGCTCAACGGCGCGCCCCGGGTGGACCACTTCGACGCGGTCGACGACGAGGCGCGCGCGTTCGCCGCCGAGCAGGTACGTGTCCGGACGGACCCCACGCTCGACCAGAGCGAGGCGCGTCTCGAGCGCGACGGCTCGGTGCTCGCCGGAGTCATCGCGCCGCTCGGCTCCCCCGGTCGCCCGATGGACGAGACGGCGCTGGCCGCCAAGATCTCAGACCTCGCCGGGGACCGCCTCGTCGGGCTGCTCGACGACCCCAGGCGCCCGGCGCGCGCGGTGCTCGACATCGTTCAGCGCTGATCCGGCGGGCGAGCAACGAGCGCCTCGAGCTCGTCGAGAACTTCGACGTGCTGGACTTCCACCTCAGCGGCGACGAGATGGCCGCCATCGAGGCGCTCGACGCGGGCGAGCGGACCGGCCCCGACCCGGACACCTTCGTCCGCCCCTGAGCGGGCGGGCCGCCTCCGAACGCCGGAAGCTCACGGCAGGCGCACGCGGACCTCGAGCGCGCCGGTCATCCCGGCGGGCTCGGCCCGCGCCCAGCCGGTGAGGTCACCGAGGCGTTCGAGCACGAGGCCCGGGAGCCGGCCGCGCAGTCCCGCCGGCCTCAGGCGGAAGGTCAGCCCCCCGGCCGCTCCGGGCGGCGGGCTGACCGGCGGGGCGGCGGCCGCCGCCCGGAGGCTCGCGCGGGGGTCGTCTGAGAGGACGACCACACGGCCGTAGACGCCGGCGCGGACGAGCAGCCGGCGGCCCTCGGTGATCGCGTAGGCGCCGTCAGCGCCGCGATCGATGCGAACGTCGCCGAGCCCGATGACCCGGATGAGGCCCGACAGCGCGTCGAGCCGGCCGAGCTTCGTCGACCAGTCGCCCGGGTCGGGGGGCTCGGTCCGCAGGGTGACGTGGCCGAAGAGGTCGCTCGTGGTCACCGTGCCCTGCGGGCCGAGAGAGCCGAGGTCGGGACGGAGGAAGCCGGGCAGGCGATCCACCACGTCGAGCCCTGGGAGCAGTCCGGCCGAGCGCGCGAAGCGCAGCGACTGCGCGGGATCGCGAACGCCGGACACCAGGAAGGCTCGGCCCCGCGCCCGTGGCACCACCGGTCCCGGCGCGATCGGCAGGTCGGCGGTGCCCACGGCGGCCGGATCGCCGTGCAGCCGGAAGGGCACGCGCAGTCGGTCTCCGGCACTGCTCAGGACCGCGGCGCCGTCGCGCAGCGACCGCGCCCAGGGTGTCGCTGCGAGTTGCGACGACCCGGCACGGGCCAGCAGCGCCCGCGGGTCGAAGGCGACGCGGGCGCTCGACGACGCCGACAGCCCGTCGAAGCGCCGCGCGAAGGCCGCCCGGGCGGAGCGGGCCACCGGGCGCGCCGCCCGGTCGAGCGCCGCCCGCAACGCCACCGGGCCGGGCGCCACGACCACGACCCCGTCGCGCTTGGCCGCCGCGGCTCCGGCGGCCGGCCGCGGGGCCGGCGCGTCCGTCGCGATCGCGAGCCACACGCGGTCGCCGGTGATGGCCACGGCGGCCCGGCCGCCGGTCAGCCGGCCGATCTGGGCGGCGCTCAGCGGGCGCGCGCTGACGCGCGGCAGCAGCTGCTCGACCGCCAGCGCGACGAGCGGCGCCCCGGTGTCGAGCGCGAAGACGGCGTCGGCGTCGGCGGGCACGAAGGCCAGCGGATCGGCGGCCGGCGGCGCCCGTCGCGGCGCGGCCTCCCGGCCGCCGCCCACCACGACGCCCGCGACGATCGCGGCGACGGCGACCGCGACGAGGCCCGCGACGATGATGGACCGACGCGAGCGACCCATCGCGTTCTCGGCACCCACCACGGCCTCAGAAGTCGCGCCGCCCGGCGAGGCGCTCTGACGCGTCGGGCCGGGTGAGCTCGTACAGCGCGAGCCGCTGGGGCCCGGGGCTCAGGACCTCGACACCCGGCCCATGCGGGATCTCGAAGCGTGCGCCCAGCCTGACACCGCGGCCCTCGAGGTCGGCGATGGCCCGCTCGAGGTTGGCGACGCGGTGGACGAGCACGGGCTGGTCGCCATCCAGATGGCCGGCCAGGAGCAGGGCGGGAGGGCTCGGGCTCGCACGGACCATGGCGACCCTGGTCCCGAAGGCCTCGATGGCGAACACGAGCTCCGCACCCAACCCCTCGGTGAAGTGCGCGAGCTCGGCGGCGACGTCGCGACTGGGGAGATAGACGAAGTCGAGCCCGGCGAACACCGCCGAGAGGCTACGCCCGCCGGGGCGTCAGGCCACCGCGAACGCGTCGACGCCGGTCAGCTGCGCGGACACGGTCCACAGGCGGGCGGCGGCGTCGGGGTCGATCGCGTGCGCGTCGACGCCCTCGATCCGCGCGGTCGGCGACCCCACGACCGTCGGCTCGGCGATGTTGCAGTTCTCGCAGTAGACCCCGCCCATGCCGGCGAGCGCGGGCGAGGTGGCCGCCCACGTCGAGGTCGACGCGCCCTGCTCGGGCGTCTTGAAGCGCTCGTCGAGGTTGCCCTCCTCGTCCATCCAGCCCGAGGCGATCATCTCCTCACGGGACAGGTGGCGCTGCAGCGGGGTCATGATGCCGCCCGGGTGCGCGGCGAACGCGCGCACGCCCGCGTCCTGCGCGAGCGCGTCGAGCTGCACGGCGAACAGGCTGTTCGCCGTCTTGGCCTGGCCGTAGGCCTTCCACTTGTCGTAGCCGTGCTCGAACTGCAGGTCGTCGAAGCGGATCGGCGAGATCTTGTGGCCGGTGGAGGACAGCGCGACGACGCGCGCGTTGCCGTCGGCGGCAAGGGCCGGCCACAGGAGGTTGGCCAGGGCGAAGTGGCCGAGGTGGTTGGTGGCGAACTGCGCCTCCCAGCCCGGCCCGACGCGGGTCTCCGGACAGGCCATGATCGCCGCGTTGTTGATGAGGATGTCGACGCTGCGCCCGGAGTCCAGCACCCGCCCCGCGAAGCCGTGGACGCTCTCGAGGTCGCCGAGGTCGAGCTCGTCCACCTCCACCCGCTCCACCTCCTCGAGCACCTCCTCCGCGTGCGCGCGGCGCCGCGCCGGCACCACGACCCGCGCCCCGGCGCCGCTCAGTGCGCGCACGGTCTCGAGCCCGAGCCCCGAGTAGCCGCCGGTGACGATCGCGAGCTTGCCGGTGAGGTCGATGCCCTCGAGGACCTCGGAAGCGGTGCTGCGAGGGCCGACGCCCGAGTCGATGTGCTTCTGGGGCGTGGGCATGACACCAGCGTAGGGACTGAAGCGCGCATCCCAAGGTGGTACCGTCTTGGGATGAGCAAGCAGATCGCCGTTCGCCTGCCCGACCATCTGGTGACGTTCGTCGACGAGCTCGTCGACGGCGGCGTGGAGCCGAGCCGGGCGGCTGTCGTCACCCGAGCGCTCGAGCGTGAGCGCCGTCGCCGGGTCGCCGCCCGTGACGCCGAGATACTGGCGCGGACAGGCTCGGATCCTGATCTCGCAGGCCTGGCGGACCACGCCGCGCGCCAGGCGATCGACCTCGCGTAGTGCGTCCGATCCACTCGGCGCGGCTCGACAAGACGCGGCCGGTGTTGATCCTGACCCGCGAGCTCGTTCGGCCGCACCTCGCCACGGTCACGATCGCGCCGATCACGACCACGATCCGTGGCCTGTCCACCGAGGTCCACGTCGATGAGACCAACGGCCTGGACGGGCCATCTGTCGTGAGCTGCGACAACGTCACGACCATCCCGAAGACCGCCCTCGGCCCGCAGATCGGGACGTTCGTGGACCACCAGGAGCAGGCGCTCGGCGCCGCGATCCGCGCGGCCTTCGACCTCGACTGAGGGCTAGAGGAAACCCATCGGGTCCAGCGGCTGCCCGCCGACGCGCGTCTCGAAGTGCAGGTGCGGGCCCGTCGAGGAGCCGGTGTTGCCGGTCAGCCCGATCGCCTCGCCCGCCTGCACGTCCTGCCCGGGGCGGACCAGCAACCGCGACTGGTGGCCGTAGCACGTCGACAGCGTCCTGGTGTGCTGGACGCAGGTGTAGTTGCCGTAGCCGCCCGTCCACCCGGCGAGGATCACCGTGCCCGCGTCGGCCGCCCGGATCGGCGTGCCGACCGGCGCCGGGATGTCGATGCCGGCGTGCAGCCGGCCCCAGCGCATGCCGAACGGCGAGGAGATCGTCCGGTACCCGGGGAGCGGCCAGTTGACCCTTCCCGACCCGTAGCTGACGGGGTAGCGGCCCGACGCGAGCAGTGTCTCGATGCGCTTCTGGGAGCGCTGCATCCCGGCGAGCTCCGCCCGGACCTGGTCGTCGGAGGGAGCGCCCGGGGAGACGCCGCCGCCGGCGCTCGCCGGGGCCGTCGGCTTCGGGTCGCTCGCGCGGCCGCCATCGCCCGCGGTCACTCCCGCGGCGTCGCCGGTCTGCAGGGCGGTCTGGCCGGCGACGGGCTCGACGAGCTTCGGCCTGGGCTTGGGCAACGGCGCCTGGTCGCCGTCGTCGGGCGCCGGCACGTCGGCCTGCGCGACCGGGACCGCGGAGGGCTCGGTGCGCGAAGCCTCGCGACCGCCACCGGCTCCGCCCCCGGTGAACAGGGCGATGAGCGGCCCGAGGAGCAGGACGATGACGATCGCGCCGAGGAAGAGCATCCGCGGACGCATGAGGGCCCAGTATGCCCGCTGCCGGCGAATTCGTCGCCGTTTCCTACTCTCGGTTGGGGCGGCCCGTGAGGCGGCGGCTCACGGCCGCCGGCTCATCCCTCGTCGGTGTCGAGCTTCAGCGCCAGCGAGTTGATGCAGAAGCGCTGGCCCGTGGGGTTCGGGCCGTCGTCGAACACGTGCCCGAGGTGCGAGCCGCACGTCGCGCACACGACCTCGGTGCGCGTCATGAAGTGGCTGCGGTCCTTGCGCAGCTCGACCGCGTCCGCGAAGGCCGGCTCCCAGAAGCTCGGCCACCCCGTGCCGGACTCGAACTTCGTGTCCGAGCTGAACAGCGGCGCGTCGCACGCCCCGCAGTGGTAGGTCCCGTCCTCCTTGGAGTAGGTGTACTCGCCGCTGAAGGCGGGCTCGGTGCCCTGCCGGCGCAAGACCTCGTACTGCTCGGGGCTGAGCTCCTCGCGCCACTGCTCCTCGCTCTTGATCACCTTGGGTTCCATGGTCACCTCCGTTGTGCCTCGCGCTCGGTGGCGGCGAGGCTCGTCGACATGTGCACGAGGCCGAGGGCCGGCCACGTCCATTCCGGTCCGAGCGCTGCCAGGCGGGCCGCGTCCTGCGCCGCCGCGTGAATGCGCTCCAGGGCCGGCCCGGCGGGGCCGGGCTCGGGATCGCGGGTCGCCGCGGCGATCAGGTTCACCGCGTCGATGGCCCGGTCCGCCCCGCCGGCCATGATCATCCCGAAGGCCACCGAGCCGTAGGCGACCACGCGGGCGAGGCGGGCCGAGAGCACGAGGTCGTCGTCGGCACGGGCGGGCGGCGTGCTCGGCGGCAGGCCCCGGCCCGCGAGCAGGCTGGCGGTGGTCCCGCCGATCACGAGGCTCGTCGTGGCGGCGTCGAGACCGGCCGCGGCCGCCGCGCGAAGCACGAGGTACAGGCCGCCGAAGGGCCGGCCGTAGGGCGGGTCCGACCCGAAGACGATGCGCTGCGGCGCGACCCGGGAGAAGAGCGCGACGACGTCGAGCGCCGAGAAGCAGGAGGTGTCGTAGAGGATCCCGGGATGGTCGGAGAGGCGGGACGCGAAGACGCCCTGGTCGGCGATTCCTGCGTGGGCGAGGATCAGGACGACGGACGGATGGCGAAACGCGAGGTCGACGAGCCCGTCGGCGATCGGCGGCATCCCGCGCCCGGCGTGGATGAGGATCGGGACGCCCGCCTGCTCGGCGAGCGCGAAGATGCCGTCGGCCACGCCGTCGTGGAACCCGAACGACTGCGCGCGCGGGTGGAGCTTGATCCCGCGCGCCCCGCGCTCGAGGCAGCGCTCGCCCTCGGCGAGCGGCTCGTCGCCCGGGTCGAGCCGGCAGAAGGGCACGAAGCGCCCCTCGCTCTCCTGCGCCCAGTCGAGCACGCGGTCGTTGGGCAGCCGGTAGGCGGGGACCCTCTCGGGATCGTGGAGCGGGAAGACCAGCGCGCGGCCGGCGTCGGCCTGGTCGAGCATCTGCACGAGCACCGCGGGGTCGAGCGACCGTCCGTCCTCGTCGCGGCCGAGGTGCGCGTGGGCCTCGACGACCTCGGACCCCGGCGGCCGGCGCTCCGCGATCTCGGCGGCGAACGGCGCGACCGCCGCGCGCAGGATGGCCTCCGGGTCGCTCATCTCCACAACTGTAGAGTCGCGCCGGCGGCGCTCAGCGCCGCCCGGGCGTCATCAACGCGACCTCCGTGCTGAGCCCCGCCTCGGGTGCGACCGTGGCGATCCGCCGCCCCGGTTGCACGGCGTCGCGAGGTGCACCGAGTCGCTCGCCGGCGAGCCGTGCCGCCGCGTCGAGGTCCTCGACGACGATCACCAGGCCCCAGAAGGCCGCGGGTGCGCCACGGTCGGGCGCGTCCGCACGCTCGACGACCTCCAGGACGGCCTCGCCCACGCGCAGGAAGGCCATGCGCACCGGCCGCGGCGCCTCGGGCGGCTCGATGCGCCGCCGCAGCGGGAGCCCGGCCGCCTCGAGGGCCGCCACCGCCCGGTCGAGATCGGGGGTGAAGACGACCACGTGGTCGACGGCGCTCGCGCCGTTCGCGTGCGCCGCCGGGATTGGCGCGGTGGCGGTCGAGCGCTCCGTGGGCAGCCCGTCGAGGTCCGTCGCATCCAGGCCGCGAAGCGACCAGGAGCAGATGCCCTCGCCGCCGGCCCGCCCCACGAGCGTCAGACGCGTCGTGCCGACGGTCAGCCCCTCGCCGTCCAGCGTGAAGCCGAGCGCTTCCCACGCGCCCGGCTCGTCCGCGATGCGAAGCTCGTCGAGCGCGGGCCCGTTCATCTGCGTGATGCTATGCGTCCGATCTGGCGTGCAGCGCGGCGCCGCGCCTGAGACACTGTCCCGCGCCGGCCGGCCGCCGGCCGCCGTGCTTCACCGGCCGTTCACCTCGAAGTCCCTGCGTCAGGCAGGCTTGCCGCCATCGTGAACTCCATCATCTCCGGGCGCTCGCGCGCCGACCTCGAGCGCTTCGCCATCGGCTTCGACCGGCGCGACCGGGAGCGTCTGCACGAGCTGTGGGACGGGGTCATCGACGCCGAGCGCTGGTCGGAGGGCGAGCTCACCGAGCGCTTCGAGGACGCCTGGGCGGCGTGGAACGGCGCCGGCGCGGTCGCCACCGCCTCGTGGACCGGCGCCGCCCTCGCCGCCCTCGAGTACGCCGGCGTCGCCGGCGAGACCGTGTTGTGCCCGTCCAACACCTTTCAGGCGACGCCGCTCGCCGCGATGAAGGCCGGCGCCCGGGTCGAGTGGGTCGACTGCAACCGCGACGACCTGTGCATGTCCTTCGAGGACTTCGAGCGCAAGGCGCGGCGTCACCGCCCGCGCGCGGCGCTGCTGGTCCACATCGGCGGCCATCTCGCCTTCGAGACCGAGGCGATCGCGCGCTTCTGCCGCGATGAGGGCATCTTCCTCGTCGAGGACTGCGCCCACGCCCACGGCGCCGCGTGGCACGGCCGGCGCCCCGGCACCTTCGGCGACGCGGGGGTCTTCTCGCTCTATGCGACCAAGACGATCTCGACCGGCGAGGGCGGCGTGCTCGTCTCGGGCGACGACGACCTGGTGGCCTTCGCCCGCGCCTTCCGCAACTACGGCAAGCCCGACCTGCGCGCGCTCGGGCTGAACTTCCGCATGAGCGAGTTCACCGCTGCGCTGGGGCTCGTGCAGATCGAGCGGCTCGAGGAGATCGTGGCGTGGAAGAACGCCGCCGCCCGCGAGGTCCTCGATCCGCTGCACCGCGGGCGCCTGCGGCTCCCGGACGGCATGACGTCGGGGCTCTACAAGTACATCGTCTTCGATCCCGTCGAGCGCTCGACCGGCAAGGTCTACGACGCGCCCTGCCACCGCCTGTTCGGCAGCACGGAGGTCCTCATCAATACCGACTGGGTTGCCGATCACCATTGGTGCGTGCCGCTCTACTACCGACCGGAGGTCGTTTCGTGAGAGTCCTGCTGACCGGCGGTGCCGGCTTCATCGGCTCCCACGTCGCCGACCGCCTGGTCGACGGGGGCATCGTCCCCCGCATCTTCGACCTGCGCCCGTCGCCCTACCACGGCGGCGAGGTCGAGAGCATCGCCGGCGACCTGCTCGACCTCGACGCGCTGGCAGAGGCGATGGCTGGCTGCGACGCGGTCGCGCACCTCGCCGCCATGGCGGACGTGGACGAGGTCGCCCGCTGCCCCGAGCGCGCCGAGTCGGTCAACGCCCGCGGCACCTTCAACGTGCTCGAGGCCGCGCGGCGCGCCGGCGTGCGGCGTGTCGTCTACGCGTCGACGATCTGGGTCTATCCGCCTGCCGCGCAGGAGTTCGACGAAGACTCCGGCCTGACCCACCCGGCCCATCTCTACACCGCGACCAAGCTCGCCGGCGAGATGTACTGCCGCTCGTTCGCCGAGCTCTCCGACCTCGAGTTCACCATCCTGCGCTTCGGTATCCCCTACGGTCCGCGGGCCCGCAAGGAGGCGGTCGTCCCGATCTTCGTCGACAAGGCGCTCAACGGCGAGCCGCTGACCATCGCCGGCGACGGCAGCCAGTCGCGCCGCTTCGTCTACGTCGAGGACCTCGCCGACGGCGTCGTCCGTGCGCTGCAGCCGATCGCCGCCAACCGCGTCTACAACCTGGTCGGCGAGGAGGAGATGACCATCCGCCAGCTCGCCGAGCTGGTCCGCGACGAGGTCGGCGACGTGGAGGTGGTGCGCGTCCCGGGCCGCAGCGGCGACTTCCAGGGCGCGACGATCTCCGGCCGCCGCGCGGAGCGAGAGCTCGGCTGGACGGCCACGACCACCTTCGCCGAGGGCGTCCGCCGCTACGTGGCCTGGCACCGCGACCACTACGGCGTGGAGGTCGAGGAGGAGATCGCCGTGCCGGCCGCCGCGGGGGCCGCGGCCCTCCCCGGCGATGTCGCCGCCGCCCCTCTCGCCGCCGCGCTCGCGACCGCCCCTCTCCCTCCCGCCGCCCCTCGTGCCGCAGCCCCTCTCGCCGCCGCCCCTCTCGCCGCCGCCCCTCTCGCCGCCGCCCCTCTCGCCGCCGCCCCTCTCGCCGCCGCCCCGCCCTCTCGCGTGCGCCGCGCGTGGGTGGCCGTTCGCAGCCGGGCGGCGGCCGTCGCCGTCCTCTCGGCGCTCGTCGCCGTGCTCGCGGCGGTGCTCGGCATCCTCCCCGGCCTCGACCCGCTCGCGCCCGAGTCGCACACGACCTTCGTCCTCAGCATGGCGGCCTTCACTGGCTCGCTGTTCCTCGTGCCCGACCCCGAGCCCGCCGACCGGCGCGGGCTGCTCGCGATGCACTGGCTCGCGGGGGTGATCCTCGCCGTGGCCGCCGTTCGCTGGCGCGGCGACCTCGCCCACGTCCTCGGCTACGACGTCGACCTCGGCCTGCTCGGCATGGTGATCGCCGTCGCCGTGGCCGTCGGCGCGATGGTGCGCCGCGCGCTGCCCGAGCAGGAATCGCGCTCGAGCGGCTGACGCGGCTCCGAGCCGTCTCGCATGCCCGCCCCTGCGCTTTTGGCCGTTGACGCCGACCCCGCCGCACTGAGCCACGTCGAGCGGGAGCTGCGTGGCCGCTACGCAGGCAACTACCAGATTATCTGCACACGCTCGGGGGACGAAGCGCTCGCGGTCCTCCTCCGGCTGTCCGATGCCGGCGAAGAGGTCGCCTTGGTTCTGGTGGGACAATCGCTCTCCGAAACTACCGGCGCTGAGCTGCTCGAGCGCGTGCGCCGGCTCCACCCACACGCCAAGCGCGGGCTGCTGGTTGCTTGGGGGGACGCCGGGCACCGGCCGACGGCCGAGGCGATCTTCGACTCGATGGCCCTGGGGCGGATCGACTACTACGTGCGCCGGCCGGCGGTCTCGCCGGACGAGCTGTTTCATCACGCCATCTCCAGCTTTCTGCTCGAGTGGACCGAGGCGCAGCGCATCGCTCCGCACACGATCCGCGTCGTAGGCGAGGCCTGGGCCGGCAGAGCGCACGAGATCAGGGATGCGTTGCAGCGCTGCGCGGTCCCGCACGCCTTCTACCTCAGCGAGTCGAGCGAGGGACGCAACGTCCTCGCCAAGGCGGGGCTGGAGGCGAAGCTCCCCCTCATGCTCCTTCCCGGCGGTCAGGTCCTGAGCAACCCGACGAACAGGGAGATCGCGGACGCCGCCGGTGCCTCGATCGACCTTGAGCGCGACGACTTCGATGTGGTCATCGTCGGTGCCGGACCGGCCGGCCTTTCGGCAGCGGTCTATGGCGCGTCCGAAGGCTTGGACACCCTGGTGATAGACGAGGGCGGAATCGGTGGACAGGCCACCTCGAGCTCGCTGATTCGCAACTACCTCGGCTTCCCGCGCGGCGTCACCGGGACGAGGCTCGCCCAGCAGGCTTACGACCAGGCCTGGGTCTTCGGAGCGAACTTCGCCTTCATGCACAAGGTGACCGGCCTCGGTCGCGTCCGTGACCGGCTGTCGGTGACTCTCTCCGACCACCGGCGCGTCAGCGCCCGAGCGGTGATCCTCGCCACGGGCGCCGACTACCGCCGGTTGGGCGTTCCAGCGCTCGAAGCCCTGCACGGCGCCGGGGTCTTCTATGGCGGCCCGGCGTCGGAGGCCCACGCGATGGCCGGGAAGGAGGCGTACATCGTCGGCGGCGCCAACTCAGCGGGGCAGGCAGCGTTGCATCTGGCGCGCTACGCCCGCCGGGTCACCCTCGTCGTGCGGGCCCAGTCGCTCGGCGCCGGGATGTCGCGGTATCTGGTCCACGAACTGGAGGGGACGCCGAACGTGGAGGTCCGTCTGGGTACGGAAGCGGTCGGTGGTGGAGGCGACGGGCGACTTCAGTCCTTGGAGCTCCGCAAGAGCGCGACTGGAGACCACCAGACGGTCGCGGCCGACGGGCTCTTCGTGCTGATCGGGGCCCACCCGCGGACCGATTGGCTGCCCGAAGAGATAAGGAGGGACCGGCGGGGTTTCCTGCTCACGGGCGCGGACCTCGCAGAGGATCACGGGTGGCCACTCGAGCGCCGCCCGTTGCTGCTCGAAACGAGCATGCCGGGCGTCTTCGCAGGGGGCGATGTGCGGCATGGATCCGTCAAGCGCGTGGCCTCCGCGGTCGGGGAGGGGTCGATCGCGATCCAGGTCGTCCACAGCCTCTTCACGGCTGATCAGCTGGACGGCGGGGGCCCCAGCGAGGACGCAGCGCCGCTCGTGAGGTAAACCGCCCCTCAGGGCGCCAGCGATCCCGGCGCGCCGGCCTCGAGCACAACGGACGCCGCCGTGGGGAGCCGCGCGAACGAGAGGTCTGGCTCGGGGCGCGCGCGCAGCGCTCGCGCGAGCGCCGCGCGCAGCTCGCCCCGGTCGTTCGCCACGTCGGCGAGGCCGAAGCGCACGAAGGCGAGGTTGTTCGCGCGGATGTGGCCGCGGCCCCAGCCGTAGGAGACGATCGGGCACCCGCGCACGTGCGCCTCCAGCACGGTCAGGCCCGCGGTCGAGTGCACGAGCGCATCGGCGGCGGCGAGCAGGTCGCTCATGTGCTCGGTGAAGCCCCACACGTGCACGCGCGGATCGGCGCCGAAGCGACCTTCCAGGTCGGCGTGGACGGTCTCGTTGCGCCCGCACAGGGCCACCACGAAGGTGTCGGCGAGCGCGAGCGCCGCCTCGACCGCGCCGCCCAGGTCGCCGACCGCCCACCCGCCGCCCGACACCACCACGAGCCTGCCGGCCTCGGGGAGATCGAGCGCCCGGCGAGCGTCGCGCTGATCGCGGGGGACGAGGAACTCCGGCGAGTTCAGCCCGCGCACCGGGACGATCCTGGACGCGGGCGCGATCGAGCGCACCTCCTGGGCGGACTCCGGGTGGGTGACGAGGTGCACGTCGACGGCCGGGTGCGCCCAGAAGCGTAGCGCCGCGAGGTCGGTGATCGCCGAGACTACGGGCGCGCGCACGCGGCCCTGCGCGCGCCAGCGGCCGAGCAGCTCGGTGATGCCCGGATAGGTCGAGACGATGACGTCGGGCCGTCGCGCGTCCAGCAGCGCCAGGATGCGCCGGCGCGTGAAGCCCGAGGCGACCGCGCCGCCCACGGCGCGCGCGGCGGCCACCCGCGTCACCAGCCAGAACTCGAGCTCGAAGACGCGGTTGCCCCACTCACTGAAGAACGGCGAGGAGTTCAGCACGATCGGCCCGACCGGCCAGCCGACCGCGGCGAGGCTGTCGACGATCTCCACCTCCCCGCCCGGGTCGAGGTCGGCGAGGTCGTCGGCGAGCATCCGCGCCGGGAGGTCGTGCCCCTCCCCGATCGAGGCGGAGAAGATCAGGACCCTCACCGCGCCGCCTCCGGCTCGGGATCGCCCTCGGGCGCCTCGAGCCCGCGGACCGGCGAGGAGGCCCCGAGCACCGCGGCCGCGCCGGCGACCGTCGCAAGCGCGAGGCACACGCCGACCGCTTCGGCGGGGGTTGAGCCCAGCCCCTCGCCGGCCACCGCCGGCGCGAGCGCGACGGGGATCACCACCTGGGCCACGAGGATCGGCGGCGCGACGCGCGTCGCCGGCAGTCGCTGCAGCGCGGTCATCTCGGCCGTCAGCCCGAGCACTCCCGCGCACCCCGCCCCCACGGCCCAGGCGGCCGCGCCGAGCCAGCGCTGGTTGGCGAGGTCCACCGAGAGAAGCTTCAGTCCGAGCGCGGCCCACGCGTCGCCGGCGCCCGCGCTGACGATCAGCAGGCGCGGATCGACGCTACCGCCGAGGCGCTGGACGGCGAACGGCGCCACGACGACGAGGCCCAGGGCCCCGAGCGCGATGACGAGGCCGACCGGCGAGGGCAGCGAGTCGCTCACCTCCGGCGCCAGCACGGCGAGCACGACGACGCCGGCCACGATGGCCGCCACGGCGAGCAGCTCGCGCCGGCCGACCGGCTCGCCGAGCACGTGGTGGCCGAGGTACAGGAGGAGGACCAGGCCGAGCGCGAGCACCGGCTGGACGACGGCGACCGGCGCGAGCTGGAAGGCGGTCACCTGGAGCCCCACGCCCGCGAGCACGAGCGCCCCGCCGGCCAGCCAGCGCCCGCGGCGGGCGAGCACGAAGAGCAGCGAGCCGCGCAGGGCGTGGCGCTGGTGGACCCGCCGCGCCTCCATGGCCTGCAGCACGTAGGCGCCCTCGAAGCACATCGCCGCGACGAGGGCGATCCCTGCGCCCGCCGCGACCCCCGGGCTCATCGCCGCGGCCCTGAGCGATCGACCCTCACGGCCTGGGCACTCTAGCCTCGCGCCCGGCCGCGGCTCCGGCGCGGTCCTCGAACGCAGGTCGAGCGCCGTTGCGGGGCCGCCGCGGTGTCTGGTACGACATCCTGGTCATGGACGACCCGGCCACGGCCGCCCCGGGCGAGCGTCTGTCGCGCGGA
Organism: uncultured Actinomycetes bacterium; assembly: GCA_963728925.1. Taxonomy (GTDB): domain Bacteria; phylum Actinomycetota; class Thermoleophilia; order Solirubrobacterales; family Solirubrobacteraceae; genus JBBPZA01. The sequence continues at coordinate 174,371 of CAVSMB010000029.1, read as the reverse complement.
ACCCTGCTCGCGCTCGTCGCGATGGGGCTCGGCGTGTTCCTCATCGCCAACGACTTCACCGCCCTCGCCGTCGCGCTTCCGGTGATCGAGAAGGAGTTCGACACCGACGTCGACACGGTGCAGTGGGTCATCAACGGCTACGCGCTGGTCTTCGGGTGCCTGATCATCACCGGCGGGCGGCTGGCGGACATGTTCGGCCGGCGCCGGCTGTTCTTCGTCGGAGCGGGGATCTTCGCGGTGTTCTCGGCGCTCTCGGGAGCGGCGCCGACGATCGGGACGCTGCTCGGGGCGCGCGCGCTGATGGGCGTCGGCGGCGCGATCATGTGGCCGGCGATCCTCGGGATGACCTTCGCGGCGCTGCCCGCGAAGAAGGCCGGGCTGGCCGGCGGGCTCATCCTCGGCGTGGCCGGGATCGGCAACGCCTTCGGCCCGCTGCTCGGGGGGTTGCTCACCGACGCACTGAGCTGGCGCTGGGTGTTCTTCCTGAACCTGCCGGTGTGCGCCTTCGCGATCCTCGTGACCTGGCGCTTCATCCACCAGCCCGCCGTCGAGGACGCCGGCGACCGGGTCGACTACGCCGGGGTGGTGACCCTCACCGTCGCGCTCGTCGTCCTGCTGCTCGCCCTCGACATCGCGACCGACAAGGGGCTGGGCGACCCGCTGATCTGGGCGATGATCGCCGCGAGCGTCGTGCTGCTCCTGATCTTCGCGTGGCTCGAGCGGCGCGCCGGCGCCAACGCGCTCGTGCCCGGCGACGTCATGGGCAACTGGGACTTCACGTGGGCGTGCTTCGCCGTGGTGTGCCTGGCCGTGACCTTCTTCGCGGCGCTGCTCTACGTCCCCCAGTACTTCCAGAAGCTCCTGGAGTACTCGCCGCTCGAGGCGGGTGCGGCGCTGCTTCCGTTCATGGGCTGCTTCGCCCTCGTCTCCTTCATCGCGGGCAGCCTCTACGAGCGCCTGGGGGCCAAGCCCATCATGTCGGTCGGGGCGTCGCTGATGTGCGCGGGCACCTTCGCGCTCTCGCTGATCCAGGTCGAGTCGGGCTACCTCGCCGCCGTGCCCGGCATGGTCATGCTCGGCATCGGGTCGGGGCTGTTCATCCCGACGGTCACCACCGCGGCGGTCACCGTGCTCGACCCGTCGCGCGCCAGCCTGGCCGGCGCGATCCTCTACATGTTCCAGGTCGCGGGCGGCTCGGTCGGCCTCGGGCTCACAACGACGATCTTCGCAACGGCCTCCCACGACAAGCTGGCCAGCGACGTGCAGGCGCTGGGCACGGCGGTCAGCCGCAGCGAGGTCGAGGACGTCCAGGGGATCCTCGCCGGGACCGACTCCGCCCAGCAGGTCCTCGCGCGCTTCCCGGGCCGCGCCGACACGGTCACCGAGCTCGTCGGCGACGCCTTCGTCCACGGAGTCCAATGGGCGTTTCGCGTCGACGCGGCCATCGCGCTGATCGGCGTCGCCATCACGATCCTCTTCGTCGGCGGCCGCCTCAGGCTCGGCCGGCGGGCGACGGTCGCGCCCGCGCAGGAGCCGTCGGCCTAGGATCGGCCGGTGAGGAGCACCGCGGCGCCGGCCCGCCGGCAGATCCTCGAGGCCGCGGTCCGCCTTGACCGTTCTCAGCTCGCCATCGGGACCGGCGCACGCAACGCGCTGGGCATCTGCCTCCCGCTGGTGGTCGGCGCCGCGACGGGCTATCGCACCGAGGGCATCGTCATGGCGGGCGCCGCGATGCTCGTGGGCTTCTGCGACCTCGGCGGGCCCTTCGCCTCGCGGGCGCGCACGCTGGTGGCCGCGGCGGTCGTCGCGGGCGCCTCGACGACGATCGGGACCTGGACGGGCAACAGCGACGTTCTCACCGTCGTGCTGATGGCGGTGTGGGGCTTCGCGGCGGGGCTCGCCGTCGCCTTCAGCCGCCAGACGGCGTTCGTGGCCCTGAACGCGGCGCTCGCCCTGCTGATCGCCGCGGACTTCCCGCTGCCCCTCGACGAGGCCCTGGGCAGGGGCGCGCTGGCGCTCGCGGGCGGGGTGCTGCAGGCATCGCTGGCCCTGCTCGTGTGGCCGCTCGCCCCGCGACGGCCCGAGCGCGCCGCGATCGCCGGCGCCTACCGGGCGCTGGCCGCGTCGTTGGAAGGCGGGGCCGCGACGCCCGACGGGGTGGAGGGTGCGCGCCCGGCGATCGACGCGGCCCGCGCGTCGCTGCTCGACGCCCACGGTCGCAGCTACCTGCAAAACCAGAGCACCGACGTGCTGCGGACGCTGCTCGACGCCGCCGACCGGCTCTCGGTGGCGCTCGTCGGGCTCGCCGACGCGCGCTGGAGGATCGTGGCCGGGGACGCGGCGCAGCGGGCCGGGCCGCCCCTCGACAGGCTGCTGGCCGGGGTGGCCGAGCTGCTCGAGGCGGTGGCGACCGGCGTCGAGTCGGGCCGGATGCCCCTCGACGTGGGAGAGGCGCGCGCGGAGATGGCCTCGCGGACAGAGAAGCTGCGGGCCGCCGGCGCGGGGGACCGCGACGTGGAGGACGCGCTGTCGCTGCTCGAGTCGGTGCGCGTCGCCCTGCGCGGCGCCGTCGACGTCGCTACGGAGGCCCGCGGCGGTCTGGCGAGGCTGCAGTCGCCGCGTGGGCCGGGCCGGGGCGGTCTCGCCCGGCTGCGGTCGCCGCGCGAGCCGGCGACGGGCGACCGCGATCGGGCGCCGGCCGTCATCGCCGGCTGGGAGGCGCGGCGCCGGCGCCCGCCGCCGCTCACCGTGCTGCGCGCCAACCTGACGTGGCGCTCGCTCCCCCTCCAGCACGCACTGCGCCTGGGCGTCACCCTCGGCGTCGCGGTCGCGGTGTACCGGGTCGGCGGCTTCGGACGCGGCTACTGGGTCCCGCTGACCGTCGTCTTCGTCCTGCGACCCGACTTCGCGACGACGTTCACGCGCGGGGCGCAGCGCTACGCCGGCACCGCGCTCGGGATCGTGGTGGCCACCGCGCTGGTCGCGCTCACCGATCCGGGCGATGGCGTCCTGATCGCGCTCATCTTCGTCTTCGCGACCGGCGTGTACGCGTTCTTCTACGCCAACTACGGCATCTTCACTCTCTCGATCACCGCGATGATCGTCTTCCTGGTCAGTCTCGGCGGGGTGCCGGAGCTCACCGCCGCGGTGGACCGCGGCATTGACACGGCGGTGGGCGCCGCCCTCGCGCTGCTCGCCTGGCTCGTCTGGCCGACGTGGGAGTCCGCGCGCCTGCCCGGCACGCTCGCCGACCTGCTCGAGGCCGACCGTGCCTACCTCGCCGAGGTTCTCGGCGCCTACGCCGGCGCCCCCGTCGCGCCCGGCGCGATCGAGAGTGCGCGCGACCGCGCGCTGGTCGCCCGCGCCAACGCCGAGGAGTCCCTGCGCCGTGTGCTCGCCGAGCCGGCCAGCCACCGGGCGGGTGTCGACGCGGCGGCCGGCGTGCTCGCCGAGACCGAGCGGCTCTCGCTCAGCGCGGTGGCCGCCGAGGCTCACGTTTCGGGACACGCGGCCGGCGGGCCCCCGCTCACCGCCCTCGCCGGCGATCTCGACCAGGCGCTCGCCGACGCGGCCGACGCGGTCCGTGCGGGTGAGGCGCCCGGGCCGCTGCCGCAGCTGCGCGCCGGCCTGCGCAGCCTCCCATCCGACGACCCCGCCATGGCCGGCGAGGCTGAGCGGATCGTTGCGGCCACCGAGGCCATCCACGACCTCGTCGGCGGCCGGGTGACGCCCGCTAGCCGCGTTTTCCGCAGTTCGTGAGCGCTACCTGTGCCTGTTGTGGCCAGGGCGGCTGGATTTCGAGCAGTTCGAGGATGCGCTGCTGGGTGGGGGTGAGGCGGTCCAGTTCGATGCCGTGCTGGGTGTAGGTGAGGCCGAGGCCTTGGAAGGCGGTGAGGATGTTGCGGCCGGTGGGCTTGGCGGCGCGGCCTTCGGGCAGCAGGCCGGGCAGCTGCTCGTCATTGTCGAGCGCGCGGCGCGTCTGGGACTCGATCAGGCCGAAGATCAACAGGGCGATGCCGACGATGCTGGTCAGCGCGTAGATGCGGTCGTCGTTGTGCAAAAAGATCGGGCGGACCTTGAGCGTCTGCTTGAGATCGCGGTGGCGGCGCTCGACGATCTGCTGGTCTTTGTAGAGGGCGAGCACGCGCCCGGCGCTCAGCCGTCCGGGCTGGTTGGTGGCCAGCGCGTAGATGCCGTCGGTGGCCGCGGCCCGCTCGATCGCGGCCGGGTCGCGCGCGTAGGTGAGGGTCGGCTTGCCGGCGCGCGTGGCGACCTTGACGGCGATCAGCCCGGCGATGTTGGGGCCGATGATCTGACCGACGCGGCGCTCGACCTGCGCGCGGGTCTTGTAGTGGCGCCCGCCGAGGCCGCGCGTGACGCGCGCGAGCTGCGCTTCGGCCTTGGCCAGCGCGCGTTCGCGGGCGGCGGCGACCTCGCGCGCCTCTTCGGAGGAGTGGATGTAGGCGACCCGGAAGCGGCGCGGCCGGCCGGTCTCGGGGTCGTCGATCTGCCAGTCGACTAGCGCGCCGCGGAAGCGGGTGCGCCGCTGGGCGGGCAGGCCGCGTTCGCGCTCGGCGACGTAGCCCAGCGCCCGCAGCGCCCGCGGGCCCAGCTCGGCCAGGTAGCGCTCTTTGAAGCCGGTTGAGGCCCGCAGCGGCGCGATGAAGCGCAACCCGGCGCGGTCGATCTGACACAGCGTCTTGGGCCGCCCGATCGCCGAGTCGCAGACCATCAGCATCCCCGGCGCAGAGAGCTCGAGCAGCCGTTCGAGCGCCGCGCCGACGAGCGTCAGCTCGGCCGCGTTGCCGGGGTCCGGGCGCAGGTACAGCGAGACGCCCTCCGGCGTTGAGGCCTGCAACGCGCGGACCTGACGCACCACGCGGCGGTCTGAGCCCCAGCCCTTGGCCACCAGCGCGGAGTGCTCATAGGCGCCGGCCACACGGACCGTGGTCAGGTCGACGTGCAGCCGCCCGGCGTCCAGGCCGAAGCGCTCGATCGCGCGGGCGGCGACCGCGCCTCGCACCCCTTCGGCATAGACCGCGAAGGTCTCAAGCGCCCGCCCCAGGCGGTCATCGTTGAGCAGCGCCGCCGGGATCGCCAGCAGCTCGTGGACCGCCGCGCCCGACGCCCACCCGGCGACGTCATACAGGGGCGAGGGCGAGCACAACCGACTGGCGACCAGCGCGGCGACGACCTCGCCGACCGACAGCTGCGAACGCGCCGAGCGCGGCAGCGACCGGTCGACCGTCCCCGCCACGTCCAGCGCCGCCAGCAAGTGCGCGACCAACAGCAGCGGCCCGACGTCCCGGCGCACCCCAACCAGCGGCGGGTCCAAGCGGGCGAACGAACCCGCCAGCGCCTCCAGCTGCCCCGACTCCTTCAGCGCATCCTTGCGACCAAGGTTTGCCACAACACGATGGCGCACCCGGCCGCGCTCGTCACGGTACCCCTCGACCATCTGCAGATACGTGTACGAGCGCGGGCCCCGCCTGACCGTGGTTTCCTTGACGAACATGTTGCCACAACGCTAGCCGCCCGAACGGACGGAACCTAGACCAACCTACAGCCAGAGTTGCCACAACACGGCCGCAGCCGAACGCGCCCCACGCGCCGAAAACCCCGACCGGCGCTACGAAACCCGCACACCAACCCGCCCTCAACTGCGGAAAACGCAGCTAGCCGATCTTCACCAGGTCGATGACGAAGACGAGCGTCTCGTCGGGCGCGATCGCGGGCGGCGAGCCCTGGCTGCCGTAGCCGAGGTCCGGGGGGATGACCAGCTCGCGCCGGCCGCCGGCCTTCATGCCCTCGAGGCCGTCGTCCCAGCCGGGGATGACCATGCCCGAGCCGAGCTGGAAGGTGAACGGCTGGCCACGGTCCCAGGAGGCGTCAAACTCCTGGCCGGTCGAGAAGCTCTTGCCGACGTACTGGACGGTCAGCGTGTCGCCGGGCTTGGCGGCCGGGCCCTTGCCCTCGACGATGTCCTTGACCACGATCTTGCGCGGCGGGTCGCCCGACGGGATCCGCACTGCCGGCTTGGTGGCCAGGTCGCGATCGGCGCCGGTCGCGGCCTGGCTCGGCTGCGTCGCGGCCGGAGCGGGCGCCTCGGGCTTGGCGGGCGCGGAGGACGTGGCGTCCTCGTCCCCTCCGCCGCACCCCGCCAGCGCAAGCACGGCGAGCAGCGGCAGGACGAGAGCGGGAACGCGCGGCATCGGCGGCCGCGGACCTTAGTGCACGCTCGTCAGCGCGATCGCAGGTAGGTCGGCCGCGCGGTGCGCGGCAGCCCGTTGAGCACGCGCACGGCGCCGAACACGTCACCCTCGTCGTAGAAGTCGACGTTGACGAGGTTGGGCAACAGCCCGCGGATCCGCTCACAGCGCTGTGCCCGGCGCAGCAGCACGCGAGAGCTGTTCACCCGCCGGGCCAGCGCGGGCGAGGGGTTCACGCGCTCGATCCAGTGGTTGAGCTGGAAGAGCGGGCTGTTCGGCGTTCCCCGGTTCAGGCGGCAGCTCGAGGGCGCCTCGAGGGCCTCCGGCGACGTGAAGGTGTAGGGCGTCTCCTGGACGAGGTCGAAGCCCTGGTGGTACCACGGCGGCCCGCCGGTCGTGGTCTCCTCGGCGAGCACGAACACGCGTCGCCCCGAGCGGATCATCTGCCGCAGCGTGGGCCAGTCGTCGTTGCGCGCGTGGACGTAGAGCCGCGACTCGAGCCCCGCCTCGCGGAAGGCCTGCGCGGTGCTCTGCGGGCTGATCGCGTCTTGGATGAAGACCATGACGACCTCGTTGGGGTAGTCGTCGAGGAAGTCCTTGAGCTGCCGCAGGCCGGTGACGAGCTTGGTCGCGCCGATCTCGCACAGCGTGTGGCAGAGGTAGAGGTCGTCCTTGCCCTTCAGCTCACCGAAGCCGATGCGACCGACCAGGCGCTGGGCCGCGGCGAGGTCCAGGACGATCGAGCCCTCGTCGCGCGAGAAGACGGCGCGGTGCACCTGCACCACGGCCTTGCGGAAGATGCTGCGGAACGGCGCGGAGTCCAACACGTTGGAGACCACGGCCTCGAGGAGCGGCTTGGCCTGGATCAGCTCCCCCGAGCCCTGCTCGATGATCTGGTCGACGATCTGGTCGGAGATCTCGCTGCGCACGTCGCCGTTGCGCAGCGAGACCGCGGCGCGCCGGGCGAAGTTGTCCGCGTCGAAGATCTCCTGGCGCGCGTAGAGGGCCACGCCCCCGACGAGCGCCAGCACCGACCCGAGGACGACGAGCAGCGTCCGCGACGAAGCGGCGCACGTCGCCGGTGTCGAGGCGCCCGTCGCCGAGGCGGCTCTCCCCGGTCGGCTCGCTCACGGCGCCGGACCCTAGCGGCTCACTCACTCCTCGGCGAAGGCGAGCGGCGCCGCGCGCGCCTGCAGCGCCTCGAGGCGCGCGAGCTGGTCAGCCGAGCCGACGGCGAGCCGGTCGAGGTCCTCCTTCGCCGGGAGGCCTCCGGCCGCGAGCGCGGCGAGCCCGCGCTCAGCCGTGCCCTCAACCGGACCGGGCTCGGTCGCGAGGGCGGCGAGGCCGCGCCAGGCGGCGCCGTTGAACGTCGCGACCGCGGCGAGGCCGTCGAACTCGACCATCCGGCTTGCCGGGTTGTAGCCGCCCAGCCACTGGCCGTTGGGCTTCAGGCGCCCGGCCTTCTCGGCGGCCCACACGCCGGCCTGCTTGACGCGGTCCTCGCGCAGCCCGAGGTCGCGCAGGACCGAGCGCAGCGCGTCACGGTCTGCCTCGAGCTCGCCCGCGAGCCGTGCCAGCGGCTGCTCGAACTCGGTTCCCCGGTTCTCGTCGCGTGTCCGGCGGGCGAGATCGACGCCGGCGTTCGCTGCGGCGAGGTGGTCGTTGAGCCAGCTCGTCAGGCGCGGCCGGCTCACCGGTCGGCGGAGATGCCCGGCCCCTCGCCGGGATCGTCATCGCCCTCCTCGGGATCGCGGACCACCTCGGTGACGTCCTCCTGGTCGGGCTCGCCGTAAGTCGCCGGGTCGCGTTCTGCCTCGTCGCCGCCGTACTCCTCGAGGCGCGGGATGCCCTCGCCCGAGGTGTACTCGGCGTGCTCGACGAGATCATGCTCGGCCATCTCGAAGCCCTCGGCCTCGCCGCCTCCGGCCTCCTCGACGGCGCGCCACTCCTCGCCTTCGCGCTCTTCCATGCCCGGCTCCTCGTTCTCGGGGTCGTGGCGGCGCCCTACCCGGTCCTCGGCTATACATGCCTGCCGTGGAGTTAGAGGGCGCCGCTGACCACGGTATCCGGCGCGCGGTCGTTCCCGCCGCCGGCCTGGGCACGCGGCTGCTGCCCGCGACGCGCGCGGTCCCGAAGGAGCTCCTGCCGGTCGGCGACCGGCCGGTGATCCAGCACGTCGCCGAGGAGCTCGAGGCCAACGGCGTGCAGGACGTCCTGCTGGTCACGCGGCGCGGGAAGGACGCGATCGAGGACCACTTCGACACCGGCGGCGGGCGCGTGCGCTTCACCGCCGTTCGCCAGGCCGAGCCGCGCGGTCTCGGCGATGCGGTCCTGTGCGCGGAGAGCTGGGCAGCGGACCGGCCCTTCGTCGTCGCGCTCGGCGACGCGGTGCTGGCGGCACACCCCGCGGGTGCGGCCGCCGCCGGCGGCAAGGCGACGCTTGCCGGCCCCCGCCCCGCGAGCATCGTCGCGCGCCTCGCCGCGGCCTTCCAGCGCGCCGGCGCGGTGGCCGCGATCGCCGTCGAGGCCGTGCCGCGCGAGCTGGCCCCGTGCTACGGCATGGTCGGCGCGGTGGGCGCGGCGCCCCCGCCGGGCGAGGCCTTCGACGTGTCGGCGCTCGTCGAGAAGCCGGCTCCGGACGACGCGCCGGGCGAGCTCGCGGTGGCCGCCCGCTACGTCCTCTCCCCCGCGATCTTCGCGGCACTGCGCGAGACGCCCCCGGGCGCCGGCGGCGAGCTGCAGCTCACCGACGCGATCGCACGCCTCGCCCGCGCGGGCGGTCGCGTGGTCGGCGTCCGCCTCGCCGCCGACGAGCGCCGCCACGACGTCGGCGGGCTCTCCAGCTACCTGGTGGCGGCGACCGAGTTCGCGCTGACCCACCCCGAGCACGGCGCCGGCGCGCGCGCCCGGGCGCGCGCGCTGCTCGACGATGATCGCCAGGGCTGAGGCCCCGGCGCGCGCCGCGCTTCTCGGCAACCCGTCCGACGGCTACGGCGGGCGGGTCATCGCCTTCGCCCTTCGCCACCCGCGGGCGCGAGCCGCCGCCGGCGAGGAGGTCGACCCCGCTGAGGGCATCGATGCCCGCGTGCTCGTCGAGGCGGCGCGGACGCGCTTCGCGCGACACTGCGCCCAGGCGGGCCGGCGGCTCGACGCCGACGTCGGCGCCCTCGGCGTCGCGGTGCACACGACAATCCCGCGGTCGGTCGGGCTGGGCGGGTCGAGCGCCATCGTCATCGCGGTGCTCCGCGCGCTCGCCGCCCGCTTCGGCGTCGAGATCGAGCCCGCCACGCTCGCCCAGCTCGCGCTGGCCGCCGAGGTCGAGGAGCTCGGCATCGCCGCCGGCCCGCAGGATCGCCTCGTCGCGGCCCACGGCGGGCTGGTCGACATGGACTTCACCCGCGGCAGGACCGAGCGTCTGGATCCGCGCCTCCTTCCTCGCTGCTTCCTGGCCTGGGACGCCGGGGCCGCCTTGGACTCGGGCGACGTGCACGCGACGCTCCGCGCCCGCCACGCGCGCGGCGACCCAGCCGTCGGCGAGGCGATGGCCGCGCTGGCCGGACTTGCCGCCGAGGGCCGCGCCGCCCTGGAGCGCGGCGATCACGCGGCGATCGCCCGCCTGGTGGACCGCAACTTCGACCTGCGCGCCGCCGTGATGGAGCTCGACCCGCGGCACACCCGCATGGTGGCCCTCGCCCGCGAGCAGAGGGCAAGCGCCCACTTCGCCGGATCGGGCGGCGCCGTGCTCGGCGTGCACCGCGGTCCGGCTCACCTCGAGCGCCTGCGCGAAGCGTTCGCGGCCGAGGGCTGCGAGCTGATCGAGCCGGCGGTGGACGTCGCGCCAAGGTGAAGGTGTCGCGACGCGAAACTTGCACCGATCGTGTAAATTCCCTCGCCGTGACCGGTCGGAGGAGAGGAACGGCTGTGCTCGTCGCGCTGCTCGCGGCGGCTGTCGTGCTCGTCGCCGCAGGCCCAGCGAGCGCAGGGCGGATCAACGTGCCGCCCAAGGAAGTGGCGCGCGTGACCTATCCGGGCCTCAAGCGGATCACGTTCAAGTACGGCCCGATCGCGATCAAGCCGGGCCAGAACGACATCAGGCTGCGCGGCCTGCCGAAGGGCTTCAAGCCGCCGGGTCCCGGTTACATCACCCGCTTCCGCCCGACGCTGATCCGAGCGGACGGGTCGGTGCCCTCGGTCGACGTCATCCACCTCCACCACGCCGTCTGGCTGATCAACAGCTACCCGAGCTTCGCAGCGGGCGAGGAGAAGACGGTCACGCAGATGCCCAAGGGCTTCGGCTATCGCTACCAGCCGGGCGACAGGTGGCTGCTCAACGACATGATCCACAACCTGGAGACGAAGCCCGAGTCGGTCTACGTCGTCTGGGAGGTCGACTTCCTGCCCGACTCCTCGCCGGCCGCCAAGACCATGAAGACCGTCCGCTCCCAGTGGATGGACGTTGCCGGCTTGAGCGCTTACCCCGTGTTCGACGCACTTCGCAGCCAGGGCAAGAAGGACCGCTTCACCTTCCCGAAGCAGGCGCGCGGGGCCGAGCGAAAGAAGATCGGCGGCGCGGGGACGTGGACCGTGCCGCGCGACCTCACGCTCGTGGGCACGGCGGGCCACCTGCATCCCGGCGGCCTGTTCACCGACATGACGGTCACGCGCGACGGCAAGACGGTCAAGCTCTTTCACTCCAAGGCCAAGTACTACGGGCCGGCGGGCGCGGTCACGTGGAACGTCGCGATGACCGGCACCTCCTCGCAGTGGCGGGTGAAGCTGAAGCAGGGCGATGTCGTCAAGATCAGCGCCACGTACGACACGTCGCGGGCGTCGTGGTACGAGGTCATGGGGATCATGGTCATCGCCGTCTACGATGGCACCAACGCGGGTGGCAGCGACCCGTTCGCGAAGGCCCCGCCGCTGACGGGCGAGCTCACCCACGGGGAGCTCCTCGAGAACAGGGACACCGCCGGCGGAGCGATCGGCATGCCCGACCCGCGCTCCATGAGCGCGACCAAGTTCGCCGGTGGCGCCATCTCGATTTCCGACTTCTTCTACGGCGCCGGCGACCTCAACAAGCGCACGAAGATCCCGACGATCAAGTCGGGCCAGCCGCTGAGCTTCGACAACGCCGATTGGGGCACCCAAGGGGTCGAGCACACCATCACCGCGTGCGCTGCGCCCTGCAACCGCCGCGGCGGGATCTCCTTCCCGCTGGCCAACGCCAAGGTCGAGTTCGACTCCGGCAACCTCGGCTATGGCTACGGGCTCGGCGCGGGGCGCACGACGTGGGCGACGCCGGCGAACCTGCCCGACGGGACCTACCCGTACTTCTGCCGCATCCACCCGTTCATGCGCGGCGCCTTCAAGGTCAAGGGCTAGTCCTCCGCCACGCGGCGCGGTAGCGTCCGCCCGTGCAGAGCCTCGACGCCGACTCGCTGTTCGTCGTCGCCGCGGTCGCGGCCATCGCGCCGTTTATCGTCGACCTGCCGCTGCGCATCCGGCTGCCGGTCGTCGTCGTCGAGATCGTGCTCGGGATCGTCATCGGTCCCCAGGTCCTCGGGATCACCCACCAGGACGCGCTGATCGCGTTCCTCGGGCAGTTCGGCCTCGCGTTCCTGTTCTTCATGGCCGGCCTGGAGATCGACTTCGACCGCATCCGCGGGCGCCCGCTCCGTCTCGGCGTGCGGGGCTGGCTGGTCTCGGTCGTGCTGGGCTTCGCCGCCGCGCTCGTGGTGCACCTCACCGGCGTGGTGATCTCCAGCCTGCTCGTCGGCGTGGCGCTGTGCACCACCGCGCTCGGGACGCTCATGCCGATCCTGCGCGACTCCGGCGACCTGCGGACGCCGTTCGGCAACCACGTGGTAGCGGCCGGCGCGGTCGGCGAGTTCGGTCCCATCGTGCTGATCTCGGTGCTCTTGACCAAGGACGCCGACCGAGCCGTCGTCGCGGCGCTGCTCGTCGTCTTCACGCTGCTCGCCCTCGGCGCAGCGCTGGCCTCGGGACGCATGTCCGAGCGCACCCGTCACCGGCTGGCCAGGACCATGCACTCGACGGGCCAGCTGCCGATGCGCCTCGCCCTGCTGCTGCTCGTCGCGCTCGTGTTCCTGGCGCGAGAATTCGGACTGGATCTGATCCTCGGCGCCTTCGCCGCGGGCGTGGTCGTCGGCATCGCGAGTCAAGGCGAGGAGGCCGAGCCGCTGAAGGTCAAGCTCGAGGGCATGGGCTTCGGGTTCTTCATCCCGATCTTCTTCATCTCGACGGGCCTGACCTTCAACCTCGACGCGGTCCTGGGGAGCGCGGCCGGCCTGGCCCGCCTGCCTCTCTTCGTCGCGCTCCTGCTCGTGTGCCGCGGGCTCCCGTCGCTGTGGGTCTACCGGCAAACGCTGCCGAGACCCGAGCGGCGCTCGATGGTCTTCTACACCGCCACCGGCCTGCCGCTGATCGTCGCCGTCACGCAGCTGGGCATCGAGACGCACCGCATGCGCTCCTCGACGGCCGCTGCGCTGGTGGCGGCAGGAATGATCTCCGTGCTCGTCTTCCCGCTGGTCGGCGCCGCGCTGCGCGGCAGCTCAGTCGACGAGGGCAAGCCCGAGCCGCTGGAGGGCGCGCCGGGTACCGAGGCGCCGGTGCTGGCGGCGGCCGCCGAGAACGAGCTGTAGCGACCGGGCGTTCACCCGCTATCTCGCCCGGCTACGATCTACTTTAGAGGGCATTGGCGTGCGGTCGCTCCTTGCGGTGGCCCCCGCCGACGCGCCTCGCCTCCACCCACTCCTGCAACGGCTCCCAGACGCTCAGCACGAGGTGATCGTCCTCGCCTACTACGGCCAGCTGAGCCATAGCGAGATCGCCACGCGACTGGGCCTGCCACCGGCGAGGGTGAGGGGTCGCATGCGCCTTGGCCTCCAGAGGCCTCGGGCAGAAATGGAGCAGCAAGGCCGCTGCCGGAGCGACGCGGCGTGCCTCACGGCCGCTGTGGGCGGCCGACGGCCTACTCGCCCGCGGCCACCCCGACGGGGCAGCTCACGCCGGTGCCCCCGAGGCCGCAGTAGCCGTTGGGGTTCTTGGCGAGGTACTGCTGGTGGTAGCCCTCGGCGTAGTAGAACGGGCCGGCCTGGGCGATCTCCGTGGTGATCTCGCCGAAGCCCGACGCCTGCAGGCGCTCGCCGAACGCCGCCCGCGAGCGCTCGACTGCCTCGCGCTGGGCCTCGTCGGTCCAGTAGATCGCCGAGCGGTACTGGGTGCCGGCGTCGTTGCCCTGCCGCATCCCCTGGGTCGGGTCGTGGCCCTCCCAGAAGATCCGAAGCATCTCGTCGAGGCTCGTCTTCGCCGGGTCCCACACCACGAGCACGGCCTCGGTGTGCCCGGTGCGGCCCGAACAGGTCTCCTCGTAGGTCGGGTTGGGCGTGGACCCGCCGGCGTAGCCGACCGCCGTCGTGTACACCCCCGGCGCCTGCCAGAACAGGCGCTCGGCGCCCCAGAAGCAGCCCATCCCGACGACGAGGTGCTCGAAGCCCTCGGGGAAGGGCGGCTCGAGCGGCGTGCCGAGAACGTCGTGGCGGGAGGGGACGACCATCTTCTGATCGCGCCCGGGGAGAGCCTGATCAGGCTCGACAATCGTGGCCTTGTCGCGGAAGAAGAGCATGTCTCTCAGTCTAGGACGCGTGTCGCGCGTTACGGGCCCCGCGCGGGGGGCCCGCGGGGCCCGTGAGCCGGCGCGGCTGGGCGCCTGAGCCCGCTCGGCGCGAAACTCGGCCGCCATAGACTCCGCCCGTGCGTCGCCTCCTCTCCGCGCTGCTCGCCGCCCCGCTTCTGCTCCTGGTCGCCGGCGCGTCGGAAGCCGGGGCCCGCGACGTCCCCAAGGGGTTCCAGTGGGGCGTGGCGATCGCCGGCTTCCAGACGGAGATGGGGCGCGACCGCGACATCGACAGGGGATCGGACTGGTGGGCGTGGACTCACGACCGCGCGAACATCACGGCGGGACGCGTGACCTCCGACCGTCCCGAGCGCGGCCCGGGGTTCTTCGCTCGCTACCACCAGGACGTCGACCTCGCGGCGCGGGACCTGCACCTCAACGCGTTCCGGCTGGGAATCGAGTGGAGCCGGATCTTCCCGCGCTCGACCGCGCAGGCGCGAACGCCGGCCCAGCTCGATCGCCTGGCCGACAAGGACGCGCTGGAGCGCTACCGCTCGATCCTCGAGCGCATCCGCGCGCGCGGCATGACCCCGTGGGTGACCCTCAACCACTTCACCCTCCCCCTGTGGATCAGCGACCCGATCGCGGCGCGCGAGGCCTTCGCGAAGGTCGGCCCCGACGACCCGCCCCCGACCGGGTTCGGGCCCCGCGGCTGGCTCGACCGCGCGACGGTGACGGAGTTCGCGAAGTACGCGCGCTACCTCGCGTGGAAGCTCGGCGACGTCGTCGACGACTGGATCACCCTCAACGAGCCCGTGGTCGTCACGACGAACGGCTACGTCAACGTGCCCGGCGTCCTGGCCGGCAACTTCCCGCCCGGCGTCCTCAGCTTCACCGCGGCGCGCACCGTGCTGCGGCGCCTCGCCGACGCGAACGCCGCCGCCCACGACGCGATCAAGGCCCAGGACTCCGAGAACGCGGGCGGCGGCCGCGCCTGCGCGCGGGTCGGGTTCGTCCACAACATGATCGCCTTCACGCCCGCCGACCCGTCCTCGTCCGCGGACGTCCGCGGGACCGACCACGCCGACTACCTCTTCAACGGTCTCTTCCTGGACTCGGTCGTCAAGGGCTACCGCGACAACAACGCCGACGGCCGCATCACCGCGTCCGAGCGCAATCGCCGGCGCGCTGGGAAGGCCGACTTCATCGGGGTCAACTACTACTTCCGCGGCCGCGTCACCGGCCAGGCCGCGCCCCTGACGCCGGTCATCCCGGTGCTCGACTTCCTGCCCGCCACGACGTACCGCACGCCCAGCACCCCGACCGCGCCGCCGTGCCCGACGGCGTGCACCGACTTCGGCTGGGAGATCTACCCCCGCGGCTTCCGCCGCGTGCTCGCGACGGCGGGCGCCTACGGGCTCCCGGTCTACGTGACCGAGAACGGGATCTCCGACGCCGACGACGACCAGCGGCCGGACTACCTGCGAAGCCACCTGCGCGCCATGCGCGACGCGATCCGCGCCAAGGAGGCCGACGTCCGCGGCTACTTCCACTGGTCGCTCACCGACAACTTCGAGTGGGCTGTCGGCTACAACCAGAAGTTCGGCCTCTATGCGTTCGACGCGCAGACGCTTGCGCGCACGGCGCGGCCCAGCGCGAGCCTCTACGCCCGCATCGCGCGCACCGGCCGGATCCCGTAGGGCGCAGAGACATCGTCCTGCCGCACTCCCCCTAGCCGCCCGGCGCCAACGCTCCGGCGAGCCGGGCGATGAAGGCTTCGGGCTCGTGCGCGATCTGGCGCCAGGTCGTGGAGCATCACGCGCAGGCCGTGGGCCTGGAGCTCGGGGTCGCGGCGGCGGTCGCGCTCGAACGCGGCACGTGTCCGGTGGTAGGCGAAGCCGTCGACCTCGACGACGAGGGACAGGAAGCGCTCCTCGGCCTCAGAGCGAGTCAGCGCGGGCGTGGCGTCGGCTCGTCGTGCGGTGCGGAGCGCGGTCACGCCGGGGCGGCCGCGCGCATTCCTCATCGCCGTCTCCACGTCGTCGCGCCGGACGAGCCGCAGGACCTCGGCTTCGGCGGTCGCCCGGCCGAGGTCGCGGTGGTCGCGAGGTCGACGAGGGTGCGCAGCGGCGTGGTGAGCGGCAGGCCGTGGCGACGGGTGAGCGACCCGAGCGTCCAGAGGGTGAACAACTGCAACTTCGCCGCCCGCCCGAGATCGAGCGCGTACAGGCGCCCTCATAGCGTGAACAACTGCGACCTCGATCCACCGAACCTGCCGATGACGCAGTTGTTCATCCTCCTCGGTCGTGACGCTCGGCGCGCCCGAGGCCGCCTTGGGGCTAAGCACCCGCGCAGCCGGGTATCTCCCTGGCCATGCCCGCGTGGCTGGACGACGACCGCGTCCTCGCCTTCGTGATCGCGGAGCAGGGGCGGCTGCTGTGTGAGCGCCTGCTCGAGGAGCGGGGCGGAGGCGACGTGCGCGAGGCCCACCGCGGCTTCGGGATGGCCGGCTACCTGCTCGGCGACGAGCTGGAGCCCGCCGGGAGGATCGCGATCCTCGCGCTGTGTCGCGACCGGGCCGACGCCGCCGCAGCGGAGCAGGACGAGGTCGACATCGCGCTGCTTCTCGCGCTGCACGGCCGCGTGGTCTGCAGCCGCTGCTCCGCACGCGGTTCGCCCTGGCCCCATCTCGCGTTCCGCCACCTGCTGAGCGCCAGCCAGGCCCTCACCCGCCTGATCGGGCTCGACCGCTCGCGGGCCCTCCAGCGTGACGCGCGCGACGCCGGCCAGACCGATCCCGGCTGGCAGCGAGAGAACCTCTCGCTGGTGCCGGAGGCCCGCCGCGGCCTGGCCTGACGGCGAGCGGCGGCGCCTGCAGCGTGACGTGGTGGATCAATCGTGGTCTATGCGGCCGGGTCGGCGGCGCGCTACGGCGAGGGTCGGCTGTTCGCGATCGAGAAGGTCGTCTCGGAGGAGCCCGAGCGCAGCGGCCATCCCCGCTGGCCCTGGCGCCTGGCCACGCGCGAGGTCGTCGCCGTCCCGTTCCTGCGCCTCGCTCCCAGCCTGCGCGAGATCGGCGTGATCCCGCGTTCGCTCTCGCAGCACTCGCACATCCGGCTTCGCGACGAGCAGGGCGAGCGCGCTCAGGCGCTGATGCGCCGCTACGCCGGCGAGGCGCTCAGCGCGCGACCGCCGCGTAGACGGCCCGGCCGCGCACGACCTCGCGGCCCTCGACGGTGAGCGAGCAGTCCGCGAAGGCGAGCGTCCGCCCGATGCGCTCGACCTCGGTGTGCGCCTCGACCCAGTCGCCGGGGCAAACCAGGCGGGCCGGCTCCATCCGGGGCCACCCGACGCGTGCGGCTCCCGTACGGGTAGGGTCGGCAGGGCGATGGCCGTCCCGATGCCCGAGCTCCCCGGCGTTCGCCACCACGACGTCGACGCCGGCGGTGTTCGCCTTCACGTCGCCGAGGCGGGGCCGGCCGACGGCGAGCCCGTCCTGCTGGTGCACGGCTGGCCTCAGCATTGGTATTGCTGGCGGGAGGTCATCGGCCGGCTCCCAGGGGAGTGGCGACTGGTCATGCCCGACCTCCGCGGCT
Source organism: uncultured Actinomycetes bacterium (assembly GCA_963728925.1). GTDB lineage: Bacteria > Actinomycetota > Thermoleophilia > Solirubrobacterales > Solirubrobacteraceae > JBBPZA01. Next base: position 156,930 of record CAVSMB010000029.1, on the reverse strand, counting down.
TCGGGTGGTCCGAGAAGCCCGCCGCCGGCTATGAGAAGGAGCAGCTTGCGGGCGACCTGCTCGCGCTGCTCGACGCGCTTGGGCTCGACCGCGTCCGCTACCTCGGCCACGACTGGGGCGCGTTCTCGGGGCTGCTGCTCGCGCTGCGGGCGCCCGAGCGCGTCTCCGCGCTCCTCGTCCTGTCCGTACCGCACCTCTGGCCCTCGCGCCACGACCAGCGCAACCCGTGGCGGCTGGCCGGCCTCGCGTACCAGGGCGTCCTCAGCACGCCGCGGGTCGGCGAGGCGCTGATGGAGCGCGGCCTGGCGCGCCGCATGCTCGCGGCCGGCGCCTCGCCCGGAACCTTCTCCCCCGCCGAACTGGACCGCTACGACGCGGTGATGCGCACCCCGGACGCCGCGCGCGCCACGGGCGCGCTGTACCGGACCTTCCTGGTGCACGAGATCGCGCCGATCGTGCGCGGCCGCTACGCCGAGGCGCGACTCGAGGTGCCAGCCCGCCTGATCGTCGGCGACCGGGACGTGATCGTGCGCGGGGCCGACCTCGAGGGCCACGACCGCAACGCTCCGGGCCTCACCGTCGAGCGCGCCCCCGGCGCGCGGCACTTCCTGCCCGAGGAGCGTCCGCAGCTCGTGGCCGACCGCGCACGCGAGCTCTTCGGCGCCTGACCTTCCCCCACGGGGAGCCCGGCGGCGGATAGCGTTCGCGCGTCGCCGTCATCAAGGAGCTGCCCGTGTCAGGGACCGACCTCACCCGCCGTGACCTCCTGCGCGCCGGAGCGACCGGCGCCGCGCTCGGCGCGTCCGCGCTGGCCTCGCAGTCGCTCGTCGGCCGAGCCGTCGGGGCGACCGAACGCGCGTCCTGCCCGTCCGCGCTGGGCGACATCGAGCACATCGTCGTGCTCATGCAGGAGAACCGCTCCTTCGACCAGTACTTCGGCACCTTCCCCGGCGTGCGCGGCTTCGGCGATCCGCGCAACCGGCGGGCGTTCTCCCAGCGCGGCTACGACGGCCCCGGCAACCACGACGGGCGACTTCTGCCCTTCCACCTGCAGGGCCGCAAGCCGATCGGCCAGTGTGTGGCCGATCCGACCCACGACTGGGAGCCCCAGCACCAGAGCTGGAACGGCGGCAAGAACGACAAGTTCGTCTCGATCCACTCGCGTCCCCAGTGGGACGGGGCGGCGGGCCCGACGGTCATGGGGTTCTTCCGCGACGTCGACATCCCCTACTACTGGGCGCTCGCGAAGGCCTACACGCTGTGCGACATGTACTTCTGCTCGGTCCTCGGGCCGACCGAGCCCAACCGCCTGTACTCGGTCTCGGCGACCCTGGACCCCGCGGGCCGCAAGGGTGGCCCGAGCCTCTCGACGGTGTTCGACGGCGACGGGCTCGTGGGCGACTTCCGCTGGACGACGATGCCCGAGCAGCTCGAGGCGCGCGGCGTCTCGTGGAAGAGCTACACGGCCGCAGGCGGGCAGTTCGACAGTCCCTTCCCGGCCTTCCGCCAGTTCCGCGACAACCCGACGCTCAACCGCCTCGGCATCCAGCCGACCTACCCGGCGGACTTCGTCTCAGACCTCGACGCCAACGCGCTGCCGGCCGTCTCGTGGATCCAGGTGCCCTTCGCCGAGTCCGAGCACGCCGCCTTCCCGCCGGCGCTCGGGGAATACGCGACCGACCAGGTGCTGCGCGCGATCTGGGCGCGGCCCAACGTGTGGCGCAAGACCGCGGTGATCATCAACTACGACGAGAACGGCGGCTTCTTCGACCACGTCGCGCCGCCCGTCGCGCCGCCCGGGACCAAGGGCGAGTTCCTCACCGTCGACCCGCTGCCCAAGGCGGCGGGCGGGATCCGCGGGCCCATCGGCCTTGGCTTCCGCGTCCCCTGCATCGTCGTGTCGCCGTGGTCGCGAGGCGGCTTCGTGGCCTCGGAGACCTTCGATCACACCTCCGTGCTGCGCCTGATCGAGCGCCGCTTCGGCGCCGAGGTGCCCAACCTGAGCGCCTGGCGCCGGTCGGTCACCGGAGACATGACCTCCGCCTTCAACTTCGCGGCCAAGCCCGACTACTCGATCCCCAGGCTGCCGCCGACGAGCAACGACTCCCCGCTGGTGACCACCGAGCAGTGCACCGAGTCCGACCCGCCGCCCTATCCCGTGCCGGCGACGATCACCATGCCGCGCCAGAAGAGCGGCCGAGCCCGGCGCCCCAGCGGCATCTGCCGTCGCGCGGCGGGCTTCACGGGATCCGTGCGGCGCACGGCCTAGACTCGACGAGATGGACCCGCGGCTGGAAGGCATCCACCACGTCACGGCGATCACCGGCGACGCCGTGGCCAACGTCGACTTCTACGGCCGCGTCCTCGGGCTGCGCCTCGTGGCCAAGACGGTCAACCAGGACGACCCGGGCGTCTACCACCTGTTCTACGCCGACGAGCGCGGCCGCGCGGGCTCCGAGCTGACCTTCTTCGCCTACGAGGGCGCGCTTCCGGGCCGTGCGGGCGCCGGGATGGTCCACCGCATCGTGTCGCGCGTCGGCTCACCCGAGGCGCTGGACTTCTGGGAGCGGCGCCTGGCGGCCGAGGGCGTCGCCACCGAGCGAGGCGACTCAACCCTGCGCTTCGCCGACCCCGAGGGCCTCGGCCACGACCTGGTCGTGCGCGAGGGCGGCGACGAGTCGTTGCGCGCCGAGCACCCGGAGGTCCCGGCGCAGGTCGCGCTCGGAGGCTTCGACGGCGTGCGCGCCTACAGCGACGACCCGGCACGCTCGTCGTCGCTGCTCGAGGGCGTCCTGGGCGCGCGCTCCGACGGGGAGCAGCGCTGGGAGCTGCGCGGCGAGCGCCGGGGCGCGACGATCTCCTACGACCCGCCGCCCGACGAGCCGGGACGCCAGAGCGCGGGCACGGTCCACCACGTCGCGTGGGGCACGACGGTCGCCGAGCACCCGCGCTGGCTGGAGCGCCTCAACGACGCCGGCGTGAGCTCCACGCCGGTCATCGACCGCTACTACTTCCACTCGATCTACTTCCGCGAGCCCAGCGGCGTGCTCTTCGAGATCGCTGACGACGGCCCGGGCTTCACCGTCGACGGGCCGCTCGAGGAGCTGGGCTCGAGGCTCATCCTCCCGCCCTTCCTCGAGCCCCGTCGCGAGGAGATCGAGTCGCGCCTGGTCCCGTTGCCGGACCCGCGGGCCACCGCCCGGACCGGCTCGTGAACGCGCGCGAGTGGCTCGACGAGTTCGCCGCCCGCCTCGGCGCCGAGCGGCTGGCCGCGAACGACTTCGCGTCGATTCTCGACCTCGCGGGTGCGGCGGCCCGCGGCTCGGGCGAGCGCGTCGCCGCTCCGGCCGCGTGCTGGGTGGCCGCCGTCTCGGGACGCTCGCTCGACGAGGCGCTCGCGGTCGCGCGCGAGATCGCGGCCGACCCGCCGCCCGCGGAGAAGCCCTAGCTCAGGACGCCGTCGCGCCGACGGGCGCCACGGGGCTCCCGTTCTCCGTGCTCGCCACCTCGCCCGCGGCCTCCCGGAGACCGGGCTCCTCAGCCGGTGCGGGATCGGTCAGGCGCTCGGTCACGAGGTAGGAGCCCAGCACGCCCGCGCCCACCGAGGCGAGGGCCAGCGCCGGCCCCTTGGCGCGCGGGAGGAGCGCCCGGTCGACGGACAGCGGCCCGGGACCGTGGTCCACCAGCGCTGCGACGGCGAGGATCAGCACGAGGTTGTACTCGTAGCCACCCTCGGTCACCCATGGCCCGTTCTTCCCGTGGACCTTGCGGATCGCGGTCACCATCGTGCCGGTGAGCAGGGCGCCGGCGACCGGGGTCAGGGCGCCGAGCGCGAGCAGCGCGCCGCCGCCGGCCTCCGAGAGACCCGCGGCCGTCGCGTGCCGCTTCCCCGGCCGCAGCCCGAGCGTCTCGAAGAACGCGCCCGTCCCGTCGCGCCCGTGGCCGCCGAACCACCCGAAGAGCTTCTGCGTGCCGTGGCCTATGAACAGCCCGCCGATCGCGCCTCGCAGCGCCAGTGCTCCAAGCTTCATCGTCAGCCTCCCGGCTCGAGTTCCCGTCCTTCCCACTCCAGGTAACCGGACCGCGGCCCGGGTAAACCCTGTCAGGGCGAGAGCCGCCGCACGGACCATCCGTCCCGCTCGCGGAGGTACAGGCAGCGGTCGTGCAGCCGGAACGGCCCGAGGCGCCAGAACTCCACCGCGTCGGGACGCAGCAGGAAGCCGCCCCAGAAATCCGGGCGCGGGATGTCGCCGTCGCCGAAGCGCCGCTCGAGCTCGGCGACGCGCGCCTCGAGCTCCTCGCGCGATCCCAGCTCCGCGCCCTGCCGCGAGGCCCACGCGCCGAGGCGGCTCTCTGGCGCGCGGGAGGCGAAGTACGCGTCGGAGTCCGCCGCCGACGTGCGCTCGACGTCGCCCGAGACGATCACCTGCCGCGAGATCTCACGCCAGAAGAAGACGAGCGTCGCGAGCGGGTTGGCGTCGAGCTCGCGCGCCTTGCGGCTCGCGTAGTTCGTGTAGAAGCGGAAGCCGCGCTCGTCCAAGCCGCGCAACAGGACGGTACGCCCGCTCGGGCGCCCGTCCTCTCCCGCCGTCGCGAGGGTCAGCGCCTCGGGCTCCTGCGCCCCGCCCGCCCTCGCCTCCTCCATCCACGCCCGGAACTGGACGATCGGATCGTCGGGGAAGTCGGTGCAGTCGACGGGCGGCACGCGGCCGGAGAAGCTATCCGACCCGCGAAAGGCGCGAAGATGGGGCGCGATGTCCGACGCAGCCTGGAAGGCGGCGCTCCCCGCCCTCGGCGCGTTCATCCGCGCGCAGCGCACGGCCGCGGGCCTGTCGCTGCGCGAGCTGGCGGACCGCACCGACATCTCCAACGCGTACTTGAGCCAGCTCGAGCGCGGGCTGCACGAGCCCTCGATCACCGTGCTCAAGGCGATCGGCGACGCGCTCGGCGTCCCCATCGAGGCGCTGCTGGCCGAGGTCGGGGTGCTCGACGTGACCGACGCCAACGGCGGCCCCGGACGCGTGGCCGACACCGAGGCGGCGATCGCGAACGACCCTCGCCTCTCCGAGCCACAGCGGTTCGCGCTGCTCAGCGTCTACCGGAGCTTCGTGCCCCCTCGTCGAGCACGGACGTCCGCCTCACGTCGCTCGTAATCTCACGCGGGTGTGGATGATATAGTTTGCGCATGGGTTGGCGCGATCTCTACGCCGAGAACCAGGCGGTCATTCAGCGGCACCTGCGCGGGGACGGCCGCGAAGCGGCCGTTGGGGGCGGCTGCGACGCGGTCTTTGGGGACGGCCGCGAAGCGGCCGTTGGGGGCGGCTGCGACGCGGTCTTTGGGGGCGGCCGCGACGCGCCACCGGGGACCACCCTCCGCGCAGCGCCCGGCCTCGCCCCCGCCGCCTGCCTCGCGCGCCCGCGCGCGACCCTCGAGGAGCTCGACCATCTCCCCGCCGGCCCCCAGCGGTGGTTCGTCCACACGCCACCGGGCGTCGCAACCACTTCCCGAGCGCCGCTCCTGGTCATGCTGCACGGCTGCACCCAGAGCGCCCAGAGCTTCGTCGCCGCGACGGGGATGAACGAGGCCGCCGACCGCCACGGCTTCGTCGTGCTCTACCCCGAGCAGGGTCCCGCCGCCAACCAGCGCGGGTGCTGGAACTGGTTCGAGGACGCGCACCAGAGCCGCGGGGCCGGCGAGCCCGCGGCGATCGCCGGCGCCACGCGGGCCGTCCTGGCCGCCGTGTCGCGCCGGCCCATCGACCCCGACCGGGTGTTCGTCGCCGGCCTCTCGGCCGGCGGCGCGATGGCCGCGGTGCTCGCGGTGACCCATCCCGATCTCTTCGCCGGCGTCGCCGTCCACTCCGGGCTCGCCTACCGGTCGGCGACGACCATGCGCGGCGCGTTCGCGGCCATGGCCCGGGGCGGGCCGCACCCCGAGCGCGAGGGCCTGGCGGCGGCCGAGGCGACGGGCGCCCGCGCGCGCCCGATCCCGGCCCTGGTCCTCCACGGCACGAAGGACCGGCTCGTCGCCCCGGTCAACGGCGAGCAGGCGGTCGTCCAGTGGCTGACGATGAACCACGTGGCGGCGGGCGGGAGCGTCCGCCTCGACCCGCGGCGCCCGACCGAGACGACTCGCGACCGCGCGCCCGGCGGCCGCTCCTTCACCCGCCGGCGCTGGCACGACGACCGCGGCGGGATCCTCGTGGAGCACGTGGGCGTGGGGGGCATGGGCCACGCGTGGTCCGGAGGCGCCGCCGGCGCGCGCCACAGCGACCCGCAAGGCCCGAGCGCGACCGAGGCGATCTGCCGCTTCTTCGGGAGGGTCGGCGCGCGCGAGGGCGGATAGAGGGTCCTTCGGGGGGTCGGCGCGCGCGACAGCGGGTAGACGGACCTTCGTCATGCTCGCCGCCTACGCCGCCCGGATCGACCCCGACGACCCGCTCTCGGCGCTCGAGGTCGGCGAGCGGCCCGAGCCCGAGGTCCCCGAGGGCTGGACCACCGTCGACGTCCGCGCCGCGGCGCTGAACCACCACGACCTGTGGTCGCTGCAGGGCGTCGGCCTGCCCGAGGACCGGCTGCCGATGATCCTCGGCTGCGACGCGGCGGGTGTCGGGGAGGACGGCGAGGAGGTCGTCGTCCATGCGGTCGTCGCCACTGACGGATGGCACGGGGACGAGACGCTCGACCCGCGGCGCACGCTGCTCTCAGAGCTTCACGCCGGCACGCTGGCCCAGCGCGTCGCCGTGCCACGGGGCAACGTCGTCCCCAAGCCGCCCTCGCTGTCCTTCGAGGAGGCGGCCTGCCTGCCGACGGCCTGGCTGACCGCCTACCGGATGCTCTTCGTCAAGGCGCAGGTGCGACCCGGGCAGACCGTGCTCGTCCAGGGCGCGGGCGGCGGCGTGGCCACCGCCGCGGTGGTGCTCGGGCGCCACGCCGGCGTGCGGGTCTGGGTCACGAGCCGCGACGAGGCCAAGCGCGCCCGCTCCCTCGAGCTCGGCGCTGACGCCGCCTTCGAGGCGGGCGAGCGGCTCCCCGAGCGTGTCGACGCCGTGCTCGAGACCGTGGGCGAGGCAACGTGGAAGCACTCGCTGCGCGCCCTTCGCTCCGGCGGCACGCTGGTGGTCTCGGGCTCGACGAGCGGCGCGAACCCGCCGGCCGACCTGCAGCGCCTGTTCTTCCTCCAGCTGCGGGTCGTCGGCTCCACCATGGGCACTCGCGACGAGCTCGCCGACCTCGCGCGACTGTGCGAGGACGCCGGCGTCCGGCCGCTCGTCGACCGCGTGCTCCCGCTCGCCGAGGCGCGCGAGGGCTTCGCCGCGATGCGCAACGGCGACCAGTTCGGCAAGGTCGTCTTCACCCCCTGACCCGGCGACGCCCGCCCCGCGCGCAGTCGATGCACTCGACGCTCTCGGGTACCGCGTCAAGCCGAGCTCGGGCGATCGGGCCGCCGCAGGCGTCGCAGACCCCGTAGCTGCCCTCCTGAAGCTTCTCGAGCGCCCGGTCGACGCGCAGGGCCGACGCCTCGAGGCTCCCTCCGACGCCGATATCAGTGAGCCGGCTGATCGCCTCGCTCGTGCCCTCGCCGATGCGCTTGCCGAAATGCAGAGCTCCGCGCCGCGCTCCGGCGGCCGCGAGAAGCCGGCCAGGCGCTCCTGCAGCTCGGCGTGACGCGCGCGCAGCGCCCGCTCGACCTCCTGGTGGTCGGGCGGGTCGCTGTCGGCCATCTCAGCTTGCTCCGGTCACGTGCAGGCGCTCTTTGCCCGTCTCGACGAGGTCGCCGGGGTGCAGCTGCCGGCCGCGACGGCGCTCGTGGACGCCGTTCACGAGCACGCGCTCGGCGCCGAGGAAGTCCTTCAGCTCGCCACCGCCCCCGACCACACCGGCCAGCTTGAGGAGCTGACCGAGGCGGATCATGTCGCCGCTGATCGCGATCTCGCGCGTCACGTCGCACCACGATGGCATAGCCTCGCGCTCGTGAGCGAGCCGGCCTTCCGGGCGCGCAGCGTCCTCCTGCACGGACACCGGGTCAACTACCGGGTCGCGGGCGCCGGGCCGCCGGTCGTGCTCATCCACGGGATGGTCAACTCCTCGCGCCACTGGGAGGCCGTCGCGGCGCGGCTGGCCGACGGCTACACCGTCATCGCCCCCGACCTCATCGGCCACGGCGACTCGGCGACGCCACGCGGCGACTACTCGCTCGGCGCCCACGCCGCGGCGGTGCGCGACCTGCTCGCAGCGATCGGGGTCGACGGCGCGACGATCGTCGGCCACTCGCTGGGCGGCGGCGTCGCGATGCAGTTCTTCTGGCAGTTCCCCCAGCGCACCGAGCGGCTCGTCCTCGTCTCGAGCGGCGGGCTGGGGCCAGAGGTGAGCCCGCTGCTGTGCACGGCTGCCATTCCCGGCGCCTCGGCGCTGCTGGCCGCCGCTGCGGACCGCCGCGTGGTCGACGCGCTCGCCCGCCTGGGCGCGCGGCTGCGAGCGCGCGGCTCGGGCACCGGCGTGCAGCTGCAGGCTGTCGCACGCGCGCTGCGGCCGCTCGAGCGCCCGGGCGCCCGTGAGGCCTTCGTGCAGACGCTGCGGTCGGTGATCGACGTCCGCGGGCAGCGGGTGAGCGCTCGCGACCGGCTCTACCTCCTGGACGGCATGCCGACGCTCATCGTGTGGGGCGAGCGCGACCACACGATCCCGATCGCCCACGGTCGCGCAGCGCACGAGGCGATCCCCGGCAGCCGCTTCGCGACGCTGCCGCGCGCCGCACACTTCCCGAACCTCGAGGACCCCGAGGGCCTCGCTGCGCTGCTGCGCGGCTTCCTCGAGAGCACCGCGCCCGCGCGCTTCGAGGACGCGGCGTGGGGAGAGCGGGTCACGCCGCCGCCTGAGCCGCGCCGCGCCGCCGCCTGAGCCGCGCGCCGGAGCGCGACCCGTCGCGGCGCCCGCCTGCCACCATGGCGCGATGACCTCGTCCGCCCCCGCCGCCGGCTGGTACCCCGATCCCGGCGGGCAGCCGTGCTGGCGCCGGTGGGACGGTGCGGCGTGGACGGAGGAGACGCGCGGGTACTTCCGCCCGATCGCCGACGCCGTCGGCGGCACGCTGAACCTCCACCAGGGCGGGTTGCGGGCCAAGGCCGACGACCTCAAGCTCGGCGAGGACGTTGTCGCGCGCGTCGCGTGGGGCGGCCTGATGAACCGCATGGCCGGCGACGCGACCGCGCAGGCCTCCGACGGCTCCTGGCGCCTGGACCAGCAGGGGCTGCTGCACCCGAAGATCTCGATCTTCGGCTCGTCGGGCCAGATCGGGCTGTACGAGTGGAAGCATTCGTCGGGCGGCGGCGCGCTCACCTTCGCCGACGGCCGGGCCCTGACGTGGGCAGCCGAGTTCGCCGACATCGGCGTGCGCTCGCGGGCCAACGACCAGCGCGGCCGCTGGTGGCTGTGGGACGCCCAGCGCCAGGCTCTGCTCGGCGCGGCGCTCGAGGCGACCGAGATCACCGTCTCGATCCTTCCCGCGGCCGCCGCCCTGCCCCACCTCGGTCTCCACACGTGCCTCGCCGCGGTGCTCGTCATGCGCTGGTGGGACCAGTCGGCCGGTCGCGACACGTATCGCGACTTCGACTGAGCGCCGATGCCCGGCCGTCCCGACCCCCGCCTCGCGCTCCGCGCCGCCGCCCTGGCGGCGCTCCTCGCCGCCGGCCTCACCACCGACGCGCGCGCCGCGACACCACCCGGCCGCCCCTTCACCGTGCCCGCCGTGCGCTCGTGGGGGACGGGAACCGGGAGCTTCACCCCGCGGCGCGACGTCCGCGTCGTCGTCGCGCCGTCGCAGCGAGCGCGCCTGCTCGGCGAGGCGCGCACGCTCGCCGGCGACCTCGGCTCCCTGCTGGGCCGCCGCGTGGAGGTGATCACGCGCGGCGGCGAGCGCATCCGTGCCGGCGACGTCGAGCTGCGCCTGACGCGACCCGTCAAGACGCTCGGGCGAGAGGGCTACGAGCTGCGCCTGGGCGCCTCGGTGCGGATCGCCGCCCCGGCGGCGGCCGGCGTGTTCTACGGCGGGCGCACGCTGGCGCAGCTCCTGCGCTCGCCGGGCGGCGCGCCCCGCGGAACCGCGCGCGACGCGCCCCTGTACCCCGAGCGCGGGCTCATGCTCGACGTCGCGCGCAAGACCTACACGGCCGCGCAGCTGCGCCGCCAGATCCGCGCGATGGCCGACCTCAAGCTGAACACGCTCCAGCTCCATCTCTCCGACGACGAGGGCTTCATGGTCCAGAGCCGGCGCTACCCCGGGCTCGCCACGCCGGGGGCGCTGACACGCGACGAGGTCCGGGCGCTCGTGGCCTACGCCGCCCGCCGGCACGTCGAGATCGTCCCGGAGCTCGACATGCCGGGGCACTTCGGCGCCGCGTTGCGCGGGCGCCCCGACCTCCAGCTCCGCGACGCCGGCGGAGCGCGCCGACCCGACAAGCTCGACATCACGCTCCCCGCCGCCCGAGCCTTCGCCCGCAACGTGATCCGCGACCTGGTCGGCCTCTTCCCCGGCCGCTGGTGGCACACCGGCTCCGACGAGTTCCTCGGCGCGAACAAGACCGCGAGCGAGTACGACCTCTACCCGCAGCTGGCCTCCTACGCCCGCTCGCGCTTCGGGCCGAGCGCCACCGGCGCGGACGCGGTGCTCGACTTCGACAACCTCATGGGCGACGTCGTGCGCGCGGCCGGCAAGGAGCAGCGCGTGTGGTCGGACGGCATGGCCGGCGGCCGCGCCACGCGCCTGGACACCCGCGCGGTCGTGCAGTGGTGGGAGAACCGCGTCTCCCCCTCGCCGGCCGCGCTCGTGGGCGCGGGCTATCGCGTCGTCAACATGGGCTGGTGGCCGCTCTACGTCGTCACCGGCGGACCGGTGACCGACCTGCGCGCCGACATCGCCCAGATGTACTCCGACTGGGAGCCGTCGGCCTTCGAGGGGCTGGACTCCGCCCGCTGGGCGACCGGCGTCGCCGATCCGCGGATCGTCCTGCCCCCTGGGGATCGGCGGCAGCTCGGCGCCTCGCTGGCGGTGTGGAACGACCGCCCGAACACGGCCTCGGTGGCGCAAGCCGCCGCCCAGGCGCTGCCTCGCCTGAGGATCGTCGCCCAGAAGACGTGGGGCAGCCTCGCGGCGGCCGGCGACGAGGCGGGCTTCCAGGCGCTCGCCGACCGCGCGGCGCCCGCGGGCTGAGGCGCGACCGGCGTGCGTCTCTCCGTCGTGATACCGAACTGGAACGGCAGGGAGGAGCTCGCGGCGTGCCTCGCCGCCCTGCGCGAGCAGACCGTCGACGAGCTCGAGGTCGTCGTCGTCGACAACGCCTCGACGGACGGCTCGCTGGAGTATGTGCGCGACCATCACCCCGAGGCGATCACGCTGCGCCTCCCCGTGAACAGGGGCTTCGCCGGCGGTGTCAACGCCGGCATCGAGGCGTCAAGCACAGACTTCGTCGCCCTGCTCAACAACGACGCGATCGCGCAACCGCGCTGGGCCGAGGAGATGCTCGCTGCGATGGACCACGCCGACGTTGCTGCGAGCCTCATGCTGGAGCGCCGCGACCCCGAGATGGTGGACTCGGCCGGCGAGCAGCTCTCCCGCTGGGGCCTTCCCTACCGCGACCGGCGCGGCGAGCGCGTCGCCGAGCTCGCCTTGGAGGGCTATCCCGAGATCTTCGCGGCGTCGGGCGGGGCTTCGATCTACCGCCGCAGCGTGCTCGAGCACGTCGGCGTGCTCGACCCGCAGTACTTCGCCTACCTCGAGGACGTGGACCTCGGCTTCCGGGCGCGGCTCGCCGGCTATCGGGTCGTCCTCGCCCCTCGCGCCCGGGTCCTGCACGGCGTGGGGGTCACCGCCGGAAGGCTGGGGCACTTCCAGCTCCACCAGTTCATCAAGAACTCCCAGCTGCTGGTCCTGAAGAACGTGCCGCTCGCGTCGCTGGTGAAGCTGGCGCCGCGCTTCGCGGTGGTCCAGGCCCACCTCCTCGTCGCCGCGACGCGGCGCGGAGCTCTGTCCGTTGCCCTGCGCGCCTATGCTGCGAACGGCATTGGGCTCCCCATGATCCTGCTCAAGCGCCGCCGGGTCCAGCGGCTGCGCACGATCGCCCCGTCCGAGATCGACGCACTGCTCACCGATCACTGGCCGCTGGACACCGACCCGGTGCAGAAGGCCTCTGCCTTCCTTCGGGCGCGGATCGGCCGGGCAGGACGCCAGGCCGGCCGGTAGCGGCCCGGCTCAAGACCCCCGGGGCTGCCTGGGCAGCAGGCGGTGGCCGTCGACCACGGCGCCAGCGACGTCGACGAGCTTGCGGTTGGCCTCACGCGCGTGGGTGCGGAGCATCTCGAAGGCGGTCGCGGCGTCGACCGAGTGGCGCTCCATCAGGATGCCCTTCGCGCGCTCGGTCAGCGCACGGCGCCCGAACGCGCCCTCGAGCTCGTGGTACTCCGCGAAGCGGCGCAGCACGATGTCGATCGAGCTCTGCCAGTCCTCGACGTCGGCGTCGGTGATGTAGGCGAACACGCCGCGCTTGGACGCTTCCTTGACGAACTCGGGAGCGGGGGCGTGGATCAGGACGATGACCGGGCAGGCGGCCTCCTGGACGATCCGGCCGATCCGCTCGAGCGCGTGCTCGGAGCTCTGGCCGAGCCCGACGAGAGCGACGTCGGGCCGTTCCCTGGCCGTCACGGCACCGACGTCTTCGACGTCGATCTCGCGCGCGATCACCTCGTGGCCCACCTGCGCGACAAGCGGCGCGACGAGCGCAAGCCGATCCTTGCGCTCGTTCGCGATCAGCACGCGAAGGTGCTCGGTGTCGAGGTAGGTCATGTCGCTCCTGCGTGTCCGGAGTCTAGCCCCGCGGAGTGCGGTCTAGCCCCGCGGAGTGCGCCCACCACGCAACACTCGCTCGACCTCCGGCCCGCCGGTGCTAGCGTGGTGGTGCTCGCCCCAGCAAACGGCGGGCGCCTTCCGGCTCCGACACTCGGCCGGCGTGGCGATGTCGATCCCTACGGGCTCGGCGCGCACCCGAGCATAGGAGCTGGCCATGTTCAACCTTCGTCGTCGCGGCCCTCAGGACGCCCCCACGGTCGCCGATCCGCTCCCGGCCGGTGAAGACGCGCTGCCGATCGCCGGCTACGACCGCCTCAAGGCCGACCGCGTGACCGAGCAGCTTCGCCGGCACTCCCAGTCCGAGCTGGCGAGCATCGAGACCTTCGAGAGATCGCACCAGGACCGCCCGGAGGTGCTCGCCAAGCTCCGCTATCTGCGCGGAAGCGAGCCGCTTCCCCGCTACGACGCCCTCGACGCCGACGAGGTCGTGACCGCCGTGGAGAGCGCTGACCTCCACACCATCACGCTGGTGCGCGAGTACGAGATGAAATTCCACCGGCGCGACGAGGTGCTCACCGCGCTCGCCCGCGTACGCGGCGAGCGAAAGGCGGGCAGGCTGCCGTGAGCACGCTTCCGATCCGATCGCAGGACACGCTGTCCGCCACCGCCGGCGACACGCTTGCCCCCGCTGCGCCGCGCGGCGTGGCGACCGCCCGCCAGGTCAGCAACCTGCTCGCGCTCTCGCTCCCGTTCCTGGCCTTCCTGCTCGCCGTCGTCCTGTGCTGGCGCCGGTTCGTCGAGCCGGTCGACCTGGTCCTCCTGGCGGTGGGCTACGCGGCGACGTGCCTCGGCATAACGGTGGGCTTTCACCGGCTGCTCACGCACCGTTCGTTCCGGACCCGCCCCGGGGTCCGCTACTCGCTCGCCGTGCTCGGAACGCTGGCGGTCGAGGGGTCGGTGATCAAGTGGGTGACCGATCACCGCAAGCATCACGACTTCGCCGACGAGGACGGCGATCCCCATAGCCCCCACGAGGCCGGGCTCGGCGCCTTCAGAGGGCTCTGGCACGCGCACGCGGGGTGGCTGTTCACCACCGTCGGCCAGGCCGACCGCCGCCGCTACGGCGCGGACCTCATCAAGGACCGGGGCATGCGCATCATCGACGCGGCCGAGAAGCCGATGATCGCCGCGAGCCTCCTGCTCCCGTTCCTGCTCGGGCTCGCGATCAAGGGAACGCTGGTCGGTGGACTGCTGACGCTGGTGTGGGCGGGGCTGGTGCGCATCTTCCTGCTCCACCACGCGACGTTCAGCATCAACTCGATCTGCCACTACTTCGGGCGCCGCCGCTTCGCGACCCACGACGAGTCCACCAACGTCGGCTGGCTCGCCCTCGCCACCTTCGGCGAGTCCTGGCACAACAACCACCACGCGTTCCCGACCTCGGCGTTCCATGGCCTGCGCAGGGCCGAGCTCGACCTTGGCGGACACTTCATCCGCACGCTCGAGCGCCTCGGCCTCGCCTGGGACGTGGTGCGCGTGAGCCCCGAGCGCCAGCGCGAGCGAGGCCGACCGGTCGCGTCGCCGCCCGGCTGAGCGCTCGGCTGACCGCTCAGCTGGCCAGCGCCGAGAGCAGGCTGGGCGCGACCTGCTTCTTGCGGCTCATCACCCCGGGGAGCGCAATCGAGCCGTCCGCCTCCGCCGCGTCGAAGGCGCGCGCCGCCGCGGCGGTGTCGCCCGCCACGAGCAGCTCGGTCGCCCGCGCGAGGATGTCGGTGATCATCAGCGCGGAGAGGGCGTAGCCGCCGTCGGCCTGCTCGACCCGCAGCGCCCCGAGCAGCTCGGGCTCGCGCGCGGCGAGCGCCGTACCCACGGTCTCGATCTGGGCGATGGCCATCGACCGGCCGGCGCCCAGGTCGTACTCCTTGCGGTCGCGGGCGAGGATCTCGGCCGGCGAGAGCTGCGAGACGTCGGAGGTGCGCTCGAACATCTCGCGGCCGAACGCCGTCGTGTCGAGCGCCAGCACGCGTTCGAGGTAGTCCACTGCGGCGCGGTCGCGCTCGGTCGTGGTCGGCGAGTTGAGGATCACCGTGTCCGAGAGGATCCCGCCGAGCAGCAGGATGCCGGTTGGACGGCTCGGCTCCATGCCGTTCCGGCGGAAGCGCTCGATGACCAGGGTGGCGGTCGAGCCGACCGGGTCGAAGGTCGCGCGCACCGGGAGCTGGGTCTCGATCGAGCCGACGTGGTGGTGGTCGAGGATCTCGACGATCTCCGCGTGCTGCACTCCTTGGACGCTCTGGGCCTGCTCGGCGTGGTCGACGAGAAGCACGCGCCGGCGCGCCGGACGAACGAGGTCGGCGCGGGTGAGCAGGCCGATCGGCCGGCGCTCTGAGTCGACGGCGATCGCCGCGCGGTAGTGGACGTCCTTGACCTGCTCGGAGATGTCGGCGAGCAGGTCGTCCTCGTGCACGGTCAGCGGGTCGACCTCGCTCAGCGCGCGGCACGGCCCGCTCAGCGTGATCATCCGCCCGGTCACGTAGCTGTCCAGCGGCGAGGAGGCGACGGCCGTCCCGCGTTCGCGCGCGAGCGCCAGGACCTGCTCTGAAGGCGTCACGCCGTTGCTGGTCACCAGCAGGCCGACGCCGTGGCCGATGGCGCGGCGCTGCGCGTCCTCGCGGTCGCCGACCACCACCACGTCGCCGGCGGAGACCTGCGTGGGCGACGAGGTGTCCGAGGCGAGCACGAAGACGCGCCCGGCGACGCGCTGCGCGCCCTCCACCACGAGCTCGCCCCCGAGCACGTCGACGATCGTCGCCACCGCGGTCGGCGCGTCCAGCCGCGACGCCTCTTGGGACTCGCGGACGTAGCGGCGGGCGAGGGCGCGCTCGGTCAGCAGCCCGTCGAGCGAGCCCTCCTCGTCGACGAGCGGAACGAGCTCGAGCGACTCGGTCGCCATCAGCAGGCCCACGGTCCGCACCGGGTCGGTGCAGCGGGCGATCGGGAACTGGAACCGCATGACGTCGCGCGCGCGCAGCTCGACGTGGGGCAGCAGCCGCGGCTCGGGCGCTTTGGCGCGCTCCAGCACCCAGCGCGTCTGATCGTTCACCGCGCCGAGCCGCACGGGGACGTAGTCGTTGTGAGGGTCCAGCCGCCGCTTGAGCTCGGCGTAGCCGACGGCAGCGGCGATCGAGTCGGTGTCGGGGTTGCGGTGCCCGGTGACGTAGATCGGCTTCGGCGGGGCGGAGGAGGCCATGCCGCAAAGACTCCCACGTCGGACGGAGGTTGATCCAGGGCACCGACCGGGTACTACGGCGCCAGCAGCGTGGTCGTGGAGGCCGCGCGCCGTGGGAGGAGCAGGGGAATGCCGCGCACACCGTCGTGGCGAACCGCGCGCGTGGCGACGGCCGCCGTCTTCGCCGTCGTCGTCGTCGTCGCGATCATCGCGGCCCCCGCCGGCGCCGCGCCGGCGACCGCGCCCGGGGCACCCGGCGAGCCCGCGGTCTGGACGCCGGCCGACAAGGACGGCTTCGGAACCTCGGCCACCCCGCGCAGCCGGGTCTGGTACACGCTCGCAAACGGCGAGTTGACCGAGGTCTACTCCCCCGACCTCGGCACGCCGAGCGTCCGCGACCTGCAGTTCGTCGTCTCCGATGGCCGCACGTTCGCCGAGCGCGAGGTGGACGCGACCAACCACCGCGTCAAGCTCGTGGACCGCAAGAGCCTGACGTACCGCCAGGTCAACACCGCGAAGTCAGGCGCCTACCGGATCACCAAGACCTACGTGACCGACCCCGCGCGCGACACGCTGCTCGTCAAGGTGCGGTTCCGGTCGTTCACCAAGCGCCCGCTACAGCTCCACGCGCTCTACGATCCGGCGCCGTCCAACGACGGCGGCGACGACTCGGGCTCGACGGCGGGCGCCACGATCGTCGCCTCCGACGCCGCCAACGCGAGCGCGCTCGGCGCATCGCCGGCCTTCGTGCAGACCTCGAACGGGTACCTCGGCACGAGCGACGGCTGGCAGGACCTGCGGACGGACTTCCGGCTGGACTCCTCCTACCACATGAGCACCTTGTCGCCCTCGCGGATGTCACGGCCGTCGAGCTCGGCCTCGCGCGTCGCCGTGCGCCCGAAGTGGGCGAAGGCCGGGAACATGCGCAGCGCCTCCTCCACAACACTCGGCACCAGCGAGGGGTCCTCGAGCACGAGCCGTCGCTGGCCGGGGTCCTCGAGCAGTGCGCGCATGCCGCTGCAGTAGGTCGCCTTCGTGCTGTCGTTGCCCGCGGCGACGAGAAGGAAGAAGCCCATAACGATCTCGTGCTCCTCGAGCTTCTCCCCGTCGAGCTCGGCGTGGACGAGCACGCTCGTCAGGTCGTCGGTCGGCCGTTCGCGGCGCTCGGCAATCAGGCGGCGACAGCGCTCGAAGATCTCGGGCACGTCGCGGGCCATGACCGCCTCGACGCCCTCCGGGTTGAGGTCGGGGTCGCCCGCCCCGAGCGTCTGGTTCATCAGCCGCGCCCAGATCTCGTCGTCCTCGGGCGGGATCCCCATGAAGCTTCCGATCACCCGCGAGACGACCGGCTGCGCGACGTCGGTGACCAGGTCGCAGGTCGCCCGGCCCTCGAGGCGGTCGAGCACGCGCGTCGTGATCGCGCGGATCTCGTCCTCGTGCTCGGCGATGCGCCTCGGCGTGAAGCCGCGCTGGAAGAGCGCCTTGAGGCGGTCGTGCTTGGGCGGGTCCATGCCGATGAACATCGCCTGGGTCAGCTCGAGCGGGATGATCGCGTGGGTCAGCCCGGTGATCCCGGTGGCCGACGAGTACGTCTCCCAGTCGCGGCTGACCTCGTGGACGTCGTCGGCGGTCGTGACCGACCAGAAGCCCGCCTCCTCGGGGTACTCGGTGATGTGCGAGGTCCAGTGCACGGGGCTCTGCGCTCGCATGCGGCTGAAGAGCGCGTGCGGGGGGCCGGCCTGCCAGTGCTCCCGCTCCATGACGAGCACCTCGTCGAGGGGCGTTCCGTCCGCCGCGGTGCTGGGCTCAGGAGCGATCGAGCGAGCTTACTGCAGTGGACGGGAGCGCCCCGCACGATCCTCGCGGCACTTGATACGTTCCGCCGCAACGTTGAGCTAGCGAGGGAGGATCCATGGCCGATGGCAGCGTCTACCGGGTCACCGAGGTGATCGGGGTCAGTCCGAACTCATGGGCCGAAGCGGCCCGCAACGCGGTCGAGACGGCCGCCCAGACCGTCCACGACCTTCGCATCGCCGAGGTCGTGCGCGAGGACGTCACGATCCAGGACGGCAAGCTGGTGAACTACCGCGTCCGCCTCGCCATCTCGTTCAAGTACCGGTCGGACGAGTTCAAGTCGAACGAGTAGGAGCGCGCTCTACCTCGCGGCGGCGCCCCGCGGTCGCGTACCGCAGGGGCGCCGTCCGCGGAATCCCGGCGCCGTCGACCTCCCGCGAGGCGAGAGCCGGCGCTCAGCCGATCTCCGGCGCATAGAGCACCCGGTCGCGCCCGGAGCTGTACCGAGGCGTCGCCCGCATAGACCTGTCAGTGGGCCGCCGCCTTGCCGCCTTCAAGCAGGTGAACCGTTCGGCAGCCGCGCGCGATAGCGGGGCATGCTCCCGATCGCCACCGGCGACCGCGACGCACAGCTCGTGCGCGATCTGGCCCAGGGGGACCGCGAACGCGCGATGACGGAGCTCTACGACCGCTACGCACGCAGGATCCACGGCCTCGGGCTCCGGCTGCTTGCCGACCGCGCGCTGGCCGAGGAGCTGGTGCAGAACCCGCCGAACGACGGCGTTCTCCGGACGGTCGGCTCGCTCGGGGTGAATACGCGAAAGGCCGTGGGCTTCGACGTCTACAGCCGCCTGTCCGGCGGCAGGGCCGTCACGAACACCGCCTACGCCGCCCTGCAGATCCGGGGCATCACCCGCCTCTACACCGTCGACGTGGCCTCCGGCGACGCCGACAACGCCGGAAGGATCGGCCTGTTCGGCCTGTCTCGGGTGGACGACCTGGCGGTCCAGCCCCAGAGGGTCTAGGCGCCGCCGCTTCAGCGCGCGCCGGGCTCCCGGAAGCCCGGCGCGCGCTCGCCTGCGCCGGGATCACGAGCTTCCTACCCCGGTCGCCCACCGTTCGTTAGGGTCGTCTGGTCCCTCAACCAAGGAGAGGTCCCGATGCCCGTGCTCGCTGCCGACTATCCGTTCTTGGACGTCTTGTGGTCCATGCTCATCTTCGTCGCCTTCCTCCTGTGGATCTGGCTCGCCGTCACCTGCTTCGTAGACATCTTCCGGCGCCACGACATGGGCGGATTCGTGAAGGCGCTCTGGGTGATCGTGATCATCATCACCCCGTATTTCGGCGTGCTGATCTATCTGATCTTCTACCACCGCGGGATCGCCGAACGCAGCGCCAGGGACCAGCAGGAGGCGCAGCAGGCCTTCGACGAGCGCGTGCGCGACGCCGCAGGGTCTCAGGGGCCCGCCGCCGAGATCGAGAAGGCCCGCGGCCTGCTCGAGTCCGGGGCCATCAACGAGGCCGAGTTCGAGAGCCTGAAGGCCAAGGCGCTCGCGGGCTGAGGGAGCGGGTCCGGGCAGGGTCTCGGTCGCGCCACGGGACGCGACGCCGGCGGCCGCGATCAGCTGTCGGCGGCCGCGAACTCGAACCGCGTGCCGACGCTGTTCTGGATGAACGCCTCGGGGAACCGGCCGGCGAGCGCGTGGGTGGCTCGCCAGCCGGTGCAGTGGGTCGGCACGAGGAACTCGGGGGAGAACTCGCCGAGCGCGTCGCAGGTCGGCCCGATGATCGGCTCGAACCCCGGCCCGCTGAGGTGGAAGCCTCCCAGGACGGCGTGGATCCGCTTCTCGCCGGTCAGCTCGCGCACGTAGCGCAGGATGTTGATGATGCCCGAGTGCCCGCAGCCCGTCAGGACGACGAGGCCGTGTCCGCGCACCATCGCCACGAGGGCTTGATCGTCGAGGATCAGCGGGTCGGGTGCCCACCCGCCGTGACGGTGTGCCTCATGCCCGGGGAAGCCGCGCTCGAACTCTGTGGTCCGGTCGACCTCGCCGGTGACCAGCAGCGAGCCGTCGAGCAGGAAGGACGGCCGGCGCTGCTCGACGATCTCGAACCCCGCGCCCTGCAGCGCGTTCCTGCTCGTCGTCGGAAGCTCGACCGGGTCACGTCCGGGGAACGCGAGACGGCGGCGGGTCCAGAACTCAGGGTGGATCAGGACGGGCATGTTCGCGCGGCCCACCTGGCCGACCAACCCGTCCATGCCAGTGACGTGATCCCAATGGCCGTGGCTGAGGACGATGATGTCGATGTCCCGGGGCGAGAGGTCGAGCCGGCGCATGTTCTCCACCAGCCCGTCGGGGGTCCGGCCGGCATCGAAGAGCACGCGGGTCTCCCGGTCGCCCTTGACGATCGTCACCAGCGCGGAGAACCCGTGCTCGCCGCGCAGCGCGTCATCGGTGTCGCCGCCTGCCGTCAGCGGCGCCGGCACCCGCGGCGCGGCCGCCAGGGAGGGCCGCTTCGCCGGCCCCTGGTCGGCAAGCAGCGAGTCGGTCACGTTGTCCACGAGCGTGGTCATCGTGATCGCGTCGACGGGCTCGAGGCCGATCGGCTCCACCATCATCCCGTAGCTTGCCTGGGCGACTTCCTGGAGGCAAGCCGGCAGCGAACGCGAGCCGCCCCAGGGGGCTCGTCTCCAGCACCGCGCAAGCCGCTGGAGACGTGCCGAGAAAAGCGAGGAGCCCCCCCCCGATGGCAGACGACGTGACCGAACGCCGGCCCGCGCGCACGGGTGACCGCGGTCTCGTGGACAACGCCGACATCTCCGACCGGCTCGACGCCTTCGCGGCGGTGCTGGAGCTCGGCGACGCCAATCCGTACACGATCCGCGCCTACCGGCGGGCGGCCGAGACCGTCCGCCAGAGCGGAGTCCCGGTCGCCGAGCTCGTCGCCGCCGGTCGCGGTCGCGAGCTTCGGGGTATCGGCCCCGGGATCGAGGCCCGCCTGCGCGAGCTCGTGGCCACGGGACGGATCGCGGAGCTCGCCGAACTCGAGCGCGACGTCGTGCCCGACCTCGTCGGCCTCGGCCGCTACCTCGGGCTGAGCGCCCAGCGCGCCATCGACATCGCCCGCGCGCTCGAGATCCGCACCGCCGGCGAGCTGCGGGAGGCGGCCGGTGCAGGCCGCCTGCGCGACGTGCCTGGCATCGGCCCCAAGACCGAGGCGCAGATCGTGTCGGCGCTGACCCGGGAGACCGAAGCGCGCTCGCCGAGGGGCGTGTGGCTCAACCGCGCCAGAGATCTCGTCGGCGGTATCGCGCGTGCGCTTGAGGCCGAGCCCGCGGGGGACGTCCGGCGCTGGCGTGACTCCTGCCACCAGCTCGCCGTCGTCCGCGCGGCGTCACATCCCGATGCGGTCCTGGCGCGGTTCGCGGAGCTGCCCCAGATCGTTGCCGTGATCGACCGGGGCGAGCGCCACGCCGTCGGGGTCACCGTGGACGGGGTCCCCGTGGAGGTGACGGTCCCCGAGCCCGACCAGGTCGGCACCGCGGTGATGCGCGCGACCGGGTCGGCCGAGTACGTGGCGGCGCTCGAGCCGCTGCCCGCCGGGCCCGACGAGGACGCGGTCTACGCGGCCCTGGGCGTGCCCTGGTGCCCCCCAGAGCTGCGCGAGGCGCCCTTCCGCGGAGTGCCGCCGCCCCTGGTCGAGATCGAGCAGATGCGGGGAGACCTGCACTGCCACACGACGTGGTCAGACGGGCGGGTGAGCGTCGCGGAGATGGCGCGCGCCGCTCGCGCACGAGGCTATGAGTACCTGGCCATCTGCGACCACACCCCCGCGGTGGGGGCGGTGCAGGGGCTCACCCCCGACGACGTCCGCCGCCAGGGTGACGAGATCGCGGCGGCCAACGCGGAGGTGGCTCCGTTCCGGGTGCTGCGCGGGATCGAGTGCGACATCCTCCCCGACGGGCGGCTCGACCTCCCCGACGACGTCCTCGCTGAGCTCGACTGGGTCCAGGCCAGCGTGCACGGCGGGCAGCGAATGTCCCGCCCGGAGATGACCAAACGGGTGGAGGAGGCCCTGCGCCACCCCGCCGTCCGCTGTCTGAGCCACCCCACCGGCCGCATCATCAACCGCCGACCGGAGAACGCACTCGACCTCGAGCGGATCTTCGAGGTCGCTCGAACGCAGGGCGTCGCCCTGGAGGTCAACGGCCTGCCCGCCCGGCTGGACCTCAGCGGCGAGCACGTGCGCGACGCGCTGCGCGCCGGCGTTCCGATCGTCTGCTCCACCGACGCGCACTCCCCGGCGGGCCTGGACAACATCACGCTTTCGGTCGCCACCGCGCGCCGCGGGTGGGCCACGGCCGCCGACGTTCTCAACACCCGGCCGCTGGAGACTCTCCTGAGCCGCGACAGGCGCCCGGCGGACCGACACTAGGGTTATCCCCGGACAATCCGGTGGCGCGCCGGCGATCGGCCGCGCGCTGAGCGCCATGACTCGCCGTCTCACGCGACGACCGCTGTTGTCGCGCAGCGCAATGTGCTTGCATCGTGCCTCCGGCAGCCGCCCGCAAGAGCGAGGAGCCCCCCGAAGGAGGCTCCTCTTTCTCGTCGCCATGCGGCCTGACTCTCGTTCCGCACTTCTCGGCCGCTATTTCTCCCCCCACCCTTCGGCGTCCTGGGCGAGCCTGAGCGAGAGCGCTTCGAGCTCGGCGGCGAGCGCTCGTAGCTGGCGGGCGTCGTCGAACCAGGGCTGGTAGCGGTGGGCCTGCTCGGGGGTCAGCGTGCGGGTCACGGTCTTGCCGTTGATCTTGCGTGTCCAGGAGTAGTAGGGGCCGTGCAGGGTCGGGGGGTCTTGGCGGCAGCGGCAGCCGGGGCTTGAGCAGCGAGTGCGGCGCTCGGTCAGCGTGCCGGGCAGGCAGAACCCCAGCTGGGCGATCTGCGCGAGCAGTTCGTCGCGGCGGCGGTCGTCTTGTGGCGTGGGCGGCGTCATCGGGTCCGGCCGTTCTGTCCGTGGCTGTCAGTAGCTTACTTCAAGCTGATGACGGAACACGATCAGAGCGGCCCGTTTCAGTTGCGCTCCTGGCGGCTGGGGGCGCTGCCGATCATCGACCGGTTCCTGGTGAGGATCGGCCTGGCCGGGCTGCTGGAGCGTCATCTGCGCGCCGGCGACCGGCGCGTCGCGCTGGGCGCGGGCGCGGCGATCGGGCTGCTGGTGCGCAACCTGTGCGTTGCGCGTGAGCCGCTCTACGGCCTGGCCGAGTGGGCCGCGCGCTATGACCCGGCGCTGCTCGGGCTCGGCGGCGAGGATCTGGGGCTGCTCAACGACGACCGGCTCGGCCGGGCGCTTGATCAGCTCTTTGACGCCGATCGGGGCTCGCTGCTGACCGCGCTGATGCTCGGCGTGATCGCCGAGTTCGACATCGACTGCTCGCAGCTGCACAACGACTCGACGTCGATCAGCCTGCACGGCGACTACGAACGCGCGGACGGCCGCTCGCGCGGCGGCAAGCCGACCGCGGCCGCCGCGCTGGGCCACTCCAAGGACCATCGCCCCGATCTGAAGCAGTTCGTGCTCACGCTGACCGTCAGCGCCGACGGGGCGGTGCCGCTCGCGCACCGCCTGCTGGACGGCAACACGACCGACGACCAGACGCACATCGCCACCTGGGACGGCCTGGTGGAGCTGGTCGGCCGGGCGGACTTCCTCTACGTCGAGGACTGCAAGCTGGCCACCCGCGAGAACATGGCCCACATCGACTCCCGCGGCGGGCGCTTCATCAGCGTGCTGCCGCGCTCACGCGCCGAGGACGGCCAGCTCCGCGCGTGGGCGCAGACGCACGCCTTCGACTTCACCGAGGCGTGCCGGCGTCCGGGCAAGTGCCAGGACGACCCCGACAGCGTGTGGTGGACAGCGCCGGCGCCGATCCCGACATCGGACGGGCACCGGATCGTCTGGGTGCGCTCATCCCAGAAGCACGAGCGCGACGCCGAGGCCCGCCGCGCCCGCATCGAGCGCGGGATGCTGGCCCTGGAAGCCGTCCAGGCACGGCTCGCCGGCCCGCGCTCACGGATCAAGACCAGGGTCGCCGCCGAGCAAGCCGCCAACGCCGCGCTGACCAGCACCGGCGCCGAGCGCTGGATCACCTACGAAATCGCAGAGACCGTCCAGGAGAGCTTCCGCCAGGAGAAGCGCGGCCGCCCCGGCGCCCAGACGCGCTACCGCCGCACCGAGAAGACCGTCCTCACGCTCACGTTCCGCGTCGACGACGAGAACGTCGCCTACGACGCCGCCACCGACGGCTGCTTCCCGCTGGTCAGCAACGACCGCGACCTCACCGACCCCGAGATCCTCGCCGCCTACCGCTACCAGCCCAACCTCGAGAACCGCCACCACCAGCTCAAGACCGTCCTCCAAGCGGCCCCGATCACGCTGAAGTCCCCGTCACGGATCGAGGGCCTCGCGTGCTGCGAGTTCATCGCGCTGCTCACCCAGTGCCTGATCGAACGAGAACTGCGTTCCGCGATGGCCCACAACGACATCGCCGACCTCGCGCTCTACCACGAAGACCGCCCCTCCAAGGCACCCACCGCCGCACGCGTCTTCGATCTCTTCGCCAACACCGCCCGCCACCACCTCACCACCCACGACGGCGACATCGTGCAGGTCTTCGAACCCGACCTCAGCGACCTCCAGCGCCACGTCCTCGACCTGCTCGGCGTCCCCCACGACGCCTACCAGAGCACGACGACCGACCCCTGACCAGCGCGCTCACGCACTCACGCACTCACGCCTGGGGGCAGATATCGCCCACCAGAAGTGCGGAACGAGAGGCCTGACGGTCACTTGCCGCGGATAGCGGGGGCCCGATTCGTCCCTCGGAGCGACGCACGGATCGTGCAGACATGCCGGCTCGCGGCGTAAGCGACCGCCGGGCAGTCAGGGCTCCACGTCCGCTCCGGGGGACGCAAAGCACGACGAAGGCCGCCCTTGCGAGCGGCCTTCGGGTCTCAGTCGGCCGTCCAGCAGGGCGCTTGCACGTCCCACTTTCTGGTCGGCCTCGATAGGCGGGACCTGACGGTCCCTGAGAGGAGGCTACTCCTCTGTCCCGCACACGTCCAGAGCCGCTGACTCAGATTCGCGCTGGACCGCCGGCCGCGGGCTCGCGCTTGTGGCCGTCACGCACTAAACGCAGCACAGTTACGCGGACCGCGGGTACCGAGTCGGCGGCCCGATTCGTCCGGCAGAGCGACGCACGGGTCGCACAGGGAATCGGTTCGCGGCGTGATCGACCGCAGCAGCCTGCCGAGCTGACCAGTTCCGCTTTGCATGGTGGCTGTTGTGCAGAGCCCGAGCACGTCGCCGAACAACCCCGTCCGCATTTCCTCGTGGCGCCGATTCGCGGTCCGGGACTAGGCGTCGAGCTGGCCTCCGAACTCCGCCGCCTGGGGCCGACCTTGGTGCCCGGCTTCCTGCATGATCGGCGGAACCTCGGGGTCGGAGATGAAGCTCTGCCAGCCCTCCTCGTCCCAGTCGAACAGCGCCCAGATCCGGTCCTCCTCATTGGGGTCGCGAAAGACGCGCGCACCCTTGGAACCGTGCTGCTTTCGCTTCTCAGCGCCCTTGGTTGAGAAGGTGTTCCAGAAGCGGTCCCAATCCGCGATCTTCGTCGTTGCCAGGATCATTACCTGCTCCTCGGTGGGGAGGGTCGTCGCGCTCATGCGACCGAGGCCCGCACGACATCGCCCTCGTGGTCGTTGCCCAACGTCCCACGCGACATGTTCTGCGTCAAGGATGTGCGCGCCTCGATCCTCGATGCGAACTACATCACGCCCCGTCGTGCTGCGAAAGGCTGAGCGCTCACGGCTTTGCATGGGAAGCGGGGGGCGGGGTAGTGTCGTACCCGTCCTCACAGCAGCCCGGCCGGAGGGAACGATGAGAGCAGATGAAAACGCAGCGATCATGCGGCGCGCTTACGAGGCCTTCAACACGGGCGACGTGAACACGCTCATCGAGACCTTCGACGAGAGCGCGGTGTGGCACTTGCCGGGGCGGAGATCGATGGCCAACGACTACCAAAGCCGCGACGCGACTCTCGCCTACTTCGGCCAGCTGGGGCAGAAGACGGGAGGCACCTTCCGGGCCGAACTGCAGCACTTGCTTGCAGATGATGACGACCGCGTCGTCGGCATCCAGCGCAGCACCGCAGAGCGAAACGGCAAGCACCTGGACGTTGGCAACTGCATCGTCTTCCAGCTCAAGGACGGCCGGATTACTGACGGTCGTGAGCACTTTCACGACCTCTATGCTTGGGACGAGTTCTGGTCGTAGCTGCATCGGCGCGAGCCCGGCACGTAGTGCGGTTCGCGCGCTCGATGTAGATCGACGCGGGGCGCAGCTGGGTGCCGAAGGCGGGCTGTCCGATCAACGGCTCGGAAGAGGTGAACCGCGGCCTAGCCAGTATGGACGTGTGAGGCTGGTCCTCGCGCGTCGCGGGCTTCGCGGGTTGACTGTCGCGGTGTCAAGGGCCGTGTCGGCCACCGCATGCGACTTGTTGATGCGGTCCATCGAGACGCTCAAAGGTCGGCGCGCGATGCCGTCTAACGTAGAGGTCGGTCGCGCGGAGCTGGTAACCGAGCGAGCGGTAGCATCAGCTCAACGACGGAATCCGCAAGGACGAGACCAAGAGCCTCCCGGAGTCGCTCGAGGTCATCTATCGCCACATCGACAGGATCGCGAAGATCACCGGCGACCATCAGCACATCGCGCTGGGCAGCGACTTCGATGGATTCAATTAAGCCGACGATGGGTGGCCTGGAGAACATGGCCGCGATGAAGGACCTAGAACGCGCGCTGAAGGCCGAGCATCCCGACGACGCCGACGCCATCACGGCGGGGAACGCGCTGGGCGTGTTGCGGAGGGTCTGGGTGTGAGCACCGAAGGCGATGGCTTTCACCATCCCGCCAGCGAGGACGAGCTCGCCGACCTCGTGAAGCGGGCGTATCGGGAAGGTCGAAGCCTTCGCGTACGCGGCGCGGCCCATTCGATCTCCCACGCCATATACACCGATCCGCTGACCTCGCTGAGCAATCGGGTCAACCAGCAGTCGCCGCCCGCGGGCGCCAACGTCAACGTCATGCTCGACCGCTACCGCGGCTGGCGGGTCAAGGACGAGGCCCGCAAGCTCGTCGAAGCCGACGCCGGCATCCACCTCGGCGCCGATCCGAGCGATCCGACCGGGGGCGCGACGCTCGACGCAAGCCTGCTCTCGCAGCTGGCCAGCCAGAAGGGGTGGACCCTGTTCGACACCGGTGGGGTGACCCACCAGACGGTCAGCGGGTTCACGGCGACGGGGTCGTCCGGCGGCTCGCTGCGGTTCACCTCGAACAAGAACCTGCACGGGTTTCGAGTCATCGACGGCACGGGCGAGATCCACGACCTCTCGCGCGAAGACGCCGATCCAGACGCCTTCTACGCGATGTCGCCGAATCTCGGCCTCCTCGGCGTCGTCTCGGCGATCACCTTCGAGTGCACCGACGTCTTCGCCATCGACGGCCAGGAGGCGGTGACGACGACCGGGGACTGCGCCGTCGACCTGTTCGGAGACGGCAGCGGTGGCCGCCCAGCGCTCGCGCAGTTCCTGCGCGACACCGACTTCGCGCGACTGGAGTGGTGGCCCCAGCGCGGCATCGACCGCGTGCTGACCTGGCAGGCGCGCAGATTCGATTTACAGCCGGGCTTCCAGCCGAACCCCTACAAGCGATTCGGCGACAGCCCCGAGGCGTCGCAGCACCTCATCGCGATCGTCTTCACGATCCTCGGCAACCTCGACGACCTCTCGCGCGCCAAGCCGAAGCTGGAGGACAACTTCGACGTGCTGACGGGCGTTCTCGAGCACCTGTCCGAGGCGCGAGACCTCGGCACCGTGGGGAGGACACTCGCGGACTTCCTCAGCCGCGCGATCGAGTTCGGCGTCGACGCCGCGATCACCTTCCTCGAGCCCTTCGCGCCGCTCATGAAGCGCAACGTGCCGGACTTCTTCCCGATGCTCGTGAACCTCTTCATCCCGCTCGACGCCGACAAGAGCGAAGCGCAGCGGGGCGAGCCGCAACGCTTCCAGGACTGGGGGTGGAGTGGGCTCCCCATGGACAACCAGGCCAGCGACGAGCTGCTCCCGACCGAATTCACCGAGGCGTGGGTGCCGCTGCGGCGCACGCAACAGGTCATGCAGCTCCTGAACAAGTACTTCACCGACCCGCAGGATGCCCGCGAGGCCTATGAGCGCACCGGAACCTACGCCTGGGAGCTGTACTCAGCGATTCCGGACGTGTTCTGGCTGAGCCCCGCGTACACGTCGGGCAACGACGAGTGGCAGGACGGCGCCCTGCGCATTGACCCATACTGGTTCGCCGACAACGCCGCGGACCCCTCCGAGACGCTGTTCGCGGGCCTGTGGCGGCTCCTGCGCGACAACGCGATCCCGTTCCGCCTGCACTGGGGCAAGTTCCAGCCGATCGATGCGCGCGGCAATCGCGACTGGGTGGACTTCTTCGCGGCGCAGTACCCGCGCTGGGACGAATTCCTCAGCCTGCGTAGCGAGCGCGACCCGAACAACATCTTCCTCAACGCCTACTGGCGCGGCCGGTTCGGCCTGTGGGACGAACCCACGCCGACGAGGATCGGTTGAGTAATGGGCGAGCACGTGCTCGGCGCTGTCGACAAGTGCGACCTCGCCGCCACAGCGCCTCTACCGAAAACGCTCACAGACCGTCGAGCCGATGTTCGGTCACACCAAGCATAACCGCGGCATGAGCCGCTTTCACCGACGAGGCAGATCCGCAGTGCGCACCGAATGGCGCCTAATCACGGCCACCCACAACCTCATGAAGCTCCACAGCCACACCCTGGCGGCCGCCGCGACGTGACTCGCGGCCGAAAGGCGGTGCTCCGGTCGGTTTGGGGGTGACGGGGTGCGTCGGTCGACGTCAAAGTGCCTGCATGAGGGCCGGTACGAGGTCGGCAAGCGGCCCGCGGATGTTGTGCAGATCGCGATCGAGCGCCGATGGACCTCCCGAGCAGCGGCCCCGGGCGGACCAACCGCGGGCACCGACGGGAAGGACCTGCAAACGCCGTAGTTACCGTAAGCGTTCAGTGCGCCGACGAGGTCAGGCGAGTAGCGGCGCGGGGTCGCCGCGGTTGTGGGCGCGGAGCGCGTCGATGAGGTAGGCGTGCAGGCTGCGGCGTTGCAGGCGGCAGGTGGTGTGGACGGACAGCAGTCGGGCGATGCGCCGTTCGCCGTCGTCGGACTGGGTGCCGAGCGAGAGCTTGCGGTAGATGACCGCGCCGCGTAGGGCGCGTTCGGCGTGGTTGTTGGTCGGCTCGACGCCGGCGTGGTTGGCGAAGGTCCACAGTGCCGGCCAGACCTTGAGCAGGTTGCGTGCCAGCCCGCGCGTGTAGCGGTAGCGCGGCGCCTTGGCCGCGTAGGTGCGTAGGGTCGGCTTGAACTCGCGTTGCAGCGCGCGGACGCGGCGCTTGAGCTCGCGGCGGTCGCCGGTGTGCTGGAAGATCTCCCAGGTCCAGAACAGCTGCTCGCAGATCTGCAAGGCGGCCTCGCCGAACTCCTTCTCGGCGCCGAGGCCGTCGGCGTGGGCCGTGAAGTCGCGCCGCAGGTGCGCCCAGCAGATCTGGCGGCGGCGGACGGGCAGATGGCCGTAGGCCCACCAGCGGTCCGACGTCACGATCGCGCGCGTGTCGCCGAGCAGGTTCTTGGCGCGCTCTTCGCCGCGGTCGGAGGCGATCTTCAGCACGGCGTGGCGGGCGGTGAAGGCGCCCCACAGCGCGCGTCGGTCGCCGGCGGTGCGCCAGCCGGTCTCGTCGGCGTGCAGCGCCGCGGCGGCCCGCACCCGCTCGCCCAGGTCCGCGACGGGATCCTCCAGCGTGTCGGCGACGCGCGTCAGGATCGCGTCGATCGTGCCGCTCGAGATCCGCGAGCCGAACAGCTGCTCGCAGCACTCGACGACGTCGCGGCGCGAGATCCGGTTGCGCACCGACAGCACCGCCACGGCGGCGTGATAGCGCGGCCCGAACGAGCTGTGCCCGATGCCCGCGGGCAGCTCGCCGCGCGGCCGCGCGCCGCAGTCCGGGCAGCGCACGCGCTGGCAGCGATGCTCGGTCACCACGACCTGGATCGGCGGCAGCTCCTCGACCTGATGGCGCGCCGGCTCGCCGTCGGCGACCAGCTCTCGCTCGCCGAACAGATGGCCGCAGCCGCACGCGCGCGGCCAGTGATCGACGAACTCGTCCACCGCCCACGCCGGCAACAGCGGCCGGCCCTTGCCCTCATGACCCGGCTGGGCGCCCTGCTTGCGGCCCGACGGGTCCTTGCCACGCCGCGGCGGCGTCCCCGGCGGATCCTGACTCGGCGGCTGCGACGAGTCGCGCGACGAGCGCTTGGCCTTGCGTTCCAACTGCGCGATGCGCTCCTCCTGCTTGGCCACCCGCGCCGTCAGCGCCTCGACCTGTGCCGTCAGCCGCTCATTCTGCGCCGACAGCTCCACCAACACGCGCACGACGACCTCGCGGCCCTGCTCGTAAATCGCCTCGGCCTCGGCCCGCTCCACGCGCATAACTTCGCCCCCGGCCGTGGCCACCCTGCCGACCCACTGAACGCTTACTAGCTAGTTACCGTTCGGCGCGCGCCACGTCGCGTCCCGGGGGTTGGCCAGCCGGACTGGGCAGCGGCTCCAGGTTAACCCCCAAACCGCGAGGAGACCCGGATCTTCTCGGTCGGCCACGCATCGCTCAGCGCCCGGTCACCGGGCGCCCGGTGCTCCCACGGCGCGGCGATGCCGCAGGGTATAGCTGGTCGCCGACCTGTCGAGCGGATCGCGGTGAACGTGGGAAGCGCCCCGCCGGGAGCGGCGCGTCACCGCCGACAGAGGGTGATCGTCCCTCCGCGGCTCGGTGGCGCCCAGTTTAGCCGCGCGCGCACCAGCCGCGGCTCGATGCCGGAGGCGTAGCCGCCCTGGAAGGAGACCGTTCCCTTCCCGGAGTAGGTGACCTGCTCGGTGTCGCCCAGAATCCTTCCGGGGCTTGCCGTGGGAGGCGCCCCTTCGGCCGCGAAGAAGGTGGAAATACTCGAAGCGGTCCGCACGCTCGTCGGGGAAGGCGATGCTGACGCCACAAGCGGTCGGGGTGAAGCGGAAGGTGACGCCGCTGCGCAGGGTACGGCCGCGCTCTGACCGGAAGACGGCGGGCACGGTCACCGTCCCGGCGCCGGAGGAGCGCGACCGCGCGGCGCTGCTGCTGCATCGCCTGGCCGCACTCCACGCGCTGACGCCCGACGGGAGATACCCGCTCGGGCAGGGCACCGACGGTGCTCTGCGCGTCAGCGACGGCTGGACCACCGGGTTCTGGCCCGGCTCGCTGTGGCAGGCGGCGGACCTCACTCCGCAGAGCGACCTCTTCGCGCGCTGGGCGCTCGCCGCCACCCTCGGCCATCTCGGCCGAGAGCGTCAGGACACGCACGACCTCGGGTTCATCTACGGCTCCTCCTCGGTCGCCGGCTACCGGCGGCTGTGCCGCCCGCGCGTCGGCGCGCAAAGCGGGACATGCCGGCGCCTGAAGGCGAGCGGCCTCGCCGCGGCGCGCACGCTCCTGGAACTCGCGAACTCCAACGCGGCCGCCGGGATGATCCCCACGAGGGCCAAATCGCCGTGCACAGGGTGCAGCTCGCTCGAGGAGGCCGACACGCTCGTCGACTCGATGATGAACGTGTCGCTGCTGCTGTGGGCCGCCCGGATCACCAAGGAGCCCGAGTACCGGCAGGCCGCAGCACGCCACGCTGCGAACGTCGCGCGCCTGCTCGTCCGCGATGACGGATCCACCATCCAGTCCGTCCACGTCCGGCGCAGCGACGGCACGGTGCTCTTCACCCACACCCACCAGGGCTACTCCGACACCAGCACCTGGGCGCGCGGGCAGGCGTGGGCGGTCTACGGTTTCGCCGAGACCGCCGCGGGGCTGCGCGACCCGGGCCTGCTCGCGGTCGCCGAGCGAACCGCCGACTACGTCCAGCGGCGACTCCCCGCGTCCGGCGTGCCGCTCTACGACTACGACGCCCCGGCCGGTGCCCCGGTGGACACCTCGGCCGGTGTGATCACCGCGGCAGGACTGCTCCAGCTCGCCAAGGCCTGCACACAGCTTCCGCGCACGTGCCGCCAGCAACGGGCCTGGGCGCCGCTGGGCCGGCGCCCAGGATGCTGCGCGCGGCACTCGCCTACGTGGAGACCACACCGGCCACCCTGGGGCTGCTCGGCTCGCAGGTGATGACGCGAGGCGGAAGCACCACCTGGGACGACGACGCGGAACTCATCTTCGGCCTGCACTACGCCCTCGACGCCGTGCGGCTCAGCCTGAGCGAGGTGGGCGTCGACGCCCCGCTCACGCCGCCGGGGCGAGGAGCTCCCAACTAGATGGACACCCCACAATGTCCTTTAACCACGCGTCGAGGCAGTGGGGAAGGGCGACAACAGAAGGTCCTTTCTGGTGTGCCTATTCGCCGCCAGGGCCCAAGGGACCAGCCCAAACGACAACCGGCGCCACGTCGGCGGGGCGCGTCTGACACAGCCGCCCGGTGCGCCCGACGAGCTCGACGCGCTCGTCTGGGAGCAGGTCCGCTGCCTGCTCGAGGATCCCACGCTCGTGCGTCCCGAGATCGTCGCCTGGTCGCGGCCGGCGGCCGGATCGCCCCCCTGCCGGCGGGCTACCCCTCCACGGGGGCGACGCGCTCCTTCTGGGACGGGTTGGGCCCGTCGCTCGCACTCGCCGCGTAGCGGCCTGGCGAGCGGTACCTCGCGCGCAGGACGACGCGGGGGGCCCGGGTTCACGGAGGCCTTTTCCGTGGCGAGATCCGGGCTCGAACCGAGCAGACAGCGCTGCTGGCCGCGCACACGGGTATTGCGGGCGCGGCCGGAACGCCAAGAGCCTCCCGGAGGAGGCTCTCGATCACGCCCTCGTCGCTCCGAGGGACATAGCGGGGGCGGGATTCGAACCCGCGACCTTCGGGTTATGAGCCCGACGAGCTACCAGACTGCTCCACCCCGCGTCGCGTCCTCTAGTGATACCAAATCGGGGGCGTCCGGCCAAGGCCGAAAGGGGGTTCGGCCGCTCGACGCAGCCCGAGACCCGAGGTGGGATCCGGGCCCGA
Source organism: uncultured Actinomycetes bacterium (assembly GCA_963728925.1). Classification (GTDB taxonomy): domain Bacteria; phylum Actinomycetota; class Thermoleophilia; order Solirubrobacterales; family Solirubrobacteraceae; genus JBBPZA01. The sequence goes on along the minus strand of CAVSMB010000029.1, from coordinate 123,857 downwards.
CACGACCGCCCTCGCGGCGTGATCAGCCCGCGAAGCAGCCCATCCGAAGCGGCGCACCGCAGCGAGCGACACGGTCACCGCGGGGTTCAGATGGGCGCCCGAGGTCGTCCCAAAGGCGTAGATGGCGACGGCGATGGCCAAGCCGAGGGAGAGCGCTACGAACCCGAGCCCGCCGTAGGCCAGCGTGCCGTTGCCGGCCTGCAACGCGGTGACGACCGCGCCGGCGCCGAAGAGGACGAGGAAGATCGTTCCGACGAACTCGGCGACCAACCTGCGCGGCAGCGGCCCCATCTCCCACCCTCTCGGTGCGTTCGACTCTCGACCCGCCAGACTGTCTACCTCCGGCGACGGGTCTTGAACCCTCCGGGCGCGCGGCGGCGCGCCGCTCTACGCGACCGCGTGGGGCATGGGCCGGCCGTCGAGGGCGGCGAGCAGGTTGTCGACCGAGAGATCGGCCATCCGCTCGCGCGTGGTGTGGGTGGCCGAGCCGATGTGGGGCAGCACGATGAGGTTAGGCGCCCGAAGGAGCGGGTCGTCGGGCGGCAGCGGCTCGGGGTCGACGACGTCGAGTCCGGCGGCGGCGATCTCCCCGGCGCGAAGCGCCTCCGCCAGCGCGCGCTGGTCGACCAGCGGGCCGCGCGCCGTGTTGACGAGGATCGCCGTGGGCTTCATCCGCTGCAGCGCCGCCGTGTCGATCAACCCTCGCGTTCCGGGGTTGAGCGGCGCGTGCAGGGAGACGACGTCGGCACGCTCGAGCAGCTCCTCGAGCGGCGTCGCCGTCCCGGAACGCCCCGTGTGCAGCACCTCCATCGAGAAGCCCTCCGCGCGGCGGGCCACCGCCCGCCCGATGCGGCCCATGCCGACGATCCCGAGCGTCGCACCGTGGACGTCGCTGCCCAGGAGCCACGCCGGCTCCCAGGTCAGCCAGCCGCCGTCGCGGACGGCGGCCTGCGCCTCGGGCAGGCGCCGGGCGGCAGCGAGGATGAGCGCGAAGGCGAGGTCGGCGGTCGCCTCGGTCAGGACGTCGGGCGTGTTCCCGACCGGGATTCCGCGGGCCTGCGCCGCCCCGAGGTCGACGTTGTCGACGCCCGCCGCGAGGTTCGCGATCGCACGCAGGTGCGGCGCCGCGGCCAGCAGCTCGCCGTCGACCCGGTCGGTCAACAGGCACAGCAGGCCCTCGGAGTCGCGGACCTGCTCGAGCAGCACCTGCCGCGGCGGCGGCAGCCGCTCGGGCCACACCTCCACGTCGTGCACCGCGGCGAGCCGGTCGAGCGCGCCGCCGGGCAGCCGGCGGGTGACGTAGCAGCGGGCCACGGCGGCGGCATTCTCGCAGCGCGGCGAAGGCGCCGCCCTCGGAGCGCGCCAGCCGGCGATGCGGCGAAGCTCGCCGGTCGCGGTCTCCGGCGACCCGACCGAGATCATCGACCGGCTGTGGAGGCCCATCGCCACCGAGCAGCTCGAGCGCATCCGCCGCGGCGAGCCGCGCAGCCACCGCCTGTCCCAGCTCGTCGCCCGCGCGTGGCGCGCGTCGCTGCTGCTCGGGTCGGCTGGACGGCGTCGTCGTCGACGGCTGACGGGCCGCCCGCTCGCCTACGATCCTGCGCCATGCGTGTGGGGATCGTCGACCTGGGCTCCAACTCGTCGCGTCTCCTGGTGGCCGACGTGGAGGCGGGCCGCGTCGCGGAGGTCGACCGGCGCACCGAGGTCACGCGCCTCGGCGACGGCGTCGAGGCCACCGGGCGGCTCGACGACGCGGCTATGGAGCGCGTGCAGCTCGTGGTCGCGGCGTACGCCGAGGCGATCGCGCAGCACGGCTGCCGGGCGGCCGCCGCGATCATGACGAGCGCGGTGCGCGACGCCGCCAACGGGCGCGCGTTCGCCCGGAACATCGGCGAGCGCCACCGCCTCCGGGCGCGCATCCTCTCGGGCGACGAGGAGGCCGGCCTCACCTTCGCCGGCGCCGGGGCCGGGCGCGAGCTGCCCGCCGACGCCTCGCTCGCGGTCATCGACGTCGGCGGCGGCTCGACCGAGCTCGTCGTCGGGCGCGACGGCGCCGTGCAGGCCCACGTGTCGCTGCAGCTCGGCGTCGTCCGCCACTCCGAGCGCCACCTGCGCTCCAACCCGCCGACCGCCGAGCAGCTCGAGGCCCTCGGCGACGACGTGCATGCGGCCTACCGCGACGCGCTGCCGGCCGCGGCGCGCCGCGCCGTGGGCGCCGGCGTGGCGGTGGCGGGGACGCCGACCTCGGCCGCAGCCATGGAGCTCGAGCTCGAGCCCTATGACCGCGCGCGGGTCGAGGGCCACGTGCTCGAGCTCGCGACGCTCGAGGAGCTGCTCGCGCGCCTCGCGGGCATGACCGTCGAGCGCCGGCGCCAGGTGGCCGGCCTGCCCCCAGACCGCGCCCCCACCGTTGTGGCGGGCCTGGCGATCCTCCTCGAGGGATTGCGCTACCTCGAGCTCGAGCGCGTCACCGTCTCCGAGCGCGACATCCTCCACGGCGCCGCCGTCGAGCTGGCGGCGGGCGCGCAAGCCTGAGGCGCCCGCGCTTGGCCCGAGGCGCCCGCGCTTGGCCCGAGGCGTCCGCGCTCGGCCCGAGGCGCGCGCGCCCGGCCTGAACGAGGAAACGGCCCGCATCATGCGGACCGTTTCCGAAGGCCCCGTCAGGACGGGCAGGGGTACGTGCCTTGATGGGGCCGGTTTGGGCGGCTCAGGCGGCGGGAGGCGCCGGTTTTGAAGCGGCTTCGCCCAAGCCTATGGGCCTGACGATCAGATTCGCGCCGAAAACGGCACGTCCCTCTCGCCCGGCTGGCCGAGTATGCACGATCCCGTGCGCCATCTCCACTCGAACACCTGTCCAGGCGATCGAGACTCAGTCTCAGGCGAGGTTGGACTTGCGCGGGTAGACCACCGACGGGTCGGTCAGCACATTGACCAGCGCCGGGCGATCGGCGGCCAGCGCCCGCTCGAGCGCGGGCCGCAGCTCGTCGGGACGCTCGACGAGCTCGCCATGGCCCCCGAGCGCCTCGACGACCGTGTCGTAGCGGGTCCCGGGCCGCAGGTCGGCAGCGACCGAGTAGCCGTAGAGGAACTCCATCGGGTGCTTCTCGAGCGCCCAGATGCCGTTGTTGCCGATCACCCCCACGACGCCGACACCGTGGCGCGCCAGCGTGTCGAACTCCATCCCCGAGAAGCCGAAGGCGCCGTCGCCGAGGAGCAGCACGACCTGACGGTCGGGCCGCGCGAGCTTGGCGGCGAGCGCGTACCCCGGCCCCGCCCCGAGGCAGCCGTAGGGGCCCGGGTCCAGCCAGCAGCCGGGCTCGTAGGAGTCCACCACGCGCCCCGCGAAGGAGACGAAGTCGCCTCCGTCGCCGATGACGATCGCGTCGCGGTCGAGCATCGTCATAAGCTCGCCGTAGAGGCGCAGCGGGTGCAGCGGCGCGCGGGGGTCCTCGAGGTCGGCGCGCTCCCCCGCGCGCGTCTCGTCCTCGACGGCGCGAAGCTCGCCGCCCCAGACCGCTCGCGCCCGCTCGGCGCCGCCGCCGGCCGCGGCCTCGCGCAAGGCGTCGAGGGCCGCGGGGAGCGCACCGTACAGCTCTGCCGCGACAGGCCGCGGGTGCGCACGCTCGGGTTCGGCCACGTCGGCGACGACGATCTCCGTCTCCTCGCCGAACGAGGCCCCGAAGCCCAGTCGGAAGTCCATCGGCACGCCGATGACCAGGGCGAGGTCGGCCCCCTTGAGGCCCGCCCCGCGAGCGCGCGAGAAGGCGAGCTCGTGGTCGGCGGGAAGGCAGCCGCGCGCCAGCCCGTTGAGGAAGACCGGGATCCGCAGCTCCTCGGCGAGCGCGCGCAGCGCGTGCTCGCCGTGGCCCCAGTAGAGGTTCGTGCCCGCCATGATCACCGGGCGCTCGGCCTCGCGCAGCAGCGCCGCGGCACGCTCGACGGCGGCGCCGTCGGCTGCCGGCCCGGCGCCGGGGGCGGGGGTCGCCGGCGCCCCCTCGGGGTCCTGCGCCTCCATGAACACGAGGTCGAGCGGGAAGTCGACGAAGGCCGGGCCGCTGTGCGGCGCAAGCGCGGCCGCGAACGCGTCGTCGACGAGGCCCGGGATCTCGACCGTGCTCTCCGGCGTGGCGGCGAGCTTGGTGAGCGGGCGCACGAACGGCACGTGGTCGATCTCCTGCAGCGAGCCCTGCCCCCAGCGCATGGCCGGCGCGCGCCCGCCGAGCACGACCATCGGGGAGTGGTTCTGCTGGGCCGAGGCGATCGCGCTCATCCCGTTCGTGACGCCCGGGCCCGCGGTCAGCACTGCCACTCCCGGCGTGCGCGTCACCTTGGCCCAACCCTCCGCGGCGAACGCGGCCGCCGACTCGTGGCGAACGTCGACGAGGTCGATGCCCTCCGCCCGGCAGCCGTCGTAGATCGAGAAGAGGTGGCCGCCGGAGAGCGTGAAGAGCTTGGTCACCCCGTGGGCCTTGAGCCGGCGCGCGATGAGCCGCCCGCCGTGGAGGAGCGTCTGGGTCTGCGTCTCGGTCACGACGCCCTTCCCGCGTCGGTCTTGTCGTAGAAGCGCTGCAGCAGGCCGAGGGTCTCCTCGCGGTCCGCGCAGCTGTAGCCGAGCCACGCCTCGGTGACGAGCTGCTCGTCCAGCGGCCGGCCGACGACGTCGAGGATCGCCCGTTTCGCCGAGCGTACCGCGCGCTGGGAGTTGCGCAGGATGTGGCGTGCCGTCGTCTCGGCCTCCTCCATCAGGCGCTCGTGGGGCACCACGCGCGAGACCATGTTGCAGTGCAGCGCGCGCTGCGCGTCGATCGGCTCGGCGGTGAGGAGCAGCTCCAGCGCGACGCCTGTGCCGCAGGTGTTCACGAGGCGCACGATCCCGCCGTCCCCGTGGTGGTAGCCGCGACGCGCCTCGAAGGAGCCAAAGCGCGCACGCTCGGAGGCGATGCGGATGTCGCAGGCCAGCGCCGTCTCCAGCCCGCCGGCCAGCGCCCAGCCGTTGACCGCGGCGATGACCGGCTTGTAGACGCGGTGAAGCCCGCGCGTGAGCCCGCCGAGCCCCATGTCGACGATCTCGCGCACCTTCGCGGGGGTCGGGTCCTCGATCAGCGGGGGGATGTAGGTCTTGAGGTCGGCGCCCGCGCAGAACGCGTCCCCGGCTCCGGTGAGGATCGCGACGTCGGCGGCATCGTCGTCGCGGAATCCGGTCCACGCCTCGATCAGCAGGCGGTGGACGTCCGGGTCGATCGCGTTCTTCGCCTCGGGACGGTTGATCGTCACGTAGGCGATGCGGTCGCGCGTCTCGTAGAGGACCTTCGGCACGGCTCAGCCGCCGGGATTGGCGTTGGGCCCCGGCGGGGGCGGCTCGCTGCGCGGTCCCTTGACCGACTGCCACAGGATGCGGTCGAGCACGCGCTGGGGTGCGCGGTCGGGCGTCGAGAGGTTGAGCGAGCGCGAGAGGCGTGCGTTGGCGGCGCCGGCCGGGTTTCGCTCGAGCAGCGGCCACGTCGGCGCGACCACGCTGAACGGCGCCGCGTTGCGCGGGTTGGAGTCGAAGGCGTCGTACATCGGCGTGGCGAGCCGGTCGAACAGCCCGAGCGGCTTCATGCCGAGGATCAGCTCCATCGAGCGGATGACCGAGAGGAAGTCGTAGCGCGTCGAGACCCGTGCGCCGCGCTTGGCGTAGGGGCTGATCACCGCCGCCGGGATGCGGTGCGCGTCGACGTGGTCGGCGCCGTCCTGGCTGTCGTCCTCGATCACGAAGATCGCCGAGGAGGACCAGACGCTCGACTTGGAGATGAGGTCGACGATCTGGCCGACGGCGTAGTCGTTGGAGGCGAGCATGGCACGCGGTGTGCGCTCTCCCGGCCTGCTGCCGAGGGTGTGGTCGTCGGTGAGCGTGAGGTAGTTGAAGGCCGGCACCTTGCCGTCCTGGAGCTCCCGGGTGAACCGCTCCTTGAAGCAGTCGAAGCGCGACTCGGTCTTGGGCGGTGCGCCCGCGGGCACGCTCGAGTCGATGATGGGGTCGCCGCTGATCGAGTTGCGCCCGATGTAGGCGTCGTTGGGGAAGCAGCCGACCGGGTTTCCGAGGTCGGAGTTCTCGAACTTCTTCTGCACCTGCGCGAAGTCCTTCGGCGTGCGGTCCTTGTCCGGGAACAGCGGGACGACGCCGGCCAGCGCCTCGCCGTAGTTGAAGTAGGAGATCCGCTGGCGCTCGGCCTGGTCGAAGAGGAAGCCCTTGGAGGGCCAGGTGACCTCGTAGACGCCGAAGTCGTAGGGACGCTGGCGGCCGGCGTAGTTCTGGAACCAGTTCTTGTTGACGTAGTCCGAGACCTTCGCGGCGCTCGTCCAGAAGTGGCCGTCGATCGAGGCCTCCGAGTTCGCGAAGACCTGGTCGAGGAGCGGGAAGCGCTGCGTGAGCGCGTGGATGTTCGGCGTCACCTTCTTGCCGAACAGCGTGAGCTTGGGGTCGCCGTCGCCTCGTTTGTCGTCGCCGAGGACCTGGTCGTAGGTCCGGTTCTCGCGCACGATGTAGAACACGTGCTTGATCGGCCCGCCGGGCCGCAGCGGCGTTCCCTTGGGCGCCGGCCGGATGTTGTCGGGCCGGATGGCCCGCGAGGCGACGGGGGTCAGGCGCCGGATCGCCTCGTCGGTCGGAAGCTTCAGGATGCCGGCCTGGCCGCGGATGATCACCGGGAGGTACTGGAAGGTCGTCGCGTTGTCGTCGTTGATCTTCAGCGGGTTGGGGCCCTTGGGGTTGGGGCCGACGCCGACGCCCTTGCCCGAGGTCCACAGCAGCGTTCCCGCGTTCGTGACCTCCACGTCGGCCGCGTAGTCGGACACGGGGATGCGCCCGATGAGCTGAAAGGCCCGCGCCGCGGGCCGCGCGAGCGGAGTCCCGGGCTCGGCCTCGCCCGCCACGTCGGTCTCGCCGACCCCCGCCTGGCCCGCGTCGCCGGCCCCCGGCTCGCCCGCCCCTGTCTCGCCCGCGCCCGCCTCGCCCGCGTCGCCGGCCTCGCCCGCCCCCGCGTCGCGCCCCGCGGCCTTGCGCGCCTCCGCCGCCAGGACGGCACGCCCGCGTGCCTCGGCCCGCGAGGCCCTGGCCGCGCCGGCGGGAAGCTGGAAGACAGCGAGCTCGTCGGCGCCGGCCTCGGCGACGAGCAGCCGGCGCCCATCGGGGGTCACGCTCAGATCGACGGGCGACACGCCGAGCCCCTCGCGTCGGCCGACGGACAGCGTGCGCTCGACCTCGAGGGCCTCGGTGTCGATCACCGCGACCTGGTCGGAGTTCGCGATCGCGACGTACGCGCGCTCGCCCTTGGGATCGAGCGCGATCGCCTCGGGGTGCGAGAGCGACGCCCCGACCTGGATGTCCTTCACCTTGACGCCTCGGCGAAGTCGATCACCGACACGGTGCCCGGCGTCTCGTTGGACACCAGGCCCGTCTTGCCGTCGGGCAGGATCGCCGCGCCGTAGGGGTAGTTGCCGGTCTTGACCGTCCGAACCCGCTTGGCGGCGACGTCGACGATCGCGGCGGCGTCGGCGAGGTTGAGCGGGACCAGCAGCCTGCGACCGTCCCGCGAGATGGCGAGACGGTCGGGCCAGGCCAGCTTGCGGGCGTCGGCGCCGAGCGGTGGGAAGTTCTGGGGGACCTCGGCGTCCGCCGGCGGGGGCACCGGGATCGTGCCCTTCTCCTTGGCACGGCCCGAGCTCTCGGCGTAGGAGAAGACGTGGATCACGTCCCCCTCACGGCCCGGGCGCCCCGGGGTCTTCTCGTCCGCGTGGTCTGACTCAGGCACCCCCGACACGTAGGCCAGCCGCTTGCGCGGGTCCATGACGATGCCGCCCGAGCTCCCGGGAATGGTTATGACCTGGACGACCCTCTTGCTCGCCACCGAGACGATGCGCACGTCGTTCGGGCCGCGCCCGGTCGAGACCGTCCAGTAGAAGCGCCCGTCGGGAGTGGCCGCGGCGCCGGTGGGGAAGTTGCCCAGCCCGACGAGCCGGCCCTGCGGCTGCAGGACACGGCCGTTGCCGAGCCGGCGGTTCTTCGGCCCCACCCCGCCGTCGTCGATCACCGCGGCGATCGCCATGGCGCCGGCAGTCGCCGCGAGAACGAGGACAAAGACGAAGACCAGGGGGGAGCGACGCGACCTCACGCTCGCGGGAAGCTATCCGGACCGGCGAATCGCTGTGTTAACGCGCGGTTGACCGGGCCCGCGTGCCCCGGTCGGGCGGGGCGATCCGCGCGAAGGCGGCCGCCTCGGCCAACCTCTGCTCGCCGGCGAAGATCGTCTGCCCGACCTGCACGGCGGGGAGGCGGTGCACCCCGGCGGCCAGCAGGCAGTGCGCGTTCGTCTCCAGGGCCGCGTCGATCCGCCGGTCGCGTGCGGCCTCGAGGCACTCCTCCAGGCCGACGCTCGCGGCGGCGGCGGCCTCGGCCAGCACATCGGGGTCGTCGAGGTCGAAGCCCCCGCAGAAGGCGAGGCGGCTCGCGGCGACCACGAACGCGGCGCCGCGCCCCTGATCGGCCGCGTGGGCCGCCGCCCGCATCGCCCCTCGCGCACCCTCGGCCGGCCGCTCGGGCCACACGAGAGGCATGCGCAGCAGCGCAGCGCGGCGCTCGGCGGCGTCGCGGGCGATCGCCTCGCGCCACGGATCGTGGCGGCTCAGGGCCTCGCCCGAGGCCGGCGACCACCGCGCGTCGCCCAGCATCCTGTCCACCCGTTCAGCCGCGAGATAGGTGAAGGGGGACGCGAGATCGAAGTAGAAGGTCACCGGACGCCGCGCTTCCGGGGGCGGCGGTCGCCACTGCTGCGGCAGCTCGACGTGGCCCGACGGTCGCCCCTGCGGTCGCGCGCCCTCGCCGCCGAGAGACGGTCGCAACTCCTGCCGGTGCGCCGTCCTCTCCCAGGACGGACGCCGCTCGTCGCGATTGTGCGCGAGCGAGATCAGATCACCCATGGTCTGTGCCCCTTGCCGTGCGTTCCCGTCATTTCGCGACGGGGCCCGTTCTGGATCACCTCAACGCAGGCGGCCCCGAGAACTGGCGGCGAATACGGCAAATTTCACGCAATCGACCTATCAGTATTCGCCTAGACGGGATCAGGCTGGGCATAATGGTTTGACGTACTGTCCATTTCGTGGATTCTCGGCCTCGACGCCGAAGCGACGAAGCTCGGACTAGCCAGTGCTGGCGACCCTGCGACCGGAGGCAAGGAGATCCCCGCTCCACCACCCCCCAAGCGGCATCCCTACGACCAGTGGGCGCCGGACGCCCGCGCCCTCGACCTCGTGGGCGACAAGTGGACGCTGCTCATCGTCCGCGACCTCGCGGGCGGGCCGCGTCGCTTCGTCGAGCTGCAGCGCGTGCTCCCCGGGATCTCGACCGAGCAGCTGCGCTCGCGCCTGAACCGCATGGTGGCCGACGGGCTTCTCACCCGCCAGCGTTACCGCGAGGTCCCGCCACGGGTCGACTACGAGCTGACCGAACGGGCCCGCGACCTGATGCCTGTGCTCGGCGCCCTCGCCCGCTGGGGCTACGAGTGGGCGTGGGGCGCGCCCCGCCCAGGCGAGGCGATCGACATCGGCGCGATCCTGCGTCTCGCACCGGGACTGCTGCGCCTGTCCGACCGGTCCACGGGTCGCGTCGAGGTCGAGGTGTCGGGCAAGGACCGCACGCGCCACTACGTTCTCGACGCCGCGAGCGGCCGCGTCTCGATCGCCGAGCGGACGGACCCCGAGGCCGACGCGCACGTCACCGGCACCGATACGGCGTGGGTCGAGGCGTTCGGGCCCGAGGCCAACCGCGACGGCCTGGAGATCTCAGGCGACAGCTCGCTCGCAGAGCAGCTGCTCGACGGCCTCTCCGCCGCTTACGCGCGCATCTCGGCTGCGCAGGCGGCCTAGGCATGTCCAGGCGCCCGTTCGGGCGCCCGCGGCTCACCGGGAATAGCGCGACGTCGGACGGTGTCCTTCGGATCAGATCGACCCCGTCCCTGGAGCAGCTTCCATGCCCCATCCTCGCGACCGCCCGCACGCTTCCCCGCCGCGTGCTGAGAGCGCCGTCCGTGTCGCACTGCTCGCCGGCCCGCGCGCCCTCGTGCGCCGCCTGGGCCATGCGCGCTGGTTCGCCTTCGCCCTGCGCCGTCTCGGCGGCGCGCGCCTCGACGGGTGGCTGTACCGCCGCTCCGGCGGTCGCCTGTCGATCGCCGGGCCGGCCCTGTTCCCCGTCATGCTGCTGACGACCACCGGGCGTCGCAGCGGACGGCCGCGGACGACACCTGTCATCTACATCCGCGACGGCGACGACCTGATCGTGAGCAGCGAGCACTTCGGCCAGCAGCGGCCCGCCGCCTGGCCGTTGAACCTCGAGGCCGACCCGAGCGCCACCGTGCAGCTCGGCGACGTCGCCGCTCGCTTCCGCGCGCGCCGCGCCGACGCCGAGGAGGCCGAGCGCCACTGGCCGGCCCTCGTCGAGGCGTGGCCGGCGCACGAGACCTACCACCGTCGCAGCGGCGCCCGCCACGTCTTCGTCTTGGAGCCGGCGGGGCCGAGATCACTGTTCTGACCTCGCGGGCCCGGTCAGGGAGCGTTCTCGGAGCGCACGACGCGGGTTGCGGAAGCCTTCCACACGGCGACGACCCGGCTGCCCTCGGCGAGGTGCAGGTCGCGCGCCGCCGTCGCGGTGACCTCCGCAGCGACCGGTTGGGGCGCGGCGAGCCCGACGCGGACGCGGTTGCCGACCATGGTCACCGACACGATCTCGGCGTCCACGCGGTTCTGCGCCGACGAGGCCGGCGCCGGGCCGCGAGCCTCCAGCGCGATCTCCCACGGATAGACGGAGACCGCGACCGGGCCGGACGCACCGTCGGTGCTGCGCACCTCGCCGCCGCCGTCGAGGGCCACACGCGTGGTGCCGTTCTCACCCGGCGACGCGCGGCCGGTGAGGACCACGGCGCCGGTGAAGTCGGCGACGAAGGCGGAACGCGGCGCGGCGGCGAGCTCGCCAGCCGTGCCCTCCTGGACGATCCGGCCCGCGTCGACGATCGCCACGTCGTCGGCGAGCAGCGCTGCCTCGGCGAAGTCGTGGGTGACGAGCAGCGTCGGGACCCCGGCGCTTCTCAGGACGGCTGCCAGCTCGCGCGAGGCGTGCGCCCTCGTGCGGGCGTCGAGGGCCGACAGCGGCTCGTCGAGGAGCAGCGCGCGCGGCTCGCGGGCCAGCGCACGGGCGACTGCCACGCGCTGGCGCTCGCCGCCGGAGAGCTCGCCGGGCCGGGCCTGCGCCCGGTGCGCGACCCCGAAGCGCTCGAGCAGCGCGTGGGCGCGTTCACGGCGCTGCGCCCGGCTCTCTCCGCGCAGCCCGTAGGCGACGTTGCGCCACGCCGAGAGGTGGGCGAAGAGCGCGTAGTCCTGGAAGACGTACCCGACGCGCCGGCGCTCGGGCGGCAGGTCGATCCCCTCCGCGGTGTCGAGCCAGAGCTCCTCGCCGCACGCTACGCGACCGTGCGCGGGCCGCAGGAGCCCCGCGGCGATGCGCAGCACCGACGTCTTGCCGGCGCCGCTGGGCCCGGCGACGGCGAGGCAGCGCCCGGCCTGCACCTCGAGGGCGACGTCGAGCTCGACGGCGCCGATGACCGTGCGCGCCTCAACGCGCAGCATCGGCGAGCGCCCCATCGCGGCCGCCGAGCAACTTGACCGAGAGCAGCAGCGCCCCCGACACCGCGACGAGCACCGCCGACAGCGCGAGGGCGCCGGTGAAGTCGGTCGCGAAGCGGTCGTAGATGGCGAGCGGCACCGTCTGGGTGACGCCGCGGAAGGAGCCCGCGAACATGAGCGTCGCGCCGAACTCGCCGAGCGCGCGACCCCAGGCGAGCGCGAGGCCCGCCAGCAGCCCCGGCCGGGCCGTCGGGATCGCCACGCGGGCGAAGGTCGCCGCCTCCCCCGCCCCGAGCGTGCGCGACGCCTCGAGCACCCGCCGGTCGACCGCCGCGAAGGCGGACTGCGCCTGGCGCAGGTAGAAGGGTGCCGAGACGAAGGTGAGCGCGACGACGACCCCCGCGGTCTGGAAGACGAGCGTGACGCCCGCGTCCTTCACCACACCGCCGAGGATGCCGCTGGGCCCCAGCGACGCCAGCAGCGCGATCCCCGCCGCCGCCGGCGGGAGCACAAGCGGAAGCTCGACGAGGGTGATGACCACGGAGCGTCCCCGGAAGTCGCGAGTGGCCACGAGATACGCCGCCGGCGTCCCGACGAGGAGGATGATCGCCACTGTGATGAGCGTGGTCTCCAGACTCAGGCGCAGCGCGTCGCGCGCCGTGGGATCGCCGAGGCTGTCCACGAGCTGGCGCGGACCGACGTCGACGAAGACCGCGACGAGCGGGACGGTGAGGAAGCACAACGTGAGCGCGAGCGCGACGAGCAGCAGGGCGCGGAAGGCCAGCGCGCCCGTTCCGCCGCCGGCGGCGCGCGCGACCGCGCCCGCGGCGGCGCTCACCGCCCCGGCGGGGGCCCGAAGCCGGCCTGGCGAAGGTCCTGCGCCCCGGGGCCGGTCAGCAGGCCCTGGATGAACCCCTCGGCCCCCGCGGCGTCCTTGCTTCCCTTCACGACCGCGGCCCCGTAGGCGACGCGCGGCTCGAGGCTGCGGGGCAGCTCGATCGCCTTGAGCTCTCCGCCGGACCCGACGACGTCGGTGACGTAGACGAAGCCGGCGTCGACCGCGCCCTGGGTCAGCTTCCCCACGACGCCGCCGACGTCGGGCTCGTTGGAGCGGATGTTCGCGACGATCGCCTTACGCTGGGACGCGGGCAGGCGGCCGAGCACCCCGCGCGTGTAGTTCCCGACGGGGACGCTCGGCGAGCCGGCGGCGATGGTCGTCCCCGATGCCGTGAGGTCGTCGAGCGAGCTCACCTTCGTGGTGGCGGCGGGGACCGCGAGCACCAGACGGTTGGTCGCGAGGACCACCGGCTTCTCGACGAGACCCTCCTTGTAGAGCTTCGTGGGCAGCTTCGTGTTCGCGGCGGCGAACACGTCGGGCCGCGCACCCTGCTCGATCTGGGCGGCGAGCTCGTCCGAGCCGGCGAACTGGAAGCGCGGCGTGCCGCCCTTCACGTCGACGCCGTAGGCCGTGAAGGCCTTCTTGAGCGACGTGGCGGCCGACACGGTGAGCGGGCCGCCACCCGAGCTGCTGCCGCCGCCGTCATCGCTGCCGCCGCATCCCGCCAGCGCGAGCGCCAGCACGGCGATCGCCAGCACCACCGTCCGCCTAGCCATCCCGCCCCCCTCGCTCGATCATCACCGACGTCGCCTTGACGGTCGCCGTCGCCTCGACACCCTCGGCGAGCGCGAGCTCTTCCACCGCGTCGCGCGTCACCGCTGCCGTCACCCGAAACGGGCCGGCCTCGATCTCCACGAGCGCCATGACCCCCTCGACCTCCACGGAGCGAACGACGCCCGCGAAGCGGTTCCGGGCCGACAGCGTCGCCCCCGTCGCGGGCCGCCGCGGGCGCGAGCTCAGCCGCGCGACCTCGGCGGCGGGCACGCGGCGACGATTGCGCGCATCACGTGAGACGCGCAGCTTGCCGGCCTGGTCCCAGCGCCGCAGCGTGTCGACGCTGACCCCGAGCGCCTTCGCCGCCTCGCCGAGACTGAGCTCGTCCCCGGACACCTGCCTAAGCATTGCATGGGCAGGACCGCGGGCGACTGGCGCCTCGGCGAATGCCCGGGGTGGGACTCGAACCCACATGCCCCGAAGGACAACCGGGCTTAAACCGATCGCGTCTCGCCAGTTCCGCCACCCGGGCCCTAGAAGGGTAAATCTTCGCTCAACACCAGGGAAATCCCGCCCTGGGGACGCAACTTCCCCGTTGCTACGGTGTCCCTCCTCTTCGAGAGGTCCCTCTTCACCTTGGAAGTCTCCGCCCTCAAGCACGCCGGCGCGGCCGGGATGCACGGCTCCTCGCCGCTCCTTCGCCTGCAATCGGACGAACGGCTGATCGCGCTCATCCGGCGCGGGAACCACGGGGCGTTCGAAGCTCTGGTCAAGCGCTACCAGGCCCGGCTGCTCGCGTTCTGCCGGCACCTGCTGGGCTCCAAGGAGGACGCCGAGGACGTGCTTCAGGAGGTCTTCGCGGCGGCCTTCAACGCGATCCTCGCAGACGAGCGCGCCATCAACGTGCGGCCCTGGCTCTATCGCATCGCGCGCAACCGCAGCCTCAACCACCTGCGTCGCGTCCAGGCCATCGGCGTCGACTCGATGGACATCCATTTCGCCGAGGCCGGCATGACCACCGCCGAGAAGGTCCACAAGCGCGAGGACTTCCGGCTGCTGCTGCTCGACGTCGGCGGGCTTCCCGAGACACAGCGGACCGCGCTGCTGCTGCGCGAGATCGACGCGCTGTCCTACGACCAGATCGCCGAGGCGATGGAGACGACGGTCCCATCGGTGAAGTCGCTGCTCGTCCGCGCCCGCGTGTCGCTCGCCGAGGCCGCCGAGGCCCGCCAGCTCTCCTGCGAGGACGTGAGGCTCGAGCTCGGCGAGGTCGCCGAGGGCCTCAAGCGCATCAGCCCCCCGGTCCGGCGCCACACGAAGATGTGCGACCGCTGCGGGGCCTTCCGCCAGCAGCTCAAGGAGACGAACAAGGCGCTCGCCGCGGTCTTCCCGATCGGCCCGCTGCTGCTCTTCAAGAAGTTCTTCCTCGCCCACCTCGGCACCACCACCGCCGCAGGCGGCGGGGCGGCCGCGGGCACGACCGCGGCGGGAGCCGGCGCGGGCGGGCTGGTGGGCGCGGGCGCGTCGACGATCGCCACCAAGGCGGCGGCCACCGTCGCGGCCGCCGCGATCGTCACCGCCGGGGCCGTCGAGGTCCGGCACGCCGCCGTCGACCCGCCGCAGCGCCGTATCGTCGCCGTGGCGCCGCCCTCGCCCGCCTCCCCGGCCCAGGCCGCCACCAGCGCGCCGGCGCCGGTCGCCAGGCCGGTCATCGAGTCCGACCCGGCGGCCACCACCGAGCCCGATCCCAAGGCCGACAAGAAGACGGGTCCCAAGGCGAAGGCGGCCGAAGTCAAGCCGGCGGACGGCGCCGGTACCGACGTCGCCGAGGCCCCGCCTCCCACCACGACGACACCCGCTGCGACCACTCCGGCCACGACGGCTCCGGCCGATCCCCGGCCTGCGCCCGCCCCGCCCCCGACGCCCCAGCCCCAGACGGACGAGGGCACGGTCGTGCTGCCGGGCGACGACACGACGACGACGCCGGCGCCCGTCACCGACACCGTCGAGCCGCCGGCGAGCAGCGCGCCGCCCGCCGGCGAAGGCGCGCCCGCGCCGCCCGCGACCGCCCGGGTCGTAACGCCGACCAGCCCGCCGCCGGCCGCCGAAGGCCCGGTGCC
The DNA here is from genome assembly GCA_963728925.1 of uncultured Actinomycetes bacterium. Classification (GTDB taxonomy): domain Bacteria; phylum Actinomycetota; class Thermoleophilia; order Solirubrobacterales; family Solirubrobacteraceae; genus JBBPZA01. The sequence continues at coordinate 108,473 of CAVSMB010000029.1, read as the reverse complement.
GGTCGCGCCGCCGGCCGGCGAGACGCCCTAGGCGGGGCTTTCCCGGCCCCTGCGGCGGCCCTAGGCGATCCGGTCGCCGAGCTCGACGTCCTCGTCCGGGCGCAAGAGCACGACGTCCTTGCGTGGGTCGAGCGCGCCCAGCACCAGCACCTCGGACGAGAAGGGCCCGATCCGCCGCGGCGGGAAGTTGACGACCGCGACGACCTGGCGACCAAGCAGCGCATCGGCCGGGTAGTGGGTGACCTGCGCCGAGCTGCGCTTCACCCCGATCTCCGGCCCGAAGTCGATGGTGAGCTTCCACGCCGGCTTGCGCGCCTCGGGGAACGGGTCGACGGCGGTGACGCGCCCGACCCGCATGTCGACCTTGTCGAAGTCCTCGATCCCGATCACGCGACGGCCGCGAGCCCGATGACCTTCAGGCGGCGGTCGAGCGCCTTCATCGCGAACTCGCGCGTCTCGGCGACCGAGGTGCCGAAGATCTCGACGTCGTCCGGCTGGCCGGCGGCCCACTTCGGGCGAAGCACCCCGTCCGCCGCCGGCGCGATCTCGACGAGCGTGCGCTGGATCGCCTCGGCGTGGCGCGGGTCGCTCTGGGCCATCTCGCGCAGGAAGCGCGCGCCGAAGGCGACGTGCCGGTGCTCGTCGCGGGCCACGTTCGTGAAGCCCTCGACGAAGCCTGGCAGCGTGCCCTGGCGCTCGTTGTAGTCGATGATGAAGTGCTGGCCGGTCAGGGCCAGCATGCCCTCGATGACCATGTGGTAGATCGTCACCGCCTCGACGAGCGTCTTCAGATCGGAGGGCTCCTGCGCGAGGCGGTCGACGCGCCGGCGCAGCAGCTCGTCGAAGAGCACGCCGAACTCCTCGTTGAGGTGCTCGCTGGTCTCGGCGAGGCGGCCCTCGAGATGGTCGGCCTCGAGCACGCCGACCTCGCGGTAGAAGCGGTCGAAGAAGGCGACGTGGCGCGCTTCGTCGGCGATCTGCGTGCACAGGAAGATGCGCGCCTCCTCGTCGGGCATCGCGCGCATCATCGGCCCGAGCTCGGCGGCGACGCGCTGCTCGCCGATGAAGAACGAGCTCAGCCCGTACATCCGCGCGTAGCGCTCCTCGGGATCGATTCGCTCGTGCCAGTCGACGCGGTCCTGGGTGAAGTCGATGTCCTGCGTCGCCCACTGCTGGCGCTCCCACAGCTCATAGAGCTGGCGATAGGAGAGGAGGTTCGTCTCGCCGCGGTCCGCTGCCTCGTTGAGCGCGGGGTCGGAGGTGGCGCGGAAGTCGATGCGCTCGGTGCGAGGAACCGTCTCGGACACGGACACTCCTTCGGATTCGCGGCGGGGTCGACGGGGAGGTTGTCGGAGGGTACCCGATGCCCTGGCTGGCCGGCCAGTCAGGGACGGTTGATGCCGAAGCTCCAGAGGTTGCCCCTCGTGGTCGCGGCCAGACGCAGGGCACCGCGGTCGTCGGTCACCCGGTCCTCCACCGTGAGCCCGAACGCGCGCTCGAGGAACCCGACGGCAGCCTCCAGGTCGCGATAGGTCATGGGCGGATAGACGTCCACCCGGCCTACCCCCCGCCGATCGAGAACAGCGCCTCGAGGTCGTGCTGCGAGAAGGCCTCGAAGGCGACCATCGTGTGGGTCCGCGAGACGCCCTCGAGCTGCCCGATGTTCTCGGTCACGACCCTCGCGAGCTGCTCGGTCTCGCGCACGCGGACGATCGCCACGAAGTCCCACTCGCCGGTGACCGAGTAGGCCTCGGCCACCCCGTCGAGGTCGGCGAGCGCGCCACCGAGCGTCGCCATGGCGGTGCGATCGGCCTCGATGAGCACGACGGCGTGGGTCACGGCCCGTGGGTCTCCCCCGGCGCGAGGACGACGACCTTCTCGCTCGCCCGCGACTCGTAGGTCGTCGAGCCTTCCACCTCGGCCTTGAACGCCTGCGCGTCGGTCTCGATCGGCGGGAAGGTGTCGTAGTGGCACGGGATGATCGCGTGGGCCTGGACGAACTCCGCCGCCAGCACCGCGTCGTGGCGGTCCATCGTGTAGTGGCCGCCGATGCACATCAGGGCCACGTCGATGCGATCGCCGCGCCGCGCGACGAGCTGCAGGTCTGAGAACAGCGCGGTGTCGCCGAGGTGGTAGATCGTCTTCCCCGCGAAGTGGATGACCATCCCGGCCGGCGTGTTGACCGTCCCGCTGGGCGTCGTCGACGTGTGCCAGGCGGGGACGAGCTTGACCCACCCCCAGTCGAACTTGACCGTGCCGCCCAGGTTGGGGTCGAAGACGTCGACGCCCGCCTCGCCGATCTCGTTGGCCAGCTCGACGATCGCGACGACGGGCGCCTGCGCGCGCTTGGCGATGTCGACGGTGTCCCCGATGTGATCCGCGTGGCCGTGGGTCAGGAGGATCGTCGTCGGCGAGAGCTCCTCCGGCCCGACCGCGGCCTTCGGATTGCCGGTGAGGAACGGGTCGATGAGCACGCTCGTGTCGCCGTCGCGCAGCTCGAAGGCCGCGTGGCCGAGGAAGCGGATATCCATGTCGTTTCAGTCCTCCGGGGTCGACAGCTGTCTCGCCAACTCATACCCGACGGCGACACCCACGAGCATTCCGAGGCGCGTCTCCTCGGCGAGCAGCGTGTGCACGGCGCGCAGCCGCGCCTCGGGATCCTCCTCGCCGGCCGCCCCGCGAGCCCCCTGCTCGTTGGCCGCGAGCCAGCCTCCCTCCTCCAGCGCGGAGTTCAGCACGCGCTGGAGCTGCGGAGCGATGCGCATGACGAGGTGCTGGGCGTCGCCGAGCCGCTCGGGCTCGGCGAGCGCCTGGACGGCGGCGTCGAGCTCAGCGTCGGAGAAGGGCCGGTCCTCGGGCAAGGTTTGGGGGATGATAGGTGGCGTGGCTCCCCGGCTGACCGAGCTCTCACACGGCGCCGGCTGCGGCTGCAAGCTGCCCGCCTCGGCGTTGCCCGAGCTGCTCGACGGCCTGGTCGCCGAGGGCGACCAGCGACTGCTCGTCGGGGCACGAACGGCCGACGACGCCGCCGTCTGGCGGCTGACCGGCGATCTGGCGCTCGTGCAGACGGTGGACTTCTTCACCCCGATCGTCGACGACCCCTACGCCTTCGGCGCCATCGCAGCCACCAACGCGCTGTCCGACGTCTACGCCATGGGCGGGCGGCCGGTGACCGCGCTCAACCTCGTGGCCTTCCCTCTCGAGCGCCTCGGGGTGGAGGTCCTGCGCGAGATCCTGCGCGGCGGCCGCGACGCCGTCGCGGCGGCGGGAGCCCTGGTCGTCGGCGGCCACTCGATCGACGACCCCGAGCCCAAGTACGGCCTGGCGGTCACCGGCGTCGTGCATCCCGACGAGATCATGTCCAACGCGGGCGGGCGGGCCGGCGACGCGCTCGTCCTCACCAACCCGCTCGGCGCCGGAGCGATCAGCACGGCGGCCAAGCGCGGGCTGGCGTCGCGGGCCTCCCTCGACGCGGCGATCGCGGTGATGACGACGCTCAACGACGCCGCCGCGGCCGCTGCGCGGCGTGCCGGGGCCCACGCGCTCACCGACGTCACGGGCTTCGGCCTCCTGGGCCACCTCCACGAGCTCGCGCGGGCGAGCGGCGTCGCCGCCGCGGTCGACGCCTGCGCCGTGCCGGCCATCGCCGGCGCGCTGGAGCTGCTCGAGGACGAGCGCGCCGTGTCGGGCGGCGCGCGCCGCAACGCCGAGTGGGTGGCGGGCTTCGCGTCGCTCGAGGAGAGCGTTCCCGTAGCGCGGGCACGGCTGCTCACCGACCCCATGACCTCGGGCGGCCTGCTGGCCGCCGTGGCGCCTGAGCGCGTGGGGGAGCTGGACGGTGCGGTCGTCGGGCGCCTGAAGTCAGGCCGTCCCGGTGCGATTGCCGTGCTCGCAAGCGACGGCTAGGTCGTGTCACCCCGGGGCGTCGCTGTTCGACGCTCGGGGGATCGAGGACGGTGAGGTCGAGCCGCTCCAGCCGGCCGGAGGCGGTCGCGGCCCGTGAGGCCGGTGCGGTCACGGTCGCCGCCGACGTCCTGGACCGTGAGGCGATCGGCGACGCGCTCGCCGGCTGCGACGCGGTCGTCTCCACGCTCGGTGTGGGGACCTCGCGCCGGCCCACGACGCTCTACTGCGACGGGATCGCGAACGTATTGAGGACGACAGCGGCCTACACCGCGAGGTGGCCTACGTCGCGAACTGACCGTTCGTGGCGGCCTCGGCGCTACGCGCGGCCGATGCGCGAGAGCGGCAGGCCGGCGAGGAGGCCGACGACGGCGCCGACGACTGCCGCGAGCGGGTCCGCCTCGAGCACGGCGACCGGCAGGGCGAGCAGCGCGAGGGCGATGACGAGCACGCCGAGCATGTCGGCGTCCACGTCCTCGCCGCGGCGCATCTCGAGCAGCGGGGGGACCGCCCACGCGCACACCAGGGCGAGCGCCCCGGCGTTGCCGCCCGAGGCCGTCGGGTAGGACTCCACGGCCGACACCGCGAGCATCCCGAGCGCGCTCGCGCTCAGGAACAGCAGCACCACTCCGACCGGGCCGTGCCGCCGCTCGAGCAGCCACCCGAACACACCGACGGCCAGCAGCGCGATGAACGCGTAGCCGAGGTTGTCGTAGACGAAGCCGGCGGTGAAGACGCGCCACCAGTCGGGCCCCACGCTGCCGTTGACAACGAGCTCGTCGACCGACACGACGCCCGCCCGGTAGAGCAGCAGCAGGAGGAGGCTCGAGACGACGAGCAGCGCGGTGCCGAAGGGCCGCGCGTCGACGCGGATCCCCGGGATCTCGCCGCGGCGCAACGGGGGCAGCGACGAGGAGATGCGCCGCTTGGGCTTCTCCGCCGGTCGGCCCTCGCGGTCGAGCTTGGGGGCGCGCTTGCGCAGCCGGCTCCCGCAGTACGGGCACTCGGTGATGTACGGGCTCACCTCGGAGCCGCAGGTCTTGCAGACGACGAAGAGGTCCGGCCCGCTGGAGGACATCCCGAGCGATTCTAGAGCGGCTGGGAAGCCGGCCCGCCGGGTGGGTCCGGGCAGGCCGGGGAGCGCCCTACGGCAGGCGGCTCACGGCGTCGTCGCCGCGACGATCTCGGCCATGACCTCGTGGAGGTCGTGGTTCGCCTCGTAGACGACGACCTGGCGGTCGGCGCCGTTGCCGCGCTGCAGGAGCTCGAGCACGGCCTCGAGCTCGTTCGCCGAGCCGAGGTCCTGCGCGTGGCCGAGCAGGCGGTCATAGAGCCTGCGCGCCAGCGTCTTGGTGGCGACACGCTCGGGCTCGGGCAGGTCGACGAGCTCGCCCTCGAGGCCGTGGCGGGCGGCGATCCACTTGTTCTCGTCGAGCATCTCGTACGTGTAGCGCGACAGCTCCTTGCCCTCCTCGAAGTGGATGGCGAGCTCGCGGACCATGGCCTGGGTCAGGGCGGCGAGGGCGAGCGTGTGCTCCACGCGCGTCTGGGCGTCCATCACCCGGATCTCGACCGTCCCCAGCCTCGGATGGGGCCGCACGTCGTACCAGAGATAGGTGTAGTCCTCGATCACGCCGCTGCCGACCATGAAGTCGATCCGGCGGCTGTAGTCCTCCCAGTCCTCGTAGCGCGGGGGGATGCCGACGCGCGGGAAGGCGCGGAAGATCGGCGTGCGCACGGAGGCCAGCCCGGTCGCGTCGGCGCGCCAGAAGGGCGAGTTCGCCGACAGCGCGAGCAGCAGTGGGACGTGGACGCGCATCCCGTTGGCCACGTAGATCGCCTTGTCGGGATCGTCCATGCCGACGTGGACGTGGATCCCGAAGATAATCTCCTGGCGCGCGACGAAGCGCAGCGCGCTGATCAGGTCGCGGTATCGCGGCCGGGCGACGATGCGCTGGTCCTCCCACATGGCGAAGGGATGCGTGCCGGCGGACCCGATCGTGAGGTTGCGGCGCGCCGCGGTCTCCCGAACCTGGCCGCGCAGCGCGCGCAGCTGGCCGCCGGCCTCCATGGTGTTGCGACACGGGTCGGTGGCGATCTCCAGCACCGACTCCATGAGCTCGGGCTGGATGCTTCCGTCGTCGGCGTCCTCGAGCAGCGACTCGATCGCGTTGGTGAGCTCGAGCGTCTCGGCGTCGAGGATCATGAGTTCCTCCTCGATGCCGATCGTGAAGCTCGGGCCGTGGAACGCGTGCTCCATGTCGGCGCCAGACTACCCGGGGTAGACTCGGCCCCACTCACCGCGAACGAAGAAGGACGGCTCACATGGCGCTCGGCTACGACGGAAAGCTCTACATCCTCGCCTTCGACCACCGGGGGTCGTTCCAGAAGAAGATGTTCGGGATCCAGGGCGACCCCGATCCCGAGCAGACGGCCACGATCACCGACGCCAAGCACCTCATCTTCGAGGGCATGCTCAAGGCCGTGGAGCGCGGCGCGCACCCCGAGGCCACCGGCGTGCTCGTCGACGAGCAGTTCGGCGGCGACGTCCCCGCGCAGGCCCACGCGCGCGACCTGAAGCTCGCCATGCCCGTCGAGAAGAGCGGTCAGAACGAGTTCGACTTCCAGTACGGCGAGGACTTCGGCGAGCACATCCTGAGCTTCGGCCCCGACTTCTCCAAGGTGCTCGTCCGCTACAACCCCGACGACCCCGACGTCGAGATGAACCGGCGCCAGGCCGAGCGCCTCAAGCGCCTTGGCGAGTGGCTGCACGAGAACGGCCGCCTCTATCTCTTCGAGCTGCTCGTGCCCGCCACCGAGGAGCAGCTCGCCTCCGTCGACGGCGACACCGACCGCTACGACGCCGAGCTGCGAGCCGAGCTGATGTTCCGCGCGATCACCGACCTGCAGGAGCAGGGCATCGAGCCCGACATCTGGAAGATCGAGGGCCTCGACGACCGCGCCGACTGCGAGCGGATCGCCGCCCAGACCCGCCGCGACGGCCGCGACGGCGTCGTCTGCGTCGTGCTCGGCCGCGGTGCGAGCGACGACCAGGTCGACGAGTGGCTGCGGGCGGGCGCCGGGGTACCCGGCTACGTGGGCTTCGCGATCGGCCGCTCGATCTGGTGGGACGCGCTCAAGGGCTTCCTCGAGCAGGGCGTCGAGCGTGACGCCGCGTCACACCAGATCGCCGACAACTACCTGCGCTTCGTCACCGTCTACGACGACGCCGAGCAGACGGCGCGGGTGGGCTAGGAGTCTCTCGCCGCCGCGCCGGCCTGCTCGGCGGGCGCCGGCGGCGCCGTAACCGGCTCGCCCCCGGCGAGGCGCAGCTCGCGCTCCTCGTGGTGGATGGTCAGGCCGTCGCCCTCGAGCAGGCTGTAGGTGGTTCCGTCGTGGGTCATGTCGACCTCGAAGGCCTGGCCCCTGACCCGTAGGCGGAAGCGCAGGCGCTCCCACTCGCGCGGCAGCCGCGGGCGCAGGACGACCTTGCCGTCGTGGTCGCGCAGGCCTCCGAAGCCGGCCACGAGCGAGAGCCACGTGCCGCCGCACGAGGCGATGTGGACCCCGTCCTTGGTGTTCTGATGCATGTCGGCGAGGTCGATGTTCACGGCGTGCAGGAAGTACTCGTAGGCCGTCCGCGGGTCGTCGATCTCCGTCGCCATCACGCTCTGGATGCAGGCCGAGAGGGTCGAGTCGCCCGTGGTCAGCGGGTCGTAGTACTCGAAGACCTTGCGCTTCTCGGCGGCAGTCACGGCGCCGCCGCACAGGTAGCTGGCGAGCACGACGTCGGCCTGCTTGATGACCTGATGGCGATAGAGCTCGAGCGGGTGATAGTGCAGGAGCAGCGGGTAGTTCTCGGGCGGCGTGGTCTCGATCGGCCAGCGCTCGCGGACCAGGAAGTCCTCGTCCTGGAGCACGCCGACGTCGTCCTCGTAGGGCACGTGCATGAGCTCGGCCGCCTTGCGCCAGGTCGCCACCTCCTCGTCGGCCAGGCCCAGTCGCCGCACGAGCGGCGGGTAGCGCTCGGGGTGCTCCGCACCGAGCCACTCGACGGCCCGCACGGCGGCGCGCAGGTGCTCGCGGGCCATGAGGTTCGTGTAGGCGTTGTTGTCGACGACGGTCGAGTACTCGTCGGGGCCGGTGACGCCGTTGATGACGAAGTGCCCGTCGCAGCGCTCGGAGAAGAAGCCCAGATCTGCCCACAGGCGCGCCGTCTCGATCAGCACCTCGGCTCCGGCCTCGAGCATGAGCGCCTCGTCGCCGGTGACGTGGAGGTACCAGCTCAGGCTGTAGGCGACGTCGGCATCGATGTGGTACTGCGCGGTCCCTGACGCGTAGTTGGCCGAGGCCTCGTCGCCGTTGATCGTTCGCCACGGGAAGAGCGCGCCCTGATGCCCGACCTCGCGCGCGCGCCGGCGCGCCGCGTCGAGCATGCCGCAGCGGAAGTCGAGCACCTGCCGGGCGACCTTCGGGTCGGTGTGCATGAGGAACGGGACGACGAAGATCTCGGTGTCCCAGAAGTAGTGGCCCTCGTAGCCGCGGCCGGTGAGCCCCTTGGCCGGGACCCCCAGGCTCTCGGTGCGATGGGTGGCCTGCAGGAGCTGGAAGAGGTCGAAGCGCACCGCCTGCTGGAGGCCGGGGGCGCCGTCGAGCTCGACGTCGCTCGCCGCCCAGAAGTTGTCGACGTGGGTGCGCTGGGAGGCCTCGATCGCCTCGAGCCCGTCCACCCTCGCGCGCCGCAGGGTGCGGCTCACGCGGCCCTGCAGGTCGCCATCGGGTGGATCGGCGTCGTAGTGGTAGGCCAGGAACTTCGTCACCCCGAGCGTGCGACCCGGCTCGAGGTCGGCGAGGATCACGACGCGCGCGCCGTCGCCCTGCGCGCTCGCCTCCACCGACGTCGCGCATTCGCCGGCGATCACGTGGTCCATCCCGACGGCCAGCGACAGGCCGCTCGCGCGCGTGCGCAGCTGGAGCGCCGCCGCGGTGTCCTCTGCGTGCGCCCACTCGGGCACGAGCACCTTGGTGGCGAAGCCGCGCCCCACGCGGGGGTCGTCGGACGCCTTGGCCGGGCCGTGCGTCACCAGCTCGGAGGAAACCGCGACGTGGAGCGTGTCCTCGGGCGCCTCGACCTCGTAGTGGATCACCGCGAGATGGCGGCGCTGGAGCGAGACGAAGCGCCGCGAGCGCACGACGATCCGCTGACGACGCGGGGTCCGCCACTCCACCTCGCGCGTCAACGTCGACGTGCGCAGGTCGAGCACCCGCTCGTAGTGGACGATGTCCGCCTTGCCGACGTCGAAGGGCTCCTCCTCGACGAACAGCCGTATGATCGCGCCGTCGGTCGCGTCGACGATCGTCTGGCCGGTGTGAGCGAGGCCGTAGGCGTCCTCGGGGTAGACGATCGGCCACGACTCGTAGAGGCCGTTGACCATCGCGCCCGGCTCGTGCACGGGCGCGCCCTCCTCGTGGGCGCCGCGCAGGCCCAGGTAGCCGTTCGCGACCGCGAAGATCGACTCGAGCTGCGGGATGAGCCCGGGCGAGAAGCGGCGCTCGACGATCCGCCACGGGTCGATCGGGAAGGCGCGCTCGGAGGGCGTGCGCTCGCGGCGCTCCTCGATGGCCTTGTGCAGCCGCTTGGCCCGCGAGCCGAGCGACGGCGTCACGGGACGAGCTCTGAGAGGTCGTGCACGACGACGTCGGCGCCGTGGTCGCTCAGCTCTTCGGGGTCGTTGGTTCGGGCGACGCCGATGACGAGCCCGAAGCCGCCGGCGCGGCCTGCGGCCACCCCGGCCAGGGCGTCCTCGACGACGACCGCCCGCTCGGGGGCGACGCCCAGCTCCCGCGCTCCCTCCAGGAACTCGTCGGGCGCCGGCTTGCCCTTGAGGTGGCGCTCGTTGACAGCGCTGCCGTCGACGACGAGCTCGAACAGGTCGCGGATCCCGCACGCCTCGAGGACCGCCACGGCGTTGGCGCTGGAGGACACCACCGCCGTGCGTTCGCCACCGTCGCGGAGCGCCTTCACCCACGCGACGGAGCCGGGGTAGGCCTCGACGCCCCCGTGCGCGAGCTCGGCCTCGACGAGCCCCTGCTTGCGCGCGCCGATCCCGTGGACGGTGAAGGCGTCGGCGGCGTCCCCGGAGCCTCCCTCGGGCGGGTGGATCCCCCGGGAGGCGAGGAAGTCACGTACGCCGTCCTCGCGCGGCTTGCCGTCGACGTAGTGCTCGTAGTCCTCGACCGGGTCGAAGGGCGGCTGGTCGGCGCCGCTGCCCTGGGCCTGCTCGGCGAGCACCTCGTCGAAGGTCGCCTTCCAGGCCCGCGCGTGCAGCGAGGCCGTCGAGGTCAGCACGCCGTCGAGGTCGAAGAGGACGGCGTCGAAGCGATCACGGGTGACCTGCACCTGGGCGGCCATGCGGCGACGGAGCCTACCGACGCGCCACGCGGCCTCACGGGATGCCCACGCGATCGCGGCGGATCTGCAACGACTCGTCCGCGGCGGCCGGGGGCGCAGCTAGCGTCGCGGCCGTGTCCTGGCGACGCTCACTGCCCTGGCTGCTCCTCTTCGCCGTCGTCGCCGCGGCCGGGGGTGCCGGGCTGCGGATCCCCGTCCTGGAGGGATCGGGCGGTGGCGAGGCCCCGGCCCGCGACGGCGGCGACGGCCGCGTGACCCGCGTCGTGGACGGGGACACCGTCCACGTCCGCCTCGCCGGCCGCGACGAGACGGTGCGCTACATCGGGGTCGACACGCCGGAGACCAAGAAGCCCGGCACGCCGGTGCAGTGCTTCGGGAAGGCGGCCGCGGCGGCGAACGAGCAGCTGGTCGAGGACGAGCGCGTGCGCTTGCGCTACGACGTGGAGCGCCGCGACCGCTACGGGCGCCTGCTGGCCTACGTCTACCGGACGCGCGACGGGGTGTGGGTCAACGCGCGGCTCGTCCGCGACGGGTACGCGACGACGCTGACGATCCCGCCCAACGTGGCGCACGCGGACACGTTCCGGTCGCTCGAACGGCGCGCGCGGCGGGCGGGCGCCGGGCTGTGGAGCGCGTGCTGAAGCGGATTTTCGGCGCGTTGAGGCGGAGTTTCGGCACGACCGCGGTTGGCGCCCGCGCGCGTTTATGAGCCGATTGCGGTGGTAGCCTCCAACCGGGATGCGGATGCGCCAGAGCCTCGCTGAGATCGAGGAAGCCTTCGAGCAGGAGATCGAGCTCGACCGCTCGCGGCGCGAGCGGCTCGCCCGCACCGCGGACCACCGCTCCCGGCAGCGCCAGGTGCAGCGGGTGCACAAGAAGGGCTCCGTCCGCTTCATCCTGCTTACCCTGACGCTGATCGCGACGGCCGTGATCGTCACCGTCGCGATGTTCGAGACGCTCTACATCGTCATGGGGTGACGGCGCCGCTACGCGGCGCTCGACTCCCCGGCGGGGTTTTCGTACTCAGGCCTGTCCGAGCTTGCGAAGGGCCGCGTCGACGTTCTCGCTTGCGCCGTCCTCGACGCCGCCGCGCTGCTCTTCCTTGATCTCGAGGTAGACCTCGGTCCGGAAGACGGGCACCTCGCGAGGCGCCTGAATGCCGATGCGAACCTTCTCGCCCATGATCGACAACACGGTGACCTCGATGTCGTCGCCGATCATGATGCTCTGATTGGACTTGCGGGTGAGAACCAACATGGGGTTGCGCCTCCCTGCTCCGCCTCCATGGCCGTCTTCGCGGCTGCGCCTCCCGAGCGCAGTGGCGGATAGACAACTGACTTACACCGAGGATACCCGGCGGGGCGCAAATGTCATCCGGGTGCGTATAGGGTTCGCGCCCTAATGGCCCGTAGATCGCTTCGCCCGAACCTCAACCAGATCCGCAGCTGGGTCCGCCAGGGCCGGACCGACGCCTGGATCGCGCACCAGCTCGAGGTCACCGTCCAGCAGATCTCCGCCTTCAAGCGCGAGCACGACCTCGACGAGGGCGAGGCCGCCGCCGCCGCCGCCGACTTCGACGACGAGATCGACCTGCGCGCCGAGGACGACGCCCGCATCGCGGCCGAGCTCGACGCCGAGGCGGAGGAGGCTGACGAGGCCGAGGAAGCCGACGCCGAAGACGCCGCTGAGCAGGACGACGAGGCGGAGGACGAGGACAAGGAGCGCCCCGCGCGCCGCCGCGGACGCCGAGGGGGCCGCGGCCGCCGTCGGCGGCCGGCCGTGCTCGAGGGCACCTTCGACCACGGCGAGGAGGGCTACGGCCTGTGGCTCGACCCCGCCATCGAGGACGACCCGGTGTACGCGGAGCATTGGGCCGGCCACCGCCCGGTCGAAGTGGTCGTCGAGGCCGAGCAGATCGTCATCCGCCGCGCCGGCGGAGACGACGACTCCGACGACGACGAGTAGCGGCGGCCGTCTGACGCGCGCAGGGTCGTCGCTGCCAAGGACGCAGCCCGCGTGGCGTGCTCCGCCCGCGAGCGGGCGAGGACGCCCGCAGCAGCGGCCCGGCGCTCGTGAGACTCAGACCTCGAGGCGGCGGCCGCCCGCGTAATCCGCGGCCTCGCGGACGTAGCGCGCGAAGGCGGCGTCGGCGATGGTCGCGGCGTCCCAGGCCGCGGGCGTCTCGGGCGCGGCGTCGACGGCGAGGCCCACGGCCCAGTCGGTGCCCCGGCCGTAGAGGTCGACGAGCTCGCCGGTCGTGAAGCGCCCGCCCAGTCGCCGGCGCAGCTCGGCGACGATCCGGTCGACGACACGATCGAGGACGGGCCGCAGCTCCGGAGGCGCTGCCCGCAGCCGGCGAAGGCCCTCGTCCCACTGGAATGCCGCCGTCTCGTAGCTCACCCGGCCGAGGGTAGCGCCCACCCGGCGACGCTTCCCGTGTGACCCCTGGGCGTTCTCTTGCGCAGGAAGGTCGTCGCGCGTGGCGAACGAAGGCCCAGGGCGATGGACCTCGCACGGACCGCCTCCTCGCTTCGCCACAGTCCCGTCCGCTGGGATCGCGTCGGCCGGGTGGCGCTCCTGCTCCTTCTCCTCGGCGTGCTCGCCCTCTACGTCAGGCCCGGCATCGCCTATGTGGGTGCGATGCGCGAGTCCCACAGCCGCCACGCCGAGATCGCCCACCTGCAGGCAGACCACCGCCGCCTCCTGACGCGCCGCGCTGCACTGCGCGACCCGCAGGTCATCGAGACCGAAGCGCGGCGCCTGGGAATGGTCCGCGCCGGCGAGCGCCCCTACGTCGTCGACGGACTTCCGCGCTAGCTCCGCCATCCGCCAGGCCGCCACGCCGCCTTGGCAATGGCGAGGCGGTCGAGCATGCGCCCGACGGCGCGCGGCCACTCAGCGGCGAAAGGCCGCGCGGCCGGGGTAGGTCGCGTCGGCGCCGAGCTGCTCCTCGATGCGCAGGAGCTGGTTGTACTTGGCCACTCGGTCCGACCGCGACGGGGCGCCGGTCTTGATCTGCCCGCAGCCGGTGGCGACGGCGAGGTCGGCGATGGAGACGTCCTCGGTCTCGCCCGAGCGGTGTGAGATCACGACGGCGTAGCCGGCCTCGCGGGCCGTCCGCACGGCGTCGAGGGTCTCGGTCAGCGTCCCGATCTGGTTGACCTTCACGAGGATCGCGTTGGCCACGCCGCTCTCGATGCCGCGGCGCAGGCGCTCGGTGCTGGTCACGAAGACATCGTCACCGACGAGTTGGACCGAATCGCCGACGCGGTCGGTGAGCGCCTTCCAGCCCGCCCAGTCCTCCTCGTCCATCCCGTCCTCGAGGGAGACGATCGGATAGCGGGCGACGATTTCGGCCCAGTAGTCGGCCATCTCCCCGGCGCTCAGGCTGCGGCCCTCGTGCTCGAGCAGGTAGGCGCCGTCGCGGAAGAGCTCGCTGGTGGCCGGGTCGAGGGCGATGGCGACGTCCTCGCCGGGTCGATAGCCAGCCGCCTCGATGCCCTCGACGAGCGCCTGCAGCGCCGCCTCGTTGGAGTCAAGGTCCGGCGCGAAGCCGCCCTCGTCGCCGACCGCCGTCGCGAGCCCGCGGTCGTGAAGCGTGCGTTTGAGGTTGTGGTAGATCTCGCTGGCGACGCGCAGCGCCTCGTGGAAGCTGCTCGCGCCCACGGGAACGATCATGAACTCCTGGAAGTCGACGCGGTTGTCGGCGTGCACGCCGCCGTTGAGGACGTTCATCATCGGCACGGGAAGCACGTGGGCTCCCTCGCCTCCCAGGTAGCGCCACAGCGGCTGGTGCTCCTCGGCCGCCGCGGCGTGCGCGGCCGCGAGCGAGACCGCGAGGATCGCGTTGGCGCCGAGGCGCGACTTGTTGGCGGTTCCGTCGAGCGCGATCAGCGCCCGGTCGAGCGCGGCCTGGTCGAGCGCGTCGTGTCCCGCGAGCGCCTCGGCGATCTCGCCGTTGACGTTGGCCACCGCGCCGCCGACGCCCTTGCCCATCCACGCGTCACCGCCGTCCCGCAGCTCGGTCGCCTCGAACTCCCCGGTCGACGCACCGGAGGGAACGGCCGCCCGCCCCCAAGCGCCCGAGCGCAGGGCGATCTCCGCCTCGACGGTCGGGTTGCCGCGGCTGTCGAGAATCTGGCGGGCGTGGATGCGCTCGATGGCGCTCATCGCGAAGGGAGCCGGCTCATCGCGATCGCGAATATAACTCGATCTGGCGCTCCGGCGTCAGCTCGTTCCACTCGGCGCCCTCGCGCGCGGCCAGCGCCGCCGCGCGCTCGACCCGTTCGCGAAAGCGGTCGGCCGAGCCGCGCAGCGCGAGCTCGGGGTCGACCCGCAGCTTGCGAGCCACGGAGACGGCGGCGAAGAGGAGATCGCCGACCTCCTCGAAGACCGCGTCGCGGCCGGCCGGGTCGGCGCGCTCCCCGCGGCCGGCCGGCGCATCTCGAGAGGTCCGATCGGTGGATTGCTCGCCGGCGGCCTTCTCGACCTCGGCGAGCTCTTCGCGAACCGAGGCGAGCGGGCCCCGCGCGTCGGGCGAGTCGAAGCCGCTCGAGGCCGCGCGCCGCTGGACCTTGCGCGCGTAGAGCGGGCCGGGAAGGTTCTCGGGCACCTCGCCGAAGAGGCCAGGCTCGCGCCCCGCCTCGTCCCGCTTGATGCGATCCCAGTTGCGCAGCACCTCGCCGGCATCCTCGACCTCGGTGGAGCCGAAAACATGCGGGTGGCGGCGGACGAGCTTGGCGTGGCAGTGCTCGGCGACCGCGGCGAGGTCGCCGGCGCCGCGCTCCTCGAGGAGCAACGAGAGGAAGTGGACCTGGAAGAGCACGTCGCCGAGCTCGTCCAGGAGCTTGGAGTCGTCGTCGTGCTGCGCCGCGTCGGCGAGCTCGTAGGCCTCCTCGACGGTGTGCGGGACGATCGAGCGCTCGTCCTGCTCACGATCCCACGGGCACTCCCGCCGGAGCACGCGAGTGAGCTCGTCGAGCCTGGCGAGAGCGGCGGCGTTGCGCTCGGAGGGGCTCGTGTCCGGCGGCCCGCTCTCTGGGGCGCTCACCGCCCGCCGCTACTTCTGGGTGGTCTGCGTCGGCTGCTCTGAGGCCGGCGGCTGCTGCTGCTGCTGCTGCGTCCCGCCGCCCTGCTGGGGCACCGCGCCGGGCGGCGCCGTCGGCGCCTTCTTCTTCGGCGCGTTCTTGCAGACGTCCACGACGTAGCCCTTCCGGCAGTCGGTGCGGTCCTTCCACTTCTTCTCGAAGTCCTTGACGAAGGTCTGGAGCGCCTTCTGCTGGCCCTGGGTGGAGAGCTGCTGACGGATCTGCGGCGTCGCCTGCGCGAGCGTCTGCTGGGAGGCCGGGGCGGAGTTGGAGACCTCGAAGACGAGATAGCCGAACTGGGTCTTGATCGGCCCGGTCACCTGGCCCTTCTTGGCCGCGAAGACCGCCTTGTCGAAGGCCGGATCCTGCTGGCCCTGGGTGATGCCCGGAAGCTTGCCGCCGTTCTGCTTTGTCTGGGGGTCGGTCGAGTACTTCTTGGCGACCGTTGCCCACGAGTCGCCGCCCTCCAGCGCCTTCTTGGCGGCATCGGCCTGCGCCTGGGTCTTGGTGAGGACGAGGTTCGCGTCGCGCGTCTGCGGCTTGGCGAACTGCTTCTTGTTCTTGGCGTAGAAGGCCGAGATCTGGGCCGGGGTGGCTTTGTCCTTGCCCTTGGTGACCTTCGTGCGCAGCTTGTTGGAGAGCAGCGTGAGCTCGACGTTGTAGCGCAGGTCGGCCTCGGTCATCCCCGAGGACTTCAGGAAGGCCTGGTAGTCGGCCGCCTTCGGGAACTGCTGGCGCTTCTGCTGGTTGAAGGACTTGGTGATCTCGGCGTCGGTGACCTTGACGTCCTGGTCGGCCGCCTCGCCCTGGAGCCATTGGGCGTTGATGAGGAACTGCATGACCTGGTCGCGCAGCGCGTTGTACTGCTGCTGGCACTGCGCCTTGAGCTGCGTGTCGGTCGTCTGGGGCCGGCCCTTGGCCGGCTTGGGCTGCTGCTTTCGCGCGGCCGCGACGCACTTGGTGAAGTTCGGCGCGTCGGGCACCGTCGTAGGCCGAGCTGCAGCGCCCTGCTGCTGCGACGACTTGGCCGCGACGGCGATCCAGTGATCGAACTCGGCCTTCTTGATCGTCGTGTCGTCGACGCGCGCCACCCCGTTGCCGGGGATGCCGCCGCCACACGCCACGAGGACCGCTGCGGCCACAAAAAAGGCGCCGAGCGCCGAGAGGATCCGAACAGGCTTGATCACCGGAGCGCCGCATGGTAGCGAAGGCCGGATGAACCCCGGCTAAACCTTGCGGCGGCTCACGCGGCCTGCGCCTCGGCCTCCCTGACGGCGTCCAGGAGCGCGTCGGCGGCGCGCACGACCGTCGGGAAGCGCTGCGCCGGGTCGGCGGGCACACGCAGCGAGAACTGCGAGCGCCCGGACTCGTAGAGCGATCCGGGCACGGCCTCGCGGAGCGCCCGCGCGCGGGCCGCGTCGAGCTCGATCGGGGTGACCGCGAGGCGGTCGCCGCGGAAGGTCACGGTGCGGGCTCCTGCCTGGCCGAGCTTGATGCGCGCGCGCTGGAGGTCGATGAGGTTGCGCAGCGGCTCGGGCACCGGCCCGAAGCGGTCCTCGAGCTCGTCGGCCAGCAGCGCGAGCTCGCCGGCCTCGCGCGAGCCCGCGATGCGCCGGTGGACCTCGATCTTGGCCTGCTCGTAGGGCACGTAGTCGGCGGGCACGTAGGCGTCGACGTTGACGTCGAGGCGCACGGGCTCGGGCTCCTCGGCCCCCTCCCCCTCGGCCGCCATTCCCCGCACGGCCTCGTCGAGCATCTGCATGTAGAGCTCGAAGCCCAGTGCCGCGACGTGCCCGGACTGCTCGTCGCCCAGCAGGTTGCCCGCTCCGCGGATCTCGAGATCGCGCATGGCGATCTTCACCCCCGACCCGAGCTCGGTGTAGTCCGACAGCGCGGCGAGGCGCTGTGCCGCCTCGGGGGTCAGCGCGGCGGCGGAGTCGTAGAGCAGGTACGCGTAGGCGCGCTCACGGCTGCGGCCCACGCGCCCGCGGATCTGGTAGAGCTGGGCCAGCCCGAAGCGGTCGGCGCCCTCGACGATCAGCGTGTTGGCCTGCGGGATGTCGATGCCCGACTCGATGATGCTCGTGCACACGAGCACGTCGGCGTCGCCGCGCAGGAAGCGCAGCATCCGCTGCTCGAGCTGGCGCTCGTCGAGCTGCCCGTGGGCGACCTCGAAGCGCAGCTGCGGGACGAGCGCCCGCAGCCGCTCCGCGGTCTCCTCGATCGTCTCGACGCGGTTGTGGAGGAAGAAGGCCTGGCCACCCCGCTCGCGCTCGCGCTCGAGCGCGGTCCGGACGAGCTCCTCCTCGTACTCGCCGATGTAGGTGCGCACCGGCCGGCGCCCCTCGGGAGGAGTCTCGATCACCGAGATGTCGCGCAGGCCGGCAAGCGACATCTGCAAGGTCCGCGGAATCGGCGTCGCGCTCATGGCGATCACGTCGACCTTGAGACGCAGCTGGCGCAGCAGCTCCTTCTGCTTGACCCCGAAGCGCTGCTCCTCGTCGACGACGATCAGCCCGAGGTCCTTGGCCCGCACGTCGCGCGAGAGCAGGCGGTGGGTGCCGATGAGGATGTCGACCGTGCCCTGCGCGAAGCGCTTGACCGCCTCGCGCTGCTCGGCCGCGGGCCGGAAGCGCGAGATCTGCTCGACCGTGAACGGGTAGTCCTTGAGCCGCTCGGCGAAGGTCCCGTAGTGCTGCTGGGCCAGGATCGTCGTGGGGACGAGGATCAGCACCTGCTTGCCGGCCTCGGCGACCTTGAAGGCGGCCCGCAGCGCAACCTCGGTCTTGCCGTAGCCGACGTCGCCGCAGATCAGCCGGTCCATCGGGCGTGGCGCCTCGAGGTCGCCCTTGACCGCTTCGATCGCGTCGCGCTGGTCGGGGGTCTCGGTGAACGGGAAGGCGCCCTCGAAGTCGCGCAGCCAGTCGGAGTCCTCGTCGTAGGCGTGGCCGGCGCGGCGGCGGCGCTCGGCGTAGAGGGTGAGCAGCTCGCCGGCGAGCTCCTGCGCTGCGCGGCGGGCCCGGGCCTTGAGCCGGTCCCACTGCGTCCCGCCGAGCCTGGAGAGGGGCGGGTGCTCCGCGCCGGCGCCGACGTAGCGGCTGATCTTCGCGAGCTGGTCGGAGGGGACGAAGACGCGGTCGTCGCCGGCGTACTCGAGGTAGAGGTAGTCGCGAGTGACGCCGGCCACCGTCTTGGTCTCGAAGCCCGCGAAGCGCGCGACCCCGTGGTCCTCGTGCACCACGATGTCCCCCGAGCGCAGGTCGGCGAAGGAGCGCAGGGCGCCCCGCCGGCCCAACTGGGGCTGGGAGGGGGCACGGCGGCGGCGGACGAGGCGGTGCTCGGGGATAACGGCCAGCCGCAACGACGGGGCGATGAAGCCGTCGCGCAGCGACGCCTCCGCGAAGCGCAGCTCCCCCGGCCCGTCAGGACTCGGGTACCCACCGTTCCAGGAGGGGCGCAGGCGCCCGAGGTTGTAGGCGGCGCGCTCGCCCGATCCGCGCCGCGGCCACGACACCAGCGTGCGGTACCCCGAGCGCACGAGCTTCTCGAGCTCGGGCTCGGCCTCGCGCAGGGAGCGCGCCGCGGTGTCGGCGGCCTGGGCGCGCACCTGGACGGGCTGATCGCCCTCGATCGAGGAGAGGCGGATCGCCGTGCGGCGCTCGAGCTCTGAGTGGATGTCGGCGGGTGGGACGTACAGCCGGTGCGCGTCGGAGTCGTGCATGGCCGCGGTGACGTCCTGCCACAGGTCGGCGAGCGAGGGATCGACGTCCTCCTCGGCGGCGAGCAGGACGTCCGCCTGCGCCGGGGCGAGGTCGAGGAAGGCGCGGAAGCGGTCGACGGGGAGCAGCTCGGCGATGTCGGGTCGCTCCTCGGGCGCCTCCAAGGCGGCGATCTCGGCAAGCTCGCGCTCCTCCGGGCCCAGCTCGGCCGCGGGCGCGATCTCTACGCGCTCGGCCTCGCCGAGCGAGCGCTGGGTGAAGGTCGAGAACCAGCGCAGCGACTCCACCTCGTCGCCGAACAGGTCGACGCGCACCGCGCGGTCCTCGGTGGCCGGATAGAGGTCCAGTAGCCCGCCGCGGACCGCGAACTGGCCGCGGTCCTCGACCTGGTCGACGCGCTCGTAGCCCGCGGCGACGAGCGCGTGGCTCAGCTCGTCGAGATCGACGAGCTCCCCGACGGCCAGTGAAAGCCCGTGCGGGCGCAGCTCGGGATCGGGCACCTTCTCGGAGAGGGCGACCGCGGAGACGACGACCACCGGAGGGTCGGAGGTGGGGGCGGCGAGAGCGTCCAGCGCGGCGATGCGCAGGCCGACGAGGTGCGGCGGCGGCGCCAGATGAGACTCGTAGGCGACGCCGCGGGAGGGGTAGTAGCGCACGGGCCGCGGCGCGAGCCACGCGCGAAGGTCGGCGGCGAGGTCGCGGGCCCCTCGATCGTCGCCGGCGACGACGAGCGCGGGAGCCGCGGGACGGGCCTCGAGCAGCGCGGCGAGCAGGTAGGGGCGCAGCGACTGCGACACGAACGCCCGGCCGCCGTCGCGGGCGAGCGCGGCTGCCGCGGGGTCGGTGTCGAGGCAGGCGAGGAGCGGGCGGAGCATCACCTTCCGAGTCTAGGAGTCGCCGACCGGCTCCCTGCACCGCCTCGCCGGGCAACGGCGCCTCGGTACCCTGTTCGCCCTCCGGGCCGCGACGGACCCAAGGGCCCGAGCCGTTTCCTTGCCCCCGCCGCAGACCCACACTCCGCCGCGCCCGCCGCTGCGACCGGCCGCCGGCCGTCTTCCGGGCGCCCCACGGCGCCGACCGCGCCGGGGCGGCCCGCGCTGGCCGTGGGTCGCGCTCGCGATCGCGGTGCTCGTCGCGGCCGGAGTCGTCGCCTACCTCGTTCACAAGGGTGGCGGCGGGGACGGCCAGCAGGCCGCGACGGCCGGGCCCAGCGGCTACCACGCGCGAGGGACCGCTGAGAAGGCGCGCGTGCCCGAGCAGTGGCGCACGCTCGCGCTCGCCATGGCCCGGCCGTGGCCTGCGCTGCAGGTCAAAAGCGGCCCGCAGGCCGGCCGCTTCCCCGACTACACCGACGCTTACATAAAGGACTTCCCGCTGACCCGCTACGGGGAGTCGGTGCTCGGCTACGCGCTCGTCCAGACGGGCGTGCGCGAAGGCGAGGACCGGCTCATCGACTCCGGCCTGCGCGCGCTCGCCTACGTCGCCAACCGCCCCGCGGGAACCCACCACCGCGCGAGCGTGTTCGAGGACATGGCCATGGCCGCGGCCTACAACTTCGTGCGCCGCCAGATCCCGGAACATCCGCTCTTCCGCGCGAACCGCGCGGCGTGGGAGAACTTCCTGCGGCGCATCCGGCCCGTTTCCACGCCCTACCGGGTGCCCGAGACCAGCCGCTACTCCAACCACTACCTCGTCGAGGCGATCGGGGTGCTCGAGCTGCTCAAGTCCGGCGTGCGCTCCAGCCGTCCCGGCGCGACGCTCGGTGGCAAGCGCGAGCTGGCCACGGCGGTGACCTACCGGCTCCTCAACGAGCAGATCCCCGGCTTCGCCGTCGAAGACCAGGTGCGCGTGCGCGGCGAGCCGACCTTCATCCTCTCCGACCGTCCCGACAACCCGCTCGCCTACCACGGCTTCTCGATCGGCTTCTACGGCCGCGCGCTGCGCCTGCTGGGCCGCAACGACTCGCCGACCGCGCGCTCGGCGCTCCGGGGTGCCGTGAACGCCTCGCTGTGGCTCACGGGCCCCGACGGCGACAGCGCCTACTGGGGTCGCTCGCAGGAGGAGTCCTGGGCGCTCGCGGCGACGGCCAACGGCGCGGAGACCGCGGCCCGCCTGAAGGGATCGAGGCGCGGGCGCGACGCGCGCTACCAGGCGCTCGCCGAGCGTGCCCTGACCCGGCTGCGCAACGACTACGGCGTCGGCCCGGACGGGCTCCTCATCGTTCCCGCGATGCGCGAGAACCTGCGCCTCGGCGCGCGCGGGGTCGACGTCAACGCCGGCGGTCCCTCCTTCGCCGGCGTCACGCTCATGAACCTCAACTGGGCGCTCGAGCAGATGCCAGCCAAGCCGCGCATCGGCAAGATCGGAGCTGACCGCGACAAAGTCGCGATGCTCTCCAAGGGCGAGAGCCAGTTCGCCGTCGTGCGCAAGGGCGCCGTCTGGTTCGCGGTTCGCCGGTCGTCGTCGAGGCGACGCGCGGACGACCTGCGCTACGACTTCGGGCTCGTCGCCCTCCAGGGGCGCGTCGACGACCGCTGGCGCGACGTCCTTCGCATCCGGCCGCGCCAGCTCAAGGGCCGCGACAGCGCCGGGCCAACTATGTACGTCGGCAACGAGCCGGCCTTCCCCTACGGCGGGAGGATGACGACGAGCTCCAGCGGTACGGTCACGGTCACCGGCGGCTTCAGGACCGCGGCGGGCCAGGTCGTGCGCCGCGGCGTGACCTTCCGCTATGAGCCCACCTCCTGCGGCGTGCGCATCGTCTGGCCCGCGCAGGCGGGCGACGTCTTCGAGTACTCGGTGTTCATGCGACGCCGGTCGCGTCCCTCACAGCTCAACTCCCGATCGCTCGCCGACCGCGACCAGGAGGTGCGCTTCAACAACCCGGTCGAGGTGCGGTTCAAGGGCGCCTACAGCTCGGCGGTCGACCCCTCGCTCGTCCGCGCACGGGCGTTCACCACGGTCAAGCAGGCCAAGGACATGAAGGTGACGATCTGCAGACCCTGAGGTGGCGCCGGGTGGCCGGCGCCGGGCTCGTCGTCGCGGTCTTCGCGGCCGCTGGCCAGACCGCGGTCGCCCGCGGCGAGGCGCCCCGGCGCTGGGAGAAGCTCGCCGCGCGCATGGCGGTCCCCTGGCCGCGCCTGCAGCGCCCGAACGGCACCTACCGCAACCTCCTCGGTGGAACCACGCGCTACGGCGAGTCGTTGCTCGGCCTGGCGCTGATGACGACGGGAGTCCGCGAGCGCGACGAGCGGCTCGTCTCGACGGGGCTGCGCTCGGTCACCTGGGCGGCGACGCGCCGGCCCGGGTCCCGCGGCCGCGAGAGCGTCTTCGAGAACCTCGCGGTCGCCGGCGCCTACAACCTCGCCCGCCGCCGGCTCGGGGACGATCCGCGCTTCCGGCGCGTGCGCCGCTCCTGGGAAGCCTTCCTGCGTCGCGTGACCCCGGCCTCGCTGTACTTCTACTCGCCCGACAACCCGCGCTTCGGCAACCACTACATCGTCGAGGCGGTCGGGATCCTCGAGCTGTTTCGCACCGGGCTGCGCTCCGGACGCGCCGCGGCGGCGCTGGGCGGCGCGCGCGGACGCGCGCGCTCGGGCGTACGGCGCATGCTCCTGGCGACCATCCCGCGGCTCGCCGCGCGGGGGAGCTCGCGCGCGGGCGGCGCCAGCACGTTCGTGCTGTCCGATCGCCCCGACGCGCCGCTCGCCTACCAGGGCCTCTCGCTGGGCTTCTACGCGCGCGCCCTCGAGCTGCTCGGCGGACGCGCGACGCGCCGGGCGCGCGAGGTGCTTCAGCGCACCGCGCGGGCGTCGTGGCTGATCGCGGCTCCCGACGGCGACGGCGGATACGTCGGCCGCTCACAGGAGGAGGCGTGGTCGCTGGCTGGGACAGCGCTGGGCTCCGAGGCGGCCGCCAACGCCCCGAGTTCGACCGCCCGCTGGGACCGGCGCTTCACGGCGACGGCCGAGCGCTCGCTGCTGCGCCTGCGCGACGACTACGGCGTCGGCGGCAACGGGCTCAACATCGTTCCTGCGCTGCGCGAAGGGCTTGTCGGCGTCCGCGGGGTCGACGGCTCGCCCGTTCCGGCCTTCTCGGGCCTCACGCTCCTGCTCACCGAGTGGGCGCTCGCCGAGCAGGATCGCCGGCGCGCCCGCCCGGTGGGCGAGCTCGCCGCCGACCGGCCGCTGCGCGCGCTGCTCGGCACCGGCGAGGCGCGCTTCGCCGTGGTGCGCCGCGGGCCGGTCTGGATGGCGGTGCGCAAGACCAAGAGCGTGGACCGGGCCAACGATCTGCGCTACGACTTCGGGCTGGTGGCCTTCAAGGCGAAGCTCGGCGGCCGCTTCCGCGACGTGCTGCGATTGCGCCCGCACGTGACAGTGGGCCGCGACAGCGCGGGGCCGCTGCTGCGCCGCGGAGGCGCCGTCGGGCGGCCCTACGGCGAGCGCATCGCCGTGGCCCGCTCGGGCGCGGTGACCGTGCGCGGCGGCTTTCGCACCGCTGGCGGCGCGACGCTGCGCCGCGGAGCGCGCTTCACCTTCACGCCCGTGGGCTCGTGCGTGCGCCTGGGCCTCCCCGCCCGCCGCGGCGACCGGCTCGAGCAGTCGGTCTTCCTGCGCAGCGGTGCGGGGCCGGCGCGGGTGAGTGGCCGCGTGCTCTCCGACCGCGGGCAGCGCGTCACCGCCTCGGCGCCCTTCCGGGCCGGCGTCGGAGGCCGCTACACGTCGGCTGTGGACGCAAAGCTCGACCGTGCGCGCCTGCGCTTCGTCGCCCGCCGCCGCGGCGAGATCCGCGTGACGATCTGCCCGCGATGAGGGGTGAGATGGGCGACGGCGAGGCGGGCGGGCGCGAGCCGGGCGGGCGCATCGCCGCCCGGCTCGCCGGCGTGCGGTCCTCCCCGGTCCGCGACCTGCTGGCCCTCGTGGCGTCCTCTGACGTGATCTCGCTCGCCGGCGGGCTGCCGGCGCCCGAGCTCTTCGACCGCAACGGGCTGGCGCGGGCCTTCGCCGCGGTCCTCGAGCCCGAGCGGGCGCTCCGCACCCTGCAGTACTCCACCACCGAGGGCGACCCGCGGCTGCGCGAGCTGCTCGCCGGGCTCATGCGCGACCGCGGCACTCCGACCCGCGCGGACGAGGTGCTCGTCACCAGCGGGTCCCAGCAGGCGCTGACCCTCGCCTCGGCCGTTCTGCTCGAGCCGGGCGACGCGGTGCTCGTCGAGGACCCGTCCTACCTCGCGGCCCTGCAGGTCTTCGCGCTCGCCGGCGCGCGGCCCGTCCCCGTCCCGACCGACGACGACGGCCTGCTGCCCGAGACGATCGGCGAGCTCGCGGCGGCCCACGGCGCGCGGCTCGTCTACAGCATCCCGACGTTTCAGAACCCGACCGGGAGAACCCTCTCGCTCGAGCGCCGCGAGGCGCTCGCCCGCGAGCTCGCCGCGAACGACCTCTGGCTGCTCGAGGACGACCCCTACGGCGAGCTTCGCTTCGAGGGCGAGCCCCTGCCCGCCGTCGCCGCCCTGCCGGGTGCGCAGGAGCGCACCGTCCTGCTCTCGAGCCTGTCCAAGACCGTCGCCCCGGGCCTGCGCATCGGCTGGGCGCGAGTCCCCGCCGCACTGCGACCCGCCTTCGTGGTGGCCAAGCAGGCGCACGACCTCCATACCTCGACGGTCGACCAGGCGGCCGCGGCCGAGCACCTCGCGAGCACCGATCTGCAGGCCCACCCGCGAACGCTCGCGCGCGACCTACCGGGCGCGCTGCGACGCGATGCTCGCCGGCCTGCCCGGCGCGCTTCCCGAAGGCTCGACGTGGACCCGACCGGCAGGCGGGATGTTCGTCTGGGTGCGACTACCCGACGGCCACGACGCCGAGGCGCTGCTCCCGCGCGCGCTCGAGGAGGGCGTCGCCTTCGTCCCGGGCACGTCGTTCTTCGCCGGCCCGGCCCAGCCCGGTGCCCTGCGGCTCGCGTTCAGCGAGCAGTCCCCGGAGCGGATCGCCGAGGCGCTGCGGCGGCTGGGCCGGGCGCTGGGGCAATAACAGCCCGGCGGGATCGCCGGCCCGGCCCCGGGATCCCCCTAGAGCGTCTCGTCCCCCATCACGATCCGCTCCGTCTCGTTCCGCGCCCGGGCGATGAGGTCGCGCACGTCGGTCGCGGGCTCGCTGAAACGACCGAGGACGTAGGCGGCGACGAGGTCGGGGTCGGTCGTGTCGGGGCGCCCGACGCCGACGCGCACGCGGGCGAAGTCGCGGCCGCCGACCTGGAGCGCGACCGACTTGAGCCCGTTGTGGCCGGCGAGGCCGCCGCCGACCCGCGTCCGGACCTCGCCGAAGGGCAGGTCGATCTCGTCGTGCACGACGAGCAGCCGGTCGAGCGGCACGCGGTAGGCGCCACGGGCGGGGCCGACGGAGCGACCGGCGTCGTTCATGTAGGTCTGGGGAAGCAGGAGGGCCACGTTCGGCCCGCCGACGCCTGCGCGCCCCTCGGTGAGCTGGCCGCCGTACTTCCCCTTGGCCTTGGGCAGGTCCCAGCGGCTCGCGAGCTCCGACGCGACCTCGAAGCCCACGTTGTGGCGGGTGCCCGCGTAGCGCGAACCGGGGTTGCCGAGGCCCACGAGGAGCCAGTCCACGCGCGGTCGCTGGAGAATCGGCATGGCTGGGCGGGAGCTCGGAGAAAGGGTGGGCGGCGCGGTCGGGGGAAAGCGGGGCCGCGGCGCGGGCGGGTGGCCGGAGGCGGTCGCGATGCCGAAGGCTAGTCGCCCGCGGCCTCGCCCTGCTGGACCGCCTCGTCGGCGGTGGCGCCCTCGCGCTCGGCCTCGGCGGCGGCTTCGGCCTCCTCGCCGACGAGCTCGGTCTCCTCCTCGACCTCGGCCTCCTCCTCGTCCTGGAGGCGGGGCGGGGTGAGGGTGGCGACCACGGTCTCCTCGGGGTCGTCGAGGATGGTGACCCCGCGCGGCGCCTGCACGGCCGAGAGGACGACGGTGTCGTTGATGTCCATCGCCGAGACGTCGGCGGTGATCGAGTCGGGGATGTCGGTTGGCAGCGCCTCGACCGTGACCTCGCGGGTGACGTGCTCGAGCACGCCGCCCTCCTTCACCCCCGGGGCGTCGTCGACGCCCGTGAGCTCGAGCGTGACCATGGCCTGGATGGCCTGGTCGAGGCGCACGCGAAGCAGGTCGACGTGCAGGATGTGGCCCTTGACCGGGTCGCGGTAGGAGTCCTTGAGGACGACCGGGGTGGTCGCCTCGCCGTCGAGGCTGAGCTCGAGCACCGCGCCGGCGTGAGCGAGCGCGAGGCGCAGCTCGCGGGCGCCGACCTGGAAGGCGACCGGCTCGTCGCCGCCCCCGTAGACGACGCCGGGAACGAAGCCGTCGCGCCGCAGGCGACGGGTCGAGCGCGAGTTTGAGACCTCGCGGCGAACGACCGGGAGTCGGGTGGTGTCAGAGCTCGCCATGGGCGGTGGTGAAGGGTAGCGGGCGCATTGGGGGCTGACGCGCGGCGCCGGGGACGGTACGCTTGGGGTCGTGTCGCCGGATGCGGAGCTGGTCGTGCTCCTGGCGGGCCTTCACATCCTCGGGTTCGTCTTCGCCGCCGTGCTCTTCTTCGTGCTCCTGCGGGCCGACACGGTGACCCCATGGTCGCCCCCCGACGACGACGACGACGGCGGTGGCAACGACCGCCGGCCGCGTCCGCGGCCGAGCGGGCCCAAGGGCGGCGGCCTGCCGCTTCCCGATGCGATCCAGCCTCGCGCCCGCCTGCGCGGGCACGAGCGCCTCGCCGACGCCCATCCCCGCCCGGCGCGCCGCGCCCCCGGCGAGCCGGCGCCGCGCCCGAGGATCCCGGCGAGCTAGTCCCGCCCGGCGGGGCGCGCGCTCAGCGCGCTGGGCCCTGAGGTGAACTGCTGTGTCGAGGTGTAGGCCTGCTGGAGCAGGCTGAAGACCGGCCGCTTGTTGCCGAAGCGGTCGAGCGGGCCCTTCTGGTGCCACGGCGCCTCGCCACGAGGGTCGCCGCCGATGTAGCCCGGCCGCACCCGGAACGCCTGCAGCGTCCAGTAGATCGCCCCGGCGAGGTAGGGCTTGGAGTTCAGCACCGCCAGGGTGGAGCGCAGGTAGTCGGCCTGGAACTCGTAGGTCCCCTTCTCCTCCGGCGGCCCCGAGCGGTTGCCCTCGGCGCCGAACTCGGTGACCATCACCGGCTTCTTGGGGTAGCACCCGCGGATCTGGTCGAGGAACTGCGAGAGCAGCTCGGCGTCGGCCGTCTGGCCGACGGGGCCCGGGTACCAGCCGAAGTAGGTGTTGACCCCGACCAGGTCGAGGACCTTGTAGATCCTGCGGCAGGTGTCGGGCGGGTAGCCGATCAGCGCCAGCGTCACAGGGCGCGTCGGGTCGACCTTCTTCACGACCTTCGCGGCACCGCTGATGTAGGCCTCCTCGGCCGGGCCGGGCTGCGAGGTCAGCTCGTTGCCGATCGACCACGTCAGGATCGACGGGTGATTGCCGTTGGTCGCGATGTTCTGGCGGATGACGTCGAAGGCTTCCTCACGGACGCTGGGACGCTCCAGGTACTGGCTCTCGACCGACCAGACGGGGACCTCGGACCACAAGAGGATCCCCTTGCGGTCGGCCTGCTCCTGGAGGTAGGGGCTGAACGGGTAGTGGCCGCGGATGATCGTCGCGCCGAGCTCCTTGGTCCAGGCGACGTACTGGTCGCGGATCTGGTCGGTGACCGCCGCGCCGGTGAGCACGTTGTCCTCGTGCAGGCCGAAGCCGCGAAGGTGCAGGATCTTCCCGTTGAGCGACAGGCGACCATCGGGCGTCACCTTGATCTGGCGGATGCCGCTGCGCAGCGTGTAGCCCTCGATCGCCCGCGCGGCGCCGCCGGCCCTCGTGGTGCCGGTGAAGCGAACCCGGTAGAGCTTGGGGTCCGGCGGCGACCACAGCTTCGGCTTGCGGACGGTGACGGTGCGCTTGAGCAGGCGGTCGCCGCCGGGTGCGATGCTCGTCGAGCCGAGCTTGACGGGGACGCTGCCGTAGGTGCCCTTCAGCGCGACGGTCTGCCGTGAGCCCGACCAGTTGTGAAGCGTCACCGCGACGGCGACGCGGGCCGGCCCGGAGACGGTCGCGAGCGTCGGAGTGACCTGGACCTGCTGGACGTCGACCTGATCCACGCGTCGCAGGTAGACCTCGCGCAGCAGGCCCGAGGCGTTCCACCAGCCCCCCCGCGGCAGGCCGTCCGCCCCATTCCCGCCCGGCGGCAGGTCGCTGGGCAGCCGCCGACTGTCCACGCGCACCACGAGGCGGTTGACGCCCGTGCGCTTCAGTCCCCGGAGCGCGACCTCGAAGGGCAGCGAGGCGCCCGCGTGCTCGCCGACCTCGCGACCGTTGAGGTAGATCGTCGCGCGGTAGTTCACGGACTCGAAGCGCGCGAGCCACGTGAGCCCCGACGCCCGGTCGGGCAGCCGGAAGTCCTTGCGGTACCAGCCCACGCCGCCGGCCATGCTTGCGATGCTCAGGTCGCCGGCGGTCCAGTCGTGGGGGACGCCGACCTGGCTCCAACCCGCGGTCGAGGTCGACGCGTAGAACTTCCTGCGCACCCCCTCGTCCGTGAGGTCGCGGCGAAACAGCCACGCGCCGTCGACCAGGAAGCGACCGTCGTTGCCGTTGTCGTAGAGCGTCTTGTCCGAGGGAACGGTCGGCCGGTACTTCGGGGCGGGGGCCTGGCCCGTCCCCGGGGGCGCCGGCGTCTGGCCCGTCCCGGGCGGCGCGGGCGTCTGGGCGAGCGCTGCCGGCGCGGCGACGAGCAGGGCGACCAGGAGGGCGAGGAGGGAAAGCGGGCGCATGGGTCGAGGGCTTGCAACACGGCAACCCGGCCAGGGTTGCCCTTGGGGGTCGGCGCAGGGTAGCGGTCGCCCAGGAGGGACGGGTCAGCAGGAGGCCTCGCGGCCGATGGGCTTCGAAAGGTCGAGGAGGCGCACCCGGTAGCCGCCGATCGGATCCCCGGTGCGCCGCGCGGTGACGCACTGCACGATCGGCAGCGCGGTGCCGGTCCTCCAGGCGATCCGCGTCGTGCCCGTCCGGCCGCCGAGGGCGAACCCGGGGGTTCGCACGCTGAGCACCTTCACGGCGCCGCGGCGGCGCAGACGGGCGACGTTGCCGCGCACCCGCGCGAGGCACGGTGGCCGCTGCGCGCACCCGGGAAGCAGCCCCAGGACCGTGAGCTCGCGGCCGGCGACCTGCGCCTTGATCACCTCGATCGCCGCCGCGCGCTCGTCGGAGGCGGCCGCGAGCACGCGCGCCACGAGGGCGCTCGCGGCCAGGAAGACGATGACGATCAGGCCGATGGTGGCGAGGCGGGCCTTGCGCGACACGGGCCGCGCATCATGGCGTCTCGTCGCCGTTGAGCTCGAGGAAGCGCTGGACCGAGGCCTCTTGGTGGTCGAGGCGGTCGCCGAGCTCGCGAGCGTGCTCGGCGGCGGCGGCGAGGAAGTCGTCCAGGCAGCGCTCGGGGTCGTCGGGCAGCGGGTAGACCCGCACGACGTCCTGCTGGGCGCAGGCGATGCCCAGCGGCGGCCGCCCGGCGGCGAGCGTCCTCGCCCCGCACACCGCGGTGACCAGAAGGCGGCGCTCGGGCGCGACGAGCACGGTCGGCAGCAGGCGATGCGCGGGCAGGCGGACGTCGAGCACGGCGCGGCGCTCAACCGCGACGCCACCACCGACCGCGTCGCCGAGCGGCTCGCGCCAGATGTCGAGCACCGTGTCGGCGCCGACCAGAGCGTCGCGCATCGCGGCGACCTGCTCGGCGTAGAGGCGCTCAGCGTCGGCACGGTCGCCGGCCTCGGCGAGGTCAAGGTCGCACGGCACCCGCAGCAAGTCGCCGCCCGAGACCGCCGAGCCGGCCCCGTGGCCGCCGGCCGTGACGTAGGTCTGGATCGTGCCGAGGTCGCGGCGCCCGTGGAAGATCACGGTCAGCGTTCGGCTGAGCGGGAGGCCGGTGACCTTCAGCGCGACGGCCGCCGCGTCGTCCTCGTCGAGCAGCGCACGGCGCAGGAGTTCCTCGGCTCGCTCGCCACGTTCCGGCTCGTCGCTCACGCCACGTCCCTCATCTCCGCGCATCGAAGTGCTGCCTGGGGGTAGATTCTGCCGCATGGGCCTGATCTACAAGCCGATCGGCCTCCTGCTGAGCCTCGCCGCGGGCTACCTGGGACGCCTCCTCTTCGGGAAGGTGTGGGGGATGTTCGACGACGAGGAGCCGCCCGAGGCCAAGACCAAAGAGACCGACTGGGCCAAGCTGCTCGTCGCGGCGGCCGTCCAGGGAGTCATCTTCCGCCTCATCCGCGTGGCCGTCGACCGCTGGGGCGCGATCGGCTGGTACCGGCTCACCGGCACCTGGCCGGGCGAAGAGCGCCCGGACCCCGAGTAGCGATCGTCTCGGGCTCCGACAGGGCGGCGGCGCTAATGGAGCTGCTCGGGCTCTCCGAGGACGAGCTGTGCGCGATCCTCGACGTCGACCCCCTGACCCTGCTCTCCGGCCAGCTCGAGCACCGTCCCGAGCTGCCGATCCTCCTCGACCTGCTGGCCGAGGCGCAGGAGCGCGCGGGGGCGCCGGTCCTGCGCCGCTGGGTTCGCGCGCGAAGCCCGTCGGGCCGGCCGCTCGACCATCTGCTGGCGCGCGACTTCACCGCCTTCGAGGACGACCTAGCGACGCTCGCCGAGCGCGGCTTCGTGCTCCGCGGCGGCGGGTAGCCGTGCCGCGCTTCGCCGCGAACCTGACGATGCTCTTCACCGAGCGCCCGTTCCTCGAGCGCTTCGCGGCGGCGGCCGTGGCCGGGTTCGAGCGCGTCGAGTTCCTCTTCCCCTACGAGCACGCGGCCGCGGAGGTGCGCGCAGCGCTGCGCGACGCGGGGCTCGAGCAGGTGCTCTTCAACGTGCCCGCGGGCGACTGGGGCGGCGGGGATCGCGGCATCGCCTCCGACCCCGGCCGCGTCGACGAGTTCCGCACGGGGGTGGACCGTGCGCTGGAGTACGCGGCCGTCCTGGACTGCCCGCGGCTGAACTGCCTGGCGGGCCTGCGACTCGAGGGCGTGGAGCGCGCCGAGCAATGGGACACGCTCGTCGCGAACGTGGCCTACGCCGCCGAGCGCCTGGCCGGGGAGGGTCGCGCGCTGCTGGTCGAGCCGGTCAACGACAAGGACGTCGCCGGCTTCTTCCTGCCTACCACCGCCGACGCCGTCCGGCTGCTCGACGCCGTCGGGCACCCCAACGTGCGGCTCCAGTTCGACGTCTACCACGTGCAGCGCATGGAGGGGGACATCACCGCGCGGCTGCGCGCGCTGCTGCCGCGCATCGGCCACGTGCAGGTGGCCGACAACCCCGGGCGCCACCAGCCCGGGACGGGGGAGCTCAACTTCGGGTTCCTCTTCGACGAGCTCGACCGGCTCGGCTACGACGGATTCGTCGGCCTCGAGTACGTCCCGGATCCCGACACCGCCGGGTCGCTTGCGTGGCGCGAGCGGCTCGGGTCCCCCGTCTGAGAGGAGCGCGACGACCGTGGAACGCATCGGCTTCATCGGGCTGGGGATCATGGGCAAGCCCATGGCGGCGCGACTCGTGCGCGCGGGCTTCCCCATCGTGGTCCACAACCGCAGCCCCGCGGCGGCCGACGAGCTCGCCGCCGAGGGCGCGGAGGCGGCCGGGTCGCCGCGTGAGGTCGCCGAGCGCTCGGACGTCGTGATCACGATGCTGCCCGACTCGCCCGACGTGGAGGCGGTCGTCCACGGCGACGACGGCGTCCTGGCCGGTGCGCGCCAGGGGATGCTCTTCATCGACATGTCCACCATCGCGCCCGCCACCACCCGCGCCCTGCACGCGGCGCTGGCCGAGCGCGGGGTTGCGGCGGTGGACGCGCCGGTGTCCGGCGGCGAGCAGGCCGCCATCGACGGGCAGCTCTCGATCATGGCGGGCGGCGGCGAGGATGCCGTCGCGCGCGCTGCGCCCGTGTTCGAGGAGCTCGGCAAGGCGACCACCGAGATCGGGCCGGCGGGCGCCGGGCAGGTAGCCAAGGCCGCGAACCAGATCGTGGTCGCGCTGACTATCCAGGCCGTCGCCGAGGCCCTGACCCTGGCGCGCAAGGCGGGCGTCGATCCCGCTCGCGTCCGGCAGGCGCTGCTCGGCGGCTTCGCGCAGAGCAAGATCCTCGAGGTGCACGGCGAGCGCATGCTCGAGGGTCGCTACGAGCCGGGCTTCCGGGTCGAGCTGCACCGCAAGGACCTCGGCATCGCGCTGCAGGCCGCGCGAGAGGAGGGCGTGCCGCTGCTCGCCACCGCCCAGGTCGCCGAGCTGCTCAACGCGCTGATCGCCCAGGGGTCCGGCGCGCTCGACCACTCGGCGTTGGCGACGCTCTACGAGCGGCTCAGCGCCGCAGATGAGCCCGCGCCGGCCTGAGACCGGTCTCGGGCGCGTCCTCTCAGAACAGCTGGTTCTCGCCGCCGAAGACCTCGCTCACCGAGCCGTCGGTGAAGATCTGGCGGATCGAGGTGGTGAGCAGGTCGGCGCAGGACAGCACGCGGACGTTGTCCGGGGCGCCCTCTCGGAGCGGGATCGTGTCGGTGACGACGATCTGCTCGAAGGGGCTGGAGGCGAGGTTCTCGTAGGCTTTGCCCGAGAACACCGGGTGGGTGGCGGTGGCGAAGACGCGAGCGGCGCCCTCCTCGATGACCGTCTGGCCGGCGGCCTTCAGCGTCCCGGCGGTGTCGATCATGTCGTCGACGATCACCGCGGTCTTGTCCTTCACGTTGCCGATCACGTACCCGATCTCGGCAACCTGCTGGGCAGGGCGCTCTTTGTTGAGGATGGCCAGCTCGGCGCCGATCTTCTCGGAGAACTTCTTCGCGAGCTTCACGCGCCCGGCGTCGGGGGCCACGACGACGAGGTCGTCCAGCCCGAGGTCTCCGAAGTACTGGGTGAGGAAGATCAGCGCGGTCATATGGTCGACCGGCTTCTGGAAGAAGCCCTGGACCTGGCCGGCGTGGAGGTCCATGGTGAGGACGCGGTCGACGCCGGACCCCTCGAGCATGCGCGCGACGAGGCGGGCGGAGATCGGCTCACGCGGGGCGGACTTCTTGTCCTGGCGGCTGTAGCCGTACCACGGCATCACGGCGATCACGCGGTGCGCCGAGGCGCCCACGGCGGCGTCGACCATCACGAGCAGCTCCATGAGCGCGTCGTTGGCGGTGATGCCGGTGCGCGGATTGCCGCACGTCGGCTGGACGAGGAAGACGTCTGCGCCGCGGATCGACTCCTGATAGCGGCAGTAGACCTCCCCGTTGGAGAAGGTCTTCAGCGTGACGTCGCCGAGGTCGACGTCGAGCCGGCCGGCGATCTTCATCGCGAGCTCGGGGTTGGCGCGACCCGAGAACAGCATGAGCCGCTTCTCGTAGCCGACCTCGAGGCTCGTCCTCGGCGCCTGCTGCGGCTCGATCGCACTCATGCCGTGGAGAACTCTACGCCTCGTCGCCGACGGTGGCCCTCGCGTCGCCGGCCTCGTGCGCGCGGACCCGCTCCTCGACGCGGCGGGCGTAGTCGAGGATGTTGCTCTGGCGCGCGCGGGCGACCGCCAGCGCGCCGGACGGGACGTCCTTGGTGATCACCGAGCCCGCCCCCGTCCATGCGTCGTCGCCAACGTCGACCGGCGCGACGAAGCTCGTGTCGACACCGCCCTTGACGCGGGCGCCGATCCTCGTGCGGTGCTTGGCGCGGCCGTCGTAGTTGGCGGTG
The DNA here is from genome assembly GCA_963728925.1 of uncultured Actinomycetes bacterium. Lineage (GTDB taxonomy): Bacteria > Actinomycetota > Thermoleophilia > Solirubrobacterales > Solirubrobacteraceae > JBBPZA01. The sequence goes on along the minus strand of CAVSMB010000029.1, from coordinate 74,588 downwards.
ATCGTGCCGGCGCCGAGGTTCGTGCCGGGCCCGACGTCGGTGTCGCCGAGGTAGGACAGGTGCGGGACCTTCGTCCCCTCGCCGATGTCGGAGTCCTTGACCTCGACGAAGGTCCCGACCTTCGCGCCTTCGCGCAGGAGCGCCTTGGGCCGCAGGTAGGCGAACGGGCCGACGGACGCACCGTCGAGGACCTGGCAGCTGTCGAGGTAGGCGTGGCGGACGCTGACGCCGTCGCCGAGCTCGGCGTTCAGGACCGTGGTGAGCGACCCGATGCGGCAGTGCGAGCCGATCGAGGTCACCCCGCGCAGGAAGCAGAAGGGCTCGACGACGGTGTCGCGGCCGATGTCGACCTCGGCGTCGATCTGCGTCGAGTCGGGGTCGACGATCGTGACCCCGGCGCGCATGTGCGCCGCGTGGATCCGGCGCTGCGCCTCGGCCCGCACGACGGCGAGGTCGGCTCGGTCGTTGACGCCGAGGGTGACGGTCGGGTCGTCGATGACGTGCGCGGCGATCCGCAGCCCGGCGTCGCGCATCACCGGCAGCGCGTCGGGGAGGAAGACCTCGCCCTGCGCGTTGTCGGGGCGCACCTGCCGGAGCGCGTCGAGGGCCGGGGCGGCCCGGAAGACCAGCAGACCGGTGTTGACCTCGCGGATCTCGCGCTCCGCCGGCGTGGCGTCCTCGGGCCGCTTGGTCTCGACCACGCGCTCGACGGCGCCGCTCGCGTCGCGGACGACGCGCCCGTAGCCCGCGGGATCGTCGAGCAGCATGGTGGCCATCGTCGCGCCGGCGCCCGCCTGATCGTGGGCGGCGAGCAGCCCGCGCAGGACACCGGCGGTGACGAGCGGGACGTCACCCGCGAGCACGAGCACGGTCGCCGCCTCGCCGATCGCCGGCGCCGCGCACAGCACCGCGTGCCCCGTCCCCAGCGCCTCCTCCTGCACCGCGACGGCCACGTCGCCGCCGAGCGCCGCGCTGACCCGCCGCTCCGGCCCGTCCACCACCACGACGCGCGAGACGCCGGCGTCCAGCGCCGCCCGCACGGGCCACCCGACCATCGGGCGGCCGCACAGCTCGTGCAGCGGCTTGGGAAGGTCCGACCGCATCCGGGTCCCGTGCCCGGCCGCGAGGATCACCGCGACGACGTCGCTCACGTCGGAAGCGTAGCCGTGGCGGGCTCGTCGGCGGAGCCTCGCGCGGCCTCCCGCTCGTAGGCACGGATCCACTTGCGCACGGCTCTCTCTGACACCCCGTACTTCGCCGCGACGGCGACGTAGCTCGATACGTGCACCTCAGCGAGTAGCTGCTCGGCCGCCGGCCGTGGAACCTTGCGGCGCTCGGGTCGCGGCACGCCTCGCAGACGATCGCCGATTCCAGGTCCCGCGCAGGTGTGCGAGCAGTACCGCTGGCGGGGATGGCGAGGCCTCTTCCTCGGTGTATGACGGCATGCGCGCCACGAACGTATGTTCCCGACAAGACCGGACGTACCATCGCTGCGAACGACCGGGAACTCGAACCTCGATCTCAGTGACTGGGGGGCAGGGAGTTGAACCCCGATACCCGGTACCAAAAACCGGTGTCTTGCCGTTAGACGACCCCCCAACTGCTCGAGTGATGCTAGGGCTTAGCGCACGCGCCGGTACAGCCGCGCGAGCCGGGACGGTGGCACTCCGGCGAGGAAGAGCCAGCGGATGACGACCCAGGAGAGGACGGTGCGGGGGACGCCGAGGGCTCGCCAGCGGCGCGGGGAGGTGGTCGCCGGGCCGGCGAGGCAGGCGGTGCGGTGACGGCGCTCGAGCCGGCGGACGAGGTCGTGGTCGTCCATGATCGGGAGCGGGCGGTAGCCGCCGAGGGCGGCGAAGGCGGCCGTGCGCAGCCAGATCGCCGAGTCGCCGTAGTAGATCCCCGCCCGGCGCTGGATCGCGTACCAGGCGGTCAGCACTCGCGAGAAGCGGTCCTCGCCGTCGAAGCGCAGCGCGAAGTTGCCGCCGGCCACACCCGGGTCGCGAAGGGCGGCGGTGAGGGTGGCGTGGGCGGCGGGCGGGAGGCGGCTGTCGGCGTGGAGGAAGACCAGCACCTCGCCCGTGGCGACCGCTGCCGCGGCGTTGCACTGGGCCGCCCGCCCGCGGACCGGGCCGACGAGGCGCGGCGCGAGCGGGTGCGCCGCCGCGAGCTCGGGCGTTCCGTCGCGCGAGCCGCCGTCGGCGACGACGACCTCCCAGCGCCCGGCCAGGCCCGCCAGGTGGTCGAGCAGCCCCGGGAGCGCGGCCGCCTCGTCGAGCACGGGCACGACGACGGTGACGAGAGGCTCAAGCCCGAGGGTCATCGCCCCGCCACGAGCGCGGCGGTCGGGCGAGGCGGCTCGCCCGGGCGGGGTCGGGCCCTCATCGCGCGGCCCGCAGGATCGCCCCGATCTCCTCCGGCAACGCGTTGTCGAGGAGCAGCCGGCGGGCGTCGGCGGGCGTGTCGAGGTCGATCTCGAGCCGCAGCATCCCCAACGACAGGCCGGCGGCGTGCGCGGCGGCGATGGTGAGCTCGAAGACGCTCGGGCCACCCCACGCATCGGGCGGCAGGGCGAAGAGCTCGGGGTGGGGCTCGCGTTGGGCCGCGAGGTAGTAGCCGCCGTCCGCGGCGGGGCCCAGGGAGAAGTCGCAGCCGGCCTCGAGGTCGCCGAGGGCCGCGTGGGCGTGCAGCGGGCGCAGGGTCGGCAGGTCGGTCCCGATGGTCAGCAGCGGGCCATCGTGATCGGCCAGGACGCGCTCCGTCGCGTCCGCGAGCCGCTCTCCGAGATCCGTGCCGCGTTGGGGGAAGAGGCGGCCGGACGGGAGATCGCCGCGCGGGGCGAAGAGCCGGTCGGCGGGGAGATCTCCGCGCGGGGCGGTCGCGGACGCGGCTCGCGGGCCGCCTGCGGCGCCAGCAACCTCCTCCTCCGCGTCCGCGGGCGTGAACGCGATCCACGGCTCGGCGCCGATCTCCCCGGCCCACGCGAGCGCGCGGGCTATGAGCGCGGACTGCAGGCGCGCGCAGCCCTCGGCGCCGAGGAGCGGCTCTAGGCGCGTCTTGCACTCGCCCGGGCGCGGCGCGCGGGCCATGACGAGGACGGCCGGCGTCGGCAAGCCCGCAGGCTCCTAGTCGAAGCGGAAGTGGGTCCCGACCGGCGCCAGCTCCTCCGCGTGGACGTGGCCCACGGCTGCGGCCAGCGTCGTCGCGAAGGTCTCGGTGCTCGCCCCGATGAGCTCGATCAGCGTGTCGACCGGCGTCGACTCGGGCGAGACGCCGTTGGCGTAGTCGGTCGCGTAGCCGACGAGCGCGTAGGGCAGCTCCGCCTCGCCGGCCAGGACGATCTCCGGCCCGGCCGTCTGGGACACGGCGGTGACGCCGGCCTGCTGGAGCATGCGGATCTCGGAGCGCGTGTTGAACCGCGGGCCGTTCACGTGGCCGTAGCAGCCGCCGTCGCGCACCCGGCGACCGGCCTCGCGCGCCCCCGCCAGCAGCGCGGTGCGCAGGGCCGCCGAGAACGGTCGTTCGAAGATCCAGTGGCCCCGGCCCTTCATCCCGGGCTCGTCGTAGAGCGTGCACAGCGAGCCGTCACCCAGCCGGTTGTCGAGGAAGTGCAGGTCGTCGAAGACGAGCAGCGTTCCCAGCTCGAGCGCCGGGTCGAGCGACCCGCACACCGTCACCGCGAGCACGGCGTCGGCCCCGGCCTCACGCAGCGCGCTGACGTTCGCGCGGTGGTCGACCAGCGAGGAGATCCACCGGTGACCCTCGCCGTGGCGCGCGATGTGCAGGACGTCGGCGCCCGAGAAGCGCCCTGAGGTCACCGTCACCGTCCCGAAGCGGGTCGCGACCTCGTTGGCGTCGGCGCCCTCGAAGTCGGGAAGCGAGTACGTGCCCGAGCCGGTGAGGATCCCGATCTTCATCGCGGCGGGATCCTACGGCCGGCCGCGCCCGTCCGCGCGCTCAGCCGTCGAGGAGGAGCGCGTCGGCCGCCCGGCGGACGACCGGGCCCAGCTCCTGGACGCTGCGGTCGTCGTAGAGCGGGCCGACGCCGTCGCCAAGCAGCGCCCGCACCAGCGTGACTCCTCGCGCCGCGACCGGGCCTGGCGCCGAGAGGCGCTGCGCGAGCAGCGACAGCTCGCCCTCGGCCTCGCGCACCTGAACGCGCGACACCGGTACCCGGAGGTATCCGCCGGAGGAGCGCGCGTCGTCGAGCGAGCGCAGCACCGACATCGCGAGGGCGGATCGCTCGCGCCGGGTGGTGAGTCGCTGCGCGCGAAGCGCGAGCGCGGGGTCTTCCTCCTGCGCGACCCCGGCCGCGAGGGCTGCGTCGAGGCGCCCGGCCCGCAGGCGGGCGGCGAAGCGGTCGCGGAGGCGTGGCCGTAGCGCGATGCGAAGGTCGGGCGAGGCGGGATGGCTCGTCGTCCGCGCCGGCGAGCGCCGCGCGGCGCCGGCGCGGGGCGCGGCGGCCGAGCGAGGCGGCACGGCTGAGCGGCCTGGCGCGGCGAGATCCGGCGACCGGTCCGGCGCGGGTGCTTCGGTCGAGAGACGGGTGCGGGGCTCCGGACGATACATGACCTTCGTATACCCTACGCCGGTCATGGCTAACCTGTCAAGGCTTTTTGTCGGTCACGCGGTAGGATCCTCGTTATGAGCAGTTCCGAGTGGGTCCCTCTCGCGGAATCCAAGCCCGCGCCGATGCCGCTGCTGCTCCTGCAGTCGTTCGTCAACACCTTGGACTCCGACAACGGCTCGGACGAGCTCGCGACGCCCGAGACGGCGCGGGCGTGGCTGGCGGCCGCGGGCCTCATCGGAGACCGAGCGACGGTGAGCGAGGCCGACGCCGAGCATGCTCGCGCGGTGCGCGAGGCGCTGCGCGCCCTGATCGCCGATGACGCGCAGCGGGAGGAGGTGGCGTTGCTGCGTGCCGTCGCGGACGAGCGCCGGCCGCGGCTCTCGGTCGAGCCGACCGGGAAGCTCGACCTCGAGGCGGCCGAGCGCGGCGACCTCGCCGACGGCCTGCTCGCGCTGCTCCTCATCGCGCGCGACGCCCAGCGCGGCGACGAGTGGTCGCGCTTGAAGGCCTGCGCCGACCCCACCTGCCGCTGGATCTTCTACGACGCCTCGCGCAACCGGCAGGGAGCATGGTGCTCGATGGCGACATGCGGCAACAGGGCGAAGAACCGAGACCTGCGCGCCCGCCGACGCGAGTGAGCGGTCGCCCCGGCGCGCCGGCGGGCGCACCGGGGCGGCGCCGGGCGGCTCACACCGCGCACTGGAAGGCCGGCGGCAGCGTGCCGTCGGCCTGGCGCAACGAGAGGAAGCGCTCGACGACGAGCCGCTTCGCATGCGTCAGCGACACCTCGCCGCGGGTGACGAGGAGGTCCGGTGACGCGTCGACGTCGCCGCCCACCGGGTGCCAGTGGGCGCCGTCGGCGGTGATCGTCAGCTCGGGGACCATGACGGCGTCGGAGACCTCGATGCCGGCCTGCACCCCGGCGGCGAACCCGCGCGCGATGAGCGGGCGGACCGCGAAGGCGTCGCCCACGATGTCCAGCGAGGCCAGCAGCTCGCGCAGCTCGCCCACCTCCTCGCGGTTCTCGGGCGTCTCGGTCATCGCCACCCGCAGCGGCAGCCCGAGCGAGCGCGCGTAGGCGAGCCCCTCCATCGCCTTCGCCCACGAGCCGGCGCCGCGCCAGGCGTCGTGGGTCGCCGCCCGCGCGCCGTCCACCGAGCTCTGCAGCACCAGGTTCGCGCGCCCGGCGAGCCGCTCGAGCTCGGCGCGCCGCCGCCCGGCGAAGAGCATCGCGTTGGTAAGCACGACGGTGGGCAGGCGATCCGACGCGTACTCGAGCATCGCGACGATGTCGGGCTCGACGAACGGCTCGCCGCCGGTGACGTAGAGCTCGGCGAAGCCCTCGTCGACCGCCTCGTCGACCAGCGAGCGGAAGCGCGCGAGCCCCAGCGACCGTCGCCGCGCGCGGGGCGAGGAGGCGACCACGCAGTAGTCGCACGCGAGGTTGCAGTGGAAGTTCGAGTAGACCCACAGACGCGGCGGGAACAGCTCGGTGCCGAAGAGCGACACGACCGGGCGCCCGTCGTCGCCGGGGTCCGGCTCGTACGCCCACCCCGCCCCTCGGGTCTCGAAGCCCGCCGGCATCGCCTCGCGGTAGACGTGGTAGCGCCCCCTGGCGCGCTCCGCGGGCGGCACGATCTCCAGGCACGTCGTCCACCACCCCGTCTCGACCGTCTCGACGAACGGCTCCGGGAGCCCCGCCTCGCGCATCGCCGCGGCGTGCGCGCGCCAGTCATAGGCGAGCGGGACGAGCTCGACCTGTGCACGGCCCTCCGCCGCGTCGACGAGCGCCCACCAGGTCTCGCGAAGCCCGTCGTTTGCCGGCCGCCCCACCGTGCCGACGTTGACCACGAGCGTGCCGTCGAGCTCGCGCTGCCACGGGATCCCGGTGTGGGTGCAGAGCAGGAGGTCGGCGCCGCTCGCCGCCACGCGCAGGCGCAGCTCGTCGTCGTCCAGCGACTCCCACAGGAAGTCGTTCACCGCCAGGGGCGAGCCGTGGACCATGTGGACGTCGACGCCCTCGACGCGCTCGCGCAGCTCGTCAGTCAGCTCGCGCATCCATCCCGCGAACGCCTCGCCGGTGTGCGCGCGGGTGTACTCGTACATGAGCTGGGCGTAGGCGTTGTCGCGCGGATCGGCGTAGCCGCAGCCGCAGTCCTCGTCACCGCGGCCGATGGCGATGTCGTAGTTGCCGGCGATGCACTCCACCCCGTGCTCGCGCAGGATCGGCCAGAGCTCGTCGCACGCCGCGCCGAAGCCACCGAGGTCGCCGAGGCAGACGAGCCGCTCGGCGCCCGCCGCCCGCGCCGCCTGGACCCAGGCCTCGAGCGCCCACGGGTTCGCGTAGACGCCCCCGCAGACCGCGATCCTCATCCGCGCTCCCGTCTCACGCCGATGAAATCTAGTGTCCGGCGAAACGCGCCGCGGCGCTATGCCCGCTGCAGGTTCTCCGTGTAGCGCACGCGGTTCGAGTCCAGGGTCTCGACGAGCTCGCAGAGGAGGCGCTGGACGTCGCGCAAGCGGACGCTGGAGTCCGGGCGGCTCAGCCTCGGCCAGGCGCTTACGCCACGGGCCGAACACCTCGTCGTCGCGATCGCGGAAGGTCGCGTAGCCCATGCACAGGACCCTCCCGTCGTCCGCGACGATCATGCGCTCGCCGAGCCCGCGCTGCTCGTCGCTCCAGATCATCAGACCGTCGGCGTAGTCGTCGCGCAGGAAGCACTTCGCGATGTCGGCCTGGAGCTTGGCCGCGCGCCGGGTGTCCTGCGCCTCGGGAAGCTGAGGAACTGGATGTCCCGGCGCAGGATCTCGGTCCAGCCGAAGTACTGGGCCGGCCAGAGGCGCTACGCGGATCTTCGCCTGCGACGTGTGCGGCGACGAGCAGCGGCTGCTCGAGCTGGCTCGCGCACGGCACCCTCGCCCGCTCTCCTCAGCCGAGCGACAGACCTTCGACGCCGGCAGCTGACCTGGCGCGTGTGGGCTGGGTCACCCGCAGCGGATAGGCTCTCGCACGGCGCATCCGACGGACGCGCTGCTGCGAACAAGCGGGCATAGCCCCCTTGCCGCCCTTCACGGAGGAGCACATGGACCACGCGCCCCGCATCGCCATCCTCGGCGCCGGACCGATCGGCCTCGAGGCGGCGCTGGCCGCCGCGCAGCGCGGTTGGGAGTTCACGGTGTACGAGGCCGACGCTGCCCCGGCCGCCCACGTGCGCCGCTGGGGGCACGTCCGCACCTTCACGCCGTGGTCGTTGAACGTGTCCGAGCGCATGGCCGCCGCGCTTCGGCGCTCGGACGCCGAGGTCCCGGCAGGCGAAGAGCTCCCGACCGGGACGGAGCTCGTCGAGCGCCTGTACGACCCGGTCGCGCAGCTCCCCGAGCTGCAGGGCCGGCTCGCGCTCGGCTCGCGGGTTGACGCGGTGGGACGAACGAAGCTCCTCAAGCACGAGGAGATCGGGACGGGCGCGCGCGGGGTGCATCCTTTCCGGATCCTGGTCACGGGCCCAGACGGCGAGGAGGCGGTCGCGCCGCCGGCCGACGTCGTCATCGACTGCACGGGGACCTACGGGCACCCGAACTCGCTCGGCGACGGCGGGATCCCGGCTCCGGGCGAGCGCGTCCACGCGGACCGGATCGTCCGGCTGCTGCCCGACTTCGCCTCCGAGCCCGAGGCGTGGGCAGGGCACACCATCCTCCTCACCGGCGCCGGGCACTCGGCACAGACCGCGGCGCTCGAACTCGCGAGCTTCGCCCGCGAGGCGCAAGGCACACGCGTGGTGTGGGCGGTGCGCGCGCAGGAGCCGAGCTGGGGCCGCGTCGCGAACGATCCGCTCCCCGAGCGCGCGCGCCTGAACGAGGCCGCCGAGGAGCTGGCCCGCGGAGCGTCGCCCGCGGTCGAGCTTCGCCGCGGCGTCGTGACCGAGGCGCTGCACGCCGAAGGCGACCGCGTTTCGGTGACGCTGCGCAATGGGATCGCGAATGACATCGCGGTCGACCGGATCCTCGGGCTGAACGGCGGCGTGGGGGACTTCACGCTGCACCGCCAGCTGCAGGTCCACGAGTGCTACGCGACCGCCGCCCCGATGAAGCTCGCAGCGGCGCTGCTGGGCGCGGAGGGCGGCGACTGCCTGGCTCAGGAGAGCCACGGCGCCCAGACCCTGGTCAACCCAGAGCCCGGCTTCTTCCTGCTCGGGGCGAAGTCCTACGGCCGCAACAGCCAGTTCCTCCTGCGCATCGGCTGGGACCAGGTCGACGACGTCTTCGGGCTGCTGGACGCGCCATGATCGCGAAGCTCCGCGCGAGCTGGCGAGCGCTGGAGGCGGCGACCCGGCCGGTGCACCTCGACACCGAGACGACGCTGGCGCGCCGCTGGGCGGAGCTGCCCGCGCACGTGAAGACCGACAACCAGGCGCTCGGCCGCCGCACCAACGGCTGCGAGGGCACCCACGGCGTCTTTCCACGCTGCGACCTCGCCTGCACCCCGTGCTACCACTCGCGCGAGGCCAACCGCGTGCGCGTCGACGGCGAGCACACGCTGGCGCGCGTCGACGAGCAGATGGCTCTGCTGCGCGAGCGGCGCGGCCCCGGTCAGTACGCGCAGCTCATCGGCGGCGAGGTCAGCCTGCTCGGCGCCGACGACCACGCCGCGGCGCTGGAGGCCATGCGCCGCCACGGGCGCAAGCCGATGAGCATGTCCCACGGGGACTTCGACTACGACTACCTCGAGCGCCTGGCCCTCGACCCGGGCACCGGCGAGCCGCGCTTCGCCCAGCTCTCCTTCGCCGGGCACTTCGACTCGATGATGTACGGCCGCCGCGGCCTCAAGCGCGCCCGCTCGGAGGCTGAGCTGCACCCCTACCGCCGGCGCTTCTGCGAGATGTTCGCCCGCCTGGAGCGAGAACACGGGGTGTCCAGCTATCTCGCCCACAACATGACTGTCACCCCCGGCAACGTCGACCAGGTCGCCGAGGTCATCCGCTCCTCTCGCGACCTGGGCTTCCGGATGTTCTCCTTCCAGCCCGCCGCCTTCATCGGCAACACCAGCCGCTGGAAGCACGCCTACCGGGAGTTCTCCGGCGATGACGTGTGGCGTGAGATCGAACGGGGGGCTGGCGGCCACCTCGCCTGGAACGCCTTCCAGATCGGCGACCCGCGCTGCAACCGCACGGCCTACGGGGTCTACGTCGGCGACCGCTACCACCCGCTGCTCGACGACCGCGATGGGAGCGACCTGCGCGTGCGCGACGCGTTCTTCGCGACCTTCGGGGGCCTGGACTTCGAGGCGCCCCACCTGGCGCCGCGCCTCGCGCGCGCCTTCGCCGGCCACCCGCAGGGGGCGCTGCTCGGCGCCGACTGGATGCGGCGCTTCGTGGCGTGCGCGGGGCTCGTGAACCTCGCCCTCCACGGCGCACGGCCGGTCACCTACGTCATGCACTCCTTCATGGACGCGCGTCACGTCAAGCCCGCGTGGGATCGCATCCGCCGCGGTGAGGCGCCACCCGAGGACAACACCCCGGTGCGCGAGGCCCAGCAGCGCCTGCTCGCCTGCTCCTACGGGATGGCCCACCCGGAGTCCGGCGAGCTCGTCCCCGCCTGCGCACAGCACTCGGTGCTCGACCCGCTCGATAACCTCGAGCTCGCGAAGCTCCTGCCGCTGGCGCAGGAGCCGACCCCGGCCTGACGGTCACCGCCGCGGGCGCGGGCTCGGGCCCGATGATTTGGCCGCCGCTGAACGGTCATACCCGTACGTGAGCGATCAGAGGAGCACGAGATGAGCCTTCCCGAGGTCACGAACCGAGAGGAGTGGCTGGCCGCCCGCAAGGAGCTGCTGGCGCAGGAGAAGGAGCTGACGCGGCGGCGCGACGAGCTCAACGCGCAGCGGCGCAGGCTCCCAATGGTCCGGATCGACGAGGACTACCGCTTCGAGGGGCCCGACGGCCAGGCGACGCTGCCCGACCTGTTCGAGGGGCGCCGCCAGCTGATCGTCGGCCACTTCATGTTCGACCCGAGCTGGGATGACGGCTGCCCGAGCTGCTCGGCCGGGGCCGACGAGGTGTCCGGCGGCCTCCTCTCCCACCTGCACGCCCGCGACACCACGCTGGCCTACGTCTCGCGTGCGCCGCTGGAGAAGATCGAGCGCTACAAGGCAAAGCGGGGCTGGACCTTCCCCTGGTACTCCTCCCACGGCAGCAACTTCAACTACGACTTCCACGTCACCCTCGACGAGTCCGTGGTGCCAGTCGAATACAACTACCGGACCAGGGACGAGCACGAGCAGGCGGGAACGTCGTTCCTCGAGGGCGAGCAGCCCATGGAGATGCCCGGGACCAGCTACTTCCTGCGGGTCGGCGACGACGTGTTCCACACATACTCCAACTACGCGCGCGGCGCGGAGATGACCGGAGGGTCGTACTACTTCCTCGACCTGACCGCCCTGGGCCGGCAGGAAGACTGGGAGGAGCCCAAGGGGCGCGCGGCGAGCGCCCACGCGGCGCAGCCCGACTTCGCGGAGTGAGGGCCCCAGGAGCCGCGGTGACGGCGACTCAAGCCGCGCGGCGCGCGGTCGCCACGACGTAGCGGCTGGTCACACGGAAGGCGGTGCGCGGCTCGCCACGCACACCCTCCTCAGTCCGGCACGAGCGCGACGACGCGGGCCGGCGCGGCGCTGCCGCCCTCGAGCTTGAGCGGGAAGCAGGCGACCTGGAAGCCGCGGAGCGGCAGCGCACCGAGGTTGACGAGGCGCTCGATCTGCGAGTACGCGAGGTCGCACTGATGGGCCTCCCAGAAGATGCCGGCGCGGTCCTCCGCCACCGCGCGCTGGGCCTGGAGGTGCAGCGGCGCATCCCAGCCCCAGGCGTCGACGCCCATCACGCGCACGCCGCGGTCGTAGAGCCAGCGCGTGGCCTCGGCGGTGACGCCGGGCCCGCGAGCGATGTAGTCGGGCTCCTCGTAGAAGGCGTCGCGACCGGTGCGGACGAGCACGATGTCGCCTGGCGACAGCTCGTGGCCGATCCGCTCGAGCTCGCCCTGGGCGTCGGCGGCGGTCATCGGGTCGCCGTCCTCCTTGGCCCGCATGTCGAGGACGACACCCGGGCCGAAGAACCACTCGAGCGGCAGCTCGTCGATCGTCTGCGCGCGCTCGCCGCCGATCGTGCTGTTGTAGTGCCACGGCGCGTCGACGTGCGTGGTGTTATGGGTGCCGAGCGCCAGCTCCTCGACCGCCCAGCCCTCGCCGTCGCGCAACAGCCCCGCAGGCACCCCGAAGAGCTGCTCGATGGTGGCGGCGCCCTCGGCGTGGGCGGCGAAGGTCACCCGGACGCCGAGCAGCGGCGGGGTGCCCTCAGGGCTCGATCGGATCGGCGCGGAGAGGTCGACAAGCGCCACCTCGCCAGCGTACTGCCACGCGCGTGCATGAGCCGGCGGAGAGCGGGCCGCTCCGGCCGTCCGTGGCCGCGAGCTTGCCCGCCCTCCGCCGGTGACGTCCCCATCCCTGCTGCTGGGGGGTCAACAGCCGGAAACGCAGCGCTCCCGGAAACCTTGCGGTTGAACCGGCGGGGGCGCGTCCGCCCGGGGCCCGCCTACAGTCGGTCCTTTGCCTCGCGCGGCACGCGGCCGGCCGCGGCGCCCGACTCGGACGCGGGGCCGCGGGGCGGCGGGATGCCGAGGACGCGCATGGCCTTCAGCCCGAGGCTCAGCTTCTCGCGCCCCTCGCTGGAGCCGACGTCGTGGCCGGAGAGCTCGCGGACCCGCTCGAGTCGGTAGCGCACGGTGTGGCGGTGGGTGTAGAGCTTCTGGGCTGTCCCGGCCACGTTGCCGTCGGATTCGAGGTAGGTCTCGAGCGTCTGGACCAGGTCGGTCTCGTACTGGGTGTCGTAGGCGATGATCGGCTCGAGCGTCTCCGCGAAGAACCGCTCGAGCTCGGCGGGGTCCTCGCTCATCGCGGGGAGCAGGAGCCGGTAGGCGCCGGTCTCCTCGAAGGCGAGGACAGGCCGCGCGACGTCGCCCTCGGCGACGTTGGCGGCGAGCAGCGCCTCGTTGCCGGCGCGGTGCAGGTCGACCGGGTCGACGGCGAGACGGCTGAGGCCGACGGAGACCCGCACCCCGACGACGTTGGCCTCGAGCTCGCGCACGACCACGCCAGCGACGTGGCGGCCCGCTGCCTCGTCGGGCTCGGGCACGAGGACGACGATCTCCGCGATCGGGCCGTCGTCGTCGCCACGCAGCGCGACGAGGCTGCCCGGCGCCGTGGCGCGCGCGGCACGCTCGCCGACGGCGATGAGGCGCGCGCGCCAGTCGTCCTCGGCCGGCGCCAGGTGGTGGGCCCGCACGACGACGATCATGCCGCCACTGGCGAGGTCGACCCCGAGCTCGCCAGCCGTGGCGACGATGTCCTCGCGGCCGGTGATCTCTCGCGTCAGGAGCGACTGCAGGAAGGCGCCGGTCGCCCGCCGCGAGGCGCGATCGGGTCCGCGGACGCGCTCGACCTCGAGCGCCGTCAGCAGCGCCACGGCGCGCAGCAGCGCCGCCGGGGGCGCCGTCCCGCGCGCTCGCGCGCGAAGCTGGCCGACAACCTCGTCGGCGACCCGCAGCTCGATCGTCGCGACCCCTGCACCGCCCGTGATCAGCGTGTGCTCCTCGGCCGGCGAGCGCGCGGCGACGGCGAGCACGGCCTTCGCCCGATCGACGAGCACGAGGCTGCACCCCAGCGAGCGAGCGGCCGTCCGGACGAGCTCGAGCAGGCCGCCGCCACCCTCCACGACGGCGCAGACGGGCTCCAGCGCGGCCGCGTCGGCCGCCTGGCCGCCGCCGCCCTGGGGGACCGGCAGATGGGACACGTTCGAGGACACGGAACCGCCCAGTCTACGAGCAGGAGGCGCTCGCGGACCGCCCGCCGAGCCGTTCAGACCCGGTCAGAATAGAAGAAGATCGCCGCGCCGATGAGCACCCCGAGGCCCACGAAGCTCGCCAGCGCGTACAGCGTAAGGAAGCTGGCGGCGAGCCGCTCCCACAGGCGGCCGTAGCTCTGCCACGCCGGCCGCGCGATGAGCGCGACGAAGGCCGCAAGCCCGAGCACCGACGCGACGGCGATGACGAGATAGGTGATCGAGGTGGAGCTCATCGCGAGGTGGCGCGGGCAGGTGCTTGCGCCGTGGGCTGACGACCATTCTGGCGCACGTAGCCGACGACAAGGGCGACGATCCCGCACAGCGAGAAGCTCATCGCCCCCAGGCCCCAGCCGCCGAGCACGTCGGTCAGGAAGTGGGCTCTGAGGTAGACCCGGGTCAAGCCGATGAGCGCCGCGAGGACGATCGCGACGGTGATCAGCAGCGTCCGGCGCACGAGGCCCGGGACCGCCTTCAGGATCGCCGCCGCGACCGCCACGTAGACGATCGAGTACGCGGCGTGACCGGACGGGTAGGACGAACCGGCGGCGTCGATCAGCGCCTCGACCGGTCGCGGTCGGTCGACCGCGACCTTGCCCAGGTGCACCCCGGCGTAGGTGAGGACGAGCCCGGCGACGAGAGCGATCGCGAGCGCGAAGCGGCGGCGGACGGCGAGCCACGCCGAAGCGACCAGCGTCACCGGCCCGGTGACCGCCAGCGAGCCGAGCGCCGTGAGCAGCTTCGCGACGTCGACCCCGGTGCGGTCGTAGAGGTTCTGGGCACGCGAGAGAAAGCGCATGTCCAGCGTCCCCGGGGCCTCCCCGCTCACGAGCGAGCCGAGACCGAAGAAGGCGAAGCTGCCCACCGCAGCGACGGCGAGCAGGGTCGTGAGCTCGAGGCCCAGGCCGCCGGGGGTCACGCGCCCGTACAGGAAGCGCAGCGGCGCCTCGGCGCGTGTGCCCAGCGGACGGATCACGCCGCGGTACACCCGCCGGCCGGCGCGCACGAACGGCCGCGCGACCGGCTTGGCCTCCTGCTCGTCCAGCCACGCCCCGGCCTTGTCGCGGTTCTCGGGAACGCGGAGGAAGCGCACGGCCACCACGACGCCGACGACGAGTGCGATCAGCGTTCCGAGGACGAGGAAGCCCTGCCCGACGAGCGTCTTGAGGCGGTCGAAGCTGCGCCAGAAGATGTAGCCGAGCAGCACGAGCGCCGTGCCCCACAGGCCCCCGCCGAGGATGTCGTAGGGCAGGAAGCGCCGGTAGGGCATCTTGGAGGCGCCGGCGATGAACGGCCCGAGCGCCCGCAACAAGCCGACGAAGCGCCCGATGAACACCGTCACGCCGCCGTGGCGGTCGTAGAAGCGCTCGACCTGCACGAGGCGCTCCTCGGTGATCTTCACCCGTTCGCCGTGGCGGATGAGGAAGTCGCGGCCCAGCCGCCGACCGATGTAGAAGCTCGTGGTGTCGCCCAGGACCGCGCAGAACCACACGATCCCGATGAGCACGATCACGCTGATCTTTCCCTGGCCGGCGACCAGCCCGCCGAAGAGGATCGTGAACTCGCCGGGTGCGACGAAGCTCAGGAACGCCCCTGTCTCCAGGAACGTCATGGCGCCCACGAGCAGGTAGGTCCACTTGCCCAGCCTGGTCCCGAGGTCCTCGATGATCGACTCGAGGCTCGGGGGGTGCACGAGCCCGGCTCCGTAGACCGTGAGCGCGGCGACCACGAGCACGCCGATCACGCGCTCCACGTTGGAGCGCCGCCGCCAGCGCCAGACCAGCCAGGCGGCGAGCAGAGCGGCCGCGATCAGCGGGAGCGGCTTCACGCCGGCGCTGCGTCGATCGAGCCGGGGAGGCGGGGGGCCGCCGCGCGCGCCCCGTCGCCGGCGAAGACGCCGAAGGTCGTCGGGCCCGAGCCGCTGACCATGGCGTGCTGCGCGCCGGCCTCGCGCAGTGCGGCGAGCGCGTCACCGACGGACGGGCACAGGCGGCTCGCGGCCGGCTCGAGGTCGTTGACGAGCGGCGGCAGCTCGCCGGCGTCCAGGCGCGCCTCGACTTCGCCGAGGAGTTGGTGCAGGTCGGCCGCGTCGCGCTGGAGCCCGAGGCGGTCGGCCTCGCGGTAGACGTCGGCGGTGGCGAGCTGGAGGGCGGAGGGCAGCACGAGCAGCGTATGGTGCGGCAGCGGCCTGAGTGGTCGTACCCGCTCTCCCGCGCCGCCCACGAGCACGGGCCCGCCGGGCAGGAGCGCCGGGACGTCCGCGCCCAGCTCCGGGGCCAGCCCGGCGAGCAGCTCTTCCCCGCGCCCGGCCGCGCGAGCCGCGAGGCGCAGCGTTGCCGCCGCGTCGCTCGAGCCCCCGCCCATGCCCGCCGCCACCGGCACCCGCTTGGCGATGGTGAGGCGGACCGGGTCGGCGTCCCACCCGGCGGCGGTGCGGAAGGCCGCGAGCGCCGAGGCGGCGAGGTTGGGGCCCTCGACGCCGTAGCAGACGACCTCGTCGGGCGCGCCGGCGAGGCCCGGTTCGAGCTCGAGCTCGTCGGCCAGCGTCAGGGGCTCGAGGACCGACACGAGCTCGTGTCGGCCGTCGGGGCGCCTGGGCCCGAGGAAGAGGCACAGGTTGACCTTGCCGGGCGCGGACTCGTGCAGCGCGGTCACGCACGCAGCTCCGCGTACAGGGCCCGCAGCTCGCGGGGCGAGAGGCGCTCGGCGCGCGCGTCGGCCGGCTGGCCGAGGCGCACGAGGGCGGCACGGACCGCCTCGCGCGGCGCGGGATCGCCGGCCAGCGCGAGCGACCCGGCGAGCGCCTTGCGACGGTGTGCGAAGGCGGCCCGGACGAAGGCTCGCAGCGCCGGCTCGGCCGCGGGCGCGCGCCGCTCGAGGACGACGAGCGCCGAGTCGACGTTGGGCACCGGGAAGAAGACCGAGCGCGAGATCGGACGCAGGACGCGCACGTCGCAGGCGAGCTGGGCGAGCACCGAGGACACCCCGTACGCCTTTCCGCCGGGGGCGGCGGCCAGCCGCTCGCCGACCTCGCGCTGTACCATCGCGACCCAGCGATCGATCGCCCCCAGAACTTCGATGGTGCGCAGGATCGCCGTCGCGGCGATGCCGTAGGGCAGGTTGGCCACCACCTTGGTCGGCGCGGGCCGCAGGGCCGCGAGATCGAGGGTCATAGCATCGGCGATGTGCAACGTCGTGCGCTGCGTGAAGGGCGCGAGCGCGTCGCGCAGCGCGGGTTCCAGCTCGGCGTCGAGCTCGACGACGTGGAGGTGCGCGCAGCGCGGCGCGAGGTGCTCGGAGAGCACGCCGACGCCCCCGCCGATCTCGAGCACGACGTCGGTGGGCTCGAGCTCCGCCGCCCGCTCGATGACCCCGAGGATGTTCGAGTCCACGAGGAAGTTCTGGCCCAGCGACCGCTTGGGCCGCAGGCCGAAATCGCGCAGCCGCCGCAGGGTCGGCTGGCTCGGCCGCGCCGGCGCCTCCCCGGTCACCACCCGAACAGCTCCCGCGCGACGGCCTCGACCGTGCGCTCGAGGTCCGCGTAGTCCTCGCCGCGCTCGTGTGCGACCGCGCGGGCGGTGTGCACGACGTGCGCGGGCTCGTTCGGGCGTCCGCGCACGGGCTGGGGCGCGAGGTAGGGCGCGTCGGTCTCCACCAGCAGGCGCCCGGCGGGGACTCGGCGCGCCGCCTCGCGCAGCCCGGTCGCCTTCGGGTAGGTGACGTTTCCGGCGAACGACGCGAACCAGCCCTGTTCCAGGCACTCGTCGAGGCGATCGGGCATCGAGAAGCAGTGCAGCACCACCCGCAGCCCGGCCGCCCGCTCGCGCAGGGTGGCGATCGTCTCATCGTCGGCGGCGCGGGTGTGGATGATCAGCGGCTTGCCGGTCTCGCGGGCGAGCGCGATCTGCGCGTGGAACGCTCGCAGCTGGTCCTCGTGGGGCGCGTGGTCGCGGTAGTGGTCCAGGCCCGTCTCCCCGATGGCGACGCAGCGGGGGTGCGCCGCGAGCGCGGCGAGCTCCGCCGCGTCGGCGTCGTCGAAGCCGGTGGCGGAGTTCGGGTGGCGACCGATCGCCACCCACACCTGGGGGAAGTCCTCGGCCAGCGCGAGCGTCGCGCGGCACGTGGCGCCGTCCATCCCGATGCCGAGGATGCGCCGCACGCCCGCGGCCCCGGCGTCGGCGACGACGTCCGCCACCGGCCGCTCGATGTGGTCGATGTGGGCGTGGCTGTCGATCACGTCGGGGCCATCATCGCGCTCCGCGGGGCGCTCACCGCTTCGGGAAGAGCGGCTCCACCGTGGTCGTGCGGGCGCCCCCCGGCGCGGCGCCGTACTCGGCCCCGGCGACCGCGCGATCCTCCCGGCCCAGCGCCGCCAGCAGCTTGGGCGCCGTCCCGGGCATGTAGGCGGCCAGCAGCACGGTGATCACGCGCAGGCCCTCGGCGAGCGAGCGCAGCGTGCGGTCGAGCTCGTCCGCCGCCTCGGGCTCCTTGGCGAGCTGCCACGGCGCCCGCTCCTCGACGTAGCGGTTCAGCCGTCGCACGCGCTGCCACACCTCGTCGAGCGCGGCGGTGACCTCGGCGCGGTCGAGCAGTGCGCAGGTTCGGTCGCGAAGCCCCTCGAAGTCGGACCCCAGGACCGGGTCCACGTCGACGTCGGGCACGACGCCGTCGCGGTAGCGGGCGATCATCGCCAGCGTGCGGCCGGCGAGGTTGCCGTACTCGTTGGCGAGCTCTGACTCGTAGCGCGTCGCGAAGCCGGCCTGGGACACCGGGCCGTCCTGGCCGAAGGAGACCTCGCGCAGCAGGAAGAAGCGCAGGGCGTCGGCGCCGAAGGCGTCGATGACCTCGAAGGGGTCGATCACGTTGCCCCTCGACTTGGACATCTTCTCGAGCGTCCCGCCCGCGGCGTCGTCGTCGCCGCCCTCGCCCGACGGCGACAGCAGGAAGCCGTGAACGAAGAGGTGCTCCGGGGGCTCGTAGCCCGCCGCCATGAGCAGCGCCGGCCAGTAGACCGCGTGGAACTTGAGGATGTCCTTGCCGACGAGCTGGAAGGTCGCCGGCCAGAAGCGGTCGGTGAGGTCCTCGCCGGGGCGCGCGTAGCTCAGTGCGGTGACGTAGTTGAGCAGCGCGTCGAACCACACGTAGAAGACCTGCGAGGGATCCCAGGGCACGGGCACGCCCCAGCTGATCTTCGAGCGGCTGAGCGAGACGTCGCGCAGGCCCTGGGCGACGAACGCGCGCGCCTCGTTGCGCCGCGCGCGCGGGACGACGAAGTCGGAGTCCTCGGCAAGCAGCCGCTCGAGCGGCTCCTGGAAGGAGGACAGGCGGAAGAACCAGTTGTCCTCCTGCTGCCACTCGAGCGCGATGCCGTGGATCGGGCAGGTGTTGCCCTCGGCGATCTCGGAGTCCGTCTTGAAGTCGGCGCAGCGCGGGCAGTACCACCCCTCGTAGGTCCCGGCGTAGACGTGCCCGTTGTCATGCACGCGCTGCAGGATCTCGGCGACCTTCGCCTCGTGCTCGGGGTCGGTGGTGCGGATGAAGAAGTCGAACGACGCGCCCGCGCGCTCCATCGCCTCGCGGAAGCGCGGCGCGTTGCGGTCGCCCAGCTCGCGGGGGGTGATGCCCTGGAGCTCGGCCGCCTGGACGGCCGGCTCGCCGTGCTCGTCGGTGCCGGTGAGGAAGAACACGTCCTCGCCGCGCTGGCGCATGTGGCGGGCGAGCACGTCGGCGCCGATCGTGGTGTACACGTGCCCGAGGTGCGGCGCCGCGTTCACGTAGTAGATCGGCGTGGTCACGTAGTAGCTCATGGCCGAGCGGAGACGATAGTGCGAGCCGCTAGCCGGGCCCGCGAGCATCTCTAGAGGCCGCGGGCGAACGGCAGCGCCCCGGTGTAGCCGGAGATGGGCAACCGCCCGGAGAGCTCCCCGCGAGCCGCCCTCGGGGACGGATCGATCACCAGGTGAAGATCGGGAGAGCGTCGGCGCCAGGCCCATGGGCGCGGCCGCCTGGCACCTGGTCGACGAGCTCGAGCTCGCGGTCGAGGCCGATCAGCGCGAAGAACCAGTCGAGCTCGGCGGGGCCGCGAACGATCACGAGCCGCCCACCCGCCCGGCGGATGCGGCGGTCGGCAGCCAGGATCAGGTGCGCGCCGGTCGAGTCCATGAACTCCCGAGCGCGCAGGTCCAGGACGATCAAGACGGCGCCCGCTTCGGCGCGGCGCAGGGCCTGGTCGAGCTGGGGCACCGTGAAGTCAAGCGACGCTCCCGGGCTCATGACTTCGGAACCCGGACCTCAGCGCGAATGCCCTCCGTCCGGTGCTGTACCCGAGGCCGAACAATGCGTGCGCCACTCCGATTGCCGTGGCGCCCGACCGAGGCGGAGCGGGCGAGTCAGGGTCCGCGTGGGTGCAGCTCGTCGCCGTCGAAGAGGTCGGTCGGCGCGAGCACGAAGACCTCGCAGATCATGTCGGGGTCCTGCTGGTTGCCGCTCATGAAGCCGACGACCTTGCGACCGGTGGCCTCCTCGATCACCGCGCTGAAGCGGTCGCGCATGACCTCTTGGAACTCCATGCGCTGCTGGATCACCGCCGAGGTCCGGCCACCTTCGAGCAGCGTCTGCTCGACGCGCGTGAACCCGCCGCGCATGAGGCAGGCCACGAGGTCGTCGTGGTAGTAGGTCTTCGCCTGCGTGGGACCCACGCCGTAGAACTCCTTGAGCAGGGCGACCATGCCATCCGAGATCGCCGTGCGAGCGGCGCCGTTGGCTTGCCTGGTCTGCGTCGTCTGCTTCGGCTCCGGCATGGTCCCTCCGTCTTCCCGATCGCAAACGGGGCCCTGGAGGGATGATAACCCGCCCCGATCGCTACCCTCAAGAGGGCAGCTAACGCTCGTCGGGTCCATTCTCCTCGCCTCGCGCGCGCCGGCGACGAGCTCCTCGACGCCGTGACTGACTCCATGGTCGCGCTGCACGAGCGCTACCCCTCCCCCTGCGAGCGCCAAGACCCAGCTGATGGACGACGAAGTGCTGGCCTGCGTGATGGGCGGCGTCTACAGCGACGTCGAGAAGACGATGATCGAGATCCAGCGCCACACGATCGTCCAGGAGACCCGCAGCGCCTTCCGGACCGCCATGCAGGACAAGTTCATCGCCGAGGTCCAGCGGCTCTCCGGGCGCCGCGTGACGCTCTTCATCTCCAACAGCCACGTCGGCCCCGACCTCGAGATCGAGCTCTTCGTCCTGGCTCCCGCCACGTAGTCATCACAGCGCTGCCGGACACGTCCGTAAGCCTCCCCGCGCGCCTCGGTTGTCGGGACAGTGAAGCTCTCGACCCCAAGGAGGCCCTATGCCGTCCATCGCACGAGCGACAACCCTCGTGGCCGTCATCGCCGCTGCCGCGGTCATCGCGACCGCCGGGCCGGCCAGCGCGAAGACCAAGAAGTGCTCCACCGGGGGCGTGACGCTCGCCGCCAGCGAGCAGTCGCGGGTCTTCTCGAAGGCGAAGTCCGACGATGACCCCGTCTACGCGTGCCGGTACAAGACCGGCAAGAAGGTCAAGCTCGGGACCTTCGGCAACTGCTCGGACTTCCTCTCGGTCGGGCTCTTCCGGCTCGCCGGCCCCTACGTCGCCTTCCAGAGCGAGTCGTGCGGGCTCGTCGCGGGCGAGGGCTCGGTGAAGCTCGTCGACCTGCGCACCGGCCAGACGAAGTTCTCCAAGGCGGCGACGCCGATTCCGGCGATGACCACGGGCGAGCCGGATTACGGAGTCCGCAGCCTCGTCCTGAAGGCCAATGGCTCGCTGGCGTGGGTCGGGCGCTTCGAGGACACGAGCGGTCCTCCGAACACGAACTACTTCGTCCAGACGAAGACCACGACACTCGACATGGGCGCGACGATCGCCGGCGGCTCACTGGCCCTCGCGGGCTCGACGCTCTACTGGCTGAAGGGAGGCACCCCCTTCACGGCGACCCTCAGCTGACGCCTCCGCCGCCGCAACGCTCGTGCGGGCGACGCGACGAGCGCGGCGAGCACCGCGGCGAGCCCCGCCCATGCGACGACCGGAACTGCGCCGGCGGGGCCGTCGCCCGCGGGCCCGCCCGACGGCCCCCGCGATCGGGGACTGGGGCTGAACGGCATCGGGCGAGAGAGAAAGAGGGTCGGGCGCCGACCCTCTCCGACCGGGCGCGGCCTCTCCACCACCGAGCGCGGCCTCTCCACCACCGAGCGCGGCCTCTCCACCACCGAGCGCGGCCTCTCCACCACCGAGCGCGGCCTCTCCACCACCGGGCGCGGGCTCTTCACCCCTGGCCGCGGGCTCGTCGCGGGTGATCTCCCTCGCGGGGCGGGGCCGATCGTGAAGGGCGGAGGGCGGCTGGGGCCGGGCAGGAGGGTCAGCGGGTCGACGTAGGCCCAGCGGCGGCCGGTGCGGCGGACGCCGAAGGCCAGGTGGGTCGCCCGAAGCCGTGGGCGGCCGGTCCGCCCGACAGTTCCGAGGCGCGACCCCGCCCGAACGCGTCCTCCGCGCCGCGCGGTGATCGTCTCGAGATGGAGGTAGGTCGCCGTGAACGCGCCGCAGACGACCGTCACGGTCCGGCCTGCGGTCCCGGCGCTTCCGCGGAAGCTGACGTCGCCGTCGCACGCGGAGCGGACGGGCGTTCCCACGGGCGCCCCGACGGTGATCCCTCTTCGTTGCCCGCGGGCGAAGGGATCGGCGCCGTAGCGGAAGGTCGTGAGGACCGGGCCGTCGACCGGCCAGCGCCAGCGCGCATCGGCATTCGGTGCGAGGACGAGGAAGAAGAGCGAGGTCGCCCCCGCGATGGCCGCGAAGACTCGAGTGAGGCGGCGCGCCGGTCCACCGGCGCCCCTGAGGCGGCGCGCCGGTCTTGCGGCGGTGGTGAGGCGGAGGATGGGTCGCACGTGCGGCGACGCTACGGCCGCGCGCCGCTTCGCTCGCCGGTCTGCGCAGATCCGTCACAGGATCTGCGCGTGCGCTCAGGAGGTCAGGGCTCGGTAGAGGTCGTTGGCCGGGACGCCGGTGAGGTCGGCGACCACGCCGGCCGCCGGCCGCGGCTTCGCCCCTGCCTCCACGAGGCGCCGCAGCGCGGCGACGGCCGGCTCGAGCTCGCCGGCCTGCTCGGCCGCAGCGCCGACGACGAGCACGACCTCGCCCTTCGGCGGCTGCTGCGCGTAGCGGGCGGCGACCTCCGCCGCCGATCCGCGCACGATCTCCTCGTGGAGCTTGGTCAGCTCGCGGCACACGGCGACGGGGCGGTCGGGATCCAGCTGGGCCAGGGTCGCCAGCGAGCTCGCGATGCGGCGCGGCGACTCGAAGGCGACCAGCGTCTCGGGAGCCTCGAAGACGCCCTCGAGCTCCGTTCGCTTCCGCGGCAAGAAGCCCACGAACCGCCAGCGGTCCGCCGGCAGCGCGCTCGCCACCAGCGCGGCGAGCGCCGCCGAGGGCCCGGGCAGCACCTCCACCTCGAGCCCCGCGGCCACGCAGGCCTGCACGAGGACGAAGCCCGGATCGCTGACCAGCGGCATGCCGGCGTCCGACACCAGGGCGACGACCGCGCCGTCCCGCATCCGCTCGACGAGCTGGGCCGAGCGCTCGCGCTCGTTGTGCTCGTGGTAGCTCACGAGCTCCGCGCTCACCCCGTAGCGATCGAGGAGGATCCGGGTGCGCCGGGTGTCCTCGCAAGCCACGAGGTCGGCCTCGCGCAGCGACGAGAGCACGCGGAGCGTGACGTCCTCGAGATTGCCGATCGGCGTCGGGCAGACGACGAGGCGGCCGCTCACGCCACCGCCTGCCCGCGGCCTCCGGACCCCGAAGCCCCGACTCCCTCGAGGGCCATGACCGCCGCCCCGATCATGCCCGCCTCCGGCCCGAAGTGCGCACGGCGGATGGCGACGAGGTCGCGGGAGGGACGCAGGGCGACACGAGCCACCTCGTCGCGCGCCGGGCCGAGCAGCAGCTCGCCGGCCGCCACGACGCCGCCGCCCACGACGACCACGTCGGGGTTGAAGACGTTCACGTAGTTCGCGATGCCGACCCCAAGGCGCCGTCCGATCAGACGGACGGCCTCGCGGGCCGCCTCATCTCCGTCGTGGGCGAGCTCGGTCGTCAGCATCCCGGTGATCTCGATCCGCGACTCCAGCGCCCGGCCCAGCGCGCTCTCGGGGCGCTCGCCGGCCAGCCGCGTCGCCTCGCGCGCGAGCGCGACACCGGAGGCGACGGCCTCCAGGCAGCCACGGTTCTGGCACTGGCCCTGGCACCGCGGCCCGTCGATCTCCACGACGCAATGGCCGAGCTCGGCGCCGGCGCCGACCGAGCCGCGGTAGAGGTCCCCGCCGAGGACCAACCCCCCACCGATCCCCGTGCCGATCGTGAGCAGGACGACCTCGGAGGCGCCGCGCGCCGCGCCGTGACGATGCTCGGCGAGCACGGCGCAGTTCGCGTCGTTGTCGACGAACACCGGCAGGCCGAGGCGCTCGGCCATCACGTCGCCGAAGGGAAGGTCGTTGATCGGGAGGTTGACGGCCATGACTGCGACGCCCGTCCGGCGGTCGATCAGGCACGGGATCCCGAACCCCACCCCGGCGATCTCGTGCGGCATCGCGGCGGCCACCTCCTCGACCGCCTCACGGACGAGCTCGATCAGGGCGTGCTGGTCGAGATCGCGGGCCGTGCGCCAGGTCCGGTGGTGGACGTTGAGGTCCGCGTCCACCGAGCCGGCCAGCAGCTTCGTGCCGCCGAGGTCCACGCCGACGACGCACGCGGCTGCCATGTCGGCCACCATACACGCCCCATGTCGGACTCCCCGAAGCCTCCCCGGCGCCCGCCGGAAGGCGAGGAGCCACCGGAGTACACGCTCTACCGCTCGGGTCGCGGAGAGGCCCCGTCGCGCCGCAAGCCCGAGCGCGCCGACCGCGAGCGTGCGCCCCGCGACGAGCCTCCCGACGACGCCCGCGCCGGCCGCGGCGACGCGCGCGCGGGCCGCGGCACCGGCCCCTCTGGCCGCGGCGGCGCCGGCAGCGGGGGCGGCCCCGGCGACCGCGACTACACCCTCTATCGCTCCAAGCCCGGGCTGCTGTCGCGTCTGCGCGGCCGCGACGACCGCCTCGACCGCATCGAGGACCTGCGCCGCGAGCCCGGCCGGCGCGGGCCGCGCATCACGCCGAGGCGGGCGATCCTCGGCCTCGTCGCCCTGCTCGCCGGCTGGCTTGCGCTTTCGCTGGTGCTCTTCCTGGTGAGCGCGCAGGTCCGCAAGGGAAGCGTCTCCGACGCCGCCAAGGCGCAGCTCGACGGCGGCGGCAACATCGTCCTGTCGGCCAACACCATCCTCGTCCTGGGCTCCGACGCGCGTGCCCCGGGGTCGCTGGAGAAGGGCGCCAACAAAGTCGGCGAGCCGAGCCGCAGCGACACAATCATGCTGCTGCGGGTCGGCAGCGGGAAGTCGGCGCGCCTCTCGATCCCCCGCGACACCGTCGTGAACATCCCGGGTGCCGGCCAGAACAAGATCAACGCCGCCTTCGCGATCGGCGGGGCGCAGCTCACCATCCGCACGGTCAAGCAGTACCTCGGCATCGAGGTGAACCACCTCGTGGAGGTCGACTTCCAGAACTTCCCGCAGTTCGTCGACTCGCTCGGGGGCGTCGACTTCACCGCCCAGGGGTGCATCCGCGCGAACGTTGATGGCGGCAACCGCAACGGCGGCGTGACGATCCGCTTCCGTAAGGGCCAGACCGAGCACCTGACCGGCCGCCAGGTACTCGCCCTCTCGCGCATCCGCGTCAACGAGTGCGACCCCGGCGAGAACGACATCGACCGCGCGGCGCGCCAGCAGCAGGTGCTCAGCGCGATCAAGAGCCGCATCGCCTCGCTCTCGACCTTCGTCCGCCTGCCGTGGGTCTCGTGGAACGCGCCGCGTGCAATCCGCAGCGACATGGGCGGCCCCACCCTCCTCGGGCTGTTCGCCGACCTCGCGCTCGGCGGCTCGCCCCGGCCGCGCGTCCTGAAGCCCTCGGGCGTCGAGACGCTCCCCGACGGCGGCCAGGGTCTGACCGTCACCGAGGCGGAGAAGCGCTCGGAGGTCAAGCGCTTCCTCAAGGGCTAGGCCCCCGGCGGCTCAGCGCTTCTCGATCGCAGCCTTGAGCGTCGCCAGGCGCTGGTCCCATTGCGAGCCGACGTCGGCCATCCAGGCCATCGCCCCCGAGAAGGGCTCGGGGGTGAGCCGGTAGCGGACCTCGCGGCCCTCGCGCGTCGGTGTGGCGAGCCCCGCCGCCGCGAGCGCGCTCAGGTGCTTGACCACCGCCTGACGCGTCACCGGAACCTCCCGCGCGAGCTCGGTCGCCGAGGCGCCGCTGCGCTCGCCGAGGAGCGCGACCAGGCGCCGGCGGGTCGGGTCGGCGAGCGCCTCGAAGACCGGGCCGGAGGCGTCAGCACTCGACGCGTCCGGGACGCCGGCCGCCGGCGCGGCGCGGCCGCGCTGCAGATCGGCGTCCGGCCGCCCGCCACCGCGCACGAAACCGATCGGCTCGCGCGGCATCAGCCCACGAGCGCGAGCGGCCCGCTCGAGCGGCGGCCCGGCGCCGGGCGCTCGCGCGCCGGGAGCTCGATCCCGACTGCATCGAGGCGCGCCATCGGCCGCGACTCGACGACCCGCAGAAGTGTGCCGTCCTCGTCCTCCCCGGACTCCTCGCTGCGTTGGAGGCGAAACTCGACACGGGTCAGCTCGCCCTCCTCGCCATCCGCGTCCACCGGCCGCCACCACACGACCAGCGCGCTCGGCGGATCGACCTCCTCGACGAATCCGCGGCGCTCCTGGCCGCCGGGCAGGCGCAGCACGAGCTCGCCGCCCGGGCGCAGCTCGATGGCGAGCACCTCGCCGAGCCACTCAGCCAACCGCTCGGGCTCCACGAGGGACGACCACACCTCTTCGCGCACGGCTCCGACGACGACCTCGCGGCTCACTTCGTCCACGATCCTGACCTCCTGATAGTGCAACTCGACGGTTGCGCTACAGTAGCGCACCCGAATCGCAACCGAAAGGTTGCACCCGATCGGAGAGGAGCCCGGCACCGTGACCCTCGTCCCCGTCGTCGTCCAGCAGACCGCCCGCGGCGAGCGCTCGTACGACATCTACTCCCGCCTGCTCGGCGAGCGCATCGTGTTCGTCGGCGAGCAGATCGACGATCAGATCGCCAACCTCGTGGTCGCCCAGCTCCTGCACCTGGAGTCCGAGGACCCCGAGAAGGACATCGCCGTGTACGTCAACTCGCCGGGCGGCGTCGTCTACTCCGGACTCGCCATCTACGACACCATGCAGTACGTCGGCTGCGATGTGCAGACCATCGGCTACGGGACCGCGATGTCGATGGGCTCGCTGCTGCTCGCCGGCGGGACGCCGGGCAAGCGCCTCGCGCTGCCCAACGCCCGCATCCTCATCCACCAGCCGAGCGGCGGCTTCCAGGGCCAGAGCTCGGACATCGAGATCCACGCCCGCGAGACGCTCGCGCTGCGAGCGCGCGTCGAGGAGATCTACGCCCAGCACACCGGGCAGCCGATCGAGCAGGTCCACGACGACATGGACCGCGACCGCTTCTTCACGGCCGAGCAGGCCGTCGAGTACGGGCTCGTCGACCGCGTGGTCGACCGCCACGAGCTCAGGCGCGAGCGCTACGGCTTCGGGAACGGGAACGGGGGTCCGAAGGAGGCGTAGCCGCATCGGCGTGCGGGCCGGCCCCGGGCCCGTCGGGCTCGTCGGGCTCGTCGGCCTCCCCGGCCTCGTCGGCCTCGTCGGCCTCCTCGGCCTGCCCGGGCTCGCCGGCCCGCCGCCCGGAGGCCAGCGCGACGCCGGCGAGGATCAGGCCAAGTCCGGCGAGCGCCGCGACGGTGATCGCCTCGTCGCGGAACACCGCGCCGTAGACCAGGGCCACGCCCGGGATCAGGTAGTTCACGAGGTTGGCGCGGCCGGGCCCGATCTCGCCGATCAGGTGGTAGAGGATGGCCAACGCGAGCGCGGTCTGGACAACGCCGAGGGCGATCACGGCGGCGGTCGCTCCCGCGCCCGGGGCCTCGCGCCCGAACGCGCCGGCGAGCGCGAGCGGCAGGGTCAGTAGCGCGGCGACCGAGCACGAGATCGCGGTCGTCCCGATGGCCGGCAGCCCACCGTAGCCGCGCTTGACGATGTAGCCGGCCAGCGCGTAGCAGAGCGCCGCGCCGATCACCCCGAGCGCCGCTAGCAGCTGGATCGGCCGGTCGACGAACTCGACGCCGACGACGAGCGCGACGCCGACGAGCCCGGCCGCCAGGCCGACCCCCTGCCGGCCGCCGATCCGCTCGCTGCGGTCGAGCGCCGGCGCGAGCAGCGCCACGAAGAGCGGGGCCGGGGCGATGAGCACCGCGGTCAGGCCCGACGGGATCTCGAGCTCGCCCAGGCTGATGAGGCTGAAGGGCGCGGCGATGCCGACCGCGCCGAAGAGCAGCGCGAGGCGCGGCTGGGCGCGGACGTGCGCCCACGTACGCCGCGCCGGCTCGCCCTGGGCGCGGAGGATCCCCCACAGGACCACGGCGGCCACGGCAGTCCGGATGCAGACGACCTGCTCGGGCGAGAAGCCCTCGAGCGCGTACTTTATGACCAGGTAGGAGGAGCCCCACACCGCCGCCAGGGCGCCGAGGAGCGACCCCTGGCGGAGGTTCACCGGCCCTCCGGAACGCTCAGCTCCACGGGTACGGGCTGTGCGAGACCGGGTGCAGGTCGCCGGAGGCGAACCGCTCGTAGCGGAAGGGGTGCAGGAGGCTCGAGTGCTCGCCCTGCAGGATGCGGGCGACCTCGCGGCCGACGGCGATCATCTTGTAGCCGTGGTTGGAGTCGGCGATCACGTAGACGTTCGGACGCAGGTGGTCGAAGACCGGGAAGTTGTCGACCGTGAAGCAGCCGACGCCTCCCGAGCGCGTGTCACGGTAGCGAGGGCGCACGCCTTCGAAGCGTCCGAAGCAGCGCGAGAGCGCCGCGCAGAAGAGGTCGGGGAACCCCGGCTCGACGCTTCCGCTCGGATAGGGGTCGAGCGCGAAGTCGTGCCCCTTGGGCAGTGGCGCGGCGCCACCCTGGACGCTGTCGCGGTCGCGCTTGACGTAGATGCCCCACGGCTCCTCGGTGAGGGTGCGCCCGTCGTCGTCGACGAGCGGCACGTCGGAGTCGACGTGGATGACCGGCGGCACGCCGTCGCGGGCAGTCGCGTAGCTCGACGGGTCGACGCCGACCTAGTCGACCGCCGCGGCGAGCTCGCCGCGATCCTCGGCCTCCAGGGCCCCGGGGCGCGGCTGACCGAGGCGCGGCGGCGCGAGGTGCTGCCCCTGCTCCTCGAGGCGGCCGCCGCGTTCTCGCGCGAGCTCGGCGGCGCCACCGCGGATTCGGCCCGCCCGGCTGCGGGCACCTAGGGTCCTGACCTTCGCGACGACCAGGAGAACACCATGGAGATCGGAATCATCGGCGCCGGCAACATCGGCGGCACGCTGACGCGGCGACTCACCGAGCTGGGCCACGACGTCGCCGTCGCGAACTCGCGCGGGCCCGAGACACTGCGCGACCTGGCCTCCGAGACGGGTGCGACCGCCGTCAACGTCGAGGAGGCGGCACGCGGCCGCGAGCTGGTCATCGTGACGATCCCGGAGGCAAAGGTCCCCGACCTGCCGTCCGACCTCTTCGCCCAGGCCGGCGACGACGTGGTCGTCGTCGACACGGGCAACTACTACCCGCGCGAGCGCGACGGGCGCATCGACGGGATCGAGGACGGCACGCCGGAGAGCCAGTGGGTCGCCGGGCAGCTCGGCCGCCCCGTGATCAAGGCGTTCAACACCATCTACGCCCAGCATCTGGGGGAGAACGGCCGCGAGGCCGGCGAGGACGGCCGCATCGCCCTACCGGTGGCCGGCGACGACCAGCACGCCAAGGCGGTTGTCATGGGCCTGGTCGACGAGCTCGGCTTCGACCCCGTCGACGCCGGCTCCCTCGACGACTCCTGGCGACAGCAGCCGGGGTCACCGGTCTACACGGCCGACCTCGACGCCAACGACGTGACGCGCGGGCTGGCCGAGGCGAGCCCGGAGCGCACGCCGCAGTGGCGCGCGACCGACGAGAGCCCAGGCACCTACGGCGACCCGCGGTGAGGCGCGCGGCATCCCGATGAGCTGCGACTTCACGAGCCCCGCGAACTTCGCGCTCGTGGTCAGCGGCGTGCCGACGAGCGGGGAGAAGGCGAAGACCAGCGGCACCTCGGGGGCGAGCGAATCCACGCCCGGCGGCGCGAGCCGGGAGCAGGTAGACGTCGACGTAGCCCTTGACCCCGGCGCCCGCGGCGCGGTTCTCGCTGTCCATGATGTCTCCTTCCGTCGGGTCAGACGCTCGCGGTCCGAGCGGTCGGGGCTGAAGACTGCGAGCGCGACTCGAAGTCATCGGTGCCTACTCGAGGTGGACCAGCACCGCTCGTCCGCGCGGGGAGAGCCGGTAGCCGACTTCGAGGCTCTCGGTGAGCCCAAGGGCCTTGAGCTTGCGCACGTCCGCCTTGAAGGGCAGGCGCTCGCGACCGAGCTCGGTCGCCAGGTCGGCCGCCCGCGTCGCGGGTCGCTCGGCGATCAGCCGCAGCGTCAATTCGGTCCAGGGCCCGTGTGGGCAGCGCGCGTCCATCCGCGCGAGGCGGCCGAGGACGTCGGCCAGCTCCCCGTCTTTGAGCTCGGCTCGCTCGCGGAGAGCGGCCCTGGGATCAGGGCCGGCCGGGCGCAGCTCGATCCGGTAGAGCCGGCCGTCGCCGCCGTGGCGCTCCTGCTCGGCGAGCAGCGCCTCCAGGTCCGCGAAGCCGGCGCGGCGTGCCTCGGCTTCGGTGATGTCGCGCTCGGCGACGGGCTGCACCGCCTCGATGCGCAGCAGTCCGGCCGGCGTGTGATGGACGCTCCCGGCCCGGGCTGCAGGGCGCCGCCAGCGCCGGAAGGCGAGCGTGACGGTCCCGTCGGCGAGGCCGGCCCACAGGCGCTGCGGGAAGAGCACCGACCGGGCTCCGCGCTCAGGCGCTGATGCGCGCCGGCGGTTCGCGCCCGGCCGTCCGCGCCGCGACGCGGTACTGCTGCGGGCTGACGCCGCGGACGCGCTTGAAGGCGGCGCTCAGCGCGAAGGGCGTGCTGTAGCCGACGCGATGGGCGACCGAGCCGACGGTGGCGTCGGGCTCGAGCAACAGGTCGGCGGCGAGGGCGATGCGCCAGCCGGTGAGGAAGGTCATGGGCGGCTCGCCGACGAGCTCGTTGAAGCGCCGTGCCAGGGCCGCGCGGGAGACTCCGGTCTCGCGGGCCAGGCCCTCGACCGTCCATGGGTGCGAGGGGTTGTGGTGGAGCAGGCGCAGGGCGTGGCCGACGACCGGGTCGCTCGACGCGCGGTACCAGTCGGGCGCGTCGGCCTCGGGCCGCGCGAACCAGGCGCGGAGGACGGAGATGAGGAGCAGGTCGAGCAGACGGTCGAGCACGGCCTCCTGGCCGGGGTCGTCCTTGACGATCTCGCCCGCGAGCAATCCGATCACCGGGCTCTCCCAGTCCTCGTCGCGGAGCACCAGCAGCGTGGGCAGCGCGCGGAGCAGGCGCTGGCTGACCTCGCCGTCGAGCTGGTAGGTGCCGGTCAGCATGACCGTCGTTCCCTGCGCGGCGTTGCCCCACGTCCGCACGCCGCACCCCAGGCTCTCGACGAGCTCCTCGCCGCCGCCGGTGCCGAGCACCTCGCACACCTGGCCGGGATGGATGACGACCTGCGGCGCGGTGCCCGGATCGTCGGCCACCGTGTAGGGGTCGGGGCCACGGAAGACGGCGACGTCGCCGGCTCCGAAGGCGACCTGGTCGCCGTCGTCGGTGATGACCCACGCGTCGCCGCGCACCATCGCCATGACGGTGAGCGGCGCCTCGTCCTCGATGCGCAGCGACCACGGCGGGTCCATGCTCGAGCGCAGCAGGAACGCCTCGCGCGCCCGGGGCCCGTCGAGGAGGCCCGCTACGGCGTCCATGGGCCGATCACCGCGTCCATCGGCCGATCTTAGACGCTCGCGCATGACTTTGGGCGCCACAGCCATGGAACCTCTCACCGCGGCGGTCTTGACTGTCGGCCATGACCACGACGGACATCAGGAGCCGCCCCATGATCACCCCCGGCCAGACGCTCGAGAACCCGGTCACCGGCGAGCGCTTCACCTTCACCCACACCGCGGCAAGCACGGGCGGCGAGCTGCTCGCCTTCGACTTCGCGCTGCGGCCCGGCGGCGCCGTGCCGATCCCACACGTCCACCCGGTCCAGACCGAGCGCTTCGAGGTCGTCGAGGGCCGCATGCGCTTCCGCGTCGGCCTGCGCACGCGCCTGGCCGGCCCGGGCGACGTCGTCGAGGTCGCCCCCGGGGTCGCGCACTCCTTTGCCAACGCCGGAGACACCCAGGCGCGGCTGCGCGTCGAGGTCCGACCCGCGCTGGCGATGGAGGAGATGTTCGCCGAGGTCGTCGCGATGGCGCAGGCCGGTCGGATGACCCGCCGCGGCCTGCCGCGCAACCCGCTCGAGCTTGCCGCGCTCGCGCGCAAGTACGACCAGGAGGCCCACGCCCCGCTCATGAGCGTGGGCGTGCAGCGCGTGCTGCTCGCACCGCTGGTCTTCTCGGCGCGCCATCCGCGCGCAGGGATGGCCGCCGCCCTGGCGGGTGTGGTGGCGACCGGCGGGCTGGCCTGACCGCGGTCGAGACGAGACCCGAACAGCGACACCGAATCCAAGGAGACCGACATGAACACCGACCCCCAGCAGCCCACCCTCGTCGTCAGCGGCACCGGCAAGACCGGTCGCCGCGTCGCCGAGCGCCTCGAGGCACGGGGCATGCCCGTGCGCATCGGCTCGCGCTCGGGCGAGCCGCCCTTCGACTGGGAGGACCCCTCGACGTGGGCGCCCGCGCTGCGCGGGACGAGCGCGGTGTACGTGTCGTTCTTCCCCGACCTCGCGATCCCGGGCGCCCCCGAGGCGATCGCCGCGTTCGCGCAGGTGGCGCTCGATGGCGGCACGCGGCGACTCGTGCTGCTCTCGGGTCGCGGCGAAGAGGAGGCCGAGCGGGCCGAGCGCGCGCTCCAGGACTCGGGCGCCGAATGGACGATCGTCCGCTGCAGCTGGTTCAGCCAGAACTTCAGCGAGAGCTACCTCCTCGAGCCGGTGCTCGCCGGCGAGGTGGCGCTTCCCGTCGGCGACGTGCCCGAGCCGTTCGTGGACGCCGAGGACATCGCCGACGTCGCCGTCGCGGCGCTCACGGAGGACGGGCACGTGGGCCGGCTCTACGAGCTCACCGGGCCACGGCTGCTGAGCTTCGCGCAGGCGACCGAGGAGATCGCCGCGGCCACGGGCCGCCCGGTCGCCTTCGTTCCGGTCCCGATGGACGCCTACGCGGCGGCCGCCACGCACGAGGGCGTCCCCGACGACGTCGTCGGGCTCCTGCGCTACCTCTTCACCGAGGTGCTCGACGGCCGCAACGCGAAGCTGGCCGACGGCGTGCAGCGCGCCCTCGGGCGCGAGCCGCGCGACTTCGCGGACTTCGCCCGCGAGACCGCGGCGGCCGGCGTCTGGGACGGCCGGCCATGAGCGGAGCGCTGTTCGCGCTGACCCTCGTCGCGGCGCTCGGCTGCGGCCTGGCCGCCGGGGTGTTCTTCGCCTTCTCGAGCTTCGTGATGAAGGGGCGCGCTGGCGGCGGTCGACCCGGCCGGCGCCGGCGCGTCCGGACACTGGACGCGATACGTCGTGGGATGGACGCGGTGGAACCACCTCCGCACCGCCGCGCCGCTGGCCGCGGCCGCGGCGTTCAGCGTCGCGCTCGCCGGCGGCTGAGCCGCCCCCTGGCGCCTCGAACGAAGGAGATTCGCAATGTCCCCGCTTCCGATCCCGCCGTTGCCCGCGCGGCAGGGAGGCGCGCCGGCCGTTGAGTCCGAGGTCCATGGCTCACCCGCCCGCGTCGGCGGCCATGAACGCGATCTCGTCGCCCGCGACCAGCGGGGTCTCGGGGTCGCGGGTGACCTGGTCGCCGTTCAGCGCGGCGACGACGTGGTCGTCGAGGGCGAGGCCTGCCGCGGCGGCGGCCGCGCCGAGCGTCGCCGCGCTGACGGTCAGCGGCGCGTGCTCGCCCGCGGGCCGCAGCGCGCCGAAGCGCTGAACCCGGACCTCCGGCGCCGGCCGCGCGCGGGCCTGCTCGTAGTCGGCGGGCTCGTTGAGGTTGAGGAGCGAGTCGAGGGCCGGGTCCGCCGGGCGCAGGTCGGCCTCGCCGAGCCGAAGCGTGCGCACCTGCTCGAAGACGAACGCCGGCCGCATGCGGTCCTCGGCGATCAGTTGCCGGACGATCGGCAGGACGCCGACGCGGTAGGCCGCCGCGAGGGGATGGGGATGGCCCAGAGCGCGGGGCAGGACGACGTCGGTCTCCTCGTCGAGCCCGTCGAGCACGCGGCGGACGAAGGCGGGGGTCAGGAGCGCGACGTCCACCGAGGAGACGAAGGCCGCCGCTGCACGCCCCTCGAGCGCGGCGAGCCCGGCCGCCATCCCCATGAGCGGCCCTCGCCCCTCGGCTGCGTCGTCGACGACGCCGACCGCCGCTGGAAGCGCCGGAAGCTCCTGCCCCGGGGCGCGGACGACGACGACCGGGCCGCCGGTCCCGCGCGCGACGATCCCGACCACCCGCCGCAGCAGCGTCGACCCGTGCCACTCCAGCCACGCCTTCGGCCGGCCCATCCGCGAAGAGCGACCGCCGGCGAGGACGACCGCACCGGCCGGAGAGACGGCTGGGTGTGGCGACGACGCGCGCGGGTCGCCGGCCGCGGGCGCGGAGCTGCCGGCGGCCGCAGCGGGGTTCGCCATCAGTGCGCGGGCGGCTCCCAGCCCTCGAGGACGGGCGCCTTCCAGTCGGTGCCCACCATCCGCGAGCCCTCGACCCACGGGCCGAGCTCGGGCTGGGGGAACTTGGTGTGAGACCGTTCCGCCCAATACCGGCGCCGAGATGCCCGTCGCTGCCATCGATGCTCCTCCGCTCGTCCGCTCAGTCGACCAGCTCGGCGGCATCATCGCCCAGCGGAGGGGCATTGGTCAAATTTGTTCAATCAGGCCGGCGGGGCGCCCCGATCCTCAGGAGGCGGCGGCGCCCACGCGGGCCTCGCGGGCGTCGATCTGCTCGACCTTGGCCAGCAGGTTCTCGGCCATCCGGATCGAGGCGGCGTCGACGAGTCGCCCGTCGATCGACGTCTGCGTGCCGGACGGGGTCGACGGCAAGGCGATCCAGGGGCGACTCCTGCGCGAGCACGCCATCGAGGTCGGCGGCGGCCTGGGCCCGGGGACACCGCCGATCTGGCGCATCGGGCTGATGGGCCACAACGCGACGCGCGCGACGGCCGACCGCGTGCTCGCCGCATTCGACGACGTGCTCGCCTCCGAGCGGTCGGCGCGTGACGCGGTGGCCGCGCCCACGTAGTGTCGCGTGAGGCGGCCGACCTCGGCGAGCGCGAGCTTCGCATCACGGCGGTCACCACCGCCGGCGAGTACCTCGCACCCGCGCTTGTCCAGGGCTTTGGCGCGCGCCACCCGAAGGTGACGATCTCCCTCGACGTGGGGAACCGCACACGTGTCCTGCGCCGGCTGCTCGACCGCGAGGCCGACGTCGCGCTCAGCGGCCGGCCGCTGGGCGACGAGCGCTTCGTCGCCGTGCCCTTCCTCGACAACGAGATCGTCCTCATCACGCATCCGGAGGACCCGTTGACGTCCCGGCGCGCGGCGTGCCTGGAGGACCTCGGCGACCGCGTGTGGCTGCTTCGCGAGGAGGGCTCGGGCAGCCGCACGATGGTCGAGGAGCTGCTCGCTCGCCACGACATCACCCCGCGCGTGCCGACGCTCGGGTCCAACGGCGCGATCAAGCACGCGGTGCGGGCGAACCTCGGCATCGCCCTGCAGTCGCGCGTCGCGGTCGACCTCGAGGTCGAGGCCGGCGTGCTCGCGACCATCGACGTGGCCGGCCTGCCCGCCCGGCACTGGTACGCGCTGCGACTGGCGGACGGCCCGGTGCGCCCGCCGGTGGAGGCCTTCATGGCCTTCGTCGAGCGCGAGGACGCGCGCCTCGCGGTCCAGGGCGCGCGGCTGCGCACGATCGGCGTGCCGCGCCCCGAGGCACCGGAAGGGCGCCGCGGCCCGAGCCGAGCGGCCGCGGGCTGAGCCGGCGGCGGCGCCACTACGATCCCGGGGCCATGGCGCTGGAGAGCTGGGAGCCGGCGAAGGTACGGGCGAAGGAGGCCCGCGAGCGCCCGCCGCGCGAGCAGATCCGCCACGAGCGCCCAGGGACTGTCCTGCGCGGGTCGCCGATCACGGTGACCTGCGAGTGCGGCGAGACGCGTGAGCACCATGACCGCCAGCGAGTGGAACACCACTGAGCACGCGCTGAGCTATCTCTCGCGGGCCGACGCTCTTCCGCACCGAACCGAGGGCGAGGCGGTGCTCCTCGAGCACGTGCCCTCCTCGGCACAGCGCATCCTCGACCTCGGCACGGGAGACGGCCGCCTCCTCGCCCTGCTGAGGATCGACCGCGCCGAGGGTGCAGGCATCGGCCTCGACGTCTCAGAGCCAATGCTCGAAGCGGCGCGGGAGCGTTTCGCGGGCGACGATGGGGTCGAGCTCCTGCGCCACGACATGAGCGAGCCGCTGCCTGACCTCGGCGCCTTCGACGCGGTCGTCTCCTGCTTCGCGATCCACCACCTCGAGCATGAACGCAAGCGCTCGCTTGTGGCCGAGGTCTTCGAGCGCCTCGAGCCGGGCGGGGTGTTCGCCAACCTCGAGCACGTCGCTTCTCCGACCGAGCGCCTCCACCGGCGCTTCTACGAAGCCCTCGGCTACGGCCGCGACTGGGAGGACACGTCAAACCGCCTCCTCGATGTCGAAACCCAGCTCGGCTGGCTGCGCGAGCGTGGCTTCGAGGACGTCGACTGCTACTGGAAGTGGCTCGAGATGGCGCTGCTCATCGGGGTCAAGCCGCAGTGAGGGGTCTTCAATCCAGCGCCGGCAGCTCGTCGAGCCAGCGCGTGCGCGCGCCGTCTGCATCCCATGTGACCGGGAAGAAGGACTCGTCGAGCGCGAGGTCGCCGCGGCGGCGGTAGCGGGAGTAGGTGACGTCGACCTCGGTCGGGTGGAAGCGCGTCCAGCTCGGCACGAGGTGGGACACGAGCGCGCGGCGCTCGACGGTCGCGGTGTTCGGACCGGAGCCGTGGAAGGTCCGCCCGTGGTGGAAGGCGCAGCCGCCGGCCTTCACCTCGATCGGGACGAGCTCGGGCTCGACGCCTTCAGGCGCCGCCTCGCGCATCGGGGCGAGCCAGTCCTCGGGGGCGTGGAAGTCGCCACGGTTGGGCGGCGCCTTGGGCCAGCGGTGCGAGCCGCGGACGTACTCGATCGTCCCCGCGCCGGCGTGGGTGTCGTCGAGCGCGACCCAGCAGGTGATCATCTCGGCGGGCACGAGGTAGCCGGCGAAGGCGGCGTCCGGGTGCATCCCGAGCGCCTTGGTTCCCGGGGGCTTCCACAGCACGTTGTCCTGGAGCAGGCGGACTCCGCGCCACCCGGCGAGCCGGGCGGCGAGCCGCCCCAGGCGCTCGGAGAGCACCTGCGCGGCCACCGCGTCGTCGGCGCGCCAGCCGTTGCACAGCTGCCGCGTGCGGTCCTCCGGGTCGCGACCGGCGACCCAGTTGACCTCGTCTGGGCGGATCCCGGTCGCGTAGTCGCCGGCGAAGAGCGCCGCGAAGCGCTCGCGAAGGGCGCGAAGCGCGGCCGGCGACAGCAGTCCCGGCTCGACGATCAGGAAGCCGTCGCGGACGAAGGCCTCGACCTGCTCGTCGCTGAGATCGTCGAGCAGCGCCGTGGACATCGACCCGGGACGGTACCTATGCTGGACCAATAGGTACTAGGCGTACCTTGTGGGGCGGCGACCACTCGCTGTTCCTCGGTTGCGTGGTCTACGCCCGCCACCGCGAGGGCGCGCCGCTGCTCTTCCACGGCGGCCGCTACGAGCGCCTGGGCACAAGCGCCTGAGGGGGCCCCCGAGACGCGATCGCGCCCTGGCGCCCGGGCTACCATCTGGGGCGGTGGCGACGAAGATGGGACACGACGACTGGGCGCACGAGGCCAGCGAGCGCCTCGCGGGCGCCGGCTACCGGCGCGGCGGGGCACGCCACGCGGTCGTCGAGCTGCTGGCCAGCGAGCGCTGCGCCCTCTCCGCGCCGGAGATCGAGGACGCGCTGCGCTCGGGCGAGCGGCGTGTCGCGCGTGCGAGCGTGTACCGCGTCCTCGACGAGCTCGAGCGCCTCGGCCTCGTCGCGCGGATCGAGGTGGGCCGCGGCATGGCGCGCTACGAGGCGGTGCACCACGACGCGGGCCGCCACCACGATCACTTCGTCTGCGACGCGTGCGGAGACATCACTCCGTTCCGCGACGAGGAGCTCGAGCGGACGCTTCAGCGCGTGGCCGGACGCGTCGCCTTCACCGTGGACGAGCACGAGGTCGTGCTGCACGGGCAGTGCGGCGCCTGTCGCTCCTAGCGGTTCCTTACACTCGGACGACGTGGAGCGGCCGAGTCGCACGAGCCCGGCGGAGACCTGGGACGCGCTGTTCAGCGACTTCTACCTCCGCGCCTTCGCGACCGAAGCGGACGACGCTGACGCGGCGCAGGCCCAGGCGCTCGCCGCGGTCGGGTTGGCCAAGGCGCCTCCGGGCGGTGAGGTGCTCGATGTGCCGTGCGGGTTCGGGCGCCACGCGGTGCCGCTGGCCCGCGCCGGCTACCGCGTCGTCGGCGCCGACCGCTCCGGAGTCCTGCTCGACGAGGCCCGCCGCCGCACGGGGGACGGCCCCTCCCCGGAGCTCGTGCAGTCGGACTACCGCGCACTGCCCTTCGCCGACGAGAGCTTCCATGCCGCCCTGAACCTCTTCACCTCGCTCGGCTACCTCGGCGACGAGGCCGACACCGACGTGCTCTCCGAGATCGCCCGCGTCCTGCTGCCAGGAGGGCGGCTCGTCGTGGAGGCACAGCATCGCGACAGCGTCGTCCGCGAGTTCAGCGAGCAGGGCTGGCGGCCACTCGCCGAGGGGCGTGTGCTTCTCGAGCAGCGCGCCTTCGACGCCGCCGCCGGGGTGGCGCTGACGACGTGGACGCTGATCGAGCCGTCCGGCGCGCGAGACTCGCGGACGTTCTCGCTGCGCGTCTACACCGCGACCGAGCTCGTCGCCATGCTCGAGCGCGCGGGCTTCGCTCGAGTCAGCTGCTACGGCGACTTCGCCGGCGGGCCGCTCCGTACGGACACGCGCCTGGTGGCTGTCGGCCAGGTCCCGTAGCGGGACGCCGCGCGCGCCGCGGTGGCGAGGAGGAAGGCGCCGACGAGCACCCCCGCGATGGAGGCTCCCGCCGCGGTTCCGGCGTAGTAGGACAGGTACAGCCCGCCGGCTCCGGCGACGATCGCGATTGCCGCCGCGCACGCGAGCATCGGACCCATCCGCCGGGCGACGAGGCGCGCGCTCGCAGCCGGCGCGATGAGCACCGCGACGACGAGCAGGTTTCCCAGGCCCTGGACGGCGACCAGCAACGCGACGGCGAGCAGCACGAGCAGGGCGACGTCGACCGCGAGCGGCCTCACCCCGAGGGCGCGTGCGTTGGCGCGGTCGAACCCCACGACGAGCAGGCGGCCGTGCAGCAGCGCGAGCGCCACGAGCATCGCGGCGACGAGGGCCGCCGCCAGCGCGAGGTCCGTGTCCGACACGCCGAGCACGTCGCCGAAGAGCAGCCCCTGCAGGCCCGGCGGCACGGTGGCCGACAGCGCCAGCAACGCGCCGAGCCCGAACAGCGTCGTGACCACCACCGCGACCGCGGTGTCGCGCCCGATGGCCGGGGTGCGCCCCGCGATCGCGACCGCGATCGCGGCCACCAGCAGGCCGACCGCGCCGCCGAGCAGCAGCGGCAGCCCGAGCAGGGCGGCGCCGACGAGGCCGGGCAGGAACGAGTGGGCGAGCGACTCGGCGCTGTAGGAGAGGTTGTAGAGGATCACCCAGCACCCGAGCGAGCCGCCCGCTATCCCGAGGAGCGTCACCTCGGCGAAGGCGCGACGCAGGATCGGCTCAGCCCAGGGATCGGCGAGGGCGCTCCAGAGCGTGGCGATCATCTGGAGCGCTCCGACCGAGTCTCCCGGAAGTCCGATCCCGGCACGTCAGTGCTCCGGGTGATGGTGGGGCGGGATCACACCGCGCCCTTCGCCGGCCGGCAGCGCAACGATGGAGCCGCCGTACGTTCGCTCGAGCACCTCGCGGGTAAGGATCCGCGAGGGCTGGGCGCCAAAGGCGACCTGGCGGCCGTTGAGGCACAGCACCGCGTCCCAGTCCGCGGCCTGCTCAACGTCGTGGGTGGCGATCAGCAGGGCGCGGCCCTCGTCGGCCAGGCGTCGCATGAGGCCCTCGAGCTGAGCCGCGCTCGCGGTGTCCAGGCCGGTGAACGGCTCGTCGAGCAGGAGCACCTCGGCGTCCTGGACGAGCGCCCGGGCGACGAGCACACGCTGGCGCTGGCCGCCCGAGAGGTCGCCGAAGGTCGCGTCGGCAAGCTCGTCGAGCCCGACGGCCTCGAGCGCCGCGTGCCCGCGCCGGCGCTCGCGGCGGCCGGGCCGTCTCCACCACTCAAGGCGCGAGATCGCACCCATGGTCGCGACGTCGAGCGCGCTCACCGGGAAGTCGAGCCGCGAGCGCTCGGTCTGGGGCACGACGCCGCAGCGCGCCGGGCGGCGGACGGTCCCCTGCTGGGGCTCGAGCTCGCCGATGATCACTCGGAACAGCGTCGTCTTCCCGCCGCCGTTGGGCCCGAGCACCGCGACGCGCTGGCCCGCACGAGCGCTGAAGGTGACGCCCTCGAGCACCGTCCGGGCGCCGTAGCCGGCCGCGAGGCCACTGGCGCCGACGAGCTCGTCGTCGGTCACAGCCCCGAGATCGCGCACCCCTGTCGCCCTCCCGTGAAGCCGCGCAACATGGCATCGGCGTTGGCCCGCTCCATGCTCAGGTAGGTGGCGCCCGGCGATCCCTTGGGGCCCAGCGTGTCGCCGTAGAGCGTCTCGCTCGACGAGGCGCCGCTCTGCCGCGCGATGGCCTGCGCGAGCTTCGGGTTGATCGAGCTCTCGGGGAAGACGGCCTTGACGCCTTCCCTCTTGATGAGCGCGCTGAGCGTGGACACGTCCGCCGCGCTGGACTGCGCCTGCGTCGTCTGCGACGGGATCACCGCGCCGACGACCGTCACCCCGTAGCGATTGGCGAAGTAGCCGAACGCGTCGTGGTCGGTGACGAGCTTGCGCTGCGACGCCGGCACGTCGGCGAAGCAGGCGACGATCCCTCGGTCCAGGGTGCGCAGCCGGGCGAGGTAGGCGGCGGCGTTGCGGTCGTAGGTCGCCTTGGCCGCGGGGTTCGCCCGGACAAGCGCGTCGCGGATCACCGGAACGACCGCCTCGACGTTCCGCGGGTCGTGCCACCAGTGCGGGTCGTACTTCGATGCCTCGGGCCCGCTCGACTCGCCGGCACGCTTCGTCGGCGCGCGGGCGCCGAGGTCCACGACGACCGGGTCCCCGCCCGCCTGGTCGACGACCTTGCTCATCCACGCGTCGAGGCCATCGCCGCTCACGAAGACCACCTTGGCGCCGGCCGTCGCCTCGACGTCCGACGGGCGCGGTTCGTAGTCGTGAGGGTCGGAGCTCGGCTTGAGGATCTGGGTCACGTCGGCGCGCTCGCCGCCGACGGCGCGCGTGATATCGCCGAGCTGCGTGGTGGTGGCCACGACGTCGACCGAGCCTCTGTCGCTCGAGCTGTCGTCCGAGGAGCCGCAGCCGCTCTCCAGCCCGAGCGCCAGGGCGAGGAGCGCGGCCGCGGCGACGGCCGCCGCGAGGCGACCGCGCAGCCGCGGCGCCAGCGCGCGGGCGACGGCGACGAGGGCGAAGACCGCGCCGGCGAGCACGGCGATCGCGGGGCCGGGCGGAGCATTGAGCTCCACTGACAGCCAGAGGCCGACGATCCCCTCGACGGCCGCAACGGCGATCGTCGCCAGCTGCCAGCTCCCCAGCCGCGAGCATACGAGCCGCGTGGTCGCTGCCGGAACGACGAGCAACGCGGCGGCCAGCAGCGCGCCGACGGTCGAGAGGGCGGCGACCGCGACGAGGCCCACGAGCGCGAGCAGGACCGCGTCTCCGACCGCCGAGCGCACGCCGAGCGCGCTCGCCGCGGACGGGTCGAAGCCCGTCGCCGTCCAGCGGTGACCGAGGAGGACGGTGCCGGCCACGGCGGCGGCGCTCGCACCCGCCGCCCAGACGATGTCCGAGCCGTCGACCACCAGCAGGCTCCCGAACAGCAGCGTCTCCACGTTGGAACCCGACTGGAAGACGTCGGAGGCGAGGACCACCCCGACCGCCAGCGCGGCGACCAGCACGAGCGCGGTGACGCTGTCGGAGCGCTCGCGGTCGCGCCGCGTCAGCAGCCCCACCCCGACCGCAACCAGCGCCGCGGTCCCTGCAGCCCCGAGGTGGGCCGAGAAGCCGAGGCCGTCGGCGAGGACCAGCCCCGGGAACGCCGCCGTCCCGACCGCATGCGCGAAGAAGGCCATGCTGCGCAGCACGATCCACGTGCCGATCAACCCGGCGCCGACGGCGAGCACCGCGACCTCGAGGACGCCACGCTGCACGAAGGGGAGCTGGAAGACGTCGAACATCGGCGCAGCTTACATGCGGATAAGACTGGTTCCTATTCTTGCCTCCGCTTGTAACGACCCCGCCGAACGGCCACCGCACGACCTTGGGCCGTTTGGCACGCTGGTCTGGTCGATGCGTCGTCTCCGCCTGCCCCTTCCCGGTTCGCTTCCGGCCCACCGCGCGGTCGCGCTCGTGCGCGACGACGAGCGGCCCTTCGCGCTGACCGGAGCGTGGGCCGGTGGCGGCGCGATCGCCGGCTCGGAGCCGGTACGGCTGGCGGGTGAGGACGAAGACCCCTTCGCGCTACTGGCGGAGTTGCCGCGCATCGAGGCGGCGCGGGCGGGCGACGAGGGGCCGGGCGGGCATCCTTCGCCGGCGGGCGAAGAGGCCGCGGCCGTGGGCGGCGGGTGGTTCGGCTACCTCGGCTACGGACTCGGCGCGCGCCTCGAGCGGCTCGATCCTCCACCGCCGCGGCCGCCCCTCCTGCCCTCCTTCGCGCTTGCCTTCTACGACCACGTGGTCAGGATGGACGGCGAGGGCCGATGGTGGTTCGAGGCCCTCGTGACACCCGAGAGGGAAGCGGCGATCCTCGCTCGCCGCGGCCTGTTCGCCGCGCGGCTGCTCGACCCGCCCGCAGAGCGTGCGCTCTCGACCGCGGGGTGGGTCGCCGAGCCCGGAGCGGCCGGACACGCCGCGGTGGTGGGCGCCGCGCGAGCGCGGATCCACGCCGGCGACTTGTTCCAGGCCAACCTGAGCCTCGTGCTGCGCTCGCGGCTGCGCGGCGAGGCCGCTGACCTCTTCGCGGCCGGCGTGCACGCGCTCGCCCCGGACCGGGCCGCCTTCCTCGGCGGGGCGTGGGGCAGCGTCGCGAGCCTGTCCCCCGAGCTGTTCCTGTCGCGGCGCGGGCGCTCGGTGCGCAGCTCGCCCATCAAGGGCACCCGGCCCCGGCCGGCCGACCCCGCTGCCGCCGAGCGCGAGCGCCACGCGCTGCTGGCCTCCGACAAGGACCACGCCGAGAACGTGATGATCGTCGACCTCGTGCGCAACGACCTGGGCAGGGTGTGCGAGACGGGCAGCGTCCGCGTCCCGTCGCTCGCCTCCGCCGAGGCGCACAGCGGCGTGTGGCACCTCGTGTCGACCGTCGAAGGCCGGCTGCGCGACGGCGTGGACGACGGCGACCTCGTGCGCGCCGCCTTCCCGCC
This sequence comes from uncultured Actinomycetes bacterium, assembly GCA_963728925.1. Classification (GTDB taxonomy): domain Bacteria; phylum Actinomycetota; class Thermoleophilia; order Solirubrobacterales; family Solirubrobacteraceae; genus JBBPZA01. Next base: position 31,175 of record CAVSMB010000029.1, on the reverse strand, counting down.
CGGCTCGGTGACCGGCGCGCCGAAGGTGGCGGCGATGAACGTCATCGCCGAGCTCGAGAGCAGCGGCCGTGCCGCCTACACGGGCGCGATCGGCTTCGCGAGCCCGCTCGCGGGCCTCGAGCTCAGCGTCGCCATCCGCACCTTCGAGCACCGCGACGGCGAGCTCGCCCTGGCCGTGGGCGGCGGCGTGGTGGCCGACTCCGACCCCGAGGTCGAGGCGGCCGAGGCGCTGGGCAAAGCGGCGCCGCTGCTACGGGCGATCGGCGGGGAGGCACGAGCGCAGGCCGCGCCGCAAACGCCGGCGGCCGCTCCGCCGCCGCGCGTGAGCCCGCGGCCGGTCCCCCGCCCCGACCCCGACCGCGGCGTCTTCGAGACGATGCGCGTCGAGGACGGAACCGTGGTCGCGGCGCAGCTCCACCTGCAGCGCCTCGCCGCAAGCGTCGCCGAGCTGTACGGCCTGAGCTTGCCCGCGGGCATCGTCGTGGCCGTCGAGGCCGCGGCCGCGGCCGCGGGAGACTCCGGGCCCGTGCGGCTGCGGCTCGAGGCGCGCCCGCGGGGTCGCGGCGGGCTCGCCACCGACATCGCCGTCAGGCCGCTCGGGCCGCCGGTGGGCGGCGACCGCCTGGCGCCCGTCACGGTGCCCGGCGGCCTTGGCGCCCACAAGTGGATCGACCGGCGTCTGCTCGAGGCCATGGAGGCCCACGTCGGCGACGCGCAGCCGCTGCTCGTCGACGCCGACGGGTTCGTCCTCGAGGCGGCACGAACGTGCGTCTTCGCCGTCCTGGGCGACATGCTCCTCACCCCGCCCGCCGACGGCCGCATCCTCCCCGGCGTCGGGCGCCACCGCGTGCTCGACCTCGCGCGGCGTAAAGGCGTCGCCGTGGACGAGCGCCCGCTGCCGCTCTCGGCGCTCGCGAGTGCGCCCGAGGTCTTCCTGGTCAGCGCGCTGCGCGGGGTGAGGCCGATTCGCGACGGCCCGGTCGGCCGCCGCTTTCGCGCGACCCTCTCAGGCTCGCCCGTCGGCGCGGGCTGATCGAGCGCCGGAGGCGTTGAACGAGCCACGCGAGGGTGGGATCTGCGCCTTCTGCTCGAAGCGATCTATTCGACGGTCACCGCCGTTCGCTGGAACCCGATCGTGGGTGACGGCGATGTCCGGGTCATGGTCGGTGAAGCACAGCTCGGGCGGATGACGCTGGGCGACGCGATGATGCTGGAGCTTGCTCCCGACGGGCGCATCCAGGTGATGAGGCCCCACCTGCGCCCGTGGCTTGGACTGAGCCTGCTCGCGCTCCGGCTGGGACCGCGGCTCCTCCGCCATCCCAGCGTCGTGCACCGCGCGCTCCGCTGGACCACCGGCTGACGCAGTCGACGGTGTCGATGGCCGTCATGCCCGCGAGCGGCAGCAAGCGACGAGTAGGGCGCCGAGGACGCACAGGGCGCCGGAGATTAGGGCGGCCGCGTTCCATCCCTGGATGAGCCCATGTGGGCCGACGCCGGAGACGATGGTGACCACGAGCGCAACGCCGGCCGCCCCGCCCAGGTATCGCGCCGTGTTGTTGGCGCCGCTGCCCGGGCCCGCGCGGTCGGGCGGCGCCGACTCGATCGCGAGCTTGCCCAGCGCCGCGTCAGGGCGGGACGAGCGGCTGGGTGGCAAGGATGAGTGCGAGCGGCTGCCCCTCGAGCGGGCGCGCGCCGACGGCGCGTCGCACACGCAGGTCGTCGACCACGAGCGCGAGGGCGAATCGACGGCGAGGTTCGAGGCCAGCCAGTACAACCCGTGTTGCCACGCGGAGCCGGGCGCGAAGCACCGCGCCAACCCCGACGTGCCGGCTTCAGCCCTCGGGAACGGCCCCTTCTAGCGGGCCACCGGCACCCCCGCGCTCCGCAGCCAGCCCTCGAACAGGGTCCGCCTCTGGACCGCCATCTCGTCCGCGCGGCGCTGGACCTCGTCGAGGAAGGCCGCGCCGCCCGCCTCGCCGAGGGTGCTCGCCAGCGAGGCGCGGTACTCCGGGACCTCTCCCCACTCGCGCGCCATCTCCCCGGTCACCTCGAGGTGGAACTGGACCCCGTAGGCGCGCCCGACGCGAAGGCCTGGTTGCGGGCCGCCGGCGAGCTCGCGAGCAGCTCGGTCCCGTCCGGGAGGTCGAAGGTGTCGCCGTGCCACTGCAGGGTCACGATCGGCTCGGCGAGCGCGCCGAGGACCGGGTCTGGCGACGCCGGCGCGCGTCCGCGCCACCGGCAGCAGACCGACCTCGGCCCCCGCCGGGTTGGGCCGCACGCTCGCGCCGAGCGCCGAGGCGAGCAGCTGGACCCCGAGGCACACACCGAGGAACGGCCGCCCGGCGCCGACCGCCTCGCGCACGAGCGCCTTCTCCTCGCGAAGCCACGGATGCTCGGACTCGTCGTTGACGCTCATCGGCCCGCCCATCGCCAGCACGGCGTCGAACGCGCGCCAGCCGGGCAGCGGCTCGCCGGCGGACAGTAGGGCCACGGCTCGCCCTCGACGGTCACGTCGCAGGCAAAGCGCGCGACGTTGGGGCGCCACGGCAGCACGCTCAGGCTCGCGAGGTCGGGCATCGCGGCGATGTCGGGGTCGTTGGGCCCCTGGCCGATGTCGCCCGCCGCGAAGCCCGCGCCGGCTTCGACGAGCCCGTCGAGGTGGCGGGCGGGCACCAGCTTGGCGTTGGGCTTGCCGTGCATGTCGACGAACTGCGCGAAGAAGACCTCGATCCCGCGCTCCTCGACGACGCGGCGGACGTCGTCGACGTAGGAAGGCTGCTGAGCGCTGGTCATGCTGTCCTCTATCCGGCGGCCGAGGGTCCGGCAATGGCAGAGGCGGCTCCTCCTCGCCCTGGCCACATGTCGGAGCGGCACATACGCGCGACGCGACCGTCAACGGCCGACGGTGGGCGCGTAGACGCCGAGGCGCTTCTGGGTGTCGACCACCGCTCGAAAGGTCTCCCGCAGCTCGGCACGGACGAGTGGAGGCAGTGCCCCGGGCTCGATCAGGTCGTCGAGCGGAGCGCCGCTCTCGACCTGCGCGGCGTGGTGCTCGAGGCGGAGGCGGGCGATGAACCCGTATGCCTCGCGCAGCGACTGGGCGCTTGCCGTGTCCAGCACGCCTGTCGCCTCCACTGCGGCGATCCGGTCGAGCGTGGCCGAAACGGTGATCCCGCCCGCCACCGCGTGGAAGCGCGCGAGGTTCGTGACGGGCACGACGCCTCCGCGCTTGATGTCGATCGTCCGCCGGCCGCTGGCTTTGAGGCTTCCCCGGAAGCCGAGCGGCGGGCGGGCGTCCGTGGCTGTCCGCGCAAGCCGCGCGATGAAGTCGGGATGGGCAGGGGCCTTGCGGATGACCGCCGTGAAGGGCGCGACGACGTCGAGGCCGCCCGCGACGTGGCGGAAGTCGAAGGTCACCGCCGCGCGGACGAGGTGCGAGCGGTCGGGATACTCGAGGCACTCGCCGAGGACGGCCGCCCATTCCGAGCGCGACTTGCGCCACGCGCGGTTGGAGGCCAGCACCTCGGCGGCGTCCGGCCCGAAGCCACAGCGAGCGAGTCCCGCGTCGATCTCGGCCCCGAAGCCCGCGAACCAGCGGTCGACCTCGGCCTCCCGTCCGGGCTCGGGGTCGTCGTAGGCGAGCGCGTTGTCCTGGTCGGAGGCGAGGGTGAGCTCGCGGCGCGCCACGCTCCCCAGCGCGAGCCAGGCCCAGCCGACGGGCGCCTCACCGTGGCGGGCGATGCTGAAGTCGATGAGCCGCGCCGTCGCCGCGTCGCTCCATACCGACAGGACGCGCGAGACGTCGGACGGAGCGAGCCCGCTCCTGACGAGGCCGAGGAAAGCGTTGGGCAAGGTCGCCGCGGCCGCGTCGAGAGCGGCCTCGTCGTTCGCGCACATCAGCGCGCGCCGCATGGTGAACGGACTTCGCTCGCGGTCGAGGACCTGGTCGGCGGTGACGACCCCGACGATCCGGCCCTCCGGATCGGTGACCGCCAGCTCGTGGACGCCGGCGTCGAGCATCTCGATGACCGCGTCCCCCGCGAGCCGGTCGGCGGCGACCTTGAGCACCTGTCTCCGCGCCGCCACCGAGAGGGGGACGTCCGTGTCGAAGCCGGCCGCGAGGACGTTCTCGCGCAGGTCGGCGTCGCTCACCACGCCGACGCCCGCGCGCGTTGGCACGAGCACGGCGGGAACCCTGACCTCGGTCATGCGCCGTGCGGCCTCTCCCACTGGAGTGGATCCGGGACAGAAGAGCGGCGGCGCCCGGACGAGCGATCCGACCTTCGTCGCGTAGAGCTCGGGGAGGGCGTGCAGCGTGCGTCCGGTGCGCACCATGCGCTCGCGAAGCGACCGGGCGACGAAGCGGGTGCCCGACTCGTCGCCCAGCGCACGCAGCGCGGCCTCGCGCGCCACGACGAGGACCGAGCTGGGCTCGTGGGCGCGGACGGTGAAGGCCGGGGAGAGCTCCGTCAGCAGCGAGGGGTGCCCGAACATCTCCCCCGGCTCGAGGATGTCGACGACCTGGTCCTCGTGGAGCAGCTCCATCGACCCGGTGCGGACGACGTAGAGCGCACGGGCAGGAGCTCCGTCCTCGACGAGCACGTCCCGCCCCTGCTCGACTCTCTCGAGGAGGGAGGCCGCGGCAACCGACTCGACCAGGTCATGGGGAAGCTGGTCGAAGGGCGGGATCCGCGCCAGGAAGGCTGCGGTGTCGTCCACGTGCGGAATCTACTGTGCGCCGCGACGCCTGGCGAAGCGCGACGACGCCGCGTAGCCGAGGACCAGCATGAGCACGCCGTACACGCCGGCCACGCCCGCCGCGGCCCGGCCGAAGGACCTGCGTCGCAAGCGCTGCGGCGACCGCGAAGTCGCGCAGCGCGACGACGAGCGGAACCGTCACGCGGTCGTCCACCGGGAGCGCCTGCCGGCCGGCGAGCGCGACGGCGAAGGACCCGCCGAGAGGGGACTTCGAGGCCGAGCGCGGCAGCGAGCAGCGTCAGCGGCAGCAACCCGGCGGGGATCCGCCCGACGAGCCGCCGCGCCGGCCCTGGGCGGCGCCCGTCTCCGGGGGGGCCGGTCGTCCCGCCCTCCTCGGCGCTCCCGGGCGCGCCGGCGCCCACGCGACCCGGCGAGCTTTCCGGGATTCCTTCCCCGCCGGATCGGTGACGAGATAGACCGGCACCGACGCGCGACGCGCGACGCGGTAGGGCTCCTGCGACCAGATGAAGTCGCCCACGAAGGCGCCGCGCTCAAGGTCGGCGCCCATCACGATCGCGTCGCACTCCAGGTGCTCGGCGCGGCGCAGGATGCTGCGCGTCGCACGGTCCGCCAGCGGCTCGACCGGATCGAGACCTTGTCCGGTCTCGCGATCGCTGCGGCGGACCTGCTCTCGCTCGAGCTGGCGATCAAGCTCGTGCGCCTCCACCGCGCGCCGCGATAAGCTCGGCGCGCAGCCCCACGGCGTGCGGTTGACGCCCTTGTACGAATTTGTCTACGATCGCCGCCGGATGTCGTTCCTCCTCACCTGCCCCCACTGCGGCGTTCGGGAGGTAACCGACTTCGCGTACGGCGGCGAGGTGGTCCCGCGGCCCAAAGCGCGCCCCGAGGCGCGCGAGCTCAACGCCTACAACTACTTCCGCGCGAACGTGGCCGGCGTCCAGCGCGAGTGGTGGTATCACCGCTCGGGGTGCCGCGCGTGGTTCCAGGCGCACCGCGACACGCGCAGCAACGAGGTGCTCTCGGTGTCGCCGCCCGGGTCGATCGCGTGAGCCGCCTCGGGCCTCAGCCCGGGGAGCGCATCGACCGCTCCAGGGTGCTGACCTTTACCTTCGACGGCAATCCCGTGCGCGCGCACGAGGGCGACACCATCGCCTCCGCGCTGTTCGCCGGCGGGCGGCGGACGTTCTCGCGCAGCTTCAAGTACCACCGCCCGCGCGGGCTGCTGTGCTGCGCCGGGCAGTGCCCCAACTGCCTCGTGCAGGTCGGGGACTCGCCGGGCGTGCGGGCCTGCACGGAGCCCGTCACGCAGGGCCTCGAGGTCCGGCACAGCAACGCGACGCCGTCGCTGGACCGCGACGTCATGCAGGTCACCGACAAGCTCGGCGGCCCCTTCACGCCGCCGGGCTTCTACTACAAGACCTTCATCCGCCCGCGGCGCGCGTGGTCCCTGTACGAGAAGGTGCTGCGCTCGGTCGCCGGGCTCGGGAAGCTCGGGCGGCCGCGGCCCCATCGCGAGTGGCGCACCGACTACCGGCGCCGCCACGCCGACGTGCTCGTCATCGGCGCGGGACCGGCCGGCCTCGCCGCCGCGGCGCGCGCCGCCGAGCTGGGCGCCGACGTGGTGCTCGTCGACGAGGGGCCCGGGGCCGGGGGCCACCTGCTCGCCGAAGGCGGTCATGAGCGCGCCCGCGAGCTCGCCGCGCGTGTGCGGGAGCTCGGCGTCGAGGTGCTCGCCCCCGGCGCGGCGCTGGGCTTCTTCGACGGCATGGTCCCCGTCTGGGCGGGGAACACGCTGCACCAGATCCGCGCCAAGCGACACGTCGCCGCGACGGGGGCGATCGAGCAGCCGCTCGTCTTCACCGGCAACGACCTGCCCGGCGTGATGCTCTCCGGCGGCGCGCGGCGGCTTGCGTCGCTCTACGCGCTGCGCCCCGGAGAGACCGCCGTGGTCGCCACGTGCGACGACCGCGGGATCGAGGCGGCGCTCGCGCTGCGCGACGTCGGCGTGCGCATCGCCGCCGTCGCCGACCTGCGCGAGGGCGCCGACACGCCGGCGGTGCGAGCGCTGCGCGAGGCGGGCGTGGAGCACCTGCCCGGCGCCACCGCCATCGAGGCCAAGGGCCGCAAGGCGGTCCAGGCCGCCGTGGTCGCCTCGGTCGACGCTTCGGGAGCGCCTCGCGGAGGCAGCGAGCGCGAGCTCGCCTGTGACCTGCTGATCGTGTCGGGCGGCGAGGTGCCGGCCGGCTCGCTCCTCCTCCAGGCCGGCGCGCGCGCCGTGCTGGACCCCGCCTCGGGTCGCTTCCTTCCCGGCGACCTGCCGGCCACCGTCCACGCCGCCGGCGCCGTCGCCTCAGGGCACGGCGCCGCCGCGCCCGAGCTCTCGGGCGCGGTCGCCGGCGCCGCCGCGGCGCATGCGCTGGGCCTGGGGGATGAGCAGTCGCGCGCGCAGGCGCTCCAGCTCGAGTCTCGCCTGGCCGGAGCGAGCGCGCCAGAGGCCGCGCCGGCGCCCCCGGTCGCCGGGGACGGCGCCGGGAAGTGCTTCGCGTGCCTGTGCGAGGACGTCACCGCGAAGGACATCGCCCACTCGATCGCGGAAGGCTTCGACTCGATCGAGCTCTCCAAGCGCTACACGACGGTGACGATGGGGCCCTGCCAGGGCCGCATGTGCCAGCTGTCCTCGATCCGCCTGATGGCCAAGGGCACGGGGCTCGACCTCGCCCAGGTCGGAACCACGACGGCGCGCCCGCCGTGGTCGGCCGTTCCCATGGGCGTGCTCGCCGGGCACCCCTTCGAGCCGGCCAAGCGCTCGGCCGTGCACGGGCGCCATCGCGAGCTGGGAGCCAACGTCCTGTGGGCCGGCGACTGGCGGCGGCCCTACGACTACGGCGACCCCGAGGGCGAGGCGCTCGCCGTCCACGAGCGCGCCGGGCTCATCGACGTCTCGACGCTCGGCAAGCTCATCCTGCAGGGCGAGGAGGCCGGCGCCTTCCTGGACCGCCTGTATCCCAACCGCTTCTCGAACCTCAAGACGGGGCGCATCCGCTACGGCGTGCTGGGCTCCGACGCGGGCCGGATCATGGACGACGGCACGATCTGCCGGCTGGCCGACGACGCCTTCTACGTGACCACCACGTCGAGCGGCGCCGAGGCGATGGAGAGCTGGTTCGCGTGGTGGCAGGCCGAGTGGCGCATGGACGTGCGGATCACGGACGTGACCCCGGCGCTCGCGGCGGTCAACCTCGCCGGCCCCAAGGCGCGCAAGATCATGGGCACGCTCACCGACCTGGACTGCTCCAACGAGGCCTTCGCCTACCTCGACGGCAAGCGCGCCCACGTCGCCGGGGTGCCGGCACTGCTGCTGCGGATCGGCTTCGTGGGCGAGCTGGGCTACGAGGTCCACTTCCCGGCGGCCTTCGGCGAGCACGTGTGGGACGCGATCCTCGAAGCCGGCGCCCCGCATGGGCTGCGACCCTTCGGCCTGGAGCCCCAGCGCGTCCTGCGCCTGGAGAAGATGCACATCCTCGTCGGCCAGGACACCGACTCGGAGTCCAACCCCTACGACGCCGCGCTGCCGTGGATCGTCAAGCTCGACAAGGACGAGGACTTCATCGGGCGCTGGGCGCTCGAGCGGGCCACCGAGCGCGACCCGGTCGGCAAGCTCGTCGGCTTCACCCTGCCCAACGGCGACGTCCCCCACGAGGGAGCGGCGATCGTCGTCGACGGCGGCCCGGGCGGGCGCGTGACGAGCTCACGCTTCAGCCGCAAGCTCGGCCACACCATCGGCATGGCGTGGGTGCCGCCCGAGCTCGCGCAGGACGGCGCGTCGATCGAGATCGCCGACGAGGGCAAGCGCCTGCGCGGCCAGGTCACCACCGCGCCCTTCTACGACCCAGATCAGGAGCGGCTGCGATCGTGACCCTCGAGTTCCTCTCCGTCGACCAGGCGGCCGATGGCGCGGTCGCTCGCAGCCCCATCGAGCGGGCCCTGCGCCGGGCCGGGGCGCGGCTCGAGCTGCGCGACGGCTGGAACGTCGCCGCCGACTTCGGCTCGGTGGACGACGAGCTGCGCGCGTGCCTCGAGGCCGCCGGCCTGGCCGAGTCCTCGCACCTGCGAAAGCTCGAGCTCCAGGGCCCCGCCGACGCCCTGGCGGAGATCGTCGGGGGCGCGACGGGCGGCGGCGCGCTGGAGGCGCACCGCGCGCTGCTTGCCCACGACGCGTGGTGGTGCCCGGTGCACCCCGAGCGCGTGCTCGTGCTGTGCCCGTCCGGCGTCGTCGAGGAGGTGCGCGACGCGCTGGAGCGCGCGGCCGCCGAGCACGAGCGGACCTCGCTCGTCGAGGTGACCACGGGCATGGCCGCCTTCACCGTCGTCGGGCCGCTGGCTCGCGAGGTGCTGGCCCGGCTGAGCGCGCTCGACACGCGCCCCGGGTCGCTGGGCGAGCAGGCCTTCGCCCCGGTGTCCGTCGGTCGTGTCCCCGCGATGGTGCTGCGTGAGAACGGCGACCGCTTCCTTGTGCTCTTCGGCTCGGCCTACGCGGACTACCAGTGGACGGCGCTCACCGACGCCGGTCTCGCGCTCGGCGCGAGCATCGTCGGCGCCGACGCGCTGGAGCGACTCGCCGCCGTCGCGGTGGAGGCCGGCGGTGCGTGACATCTTCCGCAAGCGGCGGATGTGGCGCCCGCGCGGCGACCTGCGCGACCGCTACGACGTCGTGGTCATCGGCGGCGGCGCCCACGGGCTCGCGACCGCCTATTACCTCGCCAAACGGGGCATCACCAACGTGGCGGTGCTCGAGCAGAGCTACATCGGCTCGGGCGCGGCGGGCCGCAACACGACGATCCTGCGCTCCAACTACCGCACCCCGGAGGGGGCGCGCTTCTACGACGCGAGCGTGAAGCTCTACGACGGGCTGTCGGCCGACCTGGACTTCAACGTCCTGTTCTCCCAGATCGGCCACCTCACGCTCTCGCACACCGACCGCGCGACGTTCGTCATGCGCGAGCGCGCCGAGGTCAATCAGCTGCTCGGCATCGACAGCCGGGTGATCGAGCCCGAGGAGATCAAGGGGCTGGCCCCGGCCATGCAGGTGACCAAGGACGCCGTGCACCCGATCCAGGCCGCCCTCTACCACCCGCCCGGCGGCATCATCCGCCACGACGCGGTGGTGTGGGGCTTCGCCCGCGGCGCCGACCGCCAGGGGGTCGATATCCACCCCTACACCGAGGTCACCGGCATCGAGCGCTCCAGCGGGCGCGTCACCGGGGTGAAGACGAGCCGCGGGGACATCAAGGCCGGCCAGGTGATCAGCGCGACCGCCGGCTGGAGCACGCTGCTCGCCGACATGGCCGGCGTGCCGCTGCCGATCACCACCCACATCCTGCAGGCCTTCGTCACCGAGCCGCTGAAGCCGTTCCTGCACGTCGTGATCGTCTCTTCCCAGATGCACGTCTACATCTCGCAGACCGACCGCGGCGAGGTGCTGATCGGCGCCGAGATCGAGCCGTGGACGACCTACCGCCAGCAGGGCACGCTCAACTTCCTGCAGGAGGCCTCGCGCCACTCCTGCGAGCTCTTCCCCCAGCTCGAGCTCGCGCGCATCCTGCGCAGCTGGGCGGGGCTGTGCGACATCAGCCCGGACTACAGCCCGATCCTCGGCCAGACCGAGGTCGAGGGCTTCCACGTCAGCGCGGGCTGGGGCACCTACGGGTTCAAGGCGGCCCCCATCGTCGGCTCGACGCTCGCCGAGCTCGTCGACACCGGCCGCCAGCCCGACCTCATCGAGCCGTTCCGGCTCGAGCGCTTCTACGACGACCGGCTCGTATCGGAGCTGGCCGCCGCCGCCGTCAGCCACTGACCACCCATGGAGCCCGATGAAGAGCAGCCTCGAGATCGCCCAGGACGCCGATCTCCACCCGATCGACGACATCGCCGAGCGCCTGGGGCTGCAGGAGGACGAGATCGAGCCCTACGGCCGCTACAAGGGCAAGATCCGCCTCGAGGCGCTCGACCGCCTGTCGGGCGAGTCGGACGGCGAGCTCGTGTGCGTCGCGGGCATGACCCCCACGCGCGCGGGCGAGGGCAAGACGACGACCGCCGTCTCGCTCACCCAGGGGATGGGTTCCATCGGGCGCACGCCGGTGCTGTGCCTGCGCGAGGCCTCGCTGGGTCCGGTCTTCGGCATCAATGGCGGCGCCGCCGGCGGCGGCCTGGCCCAGGTCGTGCCGATGGAGGACCTCAACCTCCACTTCACCGGCGACATCCACGCCATCGGCGCGGCGAACAACCTGCTCGCCGCGATGCTCGACGCCTCGATCCTGCACGGCAACCCGCACCAGATCGACGCGCTCAACGTGACCTGGCGTCGCGCGGTGGACATGAACGATCGCGCGCTGCGCAACATCACCGTCGGCCTGGGCGGCCGCGGCAATGGCTACCCGCGCGAGACGGGCTTCGACATCACGGCGGCCTCGGAGGTCATGGCGATCCTCGCCGTCGCCAAGGACCTGCAGGACCTGCGCCGCCGGCTCGGGGCGATCACCGCGGCCTACTCCTACGACGGCGGCAAGCCCGTGTCGGCCGAGGACCTCGGCGCGGCCGGGGCGATGACCGTCCTGCTCAAGGACGCGATCAAGCCCAACCTCATCCAGACGCTGGAGGGCCAGGCGTGCCTCATGCACGCCGGCCCGTTCGCGAACATCGCCCACGGCAACTCCTCGCTGATCGCCGACCTCATGGGGCTCAAGCTCGGCGAGTACGTCATCACCGAGTCGGGCTTCGGCTCGGACATGGGCATGGAGAAGCTGATGGACATCGTCTGCCGCGTCGGCGCCATCAAGCCGAGCGCCGTCGTGCTGGTGTCCACCGTGCGCGCGCTCAAGCACCACGGCGGCCTGGACGACGACCCCCGCACCAGCCAGGTCCAGTCGGCGGCGATCGTGACCGGCGCCGCCAACCTGCACCGCCACCTGGAGATCGTGCGCGAGTTCGGGCTCCCCTGCGTCGTGGCGGTCAACCGCCGGCCGGGCGACACCGACGAGGAGGTCGAGCTCGTCCGCCGGCTCGCGATGGAGGGCGGCGCGCACGCCGCCGAGCTCAACGAGGGCTTCGAGCGCGGCGGCCCGGGCGCCGAGGCGCTCGCCGAGGCGGTCGTCGACGCGTGCGACCAGCCCTCGGACTTCAAGATGCTCTATCCCGACGAAGCGTCGATCCACGAGAAGATCGAGGCGGTCGCGCGCCGCGTCTACGGCGCCCGCGACGTCTACTTCTACCCCGAGGCCGAGCGCCGCATCCAGCGCTTCACCGAGAACGGCCTAGGCCGCCTGCCGGTGTGCATGGCCAGGACCCATCTCTCGCTCTCCTCCGATCCCATGCTGCTCAACGCGCCGAAGGACTTCACCCTCCCGGTGCGCGACGTCAGGGCCTACACCGGCGCCGGCTGGCTCGTGCCCCTGTGCGGGGACATCCAGCAGATGCCCGGCCTGGGCAAGTCGGCGGCGGCGCTGAACGTCGACATCGACGAGGACGGGCGCACGGTCGGGCTGTTCTGAGCTAGCGTTCCCGGCCTCGCGACGACGCCCGATCCGCACCGGCGTCGACACCCGAGGCTCGGCCCAAGAATCAGGTGCTCGCGGCGGTCGCGCGCACGCGCTTCATCGTCCCCCGGCGCGGGACGGAGCCGCCCTTCACCGGGTGACGATCGGCCTGATCGCGTTCGAGCGCGCCCACAGCTATGCCGGCGCGCCCGTGCGCGCCTCGAGGAGCAGCGCTCCCATCTCCCGCGCGCGCGCGCCGGCCCGGTGGTCGCCTTCGGCGGCCGACACGATCGAGCCCTTCATGAGGATGTGCCACTGGCGGCTGAAGTCGTCGGGGTCGTCCACCCCGGCCTCGGCGGCGAGGTCGCGCACGAAGGCGCGGATCGTCGCGAGGTGCTCGACGCTCGCGACGCGCACCGGATGTGCGCGCTCCTCGGTCTCGAGCATCACGTTGACGAACGAGCAGCCCTCGAAGTCCTCGCGTTCGAACCACTCGCCGAACACGTCGAAGATCGCCAGCAGGCGCTGCGCGGGGGTCTCGCCCCGGCTCTCGGCCTGCGCCTGGAGCCACGCGCGCGTCCAGCGCTCCTCGCGGCGCTCGAGGAAGGCGATGACGAGGTCGTCCTTGGACGGGAAATTCCGGTAGAGCGACATCTTCGCGACGCCGGACCGCGCCACGATCCTGTCGACGCCGACGGCGCGGATTCCGTGGCGGCTGAAGAGCTCGTAGGCCGTCTCGAGGATCCGCTCGCGAGCGCTGCCGGGCCGAGTCTCGTCGGCTGCTTGCAGAAACGCTCCCATGCGGGCTTGCATGGTACCGCGCCGGGCGGTAGCTTCCGAGGCAGAGGGAGACAGGTCTGTCTCAGGGGGAGCAGCGATGCCGGCCACGCAGGCGCAGGTCACGCACGGGTCCGGACAGGCCCGGCCCGCCGCCGGCTACAACCAATCCGCGAGCTGCTCGCCAGCGAGCGCTGCGTGCTCCTCGACGGCGGCATCGCCACCTAGCTCGGTGTGGGACGCCGACGAGCGGTTCCGGTCATCGGTGCTGCAGACCGCGGCGAACCGCGCTTGACGCGTGGGAGGAACCACGCGTCGCCGCAGCGACCGACGCGACCGCGACGATCGACGCCGACTGGCTCCTGTCGGGGCGCAGCACGCTGTATCTCGTCGCCCCCGCCCAGGATCAGCGCCGGCTGCGCGGGCTGTTCGCCGCGCTCGTCGCCGACGTCGCCGCCGCCGCGTTTGATCGTTCGACGGCGACGGGCCGCGCGATCGACCCGCCGCTGCTGCTATGCCTCGACGAAGCCGCCAACGTCGCCCCGCTGCCCAACCTCGACGAGCTCGCCTCCACCGGCCCCGGCCAAGGCGTACAGCTGCTGTCGGTGTTCCAGAACATCTCCCAAATCAGCGATCGCTAGAGTCGCGACCGCGCCGAAACGATCGTCGCCAACCACCGCGCACGCCTCTTCGGCTCCGGGATCGGCGACCGCGCCACGCTGGAATACCTCCGCGCGGTCCTCGGCGAGGAAGAGATCGAACGGATCTCCACCCACCGCCAACGCCTCGAGCTCGACCTCGGCTCACGCACCACCAGCCACGACTACAAACCCCTCGCCGCCCCCAACCACGTCCGCCAAGCCGACAACGACACCGCACTCCTCATCTACGGCCGCCTCCCACCCGCCTGGCTGGCGCTACGCCCGTGGTACCGCGACCGCGACCTCAAACGCATCGTCACCACCACCGCCACCGGCACCCCACCGACCCCGCCCGCAGCGGCGACCTTCGCGGGGGGCCTTCGGTGAGCGACGACCGCGACTACCCCGACGAGTCCACCGAGTGGCCCGACGGCATCGTCGGCGCCGAAGAACACGGCGTACGCGTGTTCTGGCTCGCCGCCGCGACGATGCCTGACCTCGTCGCGCGCCTGGCGCTCGTGTTGGGGGAGCACATGGCCGATGGCGACGAGCTGCACGTCACCTACAACGCCATGCAATCAGGGTTTCAGCACTTCCCGCCCCAACGCAACGGGACCCAGTGGACCGACCTGCACTTCGAGTACAGCGCCTTCGTGGTGCTGCGGCCACGGCCAGCGCCGCCGCCGTTGGAGTAAGCGACGGCGCCGCGGCGACGACTGCAATTGACGCGGGTGCTGTGGTGCTGTTTCTCAACCCCCTGCCCCGGAAGGTGAGCGCGAGAAGTCCGGCGCGCGCAGCGGGGTCAAGGGGGCAGCCCGTCAGGGCCGGCGTAGCCGCCGCGCAGCGGTGCTCCTTGACGCGGCGAGCACGCCGGGCACACTCACGCGACCTTCCCGGCCCGCGTGTTCACCCCTTCTCCCGGTGGCGATAACCCCGAGCATGTACGGCACGAACGGCGCTCGGGCGTCTGGACGAGCCGACCGAGAGCAGGGACGCCCGTCCCGCTAGCGCTAGCGGATCCGGCCGTGGTGCCGCGGCCGAGCGGTCGTGTGGGTCTGTCCGCGATCGGACCGGCTGCGGATAAACCCCGCTCGGTGGAGGGCCGAGTACGGATGGCGCGCGCTGCCCGCAGACCTAGCTTGGGCGAACATACTCAACTTGAGGAGGCGGCCGTGAGTGCGACCGCGCATCGGGGATCGGCGCCTGTCGCCCCGGGTTCCCCCGCCGCAGTGGGTTCCCCGCTGATCCGCCTCGAGGGTGTCGAGAAGGTCTACCGGACCGGCAAGGTCGAGTTCCCGGCGTTGCGTGGGATCGATCTGACGATTGACGACGGCGAGATGGTGGCGATCGTCGGCCCGTCGGGGAGCGGCAAGTCGACGATCATGAACATGATCACCGGGATCGACCGACCCACCGCCGGCTCGGTCACCGTCCGCGAGGACCGCATCGACCGCATGAGCGAGGAGGAGCTCGCCGTATGGCGCGGTAAGCACGTCGGCGTGGTGTTTCAGTTCTTTCAGTTGCTGCCGACGCTGACGGCGCTGGAGAACGCGATGCTGCCGCTGGACTTCGCGCGCGCTGGCTCCAAGCGCAAGCGGCGCGAGCGCGCGCTGCACAACCTCGAGCTCGTCGGGCTGGCCGATATGGGCGACCGGCTGCCGTCGGAGATGTCCGGCGGCCAGCAGCAGCGCGTGGCGATCGCTCGCGCGCTGGCCTCCTACCCGACGTTGGTGATCGGCGACGAGCCGACCGGCAACCTCGACACGAAGACCGCGGCCGAGATGTTCGAGCTGCTCCAGCGCGTCTGCAGCGAGGGCGCGACCGTGCTCTACGTCACCCACGACCTCGAGCTCGCCGCGCGAGCCGACCGGACGATCACGATCCGCGACGGCCTCGTGGTGGACGCCTGAGGAGGCGCTCATGTCCTCCGCCATCCTGCGCAAGTCGGTCACCGACCTGACGCGGCGCAAGGCGCGCGCCTTCTTCACCGTCCTCACGCTGGCGCTCGCGGTCGCCAGCGTCGGCCTGTTCGCGGTTCCGGGGCTGATGCAGCAGTCGATGGATCGCGAGATCGCCGCCAACCGGCTGGCCGACGTGACCCTGGAGACCAAGCCGCTGGTCCTCAGCCCGGCGCAGATCCAGCGTCTGCAGCGGCTTCCCAACGTGCGCGGCGTTGCGGTCAAGAACCTCTTCTCCACGCGCATCTATGTCGGCGCCCGGCGTCAGAAGGCGCTCATCATCGGGGTGCCGGGCTTCGCGCGCCAGAGTGTCGACGTCGTCGCGACCGCGTCGGGCAGCGCCCCCGGTGCGGGTGCCGTCTTCAGCGATACCCAGAACGCCTCCGAGCACAAGTTCTCCGGTGACGCTGTGCGCGTGATCGCCGCCGACGGCCGCGTGCGCTCGCTGCCGGTCACCGGGAAGGGTCGCGCGCTCATGGGCGGCGCCATGGTCGCCAACGGCTATGCGACCTTCTATGCCACCGCGCAGACGGTCGACGCGCTCAGCGGGACGCCGGGCTACACCTCCTATGCGCTGCGCCTGCGTGACACCAGCGTGCCGGCGGTCGACCGGACAGTCGCCGCCGTGCGCGAGCAGTTGCGCTCGGTGAAGGGCTTTAGCGCGTTCAGCGCGATCCCGGCGATCCGCAAGCCGGGCGACTATCCGGGCAAGGAGGGCTTCAATCAGATCGCCAGCATCCTGACCGTGGTCACGTTCCTGGCGCTGCTGTCGGCGCTGGTGCTGCTGTCGAACACGATGAGCACACTGATCGGCGAGCAGACCGGCGAGATTGCCGCGATGAAGGCGATCGGCGGCAGCCGCGGGCAGATCGCGCGGATCTACAGTCGCACCGCGCTGATGCTCGGCGCCCTCGGAGGCCTCGCCGGGGTCGCGCTCGGGGTTGTGATCGCCAACGTGCTGACGGGCTACTTCGCCACTCTGTTCTACGGGATCCAGGCTGGCTGGCACGTCGCTCCGGCGGTGCTCGTGGTGAGTGTCGTCGTCGGCGTGCTCGGACCTCCGTTGGCCGCGCTGCCCGCGATCCGCCGGGCCGCCCGGATGCCGGTCCACGAGGCGTTGCAGGCCAGCGGCTCCGCGGTCGGCGGGCAAGGCCGCGTCGACGCGCTGCTGCGTCACGTCGCCTTCCTGCCGCGCAGCGTGCAGATCGGGCTGCGCAGCGTCGGCCGTCGCAAGCGGCGCACCCTCGCCACCGCGCTGCAGGTCTCACTCGCGGTCGGCGCGCTGCTGGCGCTGCTCGCGCTCGGCACGTCGGTCGCCAACGTGACGAGGGAGTTCTGGGGCGACGCGCACTACGACATCTACGCCGGCACCGTCGCCACGCGCCCGTTCAACGCCGAAGCGACCCGGGTCCTTCAGTCCACGCCGGGCGTCGCGCGCATCCAGCCGCAGCTGAGCAGCAGCGCCAAGGCCGGCGGCAAGGACGTCGCGCTGACGGGCATGACCGACCGTCCGCTGATGCGCATGCGCGTCGCCCAGGACCGCTGGTTCACGGCGGCCGAGGCGCGGCGACAGGAGCGCGTCGCGGTGATCGGCCGCCAGCTCGCCGAGCACCTCGGCGCCCACGTCGGGGACACCACCCGCCTGCAGAGCCCGGCCGGGCCCGTCCGGGTGCGCATCGTCGGGATCAGCAACAGCCAGGACAACGAGGGCCTGGCCGTCTACGTGCCGCTCTCGACGCTGCAGGCCGTGCTGCACACGCCCGGCGAGGTCAACACGTACATGATCGTCGCCGCCTCCAAGGATCACGGGTTCATCGACCGCCTCAACACGCGCCTGGAGGACAGCCTTGGCAAGCACGGCGCGCAGGTCACCACGCAGGTCACCTACGTCGCCACGCGCGACAACGTCGCCTTCAACGCGAAGCTGACCCGGGCGATCACTGTACTCGGCCTGGTGATCGTCGCGATCAGCATGGTCGGGCTTGTCAACGCCATCACCATGGGCATCCTCGAGCGCACCCGCGAGATCGGAACTCTGCGCTGCATTGGCGCCCGCGCCCGCGACATCCGCCGTATCTTCGCCACCGAAGGGATGGTGGTCGCGCTGCTGGGCTGGCTGCTCGGCCTGCCAGCCGGCTACCTGCTGGCCCGCGGCATCATCGCCCTGACCAGCTCCGTGGCCCACATCGACCTGAGCTTCGCCTTCCCGACGGCCAACCTCGCCATCACGCTCGTCGGGACGATCGTGCTCTCGCTGCTCGTCCTGCTCGCGCCGGTGCGCCGCGCGGTGCGGTTCAAGCCCGGCGAGGCGCTGCGGTATGCC
Source organism: uncultured Actinomycetes bacterium (assembly GCA_963728925.1). Taxonomy (GTDB): domain Bacteria; phylum Actinomycetota; class Thermoleophilia; order Solirubrobacterales; family Solirubrobacteraceae; genus JBBPZA01. Next base: position 13,225 of record CAVSMB010000029.1, on the reverse strand, counting down.
TGAGACGATTCGCCGCCCCACGACGGCCCCGGCCTCGGCCGGGGCCGATGGCCGTGCTCTCTCCGGCTTTGCGGGCGGCGGGGCCCGTCGGCCGCTCGCCGCTGGGCGGGCCGAGACGCTCGTGTTCCGCCTTGCCATGGTCGCCGCAGTGCTCTGGGTGCTCGACGACGCGTTCTGGCACCGTGAGCCCGGCACCGCGGTCAGCGACCACCTCGCCAGCGGTCTGGTGCCGGTCGCGCTCGCGGCGCTGCTGGCCCTCGCCTACCCGCGGCTACGAGCCGGGACGCGGGCGCTGGCCGCGCTGACGGCCGGTCCACTGATGATCGTCGCCGGCGTGGTCGACGGCGTCAGGCATGTCGCCGTCGATCGCCTCGGCGGCGACGACCTCACGGCGATCCTCGCCGGCGTTGCCGGCGCGGCCCTGGTCGTCCTCGGCGCGCTCGTGCTGTGGCGTTCGCGCCGGCGCGACGAACGGCCGCCGCGGCGCTACCTGCGGCGCGCGCTCGTCGCGGCCGTCGCCGCGTTCGGCGTCATCTTCGTGGTCATGCCGGTCGGGTTCGCGATCGTGGCCAACCACAAAGCGCGAGCGCCGGTGCAGCGCGTCGACCTCGGACGCCCGTACGCCAACGTGTCGCTGACCACGAGCGACGGGCTGCGACTCGCCGGCTGGTACGTGCCCTCGCGCAACGGCGCGGCGGTGGTCGCCTTCCCCGGCCGAAAGGGTCCGGTCCGCCAGGCGCGCATGCTCGTGCGCCACGGCTACGGCGTTCTCTTGCTCGACCGCCGCGGCGAGGGCGAAAGCCAGGGCGACTTCAACGCGCGCGGCTGGGGCGGCGAGCCCGACCTCCACGCGGCCGTCGCTTACCTACGTGGGCGCCCCGACGTGCACGGCGGCCGCATCGGCGGCCTCGGCCTGTCCGTCGGCGGCGAACTGCTGCTCCAGACCGCCGCGCGCGACCCTGGCCTGCGAGCCGTGGTATCCGAGGGAGCCGGCCTGCGCTCGGCCGCCGAGCAAAAGCACATGCCCAACACACCGCCCGAACCGCTCCGCTGGATCGCCCCGATCACGATGGAGACCGCGGCCGGCGTCGTCCTCTCCGACCACATGCCCCCGACGGACCTCGCCGACCTCATGCCGCGGATCGCCCCACGGCCCGTCCTGCTCATCCGCGGGATGCAGGGCAACGCCGACGAGGCGCTCAACCGCGCCTACCGCGCTGCCGGCGGCCCGACCACCACGCTCTGGGAAATCCCCAACGCCGGCCACACCGGCGGCATCTCCGCCGCACCAGCCGCGTACGAACACAGGGTCATCGCCTTCTTCGACCGCGCGCTGCTGTCCGGGACTTGACGCCCGCGAGCCGCAGAACACCCGATTCCCAGAAGTGACGGCAATAACCCCAGCTCGCGCCTATCCCGTCCGGTTCGAGAGACGCGGCGACCCGGCCCGAGCTGCTGGAGCTGCCGCGTCGGCTCCACCTCTGCGACCACCGCCACGCCGCAACCGCGGCGCAGAGCCCGGATCTGAGCCGTCATGCGTGTCAGCGCCGTCGGTCGTGTCCAAGAAGGATGGCATGGACGGGGCGCCGTCCGACTGGCGGTGAACGCTGGAAGACGCGTCCCACGAGGTTCCCGCATGACCATCGGCTACCGCACCACCCGGAACGCCAGGTGCGTCGCAGCCGGGGTCACCCGCGCATGGGTGCGTTCGAGGCTGATCGCCGAGTTCAACGCTGCGAACAGGGGCGTGCCGCCACCGAGCAGGACCGGGATCACGTGCACGCGGATCTCGTCGACCAGGCCGAGCGGGAGTGCCTGCTGCATGACGGTCGTGCCGTGCAGGCCGACGACCTTGTCGCCCGCCGCTTGCTTGGCCTGCTCGATCGCGCTTTCCACGCCGTCGGTGACGAACGTGAAGGTCGACGGGTGCGATCTGGTCGGGGCGTGGTGGGTGACCACGAAGCAGGGGGTGTCGCCGACCGGGCCGCCGTCGCCCCAACCACCGTCGCCCTCGTTCTTGTCGAACGACGTGCGACCCATCACGATGGCGCCGACGCTGTCGAGCATCTCCTGCAGGACGGCCCGGTCCTCGTCGGTCGCCGCGTCGAAGATCCAGTCGTGCAGCATCTCCGCACCGTCGCCGAACGGGTTTTCGCGGCTGTCGTTCGGGCCGGTGACGTACCCGTCGACCGACATCGACATGTCGCAGATCACGCGTGCCATGCGGGTCTCCTCCCCGTGCGGGGCGCTCAGCGCGCCACGTAGGTCTGGGTGATGGGCCCGTCCGCCCAGGCGGTGCTGCTGACCAGCTCGAGCCGCTGCGGCCGTGGCAGGCCGTGCAGCAGCGGCAGACCGTCGCCGAGCGCGATCGGCTGGACGTTGATCCGGTACTCGTCGATCAGCCCGTGGCCGGCGAGCGAGCGGGCGAAGCCGGCGCCACCGAAGACGACGATGTCCTTGTCCAGCTGACGTTTGAGCTCGGGAATCTCCTCCACGGCGGTCCGGTCGGTGACGCGCGCGTTGTCCCACTGGATCTCGGAGAGCGTGCTGGAGAACACGACCTTCGGCAGCGCGTTCATGAGCTTGCCGGTCGGGCTCTGTGAGCTCGGCCACGCGTGCGCCATGTCCTGAGCGGCGCGGCGGCCGAGTACCAGCAGGCCGGTCTGGCCGAGCAGTTCGGTCACGGCACGCTGGCGGTGGTCGCCGTGCCGCTGCGCCTCGCCGAGTCAGTCCATCGTCCCGTCGCGGCGGGCGGCGAAGCCGTCGAGTGACATCGACATGAAGAGGATGAGCTTGCGCTGCGCCGGTTCGTCGGTCACTCGTCGTCCTTCCAACCGGTTCTGGCGTGCGAGCCGTCGCAGAAGGGCTTGTCGGCCGAGCGGCCGCAGCGGCACAGATACACGGGCGAGCCGCGGTCGGGGACCGGCCGCCCGTCGCGGTCGAAGATCCTGGAGTTTCCTTCGACGCGGTAGGGGCCGTCGGGCAGGGCGTCGATCCGCATCGCGGTCATGTCCTCCCTCGCGTATAGTGCACCGATCGGTGCACTATAACCAAACACTCGATCGCACGTTCTTCGCCCTCTCGGATCCGACGCGCCGCAGCATCCTCGAGCGCCTTGGCGGCGGACCGGCCACGATCGGCGAGCTCGCCGAGCCCTTCGGGCTGACGCTCAACGGCGTCAAGAAGCACGTCGGCATCCTCGAGGAGGTCGATCTCGTGATCACCGCGAAGGTCGGCCGGGCGCGAGAGTGCCGGCTCGGCCCGGCGCACCTCGAGCACGCGACAAGGTGGATCGACGCCTACCGCCGGACGTGGGAGCGCCGGCTGGACCGGTTCGGTGTCTACGTTGAGCAGCGCCGGTGACCGACGAGCTGCGCATCGACCGCGTGATCGACGCGCCTCCCTACGTCGTTTTCGACACGTTCATCGCCGACGACGGACGCCTGGCGTTTTACGGGCAAGACGACCCAAGCTGGATCGTCGAGTCCGACTGCGACCTGCGCGTGGGCGGCGTCTGGACGATCACCTTCGGACCCTCGCGCACCCACCTCTACCGCCACCGGCATATCTTCGAGGTCATCGACCGCCCGCGCCGGCTCCTGCTGGCCACCACCGAGAGCCGCCCCGACGGGTCGAGCTTCGACTTCGCGATCGAGTTCACCTTCGAAGACCAGGACGGCAGGACGCTCATGACCATCATCCAGGCCGGCATTCCCACCGCCGAGCTCCGCGAGGAACACGGACGGGGAGCGCCGGACGGCTTGGCCCGACTCGAACGCGTCATCCGCGCGCGGAAGTAGCCGCCACGGTGCCTTGCATCGTCGGCGTTGGTCTCGACCAGCAGCTCAAGCGAGCGGCGATCGTCCCAAAAGCCGAACGGCTTACGGCACGGTCCTGAGGCCGTCGAGCCGTGCGGCTTGTCCCGGGCCTAGCGCGTTTGGCGTGGTGGGGTTGAGCGGCCGCTCGGCCTAGCCCGGCTCGAGTACCACCACCGGGATCTCGCGGTCGGCCTTGGCCTGGAACTCGTCGTAGGGCGCCCCAGTCGCGGTCATGATGCGCCACAGCTAGGGCTTCTCCTCGGCCGTGGCGACCCGCGCCCGAGCGGTGTGGTGGTCGGCCTTGACCTGCACGGCCACGATCGGATCGTCTTGAAGGTTGAGGAACCAGCCGGGTGGATCGCCGCCGCCGTTGGAGGCCACCACCAGGTAGTCGTCTCCGTGCCGTTGGTAGATCAGCGGCGTCGTCCGCTTGGCACCGGAGTTGCGCCCGGTGGTGGTGAGCAGCAACACCGTGGTGCCCTGCCAGTCGTGGCCTTCCTCGCCGTCGGTTTCGCGGTATCTGTCGACGTGCTCCTGACCGAACAATGGGACGCCCATCAGCCGATCTTCTCCGCCAGCTCGACGATGATCCCGCCGGGCCGCGCACGTAGCAGAGCCAGTAGCTGTTCTCGTAGTTCTCCAGCTCGCCGACCAGCTCGCCGCCATGCGCTCGCAGGCCGGCGAGGGATGCCTCGATGTCGTCGACGACGAAGAGGATGTGGCGGATGCCCGGGGCGTTGGCCGGCGCCGGCCGGTCGTCGCCCTCGTATGAGGGCGAGCGGTACTTGGCCAGCTCGACCTTGCCGTTGCCATCCGGGGTCCGCAGCATCACGATATCCGCCTGCACGCCCTCGAGCCCGTTTATGCGGTCCACCGAGCCGCCCTCGACGGACGCCTCGCCCTCCAATTCGAGCCCGAGTGCGGCGAAGAACGCGATCGCCGCCGCGAGGTCGTCGACGACGATGCCGATGTGCTCCAGGCGCTGGACGGTCATGAACGGCCTCCGGCCAGCTCCTGCGGCGTGTACTCGTCGTGCGGCAGATACTTCGGCATCGTGGTCTCCTGGTGTCGTGGGCCGCGCCGCTCGCGGGCCTTCACCTGATAGCGGAGCCGGTCAGCGCTTCTCGACATTGAACACTCATTCAACTCCCAGATCGTCGCGTAGGGAGAACCCCACCCGGCACTGTGTCCGCGCCGGCGCGATTCGAGCCGGCACGATTACGTGGCGTCCCGTAAGCCCCGCCCGGGCGGCCGTCTCGATGACCGATGGCTATACGGACACGACTGTCGCAGAATCGACCGATTCTGAAACGGTCGCCAGAAGTCCCCTCCAGGCCGCCGGCGCGGCGTTCAGAACCCGTGACCACAATCAACGTCTCACAAGCCGGATCGTCCGACAGTTCTGCGACGCTGCCGTGCCGTGGGAGACCTGATCGGCTACGCGCGCGTCTCAACGACCGAGCAGAACCCCACGCTGCAGCTCGACGCGCTCCAGGCCGCGGGCTGCGAGCGCGTGTTCACCGAGGAGGCGAGCGGCGCGGTCGCCGAGCGGCCCGAGCTCGCCCGCGCCCTCGACCACCTGCGGCCCGGCGACACGCTGGTGGTGTGGAAGCTCGATCGGCTCGGGCGCAGCCTGCGGCACCTGATCGACACCGTCCGCGGGCTCGAAGACCGCGGCGGCGGCTTTCGCAGCCTGCAGGAACAGGTCGACACGACCACCCCGGGCGGGCGCTTGGTCTTCCATGTCTTCGGCGCGTTGGCCGAGTTCGAGCGCGACCTGATCCGCGAGCGCACCCACGCCGGACTGGCCGCCGCGCGTGCGCGCGGGCGCCGCGGCGGCCGACCCACCGTCATGACCCCCGAGAAGCGCAAGGCAGCCCACCAGCTTTACGACGCCCGCCAGCACCATCGCCGAGATCGCCGCGACCCTCGGCGTCAGCCGAGCCAGCATCTACCGGTCGCTCAACGACACGGCCGCCGGCCCCCGGTAGACGGCACCGCAATCCCCACCTTGCCCCTGGTGACACGGACCCGAGCACCGGGCCGACTTGCATCAGCTGCAGCTCGCCGCGCACTGGGGCACCGGCGCACTGGATGCCGCTACCGGCTCTGAGAGCCGCCTCGACGCTTCGTGTTTGCTTCGCCTTGAGTGACTACTGGCTGGCGTGAAAACACTCGTTGTGGAAGACGCGCATGGGCCGTACGCGCTCTCCCCATGGCCGCGGTCGGCGCATAGACTCGCTCACGGCATGCACCCCGGTGGCCGGCGAACTCGACCGAAGGGAGCGACCACGAGCGCAACGCCTTCGAGCGCGTCTGTACGCCACTCGTCGCGCCGAGGGTGAGGATGGCCAAGGTGGTGACGTCGCCGTGACGATCTTCGGAGTCAGCTGGAGCGATCTGACGCTGGAGGACGTCGAGCGATTCCTAGCCAACGCGGACACCGAGCCAACTCTTTGGGAGGCGAAAGGAACCAGCGTCGACCGCCACCACATCCGCAAGAACGTCTGCGCATTCGCGAACGGATGGGAGACCGGCTACCTGCTCCTCGGAGTGAGCTTCGACGACTCGGAGAGGCAGTGGCGAGCAGACGGCGTGAACCTTCCTGGCGAGGCGCCCACCTGGGTATCGAGCATTGTGCGCGACGACATTCGACCGGCGCCGGCGTTCGATGTGCGGTCCTTCGACGTCGGCGGCGGCAAAGTCGCGATCGTCCGGGTCGACCCACTCGCGACGCCTCCTGCCATCACGCGAGGCACCATCTACGAGCGGGTGTCGGGGCAGACGGTCCCGGTCCGTGAACCCCTTGGGCTCGCCGACCTCTACCAGCGCGGAAACGCCGCGCGCGAGAGAGCGGAGCGAACGGCGACTCAGGCCGCCTTCGACGTATCGGTGCATGGAACCAACACGCGGGACTACCTGCCAAGGCACCTCCAGATCGCGTTGGCGGTCGCCGCCACCGGGAATCCGCCGGACATCTCCTCGCGCCTGTTTACCCGAGCCTTCGCGGCCGCGGTCGAGACGACCCTCAGAACGACCGTCGGAGGCGGCCCCTCGCCAACGATCGCGGTGCGGCCAACACAAGAGGCCGTGATCGGCGACATGCGCGGCAATGACCCGCGCATCTCTGGCTGCGCGCTCGCGCTCGCGCGCTGGGACGGCTCCGTTGCGGTCTACCGAGTGCAGGCCGTCGAAGACACCAACATCGACTCGGTGACCAACGTCTTCATACGCGACGCGTGGCAGGCCGCCGCTGACCTCGCGGACGCGCTCGGCGGCAACGGCCCGGGATGGCTCGTCCTGCGAGTCGGTGGCGCAATGTTCCCTCCGCACGCCGACTCGTCGCTGCTCCCTCGTCTCGCTCGAGGCCCCGTCGATCTCGCGGTCGACGACGAACTGCTCGCAAGCATCGGTCGAGAGCTCAACCGCGTGGCCGGCTACGGGGCGTTCGAGGACTGATCGAAGTGGGGTTGCGTCGACGTCTGCAGCAGCGCCGTGAAGAACGCGATCGCGCGGAGGCCCTGCGCGCCGAGGCCGTCGAGGCCGCCATCATCGGGCGAGGAATCGAAGACTCGCGGCACATGTACTTGCGAGGGCCGCAGTCCTTCCAAATTCGGCGCCTGGTCGAGGATCTGTTCGACGCCCCGGACGTAGTCTCGTCGATCGAAATCCTCAAGGACTTCGGGATGACGGCGAAGGGGTTCTACGAAGAGGCTTTGCTAAAGGAGCAGTGGGAGGCCGCTGACGTTGACCAGCGCGAGGCGCGGCTCCTGAAGGACATTCGCTACGCCAACAAGCTGGACCTCGTCGAATACGGGGACGACGAGCGCATGCTCGTCCTCCACGCCCTGATCAGAGCCAAGGTGTTTGTCTTCGCCTGGGCTTTCGACGCCGTCTACAGCAGCGACTACTCGGTGCGGCTGTCGCGAGATCCATCCGCATTCGGCCAGGACGAGCCGGAAGCGTCGTAGCTTCGGCGGGGGTGCGCGGCTGGGAAGTCCTTTGTCACAGGAACCCGCTCTCGGGCGCTAACGCGCAAGCCGAGGCGGCTCTACGCGAGGACGGTCGCGAAGAAGTCTTCGCCGGCGCCGTCGAAGTAGTGCGGGTGGGTCTGCTTGATGGTGTCGAGCGAGTCGGCGCCGATCAGGACGATCTCGATGTTCGCGTCGTGGCGCTCACGCTGCTCCTGCTCGCTGGCCCGGTACGCCTCAAGCGCGGCGTCCATGTCGTCGCCGAGATCGTCCGCGCCGAGCAGCCGCTGCCGTGCGACGTCGTAGACGATGAGGAAGTGATGGATCGGCGTCATTGGGCTACGGGCGGGTCTCGAAAGTACGGGCGGACCTGCTCTCGCAGTTCACCGAAGCGAAGCGTGAAGTCCAGGTCGGACTGGCGGTCGCGGTCGTGGTCGTCGAGCACATCTGAGGCCATCCGGAAGTAGTCCAGGAGCTCGTCCGGGCCTTCGCCGTCCTTCAGAGCGTACCCGAGGCGGTTCCCGAGTCCCGCTACGGTCTCGGCCCACCGCTGCTGGCTGAGGGTTCGCAGCTGGATCTCTACGGTGCGGCCCTCTCCCGACCGGTCGTCGCGTTTCTCGACCATCAGGTGCAGCGCCCGGTAGCCAGTGGTCCTCGGCACGTCGCGGTAGTCCGCCACGCGAGGCGACCATTGCTGGGTGATCCGGTCGGCGACCGCTTGCACCTCGCCGGCGTCTCGGAGCACGGCTCGGCACCCGCCGATGTCCTGCATTCGAGCAAGCTTCATCCCCCGATGCCGCGTGAGCTTGATGATGATCTGCGGCATGCGCTTCAGACGCTGGGCAGGCGGCAACCCGAGCGACGAATGCCGGTCGACCCAGTTCCTGAGGCTGGGCATGACGAGCGCCATGGGATACGCGTGTTGTCCTCGCCACTCGTTCACGGCCCGAATCGCGTCGTAGAGCTCATCGATCGCGGCATCGCCGACCTCAGGCACCGGCGGCGAGAACCAGCTGGCGACGAACTCGCCCGCGCGATTGACGCGGGTCTTGGACAGCCGGCTCGGCAAGGGCACGCTCGCGCGACCGTAGCCGAGTCCCCCCGGCTCTCGCCGCTCCGGCCAGCGACGTAGGCGTCCGTCAAGGCCGACCACGCGCTCGGGAGCGAGAGGACGGACCTCGCGGCGGTCGCCAGCGGTCAGCAAGCGCTTCAGCTAACTGGCCCGTGGGGAACATCGGAACCGAAAGTCCCGGTAAGAGTCTGTTGCCGCACGGCCTGGCCTTGATGGAGGCCCACCGGCGGTGTGGGTAAGGGAAGGGCTCCGGCGCCGACGCGCGGGCTGCGTTAGTCGTGGTCTTCATCGGGGGCGTCGGGGTCACGAAGCGCTCGGCGAGCGCCGACCAGTTCGGGTAGCTGAACGAGTAGTGCCCATGGACGTTGAGATGGCAGCGCACATAGGGCGAGAGCCGGGCGGCGTCCTCGTCGCGCACGGGGTAGTCGTCGGCGCGCAGGCGCGCCAGGGCGGCGTCGAGGAGGCCCTCGCGCTTGTCGAGAGCGGGGGCGGCCCGTCGGCGCCGGCGCCGGCCCGCGGCGAGCTGGTTTCGCCGTTGGAGCCGCTGGTTGGGGCGTTTCGTGGCCACGCTCGCCGATGCGCGCCAGACCCAGAGCACCTTCGCGCGCGCGTGCGCGCGATTCCTGGGCTGGCTGGGCCCGCAGGCGGGCCTCGAGGCATTGACCTTGGCGACGATGGCTGCCTACCAGACCCACCTCGCCGCCCCCGACGGCGACGGGCGGCGGCGCAGCTCGGCCACCGTGCGCAAGGACCGCGCCGCGCTGAACTCGCTGCTGCGCTGGGCGGGCGAGCACGGCGTGCTCGAGCGCCGCCAGGCCGAGCTGGCGCGCAGCGTGCGGCTGCCCAAGGCCGGGCGCAGGGTCGCGAGGCCCCCAAAGCGCTCTCCGACGTCTGATGGCCAGTTCAAGTAGACCGGCGCCCTAGCCCGGCCGGTTGCGCTGCAATCGCGCTGCCATCGATTCCGGATCCAGCGGGTCGAGACGGGTCGAGACCGGTTCCGACTTGGCTTGGTAGAGCGACGCGCCCGCTCGTAAGCCAAGCCCGAACGCTGTACTACATCTGACCCGCGGAGTGGGCTCTCGCGGTGAGCCTCAGCGCTCGCCGCGGTTGCGGGTGAAGACGGCGATCGAGGCGCTGCTGGCCGAGGCGACGTAGACGTGGCTGCCGTCGGGGCTGACCGCGACCGAGCGTGCGTCCTTCAGGGCCCTCGCCTTTGTGCAGCCCTCCCCGCCGCCCTGACGCACGCAGCCCGCGCGGCCAGAGACTTGGCTCAGCTTGCCACTCGCCCGGCGCGCGAGGACGGCGACGGCGCCGACGGAGCCGCTTCCGCCGGCAAGGTACGCGCTGCGGCCGTCGCGGCTGATGGCGAGCGAGCTCGGGGAGAAGATCGTTCGGATCAGCGCGCAGCCGCTACGCGGGGTCGCGTCTAAGCTCGCGCAGCCCGCCTTGCCCCGAAGCTGGGTCAACGCGCCGTCTGGGCGGCTTCGGCTGAACGCGGCTACGTCGCCGGCGAACTCGAAGTCGAAGCGTCCGACGACGTAGACGTTGCGCCCTTCGGGGCTGGCGACGACCGACGCGGGCACTGCCAGCGCCCGCGCGTCGGCGCAGCCGGCCTCGCGACCGAGGCATCCCTGCTCGCCGGGGAGCTGCGTCAGCGCTCCCGTGAACCGATCGCGTCGCAAGACGGCAAGCCCGCTCACGTCCTCGTCGTTCGGGTCCACAACGTAGATCGAGCCGCCGCCGGGGGTGCCCGCCAGCGAGATCGGTGTCTCGAGCACGCGCAGAATGGCGCAGCCAGCCGGTCCCGGACGGCGGATGCAGCCCGCCTCGGCGGGCAGCTGAGTGATCGTCCCTGTCGCCGGATCGCGAGCAAAGACCACCACACCCCCGTAGGACCCGACGTACACGTTGCGCCCGTCGGAGCTCACCGAGACGTCTATTGGGAACTCCAGGCCGCGCGCGAGCGCGCATCCTGCGCGCGCGGCGCCGCTGATGCAGCCAGCTTCGCCCTCCAGCTGAGTGAGTGCCCCCGAACTGCGATTGCGCCTAAACGCCGACACCCCATCGGCCGAGGTGACGTAGGCGTTTCGCCCGTCCGCGCTGAGCGCCAGGCTGCGAGTGAAGTCGAGACCCCGGCCGGTGGCGCAGCCGTCGTCGCCGTTGCGGCTCACGCACCCTTCACGGCCGCGCAGCTGCCGCAACCGCCCGGAGCGACGGTCGCGCGAGAAGATCCCGACTGCGTCGCCGGTCGCGTACACGTTGCGGCCATCGGCGCTCGCGGTCACGAAAAGCACTCGGGAAGTGGTGGCTCCCGCGAGCCCCCGGCCCCGGCCGCACTTCGGCTTGGCCGACTCGCTCACGCACCCGGTCTTGCCACGGGCCTGCGTCAACGCTCCGAGCGGCTGTGCCGACGCGGGCGGTGCGAGTGCCACAGCGCCCAGCGCCACCACCGCCGCCGCCGTCGCCGTCCATGCCGGTGCCCACCGAGCCGCCGCCTTCACCATGAGTCGCCTTCCTTCCGTCTTCCCTCGCGGCCGGCGCCACCCTGGCGCCCGTCACGCCGCGACCTGACGCGCGACCCTATAACTGTCGCTCGCCCCTTCATACGGGGTCGAACCCAGCGCCTTTCGCCCGCCCCGCGGTGGCTGGTCCGACAGGCCTGCGGCCTTTAGCGAGTCCAAGGGCTCGTGGAACTACTCGTCTAGTTAACCCACGCACCCGAGCAGCTCGCCCGCGCGCTACATAAGCACCCCGCGTGGTTGTGCCGCGAAGCCGCTCCCAGCGCGGTATCGCGCGTCCTGGTTGACCTAACGGACCTTATCGAGCGCTCTGGCTGGCGCAGCGGTTTCGGTTCCGTTACTCGCGCCGTGGTAGTCGCCGCAGGCGCTACCCGGGGGTGCTGGGGTGGGTTCTCGCCTGTTGCGCCTTGGCGGCCCGCAGGTCGAGATCGGCGCGCTCCCAGAGTTCCTGGGCTCTCATCCCGGGCTCGAGCTGGGTCGCGCCGAAGCGGACGCTCAGCGGCTTGCCGTCGGGGGTTTGACAGCCATCGCGTACCGCCTCGGCGATAGGTTCGCCCAGCTTTCGGCGTCGGACGGGGTCGCGGAGGGGTACCTTGCTTCAGTCCTCGCGTTGTCATGCGCTCGGGGCCAATGCGGCGAGTGGCAAGACCCGGACGCGCGAGGGGCGCGGAATCCCCGACTCGCGCTGGGCCTTGCGCACTCGGGATCCGAGCGATAGCGCCGTTTGTCGGAAGATCCCGTTGTCCGCTGCCGCGGCCTACCGATGTCGAGGACTCGCTCCGGGGCGCATGAGCCCGCGCACAAGTTCAGCGGTCTTCGATCCTTATCGTGTGCTAAGATTCGATTCCATGATGCTTTACCGAATACTTGTCGGCCACGATGTGACAGGCCAGGCCGATGGCTGAAGCATCCTGGGCGCGTGGCTACCACATCGCGCGCGGCCGATGGCAGCGGGAGGAGTTCAACCGGCACCGGGATCGGTTGCCGAGGTCGGTGCGGCGGGACGTCGATCCCGTCCCACCTGGACACGTCGGGCTTCTCGTCCAGGCGGTCACCGGAGAGGACGTGCCATTGATGGCGGTCTACGGCCACATTCCCGCAGATATCGACCCTTCCGGAGCGCTGGCCGACCTGGAACGCTGCCTCCACAGCCGGCTGCGGTAGCCGAGCCGGCTCATCCACCAATCCAGAGGACAGCTGACGATGACGCGAAGCACCTCCCCGAATGGGCACCCAGGAAGCCCTGCGAGACGTCCGCCCGCAACTCTCGCCGGCCTCGCCTTCGCACAAGTCGGGTACCGACGGGCGATCCAAGAGGCGGAGCGCGCGACCGACGCGGTCGATCGCCGCGCAGCCCTCGCGGAGGCCCGACGCCTCAGCGCCCGGTCCAGCAGACTGCGGCGCGCGACCTCGACCACTTCGTCAGACGCTTAGAAGACTGTGCAACACACAGTCGCCACCCAAGACAGCAGCGTCGAGGCCATGCCTGAGCGCCGCCACGGCCGCCAGCCCCAACCGCCCGTCTACCAGGCCAAGGCTGAGTTCTTCCGCATCCTCGGCCACCCCGTGCGCGTGCGCACGCTCGAGCTCCTACGAGACGGCGAGCGGACCGTCGGGGATCTTCAGGCGGCGCTCGGACTCGACTCGAGCGGCACCTCCCAGCACCTCGGCCTGCTGCGCAAGCACGGCGTGCTCGACAGTCGCCGCGAGGGCACGAGCGTCTACTACCGCGTCAAGGACCCGCGCACGTTCCAGCTGCTCGAGGTCGCCCGCCAGATCCTCACCACCAACCTCACGCAGTCGCAAGAGCTGCTGGACCAGCTCAGCGAGAGCCCGCAGGCCTAG
>CAVSMB010000028.1:0-232650 GCA_963728925.1 uncultured Actinomycetes bacterium | reverse complement strand
GGCGCACGGTCGCCGTCGAAAGCCGTACCGGGCCAGACGCCGAGGTTGTCAGACATGGCGGTCGGTCCGTTGCTGGTCAGCGTCGTCGCCAGGACCGAGTAGTCCTGGGCCCCGCCCATGTCGACGGGGTCGGCCGCAACGGCGGAGGAGGCGAAGAGCAGCGTCAAGAGCGAGACGGGCAACGCCGCGGCCAGAGCGCGCGGCGGACGTGTCTTGGGGCGGCAGGTACGGAGCGGCGAGAAATCAGGGTCGGACATGAGCGACACCCTTCAGGTCGGTCCGTCTGTCCGAGGACTGCGAGACGCGGTCGTCCTGAGAGTGTCCCGACATCGGCGGCCCGAGGCAGCGGCCGCTCTCCGTGGCAGTTCGGTTCGTGGTCGCATCGACCTTTGCTTGCCAAACCTCCACAATCGACGTCAAGAACGGACGCATCGCGGCCGCCTGGGGTCCGGGAGCCGAGCGACGACCGTGGCGCGTTCGCGCTCAAGGCATCCCGAGCGGACGCCGATATGCCAGAAGATGGCCAAGGACAGCAGCCCGATCGTGCCCGCGCCCGACGATCCGGGCGACGTCGGCGCCGTGCCTGATGTGGACGACCTGCTCGCCGAGGTGACTGCCGAGGGGTATCTCACCGGTCTCAACCCGGCCTGGGAGACGACGCTCGGCTTCTCGCTGGAGGAGCTCATGGGGCGGCCGTACATCGAGTTCGTGCACCCCGAGGACCGCGACGCGACGCTTGCCGAGACAGTGAAGATCGGGGGCGCTGACGGCACGAACGTCGAGATCGAGAACCGCTACGCGACGCGGGACGGCGGATGGCGATGGCTGTCGTGGCGCGTGCGGACGCGGGACGGAGTCAGGTACTCGGTCGCCCGCGACGTCACCCAGCGGGTTACAGAGGATCAGCACTGCCGCCTGCTCGCGTCGATCGTGGAGGGCTCAGGCGACGCGATCTTCTCGAAGACGCTCGACGGCGTCATAACATCCTGGAACCAGGGTGCCGAGGACCTGTACGGCTACTCGGCCCGGGAGGCAGTCGGCCGACGATTGGGCGATCTCTTCGTTCCCGACGGGGATCGCCATGAGTCCGACGAGATCGTCGCGCATCTGCTGCGCGGAGAGGGCGTCCGCCAGCAGCACGCTTTGTGCCACCGCAAAGACGGCTCTGACCTGTCGGTGGCGGTGACGGCCTCACTGTTGCGAGACATCGATGGCGACGTCACCGGGGTGGCGGTGGTGAGCCGCCAGATCATCGAGCCTGACGTGGGGTCCATCGCGGCTGAGTTCGACACGTTGACCTGGATCCAACGCATTCGGGAGGCGATCGACGATGACCGGATCACCTTCTACGCGCAGCCGATCGTGAGCCTGCGCGGCAGATCGCGGTCCTATGAGCTGCTGTGCCGCATGGTCGCCCGGGATGGCACGGTCATCCCGCCGAGCCGCTTCCTGCCGATCGCCGAGGGTTACGGGTTGATCGAGGAGCTCGACCGTCTCGCCATCAGGCAAGCCGCGGTCCTCATCGGCCAGGGCCACGCCGTGAACGTCAACCTCTCGAGCATCACGCTCACCTGCCCGCGCGCAATCGAGGTCATCTCCGAACAGCTCAAGGTCAACAGGGCCGATCCGGCCAAGCTCACGGTCGAGCTCACCGAAACCGCCCTGACCAAGGACATGACGGCGGCCAAGCGCTTCACCGACGCGCTGGCCGCGCTGCCGGCGCGGCTGTCGCTCGACGATTTCGGCACCGGGTTCGGCAGCTTCACCTACCTCAAGAAGCTCAAGGTCGCCCAGCTCAAGATCGATGTCGAGTTCGTCCGCGACCTGACCTCCAGCCCCGCCAGCGAACACGTCATTACGGCGGTCGTGGCGCTGGCCAAGGGATTCGGCATCGAGACCGTGGCCGAAGGCGTCGAGACCGCGGAGATCGAGGCACTGCTCGAACAGCACGGCGTCGACGCCGTCCAGGGGTACCACGTGGCAAGGCCTATGCCGTTCGCCGACGCACTCAGAACACCCCTCGCCAGCGGCGCCCCGGCTGACGAAAGGGCGGAATGATCGCCCAGGGACCAGAGTCCTTGCGCCGTCTCAGCCTCGCGCTGAGTGTCGCCTCGCTGGGCAACGACGGCGCGATCGAGCAACTCGGTCCGCTCCTGCACCCCGAACTGCACGTGCCGTCGGTCCCCGGCCTCGCACCTTTCAAGGGCTACCGGGGACCCGACGGCTTTCGCCGGTACTTCGTCGAGGCCCGGAGCCACGGCTTCCACGCCCGCGCTGACATCACGGAGGCGATCGTGACCGCCGAAGGCAACGTCCTCGCCTCGGGCGATCTCGTGTGCACGGTCGACGGTGAGTCGGAGTCGCTGCCCGCGTGGTTCGTCTACCGCTTTCGCGACGGCCTGGTCAGCGCCATCGAAACCTACACCGACGGCGAGACGGCCCGGCGCCGCGCCCACCAGCCGTTGGGCGACGCTTCAGATTGAGTCGGCCGCGCGCCGACCGCCATCCCGCCAACGGATGGGCTGCGGTTGCAGCCTCAAGGCGTGCGCTCCTTGTGTCGATGGTCAAGTAGCCCGTCGAACCGTGGCCGACGCACGTCCAACGTCAGGAGTTTCGCCGGTGCCCGAGGATCCGGGACGCACCCGGCCATATCGCGAGCGCACCCGGTGGTCGTCGCGGAGCTCAACGACATCAAACGCCCGCGGAGCGATCGTCGGCAACGTCTACGGCCTCGCGGCCGAGACGTTCAGCGAGCTCCGCCGCATCTATCCCGTCCTCTGGACGTGCCCGTTCGGACGGTGACGCCGTGAGTCAGAGCTCGTTGGGGAGCACGACGAGACCCAGCCGGTCCGCGCCTCGACGCAGTCGCCCGTCGACCGTGACCAGCCGGCAACCCAGGAGGCTGGCCAGCCCGACGTACTCAGCGTCATAGGTCTTCGCCCAGCCCAGCTCCCCGGCGATCCGCCACGCCTCCGCGCGCAGACGCCGCGACGAGCGCACCGCCACGGGCGCCCGGCCCAGCCGCGCCCGCACGTCCTCCGCGTCCGCGACATGGAGATGGCCTCTCCACAGCTGCTCGTGGAGCGCCGAGAGCGCCTCCGACCACATGAGCGCCGGAGCGACGAGCTCGTGCTCGTGCTCACCGAGCTCCCGGAAGCCGTCGGCCACCGCGCACGCGCCCAGCGCGACGCTCGCGTCGACCACCAGCATCAGCGTCCGCGACGTGACTGGTCGACCGCGCGAACCCAATCCGGGGCAGCACGACCTGACGCGAACCGCCGCCAGCGGGCCGGTACGCCCTCCGAGCGAGGCTCGCCCAGCGCCGCCTCGAGGTCCTCCTCCTCGATCACGTGTTGGGTGCCGACCTTGCTCGCCCGCAGCCGGCCGGCCCGGATCCAGCGACGGATCGTCTCGGGGTCGCGCCCCGCACGGTCGGCCGCCTCCGGAACGGTAATCATGAGTGGGATACTACAACACCATGTCCGTCGGGCGGTCACGCCGCCCGCACCAGCGCGGGCGCTGCGGTCTCCGCCGGCGGCCGGACGCTGCACGGTGCCCCGAGCTTGTAGACGAAGCGGCGTCGCGCCTCGTGGTAGCTGGGGTCCTCGCCGAAGAAGCACTCATAGGAGCGGGCCAGCTCCTCGCGGCGATAGACGCTGAGCGGCTTGGCCTGCTCGTCGCGGGCGCGCAGGCGCCGCTTCGCCATGAGCCGTTCGCCCGGGCGGTCGTACACGATCCGCTCGGCCATCCGACGGGTCCGGGCGTGGAAGCTCTCCAGCGTGTCCCCGAAGGTCGCGTCCAGCAGGCCGATGTCCACGGCCTGGCGGGCGCCCACCGGGGTGAAGGGCGGGCCGACGAGCCGTGCCGTCATGCCCTGCCCGACGCGACGCGGCAGCAGGTAGGTCCAGTACTCAGACCCGTACAGGCCGCCCATGTGCTGGTAGTAGGGATTGAGCACGACGTCCTGACGCGCCACCACGTGGTCGGCCGCCAGGGCCAGCGGCACGCCGCCGGCCGCAGCGTCGCCGCCGAGCGCCGAGATCACGACGTGCGAGTCGGTCTCCACGATGTCGCGCACGACGTCGTCGATCGCGTGCAGGTTGCGCCACGACTCGGCCGCCGGGTCGTCCGACGCCTCGATGACGTTGAGGTGGATGCCGTTGGAGAAGAAGTCGCCGCCGCCCATGAGGACGATGACCCTGGTCTGCCAGCGCGAGCGGGCGTAGGCGTAGGCCTCGCGCAGGCGCCGGCACTGGTCGGTGCTCATCGCCCCGTTGTAGAACTCGAAGTGCAGGTAGCCGACCCCCGCGTGCTCCTCGTAGGCGATCTCGCGGTAGGTGTCGCCGGCCGGCCCCCGAGCATGCAGCGCCACCCCCACCTCTCCAACGTCGAGGCCTTGGCCGGCGAGCGCCAGCGCGGGGGTCGCCGGCAGCTTGAAGAACGTCTCGCTCGGCGTGTCGCGGCGCTTGAGGTGGGTGATCCACACCGCGCCGTCGACGGTCGCCCGGCAGATCGCGCCGTCGCGCTGGGCGACGATCTCCCCGGCGGGGCCCCGCAGCTCGCGCTCGCGGTGGACGCCGAAGAGGTGGAACTCGGCGCCCGCGAGGGCGTCGAGCACGCCCGGGTGGCCCTCGGCGGCGCGGATCTTGCGCACCACGACCTCGGTGGGCTCGGAGTCCCAGTCGATCGCGCGGACGTCCTGGCTCATCACCGGGCGAGCCCGGCCCGTCACCGCCGTGTCGCCGGCGTGCAGCGGGGCGGGCGCAGCGGCGCCGTTCGCGATCTCGCCCACCGCCTGCTGCAGCGCCTCGATCGCCGCGCGGCGGACCTCGTGGCGATACAGGCTGCTCTTCCCCACCTCGCGGGTGGGGAAGCCGCGGGTGGCCCAGACGTCGCCGGCGTCGAACTCGCCACTGGCCTCCAGCACCGTCACTCCCCACTCGCGCTCGCCGAGCTCGATGGCCCAGTCGAGCGACGACGCTCCGCGGTCACCCGCGGGGCCGGGGTGCACGATCAGACAGCGATGCGCCGCCCAGATCGACTCCGGGATGCGCGTCTTGAGCATCGGGCACGCGATCAGCTCAGGGCGGTGCATCTCGACCGCAGCCTCCATCGCAGCGCCCGAGTCGACCACCGCGACCTCCACATCGTGACCCTGCTCGGTCAGCGCGATCGATGCACGCTGGCTCAAGCTGTTGTGGGCCGACACCAGAAAGAGAATCCGCAGCATCGAGCCATCCATGACAAAGCCTCCAAGGCCGATCGGGTCATCACCCACATAGACCCCGATCACGGCCGTTTCTGCCGTGAGAGTGCGCACACGGCGCTCACCGCCTGACCGGCTCCGGCGCGTCCGCGTACCTCGTGTACTTGCCCAGCAGCCGTCCCACGGTCACCAGCACAGGGAAGGCGAAACGCCGTACCAGCACGGGAATCTCCGTCATGCCGAACTCGCTGCGAAAGCGCCTCGCGAGGAATGCCGCGTCGAACGGGGCCGGCCGGTCGCTCCCGTTCTCCCGCTGCGACCGGTAGATCGCCGTCAGGAAGTACTCCACGTTGTCGGCCGGTCGGATGTAGCCCGTGCAGCGGAGGTCCTCGTCCCCGGGGTTCCAGAACCGGTGCGCCTCCCCAGGGCCGAAGACGACGGTCTCACCGCGCGCGGCGAACCGCGGCGGCTCTCCGGGTCGCTGATAGCCGATCTTCCCCTGCTCGACCGTGAGGGCCTCCTCCTGGTAGTGGTGGACGTGCATCGGGGGCCCGCTGCCAGGCTCGACGAGGTTCTCGACCTCGAGGCGGTCGCCGGCAGAGTCCTGGACCCGCCGAAGGAAGGTGAGTCGCTCCCCGGCCCCGTTGTCGATGGTGTGTGGGTAGGTGCAGGTGCTCGTGTCCGGCTTGGGTGTGGTGAGCATCGACATCTCCTGTTCGGTAGTATGTGTGTCCAATGACTCGAACAACGTTACATACACTGGTGCGACTGTCAAGTAAGGAGCCGCGAGACCATGCCTGAGGACCCGCCGAGCCTGCGGGAACGTCGGGCGCAGCTCACGAGGGACGAGATCCTCCGAGCCGCGCGACGGCTGTTCGCCGAACGCAGCTACGCCCGGACGAGCGTGCGCGACATCGCCCATGCGGCGGGGGTGTCTCCCCAGACCGTGTACGACAGCGTCGGCTCCAAGCAGGCGCTGGTGTCACGACTGAACGACCTCATCGACACGGAGGCCGGCGTCGCCGCCATCGTTCGCGCCGCCGTCGAGTCCGACGACCCGCAGGAGGTGGCGGCGACGCCGGCACGCGTCACGAGGTCGATCCTCGAGCACTGCGGGGACATCCTCGTCGCCCTCGTCACCGGCGCCGCCGCCGAGCCCGACCTCGCCGCCGTGCTCGCCGAGGGGCACCGGCGCCACGTCGAGGGCGCCGGCCGGATCGTCGATCTGCTCCGGAAGCTCGATGCCCTCGGCCCAGACGTCCATCCCGATGACGCGGTGCAGACCCTCGCTGCCGTTTCCGACTTCCGGTTCGGTCTCGTCCTGCGCGAGAGCTACGGCTGGTCGCTGGACCAGCTCGAGAGCTGGACGGCCGCCACCAGCCAGTCGCTGGTGCTCAGGGAACGCCGGTGACCTGGAACACGTTCGGGGCCGACCGCTTCAGGTCGAGTCCGACGAGCCAGCCCAGCTCGGGCGTGAAGACCAGGCCCTCGGCCTTGTCGTCGTCGGTGTGGAAGAGGTCGTCGGGCAGCTCGTAGGTGGCGAGGCGGGCCTTGCCACCGCCCGGCTCGAGGTCCGCCTCGACACGGGCGACCGACCGGGACTTCGAGCTGACGACATGGAGGCGGCCGTCGTCGCCGACGGACAGGTCGTTGATGCTCTTCACGTCGTCGTGATCCACCTTCCACGACGCCATGACGTCCATCTCGACGGTGCCGTCACCGGCGAGCTCGAAGGACTCGTCTCGTCCCAGCGCCGAACCGGGAGAGAAGCCGTGGGCGCCGTCGCCCGGCGGACCGAACTCGATCAGGCGGACCGGCTTGCGCTGCTTGGCCACGAGGACGTGGCCGCCGCGCAGCAGCAACAGCCCCTCGCCGCGCGAGTTCGCCTCGCGAGGGTCGTTGAACTCGCGACCGAAGCCGGGCTCGTCGGGCGAGACGCGCAGGTCGATCGCCCGCTCGACGCCGCGCAGGCCGCCGTCGAGGACGAGGATCCGAGCCGCGCCCTCGTGCAGGACGAAGACCCGGCCGCTCGCGTCGCTCGCGACCCCTTCGAACTCGGAGTCGGGCGGATCGGCGTCCTGTCCGGCGTCGACCTCTGCGGCCCGCCCGGAAGACAGCCCGGCCGCGCCGACCGCGGCGAGGGCCAGCGCCCAGCGCCCGTCGCCGACGGCGATCAGCTGCGTGCCTTCAGCCCGACCGGTGCGCCGGACGGCGAGAGCGGAGACCTCCTCGAGCGGAAGCTCCCAGTGCGATCCCGTCTCCAGCACCGTCATCCTCCTCGACGGGCCCTCCGCCCCGCTCTCACAGCAGGTCGGCCCGCGCGCGGCCGGCGCGCATCCGCTGGGGATGCAGGCCGACGGGTATCCGGGCGACCTCCTTGCCGCTGGCGAACGAGATCACCGACACGCGGTCCTTGCGCGCGACCGACACGAAGCAGTAGCGCCCGTCGCGGCTGGTCGTCGACCAGTAGGGCACGCCGCCCGCGCCGACGTTGACGATGCTCTGCGGCCGCAGCGTCTCGCGCGAGACGACCGCTGCGTAGTCGGACATCGTGCCGGCGACGCAGAACTTCGTCCCCTGGCGGTTGAGCGCGAGCCCGTGCTGGGCCGAGTCCAGCAGGTACTCGGTCCGCGGCAGGCCGCGCGCCCGGCCGCGGATGGGAAGCACCGCGATGCGCAGCGGCCGCTCGCCCTTGAGGTCGTACTCGACGAAGCCGTGCAGGAAGGACAGCTGGAGGTAGATGTAGCGCTCGTCGGGCGAGATCGCCATCGGTCGGATCGCCGAGCTCACGGTGATGCCGTACTTGGCCAGCTCCTTGCCCATGTCGATGCGGCGCTTGACCTTGAGCGTCTTCGCATCGATGACCTCGAAGACGCGCTCGCCCTTCGTCGCGGCCTGCGAGGGATCGTCGGTGTCGGTGTAGACCGTGCCGATGCTCGCTTGGAAGATCAGGCTTCCGTCGCGCGAGTAGTTGTTCTCGTGGGGCTGGTCGCCCGCCGGGATGCGACCGACGATCCTCGCGGTCCGGGTGTCGATGACGTCGACCACGCGCGCCGTCGACGCGGACACCAGCAGCCGCCGGCCGTCGCGCGACAGCGCCATGTGGTCGGCGCGGTACCCGTCCACCGGCACGCGCCAGGCGATCGCGCGCGACTTCAGATCGATCGCCACCACGTCGGCGAAGCTCGGCCGCGAGAAGTACACGTAGCGCCCGTCGCTCGAGACGAAGCCGTCGTCGACGTACTGATCGTGCCCTTCGCCGACCAGCTCGCGAATGCCGTTCAAGTAGAAGAGCCGCATCGGGTCGGTCCTGATCTCCGCCACCCGCTGGTCCGCGTCGGGGATCACGTTCAGGCGCGTGAGACGCTCGAAGGTCCGCGGATCCACGAGATCGGCGGTGCCCGCCCAGTTGTTGCTGACCACCAGCACGTCGCGCAAGGCCGCCCCGCCCGACCCCGCCGACGCGGCCGCCGGCAGCGCGAGCGCGCAGAGGCCGGCGATCAGGACGAGAGCGACCGCCGGTCGGCGACGGCCTGGGGGTCATGCTGAAGCCCTTCCGTAGCGGACGTAGATCGGGTTGTAGGTGCACTGGCTCGGCTGGCCGCTGACTTCGGTCACGAAGTAGCCGAAGCCGGCGTACAGCCTGGAGTTGCGCTGCGCCTGGCGAGTCGTGAGGTAGTCGCCGAAGCGCTGCACCGTCCGCGTGCTGTCGTCGCGGAACCAGACGACGAAGTCGCCGATGATGCCCATCGCGCAGTTGGCGTGGTTGGTCGCGCCGCCCCAGCCGAGGATGATCCCGACCTCGTCCTTCGCGTTGACCGCCAGCGCCGGATACGCGAAGGCGTAGTCGGGGTTCCATACCTGCATCTCGCTCACGACCGTGTGGGCGCCGACATCGAGCTCCACCACGCGCCCGTGCGTGTTGGGGAAGTCGAAGCCGTTCGCCGAGCCCTTCCCCTTGCTCGCGCTCCACGCCAGCACGACGTGGCCGTTGTCGCGCTCGACGCCCCCGGTGACGGCGAAGTTCGGGAAGCTGCGCAGCTTGGTGAGCCAGTCGTTGCCGTCCGGTCCCTTGGAGCTGTGGCTCCCGTTGGGCCACGTCGCGACGTTCACGGTGAACGAGGAGTAGGTGTTTCCGGCGTCGGGCATGGTGAACACCTCGAGCTTGGAGTTGTCCACGTGGCCGACCCAGACGGCCTGGGATCGCGTCTGCTGAACGAGGTGCGCGCCCCACGCGGTCTTCGACAGCGCCGGGTCGGTGTACCCGTAGCCGATCGTCCCGCCGTTGGCGAGGTCTTCCAGCGGGATGCGCAGCACGAGCCGGCCTCCCTTGCTGAAGACGTCGGTGCTCACGTAGAGGAACGTCCGCGAGAACGCCAGGTCGGGGTAGTCCATGTCCGTGGTCGCGTCGCCGAAGTCGCCCGCGACGAAGTCCCAGTAGGTCCACACGGTCGGGTCGTTCTTCACCGACTGCGAGGACGCGACGGCGATCCGGAAGGCGCCCTGGCCGGCGGAGTCCGCGTCGTACTGCAGGAACCAGACGAAGCGGTCGATCTTCGGCACGTAGGTGACGATCTGATCGCAGCAGAAGCCCCCGGCGAACGTGTCGGGGAAGATGGTGGTGGGATCGAGGCGCTTCCACGTCGCGCCACCGTCCTTGGACACGTCGCAGTACCAGTTGCCCGAGAGCATCACGACGTCGGGTTCGGTGTCGGCGCCGCTCATGTCGGCGGCGTTGGTGAGGCTCTTGGTCAGCCCGCCCGCCGGCCCGTACTCGTGGAAGACCACCGGGTCCGGGTTGCCGTGCGGGTCGGGGTCATCCGCCTTTGCGACGTCCGCGGGGCGGCTTGGCTCGCGCAGCAACCGTGGCCGGCGGGTTCGCTTCACCCTGCGGCGCGGGCGAGGCTGCTCGTCCTCCTGGCGCGAGGGATCGACGGGCGGGAACGGGGCGCCCTTCACCTGCAGGGCCTCCGCGCGTCCCTCGGTCAGCAGAAGCTCACGGGCCATCGGGGTCCTCCTCGTGCGGCTCCTCGTCGTCCGACCCTGGAGCGGTGGGGACCTGCCGCGCGGGCCGGTCCTGGCTGTCGTGGTGCTCGCGTGCCGGCGGGAACGGCGCGCCCGCCACCCTGTTCGGGTCCTTGCTGCCTTCGCGCAGGCGCTCGTCGGGCATCGCACGCGATCCTCGCACGCCGTGCGTGGCGGTGTCTACGGCCTGAAGGCGACGACGTCGCGGCCCAGCGGCAGCTCGTCGCGGCGCGCGCCCGCCCCGCCCCGGTCGACCGGCACCGGATTCCCCGCGTTGATGATGGCGACGAGGGCATCGTCGAGCGGCGGGGTGCGCCCCGTGAAGCGAAAGCGGCCGAACACGAACGGCAGCCCGTCGGAGGCGAGCGCCGATGGGCGGTTCATGACCTGGAAGTGCAGATGCGGCCCAGTCGAGCTGCCCGAGTTCCCCAGACGAGCGAGCACGTCGCCCCGGCGGACCCGGTCGCCCCGCTCGACGCGCACGCTGCCGGGCTTCAGATGGGCGTAGAACGCGTAGCGGCCGCCGCCGAGCGACAGGATCACGTGGTTGCCGTCGGCCTCGTCGAGCCCCACGGGCTTCGGGTGGTTCGGGATCTGATCTCCAAAGCGGTCGACGGCGGCCACGACCTTGGCGTCGCCGACGGCGATCACCGGCTTGCCGTAGAAGGTCCAGTTCGCGTTGACGTCCGGGTCCCCGACGACGAACCGGTCCTGCGCGTCGACGCCGTTCCAGTCGATGGCGAAGCGCTGGCCGAGGTACAGCCGACCGTTGACGGGCTGGATCGAACGGCGGTGCGGGCCGTCGCAGCAGCTCCCGACCGCGACCCACCCCGGGCCGCGAAGCGGCGGGCCGAGCACGACCGGCGCGCGCCTGTCCACCTGGCCGAACCCGCCCGTATCGGTGATCTTCATGGGAACCGGCAGCCCGGGCGGCACGGCCACGGTGAGGGTGTGCGCGATCAACCGCGGCACCTGGCGACGGCTCTTCAGGGCGATGTCGAACCACACGACGCCGATCCCGGAGGCCGGGACCGTGGTCGCCGGCTCGGTGGGGCTCGCCAGCAGCGTCATCGCCGCGCCGAGCCTCGAGCCGCTCAGCCGCTCGAGCCTCCGGCCGCGAGCGACATCGCGGACGGTGACCGAGCTGATGGTCACAGGCACCGGGAAGCCGTTGGTCAGCTCGAGCTCGTAGGCGAGGTGCACACGACCGTCGGCCCCGCTGAACCAGCGCGGCTTGGACATAACCGACTGGACCACGGGCGTGTACCGGTCGGCCGCGCGAGCGGCCGGTACCGGCCCGACGCTGCACGCCGCCGCGAGCGTGGCGGCGACAGCCGCGACCAGCGTGGGACGCACCGCCCGCATCAGTCGTAGGCCTCCGGGCTGTGCCTGAAGCTCGGCCACATGTCGGGGTCGTGGCCGGTCACCACCGTCGCGTCGCTGCGCCGCGCGATGTGGTGCATCTTCTTCACCGACCGCACCGAGTCGACCGCGGAGGCCAGGAAGCCGGGCAGCGCCTTCTCTTCCCAGTGGTCCATGGTGTACGCGGCGTCGATGGTGAGCAGGAACGTCCCGCTGTTGGCCAATCGGATCTCGAAGGACTGGTGGCCCGGCGCGTGCCCCGGGGTGCGCCAGCAGCGGATCGCCCCGTCGCCGAAGACGTCGTAGCCGTCCTCGGTCTCCTCCAGCAGGGCCCACGGCACGCCGGGCTTGACGTAATCGGCCTTGATGTAGCCGCCCTCGGCGAACCAGTCGGGCGCATGGGCGTACTCGAACTCGGTCCGGGTGGCAATCACCTCGGCGTTGCGGAACTCGTCGAGCGACGCGAGCGCGCCGGTGTGGTCGAGGTGCAGGTGGGAGTTGAGGATGTAGCGCACGTCGCCGGGGTCGAAGCCGGCGGCCTTCAGCGCCGGCACGCACGCCTGCTCGGGCGTCATCTCGGGCCAGTAGACCTCGGTCGTGGCGCCCCAGTGCTCGACGGGGTCCTCCGCGCACTGCGGCGCGTTGCCGCCGTCGATCACCACCAGCCCCCGCGGGTGCTCGATCACGAACCACGGCACGGGGATCTCGTACTCCTCCCCCATCCCCTGGTTCATCTTGATGTTCTCGACGTGGCACTTGAGCGTGCCGCACTCGAACATGTGCAGCCTGACGGCGCCGTTGGGGCCGGCCATGGTCGGTCTCCTCTCCTCGTCCTACCAGTTGCGCATGGACGCGTTGATGATGTGGCGCAGGTCGTCGTCGCCGGGCTCGCGCGGGGCGATGGCGAGCAGGCGCTGCTGCTTGCGGGCGCCCTCCACGAGCTCGGGCACGTCGTCCTCGGTGTAGCCGAGCTCGGCGACTCCGCTCGGCGCGCCGACGTCGCGCATGAGCCGGCGCAGGACGTCGGGCAGCGTGTCGGGGCCCGGGTCGGCTATCGGTTCACCGGCAAGCAGCTCGGCGACGTGGTGATGGCGCTCGGGCATCGCCTCGTAGGTGTAGCGGAAGGCCGCGGGAGCGCTGACGATCACCGAGTGCCCGTGCGGGACGAAGGGATGGTCGTCGGGGTAGCCGGCCGGCTGGTATTCATGCTTGAGGCCGGCCACCGGGTAGGCGATCGCGTGCGGGATGTGCACGCCCGCTGACCCGAAGCCGACGCCGGCCATGGTGGCCCCGAGCATCATGAAGCCGCGCGCCTCGAGGTCCGTGGAGTCCTCCACCGCGCGGCGCAGGTAGCGCCCGCCGTACTCGAGCGCCTTCGCCGACCACACGTCGGCGACGGGGTTGGAGCCCTGGTAGGGGGGCCGGTCGTCCGGCGACTCCGGCGCCGGCCGCGTGTCGTAAGGCTTGGAGAGAAACGACTCGGCCGCGTGGCAGACCACGTCCAGCCCGGCCGACGAGGTCACCTCGGCGGGCAGCGAGCCGGTCAGCTCGGGATCGACGATGGCCTGCATCGGACGCAGGTAGCGGTGCGAGATGCCGGTCTTGAGCTTGAGATCGGGGATGTCGAGCACCGCGACGGTGGTGGCCTCCGAGCCCGTCCCCGAGGTCGTCGGGATCGCGAGATGGGGCCTGAGCGGGGTCGGCGGCTTCTTGCCCTCCCCCACCGGCGGGTTGACGTAGTCCATCACCGGCGCCGGGTGGGTCGAGACCAGGTTCGCGACCTTCGCGGTGTCGATCGACGACCCGCCTCCAACCGAGACCAGGCCGTCGACCTCGTGCTCGACCGCGAAGTCCGCAGCGTCCTGGAACGAGTCGATCGTCGGCTCCACGCGGCTGCGGTCGTAGACCACCACCTCGACGCCCTCGGCCTCGATGAGGCCCTGGATCCGCTCGGGGTGGCCGAGCGCGGCGACGCCCGGGTCGGTCACGAGCATCACCCGCCCGACGTCGAGGCGCTTGAGCTCCCAGCCCGCGTCGGCCGACGACCCCGGACCGAACTTCACGGGGGTCGCTTCGAGGGTGAACACCGTCTCGTGGTCGTCTGCCATGGCTCTGCCTCCAGGGTGGGGACCCTCGCTCGGTGCTGGCAGTACGGTGCCGCTGGCATGAAACTCGTCCGAGCGCTGGCCGATGTCGTCGGGGAACGTCATACCCTCGAGGACCGCGACTTGCGCGCGTCCTACGAGCGCGACTGGACGGGGCGCTTCGGGAGCGAGGCGCGGGTCGTCGTCCGCCCCGCCGACAGTGCCCAGGTGGCCGAGGTCGTGCGCCTGTGCGCGCAGGCCGGCGCGCCGCTCGTGCCCCAGGGCGGCAACACCGGCCTGGTCGGGGCGAGCGTGCCGCGCGACGGCGAGGTGCTGGTCTCGCTGGGCCGGCTCGGCGATGTCGGCGACGTCGATCCCGCGCTTGGCCAGCTCACCGTCGGCGCCGGCGCGACGCTGGCTGCCCTGCAGGGCGCGTGCCGGGCCGCCGGCCAGGACGCGGGCCTGGACTTCGGCGCGCGCGACTCCTGCACGGTCGGCGGAGTTGTGGCCTGCGACGCCGGCGGCGCTCGCGCGCTGCGACACGGCACGGCGCGCGCCCACGTGCTCGGGCTGGAGGCGGTGCTTGCCGACGGCGCGATCGTCTCGCGCCTCAGCGGGCTCACGAAGGACAACGCGGGCTACGACCTCCCCCAGCTGCTCGTGGGTTCGGAGGGGACGCTCGGCGTCATCACCGCCGTGCGCTGGCGGACGACCGCGCTGCTGAGCTCGCGGGTGGCCGCGCTGGTCCCGGTGGCCTCCACGCACGAGGCCGCCGGGCTGCTGACCGCGTTGCGCGCGCAGGCGCCGTCGCTGGAGAGCTGCGACTTCTTCCTCGACGAGGGGATGGACCTGGTGCTCGAGCACCAGCGCCGCTCCTCCCCGGTGTCGCAGCGCGCCCCGGTCTACGTCCTGGCCGAGTGCGCTGCCCGCAGCGACCCGACCGAGGAGCTCGCCGCCGCGCTCGAGGCAGCCGGGATCGAGGATGCGCTCGTGGCGGACGACACGGCCGGCCGCGAGGGGCTGTGGCGCCTGCGCGAGGGCCACACGGAGGCGATCAACGCGCTCGGGGTGCCCCACAAGCTGGACGTCGGCATCCCGCTCTCCTCGCTCGGGCGCTTCCTCGACGAGGTCCCGGACGTCGTCGCCGACGCCGCCGAGGGGGCGCGGACGATCCTCTTCGGCCACCTCGGGGACGGCAACGTCCACGTCAACGTCGTCGGTCCCGACCTCGACGACGAGCGCGCCGACGACGCCGTCCTCGAGCTGACCCTCGCGTGCGGAGGCACGATCAGCGCCGAGCACGGCGTCGGCGTCGCGAAGGCCCGCTGGCTCGAACGCGCCCGCGGCGCCGGCGAGCTCGCCGCGATGCGGGCGGTCAAGCGAGCGCTGGACCCCGCGGGGCTGCTCAATCCCGGGGCCGTGCTCGCTCCGCCCGACCCCGTCTGAGCGCGCCGTAACGTCCACGTAAGGCCGTCGCCTACGGTGGCGTTCCGGGCGACTGCGACCAGGGAGCGGAGCCCATGATCCCCGGGATCCGGCCGGGCCTCGCGGCGCTCGCCGCCGCACTCATGCGACTCGCCGAAGCGGGCCTGCACAAGCTGATCGAACGCGTCCTCGACTGGCTCGCGGACATCTTCGTCGACCCCTGGTGACGCGGGCGTGCAGGACGGCGCTCGCTCAGGCCACCGGCGCGCGCGCCGGGCCGGGCTCGGGCGTCTCCTTCTCCAGGGCCTCCTCCACCCGGCCGCCGGGCATGGCCACGAGCGCGACGATGAAGGCGAGGAGCATCACCCCGGCCATCACGTAGAAGACGACGCGCGAGGAGAGCGCGAAGTCGTGCTGGACAGCCTTGAAGAGG
This sequence comes from uncultured Actinomycetes bacterium, assembly GCA_963728925.1. Lineage (GTDB taxonomy): Bacteria > Actinomycetota > Thermoleophilia > Solirubrobacterales > Solirubrobacteraceae > JBBPZA01. The sequence goes on along the minus strand of CAVSMB010000028.1, from coordinate 217,115 downwards.
GCGTCCGCGCCGCGGCCGGCCTGGTCGGCGAAACGGCCGCCCGAGCCTCCCCCGCCGACTCCGGCGCCGCTGACCGCGTCGGCGATCTGGTCAGCGCGGGCCTTGGGCACCCCGGCCGCACCGAGGGTCGATTCGATGTTCGCCTCGTTGCGCAGGATGAGGATCGTGCCGAGCACGGCGAGGCCGAGGCTCGCGCCGAAGTTGCGCGAGGTCTGGGTGATCCCGGTGACCTCGCCGTAGCTGGCGCGCGACACGCGGTTCACCGCGTCGGTGCTGACCGGGCCGAGGATCAGGCCGATCCCGGCGCCGGCGAGCAGGATGTACGGCCATTGGTTGCCGAACGACAGATCCGGGAGCTTCGAGGCCCACAGCGCGAACCCGATCGCGGCCAGCAGGCAGCCGGGCACGACGGCGGGCCGAGCCCCGCGGCTGTCGAGGATCCGCCCGCCCAGCTGCGAGGACGCCGCGAACCCGCCGAAGAAGGTGAGCAGGTAGAGGCCGGCCTCCGAGGCCGACTGGCCGAGCGCGATCTGGGCGTACAGGCTCGCGAAGAAGAACAGCGGGATGAAGGCCATCGACATGAGGAACAGCAGCACGTTGTCCACCGCGAAGCCCCGGTCGCGGAAGATCCGCACGTCGATGAGCGGGTACTCGACGCGCAGCTCGAAGAGCGCGAAGGCGACCAGCAGCGCGAGGCCCGCCGCGATGCAGATCCACGTCACCGGGTCGCTCCAGCCCCAGGTGCTCGACTGCTGCAGCCCGAGCACGGCGAGGGCCATCCCCGAGGAGATGAGCAGCGCCCCGCGGACGTCGAGCGGCGCCGGTCGCCGCTCCTCCGCAGGCTTCGCCCTCGCCGTGAGGATGAGCGCCACTATCGCCACCGGGACGTTGACCCAGAAGATCGCGCGCCAGCTGATCTCGGTGAGGTAGCCACCGGCCAGCGGGCCGATCGACGTCAGCCCGCCGGTGATCGCGAAGAAGATCGCCATCGCCTTGCCGCGCTCGCGCTGCTCGAAGGCGCCGACCACGATGGCGAGCGCGGCCGGGAACATGAGCGCTGCTGCGGCGCCCTGAAGCACCCGGAAGGTGATGATCCACGCCTCGGCGATGCTGTCGTCCGGCGTCGCCCCGCACAGCGCCGAGGTGGTGGCGAAGGCGACGATCCCGATGGTGACCATGCGCCGGTGCCCGGCGATGTCCGCCAGCCGGCCGCCGAACGCGAAGAGCGCCGAGAGCGCGAGCAGGTAGCCGTTGACGATCCACTGCACGCCGGTCGAGGAGAGCCCGAGGTCCTTCTGGAGGTCGGGCGCGGCGATCGCGACGATCGTCTGGTCGATGAACGTCATCGCGACCGCGAAGATCATCGCGGCGAGGACGAGGCGCTTGTTGCGTCGTCCTCCCATCGGGGCGCGCAGCCTACCGGGCGCCCGCGACGGCCGGGCGGCGCTAGACGGGCTCGCCGGCGAGCACGCGCCGCTGCAGGTCGCTCGTCTGGCGCGCGGGCTCCACGCCGAGGTCGTCGATGAGCCGCCGGCGGCACTCGAGGTACTGGCGCAACGCGCGGCCGCGCCGGCCGCAGCGGGCGTAGCAGGCGATGAGCGTGCGCTGCGCGCCCTCGTCCAGGGGGTCGAGCTCGACGAGCCGCGTCGCCGCGCGCGCGGCGGCCAGCCGGTCGCCCTCGGCCTCCTGCGCCACCACGAGCGCGGTGAGCACCTCGGCGTAGCGAAGGCACAGATCCTCGCGCCACGCGTGGGCCCACTCGGCGTAGCGCTCCTCGGGCAGCGGCTGGCCGGTCCACTGCGCGGCCGCCCGCTCGAGCAGCCCGAGTCGCCGCGGACCCGCGGCGGCGAGGCCGGCGGCGGCGGCGGCCTCGAAGCGCTCGGCGTCGACCGAGTCCCGGCCGGTCAGGCGCAGGGCAAGGGTCCGCTCGGCCCGCTCGATCGCGCTCGGGTCACCGGGGCGGTCCAGCACCCCGCGGGCGCACGACACCGCGACCCGCAGCCCCAGGCGGCTCGACTCGACCGGCTTGCCCGGCCACAACGCCTCGAGGAGGAGGTCGTCGGGCACCGCGCGGCCGTGGTGGACCAGCAGGTAGCGCACGAGCCGCTGCGCGACCCGGCGCCCCCAGGCGCCGTCGTCCACCCGGCGCCCGTCGCGCCGGACGGCGAACCCACCGAGGAGGGCGATGTCGAGAGCGGGCGACGCGGCCTGGAGTCCCATCGCCTCCAGAGCCTCCTCGGCGATGCGCCTGAGATCCAGGGGCCGCAGGGGGCCGGCCCGCTCACCCTGGGGGGAGCGCGGCCTCCCCCCAGGTGCACTGCGTACCGGGGCCGGCGGTCGGCGCCTCGGCGGGGCGGACCCGGTCGGCAGGGTCGTCCACCCGTCGGGGCCGCTTGCCCGGACCCGCTCGCCCGGATGGGTTCGACGCGATCCGCGCCAACCATCCGCGTCGCACCTACCGACCATGACCGAGTTCGATCCAGGGCCGTCGCCCGACCTCGCGCGGCACCTCGACCACGCGGCCGAGCCGCCGGTCGCCGAGGACTTCTGGCGCGACTGGGGCCCGGTCTTCTACCGCGGCCGGGTCGACGGCTCGGCGCGCCTGGTGTGCGTCGCCTTGGACCAAGGGGCCGACCGAGCGCCACGGAGTGGACGTGCCGCGCCCGGGCGCGGTGTCAGGGGGTCGACCACGCCGACCGGGTCGTCCACACCGGCGGACCTGCCGCCGCCAGTGGTGCCACGGGCCTCGTTGCCAGGCGGCGCGGCGTTGACTAGGCTCCGGACGTGCGCCCGAGTCCGGGCATCGCGAACGACCCGCCCAGCACTGGCCCCGTGGGGGCGGTGGGGGAGTTCATCTCCTACCTGGACACGATGTCGGCGGTCCTCAGCGCGCCCAAGAGGGCGAGCGTCTCCGCGCTCGGCCTCGGGCCGGGGAACGCGGCGCTCGATGTAGGCTGCGGCGTAGGTGACGACGTGCGGCTGCTGGCGGACGTCGTCGGCCCGACGGGACGCGCCGCTGGGATCGAGTGCAACGAAGCGCTCTTGGAGGAGGCCCGCGCGCGCGGCCTGGGAGTGGAGTTCGTCGCCGCCGATGCGCACACGATGCCGTTCGCCGACGACGAGTTCGATGCGGCGCGGGTTGAGCGCGCGCTGCAGCACATGGCAGACCCGGCGGCTGTGGTGTTGGAGATGGCGCGCGTGGTCCGGCCCGGCGGACGGATCGTCGCGATGGAGCCCGACTGGGACACCACGGTGGTGAGCGGTGCCGATCTCGAGCTCACGAGAGCGATCTTGCGTGCCTGCGCGGACCGCGTCCGGCACCCGGACGCAGGCTGCCGGCTGCCGGAATGGTTCGTGCGGGCCGGGATCGACGTGCAACGCGTCGACGCACTGGCGATGCCCATCCGCAGCGTCGCCGTCGCCGAGCAGGTGTTCGATCTGAAGAACACGGTGGAGAGCATCGGCACGCCGATGGCGCGGGGGTGGCTTGATGATCTGTGGGCCCGAGAGGCGCACGGCGCCTTCGTGGCCGCGGCGACCGGTTTCGGGGCCGTCGGCGTCGTGCGCTAGTCCGCGGGGCCACGGGAGCTCCGCACCTCACCGGGCGAGCTTCGAATCGTCGCTGGCGAGTTAGGCGTGGCTGTGCGCCGGCCCGCCCGACGCCGTGCCGGCCTCATACGAGCGGTAGTCGGAGTCCAGGAGTGACCTCACCTCGGCGACCGGGCGAGGCCGCCACCCCAGAGAGGAGGTCGGCTTGGGGTTGCTGTTCGCCCCATGGATGATTCCGACGAGGAAGCGGTGATCGTCGTGCACGATGACGGCGCCCCGTCCTCGGTTGCGGACGAAGCTCGTGTCCTCGCCGACGTCGACGCCCACGAACGGGCGCTCGCGCCAGGCCTCGATGCGATAGCAGAGCCCGTTACCTGCGATCCACCGGACGGGAGCGGCGACCGGGTAGGCATACAGCCATGCCCGCGCCGGCGCCAGCTCCAGGTAGAGGAGACGCCCGGGACCGCACAGATCGGCGCAGTGCCGCTGTAGCTGCTCCACCTGGTAGCTGAGACGGTTGGCCGCGTACCAGTCGTCGTCGTCCCAGTGAACGATCACGGACCCGCGCGCGAGCTCACAGGCGTGATTGCGCTTTTCGCCGAGCACAACGCGACGCTCGAGCCGGACGTAGCGGAACCGTGGATCGACGGGCACGAGGTCGCCCACCGGGTCGTCGCCGTCATCCACGACCAGGAGCTCTCGGTTGGGGTAATCCTGGCGGTCGAAGTACGTGATCGAGCGGCGGACGAGATCCCGCCGATCCCTTGTCGGCATGATGCACGTCACGAGCGGGGGCCGATCGCCGCGTGCTGCGCGCTCCGATTTGCCGGCTCGTCGCGGCGCGCTGCTTGGTGAGGCTGTCCGCCGCGGCACCCTGCCGACCTCCACCGGGGGCCGCCGTTCGGCGTGCCTTTCGCGCGTCTCGCGCCGGTTCTCCGCGCCCGACCGCCCCTCGGCCGCACAGCGGGCCAGATAGAACTCGCGGTCCTCTTGTGCGAGCGGCGGCTCAGCCACCCGGAACCAGTCGGCGGAGGCGCCATGTTCGCCGCAGGTGAAGCTCCACGCATTGGTCCCGTGTCGCACGTACATGAACAGACCGGCGCCCGGTATCTGCTGTAGTTGTGCCCCGCGGCGCTGCACGGCGAGCAGGAAGTACGCGTCTTCTGCCAGCGACGCATCCGGATAGCGCGCGAGCCGCTCCCACACTTCGCGGCGGTAGACGAGGGTGCCTCCGTGGACGTTCTCCACGAAGAGGCGGCGATGCAGCGTCCGGGTCACGCCCCAGAACCGCCACGAACATAGATCGAAGAAGACCGGCGTCACCAGGCCGGTGACATCGGCACGTCCCGCGAGGAGCGGCTCGACCTGGGCCGAGAGCCGCGTCGGCCCGTACCGGTCGTCGTCATCCCACTGCGCGATGTATTCGCCTCTCGCGGCTTCGCAGGCTCGATTGCGCTTCATCCCGATCGACTCTCGGCGACGCCCGCGCAGGTGCCGGATCCGCGGGTCCGCAGGCAGCGACGATTCGAGTTCATCGGTGCCGTGGTCCGTCACCACCACGAGCTCACGACGGGGGTAGTCCTGAGCCGTGAACAGTCGCACGGCATTGAGCGCGAACAACGGGCGGCCCGACGTCGGCATGATGCAGGTCACGACCGCGGCCCCTCGACGGCGTGTCGCGACCCGGTTGACGCCTCGCGCTGACGGCTTTCCGCCGCGCACAAGAACCCGCTCGCGCCGCTCTTCGGACGTCATCGCGAATGGCGACATCCCGGGCCTTTGCGGCGGCAGCCGCAACCGAGCGCCCCCGGCCGATGGACCCACCGCGGCCTCGCCGGCCAACGTGGGCGAACCTTGGTCACCGCTCTCCGCGATGTTGTAGCGCTTCCGCGCGGGGCCAGAATAAGCGGCGCCGCGAAACGTCACCAAACGCCACCGTGGGCGAGGCAGCGAGCAGCCGCGTACGGAGCCAGCACCGCGCAGATCGCCGTGCGCGGGTCGACGTTGTCGGAGAACCGGGCAGGATCGTTCGGGTCGCTCCCATACCGCCCGAACACGGGAAAGCGCAGGATCTCCAAGATGTTTCCGCCCGGGTCGCGTATCACGATATCGACCGTCTCAGCCTCGAGACGGTCAGTCCGGTCCACCGCCGTCTGAACCGGCAGGTTCCGGTCGCCCTCCTCGCGCGCCGTGTACGTGTACTTGCGCGGGCGAACCTGCGCCTTGACCGGCCCGTCGCGCGCCAAGACGTCCAGGCGAGACGGATCCAAGACCGACGGCCGAGCCCGGAACAGGCGCCGGTGGGACAACCGTTTCAACGATGCGTCCCGCCTCCGAGCCTCGCTGACGCCGACGTCGTGCGATGTGCGACTCTGCGCCGGATCCGATCTACTCACCTCATCTCCCGTCGGTCGTTGTTTTCACACAAGGAGAGCGTGTCGCATCGGCGGCATGATGCCGCCGATGCGGCGTGACGCTCTCGCTCTCAGATCCCCAGTGACCCGAGTCCGCCGGCGATCGCCGGGCCGTAGGTCTTGACCGCGCCTACGATGTCATCGAACCAGCCTGCGGCCTCGACGCCAGCGGCGTCCCCGAAGGCGGCGGCCCCTGCTGGCGTCCGATCGACCGGCGCCGACTGGAGCGGGATCTGGAGGGTGGGCTGCGTCATCGTCGTTTCGTCCACCGTGATGGCTCCCTTCATACTTGTGATTTTGGCGACAAGCGTCGCAGCAGTACCGACTTCTCTCTGACTGCCTCTATCCTCTCATGGTCGGCGGCCATCTCCTTTCACTCGTACGCCCCGCCGGCTGCGTCATACGGAGACGCCGTAGAGCGCGGCATAGCACAGAGACTGCGCCGGCCCTGTCAGCCCGGAACAGCGGGATTGCGACGCGCGCACGCCGTCAGAGGACTGCATCGCGGCGGGTTCCTCACCATCCGGGCGTTCATCGGGCACAACATTTGCCCTAGGGTCGCGGACGATCGCCGGACTCTGGGGGGGAAGTGTGAGCATCATCTCCTTCCTTTCCACGAACGGGCGAGCATGAACGAGGTCAAGTCAGTTCCGGAACAGGAACTGGTGCGTCGGCGCGAGTTGGACCGGTAGCTGATCGCTCACGTCGATGGTGGACTGGAACACGTTCGCCGCTCGATTGTCGTTGGCGGGATCGAAGAACGAGATCTGCACGTCCCAGCAGTCGGAGTCGACCCGGCAGTACGGGCTCTTCACGGCCGTGATGGTGTCCAAGCTGTAGAGATCGCTGTCGTCGCGCTCGGTCTTACCCGAGAGGAGTCCCTCCGCGATTTGTGAAGCGAAGACGAACGCGTTCGTGGCTTGGAAGTTGATAGCCCGGTCAGGCGGACTTTGCCCCAGGTTCCGCATCTGGTAGTAGACCTTGTCCAGCATCTGCCGGACCTTCCGGCGCACTTCCGCTCGCGCACGCGCCGAGTTTGTCTTTGGGATCGCGTCGACGACGGAATCCACGAGCGCCGCCTCGTTCCAGATGTACAGTCCGCGCCGCTGGACCGCGACCACCGGGACGACCTGACCTGAGAACAGCCGCACCGTCCGCGTCGTCAGGACGCCGGGAATGGATACGCGAGACACATAGTTCGGGTCATCGGCTGGCAGCGACTGATTCCTCAGCGCATCTCGGAGTAGGGCATAGACTGCGTCGGCATACTCTGGCTCCGCCTCCAGGGCATAGATGGGGGTGAGCTCGAGGTTCATCGTCCAGATGACCTTCGTCGATTCCCACGGCGCTGCGTCGAGGTAACCGGCGAGTTGGGTCGTGTCGTAGGGATTGGCCGCCATGTGGATCGGTGGGGAGCCGAATTCGGGTTCCGGCATGAGCTGCCGGAACGTGTCCCTCCGAGCCTCGGTGCCGAAGTCGAAGCCGATGTTCCCGATGCCGTAGACGAGCGAAACCGGCGCGACCGGTACCACCGTCGGAACGGGCCCGACCGGAACAGGCACGGTCGCAACCGGCGGGTCCGCGCTTGGTACCGCGCCAGAGGGCGCAGCGCCGCAGTTGCATGACCCGCCACCGCAGTCGCACGACGGGCCCACCCCGCCGGGCGCCTCGGTGCTCTGCTGCACACCACCGACCGGCGTCTGAGCGCCTGAGGCGCCGAGCGGTGGCGAAGCCTGCGTCTGGGTGCCCTGCGGCGCCCCAGAAGCGGCCTGAGTCGCTCCGCCCTCAGCGGCGGCGCTCGCGGCTCCCACAGCCGATGCTTGCGCTCCCGCAGCAGTGCCCGGAACCTGCACCGACGGGCCGCCGTCCCCCGCGCTCGCTGGTGCCGCAGACGCCGCGATGCCGGCACCTGTGTCGATCGTCGCTGCCCACGGCGCAGGGCGCGCGGCTAGCTCCGCGATCTCTGATGTGGGCCCTGCATCGAACTCGGCCACGTTGGACCTACCTCCTCCTGTGATCAGGGCATATGCCCCACGGACGTTCAGCGTGCCGGCGAGGTACCGGGCACACTCCGCAGCGTCGGGCGGTTGGCAGGAGCTCGCGCTGTCGAGGATTGCCTCGCGAACGGCTCGGGCGTCCAGCGACCCGGTCTCGCCCTTCTGGATGCTCATCAGCAGCGCGGCGAGTCCGCTCACGATCGGGGTCGCGAAGCTGCTGCCGGTGGCCGGCGCGATGCCTCCGCCCGGGACCGCGCCGGGAATGGCCTCGCCGGGCGCGAGGACACCGTTGCGTCTGAACTCCGCTCCGAAGTTGCTCGACTCGACCGGACGCCCCGCCTGATCCATCGCGCCCACCGCCAGCGCCGGCGCCACCGCCGCCGGGACATGCACGCAGTCGCAGCCATCGTTGCCGGCCGCCGCGACGACAAGCACGTTGTTCTCATCGCACAGGTTCAGGGCGCGAGCCAGGATGGGGTCGGCCTCTCCCCGAGGCACCCGCTCGCCGCCGCTCACGTTGATGATGTGGGCGCCTTCCAGGACGGCGCGCTCGATCGCCCTAGCGAGATCCAGTTGGGAGAGGTAGCCGCTGGTGTCGCGGAAGACGGTGAACAGGAGTCCTCGACAGCGCGCCGCGACGCCCAGCGTCCCGCTGGACGGCTGGCCGAAGATGACGCTGACGACGTGGGTGCCGTGGCTTGACATCGCTCCGGCGCCGGGCGAGTCCGGAATGAGCGTGTCGACGCGCGTCAGGTCTCCGCCGCGGAAGCAGGGGTGGCTCAGATCCACGGGCCCATCGAGCACCGCGACGCAGACCTCGGGATCGCCTCGGGTCTTGCTCTGCATCGCCCGCAGGGAGTCCAGCGTGGACTCGGCCTCCTGCGGGAGCGGTTGAAACGGCATTCAGCCCCGCCCCGCGACCGGCCGTCGCGAGGCGGCGAGCGTTGGCCCCGGATGCCCGCCCCAGGCCCGCCGCCCGAGACCCTCTACAGCCTGCGCGGCAGAAGTCCTCTGAGGGTGATTCACCCACGGACTGCGACGACGTCGCGGGACCCTTGGCTGGTCTTGGACCGCGTCGCCTGACATGTGCCGCAGGACCACGCCGACATCCTCTCTGTCCCTGAACTCGCTGGCAATTGCCCCTTGGATCGATCTTTGATCCTCCCATGCGGTAGTGCCGCAACACCACCGTCAAGCCGTTGACATAGACCCGCTGGTCTATGCCTGAAGGGTCAGAACCGGCTGAGTACATCGGCGCCTCCGTCCCTGGAGTAACCCGGAGCCTGCACATCGTCCGCTGCAACAGGATGTGCACTATAAAGTGGTACTCTGACACCCCGCTGGGCCGCCTGCCACAACCCAAGACATGACTTCACTCCACAAACATAGCTATGCATCCACGAACCTAACTATCCGTCAGTGGAGGGCCGGAACGGAGCGCGCCGATCGTCTGGTTCACCCACGCTGAGCAGCGCGTGACCGGGGCTCCGTGTCCCGAAACGGCGGGACGCTTGACGTTGTAGTGCGGGTCAGCCTAGTAGAGTAGACGCAGACTCCGATCACGGAGAAGCCTCACCAGCGGTGGGGCCGGCGACGCGGGAGAAGCGGGTGCGACAGTGGGCGCGGCTCCGATGTGCGGGCCGGTGGCGTATTCGTCGCGTTGTCCCTCAAGAGCGACGATGTCCCGCCGCCAGGAGTGTGTGAGTATCAGGCGCTTCGCGGAATCCAGCGGGGGTCGGTGTGCCCGACCGGCCAACCGAGCGAACACGCGTCCGGTGGCACCCGGGAGGTGGAGCTTTGCGAGCGAGGGTGTTCGTCCTGGTGGCAGTCGCCGCCTGGGCTGAATTGCTGCGTGACCGGATGGAGCGCGGCGATGGCTTTGAGGTCGTCGGAGTCGCTGCCGACGGCGATGGTGCGCTGCGTCACCTTGAACGGCTTGACCCTCCACCGGACATCGCGATCCTCGATGTCGGGGCACGCCTTGCGCTGAGGACGGCCCGCACCTTGCGCGGGCGCGAGCCGGCGGTCCGTCTCGTCGCGATCGGACTCGACGATAATCCGGCACAGGTCTTGTCCTGGGCGATGGTCGGCGCGACCGGCCTCGTCGCGCGAACCGCGTCGCTCGACGAGCTGCTCAGCGCCTTGACCGCCGTCGCGCGGGGCGAGGCGCCGTGTTCGCCGGGAGTGACCGGCGCTCTGCTGCGCGGAGTGGGGGGCTCGAACAGCGGCATGCTGAACCTGACGCAGTCAGGACGGCTCACCGATCGCGAGCGGGAGGTCGCACGGCTGGTCGCTGACGGGTTCACCAACAAGGAGATCGCAGCCCAGTTGCGGATCGAGCCGGGGACCGTGAAGAGTCATGTCCACAGCCTGATCCGGAAGCTCGGTGTCTCCCGGCGTGCCCAAGTGGCGGCGAAGCTCCGCCCGGACGGCCTGCCGTCGGAATGGCCGGAGTCGCTGCCGCACATCGGAGGCGACGACGGGCCCGTTTGACGGTACTCCGACGCGCGTTGATGCGAGATCCGACGTCGCGCCCGCGTCGCCAAGCGTTGGCGCGGCGACCAGGCGGGCGTAGCAGGCGATGAGCGTCCGCTGGGCGCCCTCGTCGGGTCGAGCTCGAGCCTGGTGCACGGTTCTCCACCCGAGGAGCCCGCCCGCCGGTCGTCCCACCGTCGGGTCCGCTAGCTCCTGGACCGCGACGCGTCTGCGACGATCGTTTCGGTCACCCGTCCTGGACGCCTTGCCGCACGGGGCGCCCCCGGGTAGGTTCGGCTCGCACTGTGACGCCCCACCGACCATGACCGAGTTCGATCCCGGGCCGCCACCCGACCTCGCGCAGCACTTCGACCGCGTGCCCGAGCCGCCGGTCGCCGAGGACTTCTGGCGCGACTGGGGCCCGGTCTTCTACCGCGGACGGGTCGACGGCTCGGCGCGGCTGGTCTGCGTCGCGTCTGACCCGGGGCCGACCGAGCGCATCGCCGGCCGCACCCTCGTCGGCAACGCCGGGCAGCGCGTGCAGGGGCTGCTGGCCAAGCTCGGCCTCACGCGTGCCTACGTGTGCGTCAACGCGTGGGCCTACGCGCTGCATCCTGGGAGCGCCCACGCCGAGCTCGAGCACCTCGCCGACGAGGACCAGCTCGGCTGGCGCAACGCCCTCTACGACGCCGTGACCGGACCCGACGTCGAGGCGGTGATCGCCTTCGGCCAGATGGCCCAGGCCGCCGTCGCGCTGTGGCCGGGACGTCCGGACGTGCCGCTCGTGCAGATCCCCCACCCCTCCAGCCGCGACGAGACGGTGCTGCTCGACACGTGGCGCGCTGCGGTGGACGAGCTGCGCGCCGTCGTCACCCCCGATCCCGACGGCGACGCGACCATCCCCAACTACGGCACGACGTTCGAGGAGGCCGACCACGCGCCGATTCCCCGGCGCGACCTGCCCTTCGGCGCTCCGGTCTTCCTCGGCGACGACGCGTGGGCGCGCGCGGCGGGGTCGCGCAACTCGGTCCAGCGCCCCTCACCCGACGACTTCCACACGCTGGTCTGGCACGCGCCGCCGGCGACGGGCTAGGCCGGGCGTGCCCGACCGCTTCGAGGCCGCCTTCCACGAGGGCGTGACCGAGCCGGGGCCGCCTCCTGCGCCGGAGGACGGCGGCGGCGGGCGCGAGCTGCTGCTGCGCGCCCCGCCGGCGGAGGCGTTCGCGCTCAAGGGCTGCGTGCTGGCCGGTGACCGCGCGATCGAGAACGGCTACGTGGTGATCGGCGAGGGCAACGTCATCCAGGCGGTGAGCGCGAAGGCCCCTGCGGGCGTGCCTGTGCACGACACCGGCGGGGTCATCTGCCCCGGCCTGATCGACCTCCACGGCCACCCCGAGTTCAACGTCTTCGCGGCGTGGGAGCCGCCGCGCCAGTTCGACAACCGCTACCAGTGGCGCGGCAGCGACATCTACCACCGGCTCGTCCGCGACCCGCAGAACGTCCTGCTCGACGCGCTGTCGTCGCCCAAGACAGAGCTGCGCTACGCCGAGGTGCGCGCGCTCGTTGGCGGCGTGACGGCCATCCAGGGGACGGGTGGCCAGGCGAGCCAGTACCAGGCCGAGGCGCTCGTGCGCAACGTCGACAAGTGGATCCTCGGCGGCCAGGTCGCGCGCGCGATGATCGACCTTCCCGCGCCCAGCTCGCGCGACATGCCGCGCCTGGAGAAGATCCTCGGCGAGATCGGCGACGGGACCGTGAAGGCCTTCTACCTGCACCTCGCCGAGGGTCGCTCGGACAACGAGCGCTCGCGAGACGAGTTCGGGAAGCTCGTCGACCTGGACGGGCTGACCGCCGCCACGGTGCTGATCCACGCCACTGCGCTGAACCCCGATCAGCTCGGTGACGTCAAGGACGCCGGCGCGAAGATCGTGTGGTCGCCGCAGTCCAACCTGCGGCTGTACGGCGAGACGACCAAGGCGGCCGAGGCGATCAAGCGTGGCGTGCCCGTCGGGCTGGGGGCGGACTGGCTGCCGTCGGGCAGCACGAGCCTGCTGGCCGAGCTCAAGGTCGCGCGGCGCGCGCTGGCCGAGCAGGGCCTCGCGGCCACCGGTCGGCAGCTGGTCGACATGGTCACCCGCGACGCGGCGGCCATCGCCGGCCTCGGCGACAAGCTGGGCGAGCTCGCCCCTCAGCGGCCCGCCGATCTCGTCGTCTTCGAGCGCGGCGAGGCCGACCCTTGGGAGAACGTCGCGAAGGCCGACCCCTCGTGGGTCGAGCTCGTCGTCCTCGACGGCGACCTGGCGTACGGCCGCGCCGACTGGCTGACCACGCTCGCGCGGCCCGAGGACCGCGCCGAGCTCGAGCCGCTCATCGCCTGGGGCAAGCAGATGCTCCTCGACACCCGCCACCAGGCCAAGCCCGCCGACGATGAGCGTCCGCCGACGCTGGCCGCGCTGCGCGCCGACCTCATCGACCACTTCCCCCAGGTCGGCCCCATCTTCTCGTGACGGCCCCGGAGGAACTGCTCGCCCGGCACACGCCGGTGCTCAAGTACGACTCCCAGGAGTCCTACTTCGCCGACTCGCCGGCCGAGTGGACCGACAACCCCGGCAACCGGCTGACGCGTGCCGACGGCACCCTGCTCGCCACCGCAGGCGACGGGCTGAGCCTCGCCGCGCTGGGGCCGACATACGCCGGCGGCGAGGCGGCGGCGCCCAACGACCTCATCGGCGATCCGGCGCGCGCGTACCGCGAGCAGGCGCGCGCGCTGCACCAGGCGCCGGGGTACGCGAACCACGTCTACGGCCATCCGGTGACCGACGGCGCCGGCGACCTTTGGCTCCAGTACTGGTTCTTCTACTTCTACAACGACTACAACCTGGTCGGCCACGTGCTCAAGGCAGGCCTGCACGAGGGCGACTGGGAGACCGTGCAGATCCGGCTGCGCGGGGAGATCCCCGACCGTGCCGTGTTCGCTCAGCACAACGGCGCCCAGGCCCGCGGGTGGGCCCAGGTCGACCTCGTCCCCGGGACGCAGCGACCCATCGTCTACGTGGCCCGCGGGTCGCACGCGAGCTACTTCGAGCCGGGGACGCACTGGACAGGGCACTGGCTCGACTACGCGGACGGCAAGCGCCGCAGCCCCGAGCTCTCGCTCGACGTCGTCGACGAGGAGGCGGCGGCGTTCAGCTGGGTCCGCTGGCCCGGGTCGTGGGGGGACACGAGGAAGACCGGGAAGAACCCGCTGGACTCCGACAGCCCGCACGGGCCCGCCCAGCACGCGCAGTGGAGCGATCCGCTGGCCCTCGCCGACACGGCAGCGGCGCAGCGTGCGCCGACCGGCGCGAGGCCGTCACCGCCGCCGCCGCCCCGGGTGCGGACCGGGTGGAAGGACGGGCGCCTGGTCGTGCGCTACGAGGCGCTCGCCGCACCGGGCGCCAAGCGCCCCACCGCGCTCGCGGTGACCGTCAACTCGCCTGACGAGGCGGCGCCCCCGACGACCGAGGCCTTTCCCATCGACGCCAAGACCGGCACCGTCACGGTGTCGGCGGCGGTCGATCCGTCGCGTCGCTACGACGTCTACGTCAGCTCCGCCACCGCCGAAGGGCTGGCGTCGGAGAGCGTACGCGACGACCGCGCGCCGGCGCAGCCCGGCGAGCCGGTCAGGCGGCGATCCCGACCCGGCGCGCGAAGGGCGAGTCGAAGACGCCCGACGCATTGACCTCGCGCTGCAGCGCGAGCCGGCGTCCCAGCGCGCATACGCCGCGGCGAAGCGCTCGCCGGTGAGCGTGTTGTACTCGCCCCGGCGTGATCCTACCCGGCGCAGGCGCGTGCCGTCACGGCACGCTGCTGCCCTTGGCCGGACGGTTGAGCGTGTGGCGCGGCGGCGCGCCCTCGGCGAGCTCGTTCTGGCGCTCGATCTCGGCGTTGAGCTCGGCGCCGAGCAGCAGGGCGCAGTTGGTGAGCCACAGCCATCCGACCACCACGATCGCTCCCGCGAAGGCCCCGTACAGGGCACCGACGTCGGCGACGCGCGAGACGTACAGCGACAGGCCCAGCGAGCCGAGCAGCCACACCGCGACGCCGAGCGCAGCACCGGGCGTGATCCAGCGGAAGGACCGCTGCTCGACGTCGGGCGTCACGTAGTAGATGAGCGAGAAGACGAGTGCCGCGACGGCGATCGCTGCGGGCCAGCGCGCCACGCTCCAGATCCACGCAGCCGTCGATCCCAGGCCGACGAAGCCGAACAGGTCGTCGGCGAACTGGCCGCCGACGAGAATGAGCACGAGGCTGGCGAGGATGAGCGCCATGAGGACGAAGGTCGAGGCGATGTCGAGCGCCTTGCGGTGCAGGAAGCTGCGGCCGCCGTCGACCTCGAAGACCACGTTGAGCGCGCGCCGCGCCGCCTCCAGCACCCCGGTCGTCCCGTACAGCGCGACGACGATCGCGACCGCCAGGCCGGTCGCCGCGGTGCCCTTGTGCTGCAGCGCGCCGCGCAGCGAGCTGTCCAGCGGGCCGAGCACCGAAGGCGGGACGACCTCGCGCAGGTAGTTGATGATGGCGTTGTAGGTCTCGGGGTACTGCCCGAGCAGCCCCAGCAGCGACATCGCGAGCAGGCCGGTCGGGAACAGCGACATCAGCGCGTAGTAGGTCAGCGCAGCTGCGTGCTGGGTCATCTGGTCGTCGTAGAACGAGCGCAGGGTGCGCTTGACCACCGCCCAGAGTGTGTCGCCGGCCGACTGGGCCATCCCCCATCCTTACCCCGTGTGGCCGCTCGGGAGCCCGCGCCCGGCGCTCGGCAGCCCCGGTCGCGCGTGTCTCAGGCGCTGAGCGCGGCGATCGCGCCGACCCCGACGAAGCAGCCGGTGGCCCCTACGCGCTGAAGGCGGCCAGGGCGCTCGCCGAGCAGCGTGGCGGCGAGCAGCACGGTGGTCACCGGGCAAAGCGAGCCCAGGACCGAGACCACGCTGACCAGGCCCTTGGTGACCGCCACCGCGAAGAGCACGTTGGCCAGGGCGTCGAGCATCCCGACGGCGGCCAGCGGCACGAGGTCGCCGCGACCGGGTCGCGTCGTCCGCGGCCTCGCGGCGACAAGGCCGAGCAGCAGGACCACCGACGTCGCGCGGCCGAGGGCCACCGCGAGCAGCGGGCCGGCGTCGGCCGCCGTGCCCATCGCCGTGAAGTAGACCCCGAAGCCGAGGGCCGCGAGGAGCCCGAGGCCGGCGCCCGCCGCCAGGCGGCGCCGGCCGGCGCTCGCCTCGCGTGGCTCGCAGGCGCCCAGCGCGACGCCCACCAGCACGACCGCCAGAGCCGCGCCCTCGATGATCGACAGCCGCTCGCCGCTGACCGCACCGGCGACCAGCGGCACGACGGCCGCCGCGGCCGAGAGCGGCGCGACGAGGCACATGCAGCCGACGGCGAGCCCGCGGTAGAGCGCGGCGAAGCCGACGACGTCTCCCGCGCCGGCGAGCAGAGCGAGCGCCACGTTGGAGGCGCTCGGCGCCGTGGCGCCGGTGGCGGCCAGCGCGGCGAGGATGGCGACCAGGCCGGCCGCCTGGGAGACGAGCAGCACCTCGAGCACGGGCAGCCTTCGCGTCTTCAGGCCCGCGAGGAAGTCCGAGGAGCCCCAGGCGACGCTCGCCGCCAGGCCGAGCCCGACGGCTAGCACGGTGACGGGTCGCCGTCGCGGACGACGACCTTCGCCCGCTCCAGCGAGTTGAAGTCGGTCGCCGAGGCGCAGCTGTAGGCGCCCATCATCGGGCTGACGAGCAGGTCACCGATGGCGAGGTCGGGCATCGGCACGGCGTCCTGCACGACGTCGACGGAGTCGCACGTCGGCCCCGCGAGCACGCTGACGCGTCGCGGCCGGTCCGGGCGCTCGAGGCTGTCGAGCGGGATGACCGCGTACTCGCAGTGATCGAAGAGCAGACCCGAGTAGCTGCCGTAGACGCCGTCGTCGAGGTAGTACCACGGGACGCCCTCGCGCTCCGCGCGGCCGACCACCGAGGTCAGCAGCGTCATCGCCGGGGCCGAGATGTAGCGCCCGGGCTCGGCGAGGACGCGCTCGGTCGGGAAGGCGAGCCGCAGGGCCGCGCGGATCGGGCGGCAGAAGTCGGCGATCGCCGAGACGGGTGATACGTAGGCGACCGGGAAGCCCCCGCCGATGTCCAGCGTGTCAAGTCCGCCCACCCCCCGGCGGCGCGCCGCGTCGAAGATCCGCCGGCAGGCGCGGATGGCGGCGACGAAGCTCGCGGGGTCGCGAACCTGGCTGCCGGCGTGGAAGCTGAGCCCACGCACGCGGTGGCCGCGAGCCTGCGCGTGGACGAGGAGCCCTGCCGCCGCGTCGGGATGAGCGCCGAACTTCTCCGACAGGTCGCACTGCGCGCGATCGTTCAGGAAGGCAACACGCAGCAGCAGCTCGGCCTTGCCGCGGAAGGGCTCGAGCTTCGCGAGCTCGTCCTCGTTGTCGAAGACGAAGCCCCGGCACCCGAACTCGAGCGCTGAAGCGATGTGTGCGGGGCGCTTGATCGGGTGGGTGTGCAGGCAGCGCCGGCCCCCGACCCCGACCGAGCGCAGGAGCGCGATCTCCCCGTCGGAGGCGAGGTCGAACGACGCCCCCTCGTCCGCCAGCGCCTCGGCGACGGCGGGATGGGGCAGCGACTTGATCGCGTAGTGCAGCGCGACGCCCGGGAGGGCGCGGCGCAGGGCCCGGTAGCGCTCGCGCACGACGGCGGGGGAGAGCAGCAGCAGCGGCGTGCCGTGCTCCGCCGCCGCGGCGCGCAGCTCGGCCGCGACGAACGGCAGGGCCGCGGGCGGCTTCGGAACCGCGGCCAGCCACTCGCCGCGGGCCGCCGGAGCGGCCGTGGTCGACCCGTCCGCCGGCGGGCGGACGGGCACGGTGGTGGTCGTCATCAGCGCGCGGAGGGCGCGAGCCGCTCGGCGTCTTCGAGAGCCGCGCTGGCCTCGCCGGGCGGAAGGTGGGCCGAGAGAGCCTGGACCTTGGCGGTCTCGGCGCCCAGGGCCTGATGCGCCTCGCGCCGGCCGTCGGCGCCGAGCTTGACCCCGAAGTACGCGCCCACGACGGTGCCTATGACGCCGAAGCTGCCGGTGGCGATGGCCACGACGTTCTGGCCGTTGCCGCCGGGCAGGGCGATGATCGCCGTCAACGAGACGGCGGCGAGCACGATGAGGCCGGCGACGACTGCGAGCAGGCCCGCGATCGATGCGGCGCCGTCTGTGCGCCGCTCGCGCGGTTCCCGGGCGTCGACGTCGCGTGCGCGCGCGGTGGACGGGAGCGATGCAGCGGTGGTGGTCACGGTGGTCTCCTCCTTGAGCCTGACACGGATCTCGCAGACCGTCCCTGACCGGGACACCGCCATTGGTGCGAAAGCGCACAGATCCGGCGCGCTGTGCGCAGCGTCACAAGAACCGCTCGACCTGCGAGCGCCTGCGCCACGAGAAGTACCCTGTTCGTCGCCGGCGGCGGGCCCTACGCCGACGCGGCGAAGCCCGAGGCTCTGCTCGCCGAGCGGGTGGAGGGGCTCGTGTCCCAGGAGCACGCCGCCTGGACCTCGCACCGCGAGAAGGCCAGCCGCCGCATCGCCATCGGCTCGTGAGCGAGCGGCGCCTGGGTGTGGCCCGCATCCCTCAGGGACCCCCACGTCCTCATCGTGCCCCTTCCGACCCGCTGCGCAGGGCCTCGGTCAAGGTCTCCTCGTCGTAGAACCCGGCGTGCTGCTCATCGCCGACGAAGAACGCCGGGGTCGCGGTCACGCCGCTGCGCTCGCCACTCGCGCGCTGCTCGAGGACGCGCTGCAGGTGAACCTCCCCCGCGAGCTCCGCGTCGAAGCGCTCGAGATCGAGCCCGAGCTCCTGGGCGTAGCGGCGCAGGTCGTCGGGCTCGAGCCGGCGCCGGGCTCGGAACAGCCGGTCGTGCATCTCCCAGAAGCGCCCCTGCGCGCCGGCCGCCTCGGCGGCCTGTGCGGCGAGCAGCGCCCACGGGTGCTTCTCGGCGAGCGGGAAGTGGCGAAAGACGAAGCGCACGCGGTCGCCCAGGCGGCGGCGCACCTCCTCGACGATCGGGAACGCGTCCTCGCAGTAGGGACACTGGAAGTCGCCGTACTCGAGAAGCGTTGCCGGGGCGGCGGGATTCCCGCGGACGTGGTCGGTGGCGGAATCGACCGGTGGCTGCAGGCTCACGGCACCTCCACGGGCAGCCGCTCGGCGGCCACTTCGCCGGCGTCGGCGGCGTCGCGTGTCTCCAGGCGCGCCATCTCGGAGTCCAGCTCGGACTCGACGGCCACCACGACAGGCCCGGTGACCGCGCCCTCGTTGCGCAGCTCGTACAGCGTCTGGCGCTCGACGTCGAGCAGCTCGCGGCATGCGCCGCCATGCCATCTCGTCCCCGCGCTCGTCGACGGGCACGCCGGCGCGGCACAGGCCGGCGAGCTGCCGCGCGCGCTGGGTGTACATCGAGCGGGCCCGCTCGACGACCTCGTCGGGCCAGTCGCCGTCGTAGGACAGCTCGCCGACGCGCTGCAGCGCGGACTCCACCGTTCGAAAGCGGGCGAGCGCGGTGCGCCGCTCGCTGGTCTCGGTGACCTCCAGCCCGAGCCGCCTGACCAGCGCCGGCAGGGTGAAGCCCTGCACGACGAGCGTCGCGGCGATCACGCAGAGGGTGAGGAAGAGGATCAGGTCTCGCTGCGGGAACGGCGCGCCCGCGTCCGTGGTCAACGGGATCGCCAGCGCGGCGGCGAGGGTCACCGCGCCGCGCATTCCGCTCCACCCCACCACCGCGCGCTCGCGCAAGGAGATCGGCGGGCGCCGCTGGCCGGTGCGGCGCTCGAGCCACTCGTCGAACTCCCCGACGGTGACGGGGAAGAGCAGGCGGCTGCCCATCACCACGGCGCTCACAGCCGCCGCGTAGAGGAGCAGGTCGGCGGTCGAGTAGCCGCTGAGACCGTCCAGCACGCCAGGGAACTGCAGGCCTATGAGGATGAAGAGCAGCGACTCGAGGATGAAGATGAGAACGACCCAGAACGAGCGGCCCTGCAGACGGGCCGACGCGGAGGAGAAGTCGCGGCGGTGCCAGCCGATGTAGAGCCCGCTGGCCACGGCGGCGAGGATCCCCGAGAGGCCGAGCTCCTCGGCCGGGATCCAGGCGAGGTAGGGCGTCAGCAGGGTGACGGTGGTCTCGAGCGTCGGATCGTCGATGCGCTTGCGCACCTCCCCCACGACGACCGCCACGACCAGCCCGACGAGCGCGCCGCCGGTGCCCAGCAGGAGCAGGTCCCTGGCCCCATCGAGCAGCGAGAAGCTTCCCGACACCGCCGCGACGATCGCGATGCGGTAGAGCACCAGCGCGACGCCGTCGTTGATGAGGCTCTCGCCCTCGACGAGCCCGGTGACCCGCTCGGGGACGCCGAGGCGCCTGAAGACCGCCGTGGCGGCGACCGTGTCGGTGGGCGCGAGAGCCGCGCCGAGCACGAAGGCCACGGCCCACGACATGCCGTCGACGAGCGCGTGGGCCGCGACGGCGACGGCGACCACGGTGACCGCGACCAGGCCGACGGCGAGCAGTGCGATCGGCCGTGCGTCACGGCGCAGGTTGCGCAGGTTGGTGTCGTAGGCGGCGGCGTGCACGAGCGGCGGGAGGAAGACGAGGAAGATGACCTCGGGGTCGATGGTGATGTCGGGCATGCCGGGGATGAACGCGACGCCGAGGCCGAGGCCGAGCAGCACGATCGGATAGGGCACGTGGAGCGCGCGCGCGAGCGTGGCGCCGACCACGACGAGCGCGAGCAGCCCGAGCAGGAACTCGATGTCGTGGGTCATCCGCCGTCGCCCGCCGCCGCATGGCGCAGCACGGCGACGAGGTCGTCGCCCTCGTAGGGACCGGCGTAGCTGCGCCCGTCGACGAACAGCGTCGGCGTCCCCCGCACCCCGCTCGCGACCCCGCTGCGCAGGTCCTCCTCGACGCGCGCTGCGTGGGAGCCGTCGCGCAGCTCGCTGCCGAAGCGCGCGAGGTCGAGCCCGGCGCGCTCGGCGTAGGCCACCAGGTGTCCGCCGTCGAGCAGGCGCTGGTTGTGGAAGAGCAGGTCGTGCATCTCCCAGAAGCGGTCCTGCGCTGCGGCCGCTTCGGTCGCGAGCGCGGCGCCCGCGGCATCAGGATGGATCTCGGTCAGCGGGAAGTGGCGGAAGACGAAGCGCAGCTGCGCCGCGAGCTCGCGCAGCACGCGCTCGACGCCGTGGTAGGCCATGCGCGTGTAGGGACATTCGTAGTCGCCGTAGACCACGAGCGTCACGGCCGGCTCGGCGGAGCCCCTGAGGTGATCGCGCGCCGGGTCGACCGGGGCGCTCAGCTCGGCCGCCATGGCGGGGACGATAGTGCGAACCTCCAGGCGCTACGGGCAGCCGCACCCGCTCGCGCCGGTCCCCCGTACCGCCGCCTCGCGGTGGTGGGGATACCGTGCACCCGATGGCCTTCGCCCTGCGCTCGCGGCTGTGGAAGCGCCTCGTGTACCTGGGGATCAGCTTCCCCCTCGCGCTCCTCTACTTCAACGTGCTCGTGACCGGGCTCGCCACCGGGCTCGGGCTTGCGATCACCCTGCTCGGCCTCCCGGTCCTCGTCGCCATGCTCTTCGTGTGGCGCGGCTTCGCGATGCTCGAGCGAGCGCTCGTCTCGAGCCTGCTCGGCGTCGACGTCGAACCACCGTACCGGCGCGCCGGACCGGGCCTGCTGCGCGGCCTGCGCGACCGCCTCGGCGACCCTGCCACGTGGAAGGACCTCGGCTATCTCCTGCTCCTCTTCCCGCTGAGCATCGCGTACTTCATCGTGGGCGTCGTCCTCCCGGTGAGCTGTCTCGGGCTGGTCCTCGCGCCGGCCTGGTACTGGCCGGTGCCCGACGGCATCGACCTCGGCCTGCTGTCGGTCGACACCCTGCCCAAGGCGCTCGCCGTGGTGCCCGTCGGCCTCGCGGCTCTGTTGCTCTCGCTGCGCGCCGCCGACGCGCTGGGCGGCGGCCACGCGGTGCTCGCGCGGACCCTTCTCGGCCCGACCCACGACCCCGAGCTGACCGCGCGGGTCTCGGACCTTCGCAGCTCGGGCGCGCGCGTCGTCGCGGCGGCCGACGCCGAGCGCCGGCGGCTGGAGCGCGATCTGCACGACGGCGCCCAGCAGCGGCTCGTCTCGCTGGCGCTTACCCTCGGGATGGCACGGTCGCGCCTGCCCGACGACGCGGCCGGGGCGCAGGGCCTGATCGAGCGGGCCGGTGGCGAGGCGCAGGCGGCGCTCGCCGAGCTGCGCGACCTCGCGCGCGGGCTGCATCCCGCGATCCTCACCGACCGCGGCCTGGCCCCGGCGCTCGCGGACCTCGCCGCGCGGTCGCCGGTCGCCGTGGAGGTGGTGGAGGCGCCCGAGGAGCGGCTGCCCGCGCACGTGGAGGCGACCGCGTATTTCGTCGTCGCCGAGGCGCTGACCAACGTAGCCAAGTACGAGGCTTCGCTCGCCACCATCGCGGTTCGCCGCGAGGGCGACGAGGTCGTGGTCGAGGTCGCCGACGACGGGCGCGGCGGCGCCGACCCGCGGGCGGGGACGGGGCTGCGAGGGCTGGCCGACCGCGTGGGGGTGCTCGATGGTCGCCTCGAGGTGCTCAGCCCGGCCGGTCGCGGCACGCGCGTCGTGGCGGTCGTGCCCGCCGACGGCGAGGACGCGCCCGCGCCGGCCGACCGGCGCGCGCTCGCAATGCGCGGGCTGCGGATCCATGTCGGGGTCTTCGGCATCGTGATGGC
Organism: uncultured Actinomycetes bacterium; assembly: GCA_963728925.1. Lineage (GTDB taxonomy): Bacteria > Actinomycetota > Thermoleophilia > Solirubrobacterales > Solirubrobacteraceae > JBBPZA01. Next base: position 194,890 of record CAVSMB010000028.1, on the reverse strand, counting down.
CGTGCTCGTGGTCATCTGGGCGATCACCACCGCCGGCTACTTCTGGCCGATCTGGCCGCTGCTCGGCTGGGGCGCGATCGTCGCCCTGCACACCTGGATCGTGCGGCCGTGGAGCGCCGCGGGCGCCCGGGACGACGAACTCAGGCCCCGAACAGGCGAGGCATCCGGCGAAGCCCGCCCAGGCTCCCCCGCGGCCTGAGGCGCCCGGTCAGCAGCAGGCGCCCGCGGATCGCGGCGGCCCGCGACCACGTCGACCCAGTCCTCCCAGCGGCAGCGCAGGGTGACGTCGGCGGTCGGGTCCAGACCCGGCCGCGCCGCCGTCGAGCCGTTTGTCGATGCGCACGCTCCACGCCGGCGCGTCGGAGAACTCCCACTGCAGCGTGACCGGGCGGTCGAAGCCGTGGTCGGAGTCGACCGAGCGGCGGACGACGTCGAACAGCAGCTCGAGCGTCGCTGCTCGAGCCCGCGCGCGCACTTGAACTTCAGTCAACAGCAGCGCGCGGATCGGCCCCGGCGCTCACGCACCGCCGGCGCCGCCGAACGACGCAGGCGCCGGTGCGGCTCCCTCGCCCCGCAATCCGGTCAGCTTCCCCACGAAGCCGTCGACGCCGTCGGAGCGGTTGATGCGGACGCGGTTCATGACGAAGAGCTGGCCGGGGCCGGCGTTGCCGAAGTTCGTCGTCGTCGCCCCGAGGTAGCCGGCCCGCTTCACCGCCGCGACGACGCGCGGGTCATAGCGGCCCGCGGGATAGCAGAAGAAGCGCGCCGGGCGGCCGAACTGCCGGCGGATCGCGCGGCGCGGCGCGGCGAGCTCCTGGCGCAGGGTCGCATCGTCGAGCGTGGTCAAATCGGGGTGGGTCATGGTGTGGGAGTCGAGCTCCCAGCCGGCCGCGAGCAGGGCCCTGACCTGCTCGGGCGTGATGCCGCCCTGGTCGGGCTGGGAGAGCTCGGAGATCTCGAGGTTGAGCACCCCGCGCAGCCCTTCGCGCTTCATGACCGGCAGCGCGTTGGCCCAGACACTGCGGTAGCCGTCGTCGAAGGAGATGACCACCGGCCGCCTGGGCAGGGCGATGCCGCGGCGCCACAGGTCGTAGAGCTGCTGCTCGGTGACGGCGCTGTAGCGCTGCGCCTTGAGCCAGCGCATCTGACCGGCGAAGTCGGACTTCGCCACGTAGAGCTCCGGGAGGCCCTGGCCGCCGGCCGGCGGGTCGTTTACCAGGTGGTACATGAGGATGGGCACCGCCACGTCGCGCTCGGAGGCCGGCACGCGGGCCACCGGCGCGACCGCACGCTTGCCGCCCACGGCGCCGCCCTGGGCAGCGCGGCTCGCCCCGTCGTCTCCGCCTCGCGAGCCCGCCGCCGTCATCACCACGGCGACGATCGCCGCCAGCCCGGCGAGCAGCGCGGCGGCCGCGACGAGCCGGCGACGGCGGACGACCCCGCGACGATCCTGCGCTCGTTGCCCACTGCGCCGCCCGGCGTGCGGCTCTCGGCCGCCGCTCACGCCGCCGCGTCCAGGGCCTGGTTGACGAGCGCGTCGGCCTGCGCGTTCTCCTCACGCGGCACCGAGCGGATGCTCCAGCGCTCGAAGTCGCGCAGCGCAGCGGTCGCGTCGAGGTGCAGGGGCCGCATGGCCGGGTGCTTGACTTTGTAGCGGCCCGTGAGCTGGCGCTCGACGAGCTGGGAGTCGTTGACGAGCTCGAGCTCGGTGGCGCCGAGCGCCCTGGCCCGCTCGATCCCGAGCAGCACCGCGCGGTACTCGGCGACGTTGTTGGTCGCCTGGCCGATCGTCTCGGCGGCCTCGTCGAGCACCTGCCCCTCGGGATCGGCGACCACCGCGGCGATCGCCGCGGGCCCCGGATTGCCCCGGGCACCACCGTCGACATGGACAACGACGCGCATGCGACCCGAGAGCCTAGGGACCCGCCGGGTCAGATCCGCCCGCGCCGACCGTCGCTCGATGCCTCGCGGCGGCGCGACCGCTCAATGCGCGGCGGCGAGCGCGAGAAGGCCGCCGTCGTCAGCCGCCGCGTTGCCGACGCGCTCCTCCTCGTCGAGCTCGTCGAGCTCGGCGCCCTGGGACGCCACCCGGACGCCGCCGGCCTCGTCGGCGAGGTCGAGCTCGTAGCGGTACCACGACAGCTCCCAGGCGACGACGATCGTCACCACGCTCGGCCGGTCGCGATCGGCCCGGACGACGACGAGCGGCGGCCCGAGGGAGCGAGCGATGCCGGCCACCGAGCGCGGGTGCTCTGACCCGTTGAAGAGTTCGAGCGCGCGCGCCTGCTTCATCTCGTCGCTGGACGGGACGGCGTGGACGTGGCGCTCGCGGGTGAGCGACTGAGGCGCCGGGCGGCGCGGCGGAGGCGGGGGAGGCGGCGGAGCGGCCCGCGGCTCTTCGGCCGGCTCGAGCTCGTCGTCGGGCGCCACGTCGGCCTCGTCGGGCCATCCGGGCTCGGGCTCCGGCTCGGCACGGGGCGGCACGCGCTCGCGACGCCCGCGCAGGCGGCCCAGCAGCGAGCGGCGGCGGTCGCCCTCGCCCCATTGCGCGCGCGGCCCGAGGCTCTCGTCCTCCGGGATCCAGCCCTCGTTCACGGCGCGACCGCGGCACAGCTCGCAGACGAGCTTGCGCTCGCCGCCGTGCAGGTAGTGGTCCGAGCGCTCGCCGCGCAGCAGGGTGCGCCCGCAGACGTCGCAGACGGCGATGGTGTCGCTCGGCTTGATGTCCTTGCGGGCCGCCATCGGAGGGCGAGACTAGCAACCGCCCGCCGGCGCGTTCAGGCGCGCAAGCGGTCGTTCATCGCTCCTAGGTCTTGACCGCTTCGGCGTCCTGCGACGAGGCCTGGATGACCTTCTGGGCCAGGTGCGCCGGGACCTCCTCGTAGCGCAGGAACTCCATCGTGTACTCGCCCTGGCCGCCGGTGATCGAGCGCAGGTCGGGCGCGTAGGTGAGCATCTCGGCCATCGGCACTTCGGCCTTGATCTCGATCATCGAGCCCGCCGCCTCGGTGCCCTGCGGCCGGCCGCGGCGCGACGAGAGGTCGCCCATCGCGTCGCCGACGCTCGACTCGGGGACCGAGACGGTCGCGAGCATGATCGGCTCGAGCAGCACGGAGCCGGCCTCCTCGAGCGCCTGGCGCATGGCCATGGCCCCCGCGATCTTGAAGGCCATCTCGGACGAGTCGACGGTGTGGTACTGGCCGTCGAACAGCCGCACGCGGACGCCCTTGACGGGATAGCCGGCAACCGTCCCCTGCGCCATGGCCTCCAGCACGCCCTTCTCGACCGCGGGGATGAACCCGCCGGGGATGACCCCGCCCTTGATCGCGTTGACGAACTCGAAGCCCTCCTCGAGCGGCTCGATCTCGATGTGGCAGTCGCCGAACTGGCCGCGCCCGCCGGTCTGCTTCTTGTGGCGGCCGTGCGCCTTGGCCCCGCGGCGGATGGTCTCCTGGTAGGGCACCCGGGGCGGCTTGAGGTTCACCTCCGCGCCGAAGCGCGCCTTCATCCGCTCGACCACGACCTCGACGTGGACCTGGGTCAGCCCGGCGACGATCTGCTCGCCGGTCTGCGGGTCGCGATGCAGGTCGATCGTCGGGTCCTCCTCTTGCAGGCGCCGCAGCGCGGTGAAGACCTTGTCCTCGTCGCCCTTGCTGCGCGGCTCGACCGCGAAGGCCATCACCGGCGCCGGGAGCTTGATCGCCGGCATCGCGATCGGCTCGTCGCGGGCGGCGAGCCAATCGCCGGCCTTGGTCTCCTTGAGCTTTGCCACCGCGCCGATGTCGCCGGCGCCGAACTCGGTGACGTGCGCGGTCTCCTTGCCCCGGTAGACGAGGAGCTGCCCGACGCGCTCCTTGTTGTGGGTGCGCGTGTTGAGCAGCTGGCTGTCCTGGCTCAGCGTCCCCTGGTAGACGCGGAACAGGTTGATGCGCCCCGCGAACGGGTCGGCGCGCGTCTTGAAGACGTAGGCGTAGAGCTCTGACGCATCGTCGGCCTCGAGGCTCATGCCCTCGACCTCCAGCGCGCCGTGCTTCACCGGCGAGGGAAGGTCCTCGACGATCGCGTCGAGCAGCCGGTCGGCCCCGAGGTTGGCGGTCGCGACGCCGCAGGCGACCGGGAACAGGTCGCCGTGGTTGGTGCCGTCCTTCAGGGCGCCGACGATCTCCTCGTGGGAGATCTCGTCGCCCTCGAGGTAGCGCTCCAGGAGCGCGTCGGAGTTCTCGGCCACCTCGTCCATGAGCTTCTCGCGGTACTCCTGCGCCTGGTCGACGAGCTCGTCGGGGATCGGAATATCGCGTGCGTTGTCACGGCCGGCGCCCTCGTAGCGGTAGGCCTTCATGTCGACGAGGTCGATCACCCCCGAGACCTCGTGCTCGACCCCGATCGGGATCTCGGTGGCGACGACGTGCGACCCGAAGGCGTCCTTGAGCGATTCGAGCGTGCGGAAGAAGTCGGCACGCTCGCGGTCGAGCATGTTGACGAACACCAGCCGGGCGATGTCGAGCTCGTCGGCGCGCTGCCAGAGCCGGGTGGTCGCCACCTCGACTCCCATGACCGCGTTGATCACGAACACCGCAGACTCGCAGACGCGCAGCGCCCCGAGCGCATCGGCCACGAAGCTCGACTCGCCCGGCGTGTCGATGAGGTTGATCTTGCGGTCCTGCCACTCGAAGGAGGAGACCGCGGCCGAGATGGACATCTGGCGCGCCTGCTCGTCGTCCTCGCCGTCGGACACCGTGGTGCCGTCGGTCACCGATCCGAGCCGGTTGATCGCCCCGGCCTGGAACAGCAACGCCTCGTGCAACGACGTCTTCCCGGAGCCGCGGTGTCCGACGAGCGCGACGTTGCGGATCCGGTCGGCGGGCTTGTGCATCGGTCCGTTTCTCCTCTCCTCGATCGGAGCGACGGACCTTATCGCGAGGCGACGGCCACCTCGAACCAGACGCAGGTCCGCGCGTTGCGCGCGATACCCCAGCGGTGGGCGAGCTGGTCGACGAGATAGAGACCCCATCCGCCGACGCCGACGTCGCCGTCGCCGTCGCGGTCGCCGTGGTCGCGGGCGTTGCGCAGGTCGAAGCCCTCGCCCTCGTCGCACACCGTCACCCGCAGGCGCGTCGCGCTCAGCTCGGCGCGCAGGTGGATGAGGTCGTCGGGGTCGAGACCTGCGTGCAGGAAGGAGTTGGTCACGACCTCTGAGACGAGCAGCGTCGCGCTGTCGAGCACCTCGCGGTCGCACGGGAGCTCGGCGAGCGCCCGTCGGGCCTCGCGCGCCGCCGTCTCGGTGGCCCTCAGGGAGAGCCGAAGCGCGCTCACGGGCGATGATTACCCCGTGCGCCGGGTCCTAGCCCGCACGACCGGCGGGGCCCGAGGCGCGCGACGGGAGGTGTCGCGTCTAGACGGTGACCTCTTCGGACTGCAGCCGGGAGCGCAGCCGCAGGACCGCTTTGGTGTGCAGCTGGGAGATGCGCGACTCGGTCACCCCGAGCACCTCGCCGATCTCCCGCAGCGTGAGGTTCTCGTAGTAGTAGAGCGCGATGACGAGCTTCTCCCGTTCGGGCAGGCGCGCGATGGCGTCGGCCACCCGGTCCTTGAGCTCGGAGGCGTCGACGACGTGGGCGGGATCGGGCGCGCCCGGGTCCTGGAGGGTGTCGAGCAGCGAGACCTGGTCGCCGCTGGTGTCCGAGATCGACCACAGCTCGTCGAGCGCGGCGATCGTCGAGTTGGAGATCTGGACGAGCGACTCCTGGAACTCCTCTATCGAGATGCCGAGCTCGCCGGCCAGCTCCTCGTCGGTCGGCGCGCGCTGGAGCTTGCCCTCGAGCTTCACGTTGACCTTCTCGATCTCACGCGCGCGGGAGCGAACCGAGCGAGGCACCCAGTCCAGCGCGCGCAGCTCGTCGATGATCGCTCCCTTGATGCGCGGCAGCGCGTAGGTCTCGAACTTGATCTCGCGCTGGGGCTCGAAGCGCCCGATGGCCGAGATCAGGCCGACGAGGCCGTAGGAGATGAGGTCGGCCTCCTCGACGTGGGCGGGCAGCCCGGAGGCCATGCGCCCGGCGACGTACTTCACCAGCGGGGAGTAGGCGACGACCAGCCGCTCTCGCGCGCGCTCGTCGCCGGTGGCCTTGTAGCGCCCCCACAGGTCGCGGAGCTCGATCGCCTTGACGTTGGTTTCCAGGATGCTTCGCCTCGCCTGTCCCGACGTACGGACCACTCCGCTCCCTGCGTCACGCTCGGGGATGGCTCCGAGCGTAGGCGGACCGCAGACGCACCGACTCTACCCGAGTGTAGACCTGGGTTGTCGAGAGCGACGCGTGGCCGAGAAGCTCCTGAATCGCCCGCAAATCGGCTCCCCCCTCCAAAAGGTGCGTTGCGAAGGAATGGCGCAGCCAGTGCGGCGAGACGCCCGCCTGGAGGGCGACGCGCCGGGTCCACACGCGCAGCCGGCGGCGCACGTCGGAGGACGACAGCCGCCGGCCCGACTTGGAGAGCAGCAGCGCCGCGCCGCTGTCGGGCCCGGCGAGCGCCGGCCGCGCGCGGGACAGGTAGCGGTCAAGCGCCGCCGCGGCGTGCTCGCCGAGCGGCACGAAGCGCGTCTTGGAGCCCTTCCCCTCGACGCGCATCTCCTCGCCGTCGAAGTCGACGGCGGCCGTGTCGAGGTTGACCAGCTCCTCCGCGCGCAGCCCCGCTCCGTAGGCGATCTCGAACATCGCCCGGTCGCGCAGCTCGAGCGCGGTCGTGGACGGGATGCGGTCGAGGAGCGCGAAGACCTCGGCCGGTTTGAGCGTGCGCGGCAGGCGGCGCGGGCGTTTGGGCGCGGGCACGAGATCGGCCGGGTTGGCCTCGATCACGCCGGAGTCGACCATGGAAGCACACAACGCACGGATCGACGCAAGCTTGCGGGCGACGGTGGCGGGAGCCATGCGCCGCTCGGAGAGCAGGGCGGCGTAGCGGCGCAGCACGCGGGCCTCGAGCGCGGCCGGCTCGACGCCCCGCCCAGTCGCCCAGCGCGCGAACTGGTCCGTGTCGATCGCGTAGGCACGCCGCGTCTTCTCGGCCGCGCCGCGCCGGCGCAGGTCGCGCTCGAGCTCTGAGAGGGCGGCGACCCATGCGGCGCTCGGCTCGCCCGGAGGTCTACCCTCGTCGCGCGTGGGGAAGTTCTTCATCGACACGGCCACCGGTCAGGTCGCCACGAGCCGCCAGCTCGTCGAGGCGGGCGTCGCCGACGCGCACGGCGTCGCGCCGCGTCCGTGGCTGCGCATCCAGGGCCCCAGCGACGCGTCGACGCTCTGGTACGCCGTACTGCGCAAGCGGGAGCGGGGCATCTTCATCGGCACGCTGTCTCTTCGCCACGGAGGCCACCACGCCTCCCTGCTGGAACGCGGGTGGGAGGAGATCCCCGTCGAGGAGATCCGCGCGTCCGGCCCGACCCCAGCCGATCCGCCTGGCTAACCGATGAAGATCGGGGTTCCGACGTCGACGCGCGGATAGAGGTCCTTGACGTCCTCGATCTGCATGCGGATGCAGCCGTGGGAGGCGGCGGTGCCGATCGAGTTGACGTCGGAGGTCCCGTGGATGCCCTGGCCGTTGTTGAAGCCCATCCAGCGTGCCTTGAGCGGGTTGTCCGGCGCGCCGCCGGGGATCACCGAGCCGGCGAGGTCGCCGGCCCACGACGAGTTGGGCACGCTCCACGTCGGGTCGACGGTCTTGTCCTGGATCGTGAAGAGCCCGTCGCTCGTCGGCCACGCGGGCTGCCCGACCGCGACGCCGTAGGTCTTCTCGAGCTTGAGGTTGCGCCACAGCCGCAGCTTGGTCTGGTCCTTGCTGACCGTGAGGTAGCTCGGGTACTTCCTCGCGAGGTCCGAGCGCGAAACCTCCGGCTTGGTCTTGGTGATGTCGGCGACGATCTCGCGGCCCGCGGTCGGATCGCCGAGCTCGGCCTGGATGTCACCGGTGAGCGAGCGGGCGTCGACCTTGAGGCCGGTCCGGCCGCGGGTCTTGCCGAGGTCGGTGGGCGAGGGCACGACCGCGGCGTTCTGCGCGGGGCGGTCGATCGTGCGCTTGATCCGGTCCACCAGGGTGTCCACCACGCGCTGGGAGTAGCTGACCGACGGCCGCAGGTCGGCGCTTGCCTCCTCGCCGGTGAGCGAGCGCCAGGTGCGCGTGACGACGTTGCCGTTGCGGCTCTTGCGCAGCGCCTCGTTGACCATCGCGTCGAAGTTCACCGAGACGCGGGCGCGCTTCGCGCTGAGATGGAACTTGGTCTTGCTCGCCTTTACGACGATCGGCTCGTTCATCGTGCCCATGATCGACGTCTGGACCTTGGTGCGCGCCTGCTCGGTGTTCAGGCCGCCCAAGTCGATGCCGTTGACCTTCACGCCCTTGGCGATGACGTCGGACTGGCTGGAGTCATACAGGTACATGCCAGCGCTGCCGACGACCACGACGGCGACGAGAGCGGCGATCATGAACAGGGTGCGGTGACGCATCGTGCGGCGGGCCTTCCGTAGCGGCGACGGACGGCGACAGTGTAGGAGTTCTCGGGGCGGATCCAAAGGCCTGCAATACCGGCGTCCAGTCGGGCTGGACGCCGCGATACGACCGGGGTCGGCTTGACAATTGATTGGCCTATCACTAACTTAGTCTCGATGACCGCCACCTCCACCCGCCAGACCGCCGACGAGCGCCGCGCGCAGGTGCTGCGGGCCGCCATCGCCGAGTTCGCCGAGCACGGGTTCCACGCGGCGCGGACGACCGCGATCGCCAAGCGCGCCGGCATCTCCCAGCCCTACATCTACGCGCTCTTCCCCAACAAGCGCGACCTCTTCCTCGCCTGCCATGAGCACGCGATGGGCCGGATCCGCGACGCCTTCACCGAGGCCGCGCGTGGGGCGGCCTCGCCCGACGACGCGCTGGAGCGCATGGGCGACGCCTACATGAACCTGCTGGACGACCGCGAGGAGCTCCTCTTCCAGCTTCAGGGTCACGCCGCCGCCGGCGACCCCGAGATCCAAGCGGTGGGCCGGCGCGCCTGGATGGACCTCTGGAACCACGTGCGGCGCCTCTCGGGCGCACCGATCGAGGCGGTGCGCGGCTTCATGGCGATGGGGATGTTCCTCAACGTCGTCGCGGCGCTCGAGCTCCCCGAGGAGGTCCGGCCCTCCAAGGACGAGCACTGCCCGCCCGGAGAGCCTCGATGAGCGCCGGGACGAGCCCGCGATCTCGGCGCCAGGCGAGCCCGCGATCTCGGCGCCAGGCGAGCCCGCGATCTCGGCGCCAGGCCCTGATTGGGCAGCCCGCCCTTTTTTTCGCCACCGTGCTGATAGGTCGATCAATAGAAAGGAGGCGGTGATGGCCGCCGTCCCCCGCAGCCGTTCTGGATGGACCCTCGGGATCGTCTCGTTCGCGCTGTTCATGGTCACCCTGGACAACCTCGTCGTGACCACCGCTCTGGCGAGCATCCGCGCGGACCTCGACGCGACGCTCGAGCAGCTGGAGTGGACGGTCAACGCCTACACGCTGGCCTTCGCCGTCCTGCTCCCGACCGCCGCGGCGCTCGGCGACCGCCTCGGGCGCCAGCGCGTCTTCGTCGCCGGGCTCGCCCTGTTCACGTTGGCGTCGGCCGCGGCCGCGCTGGCGCCGAGCGTCGACGCGCTCATCGGCGCCCGCGCGCTGCAGGGCATGGGCGGCGCGATCGTCGCGCCGCTGTCGCTGACCCTGCTCAGCGAGGCCTTCCCGCCCGAGCGCCGCGGCCTCCCGCTCGGCATCTGGTCGGGCGTGAGCGGGCTGGGCGTCGCGCTTGGACCGGTCGTGGGCGGCGCCGTGGTCGACGGCATCTCCTGGCAGTGGATCTTCTGGCTCAACGTGCCCGTCGGGCTCGTGCTGCTCCCGCTCGCCCTCGCGCGGCTGTCGGAGAGCTTCGGCCCCTCCAAGCGCCTGGACCTGCCCGGCCTCGCGCTGGCGAGCGCCGGCCTGTTCGGGCTCATCTACGGCATCGTCCGCGGCGAGGGGCTGGGCTGGACGAGCCCCGCGATCATCGCCTCCCTGGGCGCCGGCCTCGCGTTGCTCGCGGCCTTCGTCGCCTGGGAGCGCCGCACGCCGACCCCGATGCTTCCGCTCCGCTTCTTCTCCAGCCGCACGTTCTCGGCGACCAACGGCGTCTCGCTCGCCATGTACTTTGGCGTGTTCGGCGCGATCTTCCTGCTCGCCCAGTTCTTCCAGACCGTGCAGGGCTACTCGCCGCTGGAGGCCGGGCTGCGCACGCTGCCCTGGACCGGCATGCCGATGATCGTCGCGCCGATCGCCGGAGTGCTCTCGGATCGCATCGGCAGCCGTCCGCTGATGGCGGCCGGGCTCGCGCTGCAGGCCACGGCGCTGACCTGGCTCGCGCTGGTCAGCACCACCGACGTCGCCTACACGACCCTCGTGCCGGCCTTCGTGATGGGCGGCGCCGGGATGGCGCTCGTCTTCGCGCCGGCGGCCAACGCGGTGCTCGGCGCCGTCGCGCCCACCGAGGCCGGGCAGGCGTCGGGAGCGACCAACGCGATCCGCGAGGTCGGCGGTGTGCTCGGCGTCGCCGTGCTCGCCTCGGTGTTCAGCGCCTCGGGCGGCTACACGAGCCCGCAGGCCTTCGTCGACGGCCTCGTCCCCGCGCTGTGGGTGGGCGCGGCGGTGCTTCTCGCCGGCGCGCTCGTGGCCCTGCTCGTGCCACGTCGCCAAACTGGCCCGGCCGACGTGGAGCCCGCGCTCTCCGCCGAGCCCGCCCCCGCCTAGGCTAGGTGCTCAGAAGCCTGAATCCGCCGCCGGTCCACTCGTACAGGTCGTTGGTGGTGTCGGTGTCGCCGGTGCCGGGCAACGGGTCGGTCGTCTCGAAGAGCACTCGATCGCTGCTGGCCGAGGCGGCGAGGAAGTAGGTGCGCGCGCTCGGGGTGTCGAGGGAGATGAGGCGAACCGGCGAGCCCGGCCGTCGCTGGTAGACATCGCGCTCCGTGTCGGTGTCCCCGGTGCCCGGAAGCGCCTCCGCGGTCTCGAACCAGAGTGTGCGCCCGTCGCCCGCGGCGCCCGAGAAGTCCGTCCACTGGTTGGTGCTGCCCGGTGACACGAGCGCGAGCGTGCCGCCGGCCCGCTCGTAGATGTCGCGTCCGGCGTCGACGTCGCCGGTGCCAGGGATCGCCTCGGTGGTCTCGAACCGCACGAGCTTGCCATCAGGGGCCCCGTCGAGGAACCGGGCATCGACCGGGGCGCCGCCGGTCGACACGAGGCGGACGCCCCCGTTGATGCGCGCGTAGACGTCGCGCGCGGTGTCGGTATCCCCCGTGCGCGGAATCGCCTCGTAGCTCTCGAACCACACCTGTTTGCCGTCCGCCGAGGCACCCTCGAAGGTCACGACCGTCAACCCGGGGCCGCCGCCGGAGATGAGTTGGACAGGGTCGGCGAGATAGCGACCGTAGATGTCATCGCCGAAGTTCACGTCTCCGGTCCCGGAAATCGCCTCGCTGGTCTCGAACCAGACCCGCGTGCCGTCTCGCGAGGCGGCGAGGAAGCGAGCCTGGTCGTTGGTGCCGCTGGTCGAGACGAGTCGCAGGGTGCCATCGTCGAGCCGCTCGTAGATGTCGCCGCCCTGGTCGGCGTCCCCCGTGCCCGGGAGCGCCTCGGCTGTCGTGAACAGCACTCGCTTGCCTCCGGCGATGCCACGCGTGAAACCGACGGGGATGTTTGCCCCGCTGGTGGAGATCAGGCGCACGGTCCCGTCGATCCGGCGCTCGTAGACGTCGCGTGCGTCGTCGGCGTCGCCGGCCGGGGCGAACGGCTCCTCGGTCGTCCACCACACGCGACTGCCGTCGGCCGCGCCGCCTCCATACGAGGCCGGAACGTTCGCGCCGCCGAGCTTGGAGATCAGGCGCAGCTGCCCGTCGAACGCGCGTTCGTAGACGTCACGCGACGTGTCGGTGTCCCCGGTGCCCGGGATCGCCTCGTCCGTCTGGAACCACACCCGCCGGCCGTCCGCGGAGGCACCCGTGAAGAACGCGTCGAGGTTCGCCCCTCCTGTCGTGATGAGGCGCAGGGTCCCGTCGGCGGCGCGCTCGTAGACGTCCCAGGCGGTGTCGGTGTCCCCGGTCCCGGCGATCGCCTCGCGGGTCCGGAAGAGCACGCGGTCGCCCGCGCTCGAGGCACGCAAGAAGAACAGCGGCCAGACCGGGCCGACGGTCGCGCCGTCGGAGATGAGGCGCACCGTGCCGTCGGCCGCGCGCTCATAGAAGTCGTTCTCGGTGTCCGTGTCCCCGGTGTTCGGAATTGCCTCGCTGGTTTCGAACCAGACACGGGTGGCGTCCGCTGAGGCGCCCCTGTAGACCGCGTGGATGTTCGGCGCCGCCTCGCCCGGCGCCGCCGCGAGCAGCAAGCCCAGGCTCGCGATCACCACCACGCTGCCGCAGACTCGCCGTGCGCGCCGCCGCACGGGCTCGGTCCTGCAGGCCATCAGCGCTCGTCTCGGTCGCGCTCGGCCTTCCGTCACAATCGGAAGGCCGCCGACTGCGAGCGCACCGGGCACACGTCCCCTCCGCCCGCGGATCCCGGGCCGGCCGCGAGTACTCGCAGTCATGAGACGACCTCCATCTGGAGCGTTGTGAAAGACGCCGGCAGTCCGCTTCCGTGGCGGGCGCCTGTCTCTCCGAGCCGTTGTGGTTCATCCCGAAGGACACCGCGCGAGCCGGCCGTATTCCGCGCCTTGCCTTAGCGAAAGGTGAACGCGCTCCCGCCCAGCCGCTCAGACGCTGCGCCCGCCCGAGGGTCGGTGTTCCTTGGTGATGTGGCCGCGGTGGCGCTGATCCGCCACGGCGTCGCGACGACTAGCCTCATACGTTCCCACCGCCTAGGACCGGTCGTTCCAGGCCGGCGGAGCCAGGACCGGGTCGAGGCGCTCGCGCAGCCCGGGCCAGTCTCGCGCGCAGATGATCGCGGGCTCGCTCGCGCACAGCTCCTCGTTCCAGGGATGCAGGAGGGTGGCCGGCACGATGCCGGCCACCCGCGCGTCGACGAGGTTGACGGGGCTGTCGTCGATCAGGACGTCGATGCCCAGGGCGACGCAGTGGCCGACCTTGCCGAAGTCGCAGCGCAGGTCGTCGAAGGGCAGGCCGATGCGCTCCAGCCAGCGCGCGGTGGCGTCGCCCGTCTCGGGGACGCGATGGCTCGTCACGTGGATGAAGTGGCCGGCCCCGTGCCACGCGCGCACCGTCTCGACGGCCTCGGGATAGGGCTCGCCGGCCAGCACGAGGTCCTCGCCGTGGGTCTCGGCGATGCACGCGCGCAGGTCCTCCGCGGCGATCGTCGTGATCCCCCAGGTGACCTGCTCCTCGTAGGGCAGCTCGACGCCGAGGCGCCGGCGCGCGACGCCGGCGAGCACGTCCCAGTAGTGGTGCAGGGTCGAGTCGATGTCGATGGCGATGCGCACGGCGCGGCGCTCCGGGGGCCGCGGGCTTCAGCCGGTGACGGCGCCCTGCGCGGCGCTCGACACGAGCCTCGCGTACTTCGCGAGCACGCCTCGCTCGTAGGCCGGCGGCGGCGGCGAGTACTGCTCGACGCGCTGCGCGATCTCGTCGTCGGAGAGCGCGACGTCCACGCGCCGGGCCTCGACGTCGAGGGTGATCTCGTCGCCCTCGCGCACCGCGGCGATGGGGCCGCCGCGCAGCGCTTCGGGGGCGACGTGGCCGGCCATCAGTCCTCGGGTGGCGCCGCTGAAGCGCCCGTCGGTGAGCAGCGCCACGTCGCCGCCCAGGCCCTCGCCGACGATCGCGGCGGTGACGGCGAGCATCTCGCGCATCCCGGGCCCGCCCGCCGGGCCCTCGTTGCGGATGACGACGATGTCGCCCTTCTCGATGCGGCCGCCGGTCACCGCCTCCATCGCCTCCTCCTCGGACTCGAAGACCCGGGCCGGCCCGCTCTGGCGCCGGCGCTCGTAGCCCGCGAGCTTCACCACGCAGCCGTCGGGCGCGAGGTTGCCCCGCAGGATCGCCAGGCCTCCCTCGGGGCTCAGCGGATCGTCGAGGGGGCGCACGACGCGCTGGCCCGCGCTCTCGGTCGCCTCCGCCGCGTGCTCGCCGACCGTCCGCCCGTCGACGGTGACCGCGTCCTCATGCAGTACGCCCGCCTCGCGCATGCGCTTGAGGACCAGCGGCACGCCGCCCGCCGCGTAGAGGTCGGTGGCGACGTAGGCGCCTCCGGGCTTGAGGTCGCAGAGCAGCGGGGTCGCGCGGCTGATGCGGTCGAAGTCGTCTATGTCGAGCTCGACGTCCGCCTCGCGCGCGATCGCCAGGAGGTGCAGAACGGCGTTGGTCGAGCCGCCGCTCATGGCCACCGCCGCGATGGCGTTCTCGAGCGAGTCGCGGGTGATGAGGTCGCTGGGCTTGAGGCCGCGGGCGAGCACGTCGACCACGAGCCGCCCCGCCGCCCTGGCGACGTCGGCCTTGTATCCGTTCATGGCCGGCACCATCGCACTGCCGGCGGGCGAGATCCCGAGCACCTCGAAGGCCATCGCCATCGTGTTCGCCGTGAACTGCCCGCCGCAGGCGCCCGCGCCCGGCGAGGCGGCCTTCTCGAGCTCGTGCAGCCGCTCGTCACTGAGCCGGCCGGCGGCGTGCGCGCCGACACCCTCGAAGACGTCGAGGATCGTCACGTCGCGCCCGTCGAAGCGCCCGGGGGCGATCGAGCCGCCGTAGAGCATCACGCTCGGGACGTCGAGCCGCGCGAGCGCCATGACCGTGCCGGGAATCGTCTTGTCGCACCCGCTGAGGGCGACCACCGCGTCGAAGAGGTGCCCGCGCGTCACGAGCTCGATGGAGTCGGCGATGACCTCGCGCGACACGAGGCTCGTCTTCATCCCGCTCGTCCCCATGGTGATGCCGTCGGAGATCGCGACGGTGTTGAACTCCATCGGGGTCGCCCCCGCCTCGCGGATGCCCTCCTTCACCTTGGCGGCCAGGGCGCGCAGGTGGAAGTTGCAGGGCATGGTCTCGATCCACGTCGAGGCGACCCCGACGATCGGCCGGCTCATCGCCTCCTCGTCGAAGCCGATCGCGTGGAGGTAGGAGCGGGCGGCCGCGCGATTGGGCCCCTCGGTCAGGGCGCGGCTGCGGTGCTTGAGGTCGAAGGCGCTCGGCGCGTCCGTCACGGGGCGGGAACGGTACCGCCCCGCGCATCGCGACGGGAGTCGCGACGCTCGCGCTCACGCTCCCACTGGCGCAGGCGCCAGAGGTCGCGGCGGACGCGCTTGGGATCGACCTGACGCCCCGGCAGGTGCATGTTCGCGCTGCCGATCAGGCGCCGTTCGTCGCCGGTCAGCGCCATCCACTTCGCGAGCACGTCGTCGGAGTCGGGCAGCAGCGCGCTGCCGTAGGGGCGCGTCTCGTCGGGGAACTCGACGCAGTATTCGCTGAGCAGGCGGCCGGTCTGCGGCAGGTAGGCGACGATCGGCTTGTGCGGATAGAGCAGGTAGGCGTAGGGCGCGCCGCTGGTGGTCGCGCCGCTCGGCGCCGCCTGGGTTCCCCATACGCGGACGAACCCGAGGTCGCGGTACATGGACCACTCCTCGTCGTTCACGCAGGAGCGCAGCAGCTCACGGGCGCGCTGCTCGGCGCGGCGCTCGCGTCCAGGGTCATAGCCGGCGCCGGGCGTGGGCGGCGCGACCGCGCGCCGTGCACGGCGGCGCTCGAGGGCCTCCTCGACCCGCGGGATGAGGATCTCCCACAGCAGCGCCACGACGACGATCGCGGTGGCGCCGAGTGCGAGCAGCACGGCGGCGCTACGCCTGCCCGCCCGCGGCGCGCGGGAAGAAGATCACACGCTCGGCGTCGCGCGGGACGTCGGCGAAGTCCTTGACCATGTGGGCCTCTCGGTGGCCGTGGCCGTCGGCGCGCGGCACGGCCGCCCACATGCCCTGGTCGAGCTGGCGGCGGAACTCCTGGATGAGCTCGAGCTCGTCCTCGGCGACCTCGACGTCGCCCTGCGCCAGGAGCACCTCCCCGTGCCCCGGCTTCATCCGCAAGAACCTCACGAGCGCGATTATGGCACGCAGGCGGACCGCGAACCGGCGCCACCGCAGCTCGGCGCGAGGCCGTCGTCGGCGTTTCGGGCCGAGGGTCTCAGGAGGCGGGGGCGCGGACGCGGACGCTGAGCGCGTCGACCGGCCCGGCCCCTTCGCCGATCTCGCGCAGCCCGGCGCGGACCGCCTCGCTCGCGACGCGGCGTGCCTGGCGCGCGGCCTCCAGTGGATCGGCGCCGCGGGCGAGCACGGTGGCGAGCGCCGACGCGTGCGTGCAGCCCGAGCCGTGGGCGGCGCCGTCGGAATGGCGCTCGCCCGCGATCTCCACGAGGCGCTCGCCATCGAAGAACACGTCGACCGGCTCGTCGCGATGCCCGCCGGTGACGACCACCGCCTGCGGGCCGAGCGCGTGCACGGCGCGCGCGAGGGCGACGACATCCTCGTCGCCGTTGCGGTGGGCGCGGCCGGAGAGGGCAACGGCCTCGGGCACGTTCGGGGTCACGACGGCGGCCCGCGGCAGCAGCCGCTGCACGAGCGCGGAGCGGGCGTCGGCGGCGAGCAGCACGGCGCCCGATTCGGCGACCATCACCGGGTCGACCACCAGCGGCACGCCATCGGGGACCAGCTCGAGCGCACGGACCACGGCGTCGATCGTCGCGGCGTCGCCGAGCATCCCGGTCTTGACGGCATCGACCCCGATGTCCTCGACGACCGCGCGGACCTGCTCGACGATGAAGTCCGGCGGGACGGGATGGACCGCGGTGACGGCGACGGTGTTCTGCGCGGTCAGCGCGGTGAGCGCGGTCATGCCGTGCCCGCCGCAGGCCGCGATCGCCTTCAGGTCGGCCTGGATCCCGGCGCCCCCGCCGGAGTCCGAGCCCGCGATGGAGAGGACGCGAGGGACTGCCACGGCACGAGGGTAGCCCTCGGGCCGCGGCCGTCCCGCCAGACGGCCCGCGCCAGCGACGCGGGCCGTGTCCTCCGTCGCTCAGCGCAGCGCGAACCTCCGGAACGTCTTGCGCCGGCGCTCGAGCTGCTTGGCGTACTTCGGGTGCTTCTTTCGCAGCGTCGCCGCGCGCGCGGTGAAGGCCCGAGCGGCCGCGGCGGGCTGGCCCTGAGCGTGGGCGAGGTCCAAGATGTCGTAGAAGAAGTAGTCCGTCTGGTCGAGGAAAAGCTGGCGGTACTGCCCGTAGGGAACGTGGCCCGCCCCCTGCTGGGTCTCGAGCACTGCCAGCACGCCGGCGTTGAGCAGGGCCGCGCTGGTGTCGACGGACCACTGGTAGGGGACGGTCGTGTCGGCGGTGCCGTGGAAGAGCACGCCCGGCGCGTCGCCGGCTCCTGCGAAGACGGCGCCGGGCAGGCCGCCGGAGATCGACATGAACCCGCCCACCGACGAGGGCGAGCCGGGGTTGCCGCTCGTGCCCGGATCCTCGGAGTGCACGCCGACCGCGGTCGCGGTGATGGCGCCGGCCGACTCCCCGCCGATGGCGATCCTCGTCGGGTCGATCCGGTAGGTGGCCGCGTTGGCCCGCAGCCAGCGCACCGCCGCCTGGGCGTCGTGCTGCGCGTCGAGCGCCGCCTGGTAGCACGCCGGCGTGATGTTGCTGCCCGTGCACCCTTGGGCGATCAGGCGGTAGTTGATCGAGACCGTGACGTAGCCGAGCTTCGCGAAGGTGTTCGCGAAGTCCGCCGAGGGGCCGCCGCCCTTGTCGCCGCCCGAGAAACCGCCTCCGTGGACGAAGACCGCGGCGGGCCGCTGCGTCAGCGTGTCGCCCGTCGGCTGGTAGAGGTCGAGCTTGAGCGCGATGGGGGTGCCGGCCCCCTGGGGGGTGGCGCTTCCGTACTGGATGTCCCGCGTCACGGTCGCGCCAGAGAAGACCTGGTCGCGGTAGCGCAGGGGCGCCGCTCCCGGCGGCTTGGGCACCGTGCACCCTGCGAAGACCACGACCACGACGAGCGCGGCCGCCACGGCGGCCCAGCGCTTCACGGCACCCGACACGAGACTCCTCACCGGCGCTCCTCTCCCTCGGACGGCCAGGCATCATGATCGGGCGGAGCCTTCTGCGCGCCCATCCCTTCGTCCAGGTGACTCTGGCATCGCCGTCGGCGCGGACGTGCGCTCACGCCGCGACCACGTAGACGCCGCCCGGCCGCCGCGAGAGCAGGCCGCGGAGCTCGAGGTCGGCGAGGCCGGCCATCACCCTGCGAGGGTCGTGACCGGCCGCGGTGAGGGCCGGCACGGTCGCGTGGCCCTCCGCGACTGCCTCGAGCAGGCCCCGGAGGGTGTGATCGAGCCCGGACGGCTCGGGCCGAGGCGGCGCGCGCCGGAGGCCGGCACCGAAGACGAGGTCGAGAACGTCCTGGGCGTCGCGCACGAGATGCGCGCCGTCGAAGAGCAGCGCGTTGGGCCCCGACGCCGCCGGCGCGGTCACCTGGCCCGGGACGGCGGCCACGTCGCGACCGAGCTCCCGGGCGATCCGCGCGGTGATCAGCGATCCCGACCGCTCCCCGCCCTCGACGACCACGACGAGGCTCGCGAGCGCCGCGATGATGCGGTTGCGCACCGGGAACGACCAGCGGCGCGCCACGAAGCCGGGCGGCATCTCGGACACCACCAGCGCCTCCCGCACGAGCCGTGCGTGCAGGAGCCGCTTGCTCTGTGGATACGGAACGTTCGCGCCGCCGCCGAGCACCGCGATGGTCCGACCGCCGGACTCGAGTGCTCCCTCGTGCGCGGCCGCGTCGACGCCCATCGCCATCCCGCTCACGACGGTCACCCCGGCGGCCGACAGTCCGCGACCGAGCGCGCGGGCGACCGCCCGCCCGTACTCGCTCGCGCGTCGCGCGCCGACGATGGCGACCGACGCCTCGCCGGTCGCCATCGCCTCGCGCGGCTCGCCCGGGCGCGATCCATCCTCACGGCCGCCGGAGGCGGCCCTGCACTGGGAGTGCAGCACCGTCGGGGGAGCCGCGAGGTCGCGCAGCCGCTCCGGATACGCCGGCTTGTGGACGCAGCACACCGACTGACCGCTGCGCTCGATCCGCCGCAGGGCTTCGTCGAGATCGAACGCCTCGTACGCACGTGCCACCGCCGAGCGACGCGACCCCGCGAGCCCGGCGATCAGGTCCTCGTCGCCGATGGCGAGCAGTTCGTCCGGCCGCCCGTAGCGATCGCGGACCCGGTCGAGGAACGGCGAGAGCAGCGCGAGCAGCAGCGTGCGTCGCAGGCAGGCCTCGCACGCGGGGGCGTCGGAGGCCACCGCCGGCGTCACGCCGCCCTCCTTGCTTCGGCGTCGTGTCCGCGCAGCCCCAGCGCGTGGAGGATGTGGTCGCGGGTCACGACCGGGGCGGCGTCCAGGTCCGCGATGGTCCGGGCGACGCGCAGGATCCGATGGTGGCCGCGAGCGCTGAGGTGACCGTGGTCGTAGGCGGCGAGGAGCGTGCGCCGCGCCGACTCCTCGAGCTTGACCCGCTCGCTGACCGTGCGGGCGTCCATCTGCCCGTTGCACGTCGCTCCGGTGCCCCTCAGGCGCGCGAGCTGGTGCTCGCGGGCCGCGACGACGCGCGCACGCACAGTCGCGGAACATTCGTTCCCGCCGTGGCCGAGCTCCGCCGAGCTCGGCCGCTGGACGTCGACCAGCAGGTCGATGCGGTCGAGCAGCGGGCCGCTGAGCCGGCGGCGGTGACGAGCGATCTCCGCCTCGGCGCAGCGGCAGCGCCCGTCGCCCACGCCGGCGAAGCCGCACGGGCAGGGGTTGGTGGACGCAACGAGCATGACCCGCGTCGGGAAGACCGAGACGTGCTGGCCCCGGACGACGGTGACGTGGCCGTCCTCCAGCGGCTGGCGCAACGCCTCGAGGCTGGGCCGCGGGAACTCCGAGAGCTCGTCGAGGAAGAGGACGCCGAGGTGGGCGAGCGTCGCTTCTCCAGGCGCGGGAAGGCCGCCGCCGCCCACGAGCCCCGACGGCGAGATCGTGTGGTGGGGCGCACGGAAGGGGCGCTCGCGGACGAGGCCGCCGCCGTGGTGCAGGCCGGCGACGCTGCGGATGCGCGTGACCTGGATGGCCTCCTGGGCGGTGAGCGGCGGCAGGACGGACGGGAGCCGCCGGGCCAGCATCGTCTTGCCGGTGCCCGGCGGGCCCTCCATCAGCAGGTTGTGGCCGCCGGCGGCGGTGATCTCGAGCGCCCGTCGCGGACCGAGGTGGCCTCGGACGTCGGCGAGGTCGGGACGCGGAGGCTCCGCGGCAGCGGTGGCGCCGTCCGGTGGCGGTGGCGGCGCCCCGCGCTCCCCGGTGAGAACCTCGACCGCCTCGCGCAGCGTTTCGACGCCGGCCACCTGCACGCCCTCGACGAGCGACGCCTCGGTTGCCTGAGGGCGGGGGACCAGCAACGCGGGCGCGCCGCTGCGCCTTGCGCCCTCGGCGATCGCCAGGACCCCGCGGCACGGCCGCAGCTCGCCTCCGAGGCCGAGCTCCCCGAAGACCGCGAAGCGCGTGAGGGGCTCGCCGTCGAGCTGCTCGGACGCCGCGAGGATGCCGAGCGCGAGCGCGAGGTCGTAGCCCGGGCCGGCCTTGCGCAGGTACGCGGGCGCGAGATTCGCGGTGATCCGCCGCATGGGGAACTCGAAGCCGGAGTTGAGGAGCGCCGCTCGCACCCGCTCACGCGCTTCCCGCACCGCCTTGTCGGCAAGGCCGACGACCGCGAAGGTCGGCAGGCCCGCGCGGATGTCGACCTCGACCACCACCCGCCGCGGTTCGAGCCCGTAGATCGCGAAGGTGGTCACGTGGGTCAGCACGAAGGCGCACGCTAGGCGGCGTCCCGTGCCGTCTCCGCACGCGGGTGTCACGTCCCTGCGGCGCGATCGTGCCGAAACGGTCACGCGGGGCCCAGGTCCGCAGATCGCGCCGTAGCTTCGGCCGATGCACGCGCGACGAGAACGAACCGGCGGGGACGACGGCGCCCAGAGGGGCGGCGCCCCGGCACGCGGCGGCAAAGGCAGCGACCGGGGGCCCGGCGCGAAGCGGCCGGACCCTCGGCGCGCGCTCGGCCGGCTCGGCGAGGAGCTGGCCGCCGAGCATCTCGAGCGGCTCGGGTTCGAGGTGCTCGACCGCAACTACCGCACGCGCTTCGGCGAGCTGGACCTCGTGGCCTTCGACGGACGCGCGCTCGTCTTCTGCGAGGTCAAGACCCGCCGGGCGCCGGCCCACGGCACCGGGCCGTGGGACAACCTCCACGACGACAAGCGGACGCAGGTGCGGCGCATGTCGGCCGCGTGGCTCGCCGACCGCCCCGGCCGTCCCTACGCCACCGAGCTGCGCTTCGACGCCATCGGGGTGAGCTTCGACGCGTCCGGTCGCCTCCTGGCGCTCGACCACCTCGAAGGGGCGTTCTAGCGGCGGCCTCCGTCCGGACCCGCGGTGCGTTCTCTTAGTGACCGGAGCCTGGCGTCGCCGGCGCCGGCGCCGGCGCCGGCGCCGGCGCCGAAATCGGAGGCAGCGTCGGGGCGTTGTCGATCGCCTTGTCCAGTATCTGCGCGAGGAGGAAGTTGGTGACCCGGTTGCCCAGGCCCATGATGTCGCCGGCGGCTTCCGGCTTCTCCGTGGCGACCCCGCCCGGGCCCCCGAACATCGAGCCGAGCCGCGGGAGGACGTCTTCCGTGTAGCCCTCCTGGTTGATCCCGAAGTAGTAGTCCGACAGGGTGTGGCCCACCTCGTGGGCGATCGTCAGCTCGGGGTCTGTGGCGTACAGCGTTATCTCGGTGATCGACGTCCCACCGGCCCGGCCGCTGCCGGGCTCGACCCAGAACATGGTCGTCCCGGGGTCCGACAACGAGTCGCCGATCGTCCGGTAGCGCGCGGAGAGGTCGAAGGTCACCTGGTAGCCGCGATACTTGAAGTAGCCGAAGGGCGCGGGCGTGTAGTAGCGGATCAGCGCGTTCTGGAACTTCGCGAGGAAGCCCGGAGCCGTGGCGCCCGGCCCCTCGAGCACGTAGACGTCGCTGACGGTGATGTCGAGGCCGCTGAACGTGATCTGCTTGTCGCCGCGCAGCGCCGGGGCGCTTGAGCGCGAGCGGACGCGGATCGGCTGCGAGCCGGGCTCGGCCAGCTGCCCGCCGACGTCGTCGGCCTCGCTCTCGAGCGCGGGCTCGCGCGGGCCCAGCCGGACGCGACCGGAGAAGGCACCCGCGCCCGCCGGGCCCTGCAGCGTGTGCGCCACCTCGTGACCGAGCAGCGACCGGCCTCGGGTGGAGCCAGGATCAAACGCGCCGGGCGCGAGCAGCACGTGGGATCCGAAGCTCATCCCGCGCGCGCCGCCGGTGCGGACAACACCCTCGTCGCGATGAACCCGGACTCCGGACAGGTCCGCGCCCAGCCGGCTCCCCCACCGCGCCTGCAGGTCGCCGGGCAGTGGCGTGCCCGCGTCGCGTGCGATCGTGTCAGCGACGGCGTCGAGCGGGTCCGCGCCGCGCTGACGCAGGACCCGCATGAGCTCGTGGCCCGCCGGCGCCCCCGCAGGCACCGACCGTCGTAAACCCACCCCGGCACTCGGTTGCGCCCGAGCCACGCCCGGCTCCCTCGCGGGTTGCCGCACGGCATTCACCCTCACGCCTCCACCATACGCCCTGAGCGTCACCGTGCCGTCACGGCCCAGCAACGCCCGGCGCGCTACAGCTCGAGCTGCTGGTAGGCGATCGACTGGAAGGAGAGGCGGTGCAGCGGCGAGACGCCCCGCGTCATGATCGCCGCGCGGTGCTCGGGGGTGGCGTAGCCGACGTGGGCGGCGAACTCCCAGCCGGGGTGCAGGCGGTCGGCGCGCCGCATGTAGCGGTCGCGGCTGACCTTGGCGAGGATCGAGGCGGCGGCGATCGACGCGCTGCGGGCGTCGCCCTCGATCACCGCGCGCTGCTGGAAGCCGGTGTCCGCGACCGGGAAGCCGTCCGACAGGCAGATGCAGCCCGGGCAGGCCACGCGAAGCAGCGCGTCGCGCAGCGCCGCGAGGTTCGTGCGGTGCAGGCCGTGGCCGTCGATGCGCCGCACGCTGCGCGAGACCACGGCCACCCTCGTGGCCGTGCGCAGGATCACCGGGTAGAGCGCCTCGCGAGCGGCCGCGGTCTGCTGCTTGGAGTCGTTGAGCGCCGACAGCGCTCGGCGGTCGGAGAGGGTGAGGCGCTCGTGGTCGAAGAGCACCGCGGCCGCCACGAGCGGCCCGGCGAGGCACCCGCGGCCGGCCTCGTCGGCCCCCGCGACCCACCGAGCGCCGAGCTCGCGGTCGAAGCGCAGCAGCTTGCGCCCGGCCTTGGCCGACGACGTGCGTCGCCTTCGCGCGGGCGGCGCGGGCGCCGTCCGCGGATCTACCGGCGCGGGCGCCGCGGACGCCGCACCCGGATCGTCCGGCGCGCGCGGCGCCGGAGCGTCACCGGCCGGCTCAGAGGAGCCCGATGCGTCCTGGAGGCCAGTAGGTGGCGAAGGCGCCGCCGATGATCCATTTCTTGGGGACGGGGCCCCAGAAGCGGCTGTCGTCGGAGGAGCCACGGTTGTCGCCCATCATGAACCAGTACCCGGGTGGAATGGTGATCGACTGGGGGAAGTCGCAGGCCTCGCCGCCACCGCAAGGCCGGATATAGCTCTCTTTTTGCAGCTTGCCGTTGAGGACCACCCGGCCGCCGCGGATCGCCAGGCGGTCGCCCGGCCCCGCGACCACGCGCTTGATGAAGTTCACGTCGGAGCGGTCCTTGGTCGGAGCGGGACAGGGCTGGCCCTCGCGGGGGGTCGTGCCGCACTGGTTGGTCTCCGAGCCCCTGGGCGGGTGGAAGACGAGGATCTCGCCGATCGACGGGTCCGAGAAGCGGTTGCCGATGCGATTGACGAGCACCCGCTGCCCGACGTCCAGCGTCGGCTCCATCGACTCGCTCGGGATGCGGTAGGGCTTGACGAGGAAGGCCTGGATGCCGAGCGCGAGGCCGAGGGCGACCGCCACGATGACCACCAGCTCGATGATCGAGCCGCCGGTCGACTTCCTCTTGGTCTTCACGCCCCTAGGACTGGTCGCCGCCATCGCGCCCGCCGTCACCGGCCGGCGCCTGCTCGGCCGTCGCCTCCAACGCCGGCGCCTCGTCCACCGGCTGCTCGGCGTCGGGCGAGAGCTCTGAGTCGGCTTCGGCCACGCCCTCGCCCTCGGCGTCGACGCCGCCGGCGACCGGCTCGTTGAGCAGGCCCGGCTCGACGGCCTCCTCGGGCCGGCCGGAGCGTCGCTCGCGAACCCGCGCGCGCTTTCCGACGCGGCCGCGCAGGTAGTAGAGCTTCGCGCGCCGAACGTCGCCGCGGGCGGCGACCTCGATGCGCTCGATCTTCGGCGAGTGCACCGGGAAGGTGCGCTCGACCCCGACTCCGAAGGACTGCTTGCGCACCGTGAAGGTCTCCCGAACGCCATGCCCCTGGCGCTTTATGACGATGCCCTCGAAGACCTGGGTGCGGCGACGGTTGCCCTCGACCACCTGGAAGTGGACGCGCACGCGATCGCCGGCCTGGAAGCGGGGGACGCGGCGCAGCTGCGCGCGCTCGAGGCTGTCGATGACGCTGCTCACGGGCAAAAAGAAGCGCGAGGCCGGAAGGGCCGTCGCGGAGCGGTCATGGTAGCGGACGTCGACGGGCCTGCTCGAGCCGCCATTCGCGGATGCGGGCGTGGTGGCCCGAGAGCAGCACGTCGGGCACCTTCCAGCCGCGATGGTCGGCCGGCCGCGTGTAGTGGGGGTACTCCGGCCGCCCCTCGAGCGCCGCGCTGTAGGACTCCTCGAGCGCCGAATCCTCGTGGCCGAGCGCACCCGGCAGCTTGCGCATCACGGTGTCGGCGACCACCATCGCCGCGAGCTCGCCTCCGGACAGAACGTAGCGCCCGATCGACACCGCGTCCGTGCAGAAGTGCTCGACGATCCGCTCGTCGAAGCCCTCGTAGCGCCCGCACAACAGGATCAGCGCCGGCTCGCCGGCGAGCTCTGAGACCAGGGCGTCGTCCAGCATTCGCCCGCCCGGGGTCAGCGCCACCACGCGGCGCTCGGCGCCCAGCCCGACCGGGTCGACGCCGTAGACCGCGCGCAACGCCGCCTCCACCACGTCGACGCGCAGGACCATCCCCGCCCCGCCGCCGAACGGCGTGTCGTCGACCTGGCCGGCCGAGAGCGGGGTGTGGTCGCGATAGGAGAGGCAGCGCAGCTCGTGCCCGAGGGCGAGCGCGTTGGCGACGTGGCGCTGGGTGCGAAACCAATCGAACCACGACGGGAAGAGCGTGAAGACGTCGAGCCGCATCAGCCCTGCGCCGGTTCGAGGAAGGCCATGTCGACGTCGATGCGCCGCGCGTCCACGTCGACGCTGCGCACGGCGTCGCGGATCAGCGGGACGAGCAGCTCGCCGCCCTCGCGGCGCTCGACCTCGAGCACCTCGCAGCTCGGAAGCGCGAGGAGCCGGCGAACCTCCCCCACCTCGCGCTCGCCGTCCAGGACGACACAGCCCTCGAGCTGCTCGGCGTACCACTCGTCCTCTCCCAGGGCCGGCGCCGTCGAGCCCGGCACGAGCAGCCGCTCCCCGCGCAGTCGCTCGGCCGCTTCGCGGCCGGTGAAGCCGGCCAGCCGCAGAATGGGGCGCTCGTCGGTGCCGGCGCGGCGCTCGATCTCGGCCTCGCGCCCGGCCACCGACACCCGCGCGCCGATCACCAGCAGCGCCGGGCGCGCCCGGAGCACGTGGAAGCTGCCGTCGAGCCCGTGAGGGCGGCCGACCACCCCGCCCACCAGCGGCCCGGAGGCCATCGTCAGTCGACGATGTCGACGAGCACGCGGCGGTCGGCCTTCGCGGCCGCGGCCTTCACCACCGTGCGCAGCGCGCTTGCCGTGCGACCACCGCGGCCGATGACCTTGCCGTAGTCGTCCTGCGCCACGGTGAGCTCGAGCACGACGGTGCCGTCGTCCTCCTCGAACTCGTCGACCTTCACGTCGTCGGGGTGGGTGACCAGCGCGCCCGCGAGGAAGCCGAGCAGGTCGCCGAGCTCCGCCACGGCCGCCTCAGCGACCGGAAGGGTCGATGCCCTGGGTGCGCAGGAGCTTGCGCACCGTCTCGCTCGGCTGGGCGCCGCGCGTGAGCCAGAGGCGGACCCGGTCCTCGTCGAGGACGATGGTCGAGGGGTTGGTCTGGGCGTTGTAGCGCCCGATCGTCTCGATCACCCGCCCGTCGCGCGGCGAGCGCTGGTCGGCGATGACCACCCGCCAGATCGGGTCCTTCTTCCCGCCCACGCGGGTCAGTCTCATTCGAACAGACATGCGACGGTGCAGGGTAGCGGGCCGAGGCCGGGCGAAGGGCTCCGGTACGCGCGCACCGGGTCAGGCGGAGGCGCCGGGGGCAGGCCCTAGGCTCAGCGGCCCCCGCGCATGAGCGCGCCGATGTCGGGCATCTTGCCCTGGCCGAGCGATTTCATCATCTTGCGCATCTGGCCGAACTGCTTGACGAGCTGGTTGACCTGCTGGACGCTCGTCCCCGATCCCTTGGCGATCCGCAGCCGCCGCGAGCCCTTGATGAGCTCGGGCCGCCGGCGCTCCTCGGGGGTCATCGACAGCACGATCGCCTCGACCCGGTCGAGCTCGCGCTCGTCGATGTTCATCTTGGAGAGCTGGTGGCCCGAGAGGCCCGGGAGCATCCCGAGCAGCGAGTTGAGCGGCCCCATCTTGCGGACCTGCTTCATCTGGTCCAGGAAGTCCTCGAAGGTGAACTGCTCCTTGCGCAGCTTGCGCTCGAGCTCGGCGGCCTGGTCCTCGTCGATCTCGCGCTCGGCCTTCTCGATGAACGACAGCACGTCGCCCATGCCGAGGATCCGCTGCGCCATGCGGTCGGGGTGGAAGCGCTCGAACTGGTCGAGCTTCTCCCCGGTCGAGGCGTAGAGCACCGGCTTGCCGGTCACCGTGCGCACCGACAGCGCGGCGCCGCCGCGCGCGTCGCCGTCGAGCTTGGTCAGGACCACACCGTCGAAGTCCACGACCGCACCGAACTCCTGCGCGACGTTGACGGCGTCCTGCCCGGTCATCGCGTCGACGACGAGCAGGATCGTGTGCGGGCGGATCGCCGTGCGGATGTCGGCGAGCTCGGACATGAGCTCCTGGTCGACGTGCAGGCGGCCCGAGGTGTCGACGATGAGGACGTCCTTGCCCTCCTGCATGGCGCGGTCGCGCGCCCAGGCGGCGATCTTCACCGGGTTCTCATCGGTGCCCTGCTCGTAGACGGCGGCGCCGGCCTGAGCGCCGACCTTCACGAGCTGGTCGACCGCGGCCGGGCGGTAGACGTCGCAGGCGGCGATCGCGACCGACGAGCCGTGCTGCTCGCGCAGGTAACGGGCGAGCTTCGCGGCGGCCGTCGTCTTGCCCGAGCCCTGCAGGCCGGCCAGGAGGATGACGGTGGGCGGCCGCGGCGAGAAGGCGATGTCGCGACCGGCCCCGCCCATGAGCGAGGTCAGCTCCTCGTTGACGATCTTGACGACCTGCTGGCCCGGGTTGAGCTGCCCGATGACCTCTGCGCCTAGCGCGCGCTCCTTCACCGCCGCGGTGAACTGGCGCACGACCTTGAGGTTGACGTCTGCCTCGAGCAGCGCGAGGCGGACCTCGCGCATCGCGCGATTGACGTCCTCCTCGGTCAGGGACCCCCGCGAGCGGACGTCGCCGAGGGCGTCTTGGAGCTTCTCGGAGAGCGTGTCGAACACGCGATTCAGACTAGCTGGCGGCGGGCGGGGGGTCGCCCGGGAGCGCGGGCGGCGCGCCGCCCTGCAAGCCGCGCGACACGCCGCCTGGCCGCTGCGCCTTCTCGGCCTCGGCCTGCGCATCCCGGGCGGCCTGAGCGGCCGCCTCGGCCTCGGCGGCGGCTTCCGCCCCGGCCCGCTCGACCGCTTCGGACCGGCGCGGCGCCGGGCCCTCGTCCACGCCGCTGTCGCCGGCGCCGAGGCCGCCGATGGCCTGGCCGATGTTGCCCAGCGCCTGGGAGAACTCCGAGGGGATGACGAAGACCTTGTTCGCCTGACCCTGGGCGAGCTGGGGCAGCATCTGCAGGTACTGGTAGCTGAGCAGCGGCTGGTCGGGGCGGCCCGCGTGGATCGCGTTGAAGACGGTGTCGATCGCCCGCGCCTCGCCCTCCGAGCGCAGGATGGCCGAGGTCTTCGCGCCCTCGGCCTTGAGCACGGCGGACTGCTTCTCGCCCTCGGCGGTCAGGATCTGGGACTGCTTGACGCCTTCGGCGTTGAGGATCGCTGCGCGCCGGTCGCGCTCGGCCCGCATCTGCTTCTCCATCGCCTCCTGGATGGTCGGCGGCGGATCGACGGACTTGAGCTCGACACGGTTGATGCGAATGCCCCACTTGCCGGTCGCCTCGTCGAGGACGACGCGCAGCTGGGCATTGATCTGGTCGCGGCTGGTCAGCGTCTGCTCCAGGGTCATGCCGCCGGCGACGTTCCGCAGCGTGGTGATGGTGAGCTGCTCGATGGCCTGCAGCGGGTTGGCCACCTCGTAGGTCACCGCCTTGGGATCGGTCACCGTGAAGTAGAGGACCGAGTCGATGGCGACGACGAGGTTGTCCTCCGTGATCACCGGCTGGGGCGCGAACGAGACGACCTGCTCGCGCAGGTCGATCAGCGGCTTGAGCCGGTCGACGAAGGGGATGACGATGGTCAGCCCCGGGTCGAGCGTGCGGCTGTAGCGCCCGAGGCGCTCCACGATCCCCGCGCGCGCCTGGGGGACGATGCGGATGGTGCGGGCGGCGACGAACACGACGAACACCGCCACGACGATGAGCGCGATCAAGCCGGCCATGATGGGTTCAGCCTCTCATTCGGTGACGAGCGCCGTGGCGCCCCGGATCTCGACGACGTCGACCCGCTCGCCGACGTCGAACACGGCATCGTCGTCGTAGGCGCGGGCCGTCCATACCTCGCCCTCGATCTTGACGCACCCCACGCCCTCGTCGTTGGCGATCCGCTCGAGCACGATCGCGCGCTTGCCGATCAGCGCCTTGGTCCCCGTTCGCAGGCGAGGAGGCATGCGCCGGTGCGAACGGGCGATCGGCCGCACGACGAGCAGCGCGAGAACCG
Organism: uncultured Actinomycetes bacterium; assembly: GCA_963728925.1. GTDB lineage: Bacteria > Actinomycetota > Thermoleophilia > Solirubrobacterales > Solirubrobacteraceae > JBBPZA01. The sequence goes on along the minus strand of CAVSMB010000028.1, from coordinate 165,744 downwards.
AGGCGACGAGGAAGACGATGAACTGGACCACGCCGCCGCCGCCCAGCAGGGCCGCCACGGCCGCGAGCAGGGCGCCGGCGGCGAGGGGCGCAAGGAAGAAGCTCAGGGTCAGCATCTCCCCCACCCCGAGCAGGCAGGCGGCGATCAACCAGAGGAGCCAGCTCTCCATGGGGCGGCCGAGTCTACGTCAGCAGGGCGCGCGCGAAGTCCCGCGCGTCGAAGGGGCGCAGGTCCTCGAGCGTCTCGCCGAGCCCGATGAGCTTGACGGGGATGCCGAGCTCTGTGGCGATGGCCAGGGCGATGCCGCCCTTGGCCGTCCCGTCGAGCTTGGTCAGGACGATCCCGGAGACGTCGACGGCCTCGGAGAAGAGCTTGGCCTGGCGCAGGCCGTTCTGCCCCGTGGTCGCGTCGATCGTAAGCAGCGTCTCGTGGGGGGCGCCGGGGAGCTGCTTGGCGATGACGCGGCGGACCTTCGCGAGCTCGTCCATGAGGTCGTGCTGGGTGTGCAGGCGGCCGGCGGTGTCGATGATCACCACGTCGGCGCCGGCGGACCGCCCGGTCTCGATCGCGTCGTAGGCGACGGCGCCGGGATCGGAGCCCTCCTCGCCCTTGACGAACGACGCGCCCGCGCGCTGAGCCCACGTCTCGAGCTGCTCGACGGCCGCGGCGCGGAACGTGTCGGCTGCGCCGATGACCACCGTGCGGCCGAGCTCGGAGCGCAGGTGCCAGGCGACCTTGCCGATCGTCGTCGTCTTGCCCGTGCCGTTGACCCCGACCACCAGCATGACGGTGGGCTCGGCGCGCAGGTCGATGCGGTCCTCGCCCGTGCGGGCGACGTCGGCGAGCAGCTCGACAAGGCGGCCGGTGAGCTGCTCGCCGCCCTCCAGGTCACCCGACCCGGCCTCGGACTCGAGCGTCTCGACGACCTTCGCCGTCGTGCGCGCCCCGACGTCCGCGCCGATCAGCGCCTCTTCCAGGCGCTCCCAGGTCTCGTCGTCGAGCTCGACGAACAGGGTCGCCTGAACCTCGGCGGCAAGCGCCGACCGGGTCTTGCCGAGGTTGTCGCGCATGCGGCGGAAGAAGCCGCGACGCCTGGGCTCCTCCTCGGCCGCGGCGGCCTCGGGCTCGGCCTGCTCACCGTCCCGGGTGATGAACACCTCTCGCCAGTCGCGCGCCATCGCGGCGGCACGATAGCGGCGCTCCGACCGTGCCCCGGGGGGCCTGAGGCGTCAGCCGCCCCGGCGGCGAGGCCGGGGAGGAGGCGCAGGGCGAGGCCCGCGACGAGGAAGCCGGCGCCGATGGCGGCGACGAGGACGACGTTCGTGCCCGTCGTGGGCAACGAAGCGCCGCTGGCCGAGGCCGCCGACGATCCCGAGGAGCCGAAGGGGTCGGTCGCAGACGAGTCGGTCGAGTCGGTGGAGCCGGACCCGCTCGACCCCGAGCCGCTGGAGGCGGAGCCGCCGGACCCGGAGCCGCCGGACGCGGACCCGGCCGCCTTGACGACGACCGTCCCCTTCATGAAGGGATGGGGGGTGCAGATGTAACTGAACGTTCCCGCCTTGGAGAATGTCTCCGAGCCGCTCGCGCCCTTGGCGAGGATCCCGGTGTCGAAGCCGCTTCCCGTCGCCGAGTGGCCGGTCGGGCCGGCGTTCGTCCACCGCACGGTGTCGCCGGCGTTCACTGTGATCGTGCCGGGGGAGAACTTGAAGTCGCTGATCGTCACCGACGTCGTCGCCGCCGCCCTCGCGACCGGCGGATCCGCCGCCGAGCTCGAATCGCGACGGCGGGAGCTGACGGCCGGGGAGGCGGACGAGGAGGCCGGCGACGCAGACGACGAGGCCGGCGAGGCAGACGGCGAGGGCGACGACGCGGACGGCGAGGACGGCGAGGGTGGCGAGGCGGCGGACGGGGCCGGCCGGTTGACGACGGTGGGCGTTGGCGCCGCGGCAACGTCGAGTGACAGGAGGCCGTCCGAGGTGGCGCCGACGTCGTCGGTGACCCGCAGTCCGACCTCTCGTGTGTCCGCGGTGTCGAAGGTGTGCTCGATCACCGGGGTGGCGCCGCCGTCGGTCTCATAGCTGCCGTCGCCGTCGAGGTCCCATTCGTAGCGCGCGATCGAGCCGTCGGGGTCCGAGGACGCCGACGCGTCGAGGGCGACCGGCTTCCGGGCGGTCGCCGCGCTCGGCCTCGCGGACAGCAACGCGAGCGGCGGCCGGTTGACGATCTGCGCCGGCGTCGTCGTGGCGGGCGCGGCGGGTCCGGTCGTCCCCGGAACCTCGCTCGAGGGCGGTTGCGGGTCGTCCGCAGCCGAGATGGCCGCCGGCGCCAGCAGCGCGGCGGTCGTGCCACAGGCAGCCAGCACCCCTCCCAGACGCTTCACGACGGCCATCCTAGAGCTATCTGCATGTGGCGTGCAAGTTTCACCTCTCCTCTCCGGGGGGTCCTACGGCCGGCGGGAGGGATGGGTTCGGTTCGACCGTGCGGCGCGGACAGCGTCGGCGCTCAGGCCGCCCCGGCGACGCGGGGCGCGGCCTCGTCGCGCTCGGGCGGCAGGCGCCTCGAGATGACCTTGGAGACCCCGTCGTCGCCCATCGACACCCCGTACAGGGTGTCGGCGGCCTCCATCGTGCGCTTCTGGTGAGTCACGACGATGAACTGCGCGCGGTCGGCGTAGCGGCGCAGGAGTGTGAGAAAGCGGTCGATGTTGAGGTCGTCGAGCGCTGCCTCAACCTCGTCGAGGATGTAGAACGGGCACGGCCGGGCCAGGAACACCGCAAAGAGGAAGGCAAGGGCGGTGAGCGACTTCTCGCCGCCGGAGAGCAGCGACAGCCGCTTGGTCGCCTTGCCCGCCGGCGTGAGCTCGATCTCGACGCCGAGCAGCTCCTCGTCCTGCGCCTCCTCGGCCTCTTCGGCCTCGTGCACGCCGGCGTCGTCCGCCTCCGCCGCCCGCTCGTCCTCGGAGAGCGGCTGGCCGCCGAGCACCGGGCGCGGGCCGGCGTCCTCGCGCACCAGCCGCAGCCGGCCGCGGCCGCCGGGGAAGAGATGGGTGACGACCTCCTCGAAGTTGCGCGCGACCGCGGTGAAGGTCTGCTCGAAGCTCTCGCGGATCTGCCGATCGGTGTCGGCGATCAGGCCTTGCAGCTCGCGCATCGCGGTCTCGAGGTCCTCGCGCTGGCGCTCGAGCTCCTCCACGTGCGCGACCGCCTCTGCGTACTCGTCCTGGGCGAGCGGGTTGACTGGTCCGAGCTGCTCTCGCCGGCGCTCCAGCCTGGCGACGCGCTCGCCCAGCGCGGCGCGCTCCTCGTCGGCGAGCGGCTGCGTCGCCGGCTGCGCCTCGAGCCCGAGGCGTCCGGCCAGGGCGGCGAGCTCGTGCTGTGCTTCGGCCGACTGGTCGCGGGCCTGCTGGGCGCGCACCTCGGCGACCGTGACCGCGTCGGCCGCCCCCTTGAGCGCGGCCTGCAGGGCGGCCTCGTCCTGCGCGCACGCCCGCAGGTCACCGGCCAGGCGATCGCCCGCCTCGCGGTCGGCAACCAGCTGCGCCTCGACCTCCTCGACCCGGCCGGCGATGGCCTGCGCCGCGGTGGTCAGCGCCTCGACAAGCCGCGCGGCGGCCGGCGCGAGCGCCTCGTCGCGGACCAGCCTGCGCTCGAGCCGCTGCACGCGCGCGGCGCGCTCGGTGCGCTCGGCCGCGACGCGTTCGGCCAGCCGCCGCTCGCCTTGGAGCTCGGCCGCCACCTGCGCGCGCCGAAGCGACCCGGGGCCCTCGTCGGGCGCCAGTCGCCGCTGCTCGATGAGCCACGAGGCTCGACGTCGCGCCTCCACGGCGGTCTCGAGCTCGCGTTGCGCGTCGCGCAGCGAGCTGTCGGCGGCGTGGCGCGCGGCGTCGGCGGCGACCACCGCCGCCCCTGCCGTCTCGGCCTCCGCGATCGCGACCTGCTCGGAGCGGACTGCGGCCTCGCTCTCGGCGAGCAGCCGCTCGCGACGGTTGCGTTCCGAGAGCACCCGGTCAGCTCCCCCCGAGGGCACCTGACGAAGCTCGCGCCACGCCCCGGCCCATACGCGCCCGGACCGGGTCACCGCCGTTCCCGAGAACTCCGCCGCGAGAGCCCCGAGGTTGTCGACGAGCCAGGTGTCGGCCAAGAGCGGCGCGGCCAGGCCGACCGCCTCGGGAGGACCGCGGAGCACCTCGGCGAGCGGACGCGCGCCCGGGGCCGGCGGCGCGCCGGACGAGAGCGGGGCGAGAGATGGGGCGGCCGGAGGCGAGCCGGCCGGAGGCGAGCCGGCCGGAGGCGAGCCGGCGGGAGACGACCCGGCGGGAGACGACCCGGAGGCCGATCCGGCGGGACGCGACGACCCGGAGGGGCTGCCGTCCGGCGCCCGCACGAGCACGCTTCCCCCGTCCTGACCCGCGCGGTCCAGCAGCGCGTCGCCGGCCGCGTGGTCGTCGACGATCGCGGCGAGCAGGCGGCCGCCGAGCGCGGCGGCGAGGGCGAGCTCGCAACCCGGCTCGACCTCGAGTACGTCGGCCAGGGCGCGGGCGCCGCCGGGCGCGCCCGCGTGGGCGCGCAGGAACTGGTTCACCGCCGCGAGCTCCGCCCCGACCCGCGCGGCCTCGCGGCGGCCGCTCTCGATCGCCCGTTCGGCCGCGCGGCCGACGCCCCGCGCGCCCTCGGCGCGCTCGTCGGCGGCAGCGAGCTCGGCCCGGCGCCGGGCGACCGCCGCCTCGCGGCGCTCGACGTCATCGGCGGCCGCCGCCCGGCGCGTCTCGAGCGCGGCCAGCTCGCGCTCGAGCTCCTGCTCGCGGTCGCGCTCCAGGACGGCGAGCTCGGCCTCGAGCTCGCCGATCCGGGCGGCGCCGTCGTCGTCTCCGTGCGTGCTGGCCGACTGCTCGCGCAACGCCGCGAGCTGCGCACGCGCGCGGTCCGCCCGCCGCTCGAGCTCGTCGGCGGCCGCCCGCGCCCGCTCGGCGCGGAAGGAGAGGCGTTCACCAGCCGAGCGAGCCGCATAGGCGCGTCGCGCCAGCTCCTCGCGCCGCTCTGCCCGCTGCTCGAGCGCGAGCTCGGCCTCCTGGCGACGGGCGGCCACCTCGGCCAGCGCGCGTTCCGCCTCATCGCGGACGCCGCGAGCGCTCGCCGCCTCGCGCTCGGCCCCTGCGAGCCCCTCGCCCCGGGCCCGGACGTCGTCGCGCGCGACGGACCAGCGCGCCTCGAGCGTCTGGCGCTCCAGGCGCTCGTGCAGCTCGGCCGCCTCGGCCTGGCGCTTGAGCGGGCGCAGCCGCGAGCGCGCCTCGCGCTCGACGTCGAGCGCCCGGTCGAGGTTGTCCTGCGTACGGGCGAGCTTGAGCTGCGCACGGCGCCGGCGCTTGCGGTGCTTGCCCAGCCCAGCGGCCTCCTCGATGAGCAGCCTGCGGTCGCGGGGCTTGGACGTGACGATCCCCTCGACCCGGCCCTGGGACACGACCGAGTGCGACTCCTTGCCCAGCCCAGTGTCCGAGAGCGCCTCGATGACGTCGACCAGCCGGCAGCGCGCGCCGTTGAGCCGGTACTCGCCGTCGCCGGAGCGGTCGAGCCGGCGAACGATCGACAGCTCCGCGAGGTCGAGCTCGGAGCCGTCGGCCTCGATGACGATCTCGACCTCCGCGGCACCACGCGCCTGCTGCCCGCGGCCGCCGCCGAAGATGACGTCCTGCATCGACTGGCCGCGCACGGCGAGAGGAGACTGCTCCCCCATCGCCCACAGGACGGCGTCGGTGATGTTCGACTTGCCGGATCCGTTGGGGCCCACCACGACGCTCACGCCGGGCCCGAAGTCCAGCCGGGTGCGGTCGGGGAACGACTTGAAGCCCTTGAGGCTGAGCGACTTCAGGTGCATGGCACGGCCGCCTGCCTCTTCGTCACGGCAGCTCGAAGCCCTCCAGCGCCGCCTGCGCCGCCGCCTGCTCGGCGTCCTTCTTGCTGCGGCCCGAGCCGCGGGCGACCTCCTCGCCCGACACCGTCGCAAGCACCTCGAAGGTCCTCTCGTGCGGCGGGCCGTTCTCGGCCACTATCTCGTAGACGACGACCGTCGCGTCGCGGGCCAGGCGCTCCTGGAGGGCCGACTTGAAGTCGACCGGGTTCTCCAGCGCCTCGGCGATCTCCGGCGCGAAGGCCTCGACCACCGCCGGGGCGGTCCGCTCGAAGCCGAAGGTCAGGTAGCAGGCGCCGATGAGCGCCTCGACCACCGAGGCGAGCACCCGCTCGGTGCGGATCAGCGCCTCTACGGGGGTGCCCGTCGACCGCGGGGCCACGGAGCGCAGCCGGTCGGGCACGCCCAGGCGCTCGGCGACCTCGCGGCACGAGCGACCCGAGACCGCCTGTGCGCGGATCTTCGTCAGCCGCCCGGCGCCGAAGTGCTCCGCCGCGAGCCGGGGGTAGAGGTGGGTGGTGACCGCAAGCCCGAGGACGCTGTCGCCCAGGAAGGCCAGGCGCTCGTAGGAGTCCATGCGCCGATCGGTCCAGGAGGCGTGCATCACGGCCTGCCGGGCAAGGACACCCGGCAGCCGATCGAGAAGCTCGGTCAGCTCGCGCAGCGTTCAGGGCCTTGGTGCTTCGACGCCGTGGGCGAGGACGAAGTCGACCGCCTGGCCGACCGTGAGCACCTTGGTCGCCTCCTCGTCAGACATCCGGACCCCGTAGGTGTCCTCGAACTCCTGGACGAGCGTGTAGAGGTCGAGCGAGTCGGCCGCCAGGTCCTCCTTGAAGCGGGTGGACTCCTGGATCACGCCGGGATCGATCTCGAGCTCGTCGCCGAGGTGCTCGCGCACCAGCGTGAGGACCTCCTCCCGGGTCATCGTGCGCGTACGCTACCGACGGGGTCGGACACCGCGGCGGAGGGCGCTCGGCGCAATGCGCCGGCCGACTCCAGATCCGCGTGGGTGCGCTCGATCGCCCGCTCGCGCACCCCGCGCTCCGCCAGCGCGATCGAGCTCGCGAAGCCGCGACGGGTGAAGCGGCCGTGGCAGACGACCGCGAGCCGGCGCAGCCCGAGCAGGTAGGCGCCACCCGGCGCCTCGGGGTCGATCTCGTCGCGGAAGCGACGCAGCGCGGGCCGCAGGAGCAGCCCGCCGAGCTTCGCGCGCGGGGACGAGGTGGCGACCGCGCGCACGTTGCCCAGCACGGTCGCCGACGTCCCTTCGATGAGCTTGAGCGCGACGTTGCCGGTGAAGCCGTCGGTGACGACGACGTCGGCGGCGCCGGCGGTGACGCCGGTTCCCTCCACGTTGCCCACGAAGCGGATCCCCGGGCGCCCGGCGAGGATCTCGTGGGCGGCGACCACGTCGGGGCTTCCCTTGGTCGGCTCCTCGCCGTTGGAGAGCAGGGCGACGCGCGGCTCGGCCACGCCGTGGACCGCCCGCGCGAAGGCCGCGCCCATGAAGGCGAACTGCACGAGGTGCTCGGGGCGCGCCTCGGTGTTCGCGCCGACGTCGAGCAGGGTCACCGGGGCGCCGGGGACCGGCAGCGAGAGGGCGAGCGCGGGACGGTGGACGCCGGCGGCGCGCTTCACGTTGAACAGGCCCGCGGCGACGAGCGCGCCGGTGGAGCCCCCCGAGACGAGCGCGTCGGCCTCACCGTCCGCGACGGCCCGCGCCGCTCGGACGACCGAGGACTCGGGAGTGGCGCGGACCGCGCGGGCGGGGTCCGCAGCCTTGGCGATCGAGACGGGCGCGTCCACCACGTCGACCCCGTCGGGGACCTCGCCGAGCGCGCCGGCGGGGCCGAACAACAGCACGTGCGTGCCGGCCCGCGCGGCGAGCGCCGCACCGGCCGCGACCTCCGTGGGACCGAGATCCGCGCCGTTCGCGTCGACGGCGACGGTCACCCGCTCAGGCGCGGGCATGAGGGGCTACTCCCCGGCGTCGGAGGACGGGGAGACGACTTCGCGCCCGGCGTAGGTCCCGCAGTTGGGGCACACCCGGTGCGGGCGCCGCGGCGCGTGGCACTGCGGGCACTCGTTGTAGACCGAGGCGGCGGCCTTGTGCTGGGCACGGCGCTTGCGAGTGCGCGAGCGCGCCTGCTTCTGCTTGGGGACTGCCATGGCGGCGGGAAGGCTAGCAGCGGGGCCGGGGTCAGCCCTGGTCGAGGCGCAGCTCTCCGAGCTTGGCCCACCGCGGGTCCGGGGTGCGCTCGTGGGCGTGGCCCGGGTCGAGATTGAGGTTCTCCCCGCACTCCGGGCACAGTCCCGCGCAGTCGGTCCGGCAGAGGATCTGCTCGCCGCCGAGCGCGAGCATCAGCGCGTCGCGCGCCCAGCCCCGGAGGTCGAGGACCTCGTCGTGCACGTAGGGGCTCTCGAGCTCCTCGCCGCCGCCGGGCTGCTCGACCTCGCGGGCGTCGACCTCCAGCACGGGGGCGGCGTCCTCGAGGCAGCGCATGCAGGGCCCGGCGAGCGCGGCGGCGAGCCGCAGGCGCAGCGCGTAGCCGTTGCCCGTCATGCGGGAGACGTCGAGGGTGGCGGCCGGCTGGGCAGGTGTCACGGCGTAGCGCTCGCCGGCGAAGCAGAAGTCGCCGACGGGCACGTCGAGCTCGAGCCTGCGCCCCTCCCCGGGGGTGAGCCTGAGCCGGCCGAGATCGAAGCTTTCGGCGACCACGGCCACGCTCCGAGGGTAGCGAGCGATGAGGCGGCACCCGCGAGGCGCCCGGGCGCGGGGCCGGGCGGATCTGACGAAACGCTGAACCTCGCCCCGCCACGGCGTGGCCGGGCCCGGCGACGCGTACGGTTCCGGCCTCATGGAGGCCGGAACCCGCCCGCGCCGGGCCACGCTCGCACGCTCGACGCGCACGCTCGCGCGCTCGCCGCGTCGCCCGTGGGCCCGCGTGCGCGGTCTCGACGCGATCGCCGCGCTGGGCCTGTGGGCAGCGTTTCTCGCGGTCTCCCGTGTGCTCGTCGAGCGCCTCTACGACCGCGGGGTCGACGTGCACGTCGGCAACCCGCCGCTGGTGGGCGCGCTCGACCCGCATCTGGTCCTCGGGCTCGCCCCCGCCGTGGCGCTCGGTGCCGCGGCGGTGGCGTGGGCGCCGTCGCTGGCCCGCCGCCTGGCGTGGCGAGGGCTGGTGCTGGCCGCGGGCCTGGGCTCGGTCGCGTGGGCGCTGGCGCTCGCCGCCGCCGACGGCCTCGGGGCGGTCGCGGCGCCGCTGCTCTACCCGTCCGACTATCTCGCCGAGGTCCAGCGCGCGGGCGATCCGCTGGCGTTCATGTCGTCCTTCCTGGACCGCGCGGGCCAGCTGACCACCCACGCGTCGGTCCATCCGCCCGGGCTGATCGCGCTGCTCGCCGCCCTGCGCGAGGTCGGGCTGCACGGCGAGTGGGTGCTGGCGGCGATCGTGCTGGGCGGCGCGGCCCTCGCGCCCGCTGCTGCGCTCGTGGCCGCGCGCGAGCTCGCCGGGGAGGCGGTCGCGCGGCGCGCGGCGCCCTTCGTCGCGCTCGCTCCCGCGGCGGTGTGGGTCGCGACGAGCGCGGACGCGCTGTTCATGGGCGTCGCGGCAGCGGGCGTCGCGCTCATGGTGGTCGCGACGGGACGCTCGGGCCGGCGCGGCGACGCGACGGCGCTGGGCGGCGGGCTCGTGCTCGGCGTCGCGCTGCACCTCGCCTACGGCGTGGCGCCGCTCGGCGTCGTCGTGCTCGCGGTGGCCCTCGCGCGGCGGAGGATCCGCCCGCTGCTCGTGGGCGCGCTCGGAGTCGCGGCGGTGGCCGGCGCGTTCGCGCTCGCCGGGTTCTGGTGGCTCGACGGCCTGGAGCGCGCGCGAGAGCTCTACCGCGGAGGGCTCAGCCCGTCGCGCCCGTACGCGACCTTCCTCGTGGTCAGCGTCGCGGCGCTGGCCGTCGCGGTGGGCCCGGCGACGGCGGTGGGGCTCGCCCGGCTGCGCGACCGGCGGCTGTGGCTGCTCCCGGGAGCCGTGCTGGGGGCGGTGGCCTTCGCCGACGTGAGCGGCCTCTCCAAGGGCGAGACGGAGCGGATCTGGCTTCCCTTCGTGCCCTGGCTGCTGGTCGCCTGCGCGGCGATCGGAGGCGGCCGCGCGGGGCGCGGTTGGCTCGCGGCCCAGGTCGCGCTCGCGATCGGCCTCCAGGCCGCGATCCGGTCGCCGTGGTGAGGCCGCGCCGCGCCCCCGTCGCGCTCGCAGCCGTCACCGACGCGAGACCCCGGCTTGCCCCTCTCGCGCTCGCAGCCGTCACCGAGGCGAGACCCCGGCTTGCCCCTCTCGCGCTCGCAGCTGTCATCCTGGCGGCGGCCGGCTGTGGCAGCCGGCAGGAGCGCCCCGACGAGCCCGTCCGCGCGCCAACGGTGCTGATCGCCCGGGCGCCCATGGCCGCCGCCATGGTCGCGCTGCCGGGCGGCGGGCTGCGCTTCGGCGAGCTCACGACCGGGATCGTGCGCGACGCCGACGCCCGCGGCCGCATCGACCCGCGGCCCGTCGCGCGAGTCGCTGTGTCCACTGCCGGCCAGCGCGGGCTCCTCGGCCTCGCGCTCGACCGCCGCGGCGCGACGTTCGCGGCGTGGACGGAACCCGGCGGTCGGATCCTCGTCGGGCGCGTCGCTCCCGGTGCCGAGCGGATCGTGTGGCGTGGGCCGCCCAGCGCCACCCTCGCCAACGGCGGCCACCTCTCCTTCACGCCCGGCGGCCGCCTGCTGATCGGCATCGGGGACCTGCAGCAGCCCCGACGGGTGCGGCTGGCGGGCACGCCGAACGGCAAGCTGCTCAGCCTGCGTCCGGAGGGCCCGCCGTCCCAGCGCCCGCGCGAGCTCTCGCGCGGCTGGAACAACCCGTTCGCCTTCACCTTCACCCCCGCCGGGGCGCTGTGGGTCGCCGACAACGCGGCCGGCATGCGTCCTGAGCGCCTGGCTCCCGGGGCGCGCGATCCGCAGGTGGCCACCTTCCTCGAGCTCCCGCCCAACACCGCGCCGTCCGGGGTCGCGGCGATCTCCTCGACCCAGCTCGCGGTGTGCGGCGTGCGCTCGCGGCGGCTCGAGCGCTACCGCCTGCGGCCCGGCGCCCCACCCAGCGGCCCGGAGGGGGCGCCGCTGGCAACCGACTGCGCGCTGGGCGTGGTCCGCCTCGCCGACGGGCGCTTCGCCTACGCCACCTTCGGCCAGATCAAGGTGGCCCGGCCGTGAGGGCGCCGGCGGACGGAGCCGGCGGGACGGCCCGGTCGTGAGGGCGCTCGTGACCGGTGGCGCGGGCTTCATCGGCTCCCACGTGGTCGAGGCGCTGCTCGACGCAGGCGCCGAGGTGCGCGTGCTCGACAACCTCCACCCCGCGGCCCACCGCGAGCGGCCGGGCGACCTCGACCCGCGCGCCGAGGTGACGTGGGGCGACGTGCGCGACGAGACGGTCGTCGCGCGGGCGCTCGAAGGGGTCGACGCGGTCTCCCACCAGGCCGCGATGGTCGGGCTCGGACAGGACCTGCGCGACGTCGCCGACTACGTCGCCCACAACGACCTGGGCACGGCGGTGCTGCTCCGGGCTCTGACCCGGCGCGGGTTCCTGGGTCGGATGGTCCTCGCCTCGAGCATGGTCGTCTACGGCGAGGGCCGTTACGCGTGCCCTCGCCACGGCGAGGTGCGTGCACAGGAGCGCACGGTGGCCGACCTCGACGCGGGTCGCTGGGAGCCGCCCTGCCCGCGCTGCGGCGCTGCGCTCGAGCCCGAGCCGGTCCCCGAGACGGCGCCCGTGGACCCGCGCAGCGTCTACGCCGCCACCAAGCTGCACCAGGAGCACCTGTGCGCAGCGTGGGCGCGCGAGACCGGCGCGACGCTCACCGCGCTGCGCTACCACAACGTCTACGGCCCGCGCATGCCCTGCGACACGCCCTACGCCGGCGTCGCGAGCATCTTCCGCAGCTCGCTTGCGGCCGGTCGCGCCCCGCGGGTGTTCGAGGACGGCGGCCAGTTGCGCGACTTCGTCCACGTCCGCGACGTAGCGGCCGCCAACGTCCTCGCGCTGGGCGCCGAGAGCCCGCCCGGCGCCTACAACGTCGCCTCCGGCCGGCCGCGCAGCGTCGGCGACATGGCGCGCGCGCTCGCGGCGGCCGCCGGCGAGGACGCTCCCGCCCCCGAGGTCACCGGCGAGTACCGGCTCGGCGACGTGCGCCACGTCTTCGCCTCGGCGCAGCTCGCCGCGCAGCGCCTGCGCTTCCGGGCGGACATCGCCTTTGAGGATGGGATGGCCGAGTTCGCGTCAGCCGGCCTGCGGGTCGCGGCGCAAGCGGGCGAACCAGCGACCCTCGGCCTGCCAGAGCTCGCGGACGGCGAGCCCGGCCCCGGCCGCGACCGGCTCGATCCCCGCGGCGCTGACCCGCGCCCATGAGAACCAGCCGCTCCGCGTCCCGGTGCTCTCCAGGCGCACGCGCAGGGGGCCCGTCCGCGCGGACGGCGCGTCGAGCTCGACGAGCGCCTCGCCGTCGGGGGTGAGGACGCCGGCCATCCGGGCGAGGAGCGCGGCGGGGTCGCCGCCGATGCCGATCCCCCCGTCGAGCACGAGGACCGTCGACCAGCTCCCCTCCCGCGGCACGCGGCACAGGACGTCGGCGACCACGGCGCTCGCCCCCCGCCGGCGCGCAGCCCGGACCGCGGCGGGCGCGAGGTCGACGCCGAGGGCGGCGACCCCGCGAGCGGCGAGCGCGGCGACGAGCCGCCCGGGGCCGCAGGCGACGTCCAGCACCGGGCCGCGGGCGCGGGCCAGCAGCTCGCGCTCGGCGGGCGTCGGCTCGCCGAGCCAGCGCTCGACGGGGAGCCGCACAACGCGGCCGTCGCCGGTCCGGGCGAGCCACGCCCCGCCCTGGCCCGTGAGCATCCGCCCGAAGGCGTCGCGGGGCGAGGCGTCGGCGGGCCGAGCATCGACGAGCGCCGGCCGCAGGGCACTCACGCGGCCTGCTCCCCGGGTGCGATCGCCGCGAGCCGCGCCGCGAAGCGCGTGGCCGGAGCCTCGCGGGCGACCGTGAGCGCGTCGCCGATCGTGTCCACGTCGCGCAGCCGCGGGAGGTCTGCGACGCGCAGGCCCAGGCGCTCGAGGCGTGCTCGCTGGGCCGCGGCGGTCCAGGTGACGCTCATCGGGACGCCGCGGAAGACGTCGGGGTCGGGGCGGCGCAGGCCGATGGCCCAGTAGCCGCCGTCGGGCGCCGGCCCGAGCACCGCGTCGACGCCTGGCCGGGCGAGCAGTTCGATCCCCGCCCGCAGCCCGCCCGGCTCGAGCTGCGGCGTGTCCATGCCGACGAGCAGCGCCGGCCCGCCCGCGTCCTCGAACGCGCAGGCCAGGCGCTCGGCCAGGCCGTCGCCGCGCTGGGCGATCACCTCGATCCCGTCGGGCAACCAGGGCCCCGGCTCGCCGTCGAGGGCGAGCAGGCGGCGGTCGCAGGGCGTCGCGACGACGGCTGCCAGCGTGTCGGCCAGCGCGGCCTGCGCCAGCGACGCCGCCTGCGCCGGGGTGCACGGAGGACACAGCCGCGTCTTCACCCGGCCCTCGCGGGGCGCCTTGGCGATGACGACGAGCGTGCTCACCGCAGGGCGGCGGCCATGTCGCGCACCGCCCGCGCTGAGCCGCGCACCGTGCCGGTGACCTTCGAGCGCCCCTGGCGCGGGCGGTAGTCGACCGGCCGCTCCTCGATTCGCCACCCCGCGCGGGCCGCGAGCAGGACCATCTCGAGCGGCCAGCCGAAGCGCCGGTCGGCCATCCCCAGGGCGAGCAGCGCCTCGCGCCGCCCGGCGCGCATGGGGCCGATGTCACGAACCGAGACGCCCGAGCGCCGGCGCACCTCCCAGGCCAGCGCGCCGTTGGCGATGCGTGCGTGGAGCGGAAAGGCGCCGGCCTGCGCCCGGCGCGCCCCGAGGACAAGGTCCGCATCGCCCGCGAGCACCGGCCCGGCGACCGCGGGCAGATCGCCCGGGTCGAGGGAGCCGTCGCAGTCCATGAAGCACACGACCTCGCTTCGGGCCGCCCGCAACCCGGCGAAGCACGCCGCCCCGAACCCGCGCCGCTCCTCGAGCACCACCCGGGCGCCGAGCGACGCGGCGAGCTCGCCCGAACCGTCGCCGGACCCGTTGTCGACGACGAGCGCCGAGAAGCCCGCGGGCATGGCGCGCAGCACGCCGGGGATGGCGGCGGCCTCGTCGAGGACCGGGAGGATCACGTCGGTCATCGCCATGACCCTTCCCGCCACAGGGCCGTCCTTCAATGACGGAACGATGAACTCGACCGCGATCACGCCCGGTCGGCGCCCGACACGGCGCGTCGGCGCTCGCACGCATGACGGAACGGTGAACAGCCCGCCCGAAACGCCCTGACCCGGTGCCCGAGCGGGCATCCTCGAGGGCATGGCGATCCCGCGACTCTCGTGGCCACCGCCGCCGCCCGGCCCGACCCGGCGCGAGACGTGGCGCAGCCCCCTGCGCGGGCCGTGGCTGACCTCGGTGCTCGGCCTCTCGCTCCTCGTCGGCCTGCCGGTCGTGATCGCGACCGGCCTGCTCTCGCACGTCGCCTACCAGCCCGACCTGGGGGCCAACGACCTCGGTCGAACTCCCGGTTTCCTGGACTTCTACGTCTTCGGATGGCCGACGAGCCCCTCGTGGCTCTACGCGCTCACCCAGGGGCTCCACGTCACGGTGGGGATCGCCGTCGTGCCGATCCTGCTGGCCAAGCTGTGGTCGGTCATTCCCAAGCTCTTCGAGTGGCCTCCGGTGCGCTCGCCCGCCCACGCGCTCGAGCGCCTGAGCCTCGCGCTGCTCGTCGGCAGCGTCCTCTTCCAGTTCGTGACGGGGATCTTCAACGTCCAGCTCTTCTACCCGTGGCAGTTCTCCTTCCTGGCGGCCCATTACTACGGCGGCTGGGTGTTCATCGCCGCCTTCCTCTTCCACGTGGCGATCAAGCTCCCGGTCGCACTGCGGGCCACCCGCCACCGCCGCCTGCGGGCCGAGCTGGGCATCGACCTCGCCCACACGCGGCCCGAGACCGAAGCCGAAGCGCAAGTCGCCCACGGCTCGACCGCCGACCCGTCCTCCACGGTGCCCGTCGCGCCCGACGCCCCGACGCTCTCGCGGCGCGGGCTGCTCGCGTTCGTGGGGGGCGGCTCGCTGTTCCTGCTCCTCACCACCGCCGGTCAGTCGGTCGGCGGCCCGCTGCGCGGCCTCGCCCTCCTCGCCCCGCACGGCCGCGACCCCGGCGACGGCCCCAACGGCTTCCAGGTCAACAAGTCGGCGCGCGCGTCGGGGATCGACCCGCGAGCGACAGGGCCGCAGTGGCGGCTGGAGCTGCGCGCCGGCGGCCGCCGCCGCACGCTCTCGCGCGACGAGCTGCTCGCGATGCCCCAGCGCACCGAGACGCTGCCGATCGCGTGTGTCGAAGGCTGGTCGACCACCCAGCGCTGGACGGGGGTGCCACTTCGTGACCTCGCTGCCCTGGTCGGCGCGCAGGCGGCGGGAAGCGTGCTCGTCGAGTCGCTCCAGCCCCGCGGGAGCTTCCGCCGCGCGACCCTCGGCGCGCGCCAGCTCGGCGACGAGCGCTCGCTGCTCGCGCTGTCGGTCAACGGCGCCGACCTCTCGCCCGACCACGGCTTCCCGGCCCGCGTCATCGTCCCGGCGCTCCCCGGGGTGCACAACACCAAGTGGGTCGCCCGCATGAGCTTTCAGGCATGAGCGCCCTGCGTCGCCTCTACGGGGCCGGTCCGCTCCAGCTCCTCGCCCTCGCCGCGAGCTTCCTGCTGGCCGCCTTCGCCCTCTCCAAGCTCCTCGACGCCGGCGCGGCGCGCACCAACGTGCTGCTCTGGCTGGTCGGCGCGATCGTTCTACACGACCTCGTGCTCTTCCCTCTCACCGCCCTGCTGGACCGGATCGCGGGCGCGGCTCCGAGCGTGCGCGGGGTGCCCGCGGTCAACTACGTGCGCGTGCCGGCCACGCTGGCCGGCCTGCTCTTCATCGTGTGGTTCCCGCTCATCCTCGGCCTGAGCGACGCGCGCTACGAGAGCTCGGCACGCCTGAACAGCGACGTCTTCCTGCCTCGCTGGCTCGCCATCTCCGGCGCGCTCTTCGCCGGGTCCGCTGTGCTGTACGCGCTCAGGCTGCGGCGGGCACGCTGAAGCGGATGCGCGTGCCCTCCTGGGCGTCGTCGAGCCAGATGCGCCCGCCGTGCGCCTCGACGATCGCCCGAGATATCGCGAGCCCGAGTCCGGCGCCGGCGCGCGTGCGCGCGCCCTCGGACCCGCGGCGGTAGAAGGCCTCGAAGACGCGCTCGCGGTCGCCCGGGGCGATCCCGTCCCCCGTGTCGGCCACCTCGACCTCGAGCCCGCGCCCGTTGCGAACCGCTCGCACGGTGACGCTGCCGTCGTCCGGGGTGTGCCGGATCGCGTTCTGGATCAGGTTGAAGAGCACGCGCTGGAGCTTCTCGGGGTCTCCGCGGGCCGGCCCCAGGTCGTCCTGGACCTCGGCCACCACCATCACGCGCTTGGCGTCGGCCTGCGCCCGCATGGCGTCGACGGTCTCCCCCACCAGGGCCTCCAGCGCGACCTGCTCCATCGACCAGCGCACGTCGCCGGCCTCGAGGCGCGAGAGCTCGAAGAGGTCGTCGATGAGCCCACTCAGCGCGCTCACATGGGTCTGCATCTGGGTGAGGTAGCGCCGGCGGGTGGCCTCGTCGACGATGTCGTCGTCGATCGCCTCGACGAGCAGCCGCAGCGAGGTGATCGGCGTGCGCAGGTCGTGGGAGACCGACGCGACGAGGTCGCGGCGCGCGGAGTCCGCGACCTCGCGGGCGTCCTGGGCGCCGGCCAGCCTCGCGCCGAGCGCGTCGACCGACCCCGCGAGCTGCGCCAGCTCGTCGCGGGCGCGGGTTCGCAGCGCTCCGGGGCGCTCGCCCTCGCCGATCGCCTCAAGGCCGTCGCGCACCGTCTCCACGTCGCGCATCACCCCGCCGGCGAGCAGCCCGGCGGCGCGCACGGCGACGAGGCCCGAGAACACCGCGATGACCCCGACGAGCAGCGCGTCGTGGGCCGAGACGAACATCAGCGCCGCGAAGGCGATGGCGACGAGCACCATCTGCCCGGCGGCGATGGCCACTGCGAGGCTGAACTGGCGCCGCAGCGGGCCGAGGCGCTCGCGCCGCGCCGCGGCCAGGTGAGCGACCGCGAGCACCACCAGCCCGAGGCCCGCGAGCAGCAGGAAGGTCAGGATCGCGGCATGGCCGCCGTAGACGGCGAGCACGACGAGCGAGCCGCCGGCCGCGCCCGCCGCGGCGGTAAGAGCCGAGAGGAGCGGCCCGCGCGCGTCGTCGCCCGGTGCGCCGATCCGAGCGCAGCCCCTCACGGCTGGAACCGGTAGCCCACGCCCCACACCGTCTGCAGGTGGCGCGGCTGCGCCGGGTCGGGCTCGATCTTCGCCCGCAGGCGGCGGATGTGGACGGTGACCGTCGAGGTGTCGGTGTAGAAGGAGTACTGCCACACCGCGTCCATGAGCTGGTTGCGGGAGAACACCTGCCCGGGATGGCGGGCGAGGAAAGCGAGCAGCTCGAACTCGCGCTGGGTGAGCTGGGCCTCCTGGCCCTCGACGGCGGCCCTGCGGCCGGCGAGGTCGATGTGCAGTCCATTGAAGTCGAGCGGCGCCTCGCTCGCCGGGGCGGTGTCCATCCGCCGCAGCACCGCGTCGACGCGGGCCATGAGCTCGGCCGGCGAGAACGGCTTGACCACGTAGTCGTCGGCGCCGAGGCGCAACCCGATGACGCGGTCCGCCTCCTCGCCCTTCGCGGTCAGGAGGATGATCGCGATGCCGCGGCGATGGCGGTCGCGGATGCGGCGCATGACCTCGAGGCCGTCGATGCGCGGGAGCATGAGATCGAGGACGACGAGGTCGGGCGCCTCCTCCCCCACCGCGTCCAGCGCCGCGACGCCGTCACCGGCCACGCGGGTGCGGTACCCGGCGCGGTTGAGGTAGCGCGCGACGACCTCGGCGATCGTCGGCTCGTCCTCGACCACGAGCACGGACCCACGAGTGTGGCCGTTGGCGCCCATCGATCGATTGTCACGGCAAAGGTGGGCAAGGGCAACGCGCGCCGCGTCGCCGTTCACCACCTGTTCAGGTCAGGACGTCTTGTCCCACTCCTGGAGGAAGGGCAGCGGGTCGACTGCCTCGCCGCCGTCGTACCAGCCCGGCGGCGTCCACAGCTCGAAGTGCAGGTGGCAGCCCACCGCGTTGCCGGTCTCACCGACCTTTCCGATCGGCGCGGCGGGCGCGACCGTGTCGTCGGTGTCGAACAGCGCGGACTGCTGGAGGTGCATGTAGACGTAGTCGCGCTTGGTGCCCGAGCCCTTGATGACGATGTAGTTGCCGGCATCGCCCTGATAGCCCGCATAGACGACCGTGCCGCCCTCGACCGCAACGAGCGGCGTGCCGCACGTCGCGAAGGTGTCCTGCCCCTTGTGCGAGCGCCCACCGCGGTCGGCGCCGAAGCGGTTGATCGCGGTCCCGAAGTCGTGGGCCCCGCGGATCGGGAAGGTGAACTGCTGCCCGGTGCCCGAATCCGCCAGCGGCTGGGGCTGGGTCCTCGCGCCGCTGTCCGGAGCAGCCGCCTTCTTGGCCGTGACCTGGGCGCCGAAGAGCTTGGCCTCGGCCACGCTCAGCTTGCCGTTGCGCACGACCCCCTGGGTCGCCAGGTTGGTCTTCTCCCACTGCTTGAGCCGCTTCTTGGTCCCGCGGCCGAACTGCCCGTCGGCGTCGGCGGGGAAGCCGAGCGTCGTCAGCCCCTGCTGCAGGGTGCGGACGGCGGAGCCGCGGCTGCCCAACTTCAGGGTCGACGCACCGAAGGCGCGAGCGGCGCTCGACGCGGTCGGCGCTGCGATCGCGGTCGACGCTGCGAGCAGCCCGAAGGCCGCCAGTATGACGATGAGCGTGGCGCTGACGCGCCGAACCGTTCCCTGCACGGACCAACCCCTCTTTCGCGTGCCTCCGGGGTTAGCTGTCGGGCTCGCGCTGAAAGAGCGGCGCTACGTCAATGCGACGATTCGCCCCGCGGAGGCTGCGGTCCAGCTCTCCGATCGGGTCCCCCGGTCGCCTGCTGGTTCGGAACCTGCAGGCGATTCGGCAAAGGCTTATGTCAAGCGGGGCAGGGTAGCGTCTTCGGGCGTCGAATGCGTGCTGTTGTCCTCGAACACCCCGGAGAGCCCCTCCGCGAGCGCGAGCTCCCCGAGCCCGAGCCGGCCCCCGGAGAGCTGCTGCTCCGCGTGCTCGCGTGCGGCGTGTGCCGCACCGACCTGCACATCCTCGACGGCGAGCTGCCCTGGCCGGGCCATCCCGTCGTCCCCGGGCACCAGATCGTCGCCGAGGTGGTCGGCGAGGGCCGGCGGGTCGGGGTTCCGTGGCTGGGCTGGACCGACGGCACCTGCCGCTGGTGCACCTCGGGCCGCGAGAACCTCTGCGACCACGCCCGCTTCACCGGCCTGGACATCGCCGGTGGCTACGCGCAGTACACGACGGCCGACGAGCGCTTCTGCCTGCCGCTGCCCGAGGGCTACCCGGACCTGCAGGCCGCGCCGCTGCTGTGCGCCGGGCTGATCGGCTACCGCGCCCTGCTCATGTGCGGCGACGCCGAGCGCGTCGGGCTGTGGGGCTTCGGCGCCGCGGCCCACATCATCGCCCAGGTCGCCCGCCACGAGGGCCGCCGCGTGTTCGCCTTCACGCGGCCGGGCGACGAGGCGACGCAGGCCTTCGCCCGCGGGCTGGGGGTGCAATGGGCGGGCGGGAGCCACGAGCGCCCGCCCGAGGAGCTCGACGCGTCGATCGTCTTCGCCGCGGTCGGGGCGCTAGTCCCCGCCGCGCTGGCGGTCAGCGCGAAGGCGGCGCGCGTCGTGTGCGCCGGCATCCACATGAGCGACATCCCGGCGTTCCCCTACGAGCTGCTCTGGCAGGAGCGGAGCATCGCCTCGGTTGCGAACCTGACGAGAGAGGACGGCCATCGCTTCCTCGACGTCGCGCCCCGCGTCCCGGTCCGCACGAAGGTCAGCGCGTACGGGCTCTCACGCGCCGGCGAGGCGCTCGAGGACCTGCGCCACGGCCGCTTCCGCGGCGCGGCGGTGCTTCTACCCTCGCATTGATGGCACGCGTCGAGTTCTTGTGGTGGGAGGGCTGTCCCTCCCACCAGCAGGCCCTCGTGCAGCTGCGCTCGGCGATGAGCGAGGAGGGCCTCGACCCCGAGGCCGTCGAGGTGCGCGAGATCGACACCGACGCGGCGGCGCGCGACGAGTCCTTCCTCGGCTCGCCGACCATCCGCGTGGACGGCCGCGACGTCCAGCCGCTCTTGCAGGACGCCACCGTCGCGCTCACCTGCCGCGTCTACCGGCTGCGCGACGGGCGCTTCTCGCCCACCCCCGATCCTGACGACGTGCGCGACGCACTGCGCGAAAGGAGCTGACCCGTGCCCCTGAGCATCGGCGACCACGCCCCCCACCTCTCGCTGCCCGACACCGACGGCGCCGAGCACGACCTCGGCGAGCACGGACGGCCCTCGGTCATCGTCTTCACCTGCAACCACTGCCCGTACGCGCTCGCCTGGCACGACCGCATCATCGACGCGGGCCGCGACTACGGCGACCGCGCGCGCTTCTTCGCGGTCAACCCCAACGACGCCGATCGCTACCCCAACGACAGCCTGGACAAGATGCGCGAGCGCGTGGGGCGCGAGGACTGGACGATGCCCTACCTGCGCGACGAGACCCAGGAGGTCGCCCGCGCCTACGGGGCGCAGACGACCCCGGACGTGTTCGTCGTCGACGGCGACGGCACGCTGCGCTACCGCGGCGCCCCGGACGCCGACCACGGTGACCCGTCGCACAACGCGGCGTGGCTGCGCGACGCGCTCGACGCCGTGCTCGACGGCCGCGAGCCCGAGCAGGTCGAGACCCGGCCCGTCGGGTGCTCGGTGAAGTGGAAGGCGTGAGTACGGTCAGCCGCTCGCGCCGGCGATCTCGCCCGGGTCGTCGAGCGCCAGCTCGCGCTTGAGCACCTTGCCGGTCGAGGTCCGCGGCAGCTCGTCCACGAAGACGACGTCGCGCGGCACCTTGTAGTTGGCGAGGCTGCGCTTCACGTAGTCCTTGACGTCGCGCTCCGAGACGCTGGCGCCCGTGCGCGGGACGATGACCGCCCGCAGCCGCTGCCCGAACTTCTCGTCCGGCACGCCGACGACGGAGACCTCGGTCACGTCGTCGCGCCCGGCCAGCAGCTCCTCGACCTCCTGCGGGAAGACGTTCTCCCCGCCCGAGACGATCATCTCGTCGTCGCGGCCGTCGACGAAGAGCCGGCCGCCGGCGTCGAAGTGGCCGACGTCGCCCGTGGCCATCAGCCCTCCGATGACGTCTTTGGAGCCGCCGCCCGTGTAGCCCTCGAAGAGCATCTCGTTGCCGACGAAGATGCGCCCGGTCTCGCCCTGGCGGACCTCGTTGCCGTCTTCGTCGAAGAGCTTGAGGACGGTCCCGCGCGGCGGGCGGCCGACGGTCCCAGGCGCCGCCTGCATGTCCTGCGACGTCGCGATGGCCGCCCACGCCACCTCGGTGGATCCGTAGAGGTTGTAGAGCACCGGGCCGAAGCGCTCCAGGGCCCGTCGTGCCAGCGCGGGCGAGAGCGCCGATCCGCTGACCGCGATGACGCGCAGCGCCTCCAGGTCGTAGCGGTCGATGGTCTCGGGCGGCAGGTCGAGGATCCGCTGGAGCATCACCGGCACGAGCGCGAGCGCCGTGCAGCGATGCTGCGCGGTGGCCGACAGCGTCTCCTCGGGGTCGAACTTGCGCCGCAGCACGAGCGTCGAGCCGAGCCCCAGGCCGATCGTGAAGTGCGCGAAGCCCCAGGCGTGGAACAGCGGGGCCGCGATCTTGGTCGGCTCGTCGGCTCGCAGCGGGATCGTCGACAGCAGCGCCGCGGCCGGGTCGAGCGACTCGGGCTGCGTGCGCGAGGCGCCCTTGGGCGCGCCCGTCGTGCCGGAGGTCAGGATCACCGCCTTGCCGCGCGCCTCGGGCGCGACGACGTCGGTGGGATCGCCCTCCGCGACGAGCTCCTCGAGCGTGGGGTCCTTGAGGCGACTGCCGGGCTCGGTCCACGCGACGAAGCGCATGCGCCTGACCGCCGCGTCGTGCACCAGGCCGGCGAACTCCTCGTCGAAGATGATCGCCCGCGGCTTCTCACGCCTGACCACGTCGGTGATCTGGGGGCCGGCGAAGGCGGTGTTGAGGTAGAGCATGTCCACCCCAAGCTTCGAGCAGGCGACGGTCGCCTCGATGAAGCCGCGGTGGTTGCGGCACATGATCGCGACGCCGTCGCCCTCGACCAGCCCGCGGTCGCCCAGCGCGTGGGCGAGGGCGTTGGTGCGCCGCTGGACGTCCGCGAAGGTCAGCGTGCCGAGCTCGTCGATGATCGCTGTCGCATCGGGGTGGCGGATGGCCCCTGCGGCGTAGCCGGCCGCGGGGGTCGGTCCGAACCGCCGCAGCGTCAGGCCGATGCGCACGAGCTTGTCGGGGCGCACGGGCTTGAGCACGCCGGCGCCGACCAGCGTGCGAAGCGCGTGCAGACGGTCGGCGGCGCTCATCGGGCCTATCCAATCACCTTTCCGCTGCGCTCCGGCGGTTCCGTCAGGTCGCGGGCCTAGGCTCCGACCTTCACGTCATGGAAGCCGCCACCCCCCTCCGCCACCGCCACGTGCGAGTCGCCGGTGAGCGCCTGCTCATCGACGGCCTCGTCGTCGACGACCCGTCCGCCGTCCGTCTCGTACGCGAGCGCGAGGAGGCGGGCGAGGACGCCGGCGCCGTCGTCGCCGGCGCCGTCGAGATTGGCGCCCGCATCCTCGACCGCGAGCAGGCAGCCGCCAACGCCGAGTTCGTCCGCACGGAGTTCGAGAAGGTCTCGCGCGAGGTCGAGGAGTCGTTCACGGGCCGGGCCCGTGAGGTCTCCGAGCGCCTCGGCGCCCAGCTCGATGCCGTGTTCGGCCCCGACAGCGGCCACCTGGCTCGGGCGCTGGAGCGCCACTTCTCCGACGACAGCTCCGGCGCCGTGCAGCATCGTGTGCGAACGGTCGTCGCCGAGATCATGCAGCGCTCGCGGGAGGATCTGCTGCGCCAGTTCACGGCCGCCGACGGGCAGAACCCGCTCGCCGACTTCAAGGCCGCGTCGGTCCGGGCCATCCGCCAGATGGGCGACCAGCAGGGCGAGGCGCTGCGTGCGATGGGCGACAAGGTGGCGGGGTTGCAGCTCGAGGTCCAGCGCCTGCAGGGCGAGCGCGAGAAGCAGCTCGAGCTCTCCGAGGAGCGCGAGCGCGGCACGGCGAAGGGCCGCACCTACGAGGAGGCGGTGTTCGAGGCCGTCGACGCCGTCGCCGCGGCCCAGGGCGACGACGCCGAGGCCGTGGGCGACCTCAAGGGCGCGACGCGCAAGACCGGCGACATCGTCGTCGGGATCGACGCGTGCCGTGGCCCGGCCCGCGGACGGATCGTCTTCGAGGCCAAGGACGCGCGTCTCTCAAGCCCCGAGGCCCGCCGCCAGCTCGACCGTGCGATGCAGGAGCGCGCGGCGGACTTTGCGGTGCTCGTCGTGCCCGGCGCTGCGGAGGTCCCCGCGCAGACGCGCCCGCTGCGCGAGATGGACGGCGACAAGCTCGTGGTCACCTACGACCCCGAGGACGACGACGGCCTGCACCTCGAGGTCGGGTACGCCCTCGCCCGCGCCCGGGTCGTGATGGCCCGCGGCGGCGGTGACGGTCTCGACGCCGGCGCGCTCGCCGAGACCGTCGAGCGCACGCTGGCCGCCCTCAACGACGTCCGCGCGGTCAAGAACCAGCTCACCGGCGCCACGACGAGCATCGACAAGGCGCGCGACATCCTCGAGGCGATGGCCGCGCGGGTGCGCGGCCACCTCTCAGACCTCGAGCGCGAGCTCGCGGCCGCGCAGGCGAAGGCCGAGCGCTAGACCTGGGGGGCCGCCCCGCCGGCGCCGACCGCCGGCGCCGACCGCCGCGAGAGCGTCGCGTCAGCGAGCGGTGAGCGGCTCGACCCCGAGCTGCATGCCGAGGGTCGCGACGGTGGCGGCGAGCTGCGCGCTGGTCGCGCCCGGTCTGGCGAGAAGGGCCTGGGACTCGCCGAGGCCGGCGCGCTCCACGAGGCGCTTCTCGTTGAGCACCCACTCCCTGCGCTCGGCGAGCCGCGCGTGGGCGATGCACAGGACGGCGTGCGCGAGCATGCCCGCACAGCAGACGGCGTCACCGGCGCCGGCGTAGCCGTCGGCGAACACGAGGTGCGCCCTGTCACGATTCGCGAATGACCCCGATCCGCCGCCGCATCGTCGTGCGTGGACGCGTCCAGGGCGTCTTCTTCCGCGATGCGACCCGCCGCCGGGCGCGCTCGGAGGGCGTCGCCGGCTGGGTCGCCAACAGCGACGACGGAGCCGTCGAGGCGGTCCTCGAGGGCGAGCCTGAAGCGGTCGATCGGCTCGTGCGCTTCGTGAGCACCGGCCCCGAGCGCGCGCGGGTCGACGAGGTCGAGGTCTCCGAGGAGGAGCCCGAGGGGCTCGGCGGATTCACCGCTCGGTGACGCGGGCGTTCGGAGCCGCGAGCGCGCGCTCGAACGCCGCGTGGGCTCGGTGACCGCGGACGGCGAAGACGACGCGCTCCAAGCCGCTGTCGCCGTCGAGATGACGCCGCACCTCCTCGACCTCGATGCGGGCGGCCTCGTCGAGCGCGAAGCCGCCGACGCCGGTGCCGAAGGCGACCAACGCGAGCGAGCGGGCTCCGAGCTCGTCGGCGCGGCGCAGCGTGCTCGCCGTCGCGCACCGGATGACCTCCGCCGAGGTGGGGCCGCCGAGCTCCATGGTCGCCGCGTGGATGACCCAGCGGGCCGGCATGTCGCCCGCGGTTGTCTCGACCGCCTCGCCGAGGCCGATCGGCGAGCGCTCGTCGCTCTCGCGCTGGACGGCCGGGCCGCCGGCCCGCGCGATCGCGCCCGCGACCCCGCCGCCGTGCAACAGCCGCGTGTTCGCGGCGTTGGCGATCGCGTCGACCTGGAGCGCCGTAATGTCGCCGTCGAGGACCTCGATCACCGCGGGCACGGCACGACGATCTCCCCGAACGCCTCGGTTCCACCACGCGCGTGCGCCCGCGCGGCCATGGCGAACATTGCGCCCCGGCCGGTCAGCCGACCTCGGCGGGCTCCTCGCGACCGGCGAGGCGCTCGCGGCCGCGCTGTACCGCGGCGATGAACTTCGAGAGGTTGACCTCGAGCGTGTTGAGGATCTCGTCCGCGTAGTCCTCGGCGCCGAGGCGGATCTCGCGCTCGCGGGCGCGGGCGTCCTCGATGATGTCCTCCGCCGCGCGCTCGGCCTGCTTGGTGATCTCCTCCTGGGAGACCAGGCGCTGCTGGCGATCGCGCGCCTCCTTCACGATCCGCTCGGCCTCGCGCTTGGCCTCGGCGAGCATCTCCTGGCGCTCCTTCACGATCCAGCGGGCCTGCTTGATCTCCTCGGGGATCGTCGCGCGCATCTGGTCGAGGATGTCGTAGATCTCCTCCTTGTCGACGCGCACGTCGTCCGTCAACGGGATCCGCTTCCCGTTGTGGACCAAGTCGTCGAGCTTGTCGATAAGGACCAGGACGTCCATCGCGTACCTCTGTTTCGTCAGCGCCCGAGCGCTTCCTTCAACCGCCCGGCAATGCCGGGCGGAACCAGATCCTCGATGTCACCGCCGAACGTCGCCAACTCCTTGACGCCGCTCGACGACAGGAAACTGTACTGGGGCGAGGCCATCAGGTAGACCGACTCGACCTCCGGGGCCTGTCGCCGGTTGAGCTGGTTCATCTCGAACTCGTAGCCGAAGTCGCTGATCGTGCGCAGTCCCTTAACGATCGAGCCGGCGCCCTTCTCGCGCGCGAACTCCACGACGAGATTGGAGAACGCCTCCGCCCTGACGTTGCCCAGATGGCGTGTCGCGTCCTCCACCATGCCGATCCGCTCCTCCGCTGAGAAGAGCGCCTTGGACTTTCGCACCTGCACGTTGACCACGCCGACGATGAGCTCGTCGTACATGCCGGCGGCACGGGTGATCACGTCGAGGTGACCGTAGGTGATCGGGTCATAGCTACCCGGGCAGATCGCTATGCGGTTGGAAGGGTTCATGGATGCGGATCAGCGTGTCGGCGTAACGGCGCTCGTCGGTTCGAGGGAGGTCGAGGTCCAGCGGGGCCCGGCGGTCGCTCTCCGACACCACCCTCGCGCCCGGCGCGAGGACGGGCGCGAGGAGCACGGAGAGCTCGGGCCCCAGCCGGCCTGCCTGCCGGTATGGGGGGTCCAGGAAGACCAGATCGTATGTCGCGCGGGCGCGCGGTGCGTTGCGGAGGAACGCCCGAGCGTCCTGCCGCCGGACGTCCGCCGGCGCTCCGAGCGCCTGCGCGTTGGCCCGGATCGCGGCCACGGCGGCTTGGGCCGAGTCCACGAAGGTGGCGCTGGACGCCCCGCGCGAGAGCGCCTCGAGGCCCAGCGCCCCCGAGCCGGCGAACAGGTCGAGCACCCCGGCGCCGTCGAGGTCGCCGAGGATCGCGAAGAGCGCCTCGCGCACGCGGTCGGAGGTCGGGCGCGTGGCCGAGCCGGCCGGGGCGCCGAGGCGCCGGCCGCCCCACCGACCGGCGACGATCCTCACGGCGTCGGCGCCCGCGGCCTCACGCGGGGATCGGCTCGAGCGCCTCGGCGCCGTAGCGCGCCAGCAGCGCGGTGCCAAGCAGCACGTGCTCCGGGTGCTCCAGGGCGGGATCGGCCTCGACGATCGTCCCGGCGACCGCGTGGGCGCGCTCGAGCAGCGCCGGGTCGACCTCGCCCAGGCCCGACTGGCGCGTGCCGATGAGCTCGCCCTCGCCGCGCAGGCGCAGGTCGACCTCGGCCAGCCGGAAGCCGTCGCGATGCTCGGCGAGCGCACGCAGCCGGGGCGAGTCCTTGGCCCCGAAGAGCAGGCACAGCGAGGCGTGCTCGCCACGGCCGACGCGACCGCGAAGCTGGTGGAGCTGGGAGATCCCGTAGCGCTCGGCGTCCTCGACGAGCATGATCGTCGCGTTGGGGACGTCGATGCCAACCTCGATGACCGAGGTGGCAACGAGCACGTCGGCCCCGCCCTGCGCAAAGCTCGCCATGGCCGCCTGCTTCTCGCGCGGTCGCATCTGGCCGTGGAGCAGGACGACGCGGAAGTCGCGGAACTCGGTCTTCGCCAGCCGCTCGAACTCGGCCGTCGCTGCGCGCGCCTGAAGCGCTTCGGACTCCTCGATCAGCGGGCACACGACGAAGGCCTGGCGCCCCGCGCGCAGGTCCTCGCGGATGCGCTCGTACGCGCGCTCGCGCTCGCGCTCCCCCGAGGCGACGTGGGTCTCGATCGGCCGGCGCCCGCGCGGGAGCTCGCGCAACTCGGTGACGTCGAGGTCGCCGTACTCGGTGAGCGCGAGCGTGCGCGGGATCGGGGTGGCGGTCATGTGCAGCACGTGCGGTGTCGCGCCGCGCGCGCCCTTGTGGTCGAGGGCCGCGCGCTGGCGCACGCCGAAACGGTGCTGCTCGTCGACGACCGCGACCGCCAGCCGGCCGAAGACGACGTCGTCCTCGATCAGGGCGTGGGTGCCGACGACGAGCGCCAGCTCACCAGAGGCGAGCTTGCCGAGAACGTCGGCGCGGCGCCCCGCGGGGGTCGAGCCGGTCAGCAGCGCGAGCGGCAGCGTGCTTCGGGGCATCAGCGTCTGCAGCGTGGCGAAGTGCTGTTCGGCGAGCGTCTCGGTGGGGGCCATCAACGCCGCCTGGCACCCGTGCTCGACGGCGCGCAGCATCGCCCACAGGGCGACCACCGTCTTGCCCGAGCCGACCTCGCCCATGAGCAGCCGCTGCATCGGCCGGGTCTGCGCCATCTCACCAGCAAGCACCTCGATCGCCGAGCGCTGATCGCCGGTGAGCTCGAAGGGCAGCTCGTCCTCGAGCCAGCGGCGCGTCAGCTCGAGCGGGCCGTCGAGCTCAGGCGCGTCGGCCCCGGCCCTTCTACGCGCGCGGCGCACGAGCAGCGCGAGCTGGCGCAGGAGCAGCTCGTCGAAGTCCAGCCGGCGCCGGCCCTCCTCGTAGTCGCGATCGCGCTCGGGGAAGTGGACGGCCGTGAGCGCGGCGGGACGGTCGGGCAGACGCTCACCGGACCGGACGGCGCCGGGCAGCGGCTCGACCGCGTCGGC
The DNA here is from genome assembly GCA_963728925.1 of uncultured Actinomycetes bacterium. GTDB lineage: Bacteria > Actinomycetota > Thermoleophilia > Solirubrobacterales > Solirubrobacteraceae > JBBPZA01. The sequence goes on along the minus strand of CAVSMB010000028.1, from coordinate 137,523 downwards.
GAGGCCGTCGCGGTGCTCGCCCACGAGCGCGAGGATCTCGGTGGAGCTGATGCCCTCGGTCGCCGGGTAGTGCGCGACCGACTCGGCCGCCGCCATCTCCTCGCCGGTCGCCGCGTGGCTCGTGACCCGGAACTGGTTGCGGCCCTCGTACTTGCCGTGGAGCATCACGCGCGTCCCGGGCTTGTACTTCGCCTCGAGCCACGGCTGGTTGAAGAAGGTCACCTTCATCGGCCCGGTCGCGTCGGCAACCGTCGCCTCGACCAGCGGGCGCATCCCGCGCCTGCGCACGGGGCGGCTGCGGATCGAGCGCACCTCGACCACCACCGTCGCGCTCTCGCCGGGCACGAGCGCCGCCACCGTGCGGCCCTCGCGGCGGTCGCGCGGGACGTGCTCGAGCAGGTCGCCGACCGTCTCGAGCCCGAGCGCCACCGCCGCCTTCGCGGCGCGAGCGGGCGCCACGACGAGCGGCTCCGCCAGGCGCGAGGGCCGCGGCAGCGACCGCAGCCGCGCCGCGCGAAGCCGCTGCGCGCTCAGCGCCTTGCGCGTACCGAAGGCGAGCGGCGGGGTCGCCGGGCGGCTGCGCCCGGCCGAGCGGCGCGAGGAGGTGGCGGGCATGGCCCCGGGGATGATGACCGGCGGCGCGGCGGTGCCTACTCGGCGGTCAGGAGCCACCAGTAGCTCGGCTGCCCGCCCGTGCGGGTCTCGAGCTCGACGCCCGCGGGGGCCAGCGCCACCACCTGCTCGTCGCCCAGCGGCACGGCGTCGCCGGTGATGCAGGTGACGAGCTCGGCGTCGCGACCGAGCTCGGCCAGGACGCTGCGCAGGGTGTCCTCCGGAGCCCCCCACGCGACGATCTCCTCCTCGACGAACCCGACGGCCTGGCCGCGGTGGAAGCGGCCGCGGCCGTCGTCGCGGGCCGCCGGCGCCACCGCGCCCGTCCGGACGTGGGCGAGCGCGTCCTCCATGGCGGCCGCGTTGGCCGCTGCGCCGCGGCCCGGCTCGAGCGCGACGGCGGCGCTGAGCCCCGCCTGCATCGAGCGCGTGCGGACCACGTGGACCTGCTTGTCGGAGAGCTCGGCCGCCCGCTCGGCGGCGAGGAACACGTTCGGGCTGTTCGGGAGCACGACGACCTCCTCGGCGGCGACGCTGTGGATCCCGGTGAGAACGTCCATGGTCGAGGGGTTGAGGGTCGGGCCGCCGTCCAGCGGATCGGCCCCGAGGCTCGCGAAGAGCGCCCCCATCCCGCCGCCCGACACGACGGCGAGGGCGCCGCACTCCGGGCGACGCCCGTTCGTGCCCGCCGCGAGGCGCTTGCTGCGGGCACCGATCTGCTCGTGCATGTCGGCGACGTCGAGGTGCGAGACACGGCCCGCGCCGTCGAACAGCCGGGTCGCGTCCTCGGGCTCGTCGGTGTGGACGTGGACCTTGAGCGTCGTCCGATCGCCCACCACGAGCACCGAGTCGCCGAGCTCCTCGAGGCGGCGGATGAACTCCCCGGGCTCCAGGCGCGAGCCCGTGACCGCGAAGTTCGTGCAGTAGCGGAAGGTGGCGGACTTGTGCTGGGGATGGGTGATGCGCGCCGGCGCGTGGCGGGCGAGCGGCGGAGGCTCGGCGCCTCGCAGCGCGGCGAGCACGCCGGCGACGAGGACCAGCAGCCCGTAGCCGCCGGCGTCGACGACGCCGGCGTCGCGCAGCACCGGCAGCAGGTCGGGACCGCGCGCCACCGACTTCTCGCCGGCGTCGAGCGCTCGCGCGAGCGCGTCGGCGATCAGCGCGTCCTGCTCGTCGTCGGAGACCTGCTGGGCGAGGCGCGGGCGCTCCATGTGCGCTACGTCTGAGACGACGCGGTGGGCCATCTCGCGCATGACGGTGAGGATCGTGCCCTCGGCGGGCTCACGGACCGAGGCGTAGGCGCGGTCGGCGGCGCGGGCCATGGCCGCCCCGATGAGCACCGGGTCGATCAGTTCGCCGGGGCGCGAGATGAGCTCCTCGGCCGCGCCGCGGATCAGCTGGGAGAGAATGACCCCGCTGTTGCCGCGCGCCCCGAGCAGCGCCGCGCGGGCCACCGAGTCGACGATCTCGGCCCTGCCGACCGCGTCGAGCGTGCGCTCGTCGTCGGCCGCGAGCCGGTCGAGCTCGGCCAGCACCGCCTGGACGGTGAGGACCATGTTGTCGCCGGTGTCGCCGTCGGCGACCGGGAAGACGTTGAGGTCGTTGATCTCCTGCTTGCGCGACTCGAGTTGGCGGAGTCCCGCCTCGAGGACGGCGCGGAAGCGGTCGAGACTCGAGTCGGCCACGGGGCGGCGGCGCGGTCCCGGCGCTAGAGCGCCTTGGTGACCTTGCCGGCCTTCAGGCAGCGAGTGCAGACGTAGACGCGACGCGGAGTGCCGGCGTCGTCGATGCGGACCTTCTGGAGGTTCGGGTTGAAGCGCCGCTTGGTGGCGACCATCGAGTGACTGCGGCTGTTCCCGAAAGCGGGCCCCTTCGCGCAGGAATGACAGACCTTGGCCATGGCGGCGACCAGTATAGGCGGGGCGTCCGATCGACCGCTTGACAGTCGCGCGCGTCGGCTACCCCCGAGACAGCAGCAACCCGGCGCGACGTGGCACGATCTCGCAGGTGACCAGCAGACCCGCCGCCGCGCAGCACCTGCGCGACCTCGCGCGGCTGCGCGGCGTCCGCGACCGGATCGACCGGGAGTACGCGCAGCCGCTGGACGTCGAGGGGCTCGCCCGCGGCGCTCACATGTCGGCCGGGCACTTCAGCCGCGAGTTCCGGCTCGCCTACGGCGAGTCGCCGTACGCCTACTTGATGACGCGACGCATCGAGCGCGCGATGGCGCTGCTGCGTTGTGGCGACCTCAGCGTCACCGAGGTCTGTTTCGCGGTCGGCTGCTCGTCGCTGGGCACCTTCAGCAGTCGCTTCACCGAGTTGGTCGGCGTGCCGCCCAGCACCTACCGGCGCCGGGCAACGAGCGCGACGGCGGGGATGCCACCGTGCGTGGCGAAACAGGTAACCAGACCGATCAGGAATCGAGAAGCGAGGTCACCGAGCCGCACCTAGCATGACCGCCATGGACATCACGATCTATCAGACCCTCCTCCCGCACGACGACCCAGACGCCACCCTGAGCTTCTACCGCGACACCCTCGGCTTCGAGGTCCGCAACGACGTCGAATACGGCGGGCTGCACTGGATCACGGTCGGGCCCCCCGACCAGCCCGGCACGTCCATCGTCCTGTACCCGCCGGCCGCCACCCCCGGCCTCACCGACGAGGAGCGCCGGACCATCGTCGAGATGATGGCCAAGGGAACCTACGCCAGCATCAACCTGGCCACCACCGACCTTGACGGCACCTTCGAGCGGCTGCAAGCCGGCGCCGAGGTCGTCCAGGAGCCGACCGAGCAGCCGTACGGGGTCCGCGACTGCGCCTTCCGCGATCCCGCGGGCAACCTGATCCGCATCCAGGAGCTGGGCTGAGCCGTCCGGCGAGCGACAACAACCATGAAGAAAGCGACGATGAACACGCCGTGACCGGCAACGTTCGAGGGGCGCGTCCAGCACTCTGACCGGCGCGTCGCGCAAAGTGGGGCATGGCCGAGTGCGTCCCAGCGAGAGAGATCTCGAACGGGGAGGGCAGGAAGCTCCTCTCGCCGAGGCCCTCTCGCTCGCCCGCACGGCGGGCGCCGCCTAGCGGTCCGCGCCAAGCTCCGCGTGGAGCCGGGCCATCCGCAGCGCCGCCTGCGCGGCGTCGCGACCCGTGTCGCGCTTGTCCCCGCCGGCGCGGGCGACCGCCTGCTCCATCGTCTCAACGGTCAGCACGCCGAAGCCGCAGGGCACGCCCGTGCGCAGCTGGACGTCCTGGATCCCGCGCGCGGCGCCCTCGCAGACGAGGTCGTAGTGCGAGGTCTCGCCGCGGATCACCGCGCCCAGGCACACGATGCCGGTGTAGCGACCCGAGTCGGCCGCGTAGCGCGCGCCGAGCGGCAGCTCGAAGGCGCCGGGAACGTCGAAGACGTCGACGTTCTCGACGCCGGCCTCATCGAGCGCGGCCTTCGCACCGGCCACCAGGCGCTCCGCGAGCTCGCCGTAGAAGCGCCCGACGATCAGCGCGAAGCGGGGGGCCGCCACTATGCGCGCGGCCCGCCCTCGCCCGCGGCGCCGTCAGCCCGGCGCCGGTCGTCCTCCGCGTCGCGGCGGCGGTCTGCCTCGTGCTCCTCCTGGATCAGCTCCTCGTCGAAGGGCAGGCCCTGGTGGTGCAACGAGTGCCCCATGCGCTCGCGCTTGGTGCGCAGGTAGCGCTCGTTGTGGGGATTGGGGTCGTGGACGATCGGGACCTGGGCCGTCACCTCGAGCCCGTAGCCCTCCAGGCCGACGATCTTCTTCGGGTTGTTGGTGAGGATGCGGATCGTCGTGAGGCCGAGGTCGCCGAGGATCTGGGCGCCGATGCCGTAGTCGCGCAGATCGGCGGGCAGGCCGAGCTCGAGGTTGGCGTCGACCGTGTCCAGGCCGTCCTCCTGGAGCTTGTAGGCCCGCAGCTTGTTGAGCAGGCCGATCCCCCGGCCCTCCTGGGCGAGGTAGAGCAGCACGCCCTGCCCCTCCTGCTCGATCATCGAGAGCGCGGACTCGAGCTGCTCGCCGCAGTCGCAGCGCAGCGAGTGGAAGACGTCGCCGGTGAGGCATTCGCTGTGGACGCGGACGAGCACGTCGTCCGCCCCCGCGACGTCGCCCTTGACCATCGCCACGTGGTGCTTGTCGTCGACCAGTGAGCGATAGCCGACAACGTCGAACTCGCCGAACTTCGTGGGCAACGCGGTCTCCACGACGCGCTCGACCAGCCGCTGCGTGCCGCGCCGGTAGGCGATCAGGTCGGCGATCGTGACCATCTTCAACGCGTGGCGGCGCGTGTAGGCCACCAGGTCGTCGACGCGGGCCATCTCGCCGTCGTCGCGCATGACCTCGCAGATCACCCCGGCCGGGTAGAGACCCGCGAGGCGCGCGAGGTCGACCGAGGCCTCGGTGTGGCCTGCCCGCTCGAGGACCCCGCCCTGCTTGGCCTTCAGCGGCGGGAGGTGGCCGCCGTGGACGAGGTCGTTCGGGCTCGTCTCGGGCGCGATCGCCACCTGGATCGTGCGGGCCCGGTCGGCCGCCGAGATGCCGGTGGTCACGCCGTGCTTGGCGTCGATGGTCAGCGTGTAGGCGGTCTTGTGCGGGTCTTCGTTCTTGCCCGCCATGAGGTCCAGGCCGAGCTCGTCGCAGCGCTCGCCGGTGAGGGCCAGGCAGATCATGCCCCGACCCTCCTTGGCCATGAAGTTCACGGCCTCGGGCGTCGCGAACTGCCCGGCGAGCACGAGGTCGCCCTCGTTCTCGCGGTCCTCGTCGTCCACGACCACGATCATCCGGCCTTGGCGGATCTCCTCGATCGCCTCCTCGATGGGGACGAACACCCGCTCCGACACGCTCATCGATTCACCTGTCTCTCAACGTATTTGGCCAAGACGTCGACCTCAAGGTTGACAGGCCGCCCGGGCTGCGCGGCGCCGAGCGTCGTCCGCTCGAGCGTCTCGGGGATCACGGCGATGCTGAGGCGCCCGTCCTGGAGCGCCGCGACCGTCAGGCTGATGCCGTCGATCGCGATCGAGCCCTTCTCGACGACGTAGCGCTCCAGGCCGTCGGGCACAGCGACGGTCACGACGCGCGAGAAGCCCTCGTCGACCACGTCGACGACCTCCCCAACGCCGTCGACGTGACCCTGTACCACGTGGCCCCCCAGCCGATCCGCGGCTCGCAGCGGCAGCTCGAGGTTGACCGGCGCCCCGGCCGCGAGCGCGCCGAGCGACGAGCGCCGCAGCGTCTCTGAGACCACGTCGGCAGCGAAGCCCTCGCCCTCCACGGTGGTGGCGGTGAGGCAGACGCCGTTGACGGCGACCGAGTCGCCCGCGGCGAGCTCTGAGGCGAGCGGCGTGCGGACCCGCAGGCGGGCGCCGTCGCCCGTCGCCTCGACCGCCTCCACCTCGCCCAGGTTCGCGATCAGCCCGGTGAACACGCGCTCACCACTCCCGGACGCGCGCGCGCACGAGGAGGTCCTCCTCCACGCGCTCGCAGCCGAGGTCCAGTGCCCGCGTCGCCTGGGAGATGCGCTCGGCCCCGGCGCCCTCCACAGGGTCGCGCGCCGTGCGCCCCCCGACCACGATCGGTGCGAAGAAGAACCGCAGCTCGTCGACCTCGCCGGCGTCGAGGAACGCCCCGGCGAGCCGCGGCCCGCCCTCGAGCAGAACAGAGGTGACCCCGGCCTCGCCGAGCTGGTCGAGGGCCGAGCACACGCGCGCCGGCTCGTTGCCGCCGGTGGCCACCACCACGTCTGCTCCGGCCGCCTGCAGGGCGGAGGCCGAGGTCCGCGCAGCCGCCCGCGAGACCACGACGGTGAGCGGCACGCCGGGCGCCTCGGACACCAGCTTGGAGTCCAGCGGCAGGCGCGCGGTCGAGTCGAAGACGACGCGCCGGGGCTGCGCGTAGGCGCCCTCCAGCCGCACGGTGAGCTGCGGGTCGTCGGCGAGCGCGGTGCCGATGCCGACGGCCACCGCGTCGCACTCCGCCCGCCAGCGGTGGGCGAGCCGGCGGCTGGAACGGCCCGAGATCCACTTGGAGTCGCCGGTCTCGGTCGCGACCTTGCCGTCGAGCGACATCGCCGACTTGAAGACCACGTAGGGGCGCCCGGTCCTCGCGTGCTTGCGAAACGGCTGATTGAGGCGTCGCGCGCGCTCGGCGAGGTCGTCCTGGCTCGAGGCGACCGAGACGTCGACGCCCTCGTCGCGCAGGATCCCCAGCCCGCGGCCCGAGGCCTTGCTGGAGGGATCGTCGGAGGCGACCACGACGCGGCAGATGCCCGCGCCCACGATCGCGTCGGTGCAGGGCGGCGTCTGGCCCTGATGGCAGCAGGGCTCCAGCGAGACGTACAGCGTGGCGTCGCGGATGGCGTCGCCCCCGGCGGCGTCGATCGCCTCGACCTCGGCGTGGGGGGCGCCATAGGCGCTGTGGAAGCCCTCGCCGACGACGTCGTCGCCACGGGCGATGACCGCTCCGACCAGCGGATTGGGGCTGACGTGCCCGCGACCGCGCTCGGCCAGCTCGATCGAGCGGGCGAGGTGACGGCGATCGGTCTCCGAGAGGGTTTCCGGCATCCCCCGTTGAGGATAGGGAGATGGCCTGACTCGCGAGTCAGGGTGACGCGGACGTCACGCTCCGTGAGCGTCCGGAACGCCCGCGACGGCCGGGGCCCCCGGGGCGCAGGCACCACCGTTGAGGCGGTAGACCGTCATCACCGGGCCCGGGCGGTGGTAGGCCAGCGGGTAGTAGTCGAAGGACCAGTCGAAGTTGAAGGGCACGCTGTCGCCCCGCGCCCCGAAGGGGGTCGCTCGGTACACCTCGGTGCCGCGACGCGCGAGCTCGCGGTAGTAGGCGACCGCCTCGGGCACCCGTCCAGGCTGGCTGACGGCGCGCTGGGACTGGGTCGACCCGGTGACCACGTAGCAGTAGCCCAGGCGCTCGTAGGCGTCGATCAGCTCGGGGCGCAGGCTGCGGGTGTAGCCCTCGGCGCCGACCACGCCGGCCGACGTGCGCCTGCGGCCGGGGAGCGTCCCGGGCGGCTGCTGACCGGGGAACAGACCGAGCATGCCCCTGGTCACGAGCTCGCGGCCGGCGGCGCCGGTGTCCAGGCGGCTGTTGACGGCGTCGGCGGCGATCAGTCCCGCGCTGTCCTGGAAATCGTCGGCGCTCCAGAGCTTCCAGATGCTGCCGTCGGGGCTGTCGGGCGACGCGACGCGGGTGTCCATCAGCCACGAGTCGGTCACCACCGGCTCCATCACCACGCGACTGCCCGGCGGCACGTGGTCGAGCAGCCACGTGCGGGCCTGCGTCCGCGTGTCCTCACGCGCCCCCACGAGGTCGTTGTGGACGCTGTAGACCAGCCCCTGCCCGACGAGCGCGGCAGCCGCGATCGCGGCCAGCACCGGGCGCCGGCGCGGCGCCCTGCGCCCGGCCCAGCGCACGAGCTCGACGGCGCCGTAGGCGGCGAGCAGGCAGAGGATCGGGTAGACGGGCAGGAACCAGCGCCCGAAGAAGCGCTGCTGGTTGCCCATGAAGAGGAAGAAGATCACGACGGCGGGGAGCAGCACCCAGGCGAGCCGCCGATCACGGCGGACGAGCAGCACGGCGCCGCCGACGGACGCGAGCGCGGGCACCCAGCCCATCCCCCACGTCAGCGACCACAGGTAGTAGCGAAAGCCGCTCGACTCCGTGACCCCGAGCTTGTCCGAGCCCGAGGTCGCCGAGCCCTGCTTGCGGATCCCGTCGATGAACTCGCTCCAGGAGCGGATGGCGTAGGGGTTGGTGATCGCGAAGGCGAGCACGGTGGCGGCGCCGGCGATCAGCACGAGCCCGCGCAGGGCCGGCGAGCGCAGCAGCGCGAGCAGGCCGCTCGGTCGCACGAGGTCGCGCACGCGCCGCGGCCGGTCGGGCTCCTCCCACCAGCGCGCGAGCGCGGCCGAGACGAGCGGGACGATGACGATCCCCGCCGTGTACTTGGTGGAGATCGCGAGGCCGAGGCCGGCCCCGGCGATCGCGTAGCTCCACCAGCGCCCGCTGCGCAGGACGAGCGCGGTCCCGAACAGCGATAGCGCCACGGCCGACATCGCCGGAGCGTCGTTGAGCGCGAGGTGCGAGTAGAAGACCGGCAGGAAGGCGAAGGTGAGGATGCCCGCCCCCAGCAGCGCGGTGGGCCGGTCGAAGAGCCGCTTGCCCGCGAGGTAGGTCAGCCACACCGCGGAGGTGCTGATGACCGCGACGGTGACGCGGGCCAGCAGCCACACCTCGGTCGCATCGGTGGCGTAGGCGTGCGCTGCGGCCTGCCCGGTCCCGAACCACAGCGAGAACACGAGGTAGAAGACGTAGCTGGTCGCCGGCGGGTTGACGAAGTAGTAGGGGTTCAGGGTGTGGCCGAAGAACCCGATGGCGCGTGGGACGAAGTGGGCGTTCTCGTCGACGTTGAAGGCGTACGGGAGCCCGCTCTTGACGCCCCAGAGGCGCACGGCGAGCGCGACGGCGAGCAGGCCGGCAAGGGCGAGCGTCCAGCCGTCGGCGCGCGGCCGGCGGGCGCGCGCGAGCGCGCCGTTGACGCCGGTGCGCACCTTCGCGGCCGGTGAGGCTCCCCGCGATCGGGCAGGGGTGTCGGTCGTGGAGGAAGGCCGCATGCGATACTGCCGGGTCGAGTCTACGGCACGGACCCGAGGCCTCCGTGCCCGTCCTGCGAGAACTCGTCGGCCCTCCGGGCTACCCTCGGTGTCTTCATGAAGCTGATCATCCAGATCCCGTGCCTCGACGAGGAGGCCACGCTGCCGGCCACGCTGGGCGACCTTCCGCGCGAGCTGCCCGGCGTCGACGAGGTCGAATGGCTCGTGATCGACGACGGGTCGACCGACCGCACCGTCGAGGTCGCGCGCGAGAACGGCGTCGACCACATCGTCCGCCTGACCAACAACAAGGGGCTCGCCGCCGGCTTCCAGGCGGGCCTCGACGCGTCGCTCAAGCTCGGCGCCGACATCATCGTCAACACCGACGCCGACAACCAGTACAACGGCGGCGACATCGGCCGACTCATAGAGCCGATCCTCGCCGGCGACGCCGACATGGTGGTCGGCGACCGCCAGGTGATGACCATCCGGGACTTCTCCCCGCTCAAGAAGTCGCTCCAGCGCCTGGGTTCCTGGGTCGTGCGCCAGGCCTCCACCACGGACGTTCCCGACACGACGTCGGGCTTTCGCGCCTACAACCGCGAGGCCGCGATCCAGATGCAGGTGGTCTCGAAGTTCACCTACACGCTGGAGACGATCATCCAGGCCGGCAAGACGCTCGTCGCCGTCGACCACGTCCCGATCGGGACGAATCCCAAGACCCGCGAGTCGCGCCTGTTCCCCTCCATGGGGGCCTACGTGCGCCGCAACATGGTCTCGATCTTCCGCGTCTACGCCCAGTACGAGCCGCTGCGCGTGTTCTGGACGCTCGCGGCGATCGTCGGGTTCGTCGCCGTGGTCGTGTGGATCCGCTTCGCCTACGCCTACGTCATCGAGGGCGACGGCGCCGGCCACGTCCAGTCGCTGATCCTCGGGGCCGTGCTCTTCAACGCCGCTGCCCTGCTGTTCGCCCTGGGCATCATCGGCGACCTGCTCTACGCCCAGCGCGTGCTCTCCCAGCGAACCCTGGAGCGCGTGCGCCGCGTCGAGCTGCAGCTCGGGGTCGCTCCCTCGCACTACGAGCCCGGCGCGCGCGACACCGGCCAGCCCGCCACCACCGGCGCGGCCTCCGGTGAGGCGACGGGCAAGACCGGGGAGCACGAGGCGGTGCGCATCACCACCGGCACGCGATGACCCAGCTCGCCGCCGACCCGGTCCCGACCGGCAACACCTACGACAAGTACAACACGACCAACCCGGTCGCCCGGCGCCTGCAGGGCAACTTCGAGCGCACGCTCGACGACCTCTTCGAGATGGCCTCTCCGCGGTCGCTGCTCGACATCGGCTGCGGCGAGGGCGTGCTCACCAGCCAGTGGGCCGACCGGCTCGGGGCCCGGCGCGTCGTCGGCATCGACCTCGACGACCCCAAGCTGCGGGCCGAGTGGGAGACGCGCTCGCGCCCCAACCTCGAGTACCGCGTCATGCGGGCCGAGAACCTGCCCTTCGAGGACGACGAGTTCGACGTCGCCAGCGCGATCGAGGTCCTCGAACACGTGCCCGACCCCGCCCACACGGTCGCCGAGATGGCGCGTGTGGCCGAGCGCCACCTGCTGGTGAGCGTCCCGCGCGAGCCGCTGTGGCGCGCGCTCAACCTGGCGCGCGGCAGCTACCTGCGCGAGCTGGGCAACACGCCCGGGCATCTCAACCACTGGTCCCGGCGATCGTTCGTCGAGCTGCTCTCGCGCCACGGCGAGGTCGTCGAGTCGCGCTCGCCGCTGCCGTGGACCATGCTGCTCGTCCGCCTGCGTTAGCGGTGGCCCGAACCGCTCGCGCCACGCGCTCCTACGGCCGCGGCGCGACGATCCTCTCGATCGGGATCGCCACCACGGGCCTGGTCACCTTCGCCTACTTCTCGCTGGCCAGCCACGTGCTGTCCGAGGTCGAGTACAAGAACGTGAGCCTGCTGTGGTCGGTGATGTTCGTGATCGTCTCGATCATCTACCGGCCGATCGAGCAGCTGCTGTCGCGGACGATCGCCGACCGCCGCGCGCGTGGCCTGGAGGGCGATCCGCTGCGCGTGCCGATCACCATCCAGCTCGGCTTCGCCGCCGTGTTCCTGGCCGTGGCGCTCGCCCTGCGGCCCCAGATCGAGGACAACGTCTTCGACGGCTCGTCGGCGCTGTACTGGGTGCTCGTCGTCGGCGTGCTCGCCTACGCCGCGAGCTACTTCGCGCGCGGCTGGCTCGCCGGGCACGAGCGCTTCGGGCTCTACGGCGGGCTCGTCCTGCTCGAGTCGACCTCGCGCTTCCTCTTCGCGCTCGCCGTGGCGATCGGCGTGGCCTCCGGCCAGTCGGTGGTGGCGCTGGGCATGGCCGCCGCGCCCTTCGTGTCGCTCGTCGTCGTGCCGGCGGCCTTCGCGCGGCGACGCGAGGAGTCCCGTCCGGCCGGCGCCGGCGACGGCCCTGACGCGCTGGTCGTCGAGCTCGACGCCGCCCAGTCTGGTCCCGCCGCCGAGGCGGCCGAGGAGCGCGTCGTCGAGCTCAGCCTGCGCCACGGGGCGCGCTTCGCCGTCGCGGTGTTCGGCATCATGCTCGCCGAGCAGACGCTGCTCAACGCGGCGGTGATCACCGTCGACGTCACCGCTGCGGACGCCGCGCTTGCGGGCTTCGTGTTCAACGTGCTGCTCATCGCGCGCGCGCCGCTGCAGCTCTTCCAGTCCATCCAGACCTCGCTGCTCCCGCACCTCGCCGGCCTCGAGGTGCGCCAGGGCGCCGAGGAGTTCCACCGCGCCGTCCGCATCACCGTGCTGGCCATCGCCGCCTTCGCCGGCGCGGTGGCCGCCGGGCTGCTCGCCATCGGCCCGTGGGCGATGTCGGTCCTGTTCGGAGGCGACTTCGACTACGGCCGCGGAGGGCTCGCGCTCGTCGGCCTCGGGATGGGCTTCCACCTCGTCTCCGGCACGCTCAACCAGGCGGCCCTGGCCCGCGGTCGCGCGCCGCTCGCCGCGGTCGCCTGGATGCTCGCCGCCGCCGGCTTCGTCGGCTGGATGGTCTCCCCCACGATCTCCGACCAGGTGCTGCGCGCCGAGGTCGGCTACTTCGGGGCGGCGGGCATCCTCGCCGGCCTGCTCTACGCGCTGTACCGGCGGCCGGCGGGCTGAGACCTTCGGGGCACCCCCGGATCTTCGCGGCCGCCTTGCCCCCTCCCCTCCCTCGTCGCTGCCGTTCGCCGGCGCACCAAAGCCGCCGAGCCGGTGCCACCGCTCACTCGTACGCCAGCGCCTCCAGCACGTCGAGCCGGGACGCCCGCCGCGCCGGCAGGATCGCCGCCACGACGCCCGCCAGGCCGGCCAGGATCAGGAGCACGACCAGGGTCCCCACGGGAATCGAGATCTCGAGGCCCTGGTCGGCGAGCGTCGGGGTCATGGCCACGGCGAAGAGCACGCCGATGACCAGCCCCAGCGCCGCGCCGATGAGCGCGGTGATGATCGACTCGTAGCGGATCATCGTCCGCACCTGACGGCGCGACATCCCGATCGCCCGGACCATCCCGAGCTCGCGCGTTCGCTCGTAGATCGAGAGGGCCAGCGTGTTGACGATCCCGAAGAGCGACACGATGACCGCCAGCGCGAGGAGCACGTAGAAGAAGGCCAGCAGCTGGTTGACCTGGCCGGCCACGTCGTCCGTGAACTCCTTCTTGGTCAGCACCTCTACCGACGGGAAGCGGGTCTCGAGGGCCTTCGTCGCACGAGCCTTGACCGCGCCCTCGCTCTGGCCGGGCGTCACCCCCGCGAGCAGCACGGCGACGTCGCGGATCCCGAACTGGCTCGTCATCGTCTGGTTGGGCACGGTCAGGTCGGCCAGCAGCTGGGCGTCGTCCTTGTAGGTGCCCTTGACGGTCAGGGGGATCGTCCGGTCCAGCGGGGTGAGCACGCGCAGCGTCTGGCCGACCTTCACGTCGTGGTCCGAAGCCCACTTGTCCGAGACCACCGTGTCGTTCGGGCCGAGCGTGCGAAGCGTCGCCGGCGAGCCCTTCTTCCAGTCCACGCGGTAGATCGAGGGCAGCGTGAGCGGGTCGACGCCGGTGACGCTGTCGGTGCCCTTCTTGCCGGCGATCTTCGCGTTGGAGAAGCGCGTCTCGACCACCGTGCCGATTCCTGGCACCCGCCTGACCGCGCCGGCGGTCGCCCGCGGGATGGGCGAGAACCCGTCGGTGTTCTGGACGACGAAGGCTCCGGTCAGCCCCTTGTCGACGCTCGAGGCGACCGAGTCCTTGATGCCCGCGGCGAGGATCGTCACGAAGGTGACCAGCGCGACGCCGATCATCAGCGCCGCCGCGGTGGCCGCCGTTCGGCTCGTGTTGCGGGTCGCGTTCTCGCGCGCGAGGCGGCCGCTCACGCCGCGGATGCGCTCCATCGGCACGCCGATGATCGAGGCCAGCGGCCGCACGACGAAGCGCGCGAGGAGGGCGACGGCGATGAACACCACCGCGGCTCCCAGGCCGAGGACGGGCGCCCCGCCGCTCCCGAACAGCCCCAGTGCGATCAACCCGATGCCGAGCAGGAGCGCCACCACGGCGAGCGGCGTCCGGAAGCGCCCGAGCCGGCTCGGGGGCAGCACCGCGCCCTCGCGCAGCGCCGCGATCGGCGGGACGCGGGTCGCGCGCAGCGCCGGCCCGAGGCTCGAGACCACGGTGAGCACCGTGCCCACGAGCAGCGAGACGACGATCGTGCGCGTCTCGACGACCGTCCCCTGACTGGGCAGGTCGGCCCCGAAGATCTTGAACAGCGCCCGCAGTCCCGGCGCCATCGCGAGGCCGAGCGCGAGGCCGATGAGCGAGGCGCCGACCCCCACCAGCAGCGCCTCGAGGACCACCGAGCGCAGCACCTGCGTGCGGCTCGCGCCGACCGTCCGCAGCATCGCGAACTCGCGCATGCGCTGGGCGACGGTGATCGAGAAGGTGTTGAAGATCATGAAGGCGCCGACGAACAGGACCACGCCGGCGAAGATCAGCAGCACGGTGGTGATGAAGCTGAAGCCGTCCTTGACGTCCTTGGAGTCCGAGACCGCCTGCTGCTCGCCGGTGCGCACGGTGAGCGAGGCGGGCAGCGCGGCCCGCAGCCGCCCGACGAGCGCCTGGGGCGCGACCCCGGGCGCGGCCTTGACGTCGACCTCGTCGAAGCGCCCCTGCTCTCCGAGCACGCGCTGCGCCTCGGGCAGGGTCATGATCGCGATGCTCGCGCCGCCGATCGACTTCTGGTCGCCGAACTTGGCGATCCCGACCAGCGTGTAGTCCTTCTTGGGGCCCTGGCCCGCCACGCCCACCTTGTCGCCCACCTGGTAGTCGCCCTGGTCGGCCGCGTTGCGGTCGATCGCCACCTCGTTCGCGGTGGCGGGCTTGCGGCCCTGGACGTAGTCGTAGGGGCTGAAGGTGTTGGGCTGCACCGAACCCACGAAGTTCGGCGCGCCGCCCGAGCCGAGCTTGTCGCCGTTCTTCTTGTAGATGTTGGCGATGTTGAAGACGGCGCCCGAGGCCTCGGCGACCCCGGGGACCCGCTGGACCCGCGGCAGCACCGAGACGGGGAAGGCCGGCGTCGAGCCGCTGTCGCCGGCGTCGACCGCCTCGCGCGGGGTCACGGCCACGTCGACGTTCTTGTTGGCCGTCGCGAAGATCGAGTCGAAGGACTTGTTGATCGTGTCGGTGAGGATGTAGGTGCCCGAGATCAGGGCGACGCCGAGCACGACGGCGATCGCCGTCAGCGCGGTGCGGAGCTTGCGGGCGGCGAGCCCGCGAAGGGTGAGGGCGGTCATGGCTAGGCGACCGCCTTCATGAGGTCGTGGACCTCGTCGGGCGACGCGGCGTCGCCGTCGTGGACGATCTCGCCGTCGCGCAGCACGAGGATGCGGTCGGCGACCGACGCAGCTCCGGCGTCGTGGGTGACCATCACCACCGTCTGGCCGAAGTCGTCGACCGCGTGGCGCAGCAGGTCGAGCACCTCGTTGGAGGCCTTGGAGTCCAGGTTGCCGGTCGGCTCGTCGGCGAACACGACCGCCGGCTTGGTCACGAGCGCGCGCGCCACGGCAACGCGCTGCTGCTGGCCGCCCGAGAGCTCGGCGGGACGGTGGGTGCGGCGGTCGCCGAGCCCGACGGTGTCCACCAGCTGGTCGAGCCACGCCTGGTCGACCTTGTGGCCGGCGATCCGCAACGGCAGCGTGATGTTCTCCTCCGCGGTGAGGACCGGCAGCAGGTTGAAGAACTGGAAGATGAAGCCGAACTTGTCGCGGCGCAGCTGCGTGAGGCGCTTGTCGTCGAGGGTCGTGATGTCGACCCCGTCGGCGACGACCGTGCCGGCGGACGGCCGGTCGAGCCCGGCGAGGATGTGCATCAGGGTCGACTTGCCCGAGCCCGACGGCCCCATGATCGCGGTGTAGCCGCCGGTCGGGAAGTCGACGGTCACGCCGCGCAGCGCGTCGACGGCCGCTTCGCCCTCCCCATAGCGGCGGGCGACGTCGCGGGCGGAGACGATGGGCTCGGGGTTCATGTTCGTCCTTTGCTGGCCGGAGACGGTCATGCCTGCAGGTAGGTCAGCACGGCGAGGACGCGGCGGTGATCCTCGACGGCGGGCGGCAGGTTCAGCTTGCCGAAGATGCTCGTGACGTGCTTCTCGACCGCGCGCTCGGTGACCACCAGCCCGTCGGCGATCGCGTGGTTGGAGCGCCCTTCGGCCATGAGGCCGAGGACCTCGCGCTCGCGCGGGGTCAGCTCGTCGAGCGGGTCGTCGCGCCGGCGGCGGCCCAGGAGCTGTCCGACGACCTCCGGGTCGAGCGCGGAGCCGCCCTCGGCGACGCGGCGCACGGCGTCGTGGAAGCGCTCGACGTCGCCGACGCGGTCCTTGAGCAGGTAGCCGACACCCTCTGCGTTCTCGCCGATGAGCTCAAGCGCGTAGCGCTCCTCGACGTACTGGGAGAGCACGAGCACTCCGACCTCGGGCTGGGAGCGGCGGATCTCGACCGCGGCGCGCAGCCCGTCGTCGGTGTTGGTCGGCGGCATGCGAACGTCGACGACGGCGACGTCGGGGCGGTGGGCGGCGACCTTGCGGACGAGGTCGTCGGCGTCACCGGCCTGGGCGACGACCTCGAAGCCGGCGTCCTCGAGCAGCCGCGCGATGCCCTCGCGCAGCAGCACGGCGTCGTCGGCGATCACGACGCGCACGGGATCTCCGCTCGCAGCGTGGTTCCCCGGCCCGGCCGGCTCTCGAGCTCCAAGTGCCCGTCGAGCGCGGCGATGCGGTCGGCGAGCCCGCGCAGGCCCGACCCGCGGCCCGGGTCCGCGCCGCCGATGCCGTCGTCGTCGACCACGATCAGCGCCGCGCCGTTGACGCGCTCGACCACGACGCTGGCCCGGGACGCGTGCGCGTACTTCGCGACGTTGGTGAGCGCCTCGGCGACGACGAAGTAGGCGGCCGCCTCGACCGGCTCGGGCAGGCGCTCGCGCGGCGTGCCGACCACCTCGACGGGCAGCGGCGCACGGCCGGTGAGGGCCTCGAGCGCGGCGTCGAGACCGTGGTCGGCGAGGATCGCCGGGTGGATGCCGCGAGCGAGCTCACGCAGCTCGGCCAGGCCCTGCTGGAGCTCCGCCTCGGCGCTCTCGAGCAGCTCCTCGGCTTCCGCCGGGTCCTCGCGCACCTTCGACCGCGCGAGGCCGAGGCGCAGGGAGAGCGAGACCAGCCGCTGCTGGGCGCCGTCGTGGAGGTTGCGCTCCAGACGGCGCCGCTCGGCGAGACCGATCTCGACGATGCGCTGGCGCGAGGCGCGCAGCTCCTCAACGCGCGCGCGCAGCTCGGCGTCCAGGCGCTCGTTCTCGAGCGAGAGCGCCGCCGCGGCGCCGGCGGTGCGGACGAGGTCGGGCTGCTCGAGCAGCGAGGCGTCGTGGATGAGCGCCGCCACGGGGCGGCCCTCGCGCTCGACCGCCGTCCACGCGCGGCGCCCGCCGTCGCCCGGCAGCGCGACGGGCCGGCCCTCGGCATCGACGTAGCGGCGCGAGGAGGGGATCCAGAAGGCGAGACTCAGCGAGCGGTCGCCGAGCGCGTCGGCCAGCGCCGCGCGCAGGTCGCCCGCGGCCGGCGCCTGGCCGAGTCGCTCGACGAGCTCCCCGACGGCGCCCGCGCGCGACATCCGCGTGCGCAGCAGGCCGATGAGGAAGGCGTAGGGCACCGAGGCGAAGGCGACCAGGGCGGCGAGGTAGACGATCTCCGACGCGCCGTCCGGGGCGCCGGCGACGTCCACCGACACGGTGACGGCGATGAGCGAGGCGGTGGCGAAGCCCGACCAGAGGACCGGCGCGAGCGTCCGGCGCTGCGGCGGGGTCGCGCGCCGCCAGCGGCCGGCGAGGATCGCGAGGACGAGGGCGATGGCGCCCACCGCGACGACGCTCTGGATGCCGAAGAGCAGGCTGGCGAGCCCCTTGTCGTGGTAGACGAGAAAAGCGTTGTCGGGGCAGTTGTCGCAGCCGAATTGCTCGGAGGTCTCGAACAGCGTTCCGGGCAGCGCGGCGACCGTGGCGACCGCGTAGATGACCGCGACGACCCAGCGCTGCAGCCTCGTCTCCAGCCGCCCGGAGGGGTAGGCGAGCAGCATGTGGATGCAGACCGCCCACGCGAGGTTGGCGACGGCGATCGAGATGGTGAAGGGCAGCGACGCGTTGGCGGCGCTGAGCGTCCCCAGGAACCACGCGAAGCCCACGGCCGTCATGAGCGCGCCGAAGCGGTTGCCCGGCCGTCGCCACCACGCGAAGAGCCCAGTGCCGATGAACGACCAGCCGATCAGCAGGCCGAAGGCGACGTTGACCCCGCGCAGGTTGACGTGGTCGGAGTCGACGAGCAGCACCGTCGACACCGCGCCGGCCACGACGCCGGCGACGGCGAGGGCGAGCAGCGCGCGGCGCAGCCCGATCACGACAGCACCGCGGCGAGCGAGGAGCCGGAGAGCTCGCCCTTCGGGATGAAGCCGCGCGCCCCCGACCGGACGACGAGCGGGCCGAAGTCCGACGAGTCGCGGCTGGAGACGAGGACGATGTCGGCCGCGTCGCCGCTGGCGGTCAGGCGCGCGGCGACATCGAAGCCGTCGACGTCGGGGAGCTGCACGTCGAGGAGGATCAGCTCGGGCGCAAGGGCGCGTGCGCATTCGATGGCGGAGGCGCCGTCCTTGGCCTCGCCCACGACCTCGTAGCCCTCGCTCTCCAGCAGCAGCCGAGCGGTCGCGCGGAAGCCCGCGTGGTCGTCGACGATGAGGACGGTCGTGGCCATCGTGGCGCCCATTCTCGCCGCCCCGCGGGCGTTGCCCAATACGGGTAGCCGCACCCGCCCCGGCCGGGTCAGTCCGCCCCCGCGCCGCGCGCGATCGCGCGGTAGGCCGCGGCGGGATCGTCCGCCCCGAAGACGGCCGAGCCCGCCACGAAGCGCGTCGCTCCCGCCCGTGCGCACGGCCCGGCGGTCTCAGGGTCGATGCCGCCATCGACCTCCAGCGCGACGTCGTCGGGCAGCAGCGCGCGCAGGCGGCGGATCTTGTCGAGCGAGCGCTCGATGAACGGCTGGCCGCCCCAGCCGGGGTTCACGGTCATGCACAGCGCGACGTCGAGCATCTCCGCGACCTCGCGCAGGGCCTCCGGCGGCGTGCCGGGATTGATCGCCGCTCCGGCGTGGCACCCCCGGGCGCGGATGTCCTGGAGCGTGTAGTGCAAGTGGGGAGTCGCCTCGGGGTGCACGGTGATCACGTCGGCGCCCGCCTCGGCGAAGGCGGCCACGTGGCGTTCCGGGCGCTCGATCATCAGGTGCACCTCGAGCAGCGCGCCGGCGTCGTGGACGCGGCCGCGCAGCGCCTCGACGACGAGCGGGCCAATGGTGATGGGCGGGACGAAGTGGCCGTCCATCACGTCGACGTGGATGATGCGCGCGCCCGCGTCAACGACGAGCCCGACCTGCTCGCCGAGCTGCGCGAAGTCGGCCGACAGGATGGACGGCGCGACGCGACGCGAGTGGAGGATCGCGTCGGCGTCCACCGTTCAGATCGGGCGCAGCATGCTCGCGCCGCAGTGGTTGCAGATCATCGTGGCCGAGTGCTCCATCCGTACGATGGTCGAGTGCTCGCCGCAGTTGGGGCACAGCGAGACGAGCTCGAAGCGCCGCAGGCAGTTGACACAGCGGTAGCGCCCGGGAACGTTCGTCGCGCGTAGCCATGGCTCTCCGCAGCCCGGGCACGCAGGGCGATTGAGGCTGATCGACTCCTCGCCGGTCACGACGCTCGGCGCAGGCGTGCGATGAAGAAGCCGTCCGTGGCGTCGCGGTGGGGAAGGGTCATGAGGTGACGGGCCACGCGTGGATGCTCCCAGAACCCCAGGTCGGACGAGAGGTCGTCAGCGCTGAAGTCGGGCCGCGCGGCCAGGAAGGCGTCGACCACGCGCTCGTTCTCGGCCGGCGAGATCGTGCACGTCGAGTAGACCAGCACGCCGCCGGGCTTGGTGGCGCGAGCGGCCGCCGCGAGGATCTCCGCCTGGCCCGCCGCGAGCTGAACGACGTCGCGGGGGCCCACGCGCCAGCGCAGGTCCGGGCGCGAGCGCAGCGTGCCCAGGCCCGAGCACGGCGGATCGACGAGCACGCGGTCGAACGGCGGACCCGCGACCAGTTCGCGCGCGTCACCCACCTGCACCTGGACGGCGCGCCCCGCGTGCAGCCGCGCGACGGTGTCCCCGAGCGCATCGGCGCGGCCGCGATGGCGCTCCAGGGCCACGACGTCTCCCTCGCCCTCCATGAGCGCGGCGAGGTGGGTGGTCTTGCCGCCCGGGGCCGCGCAGAGGTCCAGCACTCGCTCGCCGGGCCTCGGGTCGACGACGTGGGCCACGGCGGCGGCGGCGCGCGACTGCGGCGTCAGGGCGCCGCGCTCCCACAGGCCCGATCCGTGCGCGTCGAAGGCGCCCGTCAGCACGATGCTCTCGGGCGGGTAGCCGGCCGCCGTCGTCTCGGCGCCGGCGGCCTCCAGCTCGCGCGCCAGCTGCTCGCGTGTGGTGACGAGCGTGTTCGCCCGGACCGCGGTCTCCGCGGGCTCGTTGTCTGCTGCGAGAAGCGAGCGGGCGTCGGCGGCCCCGAGCGCGTCCCACAGCAGCTCGGCGATCCACACAGGGTGGGAGTGACGCAGCGCGGCGCCGGCCGGTGTGGTGTCGTCCATGGACGCCACGATCGCC
This sequence comes from uncultured Actinomycetes bacterium, assembly GCA_963728925.1. Classification (GTDB taxonomy): domain Bacteria; phylum Actinomycetota; class Thermoleophilia; order Solirubrobacterales; family Solirubrobacteraceae; genus JBBPZA01. The sequence goes on along the minus strand of CAVSMB010000028.1, from coordinate 117,060 downwards.
GGCCCCTCCTTCGCCGCGCGGCGCAGGACCGCGTTGACGAGTCGGGCGCCGCCGGGCGAGGGGCCCTTGACGAGCTCGACCGTCTCGCCGACGGCGGCGTGGTCGGGCACCGCGTCGAGGAACAGGAGCTGCAGCAGGCCGAGGCGCAGGGCCGCGACCACCGGCGGGTCGAGGCGCTCCATAGGGCGCCCGGCGAGCCGCTCGGCGACATGGTCAAGGGTGGCTCGCCGCTGGACCGCTCCATAGGCCAGTCGCATCGCGAAGGCCCGGTCGCGACCGCGCAGCCCGGCGCGGCCGGCCTCGGCGAGCAGCCCGCGGTCGGCGTAGGCCCCCTCCTCGAAGACCCGACGCAGCGTCCGGAAGGCGACGCTGCGGCCCGGCGAGGTGCGGACCGCGGTCTTCATCGCCGTCCGCGTAGGTAGTCAGCCGCCGGCATCGGCCGCCGGTCCGCAGGCTGGACCTCGAGCAGGTCGAGGACGCCGTCGGCGGTCCCGAGGAGGAGCCGTCCTTCCGCCACGCGCAGCTCGCCGGGCGCGCGAGGGGCGCCCGCCGCCACCCGCGCCCGCGCGACCCCGAGCGGCGGCTCGCCGTCGAGCTCCAGGCGCGCCCCGATGTGCGGATGCAGCGCACGGACGGTGCGCTCGAGCTCCAGCGCGGGCCGGTGCGGATCCAGGCGGCGGTCCTCCGGGCCGATCTTCTCTGCGTAGGTGACGCCCTCGTCGTCCTGCTCCTCGAAGGGGGGCAACTCGTCGAGCGCGGCGACGAGCAGCTCGCCTCCCGAGGCGGCCAGCCGCGGGGCCAGCGTGCCGTAGGTGTCCTGCGCCGCGATCAGCTCGCGGCCCTGCAGGCAGACGGGACCGGCGTCGAGGCCCGCGGTCAGGCGCATGATCGACACGCCGGTCTGCTTGTCGCCGGCCATGATCGCGCGTTCGACCGGCGCCGCCCCACGCCAGCGCGGGAGCAGCGACGGGTGCACGTTGAGGATGAGGTGGTCGGAGAGCAGCGGCTCCTTGACCAGCACGCCGTAGGCGCACACGAGCACCGCGTCAGGCCGCGCCTGCGCGATCCGCGCCACCGCGCCGGGCTCGTCGAGCCGCTCGGGCTGGAGCACCTCGATCCCGAGCTCGCGGGCCGCGCCGGCGACCGGCGGCGCCGCGAGCCGGCGCCCGCGCCCGCGCGGCCGGTCGGGCCGCGTGACGACGAGCCGGGGCCGGTGCGGGCTGTCGGCGAGCCGCTCGAGCACGGCGACCGCGAAGTCCGAGGTCCCGAGGTAGACGGTGCGCATCCGCTCCAGCGTAGGCGGCGTCGACGGCAGGCTCGTCGGCGAGCCGAACGATCCTGCGGCGACCGGCCGGGCCACCGTCCCGGCGCGACCGGCGGCGACCCGCGACCCGCTAGTTCCCGTTGCGGCCCGCGGCGGCCTCGCGCAGCGCGCGGACGGCCTCCTTGCGCTGGTCGCGCGAGGTGCGGTCGAGCATGAGGACACCGTCGAGGTGGTCGGCCTCATGCTGGATCACACGGGCCTCCAGGCCCGAGGCCTCGATGAGGATCGGCTCGCCCCATTCGTCCTGCGCGCGCACGCGGACGTGGATCGGGCGCTCGACGTCGACGACGACGCCCGGGATGCTCAGGCAGCCCTCCTCGTAGGTCTCCTTGTCCTTGGAGCGCCACTCGAAATCGGGGTTGATCACCACCGCGAGCGGCCCGTCGTGGCCGATGCGGTAGATGAACAGGCGGTGCATCGTGCCGACCTGGGTGGCGGCCAGGCCCACGCCGATCGCGCCCTCCATGATCTCGGCCATCGTGGCGACCTCGGCGCGGAGCTCGTCGTCGAAACGCTCGATCGACAGCGCCTTGCTCTTGAGGACCGGATCGCCCCAGCGGCGGACGTGCCGGAGCGCGTCCGCCCGGCGCGCGGCGCGCTCGGGATCGAGCTGCTCGGCACGCTCCTGATGCCCGTGGCCGGGCTCGAGATCCTCCTCGGAGACGACCTCGGTGGTCGGGTCTGCCATGGCGGAAGTGTAGAGCGGCGCTACTGCGGATCGACGTCCACGCTGAAGCTCGCGCGACGGCCCACCGCGGTCGCGGCGACGGCCGCGACAGCGGCCCCGACGGCCCGCACCGCGGCGCGGCGGTCGCTCGCCTTGACGACGACCTGGGCGCGCTCGCGGCCGCGCAGGCGGAAGAGCGGCGCGGGGCCGAGGACCTGCGCGCCCGGCGCCGCGATGCGCCGGGCCACCGCCTCCGCGGCCGCCGCCGCGGCGCCGTGTGCACGCGAGCCGCACACCACGCGGAGCAGGTGGCCGAAGGGCGGGTAGCGCAGCGCCTCGCGGCGCGCGAGCTCCTCGGCGAGGAAGCCGTCGGTGTCGTGGGCGGCCGCGAGCCGCAGCGCGGGCGCGTCGGGGGTCAGCGTCTGAACGAGCACGCGGCCGCCGCGCGGGCCCCGTCCGGCGCGGCCCGCGAGCTGGGCCACGAGCGCGAAGGTCCGCTCCTCCGCCCTGAAGTCCGGGAACCGCAGCGTGCGGTCGGCGTCGAGCACCACGCCGAGCGTGACGTCGGGGAAGTCGTGGCCCTTGGCGACCATCTGGGTTCCGAGCAGCACCCCGCCGGGCGCAGCCTCGAAGCGCGCCAGCACCGCCGCGGCCTCGCCGCGGCCCGCCGCGGCGTCCGTGTCCAGGCGCGCGACCGGGAAATCCGGCGTGGCCAGCCCCTTCGCGAGCTCGTGCTCGAGGCGCTCGGTGCCGGCTCCGTGGCGCGCCACGGATATCGAGCCGCACGCGTCGCAGCGCCGGGGCGCAGGACGGTGGTGGCCGCAGTGGTGGCACGCCAGGGCGGCCTGCTCGCGGTGCAGGACGAGCGCGACGTCGCACTGCGGGCACGTCCACGCCCGCCCGCACGACCGGCAGGACATGAAGTTCGACCAGCCGCGCCGGTTGAGCAGGACGATCGCCTTCTCGCCGCGGCGGCGGACCTCCTCGAGGGCCTCGCGCACCGAGGGGTGCAGCGCGTGGGGCGCCTCGCGCATGTCGACGAGCGCAACCGGCGGCAGCGGGCGCCCGTCGGCGCGTCGCTCGAGGCGCAGTCGCGCCAGGCGCCGGCGACTCTCGGGACGCGGCGTCGCGCTTCCCGCGACGAGCACGGCCCCGGCCGTGGCCGCGCGCCGCTCGGCGACGGCCCTCGCGTCGTAGCGCGGATCGCCCTCGTGCTTGTAGGCCGCCTCGTGCTCCTCGTCGACGACCACGAGGCCGAGGTCGCGCACCGGCGCGAAGACCGCCGAACGCGGCCCGACGCACACCCGCGCGCCGCCGCGGCGCAGACGCAGCCACTCGTCGTGTCGCTCGCCGGGCGTGAGCCCCGAGTGCAGCACGGCGACCGTCTCCCCGAAGCGCTCGCGAAAGCGCGCGACCGTCTGCGGGGTCAGCGCGATCTCGGGGACGAGCACGATCACGCCGCGGCCCGTCTCGAGCGCCGCCGCGGCGCCCCGGAGGTAGACCTCGGTCTTGCCCGACCCCGTCACGCCGTGGAGGAGGAAGCGCCGCCGCGCCCCCGGCGCCGCGCGGTCGGCCAGCGCGGCGCGGATAGCCGCGACCGCATCCGCCTGTGCCGCGGTGAGCTCGGGCGGCCGCGCCCGACGGGCCCCGACCGCCGGGCCGTCGTCCGGGCGCCGCGGCAGCGCGCGGCGCTCGAGCGCGACGAGCCCGCGGCGCTCCAGACGCCGGAGCGCCCCGTGGTCGGCTCCCGCGGCCGCCGCCCGAACCGGTCCGATCTCGGCGAGCCGCGCGAGGAGCGCGCGCTGGCGGGCGGTCAGGGCCGTGCTGACGTCCGAGGCGCCGGCCGGCGCGCCGTCGGCGACGGCCGCAGCGCCGCCCTCTCCCGCCGCCCGCCCGGCCTCCGTGACCTGCGCGACCAGCCCCGTCCGCTCCCGCACCCGCGGCGTCGTCCCGCTCCCCGCCCCGGGCGGCAGCACGAGGGCGAGCGCCCGTGCGGGCGTCGAGCAGTAGGCGTCCGCCACCCAGAGGGCGAGGCGCACGAGCTCGGCGGGGACGCCGAGCTCGAGCGCGCGCAGCGGGGCGGCGAGCCGCTCGGGCGGAAGCTCGGAGTGGTCGGCGAGCTCGAGCACGACGCCGAGCACCCGCCGGCCGCCGAAGGGCACCACGAGCAGCGTGCCCTCCCCCACCCCGGCCAGCTCGGCGGGGATCCGGTAGTCGAACGGGCCCCGCAGGGCACGCGCGGTCGTGAGCGGCTCGACGCGGGCGATCGCGGCCATCCGTCCGGAGGCTAGGCCCGCACGCGGACGCCCCGATATGGTTCGCCTCCGATGGACTTGGCGCCCGGCGAGCACGTGATCTTCCAGGGCCACCCGTCGTGGCGCGCGATCCTCGGCTTCTACCTCGTCGGCCTCGTCGTCGCCGCCGGAGCAGGGCTCGTCGGCTACCTCGCGGCGAGCACGGCCGTCGGCGTCCTCGTGTTCGTCATCGTCTTCGCTCTGGTCCTCGTCGTCGGCCTGATCAGGCGGATCAACACCGTCTACCTGATCACCAACCGCCGGCTGCACATCCGCCGCGGGATCATCGCGCGCAAGACTCAGGAGGCCAGCCTCCAGCGCGTGCAGAACGTCAACACCACCCAGGGGGCCTTCGAGCGCCTCCTGCAGATCGGCAAGGTCGACTTCGACACCGCAGCCGGCGACGACTACAACTTCATCTTCGACGGCGTGGCCCAGCCCGAGAAGGTCGTCCGCGCTGTGGACCGCGCACAGCACGAGTTCCAGCAGCAGCTGGCCGAGCAGGCGCGCGCCAACGAAGGGCTCTGACCGGCGCCCGGTACCCTCGGGTGCCGATGGAGGGATCCACCTCGCGTGAGCCGGGCCGCCGCAGCCGCCGCGAGCGGCTGTGGCTCGACGCCGTCGACACCACCGACGGCGGGCTCGACTGGGAGCCGGCGCCGCGCGCGCCAACGGAGAGTCCTGCCGCTCCCGTCCCGCGGGCCTCGGTCAGCCGCGCCTGGGAGCTCCAGATCGCCGCGCTGGCCATCGGGCTGATGATCGGCGGGCTCCTGCTGCTCGTCGCCGTCGCCGGCGACCAGCAGTTCTGGCTCAACGTCGGCGGCGTGCTCGTCGTCTTCGGCCTGGCCTTCGACCTCTACGCCCGCGTGATCGGCACGATCGCCGCGCGTGAGGCCTCGGAGACCGGGTGGGCGCTCGCATGCGCGGTGGGCGGCAGCCCGGTAGTGGCCGCCCACGCGACCCGGCGCGGCGGCCCGGTCGCACCCGAGCTCGACACCCTCGCCGGCCTGCTGGCCCTCACGCTCGTGCTCGCGCTGCTCGTCGCGAGCTTCGCGAGCTCGGTCCGCGGTTAGCCGACCGGGGCCTCGCGGTCGACGCCCGCGGCCTCGCGCAGCGCCTGCGCCTTATCGGTCTTCTCCCACGTGAAGTCGGCGTCCTCGCGGCCGAAGTGGCCGTAGGCCGCGGTCTTCTGGAAGATCGGCCGGTGCAGGTCGAGCTCCTTGCGGAAGGCCCCCGGGCGCAGGTCGAAGTGCTCTGACACGAGCTGCGCGATGCGGCTGCGCGAGACCTTCTCGGTCCCGAAGGTCTCGACCATCACGCTGACCGGATGGGCGACGCCGATCGCGTAGGCCACCTGCACCTCGCAGCGGTCGGCGAGCCCGGCGGCGACCACGTTCTTCGCCACGTAGCGTGCGGCGTAGGCCGCCGAGCGGTCGACCTTGGAGGGATCCTTGCCGCTGAACGCGCCCCCTCCGTGGCGGGCCATGCCGCCGTAGGTGTCGACGATGATCTTGCGACCGGTCAGGCCGCAGTCGCCCACCGGCCCGCCGATCACGAAGCGCCCCGTGGGGTTGACGAGGAAGTTGCGGCGCGTGTTGAGCTTGCGCTCGTCGTAGAGCTCGCCGGGGAGGATCGGGTGCACGACGTGCTCCCACAGGTCGGGGCGGATCACCGTCTCGGCGTCGACCCCGTCCTTGTGCTGGGTGGAGATGAGGATCTTCTCGATCTCGATCGGGCGGCCGTTCTCGTAGCGCACCGTCACCTGCGTCTTGCCGTCCGGGCGCAGGTAGCCGACCTCGCCCGCCTTGCGCACGCCCGCAATCCGCTGGGCGAGCTGATGCGCGAGCGAGATGGGGAGCGGCATGAGCGTCGGCGTCTCGCGCGTCGCGTAGCCGAACATCATGCCCTGGTCGCCCGCACCGGCCACGTCGAGCTCGTCCTCGTCGGAGGGATCGGTCCGCGACTCGAGCGCCTGGTTCACGCCCTGGGCGATGTCGGGCGACTGCTTGTCGATCGCGTTGATGACCGCGGCCGAGTCGGCCGAGAAGCCCAGATCCGCGTCGGTGTAGCCGATCTCGCGGATCGTCGAGCGCGCGACGTCCTGGATGTCGACGTAGGTCTCCGTCGAGATCTCGCCCGAGACCACGACCAGCCCGGTGTTCACGAGCGTCTCGCACGCCACGCGCCCCATTGGATCGTCGCGCAGGACGGCGTCGAGCACGCCGTCGGAGATCTGGTCGGCAACCTTGTCGGGGTGGCCCTCCGTGACGGACTCGGAGGTGAACAGGTACTCGTTGTCGGACAGCTGGGTCATCGGAATGGAGAGGAGGACTCCCGGTCGGGGGCAGATCTCAGGCCGGCGGGCGGGTGGGCCCTCGGCCGCCGGGGCGGCACAGGGTAGCGGTGCGCCGACGCTCTCGTCACCTCACCCGGAAGCTGATCTCCGTGGTGACGACGTCGCCCTCCACGGCCGAGGACGCCTCCACCTCGCGCACGCGGCCCAGGTCCTCGCGCAGGCCGGCGTAGGGCGCCACGCCCCGGGCGGCGAGCCCTCTGGCCCGCGCGAGCACGCGCTGCGCGGGCGGCGTGGGGCGGCGCCCCGAGGGCGCCGTGCCGGGCGCCAGCAGCCGGCGGACGAGCAGGTGCGCACCGCCGTCGGCCGGGGTCAACGAGACCGCAACGCCCGCGAGGCCCCGACGATCCAGCAGCCGCCCGACGACCCCGAGCAATCCCGGCGCCGGGGCCAGCAGCCGGCGCACGCCGTCGGCCGTCGCCCAGGCGTCCGCGACGCGGCCGTCTCCGAGCCCGTCGGTGGCGCGCCGGAAGGCCGGGTCAGCGGCGAGTGTGCTCCCGCGGCCCGCCTCGAGATCGAGCGCCCTCGCGACCGCGTTGAACGGCCCTAGCGCGAGGAACCGCCCGACGAAGGCCGCCTGGACCGTGCCGTAGTTGCGGATCGTCGTGCCGCGGTAGGGCGTTCGCCCGACCGGCGCCCCGACGCGCTCGGCCAGGTAGCGCTCCGCGGCCTCGCGGTCGGCGACCTCGACGAGCACGAGCGCGTCGGACTGCCCGCCCTCGCCAGGCTCCAGCGCCAGCGCCGCCTCGTCACCCGCCCAGGACTCGAGCGCACGGCGCCCCTGGGCGTCGGCGCTGCCGCCGACGCGAGCCAGGGCGGCGTCGCGCAGCCGCGGCCAGCCCGGAAAGCGGCGCGCGACCCGCAGCGCCTCCCCGACGGCCTCACGGTCGCGGTCGGTCGACAGGTGCAGGTACACGAGCGCGCCGGCCGGGACGAGCTCGGCCGCGCGCGTCGCCGGAGGGGAGTCGCCGTCGGCGCGGGCGAGCAGGACGATCGAGACGACGGCCGCGAGCGCCGCCAGCGCGAGCCCGGCGATGCGCAGGCGGCGGTCCTCGAAGGGCAGGCGCCGCGAGGCGGCGCTCACCGCCGCGTCCTCGCCTCCCGCCGCCGCGACCCCTCGCCGCGCCGCTCGCCGCGCTCGACGAACTCGATGATGAGCGGCACGCCGTCCAGCCGGTAGCGCTCGCGCAGGCGGTTCTCGAGGAAGTAGGCGTAGTCGCGGGTGAGCCGGGCGCGCGTGTTGACCTGCACCGCGAAGCGCGGCGGCGACTCGCCGATCTGCGTCATGTAGAGGAGCTTGAGCCGCCGCCCCTGGCGCTGGGGCGGCTGGCGGACGGCCTGCAGCTCTGACAGGAAGCGGTTGAGGTCGGGGGTCGGGATGCGCGCGGCGGCGCGGTCGCCGAGCGTCATGGCCTCGCGCAGGAGCCGCACGACGCCCCGGCCCGTGAGCGCGCTGGCGGTGAGCACGCGCGGGCGCAGGCGCAGCTTCTGGGCGACGCGCGCCCGTTCGTGGTCGAGGTCCACCTCCTGGGCGACGTCCCACTTGTTGAGCGCGAGCAGCGTCGCGCACCCACTCTGCATCGCGAGCTCGGCCACGCGGAGATCCTGCGCGGTGACCCCGTCCTGCGCGTCGCACACGACCATCGCGACGTCCGCCCGCTCCGCCGCGCGCCGCGAGCGCAGGGTCGTGTAGTACTCGACCGACTCGTTCACCTTGGCCTGGCGGCGCAGGCCGGCGGTGTCGACGACGACCAGCGGCCGGCCCTCGAACTCCAGGCGCAGGTCGATGGCGTCGCGCGTCGTCCCGGCGACCTCCGAGACGATCACGCGCTCCTCGCCCAGGATGCGGTTGACCAGGGAGGACTTGCCGACGTTCGGGCGCCCGATCACGGCCAGCGCGAGGGCGGGGTCGGCCTCGGGCTCGTCGTCGGGCAGCAGCTCGACCATCCGGTCCAGGAGGTCGCCGGTGCCGAGGCCCTGAGTGGCAGAGACGCCGACCGGGTCCCCGAGGCCGAGGCGGTGGAACTCGGCGGCGAGCGGGAGCGCGGCGACGTCGTCGATCTTGTTCGCCGCGACGACGACCGGCAGCGGCGCGCGACGCAGCAGGTCGGCGAGCTCCTCGTCGCCGGCGCGCACGCCGGCGCGGGCATCGACCACGAGCACGGCGAGCTGCGCGTCGGCGAGCGCCGCGCGCGCCTGCTCCTGGATCGAACGGGCCAGCGCGTCGCGGTCCTCGAGATCGACGCCGCCCGTGTCGACGAGCGTGAAGCGCCGGCCGTTCCAGTCGGTCTGGAGCTCCTTGCGGTCGCGGGTCACCCCCGCGCGCTCGTGGACGACCGCCTCGCGGGAGCCGGTGAGCCGGTTGACGAGCGAGCTCTTGCCCACGTTGGGATAGCCGACGACGGCGACCTTCATGCGGCGTCCCGCAGGTCGACCAGGTCGACGACGTCGGCGAGCGCGACGATGTCGGGATCGCCCGTCCACACCGCAGCGCGATGACGCGCGGCCGTAACGACGCAGAACGCGTCCGCATAGGAGATCCGGCGCCGGGCCTTGAGCTGCGCGGCCGAGAGGACGAGCGGCCAGTCCGGGTCGTCCACCCGGACGCGCGTCGCCAGGGCTCCGATCGCCGCGCGCACGCGACGCTCGTCGGCCGGCGTCCGGCCGCCGGCGAGCACGTAGTAGGCCTCGCCGAGGCTGACCGAGGAGATGAGTGTCGCGCCACCGTCGATCTCGCGCTCGACGCGTGCTCCCGACGGCTCCTCCTTGAGCAGGGCCACCACCGCCCAGGCGCCCAGTACGGCGGTCACCCCAGCCTCGTCGCCTTCCGGCCCTCGGCCCCCGGGTCGTCTCGGCGCGCGGTCTCCAGTGCTGCCGTCCCGCCCCCGGGCAGGTCGGCGAGCAGGCCGAGCAGGCGGATCCCGTCGCCGGCCGGGCGAATGCGCACCTCGCCGTCGAGCTCGTCGACCACGACCTCGTCGCCGGGGACGATGCCCAGGCGGTCGCGTACCGGCTTGGGAATGACGATCTGGCCCTTGGGGCCCACCCGCATGGTCATACCGCGCAGTATAACTTCAAGCTCGGAGTCCAGCGGCGAGTGCCGCGATCCGATCGACGACGGCCTCGCGGTCAAGGCCCGTCGTGTCGAGCCTCACCGCCCCGGGGGCGGCGCGCAGCGGGCTGTCCTCCCGGGTGCGGTCGCGCTCGTCGCGGACGCGCTGCTCGGCGAGGATGGGCTCGGGGTCGGCGCCCGTCTGCGCGGCCCGGCGGCGCGCGCGCTCCTCGGGGCTCGCGTCGAGGAAGACCTTGACCTCGGCGCCGGGCGCGACGACCGTGCCGATGTCGCGCCCCTCGGCCACCCAGTCGCCGCGCGCCAGCAGCTCGCGCTGCTTGGCGACCAGCGCCCGTCGCACGGCGGGGTCGGCCGCCGCGCGCGAGGCCGCTTCGGACACCTCGGGCGCGCGGATCGCCTCCGTGACGTCCTCGCCATCGCAGCGAACCCGATCGCCGAGCTCGATGCGCAGCCCCGGCGCGACGGCCGCGGGCGTCTCGCCGCGCCGCTGGGCAGCGAGCGCCACGCAGCGGTACATGGCCCCGCTGTCGAGATACGTGAACCCGAGGCGTTGCGCGACCGCGCGCGCGACGGTCGACTTCCCGGCCCCGGCGGGCCCGTCGATCGCGACGACCATCGGAGGGAATCTACGGTGCGGCGAGCCAGCGGACCGGCGGGCCGTCGAAGCGGGCGGTCACGTCGGGCACCGCGCCGAGCAGCCGGAGCGCGGGGACGTCGCCCTCGCGCACGCCCGCCCACGGCGCGAGCAGCTCGCTCACCACGCCGCCGACCCGTGCATCCGCGACCGCGCGCTCGAGCAGCCCGGCGTAGAGGGGTGAGCCCAGCTCGCGGCACCAGCGCACCTGGCGCTCGAGCTGAGCGACGGCCGCCGCGCGCACCTCGCCCGGGGCCGCTACGCCAGCGTCCCCAGGTGCTCGAGGAACTGCGGGTAGGACACGGCAGCCACGTCGACGCCGACCACTCGGACGCCCTCGCGCGAGGCGAGGCCGGCCACGGCGCCGAGCATGGCGAGGCGATGGTCGCCGCGTGCGTCCAGCCTTCCCCCTTCCAGCCCGCCGGTGCCGGTCACCGCGAAGCCGTCCTGCGTCGCCTCGATGTCGGCGCCGAGGCCGCGCAAGCCCTCGACCACCGCGGTGATGCGGTCGGACTCCTTGATGCGCAGCTCGCCGGCGCCGCGGACGACCGTCTCGCCCTCGGCGAAGCAGCCGAGCAACGCGACGAGCGGGAGCTCGTCGATGGTCAGGGGCACCTCCTCGGCCTCGACGGTGGTGCCCACCAGCGGGCCCGCCCTGACGTCGAGGTCGGAGACCGGCTCCTCCGCCGGGACCTCGTCGCCCGCCGGCGGCTCCTCGAGGTCGCCGACGATCACCGCGCCCATGCGCGCGGCCACGCGCAGGAACCCGGTTCGCGTCCAGTTGACGCCGACCTGCTCCAGGACCAGTCGCGAGCCGGCGACGATGACCCCGGCGGCGATGAGGAACGCTGCCGAGGACACGTCGCCGGGCACGTCGATCTCCTCGAGCCCGAGCTCGTCGCTGCGGCACACGTGGACGCCCGGGCCGGTCCGCCAGACCCGGACGCCGGCGCGGACGAGCAGCCGCTCGGTGTGGTCGCGGCTGCGCAGCGGCTCGACGACGGTGGTGGTCCCGTCGGCCATGAGCCCGGCGAGCAGCAGACACGACTTCACCTGCGCCGAGGCCTGGGGCTGCACGTACTCGACGCCGTGCAGGCGCCGCCCCTCGACGACGAAGGGCGGGAAGCGCCCCTCCGTCGCCCGCAGCTCGCCGCCCATCAGCGCCAGGGGCTCGGCGATGCGGTCGACCGGCCGGCGCCGGATGGACGGGTCGCCGTCGAGCGTCCACGAGCCGCCGGGCTGCCCGGCCAGCCAGCCGGGGAGCAGGCGCATGAGCGTGCCGGCGTTGCCCACGTCGATCGGGTCCTCGGACGGCTGCAGGCCGCTCAGGCCGGTGCCGCGCACGAGCACCTCGTCCGGGCGCACGGTGACCAGCGCGCCGAGCGTCCGCAGCGCCTCCAGCGTGCTGTTGGTGTCACCCGCGTCGAGGTAGTTGGTGATGCGCACGGGCTCGTCGTGCATGGCGGCCACGAGCGCCGCCCGGTGCGAGATCGACTTGTCGGCGGGCGGGACGACGCTCCCGCGCAGGCCGTGCGCGGGCTGGAAGAGGGCGGTCTGGGTCACGCCCGCGCGACCGGGAAGCCGAGGCGGGACACCAGCCCGAGAGCGCGCTGCGCCGCGTCGTCGCCGGCGATCCACAGCGCGACGACGCCCTCGCGCATGCCTGGGGCCGGGTAGAGGGCCATGTCGGTGATGTTGACACCAGCGCGTCCCAGCTCGAGGGCGATGCTCGCCACGACGCCGGGGCGGTTCGGGACCGCGACGCGCAGCTCGTGGGTCGGGCCGCCCGCGAAGCCGGCTTCGAGCAGGCGCCGGCGGTGCTCGCCCGCGGTGTCGTTCCACGCCGTCACCCCCGCCTCGTCGCCGGCGGCGAGCGCCGCGCGGACATCCTGGAGCCGGGCGACCGCCTCGTCGATCTGGCCGGCGAGCGCTTCGCGGTTAGAGAGGTAGATGTCGGTCCAGATCGCGCTGTTGGCCCCGGCGACGCGGGTCGCGTCGCGGAAGCTGGGCCCCGTCGCCGGAAGGCGCTCGTCTTCCTCCGACAGCGCCCGCGCGGCCTGGCCGACGAGCACGTTGGCCAGCACGTGCGGGAGCTGGGAGACCGTTGCCATCACCCGGTCGTGGGTCTCGGGGTCGATCGCCGCGGGTCGGGCCCCGAGCGCGGTCAGGCACCGGTGCAGCCGCTCGTAGAGCACCCCGCCGGTCACCTCGGTCGGCGTGAGGTACCACGTGGCGCCGTCGAAGAGGTCGGCACGCGCTCCGGCCACGCCGGCCGTCTCGGCCCCGGCCAGCGGGTGCCCGCCGACGAAGCGCGGGTCGCGGTGACGGGCGACGAGCGCTCGCTTGGTCGAGCCGACGTCGGTCACCACCGCGTCAGGCCCGGCCGCGTCCAGCGCGAATCCGACCGCGTCGGGCAGGGCGCCGACCGGGGCGGCGACGACGACCAGGTCGGCGCCGCCGATCGCCTGCACCGGCGAATCGACGGTCTCGTCGAGGGCGCCCGCCTCGCGTGCGGCGGCGAGCACCCCGGGGACGGGATCGAAGCCACGCACGCGCGCGCCGAGGCGTTCGCGCGCCGCCATGCCGACGGAGCCTCCGATCAGCCCGACGCCGATGACGGCGACGATCACCCGCGCGCCGCCGCCGTCTTGGTCAAGCGGCGTCGCGCCGGGCGCGCACCGCGGCGGCGAGTCGCTCGAGCGCGGCGCGCGTGGTGTCCCACGCCATGCAGGCGTCGGTGATCGACTGGCCGTACACCAGCCCGTCGCTCCCCGGCCCGAGGTCCTGGCGGCCCTCGACGAGGAAGGACTCGAGCATGACCCCGACGATCGCCCCGTTGCCGGCCTCGAGCTGGCCGGCGACGTCGGCGACCACCAGCGGCTGGTTCGCGTGCTGCTTGCCGCTGTTGTCGTGGGAGGCGTCGATGACCAGGCGCTCGGGGAGCCCCGCGCCGCGCAGGCGGCCCAGCGCGGCGGACACGCCCCCGGCCCCGTGGTTGGGCGCCCCGCGCCCGCCACGCAGGATCACGTGGCAGTCGGGGTTCCCGCGGGTGTGGAGGATCGCGGGCCTGCCGTTGACGTCGATGCCCGCGAACGCGTGCGGCGCCTCCGCCGCGCGCACGGCGTCGACCGCCACGTCGACGTTGCCGTCGGTGCGGTTCTTGAAGCCGACGGGCATCGAGAGGCCCGACGCGAGCTGGCGATGGATCTGGCTCTCGGTCGTGCGCGCGCCGATCGCGCCCCAGGCGACCGCGTCGGAGATGTACTGCGGGGTGATGGGGTCAAGGAACTCGCACCCGACCGGCAGGCCGAGGTCCGCGAGCTCGACGAGCAGCGCGCGGGCAAGCCGCAGCCCCGAGTTGACGTCGCCCGAGCCGTCGAGGTGGGGGTCGTTGATCAGGCCCTTCCAGCCGGTGGTGGTGCGCGGCTTCTCGAAGTACACGCGCATCGCGATGCGCAGATCGTCCTCGAGCTCGGCCGCGACGGCGGCCAGGCGCCCGGCGTAGTCCAGCGCGGCGTCGGGATCGTGCACGCTGCAGGGCCCGACGACGACGAGCAGCCGGTCGTCCTCGCGGTCGAGGATCGACGCGACCTGCGAGCGCCCGCGCAGGACGACCTCGGCGCGCGCGCCGTCGAGCGGGTAGTCGTCGAGGAGGCTCGCCGGCGGCAGCAGCTCGACGGCCTGGTCGATGCGCAGATCGCGTGTCTGCGCGGACTTGTGCGGCACGCTCACCGACATCGCGCGTGCCTCCTGCGTTCCGGCCTCTTGGTCCTCATCGTTGGCCACCTGGTCCTTTCAGCTCTCGTTCGGTCTACGTCGGTGCGGCTGGCGGGCGATCATGCCCCTGAGACGGCGCTCGACCCCTGAGGGCCCGGTGCGGACGGCTCCCCAGCCGGCCGAGCGCCTAGCTAAATCGCCAGGCGGCGTAGGCGTACGTGAAGGACCAGCGAACGTCGAGGACCGAGGAGCCGCCGTCGGCGGCGAACAGCGTGGGATCGGTCGTGCGACGCATCGCGTCGGGTTGTAGCAGTCTCGTGGTGCGCGATCAACCTCCGGCGCGCCCGGCAGCCTCAGCGCCGTCCGGCCGCGACCTTCGGCGGGCGGCCCTCAGAGCAGCTCGCCAAGCGCGGCGAGGAACCGCGCGTTCTCGGCGTCGGTGCCGCAGGTGACGCGCACGGCCCCCTCGCGGCCCAGCGCCGTCCCGGCCCGGACGAGCACCTTGCGCTCGCCAAGGGTGCGGACGACGTCGGCCTCGTCGGTGTCCTCGCCGAGGTGGAACCAGACGAAGTTCGCGTGCGAGTCGGCGACCTTGAGCCCCAGCCGCTCGAGCCCCTCCTCGAGCCCGAGGCGCGAGGCGATCGTCAGCTCGACGCGGCGCACCACCTCGTCGCCGTGGCGCAGCGCCTCCAGGGCGGCGGCCTGGGCGGCGGCGTTGCAGAAGAACGGCTGGCGCACCTGGTCGACGGCGACGCGGAACTCCTCGGCGCCGCACAGGGCGAAGCCGACCCGCAGGCCGGCGAGCCCGTAGACCTTCGAGAAGGTCCGCAGCAGCACGAGGTTGGGATGGGCGTCCAGGAGCTCGATCGAGGCGTCGGGGTCGTCGAGCGTGTTGAACTCGCAGTAGGCCTCGTCGAGGATCACCGCGACGTGTCGCGGGACGTGCTCGAGCAGCGCCTCGATCCCGTCGAGCGGCACAGCCGTGCCGGTCGGGTTGTTCGGGTTGCAGACGATCAGCATCCGCGTCGCGACCGTGACCTCGTCGGCCAGGGCGTCGAGGTCGTGGCGGTCGTCGTCGTCGAGCGGCACCGTGATCGCCGTGGCGCCGGTGGCGGCGGCGAGGTGGTGATAGACCGAGAACGACGGCCACGCGTAGACGAGCTCGGCGCCGGGTTCGAGCAGCGCGTCGCCGGCGGCCAGGAGCACGTCGCAGGAGCCGTTGCCGACGGCGATCCGCTTGGCCGGAACGCCGTAGCGGTCGGCGAGCGCGCGGCGCAGTTGCCCGCTGGTGGGGTCGGGGTAGCGGTTGGCGCCGGCGACGGCGCGGGCGGCGGCCTCGGTCACCTGGGGCAGCGGCGGGAACGGCGACTCGTTGGACGCGAGCATCGCGACCTCGTCCGAGAGCGCGTAGCCGTCGGCCGCCGGGTAGACGGGGATGCGGCGGATGGCCTGGGCGAACTCAAGCGCCACGGGGCGTCAGGGGCCGGGGGCGTCCGGCGCGGCGGCGTCGGGGGCGGCCGGCCCCCCGGGGATCGGGCGCGAGCGCGGCTCGTCGGGGTCGGGGACGTGCGCGTCGCGGCCGACGTAGCCGTCCTTGCCCCCGGCGCAGACGTAGACGAGCTCGGCCTCGCCCACGTTGCGCACGCGGCGCACCGTCCCGGGATCGACGCGCGCGACCCCACCCGGGCCGAGGCGATGGACCGTCCCGTCGCCGAACTCCATCTCCATGGTGCCGCGGTGGACGAAGTAGGTCTCCTCCTGCTCGTCGTGGAAGTGGCGCCCGCTCTCGTAGCCCGGCGGCATCACGACGGCGTTGATTCCGAACGCGGTCACTCCGACGCCGCGGCGGATCTTGCGGAAGCCGGGGCCCTCGCCCAGCCCGTCGATGTTGCGACGGCGTAGCCGTCGCCCTCGACGGGCTCGTTGACCTCGTTGACCTCGTCTGCCGTCATCCCGCCAGGTTACTGCGCGCCGGCGAGGTCCAGGCGCAAAGCCCGGGCCTCCTCCAGGTAGACGTGACCCGGCTCGTGCGCTTCGTCCGCGTAGTAGTGGACCAGCACGCGGATGACCCGCGGCATCGACCCGGGGACGTCGATCTCGCGGGCGCAGAGAAGCGGCACGCCGCCGAGGCCAAGGTTGCGCGCGGCGACGGCCGGGAACTCCGCATCCAGGTCGGCGGTGACTGTGAAGATGCACGAGACCATCTGGTCCGGCTCGAGCCCGTTGCGGTCGATCACCTCGCGCATGAGCCGCGCGGTCGCCCCGACGATGGCGTCGGCGTCGTTGGCCCTGGCGGAGATGGCGCCACGGAGCGCGAAGAGCCGCATCGGCGCGGGATTCTGGCAGAGGGTCGGGGCTCAGCCCGCCGACTTGCGCAGGCGCTCGACCTCGGCTGCGCTCAACCGGCGGTGCTCCCCGGGCTCGAGGCCGTCGAGGCGCAGGGGCCCGAAGGCGACTCGCACCAGCCGGACGACCGGGTGGCCGACGGCGGCGCACATGCGCTTCACCTGTCGCTTGCGACCTTCGTGGATCGTGAGCTCGACGACGTCGGAGGCGACGCGACGGGCCCGCGCCGGCGCGGTGGGGCCGTCGTCGAGCTCGATCCCCTCCCGCAGCGCCCGCAGCGCCGGCTCGCGGACCGGGCCGCTGCCCACCGTCGCGCGGTAGGTGCGATCGACCTCGAAGCGAGGGTGGCTGAGGCGGTTCGCGAGCTCGCCGTCGTTGGTCAGGAGGAGCAGCCCGGTGACATCGACGTCGAGGCGCCCGACGGGGTACAGGCGGGCGTCGGAGGGCACGAGCGCCGTCACCGTCGGGCGGCCCTGGGGATCACGCGCGGTGGAGACGACCCCGGCCGGTTTGTTGAGCGCGTAGACGACCCGCGGCTCGACGCCGCCGATCTCGGCGCCGTCGACGGTGACCCGGTCGGCCGCGGAGACGTCGCGCGCGGGATCGGTGACCACGGCCCCGTCGACCGCGACCCGCCGGTCGGCGACGATCCGCTCCGCCGCCCGGCGCGAGGCGACGCCTGCATGGGCGAGGTACTTCGCGAGGCGCACGGGCGGCGAGGGTAGCCGAGGCGGGGCCGTCCAAGGGGCGAGTCACCGGCGACCTCGAACCCGCGTATACGCGGAAACGGTCCCGGCGTCTCCGCGGAGACGCCGCCCGTCTCCGCGGAAACGTCCCCGCGTCTCCGACGAGACGTCCCCGCGTCTCCGCGTCTCCGCGGAAACGGTCTGACGCCAAGGGTCGCCTGGACCGAACGGCGGGCAACGAGGGGAGGACAGGACGGCCCGAGGCGTGCTGCGGTCGGCTGTCCGTCGGCGGGCGGCGCATCTCCGCGGAGACGTCTCCTCGGTCTGTCCGTCCGTCGCCGTACCATACGAACATGTGTTCGCTCGAAGATGATTCATCCGTTCCGCTCGATCGCCTCGAGGCCGAGATCACGACGCTCGCCGGCCACCTCAATGCGGCGACCTGTCGGTGGCTGTCGCTGGTGGGCGAGTTCGACCGCCGTGAGGGCTGGGCGGCGTGGGGGTGCCGGTCCTGCGCCCAATGGCTGTCGTGGCGCTGCGGCGTCACCCCTGGCACCGCTCGCGAGCAGACGAGGGTGGCACGGGCGCTGGACGATCTTCCGGGGATCCGGGCAGCGTTCGCCGAGGGCCGATTGAGCTACTCGCAGGCACGCGCGCTCACACGGGTCGCGACGTCTGAGCTCGAGGACGATCTCCTCGAGTTGGCCCGTCATGCGACCGGCGGCCAGCTCGAGCGGCTGGTACGCGGCTACCGCAGCGCCGCAGCTCAGCTCGACGTTGCGAACCGCGCCCACGCCGGCCGCTACCTCCTCTACCACCACGACCACGACGGCTCGCTGGTCATCGAGGCTCGCCTGACCGCGGACGAGGGCGAGCTCGTCCTCGCCGCGCTCGGAGCCGCGGCCGAGGGCCTCCAGGGCAGCCGACCGGCCGACGGCTCCGCGGAGACGCCGTCCCCACGCGCCGACTCGCCTCGCGCCGACGCCGACGCCGACGCCGTTCCCGCAGAAACGCCGTCCCCTCCCCACGCTCGCGCCGACGCCCTCGTCGCGCTGGCCGAGACGACGCTCCAGCATGGTCCCTCGCCACGCGCCGGCGGCAACCGCCACCAGATCCTCCTGCTCGTCGACCACGAGACCTTGCGCGCCGACGCCCCTGGCCGCTGCGAGGTCGGTGAGGGCGAGCCGCTCGCGCCGGAGACTGCGCGCCGGCTCTCGTGCGACGCCAGTGTCGTCCCGGTCGCACCCGCGGCGGCCGCCCGCTCGACGTTGGGCGCCGCACCAGGAGCATCCCACCGCATATCCGTCGAGCGCTCACCGCGCGCGACGGCGGCTGCCGCTTTCCGGGGTGCGGTCAGCGGCGGTTCGTCGACGCCCACCACATCGTGCACTGGTCCCGCGGCGGCGCGACCAACCTCCGCAACCTCGTCCTCCTCTGCCGCCACCATCACCGCCTCCTCCACGAGGGGGGCTGCACCATCCACCCCCGCGCCGGCGGGCTCGCCTTCCATCGACCGAACGGCGAGCGAATCCCGGACCGCCATCGACCCCGACCGGCGACGGCGAGCATGTTCGCCGTGCCGGCCGCTCCCTCGGCCTGGGCACCGACGCCGAGAC
Organism: uncultured Actinomycetes bacterium; assembly: GCA_963728925.1. Lineage (GTDB taxonomy): Bacteria > Actinomycetota > Thermoleophilia > Solirubrobacterales > Solirubrobacteraceae > JBBPZA01. The sequence continues at coordinate 98,350 of CAVSMB010000028.1, read as the reverse complement.
GACGGTCCCGCGGTGGGCGGGCGACCCACTCGACGCAGGCCTTGCGACAGAGCTCCTGCTGTGGCGGGCGGCGCACCGCCCCGAGGCCGCGATCGCAGCCGCAGCCTGACGACGCCACAGCCTGGAGGCACCCGAACGCGGTGAGCACGCCGCCCCGGGAGAAGTGCAAGCGGCCACCAGTAGCGCTTCGCGGAAACGCCTTACCGGCATCCTCCGCCATCCGAACGGCCGGCAACGACGGAAGCTGATCTGCTCAGGCGAGCGCTTCCGCGGAAACGCCTCATCGCGACGAGTGCCGGACGAGAGCACCTGAGCCGGGGCAGGAAGACCGTCGTGCATGGTGCCTTGCCGGGTCCGTCGAGGGGAACCCCAGGCCTGTGGACCTCCCCCTCGTTGCCCGCCTTTCGCCCTCCCGGCACGGGCGCCGAAGGCCAGACGCCTTCACTGACGCTCCCGCCCTGAGGCATCGCGCCACGGTCACCATCGCACCGCATCAGCCGGCGCGCCGCCTCCGCCTACGATGACCGATCAATGGATCTCGCCCTGCTCGAATCGACCCTCACCTCCGCCGGCCAGCCCGCCTATCGGGCGCGGCAAGTGTGGGCCGCAGCGGCCCGCGGGCTGGCGGGCTACGACACCATGACCGATCTGCCTCTCGCGTTGCGGGAGCGACTCGCGGAGGAGGTTCCGTTCTCATCGCTGACACTCGAGGACGAGGCGCGCGCCAGCGACGGGACGGTCAAGGCCCTGTTCCGCACCCACGACGGCCGGCCGGTCGAGGCCGTGCTGATGCGCTACCGCGACGGGCGGCGGTCGATCTGCGTGTCGTCGCAGTCGGGCTGTCCGCTCACCTGCACGTTCTGCGCGACGGGCTCGATGCGCTTCGCGCGCAACCTGACCGCCTCGGAGATCCTCGACCAGGCGCTCCACTTCCGGCGCCTGGAGACGGGCGCCGGATGGCATGCCGTGTTCATGGGGATGGGCGAGCCGATGCTCAACCTCGACGCCGTGCTCGCTGCCTGCGAGCGCCTGCCCGACCTCGGGATCACCAATCGACGGACAGCGATCTCGACCGTCGGCTGGATCCCGGGGATCGAGAAGCTCACCGCCTCACCCCTGCCGGTCCGGCTCGCGCTGTCCCTCCACGCGGCCGACGACGCCCTGCGTTCCGAGCTGATGCCGGTCAACGAGCGGTATCCGCTCGCCGATGTGCTGGCCGCCTGCCGCGCCCATCACGCGCGGAGGCGGCGGATGGTGTTCGTCGAGTACGTGATGCTCGCCGGGATCAACGACCGCTACGAGCAGGCCGTCGCGCTCGCGGACATGCTCGACCCGCGGGTCTTCAAGGTGAACCTCATTCCCTACAACCCGACCGACTCGCCCTACCAGGGCTCGGGCCGCTCCGCGATCGACGCCTTCCGCAACGCGCTGGAGCAGCGAGGGGTGCGCGCCACGGTGCGCCTGACGCGCGGCCGCGACATCCAGGCGGCCTGCGGCCAGCTCGCCGCTCAGGCGCCCGTCGCCGGCGGCTGAGGCGGGCCTCTCAGCGGGGCCGGGCGGGGTACTCGCTCTTGGTCCGCTCGTCCCAGCGGCGGCCACCGGCGGCCGGGCCGCACCTCAGCAGCGACGCCATGACGAGGTCGCGCTGGGTCGGCCGGGAGTGCTGGTGGTGCTGGTGGGCGCTGGACCCGCCGTGCCATTCGATGTGCTTGAGGTTCGTCATCTGGGTCACGCTCTTCCAACTCGCTTGTTGGAGTGAAATTACGCTCGTGCCCGTTACGCATCTGCCCCGTTTGGCGCAGTCGCTATGTCAATTCGACGACACATCGCGCGGCCCTGCCGCGCGTAGGCGTGCGGCCCTGCCGCGCGTAGGCGTGCGGCCCTGCCGCGCGTAGGCGTGCGGCCCTGCCGCGCGTAGGCGTGCGGCCCTGCCGCGCGTAGGCGTGCGGCCCTGCCGCGCGTAGGCGTGCGGCCCTGCCGCGCGTAGGCGTGCGGCCCTGCCGCGCGTAGGCGTGCGGCCCTGCCCGGCGCAGGGTGAGGCCTGGCCGCGCGTAGGGTGTGCGCGGGCCGAGCCGCCGGGCGCGGCCGCGCCCGGCCGCCGCCGACCCCGGTTAGGCTTCGCCCATGGGCTTCGCGCTGCTCGATCAGCTCCCCGAGCAGGATGTCCAGCAGGTGATCAGCATCGCGCGTCGGCGCCGCTTCGCCCGCGGCGAGATCGTCTTCCACCAGGGTGATCCCGCGGACACGCTGCACCTCGTCATCAAGGGGAAGGTCGCCGTCCGCGTGGCGACGTCGCTCGGGGACGCGGCGATCCTCGCCGTCCTGGGCCGCGGTGAGATGTTCGGGGAGCTCGCGCTCCTCGGCGGCGAGTCCAAGCGCAGCGCGACCGTCGTCGCGCTCGAGCCCACCGAGACCCACTCGATCCACCAGATCGACTTCGAGCGGCTGCGCCGCGAGCACCCCGACGTCGTCAGCACCGTGCTCATCGCGATCCTCTCGACGCAGGTTCGCCGGCTCTCCGCGCAGCTCCTCGAGGCGCTCCACGTGCCGGCCGACAAGCGAGTCCGGCGGCGGCTGCTCGCCGTCGCCGAGGTCTACGACGAGGACGGGGGCGCGCCGACCGGCGTGACCGTCCCCTTGACCCAGGACGACCTCGCCGACCTCGCCGGAACCTCGCGTGCGACGGTGAACCGCGTCCTGCGCGAGGAGGAGGACCGGGGCACGGTCGCCCTGGGCCGCGGCAAGACCACGATCCGCGACGCCGACGCGCTGGCCCGGCGCGGGCGGTAGGGCGGGCCGAAGCGGCCGGCCGAATCGGCCGGCCGGAGCGGCGGGCCGGAGCGGCGGTCCGGAGTGGGCCGCGCGGGCGCGGCGTACGATCGGCCGATGCCCGCCATGGCGACGCTCGAGCGCGCGTTCTGCGCGAGCCCCGCCTGGGGAGTGGTCGCCAGCGCGCGCGATCCTTCCGTGGGCCCTTCAGGACCAGCACCCCGCCGGGCGCGGGCTCGAGATCGGCTCAGGCGCCGGGGCGATGGCCGCCCAGCTGCTCGACGCATACCCCGCCCTGCGCCTCACGGCCACCGACTTCGACCCGGCGATCCTCGAGACGGCGCGCGAGCGCCTCGCCCCCTTCGGCGACCGCGCCACGGTCCAGCCCGCTGACGCGACCGCGCTGCCCTTCGACGACGGCGAGTTCGACATCGCCTTCTCCTTCCTCATGCTCCACCACGTCGGCGACTGGGAGCAGGCGCTGCGCGAGCTCGTCCGGGTGACCCGCCCCGGCGGCCGGCTGCTCGCCTACGACGTGCTCGACACCGCCCCCGACCGCTTCGTCCATCGCATCACTCACAGCCCGGGCGTCCGCTTCATGCGTCCCGGCGATCTGCGCGCGCTGCTCCCCACGCTGCCGCTCGCCCGGGCCGTCATGCGCCCGGGCGTCGCGGTCGTGCGCCTCACCGCCTGGACGCGCTGAGCGCCGAGCCCCTCCCCTACTTGCGCCGCTTGCCCGCCCGCGCGAAGTAGCGCTCGCCGGCCCGGACGATGATCGTCTTGCCGGTCACGAAGTCGCGCACGGCGATCCGTCCCTCGTCGACCTTGAAGAGCGTTCCGTTGCAACGGTCCTCGGTGAGGAACACCGTGCCGCGCTTTGTTCCCGAGCCGTAGCGCCCGCGCGTACGGAAGCGGCCCCTCCCGCGGGCGAACAGGCGGCGGCGCTTCTTGGACGCCACCCGAGCGAGCGGGCCGCCGCGCAGAGCCGCGGACCGGGCGCCGGACTTCTTCGCCTTCGTCCTCGGGCAGCGCGGCGGCGGGTCCTTGAGCTCGAGCTCGGTGATCGGCCGGTCGCCCGTCAGCTGGCGCGCGAGGAACGGGCCCTTGGAGAGCTGGACGCGGTCGACGCCGCCGGCCGTCGAGGACTGGACGGAGACCTGCACCTCGCTCTTCGAGCTGTCGATCAGCGATCCCGTCGGGACGTTCTCGTCCACCCGCAGCGTCTGGAACGCGGCCGACCCGCGCGACCGGAAGCGCGTCTGGCCCTCGATCGGGTCGAGGACGAGCGAGGTGCGCAGCGAGGGCGGCGGCGGCTCGCCGGTCGAGGTGAGGCCTCGGATGCGCTGGTCGCCCGAGTCCGCGATGAGCACCTGGCCGTTCGGGCGCAGCGTGGCGGTCGTCGGCTGGTTGAGCTGCGTCCGCGAGCCCGGGCCGATCGCGCCGCCGGTCGCGCCGGTCCCGGCCTCGGTGGAGATCGTCCCTCCGGCTGAGACTCGCCGCACGCGGTTGTTCGCCGTGTCGGCCACCACGAAGCCGCCTCCGGCCAGCGCCTCCACCCCGAAGGGCTGGTTGAGCACCGCCCGCAGCGCCGGCCCGCCGTCGCCGGCGAAGCCCGCGGCGGCGCCCGAGCCGGCGAGCGTCTCGATCCGACCGGTGCTCGAAACGCGGCGGATGCGGTTGTTGCCGGTGTCGGCGACGAGGAAGCCGCCGTCCCCGGTGGGGTCCACGTCGAAGGGCCGGTTGAGCCGGGCCGTGACCGCCGTTCCACCGTCGCCGGCGAAGCCCGGCGCGCCGATGCCCGCGACGGTCACGATGCGCCCGTTCGCGAGCACGCGGCGGATGCGGTTGTTGTCGCTGTCGGCGACGAGGAAGCCGCCGTCGGGCAGCGGGGCGACCGCTCGCGGCCCGTTCAGTCGCGCGTTGACCGCCAGCCCCGTGTCGCCCGAAAAGCCCTGCGTTGTGCCCGCGACCGTCCCGATCGCGCCCGAGGCGCTGACCCGCCGGATGCGGTGGTCGCCCGCGTCGGCGATCAGGTAGCCGCCGTCCGGCAGCGCGGCAACACCAGTCGGGGTGGCGAGCCCCGCGTCGGTCGCCGGGCCGCCGTCGCCGCACGGAGAGGGTGAGCAGCCCCCGCGCCCGGCGACCGTGGTGATGACGCCGTCGGCGCCGACTCGCCGGATCGCGTTGTTGTCGCGATCGGCGATCAGCACCGCACCGCCGGGGAGCGTGGTCGTGTCGCGCGGGAAGCTCAGCAGGGCCTGGCGCGCCGGGCCGCCGTCGCCCGCGAACCCGCTCGTCCCGTTGCCGGCGAGCTCGAAGACGCCCGGGTCGATGTCCGCGTGCGCGGCGGCGGGCGCCAGCAGCGCGGCCAGCAGCATGCCGAGGGCGAGGAGGGATCGGCGTCGGGTCATCTGCGCGCAGGCTACGGGCGGCCCGGGGCGCCGTGTGAGAACCACACGACACCGGGTCCGTCACGGGCACGACACACGGCGATACGCTGCCTGCGTGCGCTCACGTCGCCAGCGCGTGCGCGTCGCGCTGCTGCTCGCCACCGGCGTCGTCGCCGCCGGCGCCGGCCTCGTCGCGCAGGCCACCGGCGCGCTGCGCCGGCCCGAGGGCGACACCGTCGACGCGCGCTTCGCGATCCGAGGCCGACAGGAGCCCCCACGGGGTGTCGCGGTCGTCGGCATCGACGACGCGTCGATCGGCCGCCTCGGCGAGTGGCCCATCCGCCAGCGCTACCACGCCCTGGCCATCGATCGCCTGCGCCGAGCCGGGGCGAAGGTGATCGCCTACGACGTCCAGTTCACCGAGCCGGGGCCGAGCGAGGCCGACGACGAGGCGCTGTTCACGGCGACCCGGCGCGCCGGCAACGTCGTGCTCGCCACCACCGAGGTCGATGCGCAGGGCCGCGCCGCGATCTTCGGCGACCCGGCGAACCTGCGCGACGCCCGCGGCACCGCCGGCAACGCGAACTGGGCGCCGGACCACGGCGGCGTCGTCCGGCGCTACCGCGACTCGGTCGACAAGCTCGACACGCTGGCCGTGGCCGCGGTGAAGCGGGGCGGCACGCCGGTCGATCGCGCCGGCCTCGCGGGCAACGGCGCGTGGATCGACTACGCCGGCCCGCCGGGCACGATCCCGACGTACTCGTTCGAACGGCTCCTTCGCGGGCGCGTGCCCGCACGCGACCTGCGCGGGCGCATCGTCTTCGTCGGGCTGACGACGCCCTCCGAGCAGGACGTGCACCCAACGTCCTACGGCAGCGAGCTGATGCCAGGAGCGGAGATCCATGCCAGCGCCGCCGCGACCATCCTCGCCGGCCTGCCGGTGGACGACGCCCCGTGGTGGCTCACCGCCCTGTCCATCGCCGTCGTCGGCCTCGCCGCGCCCGTCGCCGGGCTGCGCCTCACCGGCCTGCGCCCGCTGGTGGCGGGCGCCGCGGTGCTCGTGGCCTACCTCGTCGCCGTCCAGCTGGCCTTCGCCGCCGGCACGATCCTCCCCGTCCTCACGCCGCTGCTCGCCTTCGCCCTCGCCGCCTTCGGGACCGTGGCCGTGTACTACCTCGTCGAGCTCCGCGACCGCCGCCGGCTGCGGGCCGACTTCGCCCGCTTCGTTCCGGCGGCGGTGGTCGACGAGGTCGTCGATCGCGCCGAGGACGACTTGCGCCTCGGCGGCGTTCGCCGCGATGGCACGGTGATGTTCTGCGATCTGCGCGGCTTCACCGGCTGGGCCGAGGGCCAGCCGGCCGAGCGGGTGATCGAGGTGCTCAACCGCTACCTGACCGAGATGAGCGACGCGATCCTCGACCGCGGCGGCACCGTGGTCTCCTACATGGGCGACGGGATCATGGCCGTCTTCGGCGCGCCGATCGAGCAGCGCGACCATGCCGACCGCGGGCTGGCCGCCGCGCGCGCGATGCTCGAGGGCTGCCTGCCGCGCTTCAACGCATGGCTCGGCGACGACGGTTCGGGCGAGGACTTCCGCATGGGCATCGGGCTGAACTCCGGGCCGGTGATGTCCGGCAACGTCGGGTCCGAGCGCCGCCTCGAGTACACGGCGGTGGGCGACACGACCAACACCGCCTCGCGCATCGAGGCACTGACCAAGGGGACCGACCATCAGCTGCTCGTCGCCGGGGCCACCCATCGCCGCCTGCAGGACGCCGACGGGCTCGTGCCCGCCGGCGAGTTCGCGATCCGCGGGCGCGAGGAGCGCGTCCGGTTGTGGTCGACGCCCCCTACTCCGGGACGATGAGCCCGCCGAGGTAGCGCAGGTAGACCTGGTGGTAGGCGGGATCCGTCCGCGCGGCGGCGAGCGTCGCGTTGGGCGCCGCCAGCCACGCGGGCCTCACCCGGGAGACGAGGTCGACGTCGGCGAACGGATCGGCGGTCTCGAAGAGCACGTAGTTGATCCGCTGGCTGGGGAACGGATTCGTGGAGGGAAGGGTCAGCTGCCGGTTGCCCCGGTCGCCGGGGGTCGCCGACTGCAGACGGATGACGTTGCGCTTCCCCGACCACAGGAAGGCGTCCTGCACCCCGTTGGCGTCGCGCTCGGAGGGGAGGACGCCGGGGAAGCCGTCGCCCGCCGACGAGAACACGACGTAGTCCCCGCCACCGGCGACCTCGGGCTCCGCGGTGGGCCCGCGCCCACGCGCGACGCTCGTCACGCGGATGGTGTCCCCGCGGGGCGCGGGACCGTCCCCGATGGCCCGGCAGCCGGGCGGGTCGCTGCGCAGGATCCGCCGGCGCAACAGAAAGCCGCGGATGTCGGCGCGGGCGACCTCGGCGGTCGGGCCGTCGTCGCCGGGCACGACGTCGGTCGCCTGCGTCGTGAACACGACCGAGCACGACTGGTCGCTCGCGACCCCTTCGCTCGACGGGCCGTTGCCGGCGCGCCCGGTCGCCGGGTTGACCGACACGAGGCGCACACGGGGATCGAGCGTCGCCAGCCTGCGCTTCTTTCGCCCGGATCCGAAGCGCCGCATTCGGCGCTCGGCGGCCGACACGTACACGTCCTGCACCCCGTTGGCGTCACGGGCGTCGAGGTTGGAGGCGCGCGAGGTGAAGGCGAGCACCTGGTCGGTTCGCAGCGACCACGAGGGATCGAGGGAGTCGCCGTCGCCGGGCACCCCTCGATCGGAGGCGGAGGCGAGATAGGTCAGCCCGACGAGCCCGCGGTCGCTCGAGCGCGGCGCGCCGATGAACCGCACGTAGACCTGCTTGACGCCGGATGGGCCGGCGCCCGTCCGCAGCGATCGGTAGTTCGGCTTGCGCGCGCCACCGCTGGTCGTCTGTGCGAGATTGGTCGCGTCGGAGGTGAAGGCGACGCGCGCGCAGTCGCCGTCGACGGCGACGTCGCTGCTCGCGCCGTCGGACTGGCGTCCGCGGCTGTCGACCGAGACGCGCGCGACCCGGCCGCTGTCCAGCCACCACACGAACGCGTCTGCGCGACCGTTGGTGTCCCCCGGAACGAGGTTCGACGCCTCCGAGACGAAGGCCACGCAGCGCGGCGGCGTCTCGGCGCGGCCGGGGCTGCTGCTGGCGTCGCCGCTGATCGAGGGGCCCCACGAGCGGCCGTTGGCGGGTGCGCCGCCGACCCCGCGCGAGACGAGCCGCGCTGGGCCGTTGCGCCACGGCTCGCCGCCGTCGCCGTAGGGCTGGGCGCGGCTCACGGCGAAGACGTCGGTGAGCCCGTTGGCATCGCCGGCGACGAGGTTGGACGCGTCGGACTCGAACGCGACGGTCCGGGCGACGCGAGCGTCCTGGGAGATGACCGCGTTGCGCGTCGGGCCGTTGGGGAAGCCCCCGTCGGCCGCGCGCGAGAGAAGCTGGGTGTCATAGCCCGCGCTGCGGTCCGCGGCGCGGGCGCTCCCGGACGCGAACAGCACGGCGAGCAGCGCGCAGGCGAGGGCGGACGGCGTGGACGTGAACATGGCACCGCAGCCCGGCGATGATTCCGGCAAGGCGAACCCTCTCTCGTGCGCCTCCGGAGTTAGCTGACGGGCTCGCGCTGAAAGAGATGCGCTACGTCACGTGGACGATTCGCCCCGGCGGGTGCCCGATGGGCACTCCGTTTGGGTCCCCCGGTCCCCCGCGCCTTCGGAGCGACGCGGGCGATTCGGCATCGGCTATGTGCTCGCTGAGGGTACCGGGTGCGATGGGCGCCGTGGTGCCGCGCTGCTACGTCGCGGTGATCGCCCGGATCGGTCCCGGATTCGTCGTCGGCGGCGTCACTGGTTCAGGACATTCGCCGTAGTCGCGACGCGGGTCGGGCTCGTGGCCGCTGAACCCGAAGTCGTCATGGCATGGCGCAGGGTCGTCCGTGCAGGCGCCAACCGCGCGTCGCGGGTCGGGGTCGTGGCCGCTGAACCCGGCGGTGTCACGGCACAGGGGAAGGTCGTAGGTGCACCCCAGGTCTGCTAGGTGCCGGGCTCCGCGACGGCTGTCCGCGCCTCGCCCGCTCGCAGCAGACGGTCGCGCAGCTCGGCCTCCTGCTCGGGCGACGGGTCCCAGCGGGCGACGTCGGGCAGGTCGTCGAGACCTCGCAGCCCGAAGAGCTTGAGGAACAGCGGCGTCGTCCGGTAGAGGACGGCGCCGAACTGCGAGCGGCCGGCCTCTTCGACCAGGCCCCGCTCGAGCAGGGTGGCCGCCGCCGACTCGGCGCTCACCCCCCGGATGCGGGCGATCTCGGGGCGCGAGACGGGCTGCAGGTAGGCGACGACCGAGAGCGTCTCGGCCTGTGCGGGGGTCATCGGCGGCGTCCGCGGCCGGGCGAGCAGCCGCCGAGCCGCCTCCTCGGCGAGAGGGTGGGAGGCGAGCGTCCAGCCGCCCGCGACCGCGCGAAGGCGCAGGCCGCGATCCTCGTAGTGGCGCTCCGCCATGTCCTCCAGCGCGCGCTCGACGGCCGGGCCCGAGACGTCCAGCGCGTCGGCGAGGGCCTCCGGCGCCACGGGGTCCGAGGACAGGAAGAGCAGCGCCTCAATGCGCCGCTGCAGCTCGGTCATCCGAGCGCCTCGCGGGGCACGGCGGGCGCGGTGGCGGCCGGTGCGTCCCGTCGCTGCACGCCGATGTCGCCGAAGGGCACGTCCTGCGTCCAGGTCGCCTCACCCTGCTTGTAGAGCTCGAGCAGCGCGAAGAGCGTCACCGCGACGGTCACGCGGTCGGCGCCGGCCACCGCCTCGTCGAAGGTGAAGCGCCCGCGCGCCAGCAGCCGGCGGAGGTGGGTGAGCCGCTCGGCGACCGACACCCGCGGGGCCACGAGATGGCGCACGTCGACGGGCGCCGGGAGGCGCAGCAGCTCGCCGATGGCCTCGCCGAGGCGCTCGGGGTCGTAAGCCTGCCTCGCGTGATCGAGCGAGTGACGGCGCAGCGGCGCCGGCAATGGAGCCGAGCGGTAGCGATGGCCCTCCTCGACCGCCAGGCGCTCGCGAAGATGCCCCGCCGCGCCGCGGTAGCGCAGCGCCTCGAGCATTCGCGCGAGCAGCTCCTCGGCCGCCTCCTCCGGCTCGAGGTCGAGCAGGTCGTCTCCCTCGTCGCGCGGCAGCATGAGCCGCGACTTCAGCTCCAGGAGCGCGGCGATGAGGACGAGGAACTCCGTCGCGGCCTCGAGATCGAGGTCGCCGCGCGACTCGAGGTGGTCGAGGTAGGTGAGCACGACGTCGGCGAGGTCGACCTCGAGAAGGTCGACCTCCTCGCGCAGGACGAGCGTGAGCAGCAGGTCGAAGGGACCCGCGAAGACATCGAGGTCCAGCTCGAGGTCGGCGGCGACGCGCACGATCCGGCGGAGCGTAGCGGTGGGCCGGGACGGCGCCGCTTCAGCGCGGCCGGCCGACGCCCATCGCCTCGCGCACGTCGGCCATCGTGGCCGCGGCGATCGCCTGCGCCTTCTCGGCGCCGGCGGCGAGCACCCGCTCGAGCGCGGCCTCGTCGGGCCGCAGCTGCGCGTAGCGCTCGCGGACCGGGGCGAGGTAGCCCGCGACCTCGTCGGCGACCGCGACCTTGAAGTCGCCGTAGCGTGCGTCTCGGAACTCCGCCTCCACCGCCTCCGGCGTGGCGCCGCGCACCGCGGCGAGGACCTCGATCAGGTTGGAGACCCCCGGCTTGTCCTGCGCCCGGACGACATCGGTGCCCGAGTCGGTGACCGCGCGCTTGAACTTGCGCACGATCGCCGCGGGCTCGTCGAGGACGTAGACCGTCCCCTGCTCGCTGCCGCCGGTGGTGGACATCTTGCGCTCGGGCTCCTGCAGGTCGCGGACGCGGGCGCCCACCGGCGGGATCCGGTGGCGCGGGACCTTCAGGACCTCGCCGAAGCGCGCGTTGAAGCGCACCGCGACGTTGCGCATGAGCTCGAGGTGCTCGCGCTGGTCCTCGCCGACGGGCACCTCGTCGGTGCGGTAGGCGAGCACGTCGGCCGCCTGGAGGACGGGGTAGAAGAGCAGCCCGGCCGAGACGAGCTCGCGCTGGGCGAGCGACTTCTCGCGGAACTGGTGCATGCGGTTCAGCTCGCCATAGGCGGTGACCGAGCCGAGCAGCCAGCACAGCTCGGTGTGCTCGTGGACGTCGCCTTGGCGGACGAGGATGCAGCGCTCGGGGTCCAGGCCGGCGGCAAGCAGGATCGCGGCGGTGTCGTGGACCCGCTCGCGCAGCTCGGCCGGCTCGTAGGGCAGGGTGGTCGCGTGGAGGTCGACGATGCAGTAGATCGCCTCGCCGCGGTCCTGGCCCTCGACGTACTGGGCGATCGCGCCGATGAAGTTGCCCAGGTGCTTGCGCCCGGTGGGCTGGATGCCGGAGAAGATCCTCATGACGTGGCCTTGTCCTCGTAGACCTCGCTCATTCCCTGCGCGAGCGTGTTGACCTCCTCGCGCAGCTCGCGCGCCTGGCCGGCCAGCTCGGACTCGCCCTGAGACTCCGAGGCGACGCTCATCCGCAGCAGCTGGGCGTGCATCGTGCTCAGCGAGGCGACGATGTGCTCCATGCGGGCGTAGAACCGCTGCAGCTGGTCGTTGAGGGCCTCGATCGCCGACAGCTGCTCGCGCAGGGCGTCGACGACCGGCCGGCCGGCGTCGCCGCCCGAGCGCTCGAGCTCGTCGATACGGGCCTGGATGCGCCGCGGGTCCTGGCTCGCCAGGTAGTCCCACAGGGTCTGCGCGCGCGAGGCGGTCTTCTCGGTGGCCCGCACGAGCCCCGCGACCTCGCCGTCGACCTCGGTCAGCGGGAGGTCGGAGCGCTCGATGGCGTCCCGGATGCGCTGCTCCTCGTCGAACGCCGCCTGGAGCTGGGACCCGATGGGCGGCGCCAGCGAGCGCGGGTCGATGCGCTGCTCGGCGCCCAGGGCGCGCGCGCCCCGGCCGCGCAGCCGCTGGCCGACGCGCTCGGCCTCGTCGCCGTCGAGGTAGGTGACGATCACCAGCGCGACGAAGGCGGGCACGGCGACGGCCGGGATCAGCCACCACAGGCCAAGCAGCAGGCCGGCGACAGCGATCGCGGCTCCGACAAGCACGTTGACCGGCTTGGTGGCGGCGTTGAGGAGCAGCGCGCGGTTCAGCTCCGCGCGGGTCGGGGGGCGGGGCTCGAGCTCGCGGGCCATGGTCAGCCTCTCAGAAGAAGCTCGAGATGCTCCGGTAGACCGCTTCGATGTCGTCCGGGTCACCTTCGAACTCCTTGCCGCCCGAGGCGCGCGCGATCTGGCGCAGCACGTCGCGGTTGGCCTCCGAGCCGTAGGCGATGGTGTAGACGCGCACGCTGAGGCCCTCGCTGCGGGCCTGCCGCGCCAGCCTGGCGACCAGGCCGCCGGGCGTCTGGCTGCTCGAGTTGTCCTCGCCGTCGGTGAGCGCCACGACGGCGTTGATACGCGTGTCGTCGCGCAGCGCCTGCACGTCGGTGACCCCCTTCCCGGTCGCGTCGTAGACCGCCGTCTCCCCGTCGGGGATGAGGTCGTCGACGCCGCGCTGCAGCCGCGCGCGGTTGCGGGCGAAGGGCGCGAGCGCGACCGTCGGGTAGACCTGGTCGTCGAAGCTCGTCATCCCCACGCGATCCTGGGGCGAGAGCTCGTCGAAGAACACCTTCAGGCCCTGCTTGGCCTCGTCGAGCTTGCCCTCTTCGCTCATCGAGCCCGACTTGTCGACGACGAGGATGATGTTCGCCGGCTTGCGGTCCTGGCGCCACGTCGACTTGATCTTGGCCAGCACGCGCGGCTCGGGCAGCGACAGCACCTTCGCGGGCTGCGACGGGTCGGCGCCGTGGGCGCGGTCGATCGGGGGCAGCGGCTTGGCGTCCGCGTCGCCGGGGCGAAAGCCTCCCCGGGCGGCGACCTCGGGAGTCACTTCCCGCTTGAGGTAGTCGGCGAAGGCCTTCGCCCCGGCGCGCTGCCGGGGCGCCACCCACGGCCCGTCGAGCACGAGGTAGGGGTTGTCGGAGAAGAACGTCCCCTCGGAGGGATAGATGCCGACGAGCTTGGTCCCGCGGCGGTTGCGGTTGAAGTCGACGAGCGTGACCTCCTCCATGGCGACCGCGGAGGCGTAGGCCGGTCCGTACTTCTTCAGCTGGTCGGCGAAGAACAGCGTCGTGTCGCCGTAGTGGACGATCGAGCGCTCGATGGTCCGGATCTGCGCGCGCACGGCCGGGCGCGAGACGTCCTGCTCGGTCAGCCCCTCGCGCTTGCCCGTCGCCGCGAAGTACTCGGCCGCCACCGCGGAGAGACCGGAGGTCGAGAAGTCGGGGTTGGTGTGGCCGAGCTTGAAGCGCCCGAATTCGGGCTTGCCGTAGTCGGCCCAGCCCCGCTTGGCGGTGGCCAGGGCGAGGATCTGCTTGAAGCCGACCGGCTTGCGCGGCCAGCCGAGGGCACGGGCGAGCGGCTCCCACATGGCGATCACGAGCGGGGTCCGAACGATCGAGGGGTTGTCGTCGGCCACGTAGGGCCGGTCGGCCTCGAAGTTGAGCAGCCGCCCCCACAGCGAGGAGGCCGGCGACCACACGACGGGCTTGAGGCGCCCGCCGGCGATCCGCCGCTCGGCGTCGCCTGAGCTGACCACCTCGGCGTCGACGAAGACCGGCCGACCGCCGACCTCTGTCCTCTGCGCGTTGAAGCGTTGGATGAGCGGGGCGAGCAGCTGCTCCTTCTCGGGCGAGTAGGCGAAGGAGACGCGGATCGCGTCGCCTGCCGGCCCCGTCTTCCCCCCGCCGCCGCCGTTCTTGCCGCCGCCGGCCTGGGAGAGGACCACGGCGGCGCCGACCGCGACGACGGCGAGCGCGATGACGATCCAGCGAGCCTTCATGGTCGCGAACGATATGGGTGCGGGCCGCTCGCGCGAGCCGCCGTCACGGCGCGGCGACCGTCACGGTGACCTTCGCGCGCCGCCCGATCGGGCGGCCGTCCGCCCGCAGCGCCGTGGTCACCACGCGGACCCGACCGAGCGGCAGCCGGCCGACCCGGGCGCGCCAGCGGCGGGCCCCGATCGGCGCCGCCGGGTAGACGCGATCCGTGCGCGCGGAGCGGACCCGCACGTCGAGCGCGGCCACCGCGCCGACGTCCTCGCCCGACACGTCCACGTCGACAAGGCAGGTCGCGGCGCAGCGGACGTCGGCGACCCGCAGGGTGACCCGGGACCCGCCGCCCGGTGGGGCCCCGTAAGCCTGGGCGAGGATCCAGCCGGCGTAGCTCGAGACCCGTGTGAACACCGTCGGCGCCTTGGGGTCGCCGCAGCGGCTTGCGCCGAAGGAGACGACGCCCGCGAGCCTGCGCGCAGCGCCCCGCCCGCCGACGAGCGGGCCGCCGCTGTCCCCCGGGCACGCGTCGGGCGCCCCACGCGAGGGCCCCACCGCGCAGAGCTGCACGCGCGCGTCGAAGAGCTCGCGCCAGTCGCTCTCGCAGGTCGCCCACGAGACGGCGGCCATCCCGCCCGCCCGCAAGTCGTCGGAGTGCGAGCCGGCGACGTTCGCCACGCCGCCCCAGCCGTAGAGGCTCAGCGGCGCGCGGGGTGCGACGAGCGCCGCGTCGGCGGCCTCCCTCCCCGCGAGCGTCAGCGCAGGCGCCGTGGTCGGCCGCGAGAGGAGCAGCACGGCGACGTCGCCGCGCGCCCTGCGAGGGTCGTAGTGGGGATGCAGGCGGACAGCCGAGACGGGGATGCGCTCGCCGCCGGGGCTCGAGAGCCGCGATCGCCCGGTCACCACGTCCACCCGCGACGGGCTCACGCCGAGGACGCAGTGCGCGGCGGTGAGGACGGCGCGCGCCGCGACCACCGTCCCGCCGCAGAACTGCCCGTCGAAGGCGTTGCGCGCGTTGCCGGCCACGAGTGCGGCCGACCATGGGGCTTCGCCGGCGACGGGCGGCGCGCCGCCGATGACCCGCGGCACCGTCGCGGCGGACGCGCCGGGAGCGACGGTGGACGCGACGGCAAGTGCCGTGAGGAGAGCGATCGGGAAGAGCGTCCGGGTCCGCGCCATGCGCGGTTCACCGTAAAGGAGCCCGCACCCCTCAGAGCGACTGGCGGATCCGCGGCTTCTTCGCCGCGCCGGCCTCGTCGAGGCGGCGCACCGGCGTCGTGTAGGGCGCGTTGTGGGCGATGGCGGGGTCGTCGGTCGCCTCGCGCAGGATGTCGGCGAGCGCGTCGGCGAAGCCGTCGAGCGTCTCCTTGCTCTCGGTCTCTGTCGGCTCGACGAGCATCGCCTCCTCGACGAGCAGCGGGAAGTAGACCGTCGGTGGGTGGTAGCCGAAGTCGAGCAGGCGCTTGGCGATGTCGAGCGTCTTGACCTTGAGCTCGCGCTTGGCCGGTGCGCCCGAGAGGACGAACTCGTGCATGCAGACCCGGTCGTAGGCGGCCGGGAGATGCTCGGCGACGCCCACCCGCTTGAGCCGCGCCAGCAGATAGTTGGCGTTGAGCACCGCGGTCTCGGACATCTCGCGCAGGCCGGAGGCGCCGAGCGAGCGGATGTAGGCGTAGGAGCGCACGAAGGTCCCGTAGTTGCCCTGGAAGCCGCGGAGCCGTCCGATCGACTTCGGACGGTCCTCGACCAGCTCGAAGCGGGCGCGATCGGTCGCGGTGCCGCGGTCGCCGTTCGGGGCGCCCGCGTCGCGGCGCGCGAGGCGCGGAACCATCAGGTAGGGCTCGATGCGGTCCGACACGGCGATCGGGCCCGATCCCGGGCCGCCGCCGCCGTGGGGCTGGGTGAAGGTCTTGTGCAGGTTGAAGTGGACGATGTCGAAGCCCATGTCCCCCGGCCGCGAGATCCCGACGATCGCGTTGAGGTTCGCGCCGTCGTAGTAGAGGATCGCCCCCGCGTCGTGGACGATCCGGGCGATCTCCTCGATGTTCGGGTCGAAGAGGCCGAGCGTGTTGGGGTTGGTGAGCATCAGGCAGGCGACGTCCTCGTCGGCCTTCGCGCGCAGGTCGTCGAGGTCGACGTTGCCCTGCTCGTCGGTGCCGACCTTCACCACCTCGTAGCCGGCCATGGTCACCGTGGCGGGGTTCGTCCCGTGGGCCGTGTCGGGGGTGAGGACCTTGCGGCGCGCCTCGCCGCGGTCGACGTGGTAGGCCCGCGTCAACAGGACGCCGGCGAGCTCGCCGTGCGAGCCCGCGCTGGGCTGCAGCGAGACGTGGGGCAGACCGGCGATCTCGGCGAGCCCACGCTCCAGGTTCCACATCAGCTCGAGCGCGCCCTGGGCGCGCTCGGGGCGCTGGGCCGGGTGCAGGCGGGCGTGACCGGGGAGCGCGGCGACGCGCTCGTGCAGGCGCGGGTTGTGCTTCATCGTGCACGAGCCCAGCGGGTAGAAGCCCGAGTCCAGGTCGAAGTTGCGCTTGGAGAGCCGGACGTAGTGGCGCACGACCTCGGGCTCGGCGACCTCGGGCAGGCGCGCGGGCTCCGAGCGGCGCAGGGCCGCGGGGATCAGCTCGTCGAGCGGGCGCTCGGGCACGTCGAGCGCCGGCGCGCTGAAGGCGCGGCGCCCGGGGCGGCCGCGCTCGAAGATCGTCACCGACCGCTCGCGCTGGAGCGGCGCCTCGGAGCGGGGGACGTCGCGCTCGGCGTCGGGATGTGGCTCGGGGCGGGCGGGCGCGGTCATGCCCGGGCCCCGATCGGGGCGCCCGAGCGCTCGGCCGCGACCGCCTCGGCGAGGACGACCGCCAGGCGGTCGATGTGCTCGCGCGTGCGCTGCTCGGTGATCGCCACGAGCAGGCCCTCGCCGAGCTCGGGGTAGTCCTCGGTGAGCGCGAGCCCGGGGTTGACCCCCTGGGCCTGGCAGCGCTCGACGACCCGCTCGACGGGCGCGTCGAGGCGCACTGCGAATTCCCGCGCGACGGGCTGCTCGTGGGCGAGCGACACGCCGTCCACCGAAGCCAGCGCCCGGCGCGCGTAGGCGGTGCGCTGAAGCATCAGCTCGGCGAGCTCGACGATGCCCTCACGGCCCAGCCAGGACAGGTAGATCACGCCGGCCAGCGCGTTGAGGGCCTGGGCGGTGCAGATGTTGTGGGTCGCCTTGTCGCGGCGGATGTGCTGCTCGCGGGTCTGGAGGGTGAGGACGAACCCGCGGCGGCCGTCGGCGTCGTGGGTCTCGCCGGCGATCCGGGCGGGCATCTTGCGCAGGTACTCCTGCGTCGCCGCGAAGAAGCCGAAGGACGGGCCGCCGAAGTCGAGGCGGTTGCCGAGCGTCTGCCCCTCGCCGACCGCGATGTCGACCCCGCAGGCGCCCGGGGGCTCGAGGATTGCCAGCGGCAGCGGGTCGCACGCGCAGACGAGCATGGCGCCGGTCGCCTTCGCGGCCTGCGCGAGCGTCGCGACGTCCTCGACGGCGCCGAGGAAGTTGGGCTGCTGCAAGAAGACCGCGGCGGTGTCCTCGTCGACGGCGGCGGCGAGGGCGCTCGCGTCGGTGGCGCCGTCGAGCAGGGGGACCTCCACGATGGTCGTCCCCCACCCGGCCGACATCGTGCGCAGCGTCTCGCGGCTGTGCGGGTGAAGGCCGCGGCTGACCACGAAGCGCCGCCCGGCGCGGCTCTGGCGCGCGAGGTAGCCGGCTGCGCCGACCGCGCTCGGCCCCTCGTAGACCGAGGCGTTGGAGACCGGCAAGGCCGTGAGCTCGGAGATCGCGGTCTGGTACTCGAACATCGCCTGAAGGCCGCCCTGGGAGATCTCGGGCTGGTAGGGCGTGTAGGGCGTCAGGAACTCCGAGCGTGAGACGAGGTACTCCACGATCGCCGGGACGTAGTGGTCGTACATCCCGCCGCCGGCGAAGGACACCTCGTCGTCGGCCGAGGTGTTGCGCTGCGCGAGGTCGCGCAGGTGGAGGTAGACCTCCTGCTCGGAGACCCCCTCGGGCAGGTCGAGCGGACGGTCGAGGCGCAGGTGCGGCGGGATGTCGGCGAACAGCTCCGCCACCGATCCCACGCCGATCTCGGCGAGCATCTCGCGCAGGTCTTCGTCGGTGGTGTGGACGTAGCGGCTCACGGCTGGGCTCCGGGTGTCGCGGCGGTGCGGATCACTCCAGCCCTGAACGGTAGGACTGCACGTCCAGGAGCTGGTCGAGCTCGCCCTTTTCGGTCAGCCGTACCTTGACGAGCCAGCCGGACCCGTAGGGGTCCTCGTTGATCTGCTCGGGGGAATCGGAGAGCGCCTGGTTGACCTCGACGATCTCGCCCGAGAGCGGCGCGTAGACGTCCGAGACGGCCTTCACGGACTCGACCTCGGTGTAGGGCTCGTCCTTGCTGATCGTCGCCCCGACCTGTGGCGGCTCGAAGAACACGACCTCCCCGAGCTGGTCCTGCGCGTACCAGGTGATGCCGAAGGTCGCCTGCTCCCCGTCGACCCGGGCCCAGTCGTGCTCGGGGTGGTAGAGGAGGTCCTCGGGATAGCTCTCGTCGGCCATGGCTGGCGGTGCTCCTCGGGGTCGGTGGGCGCGGGCGGCCCCGAGGCTACTCCGGGCGCCGGTAGAGAGGCTTGGTGCCCACCGTGGCGCGCCGCCTGCGCCCGCGGACGTCGATCTCGAGGCGCGTCCCGGGGGTCGCGCGGGCGCTGGGCAGGTAGGCCATCCCGATCCCGCGCTCAAGCGACG
Source organism: uncultured Actinomycetes bacterium (assembly GCA_963728925.1). Taxonomy (GTDB): domain Bacteria; phylum Actinomycetota; class Thermoleophilia; order Solirubrobacterales; family Solirubrobacteraceae; genus JBBPZA01. The sequence goes on along the minus strand of CAVSMB010000028.1, from coordinate 79,540 downwards.
GCGACAGGGTGCCGCTCGTCACCTCGCCGCCGCCGAGCACCGGATTGCCGTGGCGGGCGATGCCCGGCCCCTCGACGAGGAACGGCGCCAGCTTCTCCGCCGGCCCGCCCTCGCGGACGGCGGCGACCGCTTCGGCGCCGATGAAGCCGGTCGCCTCGACGCAGGCCCAGGCCAGGCCCGCCTCGATCGGGCCGCGGTCCTCGGACAGGTCGTTGCCGTAGAGCGGGTAGCAGACCTCGGTGCGCAGGGTGTCGCGCGCGGCGAGGCCAACGGGGGCGGCTCCACCGTTGAGAAGCCGGTCCCACACGAGCCCGGCCTCGGCCGGCGCGACGAGCAGCTCGACGCCGTCCTCGCCCGTGTAGCCCGTCCCGCATACGAGCGTCTCCGCCCCGGCGACGATCCGCTTGGCCGCCCGGAAGCGCTCGGGCAACGGGGAGTCGGCGAGGGCCTGGACGATCTCGCGCGCAGTGGGGCCCTGGACGGCGAGCATCGCATAGTCGGCCGCCCGGTCGACCACCTCGGCGTCGAAGCCGGCCCCGTTGAACTTCAGCCACCCGAAGTCGCGTTCGTGGTTGGCGGCGTTGGTGACCGTGAGGTAGCGGTCCTCGGCCAGCCGGTAGGTGAAGAGGTCGTCGAGGATCCCGCCGTCCTCGCGGCACAGCACGCTGTACTGGGCGCCACCGACGGCCATCCTCGTCACGTCGTTGGAGAGCAGGCGCTGCAGCAGCTCGGTCGCCTGGGGCCCGCGCGTCTCGACCTGGCCCATGTGGGAGACGTCGAAGACGCCCGCCTTGCCGCGCACGGCGAGGTGCTCCTGGCGGATCCCCTCGTAGGAGACCGGCATCTCCCAGCCGGCGAAGGGAACGAGCTTGGCGCCCGCGTCGCGGTGACGCTCGAAGAGCGGAGTGCGCTTGAGGGTTGCGTCGGGCGCGGTCACCGGCGGCGAGGCTAGCGAGAAGGGCGGCTCGATCCCCGGCCGCCGGGCCGCGCGCGCTGCCGCGGGCCGCGCGGCCGCCATTCCGCGCGCGGTCCGCCGGGTCGCCCCGCCTCAGTCGCGGTCGCGCAGGAAGGCGGGGATGTCGATCTCGTCGTCGCGGATCTCGAGCGACGAACGCTGACGCTCGTCGACCGCCGGGGTGCGGTCGGGCGGCGCGTCGCGGCGCCGGCGCGGCGGCCGCGTGGATCCGCGTCCGCTCTGGAAGCCCGTCGCGATGACGGTCACGCGGACCTCGTCCTGCAGGCCCTCGTCGATGACCGAGCCGAAGATGATGTTGGAGTTGGCGTCCGAGGCGCTCGAGATCACCTCGGCCGCCTCGTTGACCTCGAAGAGCCCGAGGTCGCGCGGACCGGTGATGTTGAGGAGGATGCCGGTGGCGCCCTCGACCGAGGACTCGAGCAGCGGCGAGGAGATCGCCTGCTTGGCGGCCTCGATGCCGCGGTTCTCGCCGCCCTGCTCGCCGATCCCCATGAGCGCGCTGCCGGCGTCGGCCATGATCGCCCGCACGTCGGCGAAGTCCAGGTTGATCAGGCCGGGGATCGTGATCAGGTCGGTGATCCCCTGGACGCCCTGGCGCAGCACGTCGTCGGCCTCGCGGAAGGCGTCGAGGATCGACGTGCGGCGCTCGACGATGGCCAGCAGCTTCTCGTTCGGGATCACGATCAGCGTGTCGACCATGTCCTGGAGGCGCTGGATGCCCTCAGCGGCCTGGCGCGAGCGCTGCGAGCCCTCGAACTCGAAGGGACGCGTGACGACCCCGACGGTCAGGGCGCCGATCTCCTGCTTGGCGATCTCGGCGATGACCGGCGCGGCGCCGGTGCCGGTCCCGCCGCCCTCGCCGGCGGTGACGAAGACCATGTCGGCACCCTTGAGCGCCTCCTTGATCTCGTCGCGCGACTCCGCGGCGGCGCCGTGGCCGACCTCCGGGTTGGCGCCGGCGCCCAGGCCGGAGGTGAGGTCGTGCCCGATGTTGAGCTTGACGTCGGCGTCCGACATCTGGAGCGCCTGCGCGTCGGTGTTCACCGCGATGAACTCGACTCCGCGCAGACCGGCGTCAACCATGCGATTGACCGCATTGGTCCCGCCGCCGCCGACACCGACGACCTTGATGACAGCTAGGTAGCTACCGCTTTCCATGATTCCGACCGAGCCTCGATCTATGGTTGAAGGTTCGGCCCTCCACGACGTCCTCCGATTCGCCACGGTACGCATGGCTCCTTGGATTTGTCAACAGAAGGGTCTCGCCGCAACAAGCGTTGCAGATCGGCGAACTCTCGACCACTCCCAGAGAGATGTCTCAAGGAAGGGTCGAGATAAGCATGGACCTCTACTAGAGACTGATTGTCACTCGGTCCCGTCCTGTGAGCTGCCCGTGCCGGCGTCTTGTGACGTGCCGTTCGCCGCGGGATCCGCACCGTCCGCGGGCGAGCCCTGCAGCGCGCTGTCGACCGCGCTCGACCCGAGATCCGCCTCCGGCAGGCCTCCGGCCGCCGGGCGCTCGGGGAGGCGCACGTCGATGTAGTCGGCGCCTCGCGCGTCGTCGTCGGCGAGCACCCCGGCCGCCGCCGCCCACTTCGCGCCCAGGCGGTCTGCGGTCCCGAAATAGACGTCCGGTCCCTGGCGCAGCGTGGCGCCGAGGCCTCGGGCGCCGATGGTGACGCGCTCCACGAGCGGTCGCAGAGCGCGGGGCGCGGCGGCGAGGACCGCCACTGCGCGTAGGCCTGCGGGATTCGCCAGCCGGGAGCCGCCGGCGCCGCCGGTGACCGGGACCAGGGGAAGGTTCTTGGCGGCCGGCACGCCGCGCAGCAGCGTGCCGTCGCCGGCCACGGGCACGTGGCGCCCGGCATCGGAGACCGCCCCGACCGGGACGTACTCGCGGACCGCGACCCTCAGCCCGTTGCGCCCGTCGCCTCGCACCTCGATCCCTTGGACCTGCGGGTAGGACGCCACCGCGCGCCGCAGCGCAGCCTCGTCCACGTGCAGGGTGGTCATCGAAGCGCCCGCATCGCGCAGCGCGGAGGCGATCCGTGGCGCCGAGGCCCCCGTCGCGCCGGTCACCTGCACGTGTTCCACGCGGAAGAGCGACGAATCGCGCAGAAGGAGGAACCCGCCGCCCCCGACCGCGAGGACGAGCAGCGCCACGATCAGCGCGCGCGCCGAACGCGGCCTCGCACGGGGAGAGAAACGGCGCTCGCGCAAGGCCCGGCTCGCCCGCCCGCCCCGCGACGGCCGTCGGCGACGGATCGGCCCGAGCGGCATGGGGTCTCGTTCGACCCCGGGCGGCCGTTCCCTACCTCTCCGCGGCCATCTCCTCCGGCTCCGCCGCGCTGCTCTCGGGGTCGACCAGCCGGCGCCCCAGCGCGTCGACGTTGCCCGCGCCGACGACGAGGCACAGGTCGCCCTCGCGCAGCGTCGCCCGCAGGTAGGCCTCCGCGTCCTCGATGGCGGGCAGCCACGCCACCGGCCGCCCGCGAGCGGCGTCGGCGGCTGCTTGGGCGACGAGCCGACCGGTGACGCCCGGGTGATCCTCGGGACGCTCGCGCGCCCGGTAGACGTCGAGCACGACGACGACGTCGGCGAGCGCGAGCGCGCTCCCAAAGTCACGGGCGAGCGCCGCCGTGCGGGAGTAGAGGTGGGGTTGGAAGGCGACCACGACACTGCGCGGCGCGAGGGTGCGGGCCGCCGCGAGCGTTTCGCGGACCTCGGTCGGGTGGTGCGCGTAGTCGTCATAGACCTCGGCCCCCGACGCCGTGGCTCCGAGCCGCTCGAACCGCCGCCCGGCGCCCGAGAAGTCCGCGAGCGCAGCGGCCGCCGTGGCGGGGGACGCGCCCGCGAGGCGGCAGGCCTCAAGGGCGGCCGCCGCGTCCAGCGCGTTGTGGCGGCCCGGGACCGCGAGCGCCACCGGCTGATCACGCCAGACGAAGCGCGAGCCCTGCGGCCCGAGGTCGACCTCGCCGACGTCGAAGGGCACCAGCGGCCCGCGCCGCAGGGCGAGCAGCTCCGGGCGGTCCCACACCACGGCCTCGCCCGCCGGCGCCAGGAAGGCCGCGAAGGCGTCGCGGAGCTCGGCGATCGACCCGAAGGTCGCGTGGTGGTCGAGCTCCACGTTGAGGACCACCGCCACGTCGCGGCGCAGGGCCAGCATCGAGCGATCGGACTCGTCGGCTTCGACGACGAGCCACTCGCCGCTCCCCCACGCTGCGTTCGTCCCGGTCGAGCGCAGCTCACCGCCGATCAGGTAGGCGGGGTCCAGCCCCGCCCCGCGCAGCGCGTGGACGATCATGCTCGACGTGGTCGTCTTGCCGTGCGTGCCGGCGACGGCGATCGTCGGCCGCAGCGCGCTGATGCGGGCGAGCAGCTCGGAGCGGTGCAGGATCGCCAGGCGGCGATCGCGCGCCGCCACGAGCTCGGGGTTGTCGCCGGGAACGGCCGTCGAGTGGACGACCTCGACGTCCCGTTCCGGGGGGAGGTTCTCCGCCCGGTGGCCGACGGCCGCGTCGATTCCCGCCCTGCGGACCCGCGCGAGGTAGCCGGAGTCGGCCTGATCGGAGCCGGTCACCCGCGCGCCCAGCGCGGCGGCGAGCAGGGCGAGCCCGCTCATCCCCGCGCCGCCGACGCCGACGACATGAAGCTGGCGGCCGTGCCACGGTCGCTCACCGGCCATGCCCGGACCCTAGAGCGCGCGCCCGCGCGGCCGGTCGCCGGCGTCCGCGTCCGCGCCTGCGGCGGCGAGGACCTCGTCGGCGACGTCCCGGGCTGCGTCGGGGCGCGCCAGCGCAGCCGAGGCGCGGGCCATCGCGGCAAGGCGGCCGCGGTCGGCGAGCAGCGCGCCGACCTCACGGGCCAGGCGCGGGCCGTCGAGCTGGGGGTCCGGGACGATGACCGCCGCGCCGCCGTCGGCCATCCAGCGGGCGTTGCGGGTCTGGTGGTCGGCCGTGGCCTGTGGGTAGGGGACGAGGATCGCCGGGCGCCCGTAGGCGGCGATCTCGAAGATCGACCCGCCGGCGCGAGCCACGACCAGGTCGCTCGCCGCCAGCGCCTGGTCGAAGCTCGCGATCGGGAGGTACTCGCGAAGGTCGTAGCGCGGCCCGACCGGCCGCTCGCTCAGAGCCCGGAAGTCTCGGCTCCCCGCGATGTGGAGCACGCGGAAGGGAGCGTCGGCCAGGCCGGCGACGGCGGCCTCGTTGATCGACCGCGCACCGAGCGAGCCGCCGAAGACGACGACGAGCTCCTCGCCCTGGGCGATCCCGAAGCTCGCGCGCGCCGCGCCGCGGTCGGTGAGCGGGGGCGGCACCGGGCGCCCGGTGATGCGGTAGCGGTCGCCGGTGCGGCCCTCGAGCGGGAAGGCGAGGCAGACCCGCCTCGCCCACCGCGCCAGCGCACGGTTGGCGAGGCCCAGCTCGCTGTCGGCCTCGGTGAGGACGAGCGGCACGCGGAGCGCCACGGCGGCGAGCCCGACCGGCCCGGCGACGTAGCCGCCGCCGCCGAGGACCGCGTCCGCGCCGACCTCGCGCAGGATCGCCCGCGAGGCGATGACGGCGCGCGCGGCCAGCGCCGCCGAGCCCGCGGCGGCGCGCACGTCGCTGCGGCTCAGCCCTCGCACGCGGATCGAGCGAAGCTCGTAGCCGGCTGCCGGCACGAGCTCGGCCTCCGCTCGCTCGCCGCCGACCCACACGACCTCCGCGCCGCGCTCGCGGAGCACGTCGGCCACACACAGCGCCGGGATCACGTGCCCCGCGGTCCCTCCCGCGGCGATGACGATCCTCGGGGCCATGGCCGCGGCACCCTATACGCCGATCTGGGCGCTACGACCCGTCGCGAGCCGGCGGGCTCAGCCGGCCGCGCGGCGTCGCGCGGCCCCCGGCCGCCCCGCTCCCCCCGGCACCGCGCGCAGCGCCGGGCGCGCCGGCGAGCGCCGCGCGCCCGCGGTGGCCGCACCGCCGCCGGCGACGTTGAGCAGCAGCCCCATCGCCGCGAGCAGGACCATCAGGTTGCTCGACCCGTAGGAGATGAACGGCAGCGGGACGCCGGTGAGCGGCGCGAGGCCGAGCACCGTGAAGACGTTGAGCGTCGCCTGGCAGAGGATCAGCGAGGTCAGTCCGGTGGCGAGGAGCATCGCGTAGGAGCCGCGCGCGGTCTTTGCCGCGCGCAGCCCCGCGTAGGCGAGCATGCCGTAGAGGGTCAGCAGCCCGAGGATGCCGCTGACCCCGAGCTCCTCGCCGATCACCGCGAGGATGAAGTCGGTGTGCGCCTCGGGCAGGTAGAAGATCTTCTGGACCGACTGGCCCAGGCCCACGCCGAACAGCCCGCCGGAGCCCAAGGCGATCTGGCCCTGCACGGACTGGAAGCCGCTCCCACCCGCGTCGGCCCAGGGGTTCACGAAGGAGGTCAAGCGAGCGCGCCGGTAGGGCTCGAGGATCGCGAAGAGCGCAACGAGCACGGCGGCGCCGGCGGCGAGGCGTCCCAGCGTCGCGAGCGGCATGCCGGCAACGACGAGCAGCGCGGTCATCGTGAAGGCGATGACCAGCGCCGTCCCCAGGTCGGGCTGCATGGCGACGAGGAGGCACGCGCCGCCGACCACGACGAGCAGCGGGCTCGCCATCGCCTTGAGCGAGCCCACCTGTCCGGGGCGGGCGGCCAGCAGCCGCGCGCCGTAGAGCACCAGCGCGAGCTTGAGCAGCTCGGAGGGCTGGAACTGCAGCGGACCGGCCCCCAGCCAGCGGCGTCCGCCGTTGACCTCGACGCCGACGCCCGGCAGCAGGGTGGCGAAGACGAGCGCGAAGGCGATGGCCAGCAGCGGCGGGGTCAGCCGGCGGACGGTCTGAAGCGGCGTGCGCTGGAGCACGTGCATCGCGAGCAGGCCGAGCGCGCCGTAGCCGACGTAGCGCACGAGGAAAGTGCTCCCGTCGCCGCCGGGCCCGAGCAGCTCGCGCGCCGACGACGCGCTGTAGACCATGACCGCCCCGCCGGCCAGCAGGCACAGCGTCGCGGTGAGGAGGATCCGGTGCTCGAGCGGCTTGGGAGCCGAGGGCGCCTTGGCGCGCTTCCGAGCGATGAGACGAGCCACGATCCAGCCTGCCTTCGACGGCGGCCGGCGAGGTCCTGCTCGGCACGCCGGAACTGGGGCGGCGTAGAGTCGGGCGCGTGGGCTTCGACGTCGCAGCCGACGCGTACGAGCGCTTCATGGGTGCCTACGCGGCCCAGCTCTCCCCCCAGCTGGCCGATCTGGCCGAGGTGCGTCCGGGACAGCGCGCACTCGACGTCGGCTGCGGGCCCGGCGCCCTGACCCGGGAGCTCGTCGAGCGGCTCGGCCCTGGCGCGGTGGCGGCCGTCGACCCGTCGGCCCCGTTCGTCGCCGCGGTGCGCGAGCGCCTGCCCCGCGTCGAGGCGAGCGTCGCCGCGGCCGAGGCGCTGCCCTTCGACGACGGCGCGTTCGACGTCGTGCTCGCGCAGCTCGTCGTGGGTTTCATGACCGACCCGGTGGCTGGGCTGCGCGAGATGCGACGGGTCACGCGACCCGGTGGTGTGACCGCGGCCTGCGTGTGGGATCACGCCGGCCACCAGGCGCCGCTGACCGTCTTCTGGCGAGCGGTGGCGAGCATCGATCCCGACGCGCGCGATGAGTCCGACCTCGCCGGCGCGCGCGACGGCCACCTCGTCGAGCTGTTCAGGACGGCGGGGCTGCGCGAGATCGAGGACACCGCGCTACCGGCACGCGTGGACCACGCGAGCTTCGAAGCGTGGTGGGAGCCCTACACCCTCGGCGTAGGGCCGGCGGGGGCGTACGTCGCGGGGCTCGACGGGGCCCGCCGAGCGCAGCTCCGCGACCGCTGCCGGGAGCTGCTGCCGGAGGCGCGCTTCACGCTCGCCGCGCGGGCGTGGGCGGCACGCGGCCGACCGCCGCCCGCTCCCGCGTGACCTGCCCGCGCACCCAGCAGCCGGCGAGGTGGTCGTTGGCCAGGCCGCAGGCCTGCATGGTGGCGTAGGCGGTCGTCGGGCCGACGAAGCGGAAACCCCGGGCCTTGACCTCGCCCGCGAGCGCGACCGACTCAACTGTCGTGGCGGGGACGTCCTCGGGCGAACGCGGGGCCCGACGGCGCCCGCGCGGGGCGAAGCTCCACAGCAGCTCGGCCAGTGAGCCGCCCGCCTCACCCAGCGCCGCCGCCGCGCGTGCGTTGGCGATCGTCGCCTCGATCTTCGCCCGGTTGCGCACGATCGCGGGGTCGCCGAGCAGCCGCTCGACGTCGCGAGGGCCCAAGCGCGCGACGCGCTCGATCCGGAAGCCTTCGAAGGCGGCGCGGAAGCCCTCGCGCTTGCGCAGGATGGTCAGCCACGAGAGCCCACTCTGGAACGCCTCGAGGCAGAGCTTCTCGTAGAGGGCGTCGTCGTCGTGCACCGGTCGCCCCCACTCCTCGTCGTGATAGGCGACGTAGTCGGCGCTCGAAACGGCCCAGGGGCAGCGCTGCCGTCCGTCGTCGCCGCGGACGAGCGCGGTCGCCGGGCTCATGGCGCTCCGGCCAGCTCGCGGAAGCGCTCGCCGCGCTCCTCGTAGTCGCGGAACTGGTCGTAGCTGGCGGCGGCCGGCGAGAGCAGCACGACGTCGCCCGGCTCCGCCGCCGCGCGCGCAGCCGCCACCGCATGCTCGAGGTCGCCGCTGCGGTGCAGCGGGACGCCGAGGCCCTCGAGGTCGGCGGCGAGCGCCTCGGCCTCCTCGCCGATGAGGTAGGCGGCGGCCGCGTGGGCGCGCAGGTCGTCGCGCAGCTCACGGTAGCCGCCGCCCTTCCCGCGCCCGCCGAGGATCACGTGGATCGGCGTAGCGAAGGAGCGCAGCGCCGCGCGCGCGGAGGCGACGTTCGTTGCCTTGGAGTCGTTGACGTAGACCACGCCGTCGCGCCGGCCCACCTCCTCGAGGCGGTGGGCCACCCCCGGGAAGGAGCGCAGGCCGTCGGCCACCGCCTCGCGCGGCAGCCCGCGGGCCAGGGCCACCGCGGCGGCGGCCATCGCGTTGCGGACGTTGTGCGCGCCGCGCAGCCGGATCTCCGACACCGGCAGGAGCGGCTCCTGCGCCCACCAGAGAAGCCCGGCACGCTTCCCCAGCTCGGCCTCGGGCTCCTCACCGAAGCACAGCCGCCGCGCGCAGCCGCCGAGGTCTTCCACCTCGACGTCGCAGGGCGCCACGGCGACGTCGTCGTTGCCCTGGCGCGCGAAGATCTGCAGCTTGGCGCGGACGTAGGCCTCCATCGTGCCGTGGCGGTCGAGGTGGTCCGCCGAGAGGTTGAGGAGCACGGCGCCCTCGGGCGCGAAGGCCTCGGTGTCCTCGAGCTGGAAGGAGGACGCCTCGCACACCACCACCGCACCCTCGGGCAGCCGCCCGACCAGCGACGCCGCCGGCGTGCCGACGTTCCCCGCCACCACCGCCGGCGCGCCCGCCTCGCGGTGCAGGTGCCCGAGCAGCTCGACGGTGGTCGTCTTGCCGTTGGTCCCGGTGACGGCGACCCACGGCCCTGCGAGCAGGCGCCAGGCCAGCTCGAGCTCGCCGATCACCCCACGCCCTCGGCGCCGCGCCTCGCGCACGGCGGGCGCGTCCTGCGGCACGCCGGGGCTCTTGACCACCGTCCGGGCGCGCTCGACGAGCGCGGCGCCGTCGTCGTGCAGGCGCACGTCGACCCCCGCGTCGCGCAAGGCGCCGACCTCGGGATCGCCGGCGTCGCACCCGATGACCGCCTCGCCGCGCTCGCGCAGCGCGAGCGCCGCCGCCACCCCCGAGCGGGCGAGTCCGACGACGAGGAAGGGCCCGGGCGGGAGCGGCGGCCGCCCCGCGCTCAGCGACATCCGCGGCTGAGCTGGACCACGCCGCGAACGCATTCGCGCGAGGTCGGGATGGACTGCTGGTAGATCGTGAAGCCGATCGCCGCGCACGCCACAGCGACGATCCAGAAGCGCAGGATGATCTTGGTCTCCGACCACGCGAGCAGCTCGAAATGGTGGTGGATGGGCGCCATGCGGAACACCCGCTTGCCGAAGGTCTGGAAGGCGAACACCTGGATGAGGACGGAGAGCGCCTCGATCACGAAGATGCCGCCGAGCACGAGCAGCAGGATCTCGGTCTTGGTCATCACCGCGAGGCCGGCGATCGCCCCGCCGAGGCCGAGCGAGCCGGTGTCCCCCATGAAGATCGTCGCGGGGAAGGCGTTGAACCACAGGAAGCCGACGCACGCGCCGACGAGGCAGCCGGCGAGGATCGCCAGCTCGCGCTGCCCGGTGGTTATGAAGGTGATGCCGATGAAGGCGAGCAGCACGATCGCCGAGCAGCCCGCGGCCAGGCCGTCGAGGCCGTCGGTGAGGTTCACCGCGCTCGTCGTCCCCGCCACCACGAGGTAGATGAGCACCGGGTAGAAGATCCCGAGGTCGACCTGCGCGTCGACGAGGCGCAGGCGCAGGGTGTCGGGCAGGTCGGCGACGCGCGTGGCCACCAGCCACAGGCCGATCGAGATGGCGATCGTCACCGCGAGCTTGGTGCGCGCCCGCAGGCCGAGGGAGCGGCGCTGGGTCAGCTTGGTGTAGTCGTCGGCGAACCCGAGCAGCGCGCAGGCGACGGCCACGCCGAAGACCGCGACCGCGCGCGAGTCGTCGCTGCCCAGGACGAGGAAGGGCACGGCGATCGCCGAGAAGATGATGATCCCGCCCATCGTCGGCGTCCCCGCCTTGACGTGGTGGCCCTCGGGCCCCTCCTCGCGGATCTGCTGGCCGAACTCCCGTGCGCGCAGGAAGGCGATGAACTTCGGGCTGAGGAAGCAGCAGATGAGCAGCGAGGCGGTGCCCGCGATGAGGACCTCGCCCATGGCCTAGGACGTCTCGACCGCGTGTTCGGCGAGGCTCTGCGCGACGCGCTCGAGCCCCACCCCGCGCGAGGCCTTGACCAGCACGGTGTCGCCGGGTGCGACGAGCTCGCGCACGAGTCGAGTGGCCGTCTCCGCGTCGGCCACGACGTGCGCGTCGTGCCGCCCGCGCACCGGCGCACGGTCACCGCCGGAGAGGCCCGCCTCGTACCCCTCGGCGACCGCCTCGGCGAGCCCGCCGACCGCGACGAGCACCTCGACCCCGGCGCGCGCCGCCTGGCGCCCGGCCTCGTGGTGGAAGGCGGCCTCGTCTGCGCCGAGCTCGAGCATGTCGCCGAGCACCGCGACGCGCCGGCCCGCGGCGCTCACAGCGAGGTCGTCGAGGGCCGCGCGCATGGACATGGGATTCGCGTTGTAGCAGTCGTTGATGACCACGATGTCACCGGGTAGGTCGATCCTCTCGCCCCTCCACGCGGAGAAGCTGACGTCGACGCGCCCACTTGGCGTCACCCCGACTGCGTGGGCCGCCGCGACGGCCGCAAGGGCGTTGGTGCGCTGGTGGCGCTGGGCGAAGGAGACCTCGAGCTCGACGGCCACACCGGCCGCGTCGATGCGCAGCCGGTCGCCGCGCGCCTCCACGAGCGAGACGTCGCCTCCTTCCCCGAAGGTCACGAGGGCCAGGTGCGCCGGGCGGTGGTCGTCGAGCAGCGGCTCGCCGGCGGGGACGATCGCCGTCCCGCCCGGGCGCATGTCGCGCAGCAGCTCGGCCTTGGCCGCGGCGATCGCCTCGAGCGAGCCCAGGAGCTCGAGGTGGACCGGACCGACGTTGACGAGGACGCCGACGTCGGGGTCGGCGATCGCGGTCAGCTCGGCGATCTGCCCCGCCCCGCGCATGGCGAGCTCCAGCACCAGCGCCTCGGTGCCCTCTGGCGCGGCCAGCACCGCCAGCGGCAGGCCGATCTCGGTGTTGAGGTTGGCCGGGCTGGCCCACGTGCGCCGGTGCGGCGCCAGCATCGCGGCGAGGATGTCCTTGGTCGAGGTCTTGCCGGTCGAGCCCGTCACGCCGATCACCCGCCCTCCGGCCGCACCCAGCTGGTGGCGCCAGGCCGTCGCGAGTCGCTGGAGGGCTGCGAGTGGGTCGTCGGCGACGAGCACCGCGCCCGTGCGGCCCAGCGCCTCATGCTCCGGTCCGACAAGCGCCCCCCAGGCGCCGGCGGCGAGCGCCTCGCCCGCGAAGCGCCCCCCGTCGGCGCGCTCGCCCCGCAGGCCGGCGAAGAGGTCGCCGGGCCGGACCGTGCGCGAGTCGACGGTCGCGCGCGCCGGCCCGCCGTCCTGCGCCGCGCCTCTGACCATGCGGGCGCCCGCGGCCCGCGCCACGCGCTCGGTGCTCCACGCCCTCATGCCGACGCCGTCGCCTGCCCGCGCAGCGCTTCGCGCGCGACGGTCACATCGTCGAAGGGCACCTTGCGCCCCCCCTCGAACTCCTGGCCCTGCTCGTGGCCCTTGCCCGCGATGACGAGCACGTCGCCGGGTCGCGCGATCGCGACGGCGTGAGCGATGGCCCGCCGCCGATCCACGATCGCCTCAGCCTCCTCGCCGGCTCCCGCCAGCACGTCCTCGATGATCGCCTCGGGATCCTCGGAGCGTGGGTTGTCTGAGGTCACCACGACGACGTCGGCCAGCCGCGCTGCGATCGCGCCCATCTTCGGGCGCTTGTCGCGGTCACGGTCGCCCCCACAGCCGAACACGCACAGCACGCGATGCTCGCCGGCCAGCTCGCCCGCCGCGCGCAGCACGTTGTCCAGCGAGTCGGGCGTGTGGGCGTAGTCGACGAGCACCGAGAAGGGCTGGCCCTCGTCGACCGGCTCGAAGCGGCCGGGGACGCGCCGAGCGAGGGGCAGCGCCCCGGCGATGACCTCGAGCTCGACGCCCACGGCGCGGGCGGCGGCCACCGCGCCGAGCACGTTGAGCACGTTGAAGCGCCCCGGCAGCGGCGAGCGCAGCTCGACGGAGCCGTCGGGCGTGTCGGCGACGAAGCGCGCGCCGCCCGAGCCGGTCTGCACCTCGCGGGCCCGGTAGTCGGCCGGCTCGTGGTCGATCGCGAAGGTGATCACGCCGTCGAACTCGTCGTACAGCCGGCGACCGTAGTGGTCGTCGAGGTTGACGATCCGCGCGCGCGGTGCGGGGTCGGCGCCGAGCAGCCGGCGCTTGGCCGCGAAGTAGTCCTGCATCGTCGGGTGGAAGTCGAGGTGGTCCTGGGTGAGGTTGGTGAAGACCGCGGCGTCGAAGTGGATCGCCCCCGCGCGGCCGAGCTCGAGCGCGTGCGAGGAGACCTCCATCGAGCACGCCTCGTCGCCCGCCGCGAGCATCGCCGCGAAGTCGCGCTGCAGGTCGATCGCCTCCGGGGTCGTGCGCTCGACCTCGCGCTCGCGGCCGCCGACCACGCTCGTGACCGTTCCCAGCAGACCGGTCCGGCGGCCGGCGGCCTCGAGCAGGGCGCGCAGGAGGAACGCGGTCGTCGTCTTGCCGTTCGTGCCGGTCACCCCGACCATGGTCAGGCGCGCGGTGGGGTCGTCGTAGAAGCGCGCCGCGGCAGGGGCCATCGCCGCCCGCACCGAGGACACCTGCACCTCGGGAACGCCGAGGCGCAGGGGCCGCTCGACGACGAGCGCTGCCGCGCCGCGGCGCACGGCGTCGGGGGCGAACTCGTGCCCGTCGCGGGTGAAGCCCGGAACGCAGAAGAAGAGCGTCCCGGGCTCCACCGCGCGGTTGTCGTAGGCGAGGGATCCGATCTCGACGGCCGGGGCGGCCGGATCCCCCAGCACCGCTCGGAGGTCCATGGCCGCGGCAGGTTACCGCGGCGGGACGCGGAGATAGGGGAGCACGAAGCCGGCGATCTTCTGGAACGCCGGCGCCGCCACCGAGCCGCCGTAGATGTCGCCGTGCGGCTCGTCGACCATCACCGTGATGAGCACGCGCGGGCTCGAGGCGGGAGCGAAGCCGACGAAGGACGCCACGTAGCGGGTGTCCGAGTAGCCGCCGGTCGCCGGGTCGGGCTTGTTCGCCGTGCCGGTCTTCCCGGCGATCTCGTAGCCGGGCACGGCGGCCACCTCGGCCGTGCCCTGCGGCCCCACCACGCCGCGCAGCATGTCGCGGATCTCGGCGGCGGTGCGGGTGGTGAGCACGCGCCGGCCGCGCGGCTCGGGAACGGGCCGGTCGCCGACCTCCTTGACGACGTGCGGGGCGATCAGCGTGCCGCCGTTGGCCAGCGCGCCGTAGGCGGCGGCGAGCTGAAGCGGGGTCACCGCGAGGCCCTGGCCGATCGGCAGGTTGCCGATCGAGGAGCCCGAGTAGTCGCGCAGGCGCGGCACGATCCCGCTCGCCTCGCCGGGGAGGTCGCTCCCGGTCTGAGAGCCGAAGCCGAAGCGGCGCACCCAGCCGTCGAAGCGCCGCTCGCCGAGCTTCAGCCCGATGGTGATCGCCCCGACGTTGCTCGACTGCGAGAGGATCTGCGCGGTGCTCAGGGTCTCGAAGCCGCGCTGCTCGTTCTCGCCGATCGTGCGGTCGGCCACCTTGATCTCCGGGGCGAGCCCGAACTGGGTCTGGGGGGTGACGAGCCCGTCCTCCAGAGCGCCGGCGACGGTGAACGGCTTGAAGGTCGAGCCGGGCTCGTAGGCGGCGCCCGATGCGCGGTCCTGGTGCGCGAAGTCCGGCGCGGCGCCGGGGTCGTTGGCGTCGACGCGCGGCCAGTTCGCCAGCGCGAGGATCTGCCCCGTGCGCGGATCGGTGACCGTCGCCGTGGCGCCCTTGGGCTGGTACTGCTCGCCGACGCCCTGGAGCACCTCTTCGACGCGCTCCTGGATGGAGGCATCGATCGTGAGCTGCAGGCCCGTTCCGCTCTCGGCGCGCCGCAGGTCGCGCAGCTCGATCGGCTGGCCGAGCGCGTCGCGGACGATCCGGCGCTCCCCGTTGCTCCCGCGGAGCCTGCGGTCCTGGGAGTACTCGAGCCCCGAGAGCCCGTCGCCGTCCACGCCGACCGCCCCGAGGAGCTGGGCGGCGAGGAAGCTCTGTGGATAGGTCCGCCGGCTGGCCGGCTCGAAGGAGAGGCCGGCGAGGCCGAGCGACTCGAGCTTGCGCGCGCTGGGGGCCCGGAGCGAACGCGCCAGGTAGACGAAGCCGGTGTCGCGCCTGGACAGGTCGCGCAGCACCGAGGGCTCGTCCCGGCCCAGCACGGGGGCGATCAGCCGCGCCGTGCGGGCCGGGTCCTTGACGAGGTACGGGGTCGCGGCGACGTCGGAGGCGCTCTCTGAGACCGCGAGCTCGACGCCGTGGCGGTCGCGGATCGTCCCGCGTCGCGCCGGGACCTCGACGTCGGCGACCTGCTGGTGCTCCGCGCGCGCGCCGAGCGCTCCGGCGCGAACGATCCCCAGCCACGCGGCACGCAGACCGGCCACGGCGAGGAGCACCAGGAAGAACCCGAACAGCAGCCCCACGCGCCGCTCGATCAGGCCCGTCCGGCTCATCCCCCGCCGGACCCCTCGCCTCCCGCGGTCGCCTCGCCGTCGTTGCTCGGGTCGCCGTCGTTGAGGATCGCCTGGGCGTCGTTGCCCGGGTCGCCGTCGTTGAGCATCGCCTGGGTGTCGTTGCTCGGATCGCCGTCGTCGAGCGCGGCCTGCGCCTCGGCGGTGGTCATCGTGCCCGCGCCGTCCGCAGCGGCAGCATCGGCCTGGTCGCCGGCCGTCGCCCCGGCGCCCGGCTGGTCGCCCGAGGCCGAGTCGCCGGCTGACGCGTTCTCCAGCGCCCCGGCGTCGAAGTCGCCGGCGCGGATCGCGGTCGCCGCGGCGGCGCCGCCCTTCCGGTCCCCGGACGGCACGTAGCGGACCTCCTCGACCCGTGGCACGGAAAGGCCGAGCTTCTCGGCCTTGGCGCGGATGCGCTCCGGCGCCGACATGCCGGCGATCAGCGTCTCCAGGCGGGCGTTGTCGCGCTCCAGCGCACTGGAGCGCTCGACGGCCCGGCTGCTCGCCGAGTTGAGCTTGAGCATCGAGACCTGGAGGGCGACGATGCCGATCAGCAGCGTCCCGACCACCGCGATCCACGCGCGCCCGCGCACCGCGCGGTCGACGAGGGCGTGGTCCGGAAGGGCGGCGAGTCGAGCCGGGAGCCGCCGCCACGCCGGGGCCGTGGTCCGTGGACGAGCGCGCAGCCCGGTGCCGGCGCCCGGCCCCGAGACGCGCCGCGGCGAAGTCGCCGGGCGAAAGCGCGTCGTGGCGCCGGTGTGCGCGCGGCGCGGCCGTGGAGCGGGCCGGCGACGGGTCGCCGTGGAGTGGGGCTCGCCGCCGGGCGCCGCGGCGGCCTTCCCTCGTCCGGCGACGGTGCTCGCGGGGCCGCGCGCGGCCGGCTGGGCCGGCGGCGTCACGCGCCGGGCGCGGCGCCGGGGACGGCGGGCAGCTTGCGCGCGGCACGCAGGCGAGCGGACCGGGAGCGGGGGTTGTGCGCCACCTCGCCCGCGCTCGGCGCCACCGCGCGACGGGTCAGCAGCTCGGCCTCGGGGGTCCGGCCGCAGCCGCAGACCGGCAGGTCGGGCGGGCAGATGCAGCCGCGGGTCCGCTCGGCCAGGAAGCGCTTGACGCGCCGGTCCTCGAGCGAGTGGAAGGAGATCGCGCCGAGCCGTCCGCCCGTCGCGAGCAGCTCCCACGCGAGCGGCAGCGCGCGGTCGAGCTCCACGAGCTCGCCGTTGACCGCGATGCGAACGGCCTGGAAGGTTCGCTTGGCCGGGTGGCCTCCCGCGAAGCGCGCGCGGGCGGGGATCGAGGAAGAGACGACGTCGACGAGCTCGCCCGTGGTCTCGATGTCGTGGGCCTCGCGGCGGCGCACGATCCCACGGGCGATGGACGCGGCGAAGTGCTCCTCGCCGTACTCGCGCAGCGCGCGAGCGAGGCGGCGCTGCTCCCACGAGTTGACGACGTCGCGGGCCGAGAGCTCCTGGGCCGGGTCCATGCGCATGTCCAGCGGCGCGTCGTAGGCGTAGGAGAACCCCCGCTCGCGGGTGTCGACCTGCATCGAGGAGACCCCGAGATCGAGGTAGACGATGTCGGCGCGCTGACCCTCGTCGAGCAGCGTCCCCAGGCCCTCGGAGAACGCGCCGCGGATGAAGCGCGTCGCGCACGGGACCTCCGCCGCGAGCTGCGCGAAGCGCTCCTCGGCGACGGGGTCGCGGTCGATGCCGATCAGCGTCCCGCCCGGCCCGAGCAGGTCGGCGACCAGGCGGCCGTGGCCGCCGCCCCCGACTGTGCAGTCGACGGCGACCTGGCCCGGCTGGGGCGCGAGCACCTCGATGAGCTCGCCGGCCAGGACCGGGACGTGGACGTGGGTCATGTCAAGCAGGATGGCCAAGGCTCGCGGCGATGTCGGGGATGTCGGTGGTCAGCTCGGAGTCGTAGGCCTCCCAGCGGCTGCGGTCCCACACCTCGATGCAGCTGCCCGCGCCGGTCACGACGACGTCCTTCGCGAGGCCCGCGTGGGCGGCGAGCTTCGCCGGGATGCCGACCCGCCCGGCGCCGTCGAGCTCGGCGTCGAAGCCGTTGGCCGAGAAGAAGCGCTCGATCTGACGGCGCTGGGGAGAGAGCGGGTTAGACCCCTCGACGGCGCCGGCGACGAAGCGCTCGTAGTCCTCCGCGCGCCAGATGGCCACGCAGGGGTCGACGCCCTTGGCGAGAACCACGCCTCCAGCGAGGGCGGCGCGGAACTTGGCCGGCACCGTGAGGCGGTTCTTGGCGTCGAGCGTGTAGTCGAAGGCACCGCGGAAGGCCAAGGCTTGGAGTCCGGTTCGAAGGTTGGAGTTGAACCGAGGTGGCGGAGTGGGAGGAGCCCCGCCACCCCGGTTCGACAGCCGGACGGGAAAGTACCCCACGATCTCCCACTTTGCAACACCATTCCGTCCGATGCCCCACGGTGCACCAATCCACCCACGCCGCGGCCGCGGGCGCTGCTGCCACACTTGGCGGCCCGTGGTCCGCCTGCGCTCGTCCTCTCGCACCCTCCTGCTCGCCGGCGTCGCGGCCGTCGTGGTCGTGGCCGTCGTCGCGCTCCTGGTCCTGCGTGACGGCGGGACCGCGGCGGCCGGGACGGGCAGCGACCCCGCGACGGTGACCCCACCGCGGGTGGCCGTCTTCGCCGACGTCTTCCTGCACCCGCCCGACGAGCAAGGGGCCAACGTGCGAGCGCTCCTCGCACGCGCGCTCGGCGCCCGCGACCCTGACGCCCGCGTGGCCGACCTGGTCGGCGACGCGGTGGCCGGCGGGCGATCGGGCATCGACTACCGCTCCGACGTCGCGCCGTGGCTCGGCGGGCGCGCCGGCCTCTTCTACCGCGCGGTGGCGGGTCCGGGGTCGCGGGGAACGCTCCTGCTGGCAGCCGCCGATCCCGGGCGCGCGCGCGCGGCGCTGGTGACCGGGCCGCGAGCCGGGACGCATCGCCGCTACCGCGGCGTGGCCTACGCGATCCGCCCGGACGGCACCGCAGCGGCGGTGGTCGGCCGCTTCGCGGTCATCGGCGACGAGGGCGGCGTGCGCGCGGCAGTCGACGCTGAACGCGGCTACGCGCTGGCGGGAACCGACCGCTTCCGGTCGCGGACCAGACGCGCCAGGCCCGACCGCGTCGGGTTCGTCTACTTCGACCTGCTGGGCTTCGGCGGGGTCCTGAAGGCGGGGCCGCTCGATCCCGCGCTCGCGAAGCAGCTTCGCGAGCGCCTGGCGATCGTCGACCCCACACCGGTGGTGGCGACGTTGTCGGCCAAGCCGCGCGCGCTGCTGGCCGACTTCGGCCCGCGACCCGGCGATGTGGTGGCACCCGGCCAGAGCGGCGACACCGGGGCCGGCGGCGGCGTGGGCGACGGCGGCACGCCGCCGGGCGAAGCCGACAACGGCGCCGCCCAGGGGATCCCGGGCCAGGGGACCCGGTCCGACGTGGCGGGCAACGAGGCGGCCCCGGGGAGCGGCAGCTCGCCCTCGGCGCCCAGCGCCGGGCTCTCGCTCCTCTCCACGCCGCTTCTTCCCTCGCTTCCCGCCGACACGTGGCTCGCGATCGGCATCAACGACGCGGGCGACCAGCTCGACGGGCTCCTCGACCCGGCGCGCGATCCGGCCATCGCCCAGGGCGCGGTGACACAGGTGCTGCGGCGGCTGGGCCGCGACGGCGTCGACCTGCGAGGCGAGGTCCTCCCCGCGCTGGGCGGGGCTGCGCTCTTCCTTCGCGGCTCCTCGCCGTCGAAGCTCGACGGCGGCGCGGTCATCGAGTCGCTCGACCCGGCCGCCACCCGAAGCGCCGTGCGCCGGCTCGCCCGCGCGCTCGGCGCGCAGCCCGGGTGGCGCGCGTCGCCCTCGGACCTCGCGGGCGGCGGGGGCGGCTACCGCATCGACGCAAAGGGCGTCGCGAAGCCCGTCTACGTTCTCCCCCGCGGGAACCGCATCGTCGTCGGCTACGGGCGCCGCGCGGCGATGGACGCTCTCGACGCGCCGGACAAGCTGGGCAGCACGCCGGGCTTCCAGTCGGCCTCGCTGACCCTCGCCCCCAGCCTTCGGCCCGACAGCTACCTCGATCTGCGCCGCGCCATGCGCGTCCTCGACGCCACCTCGATGCGCCGGCAGAGGACCTACGCCGGCGCATGGCCAATCCTCTCGGTCTTCGACTACGTCGTCTTCGCGGCGAAGAACCGCGTCCGCCGCTTCGCCTTCGGGGTGAACTGAGGCCGCTCCGCCGCCGCTGTCCGGGCGCGAGCGTGCAACATCTTCGCGCCGTGACCTCTAGCCTCGGGGCCCTGCGCCGCGCCCTCGCCGTCCTGCTCGCCTTCGCCGCCTGTGCCGCGCTCGCGCCCGCGAGCGCCGGCGCCGCCCGCGGCGACGCGCGTGGGTTCAGCGGGCGGGGCATGTGGATCTGGCAGCTCGAGAAGAGCTCGGGCGGCAACCTCGCGAAGATCGCCGAGAAGGCACGGCGCCACGCCGTGCGGACCGTGTTCCTCAAGAGCTCGGACGGCGGGACGAACTTCTGGCGCCAGTTCTCCAGCACGACGGTCCGCGCGCTCCGGCGCCGCGGCCTGCGGGTGTGCGCCTGGCAGTACGTCTACGGCGAGAACGCGGTCGGCGAGGCGCGCCTGGGAGCGCGGGCGGTGCGGACGGGCGCCGACTGCCTCGTCATCGACGCGGAGAGCGAGTACGAGGGTCGCTACGGCCCGGCGGTCAGCTACCTGCGCGCGCTGCGCCGCCGGATCGGCCGGCGCTTCCCGGTGGGGCTGACCGGCTTCCCCTACGTCGACCTCCACCCCGCCTTCCCCTACTCTGTCTTCCTGGGCCCGGGCGGAGCGCAGTTCAACGTCCCGCAGATGTACTGGCGGGCGATCGGCACGACGACCTCCGCGGTGTTCTCGCGGACCTTCCGCTGGAACCGCCCCTTCGAGCGACCGATCGCGCCCCTCGGGCAGGTCTACCAGGACCCGCCACTCGCCGAGATCCGCCGCTTCCGCACGCTCGCCCGCACCTACCGTGCGCGCGGGGTGAGCTGGTGGGTCTGGCAGGACGCCTCCACCCCCGAGTGGGGCGCGGTGGGCAACCGCGTGCGCAGCGGGCCCGCACGCGCGGTCCGCGGCCTCGCCGCGCTGCGCCGGGGCATGAAAGGCGACCTCGTCGTCTGGGCCCAGGAGCACCTCGTCGCCTCGGGGCGCTCGCTCGCCGTCGACGGCGGCTACGGCAGGCGCACCCAGGGCGCGGTGCGCCGCTTCCAGCGCCTCAAGGGCCTGCCGAGAACCGCCGTGATCGACTCGCGAACCTGGCGCGCGCTGCTCCGCTACCGGCCGACCACCCCGCGGTGGGACAAGAAGCGCGCGGCGGCGAGCACGACGTCAGCAAGCGCGACCGCGCCGCCCGGACCGCCCGCATCCGCGCGGGCGGCCGAGCGCTCGGGGCCACCAAGCGCGTGGCTGCCGGCCCGCGCGAACGAGCTGGGGCCGCGACGGCGCTAGACGGTTGCTTCCGCGGGAGGGCGTGCGGTGGCGGCGTGTCCCGCGTCGGTCGACGCCCTCACCCGGCCAGCGACGCGAGCAGCGCGGCGGCGACGAGCAGCAGGACGCTCGGGACGAGCAGCAGGGCGATCACCAGCTGGATCTTCGGCGCGGCGCGGGCCGCTCGCTCGCGGATCCGGCGCGCGCGGGCGGCGCGCGCCTGGAGGGCCTGAGCGGCGAGCGTCTCGGCGAGCGGCGCGCCGTGGCGCTGGGCGCGGTCCACCGCGGCGACAAGCGCCGCGATGCCGGGCAGCGGGCAGCGGGCTGCGACGTCGTCGAGCGCGCCGCCGCGGGGCACGCCGAGTGCGATCTCGGCGGCGGCGCGCGACCACTCGGCGGCGAGCAGGCCGCCGTGGCGCGCGCCGACGTCGCCCAGCGCCCGACCGAGGGGCAGCCCGGCCTCCACGGCGATGCGCAGCAGGTCGAGCAGGTCGGGCAGCTCAGCCTCCATACGTCGCGCGCGGATCCGGATGCGCCGCGAGAGGAGCAGGTCCGGGGCGAAGAAGCCGAGCAGCGGGAGCGCCGCGAGCCCGACGACCGGCAGGCGACCGGGTAGGGCGGTCGCCACCGGCGATCCCGCGAGAAGCGCGACCAGCGCGCTCGCGCCCTTGACGGCCATGACGTCCGCGACGTCGAGGCCGAGCGGCGCGCCCGCGGCAGCGACCCGCGTCGCGAGGTCGCGGGGGGCCCGCGGTGCGCCGAGGCGCCGTCCCATCCGGGCCAGGACGGAGACGAGCGCGACAGACAGTGCCACCCGCCGCGGCCGGCCCGCCGCCGCAAGCTCGACGATCGCGGTCGCGGCGAGCACGCCGGCCGCCGCCGCGAGGAGGAGAGCGGGTGTCATCGCGGCGCCTGCCTCATCCCCTCACCCGCGACAGGCGGTGGATCGACAGCAGCGCGAGGAGCTGGAAGGCGACCGCGCAGCCGAGCAGCCACGCCGTCAGGGGCGCCTCGAGCAGGCCGCTCAGGTAGCCCGGGCTGGCCAGCTCGGTCAGCGCCGCGGCGCCGACGGGCAGCGCGGTGACGAGCAGGCCGGTGAAGCGCGCCTGGGCAGTCGCCGCGCGGGCCTCGCCCTCGAGGCGCATCGCCTCGTCGAGCGTCGCCGCCAGGCCGCGCAGCAGGCGGGACAGGTCGCCGCCCGCGTCGCGCTGCAGGAGCATCGCGGCGACCATGGTGTCGTAGGGGCGGGCGGTGGCCCTGGAGCGGAGGCGCTCGAGCACCGCGTCCGTCGGCTCGCCGAGGTCCAGCGCGTCGCGAGCCCGCCGCAGCTCGGCGCCCGCAGCGCCGTGCACTCCCCGCGCCGCCTCAGCCACCGCGCCGCGGATCGAGTGCCCACCGGCCAGGGCGTCGGCGAGCGAGCGCGCCACCAGCGGCGCCTGGTGCTCGAGCTCTGTGAGGTAGCGCCGGCGCCGCATCCGCAACAGCGCGACGACCCCCCACGGCCCCGCCAGCGCAAGCACCGCACCGCCCGCCGGCCCGGCCAGGAGCCAGCCTGCCGCGAGCAGCGTCCCGGCGGCGACGGCCGCGAGCCGCCGCCGCTCGGCGACCGTCGCCTCTGCCCCCTCCGACCGTGCCCGCCGCAGCGGCGCGAGCACCCGACCCACCAGCTCGGGCGTTCGGGCGGCCTCGACCGCCGCCAGCGTCTCCCACAACGCGAGCACACCGCATCCGGCGGCGAGCGCGGCGAGCAGCGCCGAGCGCGTCATGAGGGCGAAGGGGCCGGGCGGCCGGCCGTGGGCGCCGCGGGCGTCACGCCGCCGCCAGCCGAGCGGTCAGCTCGGCGCCCAGCGCCGCCCGCCAGCGTGGGCGCCCGTCGCGCAAGGCGTAGATCTCGCGGGCGCCGACGCCGCCGGCCACCCGGACCACCTCGGCCACGGCGATGACCCGCCGCTCCCCCTCGCGCTCGCGGCGCTGATGGACGACGAGGTCGATCGCCCCGGCGACCTGCTCGCGGACGGCGGCGAGCGGCAAGGCCACGTCGGCCATCAACGCGAGCGTCTCGAGCCGCCGCAGCGCCTCCTCGGCCGACCCGGCGTGGACCGTCGACAGACCACCGTCGTGGCCGCTGCTCATCGCCGCGAGCATGTCCAGGGCCTCGGCGCCGCGCACCTCGCCGACGACGATCCGATCGGGGCGCATGCGCAGGGCGTTGCGCACGAGCCGCCGGATCGTCACCTCCCCGCGACCCTCGACGTTCGCCGGCCGCGCCTCGAGCCGCACCACGTGGCGCTGCTGCAGGCGCAGCTCGGCCGCGTCCTCGATGGTCACGATCCGCTCACCGTCGGGGATGAAGCGCGAGAGCGCGTTGAGCGTCGTCGTCTTGCCCGATCCCGTTCCCCCGCTGACCAGCAGGTTCGCGCGCGCGAGCACGCCGCGACGCAGGAAGTCCGCGAGCGGCGCGGTCAGCGTCCCTCTGGCCACGAGCTCTTCAGGCGAGAACCCGCGCCGCCGGAAGCGGCGGATCGTGAGCACCGGGCCGTCGAGGGCGAGCGGCGGGATGATGACGTTGACGCGCGAGCCGTCGGGCAGGCGAGCGTCCACGAGCGGCTCGGCCTCGTCGACGCGGCGACCGAGCGGCGCGAGGATCCGCTCTATCGCGTGGCGCAGCTGCGCGCCGTCCTCGAAGCTCACCGCGGTCGCCTCCAGGCGCCCCGCCCGCTCAACCCATACCGTCCCCGGCCCGTTGACCATCACCTCGTCGACGGCCGGATCGCCGAGCAGCGGCTCCAGGGGCCCGAGCCCGAACGACCGCTCGGCCACCAGGCGCGCGAGCTGCGCGCGATCCTCTTCCCCCAGCAGCGCTGCCTCCCGGTCGACGAGCGCGCGGATGCGCGACTCGACCTCGCCATCGCGCTCGTCGCGTGCCTCGGCCACGAGCCGGGCGCGCAACCGCTCCGCGATCGTCTCCAGGTCGTCGGCGCGTGCCGCCTCCACGAGAGTCCTAGGGCCTGGGGCTCGTGGATTCGCCCCCCTCCGGGCGACTGCGGATGCTCGGTGTCAGTGCGAGTGAGTTGACAATCGCAACGCAGTCCAGGTACCGTCGGTTGCAGAACGCAATCCACCCGACCACGGGCCGCCCCGGCGGCCGAAGGAGGCCGGATCCATGCCGATGCTCGACGCCTACATCCCCGAGGGCGCGCTCTCGCCGGAGGCCGAGGAGCGCCTGCTCTCGCGGCTCACCGATCTGCTCCTCGAGCACGAGGGCGCCGATCCGACCAACGAGGTGGCGCGGTCGCTCGCCTGGGTCTTCCTGCACCGCCCGGCGAAGGTCTTCGTCGCGGGCGCGCCCGCCGCCGAGCCGCGCTACCGCATCGTCGCGTCGGTCCCCGAGGGGCAGTGGGACGACGAGCGTCGCCAGGCGATGGTCGAGGCTGTGACCGCCGCCGTCCTCGACGCCGAGGAGGGGACGCGCGAGCGCGATCCCATGCGGGTGTGGGTGTTCCCCGCGGAGATCCCGGACGGGACCTGGGGCGGCGCGGGGCAGATCGTCCGGCTCGCCGACATCGCGGGCCTCGTGATGGGAGACGCCGAGAAGGGACGCAGCTTCGCCGAGCGCCGCCTGGCCGAGCGCCGGGGGGAACCGGCGGTCGCCTGAGCCGGCGTCGGGGCCGGGTCGTCGCCGGGCTGCGGGCCACGGTGGGGCCCGGCGATCGGGTCCGGCGCGGGGCGCGCGGCGTCGAGCCGCGCGCCCCTTCCTGCGTTGGAGGCTGGGTCTAGTTCAGGCGCTCGACGATCATCGCCTCGCCCTGGCCCTGGGCGACGCACATGGTCTCCAGGCCGATGGTGCCATCGAGGGTGTCGAGGTCGTTGAGCAACGTGGTCATGATGCGCACGCCGGTCATCCCGAACGGGTGGCCGAGGGCGATCGCGCCGCCGTGGGGGTTGAGCTTGTCGTAGTCGAAGCCCACCTCCTCGGCGATGGCGATCACCTGGGCCGCGAACGCCTCGTTGAGCTCATAGACGTCGATGTCCCCGATGCTCATGCCCGCGCGGCCGAGGGCCTTCTTGATCGCCCCGATCGGCGCGACGCCCATGTACTCGGGCTCGTTGCCGTAGGTGGCGGCGGTGATGATCCTGGCGCGCGGCTTCAGCCCGAGCTCCTGCGCCTTGTCGGCGCTCATGACGATCGCCGCGGCGGCGCCGTCGTTGAGCGGACACGAGTTGCCCGCGGTCACCGTCCCCCCCGGCCGGAAGGCCGGCTCGAGCGAAGCGAGCTTCTCCAGCGAGGACGAGGGCCGCGGGCCGTCGTCCTTGTCGACCATGCCGCCGTTGACCTGCACGGGCACGATCTCGCGGTCGAACACACCGTTCTGCTGGGCCGCGACCGAGCGCTCCTGCGAGCGCTGGGCGTACTCGTCCTGCTGCTCGCGGGTGACGCCGTAGCGCTCCGCGACGTTCTCCGCGGTCACGCCCATCGCGATGTAGGCGTCGGGACGGCCGTCGTCCCCGTGGAGATGCTCGTTCTGGTCCTCGGGGTGGGCGGCCTCCTGCGAGCCGTTGTAGCGCGAGACGAACTCGACGCCGGAGGCGACGTAGACCTCGCCCTGGCCGGCAGCGACGCTGTTGGCCGCGATGCGGATCGCGTCGAGACCCGACGCGCAGTAGCGCGAGACGGTCGAGCCGTTGGTCTCCTGGCCGAGCTTGTCGCTCAGGAGCACCGCGATGCGGCCGATGTTGTTGGCCTGCAGGCCCTGGGGCAGGCCGCAGCCCGCGATGACCTCCTCGACCGTTGACGGATCGACGCCGGGATTGCGCTCGAGGACCTGGTCGATGACGTAGGCCAGGGTCTCGTCGGGACGCAGCGAGGCGAGCGAGCCCTTGAAGGCGCGCCCTACCGGCGTCCGAACCGCGTCGACGATGACGGCTTCGGGCATGGTGTGATTCCTTTCGGTGATGACGCCCGGCGGTCGCACTCCACGGGCAGGTTTACCCCCGGCGGTCGCACTCCACGGGGCCTCTGTGTCCATTCTAGACCATCCCCCGTGCGCGTCCTCCACCGACCTGTGCCTCACGCCTGCGTCAGCAGCGCCTCGTAGGGCCCCGCCCCGGTGAGGCACGCGGCGCCGCAGCGGGCCGCGAGCTCGAGGGCCTCGTCGATCCTCCGGTCGCGCCCGAGGGCGAAGGTGAGCCCGGCGGCGAAGGAGTCGCCACAGCCGTAGGCGTCGGCCACAGGCCCGGGCAGCGGCGCCGGCGCCCAGCGACCAGCGCGACCGTCCGCCGCCGTCCAGCGGCCTCCGCGGCCGCCCTCGGTCCGCACGTCGTAGGCGGGCGGCCGGTCCAGCGCGCCGTCGGGCAGGCGCTCGCCGGCGTCCGAAGAGCTCGAGACCAGCGCGTCGAGGAGCAGGCCGTCGCACGTGAGCAGCGCCTGCTGCGCCCGCGCCGTCGCGACCAGCGCGCGCGCCGAGCGGGCGACGCGCAGCGCTCCGGCGTCGCCCGCCGTGAAGTAGACGGCGTCGGCGCCCGCGAGCTGCGCCCACGGGAGGTCGTCGTCGGCCGACGGGGAGAGGCGCTCGCCGAGCACGGTGATCGTCCGCTCGCCCGCGTCGTCGAGGTGGGTGAAGCCGCGCCGCTGGGCGACGGGGCGCCATGCGGCGTGGACGCGGACGCCGAGGCCCTCGAGCCGCTCCCGGGTGGCGTGCCCGTAGCGGTCGTCGCCGAGCGCGGTGAAGAACTGCGCCTCGCCGGCGAGCCGGGCGAGCTGGACCGCTGCGACGGCGCCGCCGCCCCCCGCGTCCTCCCACACGTCGCTGGCGTGCACGATCGCCCCCGGCGCCGGCAGCGCGGGAACGCGGGCGAAGTGCATCCACTCGGTGTGGCCGACGACGGCGACGCGCACCGGGTCATTGTCACGGCAGCTCCTCGGAGACCTCCAGTCCCTGGACGCCCCGTCGCCGGTCGCCGGCGGCGCGCGGCAGCAGCCGGACCTCGCGCGCGAAGCTCTGCGCGGCGGCGAGGAAGACGGCCTCGCGCACGCTGACCCGCAGCGAGGCGGCGACGCGCGGCGCGCCACCGGCGGCCGTGTCCTGCGCGGTGGCCGCCGCCGCCGGCCGCGCGGCGAGCACCTCGACGTCCTCCAGCGCGAGCACCGTCCGCCCCTGCGCGCCGTCCTGCCCTTCGCGGCTCACCACGACGTCGACGTGGGAGCCGGGCTCGACGAGCTCTGGCGAGGCGACGGCGGTCACGTCGGCGACCCGCTGCCCGGGCCGGATCGGCGCGCCGGGCGTGGCCTGCCCGCCGTCGTCGACCGCGCTGCCGGCCACCAGCCCGCCCGCCGGGATGGCGATCGCCGTCCTCAGACCGGTCAGCTCGGCGGCGACGGCCACGGCGCCGGCGGGGACGAAGCGGGCGGGAATCCGCCGCACGGCAAGTCGCGCGGGCGACAGCGGCGTGCCGCGCGGCAGCGCCGCACGCGCGACGACCACGGGCACGAGGGGCCCGACCGCGCGGTCCAGCGCCGCCTCGCGACGCGCGACGTCCGAGGCGGCGAGGCCGCCGAGGAGCAGCGCAAGGCCGACGAGCAGGAGCGCGCGGCGGCGACGGGTCATCCCAGCCGCACGAGCGGCTCGCGCGCGGACCGGGACTGGAGGCGACTCCGCTTCATCGGCGCCCGTGCAGCTCGCTGTCGACCGTCGGCAGCTCGAGGGCCATGCGGGCGCCGCGGGCCGCGGGGGCTGCGGCGAGCCGGCCGCCGTGGCGGACCGCGATCTCCGAGGCGATGGCGAGCCCGCGGCCGCGCGTCCCGCGGCCGGCGCGGGCCGTGCGGGTGAGCTGGGCGACCGGCGCCGGAAGGCCCGGGCCTTCGTCGACGACCTCGATGCGTACGTTGGTCCCGATCGCCCGGCCGCGGAGCTCGATCCTCCCGCCGGCGTGCTCGATCGCGTTCGCCAGTAGGTTCCCGCACGCCTGCGTGAGTCGCATGCGATCGCCGCGGATCATCGCGAGCCGGCGCGGCGCGTCGACGGCCACCTCGGCGCCGAACGCCTTGGCGACCGGCGACCAGGCGACTGCTGCGTCGCTCAGCAGCTCCCCCAGCTCGATCGGCTCGCGGTCCTCTCCGCGCGGCCGCCCGTCACGCGCCCACCGGAGGTCCTCGAGGGCGAAGGCGAGGCGCCGCAGCTCGTCGTCGACGGCGCGCGCGCGATCCTCGGCCTCCGGGTCCCCGGCGCCCAGCCCGTGTAGGCCCAGGCGCGCCGCGGTCAGCGGCCGGCGCACCTCGTGCAGCGCGCGGGCGATCAGCTCGCCGCGGTTCGCGAGCTCGCGCCACAGGGCCCCGGCCAGCGCTCCCGCGAACATCGCGGCGATCCAGCCCAGCAGCGCCGCGGCGAGCCCTGGGCTCACCGAGCCGCTCCCGGCGCCTGCGCCTCCACCGGCCCGTCGACGAGGCGGTAGCCGACTCCCCACACGTTGACGACGAAGCGGTCACCGTCGCGGCCGAGCTTGTGTCGCAGGCGGCACGCGTGGGAGTCCAGCGTGCGCGTCGACCCGATCGCGCGGTAGCCCCAGACCGTGCGCAGCAGCTCGTCCTTGGTCCACACGCGCGTCGGCTCGGTCGCGAGCGCCCGCAGCAGCGCGTACTCCTTCTGGGAGAGCGCCAGCCGCGCGCCGCGCAGCCGCACCTCGCGCGAGGGCGGGTCGAGCTCGAGCGGGCCGACGCGCAACCGGCCGGCGCCGGGCCGCTGGTTCGCGCGCCACAGCAGCGCCGCGAGCCGCGCCCGCAGCTCGCCGTAGGAGAACGGCTTGCTGACATAGTCATCGGCTCCGCGCTCGAAGCCGCGCACGCGATCGAGCTCGTCGGTGCGACCGCTCACCACAACGAGCGGGACGCGCGGGTCGACGCGGCCCACGACCCCGTCGGCGCCGCGGACGCTGCGGATCAGGTCCAGTCCCGACCCGTCGGGCAACCCGATGTCGATGAGCGCGAGGTCGGGGTACTTGGTCTCCAGCAGCCGCAGCCCGTCGCGCGCGCAGTCCGCCGTCAGGGGCTCGTAGCCGTCGGCGCACAGGTTGTCGGCGAGGAACGTCCGCGTCGCGTCGTCGTCCTCGACGATGAGGATGGTGGCCCGGTCGTCGCTCATGCCCTCCCTAGGGGACGGCCGGCGCGGATTCGCCCCCCTGGCCGCCGGCGCGCTCAGACCGAGACGGTCGTTGCCGCTCGCTCAGGCCGAGACGGTCGCCGACGGTGCAGCCGGGGCCGGACCGCCCGCGGGCGCCGCGGGCGGGCTCGCCTGATCGCTGCCCGCGCGCTGTTCCTGCTCGATCATCGCGCGGACGGCCACCAGCAGCCCGAGGTCGATGGCGAGGTCGAAGACCGCCCCGAACTGGGACTCGACGAAGGAGAACACCGAGGTCACGAAGATCGCGACGAGCAGCGCGCGCTCGAGCCAGCGGTAGGCCGCGAGACGGTGGCCGCGGCGCAGCTGGACGAGCGCGACGACGACGAGGATCGCCGAGACCGTGCTGGAGACGAGGCTCGCGACGTTGACGAAGGACAGGTGGCGGACCGCGTCCGACTGGAAGCCGGACGTGGCGGCGCCGGAGGCGAGGCCGAACGCGAGCACCAGTCCGAAGGTCCCCACCAGCGTCAGGATCGCCCACAGGCCGAAGAGCACGGCGAGGATCGCCCGGAAGCGCGGGCGCCCGCACAGCGAGCGATACCGGCGCTGGGCGCCCTGCGCCCAGCGCGCCGCGCGCGACGGCGGCCGGTCGGGTATCGCGTCCAGGCGCTGCACCATCGCGCGGATCGATCCCGCCAGGGGCTCGTCGCTCGCGGGGCCCTCGAGCAGCGCCAGCGCGCGCCGCTTCTCGTCCTCGCGCAGCGGCCGCCGGACGCCGTCGGCGACCAGCTCGAGCGCGTTCACGACGCGCTCGCGGGGGCGCAGCGCCCCGCGCTCGCGCATCGCCCGGATGGCCATGAAGATCCCGACGAAGATCAGGTAGATGATCGCCGCGGCGGGCGCGAAGAAGTAGTTGTTGTTCGAGGTGATGAACTTGCCGAGCTCGTCGATGAAGAAGCCGAAGCCCACGCCGCCGACGACCGCCGCCGGCCGCCGCGGCCCGCGCCCGGCGAAGGTGAGCAGAACGCCGATGGCCAGCACCATGAAGAGGCCGCCCCACAGCAGGTGGGCGATGTGGAGGCCGTGCCCGCCGAGCTGGGGGTAGTTGGTCAGCCACAGCTGGGTGCGGATCACGAGGATCGTCGCGACGGCCGAGACGAGGAAGGTGAGCTGCAGCTCGGAGAAGTCGACGGTGCGCGAGGCGCGGCGCAGAGGCGCGGGCATCCGTGGCATGGCGACTCGATCCTATTGCCACACTCTGCCCCGTGCCCAGCCGCTCGGCGCAGTCGCGTCCCTCGCCGGTGACCGCCCCACGCGAGGTCCGCGGTGAGCTGTCCGGGGCCACCGGCCGGCTCCCGCCGCAGGGGCTGTTCGCCCTCGGCGCGGTGTCGCAGTACTGCGGGAGCGCGTTCGCGGTGCTGCTCTTCGACGCGGTCCCGGCGGCCGGTGTTGCGTGGCTGCGCGTGGTCGCCGCGGCCGGCGCCCTGGCGGCGTGGCGGCGGCCGTGGCGGTCGCGGTGGAACGGGCACAGCCTCGCGCTCGTTGGCGCCTTCGGCCTCGCGCTCGGACTCATGAACCTGTGCTTCTACCTGGCCATCGACCGGCTGCCGCTCGGGACCGCGGTGGCCATCGAGTTCATCGGGCCGATCTCGGTGGCGGCGGTGGGCTCGCGCACGCGGCGCGACGCGCTCGCGTTGGCCCTCGCCGCGGCGGGGGTGGTGCTGCTCGCCGACGTCCACGTCTCGGGCAGCCCGGCCGGAGTGGCGTTCGCGCTCGCGGCCGGCGCGTTCTGGGCCGCCTACGTCGTGCTCGGCCACCGCGTCGCCGCCGAGCGCGACCTGCGCCCCCAGGACGGCCTCGCCGCGGGGATGGCCTTCGGCGCCCTCGCGCTCGCCCCCGCGCTCGTCGTCCCCGCCGCGCCGGCGCTCGTCGACCCGCTGCTGCTCCTCGCGTGCGTGGCCGTCGGCCTCTTGTCGAGCGTCGTGCCCTACGCGCTCGAGCAGGTGGCCATGACGCGCCTCCCGCGCGCCCGCTTCGCGCTGCTGCTCTCGCTGCTCCCTGCCACCGCCGCGCTCGTCGGCCTCGTGGTCCTCGGTCAGGTTCCGAGCGTCGCCGAGGTCGCCGGCATCGGCCTCGTCGTGATCGCCTCCGCGCTGGGGAGCCACGAGGACCAATGACCTGCAACTTCACATTCAGCGCTCCGTGCCGGGAAGGATCCGGGCATAGGATCCCGACGCCCCGAAGCGCTTCACCGGGGCGCCGTGGGAGATGAGCCGTCGCGGAAACTACAACTCCGGTGAGGACTTCGTGCTCGAGTACGGCGAGCTGCGGTTCACCTTCAACGAGCGCGACTTCACCGAGCGCTGCGAGCAGGCGGCGCTCAAGCTCGGCTTCGTGGGCGCGAACCTCGACGACGCCGAGCACGAGGACCTCGTCAACCTGGTGGTCAACGGCGAGGTCCACGATCCCGCGTCGGCGCTCGGCGAGCACGTCAACGACTGCTGGCCCGAGCTCGTCGGGCCGGCGGAGCGCTCGCTCGTGCACTGGCTGCGCCGGCTGATCTTCCGCAGCGCGTGGCTGGACCAGCGCGTGAAGGAGGGCGAGCTCGACGTCGCCTTCGACGCCATGACCCACACCTTCGCCTACATCCAGCCCGACCGGGGCGGCGAGGCGATCGAGCTCTCCCCCGAGCCCTCGTGGGGCCGGGTCGCCTACGTTCCGCGCTGAGCGGCGAGCCGCGCGTCGGCCACGGCGCGCCCGGCCTCGCGGCCGTTGGCCCACTCGCGCCGCAGCACCGCGGCGCTGACGCACCAGACGAGCAGGCCGGCGCCACCGGCGAGCAGGAAGAGGGCGCGCGCGCCCAGGGCTGAGGTGATGGCGCCCGCCGCCACGAAGGCCGCGGCGAAGGCCCACGCGTTGAGCGCATCGCGTGCGCCGAAGACGCGGCCGCGCAGCTCGTCGGGCACGGTCGCCAGGATGATCAGGCGCTCGTGGACGACGGCGACCCCGCTGCCCCAGCCGGTGAGGGCGAAGGTGAGGAAGACGAGCAGCATCCCCGGAGACGCGCCCGAGGCCACGATCGCGGCGGCTTCGACAGCGAGCCCGAACAGGAAGCGGTGGCGCAGGCGGGTCACGTTCCCGCCGCGTACTCCGCCGAGCGAGCCGAGCATGGTCCCGGCCCCATAGGCGACGACGAGCAGCGCGAAGCCGGTCGGCCCGGACCCGAAGACGTCGGTGGCGAGCACCAGCTCGCCCACGTTGACGGCTGCCCCGAAGAGCACCGCGGCGGCCGAGGCGAGCAGCACGACGCGCAGGCCGCGGAGGCGGCGCAAGGTCCTCAGTCCTTCACGCGTCTCGGCGAGCAGGCTGGAGGGTCGCTGCCTCGCTGCCGCCCGGCGGCGGCGGGCCGCATCGCCGAAGTCGACGCGCGAGAGCGCGAGGGCGGAGATCGCGAAGCTCACCGCGTTGACGGCGAGCAGCGACTCGGGCCCGACCAGCAGGAAGGCGAGGGCGGCGAGCGCCGGGCCGGCGGTCATGCCGAGCGCGTTGATCGCGTCGGCCAACGAGGTCGCGGGCGCAACGCGCGACGGCGAGACCATCCCCGGGACCCCCGCCATCACGGCGGGCAGGAACAGCCCGGTCCCGACGCCCGCCAGCAGCGCGAAGGCGATGGTGGCGGCCGGGCCATCGACGAGCGCGATGCCCAGGAAGGCGGCCGCGCGAGCGAGGTCGGCGAGCACCGCGCAGCGCCGACGCGGCCAGCGGTCGGCGAGCGCGCCGAAGAGCGGGCCGAGGAGCATGGCGGGCGCGAAGTCGGCAAGGAGCACGAGCGCGACCATCCATGGCGAGCGCACGCGCTCGTAGGCGAGGATGAGCAGCGCCACGTAGCCGGCGCCCGTCCCGAGCGAGGACTGCAGGTGGGCGGCGAAGAACCAGCGGACCGAGCGCTCGGAGGCGAGCATCTCAATCATCGGCGCCGTGGCACGCGCGTTCGGCGCGCTGGCGCGGGCGACACCCGCCCGCGTCCCAGCCCGGTCGCCGGCGGCTCCCGCCGGCGCATCACGAGCACCGGCGTGTGTCGGCGCTTCGTGGTCGGCGGCGGCCTCTGCCATCGCCTTGGTTGATACCCCGCGGTCCGTCGCGTTGGGCTTGTTCATCGAACAGTCGTCCATCGGCTTAACGCTGGCGGGGCATGGTGCCCTCCCTTCGTGATCCGGTCTCCGCAGTAGAGCCCCCGGCGGCGGGCAGCCGCGGCAGAGCCCCCACGCGCAGGCGCGCGAGGTGCCATGCTGCGACCTGTGAACGTCATCGAGCGCGCCGGATCCGGCCGTGCGCGAACGTGGCATCTGGTTCCCTTCCCGTCGGTGCCCCCGTCCGCGGCGTCGGCCGAATGACGGCTTCCTCGCCCTCGTTTACCCTGACTAGACGGATGTTGTATTCAGCCGTCACTCGACTAATGAGCCTTTCGCGTCGATACGAAGAGAACTCGTGAATCTGCCAGGGAAGAGCAGTGAGCAGCAGGGTTCAGCAGGGCATGCGGTGACGGCCCAGGGGCTCGGCGATCCGGTTGCCGAGCAGCTCCTCGAGGACTCGCGCGAGCGCGCCCGTCACGAGCCGCGCGAGGCCGAGGCACGTGCCGAGGCCGTATCCGCGCTCGCCTTCCTCGCCACCGCGCTGGCGATGGCGATCGTGCTTCCGGAGAGCCGCCCGGTCGACCCGATCACCGTCGTCGCTCTGATCGCGGCGTGGGCCGCGACCCTGCACATCGAGTACGAGATCGGGACGGGCTACACGACGCCGACGATGCTCGTGCTCGTGCCAATGCTGTACCTGCTTCCGCCCTCGATCGTGCCGCTCTGTATCGCCGGCGGATACCTGGCGAGTCGCCTCCTCGACGCCTTCGAGGGTCGGCGCCACATCACCCGCTCGCTTGTCGTCTTTGGACAGTGCTGGCATGCGGTCGGTCCGGCGATCGTCTTCGTCGCCGCGGGCATCGGCGCCCCGAGCTTCTCGGACTGGCCGATTCTGCTCCTCGCGCTGGCCACTTCAATCCTGGGCGACGCGGTCGCCTCGCTGCTGATCGACCGCTTCGGGTTGCGCGTGCCGGTCAGGATGGTGATCGCCCCGGCCCTGTGGGTCTACCTCATCGATGTCCTGCTCGCGCCCTTGGGCTTCGTCGCCGCCTATATCGTCGATCGCGAAGCGTGGGCCGCGGTCGCCCTCTTCCCGCTCTGGGCCCTGCTGTTCATCTTCGCCCGCGAGCGCAGCCGGCGGCTCGACGCCGCGCTCGAGCTCAGCCGCACCTACCGCGGCACGGCGATGCTGCTCGGCGAGGTCATCGAGGCGACGCACGAGTACACCGGCACCCACAGCCGCGACGTCGTCGAGCTCGCCGTGCGGACCGGTGAGCGACTCGGCCTCGATCCCGTGCGGCTACGCCGCCTGGAGTTCGGCGCGCTGCTCCACGACGTGGGCAAGATCACCGTCCCCGACGCGATCCTCAACAAGCCGGGGCCGCTGACGCGCGACGAGCGCGACCTGATGGACCTCCACACCGTCGCCGGGCAGGAGATGCTCGAGGCGGTCGGCGGCGCGCTCGGCGAGGCCGGCCGGATCGTGCGGGCCTCCCACGAGCGCTGGGACGGGACGGGCTACCCCGACCGAATGACGGGGGAGGAGATCCCGCTGGAGGCGCGCATCATCGCCTGCTGCGACGCCTGGAGCGCGATGACGAGCGATCGCGCCTACCGGCGCGCGCTCACCCGCGAGGAGGCGCTGACCGAGCTGCGGCGCGGCGCGGGCACGCAGTTCGACCCGGCGGTGGCCCGCGTCGTCGAGTCGATCGTCGTCTCTCCCCCCGACCGGCGGCTGCGCCTCGGCGCGGCGAGCGATCTCCTCGCCGCAGCTCGCAACCCGCACGCCGCCGCGTCCTGAGCGCGGCTTCCTGGCGCGCGCACGTCGTTTGCGCTGGATTCAACGCGGGGTACAAAAGATTCAACATCCTGTTGAATGAATGGAGTTGACGAATGTCGACGATCGAGGAGAGCATCGAGGTTGGGGTCCCCGTGCGGACCGCCTACAACCAGTGGACGCAGTTCGAGGAGTTCCCGCAGTTCATGGAGGGGATCGAGGAGATCCGCCAGGAGTCCGACACGCGCCTGCACTGGCGCGCGAAGATCGCCGGCGACACCCTTGGTCAAGCGTCGCGTCAAGGGCGACCGCAACCGCTTCAAGGAGATGATCGAGGAGCGGGGCGGCGAGTCCGGCGCGTGGCGCGGAGACGTCGCGCAGGACCCGACGAGCTAGCGCTCAGCCGCCGGTCGAGGCGGCGTCGGCGCGCGCTTTGGCGATTGCGTCGGCGCCCGCCTCCCCCACCAGCAGCTCCGGCCGCAGCGTCCCGCTCGCGACGAGATCGAGGGCGGGAAAGCGGCCGGTGGAGGTGAGCGCGGCGTCGAGCGCGATCACGGTCGTCTCGCCGCCGAGCGGCCGCGTCGAGGCCGCGATGAGCGTCAGCGACCCACCGTCGGGGATGTTGCGCGCGGCGGCGAGCACCTTGCGCGCGGCCGGGGCGTGCAGGCCGTCGAGTCCGTCCACGAGCACGACGGCGTCGCCGCCTCTCGCGGCCACGCGCCGCGCCTGCTCGACCGTTCGCTCGACCGCGTGGGCCTGTGCGTCGGACGAGGCGGCGAAGTCCGCAGCCGCGGCGGGTTGCAACGGGCCCTCGCGCCACGCCGTCAGCTCCTCGGGGCGGGCGCCGGCGAGCGCGACGGAAACGGTGAGGCCCTCCTGGCCGGCCAGCGCGCCCGTGAGGCGGCGCAGCGCCTCGGTCTTGCCGGCTCGAGCGGGGCCGACGACGGTGACCCGCGATCCGCGGCCGAAGGGCGTGAGCCACTCGATGGCCTGGAGCGTCGGGTCGTCGGCCCCCAGGGCGAAGCGCGCCTCCGGGTAGGCGGCCGGCAGCTCCTCGTAGCGGGTGCCCGCGGAGACCTCGTCGGCGGGGACGCCGTTGATGGTGTCCACCCGGATCAGCGAGGCGTAGCGCTCCGAGCGACGGGGCGGGCGCACGGGCCCCGTGACGGTGTCGCCGTCGACCAGCTCGCAGCGGCGGATCTGCGCTGCGGAGATGTAGACGTCGTCGTCGGAGGGCTCGGGCGGCGCGACGCGCACGAAGCCCGAGCCGCCTCCCAGGAGGTCGACGACGCCTTCGGCGGTGCGCTCGGGCTCCGCCGCGGCGGGCGGCTCGGGCTGCGCCTCGGCGCCCGCCGTCGCCTCGTCCGGGCCGCCGTCGTCGGCGTCGCGCGCGCCGCGCCGGCCGCGACGGCCACCGCGCCGGCGCGGGCGCCGACCGGCCGCTGCGCCGTCGTCGTCGTCCGCGTCGCCGTCAGCCGAGGCGGTCTCGGCCTCGGCCTCGGTATCTGTGGCGGCTTCGTGCTCGTCCTCGCCGGTGGCGCCGGCCTCGGCCTCCTCCACCACCGCGACGACCTCTGTCTCGGCCTCGTCGCCGGCGACTGTGCCGGGCCCCTGGCGCTCGACGATCGTGTCGACGAGCTGTGCCTTGCGCAGGCGGCGAAAGCCGTCGATCCCGAGCTCTGAGGCGATGAGGTGCAGGTCGGCGAGCGGGCTGGCTTCGAGCTCGGAGCGGCTCAGGACGGACATGTGGATCTCCTTTGGTGGATGTCGGTGGGCGCCCGGCCGCGTCGAGGTCAGCGGCCGGCGACGAACCGACAGGCTAGCGCGGCCGCACGTAGGTGACGGTCCTCGGGTCGCGCAGGGCGTTCAGGACCGGCTGCGCCTGGCGAGGGCCGGGCGCCGTCCAGGGCGTCGAGCTCGTGCTCTCGCTCGAGCAGGCTCGCGGCGTCGATGACTCGCGGACCGGTCATTCTCGTTCCCCACGGCCAGGATCCTCGCGGCGCAGCGCGTCGGGCACGCGAGCCCCGACGGGCAGCTCGCGCTCGCCGTCCAGGATCGCGCGAACCGCGAGGAAGTCCGCCGCCTCGCGAACGTCGTGGACGCGGAGGAGATGCGCGCCGGCCTCGACTCCGTGCGCGAGAGCGGCGAGCGTTCCCGCCAGGCGCTCGCGCGGCCGGCGCAGGACGATCGCCCCCACGAAGTCCTTGCGCGAGACGGCGAGCAGGATCGGGCGCCCAAAGGCGTGCAGGCGCGGCAACGCGCGCATCGCCTCGACCGTCTGGGAGGGGCTCTTGCCGAAGTCCGGGCCCGGGTCGAGGATCGTCTGCTCGAGGGCGACCCCGCGCGCCGTGGCGGCCGCGAGTCGGTCGCGCAGGAAGCCCTCGACGTCGGCGGCGACGTCCGGATAGGGGTGGTCGAGGACCTTCTCCTTCGGCCGCGCGCGGGTGTGCATGAGCACGAGCGCGGCGCCCGTGCGGGCACAGACGTCGGCCAGGCCGAGGTCGGCCAGGCCGCTGATGTCGTTGACGATCGACGCTCCGGCGTCGATCGCCGCGGCGGCCACCGCGGGCTTGTAGGTGTCGACCGAGACGAGCACGCCGAGCTGGCGCGCGATGCCCTCGACCACCGGCACCACGCGCTCGATCTCCTCCTCGGCGCTCACCGCCGGCCGGTGCACGACGGCCGACTCGCCACCGACGTCGATGACCTGCGCGCCGGCCTGCACGAGCTCGCGCGCGCGGTGGACGCGGGCGCCGGCGCTGTGCAGCTCGCCGCCGTCCGAGAAGGAGTCCGGCGTCGCGTTGACGATGCCCATGAGCGACGGCGGGCCGCCGAGCGACAGCGTCCGCCCGCCGGCGCGCAGCGTGGTGGCGGGCGCCCCGGTCAGCAGACCGCGCCGGCCGGGCAGGGTGCGCTTCCGCCTCCGCTCGGAGTGCGCCCGCCGCCCCCGCTCGGGGTGCCCCCGCCGCCCCCGCTGGGCGTCCGCCCGCCCCCGCCGCTCGGCGTCGACCCGCCGCCACTGCCGGCGCTCGGGGTCCGCCCACCGCCCGGGGTCCCCGTGGACGGCGGCGTGCTCGTGGGGGGCGTGCTCGTCGGTGGCGTGCTGGTGGGCGGGGTGCTGGTGGGCGGGGTCGAGCTGCTCGGCGGGCTCGAGGGCGTGCGAGACCCGTCGCCGCCGCCCGAGGGCTTGTCGGGCTTCTTGGCGGGCTTGCGCGGCTTCGCCCCGCCGCCATCGCTCGGCGCCGTGTCACCCGGCGTCGAGGTCGTCCGCCGGCCACCGGCGCCGGCGCCGCCGCGGCGGGTCGAGCCGCCGGGCTTCGTCGTCTTCGCGTCGACGGTCGTCGTTGGAGTGGCGCCGACCGCGGGCGAGGCGGCGCCGGCGGGGGCGCCCGCCGCGGTCGTGCCCGGGCTCGTCCCGCTGCCGCCCGTGCCGGCCGCGTCGCCATCCTGCCCGCCGCCGGTGCCCGTCGGCGCGATCGGGTCGTCGGCCTGCGTCGCCGGGGTGGCGGCGTCGGTGGCGGGAGCGTCGTCCTTGCCGATCACCACCGCCGCCGTCCCGGCCAGGAGCACGAGGAGGGCGAGCGCGGCGAGGAGCACGAGCCGCCGCCGCCGGCGGCCAGGAGCTTCGTCGGCGGCGCGCGCCGCATCGTCGGCCGCGTCGTCGAGCGGGTGCGCCGCCGCAAGCCCGGCGCCGCCGAACGGTCCGTGGGCTACGGCCGCCGCTCCTGCCCCGTGCGCCGCCGTTCCGCCACGCGGCGCGTGCGGGCCGCGACCGTTGCCGCCGCCATCCTCGCCGTGGCCACGGCTTCCGTTGCCGTCCTCCCCGGGGTCGCGAGGCGACCGGGTCGCTTCGCTCCAGTCCGCCCCGACGAGCTCGCCGGCCTTGGCGATGGTCGCCTGGCGCAGCCACTCGAGCGGAACGATCGGCAGCCATGCGCGGTAGGAGACGCCGGCTTCCTCGACCGCGTCGACGCTGACGCGGCACGTCGAACAGCCCGCCACGTGCGCCTCGAGCCACTCACGGTCGGCGCCGTCGCGCAGCTGGCCGTCCTGGCGCATCGAGATGAGCGGCAGGGCGCGCTCGCAGTCCGCCGAGCTCACGGCGACCGACGCGAGCGCCGTCCCGCGCAGCTCGTCGCGCAGGTTGATCCGGGCGCGCGAGATGAGCTGGGCGACCGAGTTGCGGTTCATGTCCATGATCTCGGCGATCTCGTCGTAGGAGCGCTCCTCGAGCTCCCGGAGGACGAGCACCTCGCGCTGGCGCTCGGGCAGCCTTGCGTTCGCGACCTGGACGTCGGCCTGGAAGCTCTCGAGCAGCGCGGAGCGCTCGGGGTCCTCGTCCAAGGCGGCCCGCTGCAGGCCGTCCGGCCCGAGCGCGGCCGGCTCGGGAAGCTCCTCGACCGGCTCGGCTCGGCGGCGACGCCCGATCATGTCGTAGCACGCGTTGCGCGCCGCGGTGTAGAGATAGGCCGAGACGTTGAGCTCGCGCCCCGGGTCGAGCTTCGGCAGGCGGGCGAGGACCTTGAGAAAGGCGTCCTGGGTGGCGTCGGCCGCGTCCTCGGAGGAGACGAGCAGCCGCTGGCAGTACGTGAAGATCCGCCGCTCGTAGCGGTCGTAGAGCGTCGCGAACGCCGCCCCATCCCCGGCCGCGGCGCGGCGGGCGAGGCGCTCCTCCTCGACCACGCGCGTCGGGTCCTGTGCCCCGGCGACGCGCGGGGCGCGCGTGGAAGCCATCGTGGGGACGAGGGTACCGCTCCCCGGGCCGCCGCGCACGTCCCCCGGCGACGGCACCGTGGCATCAGCCCTCGGCGCCGCCGCGCCGGATCGAGACCATACGCTTCAGGACGCCGACGTTGCCGGCCTGGTCGTAGAGGCGGACGGTGATCGTGTAGCTGCCCGCCCGCCGGTAGACGTGTTCGGAGCGCACCTTGGCGAGCACCCGGCGGCTCTGGCGGACGAAGGGCCGCGTGCCGTCCCCGTAGGCGATGCTGACCTTGACGACGCCCGAGCCGAGGGCCGGTGGGCTCCCGACCGGTGGGACGCCGCCCGGGGGCAGGCCGAGGAGGTCCCGCGGCGTCACGCCGACCCGCAGCGTACGTCCCGGGGAGCCAGTCCGGACCGAGGAGACGAGGCCCGTCGGCGGCGTGGAGTCGACGCGCAGCAGGCGATTGGATCCCTCGGCGGGCTGCCCGCGACGGTCGACGCTGACGACCTTCCAGGGGTACACCCCATCGGGGACGTCGGTCGCCGGGCGCAACGAGGCGCGCGGGGTGGTGGCGACCACTACGCCGTTGAGAACGACCTGGTACGTCGGCGCGCCCCACACCTCGAAGGCGGTCTCCCACTTGAGCTTCGGCCGCTTGGACCGCGTCCACCTGGTCGAGGCGATGGGCCGGGCGCGGCCGGGCGGGCGGTCGTAGGCGGCGACGACGAGCTTCCGCGCCCCCGGGGCGCCCTGGACGAAGACGACGATCGCGTCGCCCGCGCGGTCCGACGCGACCGCGAGGCCCTGGTCGGCGGCCGTGCCGCCGAGCTCGGGACGCGAGAGCGCCACCGCGGGCTCCCACACGTTGGAGATGTAGCCGCGAGCGGCGATCGAGGACGCGAGACCGGGCCCGGGCGACTGCGCCCACGCCACGAAGGCGCGCCCGTTCTCGGCCGCGGCGGGGGTGACGAGGGGCTGCCCGGCGTTGGCGATCGAGTCCAGGCGCAGCGGCGGCTGGAAGATCTCTTCCGAGCTGCGCCCGCCCTGCTGGACGTCGTCGAGCGGCGGCGTGCGCAGCAGCGT
This sequence comes from uncultured Actinomycetes bacterium, assembly GCA_963728925.1. Taxonomy (GTDB): domain Bacteria; phylum Actinomycetota; class Thermoleophilia; order Solirubrobacterales; family Solirubrobacteraceae; genus JBBPZA01. The sequence goes on along the minus strand of CAVSMB010000028.1, from coordinate 38,898 downwards.
GGAGACCACCTGGTGGGAGGCGTCGCGGGTGCTCGTGGCCAGGCCACGGCCGCGACCGTCGATGTCGATCCGAGGCGCCGTGCCGCTCTCGAGCGCCGGGAAGCCGAGCCCGTCGATGGCCACGGGCGCCCCGAAGTCCGATCCCGCGAGCCGGCGTGCGAGCACCCGGTAGCGCGTGCCGCCCGTGTCGGCGAAAGCCTGGCGGAAGGCGACCCACCCGTAGCTCGAGTCGTACTCCATCGCGACCTGCGCGCTGTCCGCGTTGCCGCCGGGCCGACCGTCGAGCGACGGGACGCTGACCTCGCGAATGGTGGTGGCCACGCCCTTGCGGGTGATGCGCCGGGCGTAGACGTGGGTGCGGCCGTCGGCGCCGTCCTCGCCCCAGACCGCGAGCGCGCTGCCCTCGGCGTTGGCCGAGACCTGCGGGCGCCTGACGCTTCCCTGACCGGCGTTGGCGCCAGGGACGAGGTCGAGCGGCGTCGGCTCCACAATCCAGCGGCCCTGGTAGAAGCGCGCGACGCGGACGTCGGCGCTCTGGCCGCCTCCCTCCTCGGTGTAGACGATGTAGGGGACGCCGTTGATGCTGGTGTCGACCGAGACGTCGGTGACCGAGCGCCCGGCCGCGCGGTCGTCGACGAGCGGCGTCGGCGCGGGCCACGCGGTCGCGCCCGGTGCCCGCACGGAGACCAGCAGGCGACCGCCGGCAACCCACGCGACGGTCAGCCGGCCCTTGTCGGTCGCCACGACGCCCGCCTTGGTGGCGGCGTCGGCCACGCCGGCGTCGACCCGCTGGGGCGCCACGACCGCACCGCCCACGACGCGCGCGACGAAGAGATGGTCCGCCCCGCCGTCGGAGCGCAGGTAGGCGATCGCACCCGTTCCGTCGGTGGCCAGGTCGGCGCCCTGGACGGAGCTCACCGCCGGGCCCCCGTCCACGATGTCGCCCGGGAAGAACGCGGCGAGCGCGGTGGGGGCGGCGGCCGCCGGGCACGCGGCGGCGAAGAGGAAAGGTATGAGGCAGCGTCTGAGCATGGCGGAGAGGGCAGGCTCCAGGGGTCGGGGGGACCTCGGGTTCCGGGGTTGCAACCGGGCGAGGCCCGGAAAGTTACGGCTCCGGCCGGTCGAAGAGCGTCATTCCGCGACGGCCGCGGACTCGCCGCCGGCGACGAGCACGCCCTCGTCGCGCGCCTCGTCGCGGAAGCGCCGAGCCTCGACGTCGATCCGGGCGGCGTCCCAGCCGCGCTCGGGCGCGAGCGCGCCGGCCACCTGCTCAGGGACTTGGCTAGCGGGTTCGAGCAGCTCGTGCGCCGCGAGCAGCGCGAGCCGCGTGCGGCGCAGCATGACGTCGCCGACGCCCCGCGCCTGCTCGCGGCGTCCGGCGAAGACGGCCTCGGCCAGCAGGTCGGGCTTTCCGGCGACGATCGGCTGGGCGAGCTCGCCGCGCTCGCGGGCGATCGCCAGGACGTCGTGGGCGGCGTGGCCGTAGCGACCGGCCAGCGCGGCCTTGGAGGCCTCGGGGACGCCTTCGACGTCGGGCAGCTCGGCGGGGTCGATGGCCAGGCCGAGCGGGATCTCGTGGGTGCGGCACGGCGCCTCGCGGTCGTCGCGCTCGACGAGCCGGTCGACCGCCATTTTGGCCATCCGGCGCCACGTGGTCAGCTTCCCGCCGGTGATGGTGATGAGCCCGTTCTGCGTCTCGTAGAGCTCGGCCTTGCGCGAGATGTCCACCGACTTCTTCGCGTCGCTGCGCGAGATCAGCGGCCGCACCCCGGCGAAGGCGCCGGTGACGTCGCGCTGGCCCAGGTCGGTGCCGAAGAAGGCGTTGGTGGCCTCGAGCAGGTAGGCGACGTCGTCCTCGGGCGGGCGTACGTGGTCGATGTCGCCTTCGTAGTCGTTGTCGGTGGTGCCGAGCAGCGCGCTGCCGAGCCAGGGCAGCGCGAAGATCGTCCGCCCGCCCGCGGCGGGGACGATCGCGGCGGCCTGGAGCGGCAGCCGGTCGGCGGCGACGGTCAGGTGGGTCCCGCGGCTGGGGCGGATGGTCGGCACCTCGGCGACGTCGTGGAGCTCCTCGGGCCGGATGCGGTCCGCCCACACGCCGGTCGCGTTGACCACGTTGGCCGCGCGCACGGCGAAGCGCTCGCCGCTCGCGCGGTCCTCGACCAGCACGCCACCGGCCCGGCCGCCGTCCTCGGCCAGCTCGACGACCTCCAGGCCGTTCGCGCAGATCGCCCCGAAGCGCTCGGCCTCGCCCAGCACGGTGAGGACGAGCCGGGCGTCGTCGGTCTGGCAGTCGTAGAAGAGGTAGCCCGACGTCGGGTCGCGGCCGGCGAGCGCAGGCAGCAGCTCGACAACCTCCTCCCCTGCGATCGTGCGGTGGCGCTCCGGGCTCCACTCGGCGTTTCCGTCGCCGTCGACGTCGCGCGCATCGGCATCACGGCGGCGGCGCCGGCGCCGGCGCTTGTCGAGCGAGAGCACGTCGTACATGTTCAGGCCCACGCCCACGGCGCGGTCGGGACGCACGCCCTCGAAGGCCGGCACCACCATCTTCAGCGGGCGGACGAGATGCGGGGCGAGGGCGACCATGAGCTGGCGCTCGAGCAGCGCCTCGCGCACCAGGCCGATGTCGAACTGCTGGAGGTAGCGAAGCCCGCCGTGCACCAGCTTGCTGGAGCGGCTGCTCGTCCCTGAGGCGAAGTCGTCCTTCTCCACGAGGGCGACCGAGTAGCCGCGGCTCGCGGCGTCCAGCGCGACGCCGGCGCCGGTGATCCCGCCCCCGATGACGACGACGTCGAAGGGCTCGGAGCTGAGGTGGGCGATCGCGTCGCTGCGTGGGATCACGGGGCTAGTCTGGCAGCCGCCCGCCGCGCCTCGTCGGCAAGCCGCCCGCCAAGGAGATGGGCGGCCAGCCGCGTGGCCAGGGTGATGATCGTGATCTGCGGATTCACCCCCAGTGCGGAGGGGACGACGCTGCCGTCGGCGACGTGGAGGCCCTCGAGGCCGTGCACGCCCAGGTCGGGATCGACGACCGAGCGCTGCGGGTCGGCCCCCGCGCGCGCCGTGCCGAGCGGGTGGAAGGCCATGAGCTCGAGGTCGCGGGCCCGCAGCCGCGCCGTGCGCAGCGGGGTCGAGTCGCCGTGGCGCAGGATGGGCAGCCGCGCGACCGGGAGGATGACGGCGCGAGCGCCCGCCGCCCAGAAGATCTCGGTCAGGGCCTCGAAGCCGCGCTGGAAGGCCCGCGTGTCGCGCTCGTTGAGGTCGTAGCGGATCAGCGCGGGGGCGCGACGGGCGAGGATGCGCCCGCCGGCGCCCGTGCCCACGACGCGACCGCGCGAGGTGTCGGACACCATGACCCCGAACTGCGCCATCTCGCGGGCGCTGGCCATCTGCTCTCGGTGCTCGGCGCCAGTGCGGCCGAGGGCCATCGCGACGTAGTCGGGAGGCCCCGCCACACCCTCGAGCATCACGCCCTCACCGGCGAGCTCGTCGACGTAGTAGCTCTGGGGAACGCCGTTCCAGGGATCGATCGGCTCGTCGAACAGCGCGCGCACAGCGGTCGCGGGGTGGATCGAGAGGTTGCGGCCCAGTTCGCCCGAGCCCGTCGCGAGGCGGCTCGCGCGCAGGAGCAGGGGCGTGTGGACGGCGCCGCAGGCGACGATCGCGTGGTCGCACTGCACGCGGAGGGTGCCTCCCCCCTGCGTGCGCGCCTCGACGGCGCGCAACCGGCGACCCGCCACGTGGAGCTGCGTGACCCGCGCGCCCGTCCACGTCGTCGCCCCGGCCGCCCACGCGCGCGGGAGGTAGGTGATGCCGACGTGCTGCTTGGCCCCCGTGGGGCAGCCGAACGCGCACACCCCCGAGCCGACGCAGCCGCGGACGTTGCGGCGCAGGAAACCGCCCGACCATCCCAGGCGCTCGACCCCGCGCCGGACGACCGCGGCGTTCGCGCCCGCCACCTGCCCCGGGACCTCGACGACGTTGAGGATCTCCTCGACGCGGCGCGCGAACGGATCCAGGTGCTCGTCGGTGAGCTCTTCGAGGCCGTGGTCGGCTCTCCAGCGGGCGAGCACAGAGGAGGGCGTGCGGAAGCAGGTGCCCGAGTTGACGAGCGTCGTACCCCCGACGGCGCGGCCCAGGGGCAGGGCGATCGGCGGGGTGCCCAGCGTGGCGGTCTGGCCGGCGTCGCGGTAGAGGCGCTGCGTCATGCGGCCGGGCCGGGCGTCGAAGTCGGCGGTGTCCCACCACTCGCCCTCCTCGAGAACGACGACGTCCATGCCACCCTCGGCGAGCTCCTTGGCAACCACCGCGCCGCCCGCCCCCGAGCCGATGACGCAGGCGTCGGCCCGGATCGTGCCTCGCCCTCGCAGGACGGCGCCGCGCTCGATCCGCAGCTCGTCGGGATGGAACGTCCCAGTCCCGTCGCCGTAGGCGGTCAGCGTCACCAGCGGTGCTCCTGAGCCCGCAGCGCGGCGCCCCGGGCCGTGACCGCGTCGGGGTCGTAGCCCAGCCCCCGCATCACGGCGTCGTCGCCGTAGTAGGCGAGCTGGGCCATTGCCCGCAGGGCCCCCGCCGCCTGCCCGCCGCGGCTCCGCGACATTGCCTCGAGCGCCCGCTCGCGAGCCGCCCGCGGCAGGGCACGCAGCCGCCGCCGCGGTCCGCCGGCGCGGATGGCGAGCGGCGCGACCTCGACGGCATGCAGCGCGGCCCGCAGCCCGAGGCGGTTCCCGGCGGGCGCGCGCGAGACCCACTCGTCGAAGAAGCGCACCGCGCTCGTCTCGGTCACCGGAGGCATCGGCGCCTCGGGCGCGACGGCGGCGTCGCACAGCGCAGCGAAGATGTCGGCCTCGCGGCGGCTCAGCGCGCGCAGAGTCCGACGAGCGGCGGGCGCGTTCAAGATCGCGCGCCCCGCGCGGTCGCCGCATCCGCCGTCTCCGCGACTGCCTCGCCCGCCGCCTCCGCGACCGCGCTCTCGACCCGCTCGCGCTGCGCGGTGGCGAGCTCGTCGACCGCCGCGCGCGCCTGCTTCACGCTTCCTTCGCCGATCGCTCGCGCCGCGCGCGCGTAGAGCGGCGCGAGCTCCTCGCGGCGGGCGGTGACGGGCAGGGACGCCGCGTGCTCGAAGTACAGCGCGCGGATCGCGTTGAGGACGAGGAGGAAGACGAGGTTGCCGGCGGCCTGCGCGAGCTCGGTCGCCCACGCGAAGTCGACGGCCTGGGCGGCGGCGTCGTCGGGCGCGCCGGCGATGCCGCACGCCAGCGCGGCCAGCCGCTCGGCCTGCTCCTCGCTGCGCCGTTGCGCGGCCAGCCCGGCGAGCTCGCGCAGCATGAGCCCGCGCGCTTCCAGGACGTCGGCCAGCACGCCGGCGTCGAGTCCGCCCGAGCGGAACAGGAGATGGGCGACGACGTCGAGCCCGCCGTGCTCACGCCAGTCGCGCACGCGCATCGCGTCTCCCTGCCGCGACTCGACGAGCCCCATCTGCTCCAGGCGCTTGAGCGCCTCGCGAAGCGAGCCCATCGTGACTCCGAGATCGGCGGCCAGCGCGCGCTGGGTCGGCAGCTTCTCCCCCGGGGCGTAGCGGCCCGCGAGGACCGCTTCGAGCAGCGAGGCGAAGACGTGGTCGGAGACGAGCGGCACCGCCGCCACCGTACCAGATTGTTCTGAACAATTCTCGCTGACGGCACGGCGTGGAGGCCCACCGCCTCGCGGGCCGGCGAGCCGTGCGAGCGCGCGGGCGCCAACGCTTACAGCCGCCAAACCGGGGCCGGTGGCGTGGCTCGACGACCGCTGTGACGACCCCCGTGCGCCTGACTGACCCCTCAGAACAGCTCGCCCTGGCCGCGGGGCGCCGGCGTCTGCGGGACGTCGGGGCTGGGGCCGGGATCCTGTCCGAGGAGCTCGCGCAGGCGCCGCGCGGAGGTCGGGGCGTCCGAGCCCCGGTTGTTGTTGAACTGCGTACGGACGTCGGTCGCCATGCCGGCGAGCTCCTGGACGCGTGCGCGGATCCCCTCGAGCTCCTCGTCGCTGTAGGTCCACGCGAAGCGCTCGGCGACGGTCTTGCCGGTCAGGTAGCCCTCCCGGTTGCGGCCGTGGAGGCGCAGATAGGCGAGGTCGTCGCGGGTCACCGCGTCGACCGGCGGCATGAGCGTCACGTGGTCGCCTTCGGGCGCGTCGACGCACACGAAGGCCGCGTCGTGGTCCGAGAGCCAGCGGAAGGTGTGCTCGGCCTGCTCGCCCTGCACCCAGCCGCGGTGGCGGAACTCGACCGCGACCGGGTGGGGCGCGAGCTCGTCGATCAGGGCCTCCAGCTCGTCGAGCTCGTTGGCCCGCGGCTTGAAGGCCGGCGTGAGCTGGAGCAGGAGCGAGCTCAGCTTCCCCGCCTCCGAGAGGGGCGTGAGCTCCTCGACGATGCGCCGTGCGAGCGCGCGCTCCAGCCCGGGCTCGAGGACGACGCGGCCGCGCGGCGTGGTCAGCGCACCGTCGCGCAGGTCGGGCGGCAGCGACTCCAGGCGCGCGCTATGGCGCGACAGGAGCTGGTGGAGCTTGACGTCGAACGTGAAGCCCGGTGGGGTGATCTGCGCCCAGCGCGCGACCGTCGAGCGGTCGGGCACGGCGTAGAAGCTCGAGTTCAGCTCGACGGCCTCGAAGCGCTCGGCGTACCACGGCAGCCGCTCGCGGGCGGCCATGCCCTTCGGGTACCACTCCTCGACGAAGCCGGGATCGGCCCAGCTCGAGGTGCCAACGACGATCCGCCCGGCCATCGCTCCGACGGTATCGTCACCGAGCATGGAGGAGATCGCCCCCGGCCTGCGCCACTGGACCGCGATGCGCGAGACGATCGGGATGGAGGTCAGCTCCTACTGGCTGGTGCCCGAGCGCGTCGTCCTGGATCCCGTGCTGCCCGAAGAGGGGATGGACGCGTTCGCGGAGGAGCCGCCGGAGCACGTCATCCTCACCAACCGCCACCACGACCGCCGCGCAACCGACTTCGTCGCCGCCTATGGGTGCACCGTGCACGTCGTGCGCGAGGGGCTGCACGAGTTCGCGGAGGGCTCCGACCTCGACCCGATCCCCTTCGCCTTCGGCGACGAGCTCCCCGGAGGCCTGCGCGACCACCCGGTCTACTCGGAGTGGCCCGACGAGGGCGCGGTCGAGATTCCGCGCGTCCGGGCGCTGGCGATCGCCGACGGCGTGCTGCGGACGCAGGACGGCAAGCTCGCGTTCTTCTCCGATGACCTCCTCGGTGACGACCCTGCGGCGGTCCGGCGCGGCCTGGTGGACGGGTACCTCCGCCTCGTCGAGAAGCTCGATCCCCAACTCCTGCTGCTCGCCCACGGCGGCCCGCTCACCGGCGACCTCGCCGGCACGCTGCGCGGCGTCGACACCGCCTGACCCATCGCCGGCGCAGGGAGCCGCGCCCGGCGCCCTAGAGGGCCTGCACCTCGGCGGTGACCTCGCTGACCGAGGACTTGGCGTCGCCGAAGAGCATCTGGGTCTTGGCGTCGTAGTAGAGCTCGTTGTCGATGCCCGCGAAGCCCGGGTTCATCGAGCGCTTGAGGACGATCACCGATTCCGACTCGTCGACGTTGAGAATCGGCATGCCGTAGATCGGCGAGTCGGGGTTGGAGTTCGCGGCCGGGTTGGTCACGTCGTTGGCGCCGATCACCAGCGAGACGTCGGTGCGCGAGAACTCGCCGTTGATGTCGTCCATCTCCTTGAGCTGGTCGTAGGGCACGTCGGCCTCGGCGAGCAGCACGTTCATGTGGCCGGGCATGCGGCCGGCGACCGGGTGGATCGCGTAGGAGACCTCGATGTTGCGCTTCTCCAGCTCGGAGGCGAGCTCCTTGACAGCGTGCTGGGCCTGGGCGACCGCCATCCCGTAGCCGGGCACCACGATGACCTTGCGGGCATAGGAGAGCTGGATCGCGGCGTCGCCCGCGCTGGTCGAGCGCACCGTCGCGCCCTCGGGCAGCCCGGCGGGCACGGCGGCCCCCGCAACCGCCCCACCACCGCCGAAGCCCCCGCGGATGATTGCCGGGATCGAGCGGTTCATGGCCTGCGCCATCAGGTTGGTGAGGATCGAGCCCGAGGCGCCGACGATCATGCCCGCGACGATCAGCGCCGTGTTGTTCAGCGCGATCCCGGTGGCCGCCGCGCTCAGGCCGGTGCACGCGTTGAGCAGCGAGATGACCACGGGCATGTCGGCCCCGCCGATCGGCAGGACCAGAAGCGTGCCGAGCAGCGCGGAGGACACGAGCACGCCGATGATGAGGATCTCCTCGTGGCTGCCGGCGGCGATCGCCGCCGCGAGCGCGACGGCGACGAGGAACAGCGCCAGGTTGACGAACTGCTGCGCGCGGCCCAGCGAGATCGGGCGGCCCGGGAGGATCTCCTGGAGCTTGCCGAAGGCGATGTTCGAGCCCCAGAAGGAGACCGAGCCGATGATCGCCCCGAACAGCGAGGCGATCGCCACGTAGAGCGGCTCGCCGGCGAAGCCGCCGGTGTCGCGGAACTCGACCCAGGCGATCAATGCGACCGCGCCGCCGCCCACGCCGTTGAACAGCGCCACCATCTGGGGGACGGCGGTCATCTTCACGTTGCGCGCCGCGGGGACGCCGACCGCGGTGCCGATGACCACCCCGAGGATGATCAGGCCCCAGTTCCCCATCCCCGGGGTGAGGAGGGTGGCAGCGACGGCGATGGCCATGCCGGCCGCCGCGATGAGGTTGCCGCGTACCGCGGTGCGCGGGCCGGTCAGCCCCATGAGGCCATAGATGAAGAGCGAGAAGGCGACGATGTAGCAGACCCGGATGAAGTCCTGGTCCTGCAGGAAGGAGCTGGCGAGGATGGCCGGCACGATCAGCCCTCGCGCCCGTTGCCGCTCGCCTTCGCGTCCGCCCCGCCGGCGCGCGCCACGGCGTCGTCACCGGCGGCCGGCTTCTCGGGCCGGCTCTTGAACATGCCGAGCATCCGGTCGGTGACGAGGAAGCCGCCGACCACGTTGATCGTGCCGAAGGCGATCGCGATGACGAGCAGGAGCTTGTTGAGCGTGCCGTCGCCCGACAGCCCCAGCACGAGCAGCCCGCCGAGGACGACGATCCCGTGGATCGCGTTGGTGCCCGACATCAGCGGCGTGTGCAGCGTGTTGGGGACCTTCGAGATCACCGCGAAGCCGACGAAGCCGGCGAGCACGAGGATGGCGAGATTGGTGACGAGCATGGGGAGGCTCCGGGGGAGGGTTGCGCTCAGGACGGGGCGGGAGGGTTGCGCTCAGGACGGGCGGGGGCACCGGCGGCCTGCCGCGCCCCCTCGTGGACGATCTCGCCGTCGCGCGTGACGCACGCGCCGGCGATGATCTCGTCGTCGAAGTCGAGGGCCAGCGCGCCGTCCTCGCCGGTCATCAGCTCGAGCAGCGACTGCACGTTGCGCGCGTAGAGCTGGGACGCGTGCTCGGCCATCGTGCTGGGCACGTTGAGCGGGGCGCTGATCGTGACGTCGTGCTCGACGATCGTCTCGCCGGGCTTGGAGAGCTCGCAGTTGCCGCCCGCCTCCCCGGCGAGGTCGACGATCACCGCGCCCGGCTTCATCGCCTCGACGGCCGCGGCCGTGACGAGCCGCGGCGCGGGGCGACCGGGAACCAGCGCGGTGGTGATCACCACGTCGAAGGTGGCGATCGCGTCGTTGAGCTCCTGCTGCTGGGCGGCCTTCTCCTCGTCGGTCAGCTCGCGCGCGTAGCCGCCCTCGCCCTCGGCGCCCTTGCCCGCCTCGAGCTCGAGGAAGGTCGCGCCCAGTGACTCCACCTGCTCCTTCACCGCGCTGCGCACGTCGTAGCCGGTGGTCTGAGCGCCCAGGCGGCGCGCCGTGGCGAGCGCCTGCAGCCCGGCGACGCCGGCACCGAGGACGAGCACCTTGGCCGGGCGGATGGTCCCCGCCGCGGTCATGAGCATCGGGTAGAAGCGCCCCATGAGCGTTGCGCCCATCAGCGCGGCACGGTAGCCGGCCACATTGGACTGCGAGGACAGGGCGTCCATCGACTGCGCGCGCGAGATGCGCGGGATCGCCTCCATGGCGAACGCCGTGATCCCCGCCTCGGCCAGCTTGGCCGTCGACTCGGTCGCGGTCAACGGCGCCAGGAAGCCGATCAGCGTCCCGTCCTTGGCCAGCCGTCCGATCTCCTCGGCGGAGGGCGGAGCGACCTTGATGACGACGTCGGCGCCCCACACCTCGCCGGGGTCGGCGGACACCTTGACCCCCGCCTCCTCGAAGAGCGCGTCGGGGATCAGCGCCGCCTCGCCGGCGCCGGCCTCGAGCACGAGCTCGTGGCTGGAGGCGAGCTTTCGCGCGACCTCGGGGACGATCGCCACGCGACGCTCCCCGGGCGCGGTCTCTTTCGGGATTCCGACGCGCATGGCGAGAGACGCTATCGCTTCACGGCGGCGATCGGCCCCCGGTCATCCGCCGATCAGCGCGAAGAGCACGCCGACGGCGAGGCCGGCCGCCGGGGCCCCGCGCGCCCACCGGGCCTGCATGAGCGCCGCGGGGGCGAGGGTGGGCGGCGTGCTCGCCGCAGCGGGTTCCTTCGCCCGTGCCTTGGGCCTGAACGGCGGCGTCGTGCGATCGGCGCGGGCGTCGGCGCCGCCCGCGGAGCCGCCGGTGGCCACCGCCTGGTCGAGCGAGAGGGTCCCGCCGCGCGAGCCCCCTCCCCCTCCCCTGAACGGCGCGACGCTCGCCGCGCGCACGCGCGGCAGCGGGAACGGCCGGCGCGAGAGGGCGAGCAGCGCCTGGGCGGTCACCCACACCGGGGTCTGTACCGAGGTGCGCGAGTAGCGCACCCCGCCCCCGGAGCCGGTGAGCGAGCGCAGGTAGGCCAGCGGGCTGCGGCGGCCGTTGGTCGCGCGCCCCGCGTCGGCGCCGGCGGCGTCGAGGGCCTGGGCGGCGTAGGCGGTGGACTGCGCGTTGGAGCGACCGCCCGGGATCGCCGGGAAGCCGCCGTCGGGGTTCTGGCGGCCGCGCAGGAAGCGCACGGCGCGCCGCGCCTGCTTGGACCCGCGCCGCCCTCCGGCGACGAGCGCCTGGACGGCCGCGCCGGTCTCGTCGACCCCGCTCGCGCCGCCTCGGCGGAAGACGTTGAAGCCGCCGTCGGTGTTCTGCTGGCGCGCGATCCACGCCGTCGCGGCGCGGACCGCGCGGTCGCCGGTTCGCCGGCCGGCGGCGCGCAGGGCGAGCACGCCGAACGACGAGTACACGACCTGGCCGTTGATCGAGCCGTCGCCGCGGCGGAAGCGCAGAAGCGCCGCGACGAGGTCGCGCCCGCCGACGTCGCGTGGCGAGACCCCCGCCGCGTCGAGCACGAGCACGGTGCGCTCGATCTCCCCCACGTCGGTTATCCCGCGCGCTCCCCTGCGGATGTAGGACAGGGCGGAGCGCGAGCCGCGGCGGACGTCGAGCGGGTTGCGCCCGGCCGCGGCGAGGCCCAAGGCGGTCCATCCCGTGTAGAGCTGCGACGAGCTCGCCCCGGGCGCGGGGCCCCAGCCGCCGTCGGCGTTCTGCGCGCGCTGCAGGTAGGAGACGCTGCTCGCCGCCCTCGCCGGAGCGGGCGACGCGGCTTCCGCCGCGAGCGCGACCGCGAGGACCACGGCGAGCGGGACCCCGGCGGAGGCGGCGCTGGGCCGCCAGGTGACCTCGAAGCGCTCGCGGAAGCGGGCGATGGCACGCAGCAGCGCGGGGCCGAAGGCCAGCGCGAAGAGCACGTTGCCGACGGCGTGCGCGATGTCGAAGGGGAGCGCCGAGCCGGCCATCGCGAGGTAGGCGTCGAGCGAGTGCTCGCTGAAGCCGACCCACGTCGAGAGGTTCATGATCGCGCCGAAGCCCATGCCGGCCACCGCACCGGCGAGGGCCAGCACGACGCGGTTGGGGTGCCGACGCGTGAGCCGCCCGAGCGCCGCGCCGCCGAGGCCAACCAGGCCCCAGCCGAGCATCTGCCACGGCGTCCAGTAGCCCTGCCCGAAGAACAGGTTGGAGGCGAGCGCCGCGACCGCCCCGACGACGAAGGCCGGCGCGCCGCCCAAGGCGACCCCGGTGACGAGCACGATGTCGGTCGTCGGCTTGACGTTGGGCAGCGGGGCGAAGGCGATGCGGCCGAGGGCGGCGAACGCGCCGAGCGTGGCCACCAGGGCAACCAACTTGGCCGAGGGCCGCGTGCGCTCGTACCACCCGGCGCCGCCCGCGAGGGCGAGGGCGAGCAGGGAGAAGGCGGCGAGCTGCCAACTCACAATGCACTCCGGCGGCGGGGAGGGGTCACGGCGTCGGCACCTCCGTGGTCATGCGTCGGGTAAGGACGGCGGCGCCCTCCTCGGGCAGCAAAGCGCCCTCGGCGCCGCCGAGGATGCGCGCCGTCTCGGTCGCGAAGTACCAGCCGCCGCACAGGACCTCGGCGGCCGGGCCGTCGGCCACCGGGCGGCCGTCGCCGAGCAGCACGACGCGCGCGGCGACGGCCGCCGCGAACTCGGGGTCGTGGGTGGCCACGAGCACGGCGGCGCCCTCGGCGGCCAGCCGGCGCAGCAGCGCGGCGAGCTCGGCCTTGAGCGCGCGGTCCAGGCCCCGAGTGGGCTCGTCGAGGCACACCGCGGCGGGAACGTCGCCCGCGTCGCCGAGGACGACGGCGAGCGCGAGGCGCTGGCGCTCGCCGCCCGAGAGGTCGCCGGGATGGCGCTCGGAGAAGCCGTCGAGTCCCGCCGCGAGCAGGGCCTCCGGGCCGGCCTCGTCGGCGACCCGCTCGTGGACGAGGTAGTCGCCGGGGTGCTGCAGCGCCAGGGCCACGCGCCCGCTCGCCTCGACACGCCCACGCGTGGGCTTCTCGAGGCCCATCGAACAGCGCAGCAGCGTCGACTTGCCGGCTCCGTTGCGCCCCATCAGCGCGACACGCTCCCCATGGGCCACGTCGAAGCTCGCGCCGCGCAGGGCGGTCCCGCCGCGCGGCCATTCCTTCCACACTCGGTCGAAGCGCAGGGCCGGGCGGGAGCGGCGGGAGCGGCGTCGCTTCACATCGGCGCCCGCGAGTGGCGGCGCCTCCTCGCTCAGCAGCCCGTGCGAGCGCAGGATGGCGCGTGCCTCCTTCACCCCGGCCGGCGGCGGTCGCAGGCCGGCGCGCTCGAACAGCCGCGCGCCCGGGGTCTCGAGGGCCGGCGCCTGGGCGCCTGCCCATTCGAGGAATTCGCGCGGGGGCGCGTCGCAGACGACCGCGCCGTCGTGCATGGCGAGCACGCGGTCGGCGGCGCCGAGGCAGCGCTCGAGGCGGTGGTCGGCGAGCACGACCGTCGTCCCCCACTCCTCGTTCAGCCGGCGCAGCAGCCACACCAGCTCGTCGCCCGCGACCGGGTCGAGCTGCGAGGTCGGCTCGTCGAGCAGCACCATCCGCGGGCGGCCGGCCAGCGAGGCGGCGAGCGCGACGCGCTGGAGCTCGCCGCCCGACAGCTCGCTCGTCGGCCGGTCGAGCAGCCCGGCGATCCCGAGCGCGAGCGCGACCTCCTCGACCCCGCGCGCGGTGGCCGCCTCCGGCCAGCCGCGGTTCTCCAGCGGGAAGGCGATCTCCGCGCGCACGGTCCCCATGACCACCTGCGTCTCGGGGTCCTGGAAGAGCGAGCCGGCTACGTCGGCGAGGTGGCCGGGGCCATGCTCGCGCGTGTCCATCCCCGCGACGACGACGCGGCCGGAGAACTCACCCCCGTGGAAGTGAGGCACGAGGCCGCCCGCGGCGCGCAGCAGCGTCGACTTCCCCGACCCCGACGCGCCCGCGACGACGACGAACTCGCCCTCGGCCAGCTCGAGGTCGACGTCCCGCAGCGCCGGGCGAGGCGCGCGCGGGTAGGAGTAGGTGAGCGTCTCGATGCGCAGGACGGGAGTGTTCATCGCACGATCCCCCTCCGATCCGCGAACGGGGCCAGCGCCACGAGCACGATCAGCGCGGCGGCGACGATCTCCGGTGTGCCCACCGAGACCTCCAGTCGCGGCGAGGGCGAGAACGGCGCGAGCCCGGTGACGTTGAGAGCGAGCGCGATCGCGAACAGGACCGCCGCCGCGGTCGCGAAGGCGAGGTCGTGGCGCGACCACGGGCGCCGCGCGCGCGGCGGGCGTCGCGCGACGCCGTAGCCGCGGACCTCGAGCGTCGCGGCGACGTCGACGGCGCGGTCGAGCGCGCCACCCGCGACCCCGCGCACCACCGCGACCCGCGAGGCCGGCGCCCCGGGCCGGCAGCGCTGGGCGTCGGAGAAGCGCCGCGCGTCGCGCGCGAGGACGGGCACCATGCGGGTCGCAATCGTCGCGGTGAGCGCCGAGCGGAAGGAGACGCGCCGGAACATGCGCAGCACCTCGTCGGGGTCGACCGCGAGCGCGTAGAGCGCGAAGGTGAGGACCACGATGACCGCGCGCAGGCCGAGGATCGCTCCGTAGACCGTCGCCTCCAGGGTCACGTCGAGCGGCCCGAGCCAGGGCAGGTCGGGGCCGCGCGCGATCAGCGTGAGGCCGTCGCGCGAGACGAGCGCGTTCACGAGCGCCACGACGATGCCGAAGGGGATTGCAAAGGCGAGGGAGCGCACGACCTCGCGCCCCAACCCTGCGAGCAGCATCGCTCCCACAGCAGCGACGAGCGCGGCGCCGAGCACGAGCGGGTGGTCCGTGCTCAGCGCGACGGTCCCCAGGGCGATGCAGTAGAGCCCGGAGGCGAGCGCTCGAGCGGCGTGGAGCGGGCTCGGGCGGCGGCGATAGGTCATCCCGACGGAGTCCCGCGAGGGACCGAGGGGAGCGGCACGGCGACGCCCTGCGGGTCGATGGCGAGCGCGAACTTGTCCTGCAGGGCGCCCTCGTCGAGCGCCCGCGCGGCGGCGAGCACCCCGGCGTCGTCGGTCCCGGTCACGACCCAGGTGGCGCCCGCGAGGTTCTCGTCCTGCTCGATGGGCCGCGTCGCGGCGATCAGCCCGGCGCCCTGCCCCAGGGTCCGCACCGCGCGACCCTCGGGGTCCACAGCGGTGATCCGCGTGCCCGCGGCGTCGATGCGGGCGAAGACGCCGCTGCGCACCGGCCCCTCCTCGATCGCCTTGAGCTCCTGGTTGCGCCGCACCGCTGGCCAGCGCCCGACCAGCACGCGCAGGAGGCGCCCCTGGGACAGCACGCCGAGCACGGCCCGGCCCACCGGCACCCCGGCCGCTGCGAGCCGCGCGGCCGCCTCGCTGCAGGCCGGCGACGACGGGCGTTCGCACTCCAGGCGCACTGGGAGCTTGCGGCCCGCGACGCCGCTGCGGAAGGGCTCGGGGAACGAGCCGACGACCGCCGGAACCCGCATGGCGGCGCCCCAGTCGTGGCGGTCCCACCACACCCGGTCGCCGGCCACGAGCTTCGTGGAGGCCGCGCCGCGGGGCGCCTCGATGCCGTTCACGTAGTAGAACCAGTCCACCGGCCGGCCGCGTTGCTCGCCTCCGCCCAGCCCCGCTATCGACTGCACGAACCCGCCGCCGTAGCGCGTGGTCACCTTGAAGTTGCGCGTCAGGAAACGCATGACGGTCTCGCCGCCCGGCACCTCGGCAGCCTCGCGCTGGCCGAGCGCCCGCGTCCCGAAGTCCCGGGTCACGGTGAGCTGGACGCCCGAGACGCTCTCGCCGGCTCCCAGGCCGCAGGCCGCGAGCGCCGCCGCGCAGGCCAGCAGCGCGCCGAGGGCCGCCAGCCGCCTCACCCGACGCCGACCTCCACCGGGAAGGAGCGCACCAGGCCCGCGCGCTGCGCAACGAGGTCGAGCCGGCCACCGACCGCGGGAGCGGTGAGCGTTGCCCGGCCGGCCGCGTCGGTCACCGCGCGGGCCGCGCCGAGGGTGACGGTGGCGCCGGCCACGACCTCGCCGCGGCCCTCGTCGTCGTAGCCGCGCACGGTGACGGCGAGCGCTGCGCCCGGGGCGACGCTTCGCGCGGCCGGCTTGGCCTCGAGCGTGCGCTGGCAGCCACCCGAGCCGCCCAGGACACACCAGAACCACGTCACGCGGTCACCGGCGCGCAGCCGCTTGCCGGTCCCGAACGGGCCGTTGGGGTCCGCGGCGCTCGTCGTCGCCCCGCGCCGGCCGACCTTGTAGGCCCAGCCGGCCTGCCCGCGGTTGCGGTCGGGGCCGATCTTGGCGACGAACAGCCCGGCGGCGTCGACCGCCCGGCGCGAGCAGGACCCGAAGTCGCGCAGCCCGTAGGACGGGCCGCCCTTCTTTCGCAGCCCCTCGAGAGCGGCCAGCGCGGTCCCGGCAGCCACCGAGCACGGCCGGCGCCCCACCTTGACCGACACGGCCCGGGCGCGAACCTTGGCGGGCGCGACGAGCACCTTCGCGCGCCCGACGACGTAGACCTCGACCTTGGGCACCGAGCCGGCGCGGGCGGCCGGCGCGGCGAGCGCGGTCATGGCCGTGGGCGCGGCGAGCGCCGTGAGGGCGACGACCGCGAGCAGCGAGGCCCGCCTCATCGCCGACCGGCCTTCGCCTTCACGAAGAACACCAGGTCCTCGGCCCGCGCCGCCCCCGTGGCGTCCTTCGCGATCACCTGGAGGACGTAGCGCCCGGGGCCGAGCCGCTCGGGCAGCAGGTAGGACCACCGCGCGCGATCCCCGATCGCGAACGACCACCCGGTGCCGCAGCGCGTGCGCCGGAAGCTCTCCGTGGACCCGCTGAAGTACGCGCAGCGCCCGCCGCTCTTGCGGGTCAGTCGCAGGCGGACGGACAGCAGCCGCGAGCTGCCGAGGTTGATCCGCCCCCGCAGCTCGCGCGGCCCCTTGTCGGCCGCGAGGCGCACGCGGCGGGTGAGCCCGAGGATCTCGGGGTCGGGCGCGCGGTAGACGAGCCGCGCGGCCGGTTTCCCCGTCGCGCCGCCCCCGCCCGGCCGCGCCGTGCCGCAGGTGCCGTCGGCGCCGGCGTGGACGCACACGTCGAGGCGGTTGGAGCGCACGGCGTCGGAGCGCTCGGCCTTGACGCGCTGCAGGCCCGCCGCGGGGAATGAGAGGGTGGCCCTGCCGTCGCTGCCGGTCAGCCGCCCGGCGACCGAGGCGCCCGCCGCAGGCGCGCCCGTCTGGCCATCGGTCACGGTGACCGTGACCGGCTCTCCCACGCTCGCTGACGTGGGCCCGGTGAGTTTGAGCAGCGCGGTCTTGGAGAAGAAGTCGTACGCGTAGAGCACGTCGTCTCCAGTGCGCACTTGCTGCTGGCAGCCGCCGACCGAGGTCGCCGTGAAGTTCAGCGCGTAGCCCCAGAACTGGGTCGTGTTGCCGGCGTCCGGGCCGATGCGGTCGATGCCGAAGTCGCCGAAGGAGAACCACGTCCCCGCCCACGTGTAGGCACCGGCGGCCGTCCCGTCGTCCAGCGCGCTCGTCATCGTCGGGCCGGGCGCCGGGTTGGCCCCGGCGTTCGTGCCGTCGCAGGGGTGCAAGCCGGTGGAGTCCTTCGACAACGTCTTGCTGTCCGTGGTCACCGGACCCTCGTAGATCGTCGAGGTCGCGCCCTCGAGCCGGAGGCTGACGATGGCCGGCGCGGCGAGCGCGGTCGTCGGGAGAAGCAGGGCGAGGAAGCCGGCCGCGAGAAGCGCACCCGGCGCGCATCGGACTCGATGCTTCATGGTCTGAGCCACCCCTTTCCACGAGGGCTTGTCGGCTTGTCGTCGGAGGCTGGTCTCCTGGCTTCCGGGTCTCCCCCCGCGCCTTCCCGGGTCCCTCGTCGGGCCCCAGTGGCTGCTGCACTGGCGTGCGGGTGGGCATCTCCCGGTCACAGTGGCGGGTCCGCGCCGGACTCTCACCGGCTTCCCTCGACCACCGACCTCTTTGAGGCGGCTAGCCTACTCCGTGGGCGATGACGGTCAACCTAACACGCATCTACACGCGCCTCGGCGACGACGGCGAGACCCATCTGGGCGACATGAGCCGCGTCCCCAAGACCGACGAGCGGATCGAGGCCTACGGGACGGTCGACGAGCTCAACGCCGTGCTCGGCGTCGTGCGGGCGCTGCCCGGGGTGCCCGAGCCGCTGGACGAGGGCCTCGCCCGTGTGCAGAACGACCTCTTCGACGTTGGAGCCGACCTGTCCGTGCCCGCCGAGGACGACCGCGAGCGCCTGCGCGTCGCCCCCGAGCAGACCGCGCGGCTGGAACGCGGCATCGACGAGGCGTTGGAGGGCCTCGAGCCGCTCAAGTCCTTCGTGCTGCCGGGCGGCACGCCGGTCGCGGCCCAGCTCCACGTCGCCCGCACCGTCTGTCGCCGTGCCGAGCGGCGCGTTCTGGCCATGGGGCAGGCCGCGAGCCCCGAGGTCGTGCGCTACCTCAACCGCCTCTCCGACCTGCTCTTCGTGCTCGCCCGCGAGGCCAACGCCGGCGACGAGCCGTTGTGGGAGCCGGGCCGCTCGCTACCCTGACTCGTCCCGCAACTCCGAAGGACCCGTTCTGTTGTGGGAAGGACGCCGGAGTCACGGCGTCCCGAAACGGTCATACGAGACCCGCGCGCGACGGCGCCGGGCAACCGGAAGGGGTTGGTTCTGTGGGCTCGGCTCTCCAGCGGAGCAGATCACGACGCATTACGGTCACCGGCTTGGTGGCGGCGACCCTCGCGGCGCTGTGCCTGGCGCTGGTGCCCACGGCCCACGCGGCCAAGGGCATGGAGGTCTCGCTCCAGGACGAGGGCGTCTTCACGTCCGGAAGCACGCCGTTCAACAAGGGCCAGGCCTACAGCCTGCTCAAGCGCCTGCAGGTCTCGCGCCTGCGCTTCAACGCGGTCTGGGGAAGCCTCAACGTGGCGAGCCAGCGCTGTAGCCGGACGGTCCCCAGGACCCCGCAGTACGACTTCTCGAGGCTCGACGCGGCGATCAACAGCGCGCGAGCCAACAAGCTCAAGGTCCTGCTCACGATCACCGGGGGCTCGACCAATCCCGCCTGGGGCAGCGGCAAGAAGACGTGTGTCTCGAAGACGAACGGCAACGACTACAAGCCCAACGCGCGCCAGTTCGGCAAGTTCGCCAAGGTGGTCGCGGCGCACTTCAAGGGCAGGGTCGACCAGTACTCGATCTGGAACGAGCCCAACCGCAAGGGATGGATCGAGCCGGTCAGCCAGAGCGCGACGATCTACCGCAGCCTCTACACCGAGGGCTACAAGGGCGTGAAGGCCGCGGACAAGAGGGCCAAGGTCTTCATCGGCGAGCTCGCGCCGTTCGCCTCGAAGCGCGGGGTCGCCCTCCAGCCGCTCGACTTCCTGCGCAAGCTGACGTGCGTCAACTCGCGCTACCGGTCGGCCAAGCGCTGCGCCGGCCTGAAGGCGGACGGGTTCGCCTACCACCCCTACGACTTCAGCCGCAAGCCCACGCAGCGCTACCCCAACAAGGACGCAGTGACGATCGCGAACCTGGGCAACCTGACCTCCGCCCTGGACAAGCTGGCGAAGCTCAAGCGGCTCAATCCGGTCAAGGGCTCGCGCTTGAACCTCTACCTGACGGAGTACGGGTACTTCGGGACCAAGGAGCCGGGCGGCCGGGCCAAGGTCTTCCCCGAAGCCACGCGCGCGAAGTACCTGGTCCGGGGGTTCTCCATCGCACAGAAGAACTCGCGGGTCAAGCAGATGCTCCAGTTCCTGCTCGTCCGCTACCCAGGCGCCGGGACGGCATCGGCCCCGTTCGACTTCGACACGAGCATCGTCAAGCTCGACGAGGCCAAGCTGACCAAGCTGAAGTCCTACACCTCGCTGGCCAAGTGGGCGTCCTCGGCCGCGAAGAAGAAGCTGATCAAGCGAGCGCCGTAACGCGCAGGCGCTCGGTCAGCGTCCGCTATCCGGCCGCGGGGCTCCGGGGCCGGATGGCGTCGGCGTTCTCCGGCCGCTCGCGGGTGCGCCGCCACGAGCGCTTCTTCGCGCTCACCGGCGCCGGGCCGGGCGCGCGGATCGTCGACGTCGGCTGCGGCGAGCTGGGGCTGCGCGCGCTCGAGCCCGGACTCGACGTCACCGGCGTCGACGTCGTCGAGCGCCCTGGGTACCCGGGGCCCTTTGTGCGCGCCGACGTCGCCGCGGGCCTGCCCTTCGCCGACGGCGAGTTCGATCTCGCGTACTGCTCGAGCGTGATCGAGCACGTGGCGCCCGAGCGCCGCGACGCCTTCGCGCGCGAGCTGCGCCGCGTCGCGCGGGGATGGTTCGTCCAGACGCCGGCGCTGTCGTTCCCGATCGAGCCGCACGCGCTGCTGCCCTTCGCCCACTGGCTCCCGGCGCGCGCGCGCAAGCACTACTGGCGCCTCGGCGCCGGCGGGCGCTGGAACGAGGTCTCGCTGCTTCGCCGGCGCGACATGGCGCGCCTGTTCGGCGCGCCAGCGCGCGAGCGCCTCGGCCCGCTGACCAAGAGCTGGGTCAGCATCGCGCCGGTCCGCGCCTCCCGGGATGCCCGGGGCTAGCATGCCGTATGTGGCCGACGACGCGGGCGAGCCCGAGCGCCTGCAGGCGCAGGTCGTGGCGCAGGAGCGCGAGGTTGCCGCGCTCGACGCGCGCAGCGCGGAGATCGTCGCGCGCGCCGAGCGGGGCACGCGCTGGCTCGACGAGCTGGGGATCGACCTCAACCGCGTCGTGGCGCGGCCGGGGGTCGAGCAGGCGCGCGGCGCCTTCCGCGGGGCGCGTCAGGTGGTGCGCATCGCGCAGGCCCGCGTCGTGCGGCCCGCGCGGCGCTGGCTGCGCGGCGGCTGAGCGCCTAGACCCTGGTCGCGCGCACAGCGGTCCCGTAGGCGCAGATCTCGGTCCAGGTGTCGCCAAGCTCGGATGTGTCGAAGCGGAAGGCGACGATCGCCGTCGCGCCCTTCCCCTCGGCCTCGCCCACCAGGCGCTCCGTCGCGTGCTCGCGTCCCTCGGCGAGCATCTTGGTCATCCCCTTCAGCTCGCCGCCGCGCAGCGACTTGAGCGCCGCGCCGAACTGCGAGCCGATGTTGCGGGACCGGACGGTGAGGCCGAAGACCTCGCCCAGCACCTCCTCGATCCGGTAGCCGGGGAGGTCGTTCATGGTGGTGATGAGCATGGGGGCGAACGCTACTCCGCGCACGGGAACGTGGACGGCCGCGCACCGTGATTCCCACGTCCCCGACCGGACCGGATACCATCCCGACCTGCGCGGTCGGACTCTGTTAGGGTTCCCTAACCGATGAGCTCCTCGTCGCCGACGGCCTCCGCTCGCACCCGGCGCCGCGCGTGGTGGGTCCTGGTCCTCGCGCTCGTCTCGGGCGCCGTTTACCTGATGGCGACGGCGAGCACCGGGCCGGTGGATCCCACCGAGGTCTCCCAGCCCCAGAGTCACGCGACCGTCATCTTCAACGCCTCGATCATCGTGTTCCGCGAGGGCTTGGAGGCGGTCCTGATCTTCGCGGCGGTGACCGCGAGCTTCCTCGGCGCCAACCGTGCACGCCGCCGGCCGGTCGTGGTCGGCGCGGCCGTCGCCTTCGGGGCGGCCGTCGTGACGTGGTTCATCGCGCAAGCGCTCGTCGGCGCCTTCCAGGGCGACCTCGGCCCGCGCTTGGAGGCGATCACCGGCTTCCTGGCCATCGTCGTGCTCGTGATCGTCCTGAACTGGTTCGTCCACAAGGTCTACTGGTCGGACTGGATCGGGCGTCACCACCGCCGTCGCCGCCAGCTGCTCGCCTCGACCGGCGTCGGCGCGAGCGTCGGCCTCATCGCCCTCGGCTTCACCAGCGTGTACCGCGAGGGCTTCGAGGTCGTGCTCTTCCTCCAGGCCCTCGACGTCAAGTCGGGCAGCGCCACGGTGCTCGAGGGCGTGGCCCTCGGTCTCGCGGCGACCGCCGTCGTCGGCGTGCTGACCTTCTGGCTGCACCACAAGCTGCCGTACAAGAAGATGCTGATCCTCACCGGGGTGCTCGTCGCCGTCGTCCTCGTGGTGATGACGGGCGGGACCGCGCTGGCCTTCCAGGACCTCGGTTGGCTGCCACGTCACGAGCTGCCCTTCTCGCTCCCGGTGTGGCTGGGTGCGTGGTTCGAGATCTACCCCTACTGGGAGACCGTCGGCGCCCAGCTCTTCGCCGCGGCGTTCGTCGGCGGGTCCTACCTGCTCGCCGAGCACGTCAAGGTGCGCCGCCCCCGCGCCCGCGGGGAGCAGCCGGCGCTGCGCGCGCAGGAGCCGCCCGCCGACGCGCACGGCGGCGACGCCGTCGCGCAGCCGGTCTGGGGCGCGCGGCCCAGCGCGAACGGTGCGACCGCGTCGCTCAGCGCCGCAGCGCGACGGTGACGCCTGCCGCGAGCGTGAGGCCGAGCACGCCGACGGCCGCGGCCGCCGCGACGGCGGAGGGATGCTGCGCGCCGTCGGCCAGCAGGACGCCGGGGCGCATGACCACCGCGGCAGCCGCCACCCACACACCGAGGACGGCGACGGCCACGGTCGGCCCGACCGCCGCGCGAAGACGAAGCGCCGCGGCGCGGCGCCCCGTCCGCTCGGGCCAGGCGCGATCGCTCGCGCGCAGGGCGGCGGCGGCGAGGAGGACCCACAGCGCCGCCACGAGGAAGCCGCCCAGCACGTCGCTGGGGAAGTGCCACGCGAGCACGAGGATCGCGTCGCCGACGGCGATCGCGTAGACCGCGCCCAGCACCGCGACGAGCGGTCGCCAGGCGACGGATGACACGAGCACGGCGCACAGCGCCAGCGTCATCGCCGCCGTCGCGTGCCCGCTCGGCCACGACCCGGCCGAGATCTGGCCGCCGCTGAGGAGCTCGGAGAAGCGCGGAGTGGCGAGCGCCGGCTTGAGGATCTGGGTGGTCAGGTTCGCGCCGAGGACCACGACGACCGCCGCGAGGGCGGTGCGCGGCCGCCCGCGGAAGAGGGCGACGGCGACGAGCGCGCCGAGCAGCACGGCGGTGGGGAGCGGGTCGTTGAGGTGCACCAGGCGCTCGGCGATCGCTGCCGGGCGCCCGTGGTAGCCGATCTGCTCCAGGCTGCGCAGCGCCGAGGCGTCGGCCGCGCGGACGGCGTGCGAGCCGAGCGCGAGCGCGCCTCCGACGATGAGCGTGATCGCGACGAGCGCGGCCCCGGCCAGCGGCGCCCACGGCGACGGCGCAGGCGCCGGTTCGGGCGCGGCCGCGGGAAGCAGCTGAGTGCGCTCGGTTTGCATAGAGGGGACGGTAGCGCGAGCGCCTCAAGGAAAGCTCATCCGCTTCGCGCGTCAATCGGCACAAGGCCTGGCGCGTCGACGCAGACAACGACGTAGGGTCGCCGGCCGTGCGACCCGTCCGTGTCCCCCTCTGCGCCGCCCTCGCCTTCGCCGCCTCGGCGCTGCTCCCCACCGCGGCGGGCGCCTCGTCCAGCCGGTCTGGCTCTGCAGGCCGGGCCTGGCGGCGAACCCGTGCACGCCAGGGCTCGCGACGACTCGCTTCTCGCCGTCCGGCGTGAGGCTCGGGGTCAGGGACGTCCGCGCCTCCCAACGGCCCGCGTTCGACTGCTTCTACGTCTACCCGACGGTGAGCGACCAGCCGGCCATCCAGGCGACGCGGCGCATCGACCCCGAGGAGCGTTCCATCGCGCTCTACCAGGCCGCGCGCTACTCGCGCGACTGCCGGGTCTACGCGCCCATGCACCGCCAGATAACGCTGGCGGGCCTCGGGAGCCCGTCCAAGGTGACGCCGGCCATGCGCGACACGGCCTACTCACGCCCGCGGTGTCGAGTGTCTCGACGCACCCCTCGGCGGCGATCCGCCAGGGGCACGCGATGGAGCGCTCCAACTGTGCGTCGGCGGTTCCGCCGAAACGGTGAGGCGCCATCGCCACCTACTGGAACTGCTCGGCCAGATCGAGCATGTCGGCGACCACGGAGCAGGACACACATCAAGCTCCTGGTCAATCTGCTCTGGTTCGGACAGGCCGTCGCGACCGGCGAGGCACTCTTGCTCGCCAGACGCGCGGGAATCGACCTCGACACTCTGCGCGCGGCGCTGGCCCGCAGCTCAGCGGCGAGCGAGTTCATCCGCGGCGATCTCGATGCCGTGTTCGCCGGCGACTACATGGCGTCGTTCGGACTCGACAGATGCTGCGAGGAGCTGCGGGCGGTCGTCGACCTCGCAAGCGAGCTGGAGGTTCCATTCGAACTCTCCAGGAACGCCGCGACCGCGTATGACCGCGCGCTCGAGCGTTACGGGGCGACGGACGGCGAGCTGCTCGCCGTTCGCCTTCTCGAGGACGAGGCCATGCGCGCCTGAGCTGAGGAGGCCCCTACACACACGCCAGGACAGAAGCCCGGCTCATGCCATCTTTCGCGAATCGGGTAGGCGCCGAGCTCACCCCGACGCCCCCCACACCACCCGGCGTGCGGGTCCGCACCGGGCGGTTCGCTTAGCATCCCGGAACCGGCGGTAGGGTTCGGAGAACCCTTTCAGGCCGAGGTCGGCCCAGTAGGCGTTGGGCAGGGCGGTGGAGAGGACTGGGGAGCCTGCGATGCGCCAGTATCCCTTGCGCGAGAACGCCCATCGGCGGGCGTCGTGCTCAGGGAGTCCTGCCGCTCGCAGCTTGCGCAACTTGGTGCGCGGGCGCTTCCACTCCTTCCAGCGGACCTGCCGCAGGCGTCGTCTGAGCCACTTGTCGAGCTCCCTGAACGGGGAGGGCGTATCGGCCAACGCGAAGTAGGCCGTCCACCCGTCGGTGAAGCGGTTGATCTCAAAGATCCGCCGCTGCATAGACACACCCCAGCGGCGCGAGGTCAGTTGGCGCAGGCGGTCCTTGGCGCGTTTGACGCGCTTGGGGTCCACCAGCACTCTGACCTCATCGCGGCGGTAGGCGAAGCGAAACCCCAGCAGGGGCCGCTTCGTCGCCCGGTCAACCACCGACTTCTCGCGATTGACCTTGAGCTTGAGGCGCTGCTCGACGTACTGCGTGATGCCCTGCATGACCCGCTCGCCCGCCCGCCGGCTTTGGACGTAAATCCGTCCGTCGTCGGCGAAGCGCACGAACCGGTGCCCGCGGCGCTCCAGCTCCCAGTCGAGGTCGTCGAGCATGACGTTCGAGAGCAGCGGCGAGAGCGGAGAACCCTGAGGGGTCCCCTCCTCGCTCGCGTGCACCAGCCCGCCATCCATAACGCCCGCTTCCAGGTAGCGCCGGATCAACCGCAGCAGCCGCTTGTCATGCACCCGTCTCGCGACCCTGGCCATCAAAGCGTCGTGCTGAACTCGATCGAAAAACGAGTCCAAATCAAAATCGACGCACCACACCGCATCATCAACGATGAACTGGCGTGCCCGCTCAACAGCGTGATGCTGCGAGCGCCCCGGCCGAAAGCCGAAGCTATGAGGATGGAACTGCGGATCGAACACAGGCGTGAGCACCCGCGCGATGGCCTGGCAGATCAACCGATCCACCGCAGCCGGCACCCCCAACATCCGCAATCCACCGGAGGGCTTGGGGATCATCACCCTCCTGACGGGCTGCGGCCGGTAAGTGCCCGCGTCAAGCTGCGAGCGGACCTCCGGCCAGTGGTCTTTCAACCATGGCCGCAACTCCCTGGTGCTCATCCCGTCGATGCCCGCGGCACCGGCGTTCCGCTCGACGCGTCTGAGCGCCTCGGCAAGGTTCTCGCGGGCCAAGACCTGCTCCCACAAGCCCGCCTTGGCGGGGTGAGCGGCGGTGTCATTCGGCGCCGGATCGTTGCTGCGCTCTGGCCGGGCGTCCTCGGGCTTCACCTCTGGACTCTCCCCGCCAGGCCCCGATCGGGGTTGGCTGCGATCATCGCAACGACCACGAGCACGAACGTCTTGACGCTCGGCTTCGCGTTCGGCCCTTCCCAGCGACAGCGATCCCCGCTGGTACTACGGCCTCTGCTGATTGCTCTGCAGCGAGCCGCGGCCTCTCGACCGCGACCGTCCCGCACCACCCCGCGAGCACGCCACGCGTGACGAGGCATCCCGGGACACCCGCAGAGCCCTCCCCGAATAAGACCAACGGCCTTCCCCGCGCACCCACCGCGTCTACGTGACGGCCCCTTGATGGACATCGGGCTTCGCCATGCAATGCTGGCTCGCCCGGGCCGCCGCGCCTCATACGCGCAGCCCACCCCCGCCGCAGCGACGGTCGGCCATGTGTTCCTAGGGTCGCGGTTTCGCCTCCGGCTTCCTTCCCACCCCGCCTCACGACGACGCAGTTGCCATTGGCTTGTGGTTGGTGCCATCAACCTCCACAGGGGACTCTCACCCCCGAGTCGTTGGTCATGTCGGGCGTACATCGGGTAGGCGCCGGGCTGACCCCGGCGCCCCCCACACCACCGGACGTGCGGGTCCGCATCCGGCGGTTCGCTCAGCATTCCCGGAAGCGGCGGTAGGGATCGAGGAATCCCTGCAGGCCGAGGTCGGTCCAGTAGCCGTTGGGGAGGGCGACGGCGAGGACTTTGGATCCGGCGATGCGCCAGTACCCCTTGCGCGAGGACGCCCACCTGCGGGCGGTCGCCTCGGAGATATCTCTCGCTCGCAGGTTGCGCCTCCGCGTGCGGGGGCGCTTCCACTCCTTCCATCGCACTTGCCGTAGTCGGCGTCTGAGCCATTCGTCGAGATCCTCGAACGGGGTCGGGGTGTCGGCCAGCTTGAAGTAGGCCGTCCATCCGACCGTGAAGCGGTTGATCTCATCGATCCTCCGCTCCATCGAGACGCCCCAGCGCCGCGAGGTGAGAGCGCGCAGGCGGTCCTTTGCCCTCTTGAGGGCCTTGGGGTCCACCAGCACCCTGACGTCACCCATGCGGGGCCGGAGGCAGAACCCTAGAAAGGGTCGCCTCAGCGCCCGGGCCACCACCGATTTCTCGCGGTTGACTCTGAGCTTCAGGCGCTGCTCGACGTAGTGCGTGATGCTCGCCATGACCCGCTCGCCCGCCCGTCGACTGTGGACGTAGATGCGCCCATCGTCGGCGTAGCGCACGAACCGGTGCCCGCGCCGCTCCAGCTCCCAGTCGAGGTCGTCAAGCATGACGTTGCTGAGCAGCGGCGAAAGCGGCGAACCCTGCGGGGTTCCCTCCGTCGTCGCGTGCACCAGCCCGCCATCCATGACCCCCGCCTGGAGGTAGCGCCGGATCAGCCCGAGCAGCCGTTTGTCATGAACCCGTCGTGCGACCCTGGCCATCAGAACGTCGTGCTGAACGCGATCGAAAAACGAGTCGAGATCAAAATCGACGCACCACACCGCGCCATCAGCGATGAACTGGCGTGCCCGCTCCACAGCATGATGCTGCGAGCGCCCCGGCCGGAAGCCGAAGCTGTGGGGATGGAACTGCGGGTCGAAGACAGGCGTGAGCACCTGCGCGATGGCCTGGCAGATCATTCGATCCACCGCAGCCGGCACTCCCAGCTTGCGCTGCCCGCCCGAGGGCTTGGGGATCATCACCCTGCGGACAGGCTGCGGCCGGTAAGTGCCCGCCTCGAGCTGCGAGCTGACCTCCGCCCAGTGGTCATGCAACCACGGCCGGAGCTCCTTGGTGCTCAGCCCGTCGATGCCTGGGGCACCGGCGTTCTGCTCGACGCGTCTGAGTGCCTCGGCGAGATTCCCGCGGGCCAGGAACTGCTCCCACAAGGAGCCCGCCTTGGCGGGGTGAGCGGCGGTGTCGTCCGGCGCCGGATCGCTGCTGCGCCCTGACCGGAGATCCTCGGGCTTCACCTCTGGACCCTCCCGGCCAGGCCCCCGCGGGGGTTGGCTGCCGTCAACGCAACGATCGCGAGCACGAACGTCTTGGCGCTCGGCTTCGCGTTCAGCCCTTCCCAGCGATAACGATCCCCGCTGGTACTACGGCGTCTGCTGACTTCTCCACGGCGAGCGGCGCCCTCACGAGCACCGCCGTCCCATCCCACCCGACGAACACGCCATGCGTGGACGGGCATCCCGAGACACCCGTGGAGATCTCCCCAGGTAAGACCAGCAACCTTCATCGCGCACCCACCGCGTCTACGTAACGGCCCCTTGATGGACATAGGGCTTCGCCATGCCGAGCCGGCTCGCCCGGACCGCCACGCCTTATACGCGCAGCCCGTCGCCCGACGGCGACGAGCCATGTGTTCCTAGGGTCGCGACTTCGTCTCCGGCTTCCTTCCCACCCCGCCTCACGACGACGCAGTTGCCATTGACTTGTGGTTGGTGCCATCAACCTCCACAGGGGACTCGCACCCCCGAGCTGCTGGTCATGCTGGGCGCACTCGAGGTGGCGGCGCCGCGGCTGCGACGCCACGAGGTCGACGACCTCTACGGGGTCGCGCTCACCGACGCGCTCGCGGCCGGGACGTGCTGCCTCACCGGCCCGCAGCATCCCGGCGTACTCGACCCCGGCGTCTACCGACGGCTGGCCGGCGACCTGCGCCGCAACGGCGTCACCGTGAGCGCCGACCTCACCGGCCCGGCGCTCGACGCCGCGCTCCGAGGCGGCCTCGACGTCCTCAAGCTCAGCGCCGACGAGCTCGTCGACGGTGGCTGGGCCGCGAGCCACGAGGTCGCCCCCCTCAGGCGGGCGCTCGCCGAGTTGCGCAGCGCGGGTGCGGAGACGGTGATCGCCTCCCGCGGCGCCCACGGTGCCCTCGTCGTCACCGGCGACCGGCTGCTCGAGCTCGAGGGGCTCTCGCTGCTGCCGGCCGACCCCACCGGATCGGGCGACTCGATGGTCGCCGCGCTGGCGGTCTCGCTGGCCGAAGGCCGCGAGCTCGAGGATGCGTTGCGGATGGGCGCCGCCGCGGGCGCCCTCAACGCCCCCCGACGCGGCCTCGGGACCGGGACGCGCGCCGAGATCGAGCAGATCGCGCACACCGTCCGCCTGACCGAGCTCGCCGACCCGCTGCCGGCATGAGGTGGCAGGAGCTCTCACGCGGACCGGCGCTGCTGGAGGTCGAGCGGGCCGTCGAGGAGTCCTCGCGGCTGCTGCAGGAGGGCCGCGGCAAGATGGACACCGTGATCGCCAAGGGCGACCGCAACTTCGCCACCGCCCTCGACATCGAGGCCGAGCGCCGTATCCGGACGCGCCTGCAGCGGCTCGCCCCCGACATCGCGTTCCTCGGCGAGGAGCACGGCGGCCCCACCCCCGCCACCGAGCCGATCTGGGTCCTCGACCCGATCGACGGCACCGTCAACTTCGCGCGCGGCAGCCCGCTGTGTGCGATCTCGCTCACGCTCGTCGAGCGCGGGCTGCCGCGACTCGCGATCGTCGAGTTCCCCTTCCTCGCTGAACGCTACCTCGCCGCCGAAGGCGCCGGCGCCTACCTCAACGGCACCGCGATCCACACCATCGAGCGGCCCCTCGCAGACGCGGTGATCGGCTTCACCGACTTCTCCGTCGGCCACGACGCGCCCACCGAGAACCCCCTCCACCTCCAGCTCCTCGCCGCGCTCGCCACCACCGCGCTGCGCGTCCGGGTCCACGGCTCAGAAGCACTGGAGCTCGCCTGGCTCGCAGCCGGACGACTCGACGCCGCGATCATGCTCTCCAACCTCCCATGGGACGTCAGCGGCGGGGTTCTCCTCGTCCGCGAGGCCGGCGGCACCGTCTACGACCTCGACGGATCCGACCGCGCGGCCTTGGTGGCGATCGCGGTCTGGAAGTTGATCTGGTTGAGCAGCAGCGTCTCGAACAGCTGCGCCTCGATCCGAGGCGCCGTCACGCGCAGCAGCGGCTCGCCCGCGAATGCGAGACGGTGCCCTCGGGCATCGCGTCGACGTTGCCCGAGAAGCGGAAGCCCGCGAGGTAGTCGAGCAGCGCGGGCCTGAACCCGAGCTGCTCGAGGTACGCCAACTCCTTGCCGCCGAAGTGCAGGCGCTCCACGAGGGCGAGGACGGGTCCGAGACCGGCGCACAGCAGCCAGTGGCGCCGCGGCGGCAGGTGGCGGACGAACAGCTCGAAGACCGCCGGCTCGTTCATCCCTCGCTCCAGGTAGCTCGCGGCCATCGCGAGCTCGTACTGATCGACCAGCAGGCTCACCTGCTCGGGCGCCAGCAGGCCCGGATCGTTGATGTCGGGCTCATCCCATCACGCGGCTCGCGACTGCGCCGCCGCCGCGGGAGGCGCCCAGCGCCGAACCGCGGCGTCCTTGAGGTCGGGCCAGTCGGCGGGCCTTCCCGGCGGGCGGACGACGAGCTCGGGCATGCCTGCGGGCAGGTGCCGCAGGCGCTCCCCGTCCGGCGAGTCGCGCAGGTGCTCGGTGACGGTGCGCACCGCGGTCTCGACGACCGCGTGCCGGCGGCTGCGGTTCATCAGGTTCGCGCCCATCGCGTCGAGGTCGTGGACGGTCGGCTGGATCAGCGCGACCTCGGTGCCCGCGCGCCGGACCTGGGCGGTTTCGGCACCGAGCCGGCGGCCGGCGCCCTGGCGCAGCGAGAACGCCAGGCGCTCGCCGAGCGTGTGCGGGGCCGCGGCGTGCAGCGAGGACGTCGGGTTGAGGCAGATCACGAGATCGAGGCCCGCGCCGGCCAGGACGTCAAGGTTCGAGGTCGAGTGCACGCCCCCGTCGACGTAGCGCCGGCCGCCGATGGCGACCGACCGGTAGAAGCCCGGGATCGCACACGACGCGGCCACGGCGTCGGCCAGCTCCGCCCGCGGCGCGCCGGGCGCGCCGAACGCCACGCGCTCGCCTGACGCGTAGTCGGCCGCGATCGCCCAGAAGCCCGGGTGCGGCGCCCACCCGTGCGGGCAGGCGCTGCGGATCGTGTCGCGGATCGGCTCCGTGGACACGAAGCCGTCCGGCAGCACGCCCGCGATCAGCGACGCAGGCGAGTGCCGGTACGGGCGCGCCAGCGAGCCGAGCGCCAAGCGCCACGACCCGGGTCCCACCGCGGGCATGCCGCGGTGCAGGCGGATGCTCGCGCCGCTCCACGGACCCGAGGATCCAACCGCGTCGCCGTTGGCGTGGGAGAGTCCATCCAGCGGCTCCCCGGCGGAGTGGGCAACCATCAGCCAGGGCGGGACCCCAGACGCCAGCAGCGCCCCGATGATCGAGCCCGCCGACGTCCCCACGACACGGTCAGCGCTGCCCGGATCCCAACCGCTCTCGGCCGCGATCGCCTCCAGCGCACCCGCGAGCCACGCCGCGCCAAGGACCCCGCCCGCGCCGAGCACCAGACCGATACGAGGCTCCTGACGCGCGGACATGAACCGACGCTATGGCCGCCGGCCGGCGCCGCCATCCGCAACTCCCCGCCGAAGCTGACCGTACGTTCCCGTCGCGGATCTCGAGGTCGCGGATCGTTCAGTAGCTTCGAGATGAGCGCCTCGGCAGTTCGCACCGATGTGCTCGCGACGCCATCGGGGGGGTCGCAACCCGGGAAGTGCCCCGGGCAGCGACCGACTGCACGAGGAAGGAGGTGGTTCGGGTGCCGGTTCAGACGCCACCCAAGAGCGAGCGGCAGGCTCCGCAACCCGTTACGGAGCCAGAGGGGGAGGGCGCCGTTCGCGCGCTGGCAGTCGAGCGGATCCATCGCATCCGCAGGTTCAAGCTCCACCTGATCGTGTTCGCACTCGCGATCCCGGCGCTCACAAGCCTGTGGGTCTTGACCGAGTACTACGAGGAGCACACGTGGCCAAGCCGGTTTGCCTCCGACCCTGATGTGGCCGGCACGTGGGATCCGTGGCTCTTCTTCGTCGCGGGCATCTGGCTCATCATCCTCGTGGTCCACGCCCCAGGACGTACCTCGGGCCGCCCGTCGGGCCGATCGGGCGATACATCCGCCGCCCCATGACGCAAGCCGAGGTCGATCGCGAAGTCCAACGGCTGAAGTCGCGCCGCTGACTCGCGCTTCCATTCAGCCCGGAAGGAGCAGCCATGGAGCTCAGCAGTGTGCGCATCGACAAGCCCGAGGACGCCCAAGTGATCCTCGGGCAGGCGCATTTCGTCAAGACGGTCGAGGACGTCCACGAGGCGCTGGCGGGCAGCTCGCCGCATCTGCGCTTCGGGCTCGCGTTCTGTGAGGCCTCCGGCGTCCGCCTGGTGCGCCGGTCAGGCAACGATGCCGAGCTCGTGGAAGCCGCGACGCGCGCCGCGCTCGCCGTCGGCGCCGGCCATTGCTTCGTCGTGCTGCTGCGCGAAGGCTTCCCGCTCAACGTCCCTCAACCAGCTGAAACTCGTACCGGAGGTCTGCCGGCTCTACTGCGCCACCACGAACGACCTCGAGGCTCTCGTCGCCGAGACGGCCCAAGGCCGCGGCGTCATCGGCGTGGTCGACGGCGAACCGCCGCTCGGCGTCGAGACAGCCGAGGACGTCCGCGCGCGCCGCGAGCTGCTGCGCTCGATCGGCTACAAGCTCTGAAGGCGCAAGGGCCGTCCGGAGTCACCCACCGGCCGATTCACCAGGACGATTGCGACCGGCCAGCCGGTCGGTCGGCTCGCGCGACGCGGTACGCCAGCGGGCGAGCCGTGGTGGTCAAGCGGCTACCTGGCGCGGTTCGTTCCGACGTCAGGACCCGGCTCGGCATCCGCTGCGTGGACCACCAGCACATCGCAACGCGCCGCGCGCACGATGCGACCGCTGATCGAGCCGTGAAGTTGGGGCACGCGTCCACGATGACGCGCAACGACGATCACGTCCGCCCCGACACGCTCCGCAGCCGCGAGAATCTCGCTCGCAGCGTCACCCACCGGCGCCGACGTCTGTGCCTCGATCCCACGCTCGGCCATGAACCGCCGTGCTTCGTCGAGCAGGCGCGACTGCCGGCTGCGCTCCTTGCTCGGCGGCTCGATCCGAGCGCCCACACCCGGCTCCGACATCACGTTCACAACCGTCACGGTGTCCCCGGGGCGGGCGAACTCGGCAGCATGAGCGAGCGCCCGCTGCGCTGGCGCCGAGCCATCATACGCCACGAGCATCCGTTTCACCCTCACGCCCTTAGCTCTCGCCGCAACCCGATCCTCAGGCGCATACGCCGAGCGGGAGTATGACCGGGGAGCGCGAGCGCGCGGGCCTCCCAAGAGCCGCACCTGACCGCGCCGTGCGAGCACCAGGCTCAAGGGCGCCACGTGAACCGAGAAGCAGCAGCAGCGCGGCCAAGCCGGTCTCGATGAAGCAGTGGCGTGCCCGTCGAACGTGCCCGCGGGCTCCTCGCCGTGGAGGAGGCCGCGGATGTTCGCGACGGGCGTGTCGCCCTCGAAGTCCGTCACCGACACGACCGGCATGGCCGCGACACCTATCGAGCCTCCGCGGACCGGGTCGCCTCACCACTCTCTGCGCGGCCACTCGGCGGTGCCGCTGGCCGCAGGGATCCACGCCCGAGTGACGCGTCACGACCATGCCGCGGCGGAGAGCATTGGGCCCCAGGGGACGATCGTCGCGGCAAATGCGTCCAGGAGACGAGGGCTGTCCCTGTGCTCGAGCCCGACAACGCCGCCGGATCCGGGCGTGTATCGAAGCTCTGGCCGCCCAGAGCACCGCGACCTCCCCGCGCGGGCCCGCGGCGACCGCGACCCCGCCCGCGATTCCGTCCCGGGCGAAGGACAAGAGGGTGACCGGCGGCTCGAACTGGCGCATGCCGCGTCTGCGCACGCGGACCTGCAGACGGCGCGTGACGGTCGCGAGCCATGCGGCGGCGGCCGTTCCGCCGCTGGTCGAGTCGACATCGGTGAATCTCAACGACCGACGCGTGAGCGGCGTCATGTCACCCACACGGCCGCTGTCACATCGACGGCGCGGAGCCCACGGTCGCTCGCTCCGACGGTCGCCAGGAGCCATCCATGGCGCGCAGCCGGGTTCACGGACACGATCCGGCCGCGCAGCTGGCCGGTGCGCCAGAACGGCTCTCCAGGACTCCCGGTGCCGAGCGTGGTCGCTGCGGGAGAACTCTCCGTGCCCAACGCCCGCGAGCGCGTCGACGACATCAAGCGCGCCGGGCAACTGGAGATCGACGTCCGCCTCTCGACCCTCGAGCGCTACGTCGAGGCGCTCGGCGGCAAGCTCGAAATCCACGCCGTCTTCGACGACGCCGACATCAAGCTCATCGCGTGAACGACGATCGTCGTAAGAGGAGATGAGGGGCCGCCATCTCCTGAACCGCGTGGAAAAGCCCGCCAACTGCGACGTTCTGACGTTCTGGGGTCGAGCCTGGTCGCACGATTCCGGTCGTCGTCTGTCATCGCGGACGCCGGCAACGTGCGTGGGACGATCGGCGGCGCGCTGAGCCCGACGCGGCGACGGCAGGCACCGAAACCGCGATTGTGGCGAGGTCCAGCCCACACACACATCTGCCTCGCGCGATGCGGGGTGGCTCGGCATCCCCCCCGGCGCGCCTCTTCTCGGCGGAGCGCGCAGGTCGTACGAAGCGGGTGATGTGCAGTGCGGCGGCAACCATGAATATTGAGGTGCCCGCCCGCTGCCGCGAAGCCGCGTCCCGGCAGGGAGATACCTGAGGAGCCAATGATGACCGTGCCGTTCAAGGGCAAGATCAACGTCGATATCCGCGACTCGGTGCCGGATTGGTCGCCGTTCGAGCCGCCGAAGGCGCCCGACGGGGCGCCGAACGTCATATATGCGGTTCTCGACGATGTCGGGTTCTCGGCGATGGCGTGTTACGGCGGGCCGGTCGAGACGCCGAACATCGACAGGATCGCCAATGACGGGGTGCGCTACACGCAGTGGCATACGACGGCGTTGTGCTCGCCGACGCGCTCGTGCCTGCTGACCGGGCGCAACCACACGCGCAACAGCATGGCCTGCATCACCGAGGCGGCCAGCGGGTTTCCGAACGCCAGCGGGGTGATCCCGCCCGAGAACGGTCAGCTCCAGGAGATCCTGGCCGGCCAGGGCTGGAACACGTACATGGTCGGCAAGTGGCACTTGTGTCCGGAGGCAGAGATGAACGTCGCGTCCTCGCGGCGCAACTGGCCGACGGGCCGGGGCTTTGAGCGCTTCTACGGGTTCCTGGGCGCGGAGACGAGCCAGTGGTATCCGGAGCTGGTTTACGACAGCCATCCCGTCGACCCGCCGCGCACGCCGGAGGAGGGCTACCACTTCAGCGAGGACATCACCGACAAGGCGCTCGAGTTCATCAAGGACGCCAAGGTGCTGGCGCCCGAGAAGCCGTTCTTCCTCTACTACGCGCCGGGCGCCTGCCACGCGCCGCATCACGCCCCGAAGGAGTGGATCGACCGCTTCAAGGGCCGCTTCGACATGGGCTATGAGGCGATGCGCGAGCAGACGCTGGCGCGCCAGAAGCAGCTGGGGATCGTCCCGCCCGACACGGAGCTGCCGCCGCTGAACCCGTTGGGCACGCCCGAGACGCGAACGGGACCGAAGGGCGAGCCGTTCCCGGCACTGGACGTCACGCGCCCGTGGGACTCGCTGTCGGAGGAGGAGCAGCGGCTGTTCAGCCGCATGGCCGAGGTCTACGCCGGCTTCCTGGCGCACGTCGACGCGCAGATCGGGCGGCTGCTGGATTACCTCGAGGAGACCGGCCAGCGGGAGAACACGATCGTCGTCCTGGTGTCCGACAACGGCGCCAGCGGCGAGGGCGGCCCCAACGGATCGGTCAACGAGAACAAGCTCTTCAACGGGGTCCCCGACGACATCGAGACGAACCTGGCGATGCTCGACGAGCTCGGCGGCCCGAAGACCTACAACCACTACCCCAACGGCTGGGCGATGGCGTTCAACACGCCGTTCAAGATGTGGAAGCGCTACGAGTTCAACGGCGGCACGTCTGACCCGTGCATGATCTCGTGGCCGGCGGGCATCCAGGCCAAGGGCGAGATCCGCGAGCAGTACCACCACGCCATCGATCTGGTCCCGACGATCCTCGACTGCCTGGGCGTCGAGTCGCCCGAGACGATCGGCGGGCACGTGCAGAGCCACTTCGACGGCATCAGCATGCGCTACAGCTTCGACGCAGCCGGGCTGCCCAGCGCTCGCGAGACGCAGTTCTACTCCATGCTCGGATCGCGCAGCATCTGGCACGACGGCTGGAAGGCCGTGACCACCCACCCGACGATCAGCGGCTGGGGGCACTTCGACCAGGACACGTGGGAGCTCTACCACACCGACGTCGACCGCTCCGAGCTGCACGACCTCTCCGATCAGGAGCCCGAGCGCCTGCGGCAGCTGATCAACGTGTGGTACGCGGAAGCCGGCGCCAACGGCGCCTTCCCGCTCGACGACCGCGGCGCCCTGGAGATCATCCTCACCCCGCGGCCGGTGCTCTCCCCGGCGCGCAACCGCTACATCTACTACCCGGGCCTCACCGACGTCCCCGAGTCCCAGTCGGTCAACATCCGCAACCGCTCCTACGCGATCGGCGTGCTCGTCGACATCCCGGCGCCCGGCGCCGAGGGCGTCCTGTTCGCCCACGGCTCGCGGTTCGGCGGCCACGCCCTCTACGTCAAGGACAACCGGCTGCACTACGTCTACAACTTCGTCGGCGCCGTCGAGCAGAAGATCGTCTCCGACCAGGAGCTGCCCACCGACGAGCAGCTGATCCTGTCGGCCGCCTTCGAGAAGGACGGCGAGGACCCGCCCGGCGTCGCCGGCGGCACGCTGTCGCTCTACCACGGCGACGTCAAGGTCGGCGAGGGCCGCATCAAGACCCAGCCCGGCAAGTTCTCGCTCGCCGGCGACGGGCTCTGTGTCGGGCGCGACAGCAGCGACCCGGTCACCGGCGACTACGCCGGCAGCGCGCCCTGGGCGTTCACCGGCGGCAGGATCAACCGCGTCGCCGTCGACGTCAGCGGCGAACCGTACGTCGACCTCGAACGCGAAGCCGTCGCCATGATGTCCCGCGAATAACCGGCCGGCGACTGTGCCGGTCCGCCGCAGCGTCGTCTGTGACCTCGAAACGCACGAGGCGAGCACGTCGGTACTCGCCCCGTACGCCGGCGCCAGCGAGTACGAGCACCAAGGCGAGCGGGTCGTGCGCGGCCAACGGCTGATGCAGTCCGCAAGCGACGCGTTCCTGGGATGGGTCACGGGGACCGGGAAGCGCGCCCGCGAATTCTATGTCCGCCAACTGCGCGACATGAAGGGCTCGGCCGTGATCGAAGCGATGCCGCCGGCGCGCCTGGCCCGCTACGGCGAGCTGTGCGGCGCGACGCTGGCACGCGCATGCCCGCAGTGGCGACGCCGCGAAGATCGCCGGCTATCTCGGCGGCGACGACACGTTCGACCGTGCGATCGAACGCTTCGCCGTCGCCTACGCCGACCAGAACGACGCCGACTACGCGGCGTTCACGGCGGCAGCGGACGAGGGCCGCATCGCGGTCGAACGCGGCGTGTAGCGCTGCGCGGCCCGTCGCTTGCGCGAGGCGCCGCGAGCGAGCGCTCCCGGTCCCGAGTGCGGATGCCCGGTGGGTCGCCGCTGCCCTCGCCGACCTGGGCCAGTCGCCAAGGGGGCCGCGACTCTCGGCTGACCCCACTCCGCAGTCCAGACACGGCTCGCGATCACTACGACCACACACGGCTCGCTGACTGCGTTCGGGGCCCGATCGCAAGAAGCCTCCGCGAGGCCGACGCTGGACCTTGTTCGTCAGCGACGTCTTGCGCCGGGTACCGACTGACTTGGACGGTCTGGCATCGGCACACCCTGGCGCGCAACGCGATGGTGGCCGTCAATGACGCTGTGGTTCATGCCGGATCGGCCTGGAAGTCCTCATGAACCATGACCCTCACGAGCGACAACGATCTGTACTCGGCACCGCCGTCGCGCTGTCGGGTCAGACCACCGATGCTTATCGGCCCCCGACGAGGTCCGCATCATCCCGATCGGGTGAACGGGCGTGGTTGTGCCCGAGCCGGTCGCTGCGCTCGCCCGCGGATCGCTCGTCGGCACGACCGATCCCGCGGCGGGCCGTGGGTTCAAACGGTCACGGAGACCGCAGGCGCCTTGGGCCCGAACGGCCTGGCGTGGGTGCCGCCCGGGCCCATGACGCCGCAGGTAGATTCGGGCACCTCGTTCCAGACGCCGGCGACGTCGCCAAGGGGCTCGGAGACGATCAAGCGCGCGTCTTCGGAGACGTCCTGGAACAGCTGGCGTTCGGGGTACAGCTTCCGCAGCGTGGGGACATCGGTGGTGTAGTAGAGCGTGCGCGACTTTCGTTCGCTGGAGTAGCGGAACGCCCAGATGCTCTCGCCGTCCGTGGTGGCGACCGTGCCCTGGAAGGGATGCGGGACCCCGTGCCGCTCGGCGGTCGCTTCGACCAGTCCGACCGCCTGCTCGACGGCGGCCGCGGGGTCGTCGGTGAGGCCGAACGTCAGGGCGAGGAAGAACAGCACCTCGGTGTCCGCTTGGCCCTGGATCTCCGGGTACAGGGACGGGTCGACCGCGAGGATGAGGTCGCGCTTGAGGGTGGCGAACTCGTTGAGGTAGCCGTTGTGCATGAACAGCCAGCGGCCATGTCGGAATGGGTGGCAGTTGGTCTGCTGCACGGCGCTGCCGATCGCCGCGCGGATGTGGGTGAAGAACAGTGGCGAGGAGATGTGCCCTGCGAGCTCGCTCAGGTTGTGATCGTTCCACGCCGGTTCGGTGCTGTGAAAGACGCCGGGGGTGTCAGGGGCGCCATACCAGCCGACGCCGAAGCCGTCGCCATTGGTCGGTTCAGCGCCGAGCCTGGACTGCAGGCTCTGGTGAACGAGCGAATTCGGCCCTTCGTAGAGGACGTCTTTCAGCAGGATCGGCGCTCCGGAATAGGCCAGCCAGCGGCACATGAGCCGCTCCTCTCGGTCGGCGTGTCATAGGCGAACAGAGGCTACGGTCGTCCAGCCGAAGACGCGTCATCCGAAGCAGGTGAAGGCCCCCGGGAGGAGCGCGGCACGGCGACAGACTCCACGGCCGCCAGCACGGCGTTCAGCATGTACTGGAGCGGCTTGGTCGGGAAGAGCAACCGCATCGAGCTGAGCGTGGAGCAGATCCAACGACTCAACGATCTCACCCCGGCCACCGGCGAGCGCCACGATGAGGCGAACATGTCCGCCAT